>NZ_AQRC01000047.1 GCF_000737065.1 Thioclava atlantica | reverse complement strand
CCGGCGAAGGGGCACAAGACCTATCCCTACCTGCTGCGAGGTCTGCGGGTGGATCGCCCGAACCAAGTCTGGTGCTCGGACATCACCTACCTGCCCATGAGGCGCGGGTTTCTATACCTCGTCGCGATCATGGACTGGCAGACGCGAAAGGTCTTGGCCTGGCGGATCTCGAACACGCTGGAGGCCGACTTCTGCGTCGAAGCGCTGAACGAAGCCGTCCACAAGTTCGGCCCGCCCGAGATCATGAATACCGATCAAGGGTCTCAGTTCACGTCCTTCGCCTGGACGGATCGGCTCCGCCGGTCGGGCGTGCGGATCTCGATGGATGGGAAAGGCCATTCATCGGGCTTACGCCGCGCCACTGGCGCGACGGTCCCTCTTCATCTCGACAACATCTTCATCGAGAGGCTCTGGCGGACCCTGAAATACGAGTGCGTCTACCTGCACGCCTGGGAGACCGGATCAGAGACGAAGGCGGCGATCCGGAAATGGATGACCTTCTACAACCACCAGCGCCCTCACTCAGCCCTCGGCGGCAAACCACCGGCGCTGGTCTATTGGCAGAGAAATGATATCAACCAACCCGATCAGCAGGTGCAACGAGTAGCTTAATTTACGCCAGATCCTGTCCAACGATCGGGGAGTAGCTCA
>NZ_AQRC01000046.1 GCF_000737065.1 Thioclava atlantica | reverse complement strand
CGGATCATGGGCCATGGCGATGCGCGGATCGGGGTCGAGATGGAGACCTATTTCTTCACCGCCCGCGCCTTCGCGGTGCTCGCCGAGGGGCTGCCCGAGGCCGAGTTCGTCGACTGCTCGACGCTGGTGAACTGGCAGCGCCTGATCAAATCCGACGAGGAGCTCGCCTTCATGCGCCGCGCCGCGCGGATCTCGGAGCTGGTGATCAACCGCGCGGTCGAACTGGCCGAGCCGGGGATGCGCAAGCACGACCTCGTGGGCGAGCTGTTCAAGACCTCGGTGCAGGGCGAGGAGGACAGCTGGGGCGATTATCCCGCGATCGTGCCGATGCTGCCCTCGGGCGAGGATGCCTCCGCGCCGCACCTGACCTGGGACGGCGAGGCGCTGCGCAAGGGCGAGGCCACCTTCATCGAGCAATCGGGCTGCTACCGGCGCTATCACGCGCCGCTGTGCCGGACGCTCTTCTTCGGCAAGCCGCCGCGCTTCATGGCCGATGCCGCCGCGGCGCTGACCGAGGGTCTCAATGCCGGGATCGAGGTCGCGCGCCCCGGCAACCGCGCCTGCGACATCGCCCGCGCGCTCGATCTCGAACTCGCCAAGGTCGGGATCGAGCGGCCCAATCGCTGCGGCTACGCGGTCGGGCTGAGCTACCCGCCCGACTGGGGCGAGCACACCGTGAGCCTGCGCGCCGCCGACGAGACCGTACTCGAACCCGGGATGACCTTCCATTTCATGCCCGGCCTGTGGATGGACGACTGGGGCCTCGAGACCACCGAGACCATCCTGATCCGCGAGGACGGCCCCGCCGAACCGCTCTGCAACGT
>NZ_AQRC01000045.1 GCF_000737065.1 Thioclava atlantica | reverse complement strand
GATCGATACCGAGAGAAATGACGTGGTCGTCGATCAGCTTCCGCACCTTGGCACCGACGTCTGACCCGATAACTGGCATGTCACGATATCGGTTGCGGGCGCGCGCTTGCAGGTAGGCAAGTCTCTTGGCATCCTGAACGAATGGTAAACCCTCAGGGCGGGGAAGAATGATCTCCAGAGAATTCAGGAAATCCTTGAGCTTGACGGTGAACTCCGCTCTGGCTTTCTCAGTCGAAAGCACTTGCAAGCAATCCTCGTCATTCGACAGATCATCAAGGCCGGCACGTCGGAAAATGTCCACGACCCGGATGTGCCGATCCTGCAGCACGGGGATCTGATCTTTCAGGCTAACCAAGGCCCCCTCGATATCTTCATCGGAATAGGCGGCTAAAGCGGCTTTCAGGTGATGGGCCACGCCAAAGTAATCGACAACGATACCGCATGTTTTCCCGAAGCCTGTCCTGTTCACACGGGCGATCGCCTGCAGCAGCTCAGCTTCCCGGATGGAACGGTCGAGATACATCACACCTTCGATCGGCGCGTCGAACCCTGTTAGGAGCATCGACTTGACTATTAGGAATGCCAGCGGATCCGATTTCGTGGCGTCCTTGTGAAACAAGGGCTTTTTGAAACGTTTGATCCGGGTTTCCTGCGCAGGCCCGTCCGTCCATTGCTTCCATGAGGCGTCGTCATTGTTGCCTCCTGACATGATCGCAGCGAACTCGATCTTCTCCAAGGTGTCACGGTACCGCCAGGCCTGAACCAGTGCCTGAAACGCCGCGGGTTTGGTGCAAAGCTCCTCGTCATCCGTCGCCTTGTCTTGGTCGGACAGCGCTGCAGCCTCTGC
>NZ_AQRC01000044.1 GCF_000737065.1 Thioclava atlantica | reverse complement strand
GTGCTCTGCCCCCTGAAAACTGGACCGTTTGAAGCTGGAGTTTTCGGCTAAGCTTTCCTGGCTGGGAGAGGAGCGGAAACGCATGAAAGCATCGAAGTTCACGGAAGCGCAAAAGGCGTTCATCCTGAAGCAGGGCGAGCAGGGAACGCCGGTCGCTGAGATCTGCCGCAAGGCTGGGATAAGTCAGGCGACCTATTTCAACTGGAAGAAAAAGTATGGCGGCTTGCTGCCAGACGAGATGCGTCGGTTGAAGGCGCTCGAGGACGAAAACGCGCGGCTGAAGAAGATCGTCGCGGACCTGACGCTGGACCGGGAGATGTTGCAGGATGTGATCCGGCGAAAGCTCTGAAGCCTGGGCGTCTGCGAGAGATTGTGACCGGGATGTGCGTCGACTGGGGCGTGTCGATAAGGAAGGCTTGTGGGGCCATCTGCTTCGACACGTCCAGCTACCACTACAAGTCCCGGCGGACGCATCAGGCTGCCGTCGAGCGGCGGATCAAGGAGATCTGCGAGACACGCGTGCGATACGGCTATCGCCGTGTGCATGTCCTGCTTCGGCGAGAGGGGTGGATCATCAACATGAAGAAGACCCGCAGGATTTACAACGAGTTGGGCCTTCAGCTGCGCAACAAGCACCCGAAGCGCCGGGTGAAGGCGAAGCTGCGGGAGGACCGCCAGGAAGCCATCGGCCCGAACGATGTCTGGGCGATGGACTTCGTTCACGATCAGCTCGCCATGGGCAAGAAGATTCGCATCCTGACGATTGTGGGCACCCATTCCCGGCTGTGCCCGGCGGCCGATCCCCGCTTCACCTACCGGGGCGAGGACGTCGTGCAGACGCTCGAGCAGGTCTGCGCCAAGGTCGGCTA
>NZ_AQRC01000043.1 GCF_000737065.1 Thioclava atlantica | reverse complement strand
TCGGTCTTCATGTAGCCCGGCCCGATCGCGTTGGCCTGCACGTTCGCCCCGGCCCATTCGGCGGCCATCGAGCGGGTGAGCAGCTTGATGCCGCCTTTCGCGACGGTGTAGGGCGCGACCGTGGCGCGGGCGAGCCCGCTCATGAGCGAGCCGATATTGATGATCTTGCCGCCCCCGCGCGCGATCATGCGCTTCGCGGCTTCCCGGCCGCAAAGGAAGGCGGACGTCAGGTTGGTGTCGAGCACGCGCTGCCAGTCCTCGACGGACAGATCGAGCATCGGGCGGCGAAGCTGGATCCCCGCATTGTTGACCAGGATGTCGGGGGCCCGCCCCTCGGCGTCGAGCTGCTCGAAAGCGGCGAGAACCTGCGCCTCGTCGGAGACATCGAAGGCGATGGCGCTGACCCGGTGCCCGAGGGCCTCCATCTCCGCGCGCGCTTTCTCCAGCCTGTCGGGGTCGACGCCGTTGAGGATGACATGGGCCCCCGCCCCGGCGAGCCCCTCCGCGAAGGTCCGGCCGAGGCCCCGCGACGATCCGGTCACCAGCGCAGTCTTTCCTGTCAGGTCGAAATTCGGCACGGGGCTCATCCTTTCGGCTCGGGCGGCGGGAGGCGTCGGGCCGGGAGGCGCGGCCCGACGCGCCCCCCGCCCGGTCAGTCGCGACCGGACGGGAGATGGACGACGGCTTGCGCCTCAGTTGCTCTTGGCGCGCAGCTCGTCGAGTGTCTTCTGAACGCGATCTATCACGTCGCCGCCGATCTCGTCACGATGCTTGTCATAGACGACCTGCGATTTCTCACGCATCCGGGCCAGCTCCTCGGGGGAGACCTTGTTGAACTCGAGCCCGGCATCCTCCATCTTCTTCAGCGATTTCTGGTTG
>NZ_AQRC01000042.1 GCF_000737065.1 Thioclava atlantica | reverse complement strand
GGCGCTGTTGCGCAAATCAGCTGATGATCGCACTTGCCCTTTCCCCGGACACTCTTATCCCGCGGCCACGGTCATCGGGATACCGAGTGCCGTGAAGCGGTTGAGGACCGCCGCGCGGATCTGGACCTCTGCCACTTGGCGGTCAAAGTCCCGCGACATCAACCGCTGGCCGAGCAGCTTCACGCAGTTCATTTTTGTTTCGACCCTGCTGCGGCGGTGATACCCGCTCCAGTTCCGCCAGAGCGCCCGGCCCAAGTGCTTCGATGCTCGCAGGATCTCGTTGCGCGCGCGGGCTCCGGCTGTGTCCGGCTTCCATGGCCTGGCATTCCGTCTCGGCGGGATGATAGCTGCAGCATCGCGCGCGGCGATGGCGTCGTGGCAGGCGCGGGTGTCATAGGCACCGTCGGCGGTGACGGTGGCGATCTCCTCCTCCGCCGGGATCTGGGCAAGCAGGTCCGGCAGCATCGGCGCATCGCCGACATTGCTGGACGTGACCTCGACGGCCCGGATTTCCAATGTTTCCTCGTCGACTCCGAGGTGGATCTTGCGCCACACGCGCCGTTTCGAGCCGCCATGCTTGCGCGTATGCCACTCACCTTCACCTTCCACCTTGATGCCGGTGCTGTCCACGAGCAGGTGCAGCTGCCCCTTCGAGCCGCGATACGGAATGATCACGTTCAAGGTTTTCTGGCGGCGTGACAGAGTGCTAAAGTCCGGCACGGACCAGTCGAGCCCAGACAGTTCGAGCAGGCTCGCCACGAAACCGGTCGCTTGGCGGAGCGGCAGCCCGAGGAGGATCTTGAGGGTGAGGCAGGCCTGGATCGCCGCGTCGCTATAGGCCTGCTGACGGCCGCGACGCCCCGACGGAATGGCTTCCCACTGCATCGAGGGATCGAACCAAACGGTCAGTGATCCCCGCTGCCTCAGCGCCTGATTGTAGCTTTGCCAGTTGGTGGTCTTGTAGGTCGTCTTCGGAGGTCTGCTCATGCTGCCCAGCTAGCATGCCGGATTCACAACATGAATCCTCCCGGATTTGCGCAACAACGCC
>NZ_AQRC01000041.1 GCF_000737065.1 Thioclava atlantica | reverse complement strand
CGATCACTCGATGATTTTGGACACGACGCCGGCGCCGACGGTGCGGCCGCCTTCGCGGATGGCGAAGCGCAGGCCGTCTTCCATCGCGATCGGCGCGATCAGTTCGACTTCGAACTTCAGGTTGTCGCCCGGCATCACCATCTCGGTGCCTTCCGGCAGCGTCACGGTGCCCGTCACGTCCGTCGTGCGGAAGTAGAACTGCGGACGGTAGTTCGCGAAGAACGGGGTGTGGCGGCCGCCTTCCTCCTTGGTGAGGATGTAGGCTTCAGCCTCGAACTTCGTGTGCGGGGTCACCGAGCCCGGCTTGCACAGGACCTGACCGCGCTCCACGCCGTCACGGTCGATGCCGCGCAGCAGCGCGCCGATGTTGTCGCCAGCTTCACCGCGATCGAGCAGCTTGCGGAACATCTCGACGCCCGTGCAGGTCGTCTTCTTGGTGTCGCGGATGCCGACGATTTCCAGTTCGTCGCCGACATTGATCACGCCACGCTCGACGCGGCCGGTCACGACGGTGCCGCGGCCCGAGATCGAGAACACGTCCTCGATCGGCATCAGGAAGGGCTGGTCCACGGCGCGCGCCGGGGTCGGGATCCACGAATCAACAGCTTCCATCAGCGCACGGATCGAGTTCTCGCCGATTTCCGGATCACGGCCTTCGAGAGCGGCCAGGGCCGAACCCTTGATGATCGGGATGTCGTCGCCGGGGTAGTCGTAGGACGACAGAAGCTCGCGCACTTCCATCTCGACCAGCTCGAGCAGCTCCTCGTCGTCGACCTGGTCGACCTTGTTGAGGTACACGACCATCGTCGGGATGCCGACCTGACGGCCGAGCAGGATGTGCTCGCGGGTCTGCGGCATCGGGCCGTCGGCCGCGTTCACCACCAGGATCGCGCCGTCCATCTGCGCCGCACCCGTGATCATGTTCTTCACGTAGTCGGCGTGGCCGGGGCAGTCGACGTGCGCGTAGTGACGGTTCTCCGTCTCGTATTCCACATGCGCCGTCGAGATCGTGATCCCGCGAGCCTTCTCCTCCGGCGCGCCGTCGATCTGGTCGTAGGCACGGAAGTCACCGAAGTACTTCGTGATCGCAGCCGTCAGCGTCGTCTTGCCGTGGTCAACGTGGCCGATCGTGCCGATGTTGACGTGCGGTTTGTTACGTTCAAACTTTTCCTTTGCCAT
>NZ_AQRC01000040.1 GCF_000737065.1 Thioclava atlantica | reverse complement strand
CGCCATTGATGGAGTGGATGGCTCCCGCTCCCGGCATCGCATTGTGCCACATTAGGTGCTGTCAAAACCAACCCTGAAGGGAGCCATCCATGACAGATATTACCACGGTCGGCGTTGATCTCGCCAAGTCCGTTTTTCAGATCCACGGCGTCAATGCCGAAGGCGCGATTGTTGTGCGGCGGCAGCTGCGGCGCAGCCAAATGCTCGACTTCTTCCAGCGGCTTGCGCCCTGCCTGATCGGAATGGAGGCCTGTGCCGGGGCTCATCACTGGGCACGCGAGCTGGGCAAGTTCGGCCATGACGTCCGGCTAATGCCGCCGTCCTACGTCAAACCCTACGTCCGGCGAGGAAAGACCGACCAGGCCGATGCCGAGGCGATCTGCGAAGCCGTCACTCGGCCGTCGATGCGCTTCGTTGCGGTGAAGAGCGAAGAGACGCAGGCGCTCCTGATGACCCACAAGGCGCGCGAGTTTCTCGTCCGCCAGCTGACCCAAGTCACCAATGCAATCCGGGCGCATCTGGCAGAGTTCGGCATCGTGGTGCCGAAAGGCGTCCATAATGTCGGGCGTCTCCTGGAGGCCGGGGAGCGAGCTGATCTGCCAACCACAGCCCGGATGCCGCTGCGCCTGCTGGCCGACCAGTTCTTCGAGACCCGTGACCGTATCGATGCGCTGACAAAAGACATCCGCCGCGAGGCTGAGGCCAGCGGAGCTGCTAAGCGGCTTCAGACCATTCCCGGGATCGGTCCGATCACGGCGACGGCGCTGGCGGCGACCCTGCCCGATACGACTGGGTTCCGCAGCTCGCGCGACCTGTCGGCCTGGCTCGGCCTCACGCCGAAGCCGCATTCGAGCGGCGGCAAGGAAAAGCTCGGGCGGATTTCCAAGATGGGCAACCGCTACCTGAGGCGGCTGCTCTATCTCGGCGCCATGGGCGTGATTGCGGCTCGGCGGCGCGGTCTGCCCGGCGAAGACTGGTTGTGGCGCCTCCTGCAACGGAAGACCGCGAAGCAGGCCGCGATCGCCCTGGCGAACCGCATGGCGAGAACCGTCTGGGCCCTGCTGAGAAGCGGGACCAGCTACGACGCGGCGCGCGCTGCCTGAGACACCGGGGGCCATCCGCGCCCTAAACGAGATGGTGAGGTGCAAGGTGGGATGATGGCCATCTGACGGGCAAGCTGACGGGATACCCTGTTCGGACCAGAGCGCTTCGAGCGCGTGCCATTGATCGGGACCTAAGGCAGCCACGCGGACTTTCATCAGGGCGCGCAGCCATCGTGCTGCAGACAGACGCCGAATACATGACCGCACCCGACCAGACGCATGAAGCCCACGAAACGCCCTTGCCACGCGGGAGCCATCCATACATGGTCCGAG
>NZ_AQRC01000039.1 GCF_000737065.1 Thioclava atlantica | reverse complement strand
ACGAGGTTCGCGCCTTGGTGGATGCGCTGACGCAGAACGATGATACATGCGGGAATGCCGGTACCGTAGAAGAGTTGCGGCCCGAGGCCGATGACAGCTTCGATCTGATCGCTTTCGATGATCTTCTGCCGGATCTTCGCCTCATCGCCGCCGCGAAAGAGGACACCGTGTGGCATGACGGTCGCGATCATGCCGCCGTCGCGGGTGACGTGGAGCATGTGCTGGAGGAACATGAGGTCGGCTTTCTTCGAGCCGCGCGGCACCTCGTGGAAAAAACGCTCGGGGAACTTTGGTTCCCAGAGATAGTTGCCCGCCTTGTCCTTGTCCTTCGATCCCCAGCTGATCGAAAATGGCGGGTTGGTCAGGATCCGGTCGAAGCGGCGCAACTCGCCGTTCTCGACGTGTTGCGGTTCACCCAGGGTGTCCTCGTTACGCAGGTCGGGGCTGTTCATGCCGTGGAGCAGCATGTTCATCTTGGCGATCGACCACACGGTTCCGGCGAATTCCTGGCCGAAAAGGTTGGCTTTGCTTCCGTCCTGGCCGTTCTCGTCGATGTAATCCTTGGCAGCGATGAGCATGCCGCCCGAGCCGCAGCAAGGGTCATAGATATCATGGTCGAGGGTCGGCTTCAAAAGCCGGACCATCATTCGTACGACGGATCGGGGTGTATAGAATTCGCCGCCCTTTTTGCCCGCGGAATCCGCGAATTCCCCAATGAGATATTCATACGCGGCCCCCAGAAGGTCGGGGAATTCGAAGTCCTCATTGCGGAGCCTAATTTCTCCGAAGTGGTTGATCAATTGCCGGAGCTTCTGATCGCTGATCTTGCTCTGCCCGACCTTTCGGGTGAAATCGATGTGGTCGAGAACGCCTTCGAGAGCAATGTTCTCGGCCTCAACCCCTCCGAGGGCCTTGTTGAGCTTATCGCCAATGTTTTCATGAGCTTCATTGACGAGATAGCTGAAGCGAGATTGAGGAGGTACCCAGAATGCCCCTGTTTTTCCGTACCAGACTTTGCTTTCGGCGTCTTGCGCTGCTTGTTCTGCAGAAACGCCGTTTGCCATGCGCTTCTTGATGACGTTGGTTCGCGCTTGTTCGAATACGTCAGAGCATCTTTTCAGAAACAGCATTCCGAAAATGTATTCCTTGAATTCCGACGCATCCATCTTTCCGCGAAGAATGTCGGCTGCGCTGAATAGGTGGCGCTCAAGCTGCGCAAGTGTTAAAGGCATCGGAGCTTTCTCATCAGGTTTTCTTGCAAATTGAGATATTTCAACTGCGGGAACAACGGGCAACCAGAAGTTGGTCCGAGGCGCTCGCTGTTTCGATCTCCTGTACCCGAAGCGAGCTCATGCTGCGAGTGCTCAGCGCTCACTTCTTGCGAGAGGCATCCAGACCTCACAGTTTGCGTCAAGCGGCCCCGTCGCACAGCGGGCGCGGAGGTCCGTTAGCTACGCATAGCTTCTGCTCGTGATCAAATTAGCGATCGGCCGCTCTCCGCTCGTTTTTCGCGCACGCTCTTAGCCTTGGTAGAGAGCCTACCAGCGCACGCAGGTAAGCTGCCGAGCCTTTAAGCGCGCGATCGAAGCTCCGGCCTCGTCCTCGCCAATCTCTGCAAGCCGATTGGTGCGATTTTTCGTGGCTGGGCTCACCACAAAAAGAATCCTTCGTGCTTCCGCGCCGAGGCCAATCTTTGCTTCTGCGTCGGGCCGGGAACGCTCGGTAACGGCGTTACCACTGTTACCTGTTACCAGGAGATGAAGCATGAAGACTGTCGCCCCCGCCGACGTGAAGCCCGATTTCGAGATCGA
>NZ_AQRC01000038.1 GCF_000737065.1 Thioclava atlantica | reverse complement strand
CTTGAACGGCTTGATTGCTGCAATGATGAGTTTCACCTGACATCCCTTCCTTGTTCAGCCCTACCGGCATCCGCAAGAGCGTCGCCGCAACAGCGACAGAAGGCTCCTCGGGCTCGAACATCTCAAGAAAACGCAACAGGGCGGGGGTGGGAGTGCGATCACGCGCACGTCATGCGCTCATTTTTTCGGCCGCCGGTCCATTTTTTAATCAGCACGCAAACCTGCCTCTCGCCCGTGCCCATGTGAAAAGGCCCGGGCGAACCGCCCGGGCCTTCCGCTGCTGACAGGCTAGAGCCTTAGTTGAGGAATTCCGGATAGGCCTCCATCCCGAGTTCCGCCTTGTCGAGACCCATCATCTCGTCTTCGGCCGGGGCGCGGATGCCCATGGTGACCTTCAGGATGAACCAGAGGACCGCCGAGACCACGAAGACGAAGATGCCGACGGTGATGATCGAGACGATCTGGCCGTAGAAGGTGCCGTCCGAGTTGGTCAGCGGCACAGCCAGCGTGCCCCAGATGCCCGCGCCGAGGTGCACCGGGATGGCGCCGACGACGTCGTCGATCTTCAGCTTGTCGAGGAACGGCACCAGCAGCACCACGATCACGCCGCCGATCGCACCGATGATGGTCGCCGCGCCGAGGCTCGGGGTCAGCGGTTCGGCGGTGATCGACACCAGACCGGCCAGCGCACCGTTGAGCACCATGGTCAGATCCGGCTTCTTGTAGAGGATCTGGGTCAGGATCAGCGCCGCGATCGCGCCACCGGCCGCTGCCGTGTTGGTGTTGGCGAAGATGCGCGAGATGTCGGCGACGTTGCCCACGGTGTTCATGTAGAGTTGCGAACCGCCGTTGAAGCCGAACCAGCCGAGCCACAGGATGAAGGTACCGAGCGTGGCGAGGGTCAGGTTCGAACCGGGCATCGGATGCACCTTGCCGTCCTTGTACTTGCCGATCCGCGGGCCGAGGATCAGAGCGCCCGCGAGAGCCGCCCAGCCGCCGACCGAGTGCACGACGGTCGAGCCGGCGAAGTCGAGGAAGCCGAAATCGCTGTCGAGGAAGCCGCCGCCCCATTTCCAGGAGGCCTGGATCGGATAGATCACGCCGGTCAGGATCGTGATGAAGATCAGGAACGGCCACAGCTTGATGCGCTCGGCCAGGGTGCCCGAGACGATCGAGGCGGTGGTGGCGCAGAACATCAGCTGGAAGAAGAAGTCGGAACCGACCGAGGCATAGGTCAGATCGACACCATCCGCGCCGACGCCCACCGGCTCGAGCGAGGTGGTCGAGAAGGCGCCCAGCACGCCGGTGATGGTCCAGCCATCGCCGGGATACATCAGGTTGTAGCCGATCAGGTAGTACATGATCGCCGCGATCGCGAAGAGGGCGACGTTCTTGAGCGACTGCATGGTCACGTTCTTCGAACGCACGAGACCCGCCTCGAGCATCGAGAAGCCCGCGCCCATCCACATCACCAGGAAGCCAGTGACGAGGAACATGAAGGTGTTGAGGATGAAGCCGACCTCGTTTGCCGGCGGATCGGCCGGGGCCGCATCCTGGGCGAGCGCCGGAAGGGCCACCGCGGTCATCGCAACCGCAAGGCCGGTGATTTTCGAAAGGTTTCTCATTTTCCTACTTTCCCCCTGTCGCTTCACAGCGCGTCATCGTTGGTTTCGCCGGTCCGCACGCGCACGGCCTGGCCCACATCGAGAACGAAGATTTTGCCGTCGCCGATCTTGTCGGTCTTCGCCGCTTTCATGATCGTGTCGACAACCTCGTCCGCCAGACCGTCGGCCACGACGATCTCGAGCTTCACCTTCGGCACGAAGTTCACCGCGTATTCCGCCCCGCGATAGATTTCCGTGTGACCCGACTGCGCGCCGAAGCCCTTGATCTCG
>NZ_AQRC01000037.1 GCF_000737065.1 Thioclava atlantica | reverse complement strand
GAGGTAACACTCACTGGAGGGCCGAACCCACACCTGTTGAAAAAGGTCGGGATGACGTGTGGCTAGGGGTGAAAGGCCAATCAAACTCGGAGATAGCTGGTTCTCCGCGAAAGCTATTTAGGTAGCGCGTCGATTGTATTCTCCCGGGGGTAGAGCACTGCATGGATGATGGGGGCCCACAGCCTTACTGAGTCTAAGCAAACTCCGAATACCGGGAAGAACTGATCGGCAGACACACGGCGGGTGCTAACGTCCGTCGTGGAGAGGGAAACAACCCTGACCAACAGCTAAGGCCCCCAATTCGTGGCTAAGTGGGAAAGCATGTGGGACTTCCAAAACAACCAGGAGGTTGGCTTAGAAGCAGCCATCCTTTAAAGATAGCGTAACAGCTCACTGGTCTAGTTAAGAGGTCCTGCGGCGAAGATGTAACGGGGCTCAAGCCACGAGCCGAAGCTTTGGATGCGCAGTGATGCGCGTGGTAGCGGAGCGTTCTGTGATATAGAACGCTGCCTCCTTACGCTCTTCGGAGCTATTGGAGGCAATGTTCTGACTGTGAAGCCGGGCTGTAAGGCATCCGGTGGAGTGATCAGAAGTGAGAATGTTGACATGAGTAGCGACAAACAGGGTGAGAGACCCTGTCGCCGAAAGTCCAAGGGTTCCTGCTTAAAGCTAATCTGAGCAGGGTAAGCCGACCCCTAAGGCGAGGCCGAAAGGCGTAGTCGATGGGAACCAGGTTAATATTCCTGGGCCATGTGGTGGTGACGGATCGCGAGGGTAGTTCTTCCTTATCGGATTGGAAGGGCTGCTTAGCGGTTCCTGGAAATAGCCCCACTTTAAGATCGTACCCGAAACCGACACAGGTGGACTGGTAGAGAATACCAAGGCGCTTGAGAGAACCACGTTTAAGGAACTCGGCAAAATGCCTCCGTAAGTTCGCGAGAAGGAGGCCCCATTCGCACGCAAGTGTGGGTGGGGGGCACAAACTAGGGGGTGGCGACTGTTTACTTAAAACACAGGGCTGTGCGAAGCCGTAAGGCGACGTATACAGTCTGACGCCTGCCCGGTGCCGGAAGGTTAAAAGGAGGTGTGCAAGCACCGAATTGAAGCCCCGGTAAACGGCGGCCGTAACTATAACGGTCCTAAGGTAGCGAAATTCCTTGTCGGGTAAGTTCCGACCTGCACGAATGGCGTAACGATCTCCCCGCTGTCTCAAACGTGGACTCAGCGAAATTGAACTGTGTGTCAAGATGCACACTACCCGCGGTTAGACGGAAAGACCCCATGAACCTTTACTATAGCTTCGCACTGGCATCAGGCATGTGATGTGCAGGATAGGTGGTAGGCTTTGAAACGGGAACGCCAGTTTCCGTGGAGCCATCCTTGAGATACCACCCTTCGCCTGCTTGATGTCTAACCGCGGCCCGTTATCCGGGTCCGGGACCCTGCGTGGTGGGTAGTTTGACTGGGGCGGTCGCCTCCCAAAGTGTAACGGAGGCGCGCGAAGGTTGGCTCAGACCGGTCGGAAATCGGTCGTTGAGTGCAATGGCAGAAGCCAGCCTGACTGCAAGACTGACAAGTCGAGCAGAGACGAAAGTCGGCCATAGTGATCCGGTGGTCCCGAGTGGAAGGGCCATCGCTCAACGGATAAAAGGTACTCTGGGGATAACAGGCTGATGGTGCCCAAGAGTCCATATCGACGGCACCGTTTGGCACCTCGATGTCGGCTCATCTCATCCTGGGGCTGGAGCAGGTCCCAAGGGTATGGCTGTTCGCCATTTAAAGAGGTACGTGAGCTGGGTTTAGAACGTCGTGAGACAGTTCGGTCCCTATCTGCCGTGGGTGTAGGATACTTGAGAGGAGTTGCCCCTAGTACGAGAGGACCGGGGTGAACGGACCACTGGTGGACCAGTTATCGTGCCAACGGTAGTGCTGGGTAGCTATGTCCGGACAGGATAACCGCTGAAGGCATCTAAGCGGGAAGCCCCCCTCAAAACCAGGTATCCCTTGAGGGCCGTGGAAGACCACCACGTCGATAGGCTGGAGATGTAAGCGCGGCAACGCGTTCAGTTGACCAGTACTAATTGCCCGATTGGCTTGATTTGATCCGGTAGAAGCCAGACCTCTGGCTAAGATCAAACAGCATGCTGCACAGCTTGACTTGGAACTTCGCTTCTTCCTCGGTTTGGTGGTCATAGCACGAGCAAAACACCCGATCCCATTCCGAACTCGGCCGTTAAGTGCCGTCGCGCCAATGGTACTGCGTCTCAAGACGTGGGAGAGTAGGTCACCGCCAAACCTAGAAAGAAGCGAACAAAAATCATCTCTCAAAACGATATCACCCCGATCGCAAAAACAATTTGCCCTCGGGGCCAAATATTGGCGCGGGGTGGAGCAGCCCGGTAGCTCGTCAGGCTCATAACCTGAAGGTCGTAGGTTCAAATCCTACCCCCGCAACCAAAATATACATAGAAACTAAAGTGTAATGGCGCCCAAAGAGGCGCCTTTCGC
>NZ_AQRC01000036.1 GCF_000737065.1 Thioclava atlantica | reverse complement strand
TGCGCACACCGGGGTCATCCGGTCACCGATTCCGATAATATCCGGTCGGTCATTCCGATTTAATCCGGTCACGGATTCCGGGGTATCCGATCATCCCGGTTTCGAGTTGTGAGACCGGCTGCTGGGCGATCGTGCAGCAGGGTAGCCTTGCCGTCATCGAGGACGAGCAAGGAGCCCCAGAATGAGACGATTGCCAATGCGCAAGATTTCAGAAGCCCTTCGCCTGAGGGCCACCGGATTGTCGACGCGGAAGATCGCGAGGAGCCTGAACGTCGGGCAGTCGACGATCAGCGAGTATCTCAAGCGGGCGGAACGGGCCGGACTGTGTTGGCCGCTCCCGGACGGGCTGGACGAAGCCGCGCTGGAACGACGGCTGTTTGCACCGCCGGGCGGCCAAACGCGCCGAGGATTGGCGCAGCCGGATTGGGCTGCGGTTCATCGGCAACTCCGCCGCAAGGGGGTCACGCTGTCGCTGATCTGGGAGGAGTATCGCGCCGCCCATCCGGACGATGGCTATGGATACAGTCGGTTCTGCGACCTCTACCGTCGCTGGGAAGGCCGCCTGTCGCCCACCATGCGCCAGCACCATGCGGCTGGCGAGCGCGTGTTCGTCGACTATTCCGGCGATACCATCGAGGTGATCGATGGCGAGACCGGCGCGATCCGCGTGGCGCAAATCTTCGTCGGCGTCCTGGGTGCCTCGAACTATACCTATGTCGAGGCGACCTGGACCCAGAGCCTGCCGGACTGGATCGGCGCGCATGTTCGCTTGCTGGCCTTCTTCGGCGGTGTGCCCGAGCAGATCGTCTCGGATAATCTCAAGGCTGGTGTGACCAAGGCCTGCTTTCATGAGCCGCAGATCAACCGCACCTATGCCGAGATGGCCGCTCATTACGGCACGGCGATCCTGCCGGCGCGTCCCTACAAGCCTCGCGACAAAGCGAAGGCCGAGGTCGGCGTTCTTGTCGTCCAGCGCTGGATCATCGCGCGGCTGCGCAAACGGCGGTTCTTTTCTCTGGCCGAAGTGAACGCGGCGATCCGCGATCTGCTGCCGGGACTGAACGGCAAGGTGACCCGGCACCTGGGCGCCAGCCGCCGGGATCTGTTCGAACAGCTCGACCAGCCCGCGCTCCGGTCGTTGCCCGCGGCCCCCTACGAGTATGCCGACTGGGTCGAGCGGCGGGTCGGCCTCGATTACCATGTCGAAGTTCATAAGCACTACTACTCCGTGCCCCACCAGCTCCTGAAGAAGACGCTCTGGGCCCGGATCACGGCCCGGACTGTCGAGATCTTCCATGAAGGACAGCGCGTGGCATCCCATGTCCGGACGTCCGGGAACCGCAAGCATACGACCGTGGCCGCGCACATGCCCGCCAGCCATCGCCGATATGCCGGGCTTACCCCCGCCGAACTGCGGCGCATGGCCGAGAAGATCGGTCCCAACACGGCGACCCTGGTGGATCTGATCCTGCGCGCCAAACCCCATCCCGAGCAAGGCTTCCGCGCCTGCATCGGGATCGTGGGCCTCGCCAAGCCCCATGGCCGGGACGCCCTTGAAGCCGCCTGCCTGCGTGCTGGCGAGATTGGCGGCCTGTCTTACAGCTCGGTCAAATCAATCCTCCGGAACAACCTGCATCGCCGACGGCCAGAGACCCCCGCGGAGGGCCCGGCGATCACCCATCCCAATATCCGCGGCGCCAGCTATTTCCACTGAGAAGGAGACATCCGAATGCTCGACCATCCCACCCTGAACCACCTGCGTGCCCTCAAGCTCGATGGCATGGCGGAGGCCTTCGCCGAGTTGCAGCGGCAAGACGATGCCGCCGAGCTCAGCCATGCCGAATGGCTGGGCCTTCTGATCGACCGCGAGGCCGCGAACCGCAGCACGAAGCGCTACCAGAGTCGGATGCGCGCGGCCAAGTTGCGCCATGGGGGCGCCGCCATCGAGGACGTCAATTACCGCGCCCCGCGGCAACTCGACCGGGACCTGTTTCGCCAGCTCGCGCACGGCGACTGGATCGGAAAGCGGCAAAATCTGATCATCACCGGCCCCTGCGGTGTCGGAAAAACCTGGCTGGCCTGCGCGCTCGGACAGAAGGCCTGCCGCGACGGTCGCACCGTCCTCTATCACCGCTTGTCGCGTCTGTTCGCCGATCTCGAACTCGCCCATGGTGACGGGCGGTTTCCCCGCTTGTTCCGCCAGATCATTCGCACCGACCTGCTCATCCTGGACGACTGGGGGCCCGAACGGCTGACAACATCGCAGCGCCGCGACCTGATGGAAATCGTCGAGGACCGCTACCAGAACGGATCGATCATCATCACCAGCCAACTGCCCGTCGACGCCTGGCACGACGTCATCGGCGAGCCGACCTTCGCCGATGCAATCCTCGACCGCATCGTCCACAACGCTCACAGGTTGCCCTTGGACGGCCCCTCACTGCGAAAGAACGAAACATGACGCGCGACAGGGCCACCGCCACGCGCGACGCCGCGCCAGCGTCGTGGGGCGCGCACGGCGCCGCGCGCGGCTCCCCTATC
>NZ_AQRC01000034.1 GCF_000737065.1 Thioclava atlantica | reverse complement strand
GGGGTCTGCTGCCGGACGGTGCTAAATCCTACGCTAAGCCGATAAAACGCGCCTTCCGTGGTCCCTGAGGTTTCCGTTGGCATCGACGTAGCGATAGAGGGTCACCGGTTTGACGCCCAGCTCGGCCGCGAGGGCGGCGACTGAGGTGTCCCTGTTTGACATGGCCGCTTGGGCCAGGCGGACCTGAGCCTTGGTCAGTGCGAACTTTCGCCCGCCTTTTCGACCGCGCGCCCGGGCGGCTGCGAGACCTGCCATGGTGCGTTCCCGGATCAGGTCGCGCTCGAACTCCGCCAGGGTCGCGAAGATGCCGAAGATCATGCGACCGGCCGAGGTGGTGGTGTCGATTTCAGCGCCTTGACCAGTCAGCACGCGCAAGCCGATGCCGCGATCCGACAGGTCGCGCACGGTGTTGACCAAGTGGGTCAGCGTGCGCCCGAGCCTGTCCAGCTTCCAGACCACGAGAACATCCCCTTCCCGCAATGACCGCAGGCAGGCCTCCAGTCCTGGGCGATCATCGCGTGCGCCGGATGCCTGATCTTCGTAAATGCGTTCCGCGGGCACTCCTGCGGCGATCAGGGCGTCGCGCTGGAGATCCAGAGACTGCGACCCGTCAGCCTTGGAGATGCGTGCGTAGCCGATCAACATGTTTCACAAACGTTCGTTTGAGGTGCTTTCGTGCGGCCGGTGCTTTTCGGCATCAACCCTGTTCCTTATCCCATATCTTAAACAGAATATCACAAACTATTCGCGGAAAGAAAAAGATATATGGCACATCGCACAGTTCTGACCGACCGGCAGCGCGCAGCATTGTTCGATCTGCCGACCGTTGAGGCCGAGATGCTGCATCATTACACGCTGTCGGACGATGACCTGGAAATCATCCGCGCCCGACGCCGTCCACACAACCGTTTCGGCTTTGCTCTGCAACTGTGCGCCTTGCGATATCCCGGTCGTCTGCTGACACCCGGTGAAGTCATTCCCTTGGCAGTTACGCGCTTTCTGGCCGCGCAGGTTGGCCTGAAGCCTGATGATCTGGCCGGTTACGCGACCCGTGAAGAGACCCGCCATGAACATCTGGCGACGCTCAGAGAGCAGTATGGCTACAGGATGTTTTCTGGGAGAGGGGCGCGCGACCTGAAGGGCTGGCTGCAGGATGCGGCCGAGGGTGCCCGTTCCAATGACGATCTGGCACGGCGCTTTGTCGAGCAGTGCCGGGCGACCCGAACCATACTGCCTGGCGTCACGATCATCGAGCGCCTATGCGCGGACGCGCTTGTGGCTGCGGAGCGGCGGATCGAGTCCCGGATCGCGGAGCGGCTGGACGATGCCATGAGGACCCGCCTCGATGCCTTGCTGACGGAAGACGCTGGCGGATCGGTCACGCGGTTTGTCTGGCTGCGTCAATTCGAGGCCGGGCAGAACTCGGCCGACATGAACCGTCTTCTGGATCGGCTGGAATTCCTGCAACGCCTTGGGCTGACCGAGACGGTTCTGGCTGGGGTGCCGCCGCACCGGATTGCCCGACTTCGCAGGCAGGGAGAGCGATACTTCGCGGGCGATTTGCGAGACATCTCCGGTGATCGCCGTCTCGCCATCCTTGCCGTCTGCGTACTGGAATGGCGCAGCGCCCTTGCCGACGCCATTGTGGAGACCCATGACCGGATCGTCGGCAAGACCTGGCGCGAGGCGAAGTCCCGACGTGACGCTCGTGCGGAAGATGCCAAGGCAGCGCTAAAGGACACCTTGCAGTCCTTCGCCACCCTCGGTTCGGCGCTGCTGGAAGCCCATGAAGATCGCGCATCGCTCGAGGAGGCTGTCGACAATGCCGGTGGCTGGTTATCCCTCAAGGGGCTGGTCGCGACAGCGGCCCAGTTGACAGACACCTTGGCCGCCGACCCTCTGGCGCATGTCGGACATGGGTATCATCGCTTCCGCCGCTACGCACCGCGCATGCTGCGGACGCTCGACATTCGCGCCGCGCCCGTGGCGGAACCGCTGCTGGCGGCGAGCACAATCATCGCGGGCACGGAGACGACGGAGATCCTGCCGCTGACGTTTCTGCGCCGGGGGTCGAAGTGGTTGCGGCACCTGAACGCGGATGGCGGCGATGCAGGCCGTCTGTGGGAAGTCGCGGTTCTGTTCCATCTGCGGGAATCCTTCCGCTCGGGCGATGTGTGGCTCGCCCATTCACGGCGGTTTGGCGACCTGAAGGAGGCGCTTGTTCCGGCAGAGGTTGCCCGCGCCACGCCGAAGCTAGCCATGCCGTTTGAGCCCGATATCTGGCTCGCCGACCGCAAGGCACGAATGTCCGACGCCCTGCGTCGCTTGGCGCGGGCTGCAAAGGCCGGGGCCATTCCGGGCGGGTCGATCGAAGATGGTGTGCTGAAGATCGACCGCCTGACCGCCGCTGTTCCCGAAGAAGCCGAAGCCATGGTCCTCGACCTCTACAAGCGCCTGCCGGAAATCAGGGTCACGGATCTCTTGCTGGAAGTGGATGACGAGGTCGGGTTCACCGAAGCCTTCACGCATCTGCATACGGGTGTGCCTTGCAAGGACAGGATCGGCCTCTTGAACGTGCTGCTTGCCGAGGGACTGAACCTCGGCCTCAGCAAGATGGCAGGGGCTACCAACACCCATGACTACTTCCAGCTCTCCCGCCTGTCGCGATGGCATGTCGAAGGCGAGGCCATGTCGCGCGCACTGGCAAAGGTGATCGAGGCGCAGTCCGCGCTGCCGATGGCACGGTTCTGGGGTGCCGGACAAACGGCATCGAGTGATGGGCAATTCTTCCCGACGACACGACAAGGCGAGGCGATGAACCTCATCAACGCCAAATACGGCCAAGAGCCCGGGCTGAAGGCCTACACCCATGTGTCCGACCAGTTCGGCCCCTTCGCCACCCAGACCATCCCGGCCACGGTGAACGAAGCTCCCTACATTCTGGATGGCTTGCTGATGACGGGCGCGGGCCAGAATATCCGCGAGCAGTATGCCGACACGGGCGGCTTCACCGACCATGTCTTCGCGGTAACAGCCCTCTTGGGCTTCCAGTTCATCCCCCGCATCAGGGACCTGCCATTGAAGCGCCTCTATCTCTTCGACCCGGCAGCCTGCCCCAAAGAGCTGAAGGGGCTGATCGGCGGCAAGATCAAGGAACCCCTCGTCACGGCAAACTGGCCCGACATCCTGCGCAGCGCTGCCACCATGGTCGCGGGCGTCATGCCCCCGAGCCAATTGTTGCGGAAGTTCGCTGCCTATCCCCGACAGCACGAGCTGGCCTTGGCCTTGCGCGAAATCGGACGTGTCGAGCGCACGCTCTTTATCATCGACTGGCTGCTCGATGCCGACATGCAGCGCCGCGCACAGATCGGGCTGAACAAAGGCGAGGCTCATCACGCTCTGAAAAACGCCCTACGCATCGGCCGCCAAGGGGAAATCCGCGACCGGTCCGCCGAAGGGCAGCACTTCCGCATGGCAGGCCTCAATCTGCTCGCCGCCATCATCATCTACTGGAACACCAAACATCTCGGGGAGGCAGTCACAAGCCGCCACCGCGCCGGTCTCGACTGTTCGCCCGGCCTTCTGGCTCACATCTCGCCCCTCGGATGGGCGCACATCTTACTCACAGGGGAGTACAGGTGGCCGAAAAGAGCTTAGCGTAGGATTTAGCACCGTCCGGCAGCAGACCCC
>NZ_AQRC01000033.1 GCF_000737065.1 Thioclava atlantica | reverse complement strand
TTTGGTGCAAAGCTCCTCGTCATCCGTCGCCTTGTCTTGGTCGGACAGCGCTGCAGCCTCTGCCACCAGCTCATCACGGGCAACAAGGAACGCGGCTTGATACCGGACCACCGCCGTGCGGCTATAGGCGACCACCTGCGCCTTGTATCCGTTCGGCAAAAGGTTGGTCACGTAATGCCGCAGCATGTCGCGCGCCTTTTCCGCGATCAGAGAGGGGGCTTCGAGGATGTTGCCCTTGGTGGCGTATTTCTTACGGATCGCTTCCAGTTCTTCGTCCGTGCGGCCACGGAACATGTCCTCGAACAGCCCGTCCAGCGTGGCGCCATCCTTCACCGCCCCCTCGGCAGTCCGTCCCTCGTAAAGGACAGGCACCGTCGCACCATCGGCCTCGGCTTCCCGGATTGTGTACTTGTCGATGAAGTCACCAAAGATCTGCGTGGTACGCTTCTTTTCCCCCATGATGATCGGCGTGCCGGTAAAACCGATCCGAGCACAATTCGGCAGGGCAGCCATCAAGTTGGCATGCAGATCGCCCGCCTGCGTCCGGTGCGCCTCGTCTACCACGACAACGATGGGCTCATCCTCGTTCAGCACGTCGAAGGCCGGCCCCTTGTTGACTTCGGCCACGTCTTCGTCGGTCCGATACTTCTGGATGGTCGCAAAGACGAGGCCCGGCCCCTTGCGCCTCGCCAGTTTCTTCAACGATCCGTTGCTCGACGCCATCTCGACTACATCACCCGACAGGGTGGCCGTCTCCGACAACTGCCGCTGCAGGTCCTTGCGGTCGGTGACCATGATCACCTTGAACTTCCGCAAGGCAAGATCCGTCCGCATCTTGCGGATCATGAACACCATGGTGAGGCTTTTGCCCGAACCCTGCGTGTGCCAGACAATGCCGCCACGGCGGTCATACTCGCCATCCTGCAGCCGCGTCTTGCCACTGCGCAGCCGTTCCAGCGCTCGGTTCACGGCGCGGTATTGCTGGTATCTGCATACGGTCTTGATGGTTTGGCCGCCCACATTCATGAACAGCAGATAATGCCGCAGGATATCCAGCAAATGCGCAGGGCGCAGCATCCCCGCGACAAGGCGCTCCTGTTCCGACAGACCCTTCTGGCCCAAGGCCTTGATCACGTCGTCTTCCGACCCCGTGCCATCCGGCCCGACCACCGTCTTCCACCGGCCGTAATGCTCCAGGTCAGCGCCGATGCAGCCAACGCGGGCCTGATCAAAGCTGGTGGCGATCAACAGTTGAACACTGGCGAACAGCGCGGGCGTGCCCTCGTTTTCCTCGACCTCCAGCGCGGCCTTGCGGGCGTTGTGATAGCGGCGGAGCTGTTTGACCGCCTCGGCCAAGGGCTCGGGGATGGCGGGGCTTTTCGCCTCGACCACCACCATGGGGATGCCGTTCACCAGCATCACCACATCGGGGATGATAAAGCCCTTGCCTACGTCATGGCCGGGCGGGCAGTCTACGCGGAACTGGTTCGCGACGGTAAAGCTGTTGGCGTCCACATCATCCCAGGCGATGTAGCGGATGGTCTGGCCGCGCCCGCCATCCCAGCCGGGCAGGCCCTCGACCGTCAGCCCCTTGAGCAGCAGTTCCGTGACCGCCTGATTGGCCTCCATCAGCCCGCGATGACCGTGGCGGGTGAGCGCGCTGACAGCTTCCGAAAGACGCGCCTCGTCGAGCCAGGGCTGGCCGTCCGGGCCGGGGTTGATGGCGCGCAGGCGGTCGCGCAGGGTGGTCTCGGCGATGACCTCCTTGAAGCTGGTGCGGCCCGTCGGGGCGGGGTCATCCTTGCTGCCGGTCAGCGCGGTCCAGCCCATGGCGACGCATTGGTCGATGAAGGGTTTTTCGACGTCATCGTATTCATGTCCCATGGGCAGACCCTTCGGTTACAGCAGCGCAGTGACGGGCGTCCTGCCGGTGAGCAGGTCGTCCATCAGGCCGGATTTCGTGGCGCGGAGTTTCTGGAGTTCCTGTTCGTGGCGAACGATATCGCTTTCGATTTCCAGCAGTATTTCCGCACTGCGATCTTGCTCGTCCTTCTGTGGCAGGGCGACCATGTACTTCTTGAAGAACGACAGACCGATGGTCTTGATCGTGCTCCCCATGGCAATTGCCTCGAAGCGAGGCTTCTCCCGCTGAAGCAGATAGTACAAGAAAACGTGGTTCAGCTTCGATCCACACCGCCATGCCATGAAATGCTGGCTCACCGCCATTTCTGACGCAAGGATGGCACTCTTCCCGATACCTGCATCACGGGAGAGAATGACGGTGTTTTCTGGGTGCCGAACCGCAGAAGAATTCGCGAGTCCGGCTTCGCTGATCTCCTTGTCGGTCTCCCGGATGAATACTTGGTCCAGCCGATGAGAGTCCGCCAGCGAGACCCACTTGATACCGCCATTCCAATACGACGCTATGGACTTGCTCGGGGTGTGGCCGCTCCCACGGATTGCAACCTCGTCGAGTAGGCGTGCATCCCACTCCTTCGGCAGCCAGCCGAGCGGGGTTTGTTTGTAGAGGTGGGGGGCCTCGGAGTATGGAGGGCGCAGGTCTCCGTTTGCGTCGATGCCGCGGGTCAGCAGGTCATGCAGCAGCCCCTGCTTCATCGCCTTCAACTTGGCCACCACCGCCTCGGTCCCCCGTATCGCCGCATCCAAAGTATCGAGGATCTCGGCGATTTTATCTCGGGAAGCGGGGTCAGGACGGTAGACCTCCAACTCGTAGACGTCATTCCTGTTGAGACCGGGAACACCTGTCGAAGTATCGAGACGCTTCAGCGGCAAATACGACAGAAGCCAGTAGAGCCAGCGCCGATCCTGCGCACGACAGTCCACCCAATACGCAGTGTCGATTGGCCAGAATGGCTCATTCGACCAACTGACTTGGCCAACGCTTCCCTTGCGACCGACTACGATACCGGGCTCGCCGATCAGGAAATTTGAATGTCGTCCAACTTCGCCATTCGAACCAAACACGGGATACCCCCAGCCTGTCCGGTTTTCCGCAGACAATGCCGCGCCGTATTCAAGCCGGAGGATCGAACCAAGATCAGACATACCCCAGCCCCTTCAGGAACCCGGCCAGTTTGTCGGTCGCCTCTGCCCGTGCGCCTTCGATCTCGGTCAGGGTGACGCGATACTTGTCCCACCAGTTTTCAAAAGCCGCCACGATCTGCCCGCGTTGCACGGCGATGTAGCGGGTCAGGATCTTGGCCATGTCGTCATGCAGGATCTTCAGCAGCAGTTCCGCCGCCCCTTCCTCGGTCAGCTCATCGACGCCCTTGTTCAGCTCGGCGGTGAACTGGTCCTTCTTGGCCTTCAGGGTCTTCTTGACCTCGGCCAGGTCCTTCTTCCACGCCTTGATCTGCTTTTCATCCACCGGATCGGCATCGTCCTCTTCTTCCTCACCCTCTTCGGGCTTGGCGGTCGCAGCCTTGATCTTGGCGTCCAGCTCGGCCTTCTCTGCCTCCAGCTCGGCGATCTGGGTGACGAAAGTGCCCATCAGGAAGCTGACCAGCTTGTGGTCCAGCGGGTTCTCCTTGTTGCCCTTGTCCTCCAGCGCGGTGACGATGGAGGTGCGCCATGCATCGGCCACGCCCTTGGTCCCGCGCGCCATGAGGGTGAGGAAGTCGAAGCGCGACTGCATCCAGAACTGCGCGATGATCCCGCGCACGGTGAACGGGTCCAGCATGGCGAGGCTTTCGAGCGTGGTCGAGAAGCTGGATAGAAGCTCGTCGCGCAGGGCGATCAGTGCGGTCGCGCTGTCATCGCCCGCCAGCGCGGTGATGGCGTCGGTGTGGTCGGCCCACCAAGCGTTGAACTTGTCCCATATTTCGACCTCGCGCGCCATGAGTCCCGCGTTGGTCTCGATGGCCGGTTTGATGTCGGCCTTGGCGGTGATCTGTACCGCGAAGTCCAGGTAGCGTTCATCGCGCGGGGTCAGCAGGTCCATCGGATTCATGCCGTGGGATTTGAAGAGCTTTGCCCTTGCCTCGACTTCCGACTTCGGGATGCCACCGACAAGGTGAGCGCGGACGTCATGAGGTTCGGGCGCCGGCGCGTTGTCGGCATAGCGGCGGATGTTGAGGTTCCAGTCGTTCGCCTTCAGCGTCTCGAGGTCGACGATGGGCGAGAAGCCGGGGATCTCGCGGTATTCCTCGAAGGTGGTGACGATCTTCTCGATATGCTCGGGCATCAGGTGGTTCTGCGCGCGACCTTCGAAGTACTCGCGGTCTGCGTTGATGAAAAGCACCTTGCCCTGACGGTCCGCGGGTTTGCCGGAGACGAGGTTCGCGCCTTGGTGGATGCGCTGACGCAGAACGATGATACATGCGGGAATGCCGGTA
>NZ_AQRC01000032.1 GCF_000737065.1 Thioclava atlantica | reverse complement strand
TTTGGTGCAAAGCTCCTCGTCATCCGTCGCCTTGTCTTGGTCGGACAGCGCTGCAGCCTCTGCTATCAGCTCATCACGGGCAACAAGGAACGCGGCTTGATACCGGACCACCGCCGTGCGGCTGTAGGCGACCACCTGCGCCTTGTATCCGTTCGGCAAGAGGTTGGACACGTAATGCCGCAGCATGTCGCGCGCCTTTTCCGCGATCAGAGTGGGGGCTTCGAGGATGTTGCCCTTGGTGGCGTATTTCTTACGGATCGCTTCCAGTTCTTCGTCCGTGCGGCCACGGAACATGTCCTCGAACAGCCCGTCCAGCGTGGCGCCATCCTTCACCGCCCCCTCGGCAGTCCGTCCCTCGTAAAGGACAGGCACCGTCGCACCATCGGCCTCGGCTTCCCGGATCGTGTACTTGTCGATGAACTCGCCGAAGATCTGGGTGGTACGCTTCTTCTCCCCCATGATGATCGGCGTGCCGGTAAAACCGATCCGGGCGCAGTTCGGCAGTGCGGCCATCAGGTTGGCGTGCAGATCGCCTGCCTGCGTCCGATGCGCCTCATCCACCACGACAACGATGGTCTCGTCCTCGTTCAGCACCTCGAAGGCGGGCCCCGTTGCGACCTCGGCCACGTCCTCATCCGTTCGATACTTCTGGATAGTGGCGAAGACGAGGCCCGGCCCCTTGCGCTTCGCCAGTTTCTTCAACGATCCGTTGCTCGTCGCCATCTCGACCACATCCCCCGACAGGGTTGCCGTCTCCGACAACTGCCGCTGCAGGTCTTTGCGGTCGGTGACCATGATCACCTTGAATTTCCGCAGCGCCAGATCCGTCCGCATCTTGCGGATCATGAACACCATGGTCAGGCTCTTGCCCGAGCCCTGCGTGTGCCAGACGATGCCGCCCCGGCGGTCATACTCGCCATCCTGCGCCCGCGTCTTGCCACTGCGCAGCCGTTCCAGCGCACGGTTCACGGCGCGGTATTGCTGGTATCGGCAGACGGTCTTGATGGTCTGGCCGCCCACATTCATGAACAGCAGGTAGTGGCGCAGGATATCCAGCAGATGCGCCGGGCGCAGCATCCCCGCGACAAGGCGCTCCTGTTCCGACAGGCCCTTCTTTCCCAGGGCCTTGATCACGTCGTCTTCCGACCCCGTACCATCCGGCCCGACGACCGTCTTCCACTGGCCGTAATGCTCCAATCCCGCGCCGATGCAGCCGACGCGTGCCTGGTCAAAAGTGGTGGCGATCAGCAGCTGGACGCTGGCGAAGAGCGCGGGCGTGCCCTCGTTCTCCTCGACTTCCAGCGCGGCCTTGCGGGCGTTGTGATAGCGGCGCAGCTGCTTGACCGCCTCGGCCAGCGGTTCGGGGATGCCGGGGCTTTTTGCCTCGACCACCACCACGGGGATGCCGTTCACCAGCATCACCACATCGGGGATGATGAAGCCCTTGCCCACGTCATGGCCGGGCGGGCAGTCGACGCGGAACTGGTTCGCGACGGTAAACCTGTTGGCCGTTACATCGTCCCAGGCGATGTAGCGGATGGTCTGGCCGCGCCCGCCGTCCCAGCCGGCCAGGCCTTCGACCGTCAGGCCTTTGAGCAGCAGTTCGGTGACCGCCTGATTGGCCTCCATCAGCCCGCGATGGCCGTGGCGGGTGAGCGCGCTGACAGCCTCGGACAACCGCGCCTCGTCGAGCCAGGGCTGGCCGTCCGGGCCCGGGTTGATGGCGAGCAGGCGCTCGCGCAGCGTGGCCTCACTGACGACCTCCTTGAAGCTGGTGCGGCCCGTCAGGGCGGGCTCATCCTTGCTGCCGGTCTGCGCGGTCCAGCCCATGGAGACGCATTGGTCGATGAAGGGCTTTTCGACGTCATCGTATTCATGTCCCATGGGCAGACCCTTCGATTACAAAAGCGCGGTGACGGGCGTCCTGCCGGTGAGCAGATCGTCCATCAGGCCGGATTTCTGGAGGCGCAGCTTGGCGAGTAGCTCATCCTCGCCGTGAATCGTGTGGTTTATTGCGCTGTACCGCTGAATGATCTCACCTTGCTCGACCAAATCAGGCAGTGGAAGATAGAGAGACTTTATATCACCGCTGGTGACTCCAGATACAGCTACTTGGCGGATGAGGGTTCTTCGCTGCGACGAACTGGCAAAACCTCTGAAGAATAAGCCAGCAAAATCGCTCAGGATTTTCGAGGTGGTCAATCGCAGTCTAATGATTGAAGACTCAAATGTACTTGCTTCTGGCAGGTTCTTGACTATGGCGCAAAGCCCAGCCCCCTCAAAGACCAAAGAACGCCGAGCGAACAACAGGTCGCCATTCTGAAGCCCGAAATAATTCAGTTCCATGGGAGACACAGATACTCGGGTGGCCCCAGAGAAGTTTACGCGCTCGTCAGAAAACAAACATCCCATCTGAACCATCAGTGGCCCGCGGCCATGATATGCAGCTGGCTTATAGAGGCCATTTCTGGTTGGTTCTGCAAGAGTGTCGCCGACCGAAGAGAAAGCCCACTCCTTCGGCAACCAGCCGAGCGGAGTTTGCTTGTAGAGGTGGGGGGCCTCGGGCTGGGGGGGGCGGAGGTCTCCGTTGGCGTCGATGCCGCGGGTCAGCAGGTCATTCAACAGCCCCTGCTTCATCGCCTTCAACTTGGCCACCACCGCCTCGGTCCCCCGTATCGCCGCATCCAACGTATCGAGGATCTCGGCGATCTTGGATTGCTCGGCCTTCGAAGGCACGTAGGCGCAGTATCGGTCGAAGAAATCTGTGGGAACGCGGCGTTGGCCCGCAGTTCCTGTCATTTGCATTTCCGCCTTCACGCGGAATTTCTCGTGCTGAGTGACGTGGAACAGATAACGGGCCAAGACGCTACCTTTTGCTCGCAGCACATGGAATTCGGTACTTCCGTATCCGTATCCATTCCATAGGCCGACCGCATGAGTGCCTTTGCCATTCTCGAGGCACGGTGTGATCTTCGCCAGAAGCACATCGCCCTCTTGGAAATTCGTATACCCACCTGCAGCGGCGATAAGAGGACCACGCTTGTGTCCGATCCAAGCACCGCTTTCAGACACATCCGCCATGGGAATGAAGCTCACCGGATCAGATAGCTTGAGACCGTTGGGCGGGTAGGACCGGGGATTTATCTCGGCGACTTGAGAAATCGGAAGCTCAGACATACCCCAGCCCCTTGAGGAAGCCGGCCAGTTTTTCGGTTGCCTGTGCCCGTGCGCCTTCGATCTCGGTCAGGGTGACGCGATACTTGTCCCACCAGGTCTCAAACGCCGCCACGATCTGCCCACGCTGCGCGGTGATGTAGCGGGTCAGGATCTTCTGCATGTCATCATGCAGGATCTTCAGCAGCAGTTCCGCCGCGCCTTCCTCGGTCAAGTCATCGACGCCCTTGTTCAATTCGGTGGTGAACTGGTCCTTCTTGGCCTTCAGGGTCTTCTTGACCTCGGCCAGCTCCTTCTTCCACGCCTTGATCTGCTTCTCATCCACCGGATCAGTGTCATCCTCTTCCTCCTCGCCCTCTTCGGGCTTGGCGGTCGCGGCCTTGATCTTGGCATCCAGCTCGGCCTTCTCGGCCTCCAACTCGGCGATCTGGGTGACGAAGCCGCCCATCAGAAAGCTGACCAGCTTGTGGTCCAGCGGGTTCTCCTTGTTGCCCTTGTCTTCCAGTGCGGTGACGATGGAGGTGCGCCATGCATCGGCCACGCCCTTGGTCCCGCGGGCCATGAGGGTGAGAAAGTCGAACCGCGACTGGTTCCAGAATTGCGCGATGATCCCGCGCACGGTGAACGGGTCCAGCATGGCGAGGCTTTCGAGCGTGGTCGAGAAGCTGGACAGAAGTTCGTCGCGCAGGGCGATCAGTGCGGTCGCGTTATCGTCGCCCGCCAGCGCGGTGATGGCAGCGGTGTGGTCGGTCCACCAAGCGTTGAACTTGTCCCATATCTCGACCTCGCGCGCCATGAGTCCCGCGTTGGTCTCGATGGCCGGTTTGATGTGGGCCTTGGCGGTGATCTGTACCGCGAAGTCCAGGTAGCGTTCATCGCGCGGGGTCAGCAGGTCCATCGGGTTCAGGCCGTGGAATTTGAAGAGCTTTGCCCTTGCCTCGACTTCCGACTTCGGGATGCCACCGACAAGGTGAGCGCGGACATCATGAGGTTCGGGCGGCGGCGCGTTGTCGGCATAGCGGCGGATGTTGAGGTTCCAGTCGTTCGCCTTCAGCGTCTCGAGGTCGACGATGGTCGAGAAGCCGGGGATCTCGCGGTATTCCTCGAAGGTGGTGACGATCTTCTCGATATGCTCGGGCATAAGGTGGTTCTGCGCGCGACCTTCGAAATACTCGCGGTCGGCGTTGATGAAGAGCACCTTGCCCTGACGGTCCGCGGGTTTGCCGGAAACGAGGTTCGCGCCTTGGTGGATGCGCTGACGCAGAACGATGATACATGCGGGAATGCCGGTA
>NZ_AQRC01000031.1 GCF_000737065.1 Thioclava atlantica | reverse complement strand
GACAGCACCTAATGTGGCACAATGCGATGCCGGGAGCGGGAGCCATCCACTCCATCAATGGCGTGACATGGCTCATCGTCACCACTTTTTTGAAACCAGTTCCTTCATCGCCGCCAAGTCCAGCATCTGCTCGGCCGTGAATCTCGTTCGCTTCATTGTCCGTCCTCAAGTTGGGGCGGACTCTAATCGATGGTGGAGGAAAAATCCCGTGGCAGGTCAGGGACAGCCGGGAGATTTCGCGACATGCCTCCGCGGTCGCCATGCGCGCTTGCGAAGACCGCCGGTCTGCACGAGATCTGCACATTCTGCGCGCGTCTTCTGCACAAGCGCCACGCCAGTCTGCCGCAGAACATTTTGCGGAGACAAATCATGCCCCAGGCCCCTCTCATCCCCGGTCTTCCCCGGTCGCTCGCACTTGACGGCTGGTGGCTCGATGCGCCAGACGCCGCAGCCTCCGAGCCTTCGCCAAGCCGGGCAGCATTCGCCCGCCGGTCGCATTGGGTCGGGCTCGCGGTGCTGGTGGTGTTGGCGGATCTTCTGTTTTGGCAACATGCCCCCGGCCTGTCGCTGGCGCTCTTCGCCCTCGCAATCCTTCTGGTGGCGACGATCGGAAACGGGCGGAGGCTTGCAGGGCCGCTCGGCTTGCTCGTGCTCAGCGTCGCGCCAGTCATCGAATATGTGCAAGCGCTCTCGCTCGCCTTTCTGACCCTGGGACTGGCGGTGGCGCTGGTCTTGCTGCGCAGTCCCGGGGCGGGGATCGCCGAGATCATGACCCGCACGGCGGCCTGGCTTTTCCGGTTGCCCGGCGGCTGGCTGACACCACTGGCACCGCGCAGGGCCTTGGCCGGGCGGGCGATCCGTTGCGCCAAAGCTGACGACAGCGTGCGCCATTCGGTGCGCGACTGGGCCTTTCCGCTGGCGGGAAGCTTCGTCTTTCTGGCGTTGCTGATGCAGGCGAACCCGGTGCTCGCGCGGGCTTTGACGGTCGATTTCGATCTCTGGTCGACGCTCACCCGGGCCCTCTTCTGGGGAGGCATGGCGCTCTTCATCGCTCCCCTCCTTGCGCCGGATATGCCTGAGCCGATTTCGTTCCACGCCGTGGCTCTGCCCTCTGCTGCCCGCTTCGGCCTCAATCCCCGCTCGGTGCTGCGCGCTCTGGTCCTGTTCAACGCACTTGTCGCCGTGCAGTCGACCACCGATCTCGGCATCCTCGTCTTCGGCGCGGCTCTGCCCGAGGGGATGAGCATGGCCGAATACGCCCATCGCGGCGCCTATCCGCTCCTCGCGACCGCGCTGCTGGCCGGGGGCTTCGCGCTCGCGGCGCGGCCATTCGCGAGAGAGCATCGCGCGATGACACCGCTGCTGCTGCTCTGGCTCGCGCAGAACATGGTGCTGTGCGGAGCGGCGATGATGCGTCTCGAGCACTACATCGACGCCTTCGGACTTACCTATCTGCGGATTTACGCGCTGATCTGGATGGGGCTCGTCGCCACCGGGCTCGGCCTTGTCGCGGCGCAGGTCATGCTTGGTCGCACGAACCTGTGGCTGCTGATCCGCTGCGGCGCATTTGGGCTCGGCACACTCTACCTCTGCGCCTTCGTAAATTTCGCCCAGATCATCGCGGCGCAGAACCTGGGCCGTCCCGCCGCCGACCGTGACTATATCTGCGCACTTGGCCCGATGGCACATGGCGCATTGACGGCAGCATCCCGCGCCCGTGCGGATCTGATCCATGCTTCTTCCTGCCCGATCACGCTGCCCCCCCGCATCGAGGATTAGCGGGATTGGGACTTTCGCTCCTGGCGCGTCGCCCGCTACAGTGCCGCGATGATCAACGCGGAGCAGGCAGAATGAAGATTCTGATCGTCGACGACGATCCCCGCCTGCGCGAACTGGTGCGCATCGCGCTCGAGCGCGCGGGGTTCGCCACGCTCACCGCCGCAGATGGGACCAGCGCGCTGATCCATTCCCGCCGCGAGGCGCCGGATCTGATCGTGCTCGACATCGGCCTGCCCGAGATCGACGGGTTCGTGGTATGTCGCCGCATCCGTGCCACGTCGGAGGTTCCGATCCTGTTCCTGACCGCGCGCGACGACGAGATCGACCGGATCGTCGGGCTGGAACTGGGCGCCGACGACTATGTGAGCAAACCATTCTCGCCACGCGAACTGGTAGCGCGGGTGCGTGCGATCCTCAAACGCGCAGGGCATGAGGCCCGGCCCGAAATGCTCGCGCGCGGGCGCATCGCGCTGGATCTGCGGGCACGGATCTGCCAGGTGGCGGGCTCCGATCTGTCGCTGACCGCGACTGAATTCGAAATACTCGCGCTGCTGATGGCCGAGCCCGACCGCCTCGCGACACGCCCCGCGTTCATCGCGGCGCTCTGGGGTGCACAGAGCCCGGTTTCCGACCGCACTTTCGACAGCCATTTGCGCAACCTGCGCCGCAAACTGGCCGAGGCGGGCTGCGACGGTGCGATCGAAACCGTGCATGGTCAGGGAATGCGGCTCGGGGCCTGCGTATGAGCCGGCGCTGGCGGCCCTCGCTTGCCTTCGTGCTTGGAGGGGCACTGGCCGGCACGCTGGCACTCTCGTTCACCGGCCTGGTGGCCCTGCGCTATCTGGGCCCTGCGGTTGGATTCAGAACTGCGGCGGTGGTTCTGGCGCTCGCGATCAGCGCTGGAACCGCGGGGCTTGGCTGGCTTCTGTTGCGCCTGCTCCTGCGCCCGATCCAGGCCCTCGAAGCCTACGCGCAGGCGCGGGAAAAGGGCGCCCCTGCGTCGCCTCCTGCGCATTTCGGCACCCGCGAGACGGCGACGACGGCGGTGCGGGTGATCGCGATGGCCGAGGCTCTGCAGGACCGCGAAGCGACGATCCGCGCCTTCACCGACCATGTCACTCATGAGCTCAAGACCCCCGTTGCCGCGATCCGGGCGGCCACTGAACTGCTGGAAGACGGTGGCGGGCTGGGCCCCGACGATGCGCGCTTGCTGTCCCAGATCGACAGTGCGCGCGCTCAGCTCGAGGCGCAGCTGGCCGCGCTGCGCCGCGCCGCGCAGGCGCGTGAGATGCGTCATCTCGGACACTCACGGCTGGCGGATCTGATCACCGATCTCAGCGCCGACTTCCCCGCCCTTGACATCGCGACCGAAGGCGCGAGCCTGCGCCTGCCGTTGGCCGCCGAGGGGCTGCGGATTGCGCTGGCGCAGCTGTTGCGCAACGCTGCTGACCATGGCGCGAAACGGGTGACGCTGGCAGCAAGCGCGACGGAGGCCGGCCCCGTCCTTGAGATTGCCGATGACGGCTCGGGCATCGCCGCGGGGAATGCAGGGAGGATCTTCGATCCGTTCTTTACGACCCGGCGCGAGACGGGCGGCACCGGCATGGGGCTTGCTATCGTGCGCAATTTGCTGAACGCCCATCGTGCCGAGATCCTCCTTTGCGACGGTCCTGCCACCCGTTTCCGTATTACCTTCGACGCCGGCGTGGCGCACTGAGGACAGCCCGTCCTCAAACGCGAGGCAGCGACTTTTTTTCCCTTGCCGGACTGCGGCGCTTGGCATTGGGGGCCGTGGCACCCGGCCCGAAGCATGCGTAATTGGGCTGCCCCTATTCAGAGGTCGAGCTCCCGTTAAAATCACGGTCAAACTGTGAGCAAGGGAGATTGAATAGCCCCGCGTTTCTTAGACGCCGTCTTGTCTCAGTCTCTGCTGTCGCTCGAAGTCGACGGGCGACAGCATTCCGTTCTGGGCGTGCTTGCTCTTTGGATTGTAGAACATCTCGATGTCGTCGAACATATCCTGCCTGGCTTCTTCGCGCGTTCGGTAGGTCCGTCGTCTGATCCGCTCACGCTTCAGCAGGTTAAAGAAGCTCTCAGCGACCGCGTTGTCATGGCAGTTTCCACGGCGGCTCCTCGAGTGCTCCAGGTTGTGGGGCCGAAGGAACGCAGCCCAGTCCATGCCGGTGAATTGGCTGCCCTGGTCCGAGTGGATCAGAACCTTTGCCCGGGGCTTTCTCCGCCATGCCGCCATGAGCAGCGCTTGCAGGACAACGTCTGTCGTCTGGCGGCTCTGCATTGCCCAGCCGACGACACGACGCGAGATGGAGGAGGATCAGAAAACGATCCGGGGGATCGTTTTCCTGACGACCATCGATGACCACGGCGAGATAGGCGAAACCTTCCTGCGTGCGGATGTAGGTGATGTCGGTCACCCAGGCCTTATCCGGTGTCGCCACGTTGAACTGTCGGTCCAGAGTGTTGTCGACCAAGACCGAAGGCTTTCCGCCATACTTTCCCGGTCGGCGCTTGTAGCCGATCTGCGCCTTGATGCCGGCCAGCCTGGTCAGGCGGGCAACACGGTTCAGGCAGACGCTTTCGCCTTGCTCGAGAAGGTCGTCATGCAGTTTGCGGTGACCATAAACCTTGCCACTTTCCACCCACGCCTCCTTCAGCAGCGCAATCTGCCGCTCGTCTTCTCGAGCTCGCTTGCTCAGTGGGGTCTTCAGCCACGCGTAGAAGCCACTCGGCTGAATACGTAAGCAGCGACACATCGCCCGAATAGAGAACTGCCCGCGATGCTCGGCCACGAACGCGTATCTCACTTGGCATCCCTGGCGAAATACGCGCTCGGCATTGTCCTCGGACCATGTATGGATGGCTCCCGCGTG
>NZ_AQRC01000030.1 GCF_000737065.1 Thioclava atlantica | reverse complement strand
ATGCTGCCCAGCTAGCATGCCGGATTCACAACATGAATCCTCCCGGATTTGCGCAACAACGCCCGCGAAACCGGGAAGAACACTCGCAACGGTCGCGGCGATGGCCAGCGATGCCGTAATGATTTTGGTCATCAAAACCTCCAAGATCAGTTTGGACAGATCAAATCAACCTTACATTAATCATTTGGACGACCCCACAAAAAACTGAGTCGTTAACGCATTTTCATCGAGCATTGCTCAAACCTATGGCAATCATGCCAACCTTCGGGGAAATCCATTGCCGGGCCGCGCGAACCGCCCTGGCTTCATCCGTCCAGTAGATATTCTTCACGCCAAAGTTGTGCGCCTTACAGGTCTCTTCATGGCGAATCAAATCTCGTCCCGCCAATGTCTCGGGACCAATCCGCGAAATCGTGCAACCCATCAGCACATAGCGCGCATGTTCCTCGGCATCCAGAAAGCGGAAGGTTCTCCGATACGCGCCTGTCCGCGAACCAGAAAGCGCAGCAAGCGTTGGCCCAGCATCCGCCGCCATCAAATCGTCGCCCAAACCTCTTGTCGCCACCACGACGCCGCGATCTTCGGCGACGGTAACGTTATCCTGCGATCGCCATGTAGTAACGGTGCCATTACGGCCGGCAGGCAACAAGACAGCCGAGACGTCGCGCGATGGGATCACAACCTCCAGACCGACCTGCGGCGACTGGACGACCTCAATCGCCACCCCCTGCCCCGCCGCGACCGGCACGAACTTTTTGCCGGTCACCGATGAAAGGTTCGCGCAGCCCGCCAAGCCCAGGATCGCTGCGGCAACATACGCCCCTCTCATCGCCAGAACCTTTCCCAATTGCCATCGAGCGTCGAAGCCTGGTCGTCATGAACCAACCCATAGAGCCGATCTGGAACGTATAGTCGCGCCCCACCGTCCCGCACGATCGGCTGAATGACCGTGCTGTAGCTTTCACGCGTGGGCTTGCCACTCACCCAGCCGAGCGGAACCGAGATCCGGAATCCCTTGTCGAAAGAGCCTTCGCCAAATTCAGCCGAGGAGACATTCGTCTTGGTCGCATAAACGCCGACCTTCCAACCATTGTCGAATACGCGCGAGAAACTCAGAGTTGCGCCGTAATCACCCGCAAGATAACGGCCGACATCGAGCTCGGTGAAGAAGTTGTCGTTTAGCTGGTAATAGGCTGACAGGTGGCCTGTCGTGACTTCGTAGTCCCTCAAATCAAAGCGTTGATCGTAACCGCGCTGACGCACGCGGTTGACCTCCGCTCCAAGGGCCAGACGGCTATTTTGCGGTGACCACAAAAGCTCCGCCGAGACTCCCGCAAACATCGGCTCAAGGTAACCGATCGTGAAGCGGCCGTAGAGGTCACGCCCGGGGCGGAAGAAATAAGCAGCGGTGAGTTGCGGAATTTGCGGGCCACTTTCCTTGTAATAGAGCCAGGCGTCAGAACGCACATGCGGCAAGACCGAATCCGAGGGGCGGTTAGCCTGATCGAGATTGCCGAGTGCCTTCTGCGTGACCTGGCCAGTGAAAAGCAGACCCGGCAGCGGTTCATAATTAGCCGTCAACTTCGCCCCCAGATCCGCCCGAACAGGCTGGTCCGGGTCGAAAATAGCCGGACGCAGATAAGGACCGATATTCCAGGAAAAACGCGGATAGACACCGCCCACCGGCGGCAATCTCCCTGCGGCATCGTCGATCGCCGCATTTGCGCGGATCAATTCACCGCCAACTGGGTGGAATTCAAAGGCCTCGAGATCATCCCGCTTCAGCTCGGTGGTGCTTACAGGCATCGAGTGTTCGGAGAGTGTGATCGCGAAACGATCCACCGAGACCGGAGCCGTCGCGCTGAGGACCCGCGCCGCCCGTCCGATCGCCTCGGGCGCGGCGCCGTAACGATCATTGCGGATCTGAATCGCTAGACGCCGCCCTTCTATTCTCATTGCTTCGAGCGCAAGACCCTGCTGAGCCAGAGCGGGTTTGAGAGCGTTTTCTAAGGTCGACGGGTCGCCTGACCAACTTTGCGCGGCCTTCCCGCCGCCCACTGGGCGGGGCACAACTGGCGGCGGCGCAGGGTCGAGCCCGCTCGGATGCGCATTATGTTTCGGATTGATCGCGAAGCTCAATTGCAGGCTTAGGGCCGACCCATAGAGATACCCTGCCGTTACTGCGGCAGTCTGATTGATCTGGTAACTGGCCGCGAAGTTGAACGGCGACTTCTTGGTGAATGTCGGCCCGTTCTCGCGCGTGTAATCGTCCGAAGAGTATTCCGCCATCAACCGGAGTTTGTCAGTCGCCTGCCACTCGACACCGGCGAACAGCGCTGCTGGGCCGTGGAACCACTGATCAGGATGAAACGTGCCGCCTTTTCCGACGTCCGCCTTAGGGCGCGTTTTGAAACTGTCCGAAAGGGCCCCGAGAGGGTTTTCGAAACTCCCAAAGGACCCCAAGCGCCCCCAACCGATCCCCGCGGTCGCTCGCAACCGCTTCGTGAGCGTTTTCGACGCGACTACATATTCGCCGGCATATACACCTGTGCCAAGCATGTCATTGACACCGACGGCCATCGCGGGAACGAGCCTTCGCTCGTCAAGGAAACGGTATTGGTACGAAAAACTCCGGTCGAAGAGCGTGTCCCCGCCGTTGTAGTTCTGGATACTTGAATACCGGAAACCGGCGGATAGGCGCGGCGTTATCTGAAACGCCGCGGAGACGCGGGTTTGCCCCGCGAAATTGACGATATTGAACCCCAGCTCAGCATCTTCCCGACTGTGTGCCGCAGGCATATCTATCACGCCGGGAATGCCATAGCTGTTGTAGCCCCAAGCCAGATTTCCGTCCTGCGCTGCGGCGATCCTTGGAACGCAAAGCTGCGTGGCCAGTGGGATACTGAGGGCTAGGGCAAGTCTAGACGCTGTGGCGCCCAATGCACGCGTGCTCATCGGAAATTTCCAACGTCTGAAACGGGTCACCTTTTTCTTCACCGAGCGGGCCTTGCGTTGCAAGCCAACGGGGCAGTGGAGCCGATCTTTGTGGCAGAAATGCATGCCCAATGAGGACCCAGTGTCCAGATGTTCCTTCGTGGGACGCGGGCTAGTGTCAGATATTCGAAATCAAGTTGCATCGCGGTAGTAGTGGCGCGTGAACCCCAAACCCTCAACCGAGTGCGTAAGGCGAACATCGCTGCCTCCTCGTCATGTGCAAGATGTCGCTTACGACGATTGACAGGGGGGCAACGATAGCTCAACCCTCGGGCTATTCTAGCTGGAACATTTCCACCGGGACAATCAGGACATGAGCTTTCAAAGGCCCGAAACCCAGTGGTTCGTCGCGCAGTTCAAACCAAACTGCGCCGATATCGCCAGGCGGAATCTGCTCCGCCAAGGGTTCCAATGCTTTCTTCCGATGCAGGAAATCACGCGCCGTCGTTCTGGGCGCTTTGTGAAAGCGTCAGTTCCGCTTTTCCCCGGCTACCTCTTTCTTAGTGTCTCCCCGCACAGCCAGCGGTTGGGTGCGGTCAACGGAACGCACGGCATCACCCGCCTGGTAAGCCAGGGAGGATCCCCTGCCCCTGTGCCAGAAGATTTCATCCGCGCCTTAACCGGGCGCTGCGATGAGCGCGGCATCTTACAACCGCGCCGAGAATTTTCTCCCGGTGAGGAGGTGACGATCACGGCTGGCCCCCTCACCGATTTCATCGCGCGCGTCGAGAAGGTCGATGCAGAACGCCGCGTCTGGCTCTTACTCGATATCCTGGGGCGCGAAACACGGATCAGCGCCGACGCCGAAGCTCTGCGCTAACGCAAACCACGAGGACGAAACTTGGCTTAAGAAACCCGCCTTCTGTGCCAGCGGGCCGCCCAGTGAAAACCGTCTTCTTGAGAATTTTGCCGCTTTCTACGGTTCAGAATGCGGCACCTTGGGCAATCGGGTCGAACACCATACCGCCGCCATTATGCCGCTTTCTCGCCACATTTTTGTATAAAAGTAGACTCAATTACTTCAGTTCTTTCCCGACTACAAATGGCCTTTTTTTATTGGGGAGGCATTAATGAAATTTCTCCCAATTCTTTCATATCTTGTCTCTATTTTCTGCCCTCGCTGCGATCCAATCATCGCAGCACGCCTCAAAACTCTTCCGAGTCCTAATGGCTTCCCACCCCACCGCAGACGACGCCGCGTGCCACCAACCCCTTTCAAAACGCGTCGTCGTAAAACCTGATGAAGCCCCACCTCGTCAGGTCAACCGCGGGAGCAGCCGGACACCCATCCGGCTGCTTTCGCATATCGATCATGACCTGCCCCCTGAATAGCCCCGTGTATGGTGGACGCCTTCTTTGCTAATTTTGAGGCAAGGAGGCCATGATGAGCAGCGACCCGCGTTCAGCGACGATTTCAAGAGAGATGCGGTCGCGCAGATCACGGAGAGGGGCTACCCGGTCAGGGAGGTGGCCGAGCGCTTGGGCGTGAGCCAATACTCCCTCAACTCCGGGAAGAAGAAGTTTGCGAAGGCGTCATCCGGCGACGCTGAGAAGGATGCCTTGATCCGACGGCTGAAGAAGGAGCTGGCGCGGGTCTCGGAGGAGCGCGACATCCTAAAAAAATGGCGAGGCTTGTCCGCCATTGATGGAGTGGATGGCTCCCGCTCCCGGCATCGCATTGTGCCAC
>NZ_AQRC01000029.1 GCF_000737065.1 Thioclava atlantica | reverse complement strand
CTTGTAGAACTCGGCGATGCGGCGCAGCCCCTCGGCGGCGATCTCGGAGCCGTCGCGGTCGAACACCTCCTTCAGCTTGCGCCGCGCGTGGGCCCAGCAATGCGCCACGCGGACCGGGTCGCCACCCTTGCGGGTGGGCCGCGTCAAACGGTTGTAACCCTGGTAGCCATCGAGCTGCAGGATGCCGTCGAAGCCGTGCAAAATCTTCTCCGCGTTCTCCCCGGCGCGGTCGGGCCGCCATGCGCATCAGCGTGCAAAGCCGCGTTGCCAACTCGCCCTTTTCACCCGAGATGTCGCGACAGAACCCTTGTGTTTGCAGCCGGGGCGTGGGCCTCCGATGCATGCGCCCGCACAGCGATCATGCGCAGGATACGGTGCTGCGCGCGCGCGTCTGTGTCCTTCGCAAGCAGGTCATGCAATCCGACATGTGCACCGGCATCAATAACGCGGTCTATGCCGCAATCATGATAGAAACGGTTCAGCGTCGCGACCGTATTCCCGTCTAAAGAGCGCATGAGCATCAGGGCATGACTCTGAACTGCATTTCCATCCGCCATCGGGCGCCAGCGCTGTGCAGTTCCCGCGAACTTTCGCCCCGCTATCGTGATGTTGAATCGTCCGTCACAAAAGGCCCCCGGCACGGCCCCATATCTCGCGCTTATGCCTGCATCAGAAAGAGCCTCGCAAATCGGCGAGGTTAGTTGCCTATAGGCATCCTCAAGCCCGAAAGCTGCGCCCGGAGGCGCGCGGAACAACAGCGACAAGTTCACAATATCAGGGCCCTGCGGCACCAGATCGCCGCCTGTGGCGCGCAGATGAACCGGCCAGCCTGCGTCATTGGCGCGTGAACATGCGCGCTTGAACCCGGGTTGTCGGCTGAGGCTTGCGGGCGCAACCAGCGCGCGCTCGCAAGACCAAAGCAGGGCAGCGCCACCGCAACGCCCGGCCGCAATGTCGCCCAAGCGTGCGGCCTCCCAGTCCAGTGCGTCGGCAAGCGCCAGTTCTCGCACCGGACTGTCCGGCGCTGTCATGGTCACGCGATCGTCCCGATCACGTCCCCCTTGCGCACGATGTCGTTGGCCTGTTTCGTGATCGTCAGAACGCCATCGGCGGGCGCGGTCACTTCAAACTGCGATTTCTCGACCATGATTTCAGCGATCAACGCCCCCTTTCGCACGGTCGCTCCGTCGCTTGCCAGCCAGTTGGTAATAACGGCTTCCATACCGTCGTCCTGCCACAAATCCTGCGGCACCTTCACCTCGGTCGCCATGCGCCCACTCCTAAATTTGATTGTCCCGAATTACATTTTGCGGTATGCGGCGATGATCTTGTCGGGATTGGGCAGACAGAGTTGCTCCATATGTCTGGCATAAGGGATCGGCACGTCCGGATAGGTGACGCGTGCCGGAGACGCCTTGAGCTTTGAGATGTCATGCTCGGTCACGGTGGCTATGATCTCGCCCGAGACGCCATAGCTGTGATAATCCTCGTCGACCACGATCAGACGCCCGGTTTTGGCGACCGAATTGATCACCGTCTCACGATCAAGCGGAACCAGCGACACGAGATCAACCACCTCGGCGCTCACGCCCTCTTCGGCGAGCCTGTCGGCGGCCTTCAGCGCATTATGGACCCCCATTGCAAGGCCCACCAGCGTCACATCGCGGCCCTCGCGCACGACCTTCGCCTTGCCGATCTCGACGCTATAATCGCTTTCGGGCGTGTTGACGGTGGCGCCGGGTTCGGTGCTCAACCAGCCCATCCCCTGCAACCCCTTGTGAAACATATAGATCACAGGGTTGTCGTCGCGGACCGCAGCGGTCATCAGCCCCTTGGCGTCATAGGCATTCGAGGGCGAGACGACCTTCATGCCCGGCAGATGCGCGAAGGTGCCGTAAAGACATTGCGAATGCTGGCCCGCATCCGAATAACCGCCCCCCGTCGAAGTCATCAGCACCATTGGAACGGATGCGTTTCCGCCCGAGAAATAGGTGTTCTTGGCCATCTGATTGTAGATCGCGTCAAAGCAGACGCCGAAGAAATCGACGAACATCAGTTCGACGACAGGCCGCATCCCGTCCATCGCCGCGCCAACGGCGGCGCTGATAAAGCCGGTTTCGGAAATCGGGGTGTCGCGCACGCGCTCCTTGCCGAATTCCTCGAACAGGCCGCGGGTATTGCCGAAGATGCCGCCGAAGCCGCCGATATCCTCGCCCATCAAAAAGACAGTGGGGTCACGTTGCATCTCTTGCTGCATCGCCTCGGCCATCGCACGCGCTATGGTCAGACGGCGTTCGTTTGTTGGCTGGTCAAGCATGGGTCAAATCCTTTCATGCCACAGATTTGTGGAGGTCGGAAAATCAAACAAAAACGGCGGTCAACGCATCGGTTTCCGGCGCATATTCGCTGTCGCGGGCAAAAGAGATCGCTTCGGCCACGCGGGCCTCGGCGCGCTTTTCCAGCGTGTCCAGGCTCTCGGCAGCGTGGCCCTCGGCGATCAGGCGTTCGCGCATTTTGGGGATCGGATCCTTGGCAAACAGCGCTTCCTTCTCACCCTTCGGGCGATATTGCTCTGCATCGCCCATGAAATGCCCCGCCAACCGATAGGTTTCGATTTCGATCAGCGTTGGGCCCTCGCCATCGCGGGCGCGCGCGATGGCCTGCCCCGCGATGTCAAAGATCGCATAGGGATCGTTGCCGGGGATGTAATGACCGGGCATACCGTAGCCCGCCGCGCGCACATCATTGCGCGCCACGGCTGTCGCCTCGGATTTGGGAACCGAAATGCCCCAGGAATTATCCTCAATCACGAAAACAACCGGAAGTTTCCAGACGCCCGCGAGATTGAGAGCCTCGTGAAACGCGCCTTGGTTGGCCGCACCCTCGCCCAGAAAGGCGACCGCAATCCCCGACTTTTTCTGCAGCTTGCGTGACAGCGCGGCACCACACGCCGGACCACAGCTTTCGGCGATAATGCCCGAACAGGCGAAATTCACCGCCGGATCGAACAGGTGCATGTGGCCACCCCGGCCACCCGACAATCCGGTCGCTTTGCCAAATATCTCGGCGGCCATCCTGTTTAGATCCACCCCTTTGGCAATCGCCTGATGATGCGGACGGTGGGTTGCTGTCACGGTGTCCCTAGCGTCCAGATGTGCACAAACGCCGACTGCGACCGGTTCTTGGCCGTTCGACAGGTGCATCTCGCCCGGTATCGGGCCGCTGGCCATGTTGAACGCCGGGGTCTTGCCTTCAAGATAAACCTTCTCGATCGCTTCTTCGAAGCGGCGGCTGACCACCATGGTTTCATACATCCATAGTAATTGCTCTTTCGTCGGTTTCATGTGAGTCCTCCGATCGGTAACTTTCGTGCGAGCGCGCGAACCCGTTAACGCTAACCGGGATCCGGCAGCCTGCTTTGATATAGGTCATTGCAGACTGCCGCCGTGTCATCTCTTTCGAGCTACAACGCGTATTGCTCGCGCGCGAATTTTCCGATGCCGGCTGCGTCCAATGCAGACAGCGGCGCAAGGAATGTCACCTGAATGACGCCCGGCGCACGACCGATTTCGATAGCCCCGTTGGTGGTGGCGCGGTTTCGCACTTCGGGGACCGTCATGCCAAGCAGGTCGGCGGCGCGACCCAGCCCGTTTTCGATCGCCTGATTGAGTGTCGGGCCAGTGCCGATAACCGAAATCGGAGCCGTTTCCTCCAACTGGTCGATATCCCATTCCCGCGCCAGTGCGATGGCTTTCGCCTTTTCATCGGCGCTGAAGGGTCGCGCCATGGGGGGCAGATCGTCAAGCCGGGGAAACAGCACCGGACCGGCAAGGGTGCGCCCCTTGATCACCTCGACCTGCAATGTGACGCTGCCAGCCACATCCATCGTGTGCCCCGCGATCTCACCATCGCCCTGCCCCGCATGCATGTCGCCGATATAAACGCCCGCCCCCGGCACTTTGACCGGAGTCAGCAGGATCGCGCCGTCGCGCACCGCATCGATATCCATGTGTCCGTCTGTGCGATGCTCATCCAACTGCTCAGCCGTCACCGCGTATTGGTGCGGGGCGCCAATCAAGGCCGAGCCGAAATCACCCGCATTATGCGAGTCTGGCAACGGCATCGACGGCGTCGTGCCCAGTTGCCCGAGAAACGGTCGCATCCGCACTATCACTGCGGGCATGTCAGAGGGCGCATAGACGAGGATGGGGTGCTGAACCGAATGATCGGGCAGCGCTGCGTAATGTTCGGCATTATGCGCAATCTTCTCGGCCGCCTTCTTGGGCATGGTCACCCCGACACTGCGGGTCTCGTCGAACACGACGGTATATCCGTGAACCACCTCGAACGGCTTGACGGGATTGCCGCAATTGTCGCAGCGCACCGCGTCCGGTCCGATCCCTTCGACATGGGTTTCAGGCCAGAGCGTGTCGCAATGCGGGCAGCGGGCCGCCACATAGGGATCGCCAAGACAGAACCCTTCGGGTGAGGAATCGTGACCCGAAGCCGTGGCGATGGCGGTTACGGTGATGTCGCGGATCCGGATCGCCAGCGCATCGCCGGGCTCTGCACCGTTCACGTAAACGGGCTTCGTCACCTCGTGTCCGCCGCGCAGACGCGGAGTAATCATCGGCCCCCAGCATCCCGGTGCGGTATTGGCGATGATCGTGCCGCCATCTTCAACCGGGCCAAGCATTGGCTGGGATGGGTCCAAAATGCCGTTGGTAAACTCCTGCACGACAAGACTGCGCTGCGCTGTGCGGGGGCCGTCTTCGGTTTGATCTTTTGCCACGGGTGTCTCCTATCTCGGATAGGTGCCGGTCAGGTCGCGACCAGCACCTGGTTGAACGGAATCTGTGACAGCGGCGTTCGCAGCAAGCATGAGTGTCCAAAGACTGCGACCACGAAAAGCGACTCGTGACCTAGAACGGCGCTACCAGTGAGCTTCATCCTCGGACTGAGATAACGGCGAGTCAATTGGTTTGACCGGCTGCGCATGTTAACAAGGCTAGAGACATCGCGCCGCCGTGGTGATCCAACGGACACCATCCCCCATCGGTCGGCCCTGCTACCCTCAGGCCCCCTGTCAGCAGGCCCTCTCACACCAGGGAAAGCTCTTGCCGCCGCGACAGCCGGTTTATTTAGCAAGCATTGGAAAGCGATCGGTTGCATAGCGTGTGTGGCAGGCGGTGCAGGCCCCGATCATTTGGCTGAATGTCGCATTTTGCGCCTCCCGGTCGCCATCGCGGCCCACTTGAGCAAGATCGGTCGAAAGTTGGTGAAAGGCTTGGTCCCGGGTAACGAATTCCTTGGGAACGGCAGCCTTCAGATCCTGCTTGTCTTGCGGCGTCATGGATTGCTGCAGGATGAAACTGTCATGGATCTGTTGTGCCAGACTCGCGACGCGGGCGTCGTCTCCAGCGATCAGGGCCGAAATAATATCCTTGCTGGCCTGCTCGATCGACAGCATTTCCTTACGCAGCAACTCGCGCAACTTCGGCGTCAGATCGGGACTCTGTTGCGCAATTCGGCTGTTAGGCGAGGTTCCCCTATCCCCGGACAGACTTATCCCACGACCTCAGTGACAGGTATGCCGAGCGCGGTGTAGCCATTCAGGACGGCTATGCGGATTTGGAGTTCAGCGACCTGACGGTCGAAGACCCGCGCCATGAGGCGCTGCCCCAGCAGTTTCATACAGTGCATCTTCGTTTCGACGCGGCTTCGGCGGTCTTCAACTCGCTCGCTTTGGCAAGCGGTGGCAATCCGAGAATTCTTCTTAGAACGATTCAAGAAATGGAGCGCTTCAATACGAGCTCAGCGAACTCTGTGATCAAGGGATTTTACAGGGGTCAGATTTGGGGCGAGCACACCGAGTTAGGGGATAAATACACGGGACATAAAGGTATCATAGATTGGGGCCGAGATTTCCTTGAGGGAACTGTGATGCCGTCTATTGATACCTATAATAGTCAGCGGAAAGAAAAGGGGCAGGATGAATCGACGATATACTTTTGGGTTCACAAGGATTGCCCCGCATCCGTGAAAGAGGCCTTGAGGCTGCTGTCCTATACGGGCGTTATACGAAAAATTGACGAGCACATCAGGGCAACTCGCTCAGAATTAGGTGCTCGGTATGAAGTGAAATATGGGTGTGTCATAGCAGCGGAAAGCAATCCATCCAGCCAGTCGAAAGAGTTTTTCAGGAAAATTTCTTTAAAAAAATTTCCAGAGTTTGGAAAAAACCATCCTGCGTATACGACTATTCAAGATATATCAACCACGCAGCTAACTGAAGCTCAATATCGAGACGCATTAAAGGGCATGCTGTCTCGTTCGGTTGATGTGTTGCCCATGCTTACGGCTTGGCAGAAGGGGAAGTTGAAAGGGGTTAATATTCTCACGATCGAAGACCTTCATTCAAGAACTGAAGAAGAGTTGATTGAAAAGATATATGGCGTCGGCCCTGCGCGAGCCCGCACCATAAAAAATGCTGCTGCTGCCGAGTTGCTAGAATACCTCTCAGGGTAAGCTTATGTCGGAAATATAAATTTAAGAAGCAGTCGGCCATAATGATATCTCCCGGACTTAGGATGCACACTATTTCCGGGAATTGCTTCTTCACAGCATCCAATTCAAAGAATACCCAGAAAATACACGCGACGGGTGGCATCTATGTTATCCGAAAATTTGATTCAAGTTGCGCGTCGAGGTGGCAAAGATGTAAGCGGCGGCTGCATCCCACCCCAGGTTCAGCTTGACGGATTGAAGTTCCACGGGAGAAGTTCGTCGATGCGGCCTTGCGGATGACCGGCGGCGATGGCCTCGAGGAGGGCCTTGAGATAGGCGAAGGGCTCGACGCCGTTGATCTTTGCGGTCTCGATGAGCGACGCGAT
>NZ_AQRC01000028.1 GCF_000737065.1 Thioclava atlantica | reverse complement strand
GGGCGGTGAAGAAATAGGTCTCCATCTCGACCCCGATCCGCGCATCGCCATGGCCCATGATCCGAAGATGCGAGGCGAGGTCCTCCATCGGGTGGATGTCGGGCGCCTGGATGTAGCGGTCGGCGTAATGGAGGATCTGTTCATGCTCCATCCAGACCGTCCGCCTGGCGCCGTTCGCGTCCTGCATCCGGCCCCACCAGAAGGGTGCGCCCTCGAGGGTGAGGATCACCCCCTGATGGACGTAGAAGGACCAGCCGTTATAGCCGGTGAGCCAGTACAGGTTCGACGGGTTGGTCACGAAGAGCACGTCGATCCCCGCTTCGACCATCACCTTGCGGGTAAGGGAAATGCGGCGGTCAAATTCGGCCTGGCTGAAGGGCGCGTTCGAAATCGGCATGAGAGTTTCGCTCATTGTGCACAACATGTGCGGGCTGCGGGAGGAAGACACCCGATATCTGCATGACAACCCGGTGTTTTCCAGGTGATCGGGTTGACATGCCCCGGATTCTCCTAGGTGTTGTACACATCCGATGCGGGGAGTCGCCGCTTCCCGTCAACGAAAAACCAACGGGAGAGACACATGAAATCGATCTTGAAATCTGTCGCCGCGGCCGGACTCGGTCTTGCCATCAGCGCAAGCGCCGCGCTCGCGGGCCCGCTGATGGACCGCATCAATGCGGGCGAACCGATCCGAATCGGCTTCGCCAACGAGGTGCCCTGGGCCTATCCGGGCGAGAACAACAAGCCGCTGGGCTTCGTGAACGCCTATGTCCTGGGGGTGCTCCACGAGATGGGTTATGACAATGTCACGCCGGTGGTCACCGATTGGGGCGGGCTGATCCCGGGGCTCAACGCCGGCCGCTTCGACATGGTCACGGGCGGTCTCTACATCCTCAATTCGCGCTGCCAGAACGTCGCCTTCTCCGAGCCGATGGCTAAGGTCGGCGACGCGTTCATCGTGCCCAAGGGCAACCCGAAGAACCTCAACAATTACGAACAGATCGCCAAGGCCGGCGCGACCTTCGTGACGGGTGCGGGCTACAACCAAGTGGAATCGGCGAAGAAGGGCGGCATTGCCGACAGCAACGTGATGACCGTTCCCGGCCCGACCGAGATCCTCGCCGCGGTGCGCGCGGGGCGTGCGGATGCGGGCGGTGTGACCTATTTCACCGCGCAGAACCTCGCCAAGCAATCGGACGGGGCCGTCGAGGTCTCCGACGTCACGCAGCTGCCCGAATGGACCCAGAACTGGGTCGGCATCGGTTTCCGCAAGGGGGACGAGGATTTCGTCAAGAAATTCAACGAGGCGCAGAAGAAGTATCTCGGCTCGGATGCGATGATGAAGGCGGTTGAGGAATACGGCTACACCAAGGCCAACCTGCCCGGTGACAAGACCGCCGCCGAAGTCTGCGACATGCGCTGATCGGCATGAACGACTCGCGGGCGGGCCACGCGACGGTGGCCCGCCTTTTTCCATTCGCCGCTCGGGCAGGACGGGAATGAGCTATCTGGATTTTCTGAAAGAATACGGACCGCGCTTCTGGGATGGCGCGCTCGTCACCGCGGGGCAGTTTCTGCTCGCCACCGCTCTGGCCATCGCGATCGCGCTGACGGCAGGGCTGATGAAACTTTCGCGCAACCGCATCGTGCACGGTGCGGCTGTCGTCTATATCGAGATTTTCCGCGGCACCTCGCTGCTGGTCCAGCTTTACTGGATCTTCTTCGTGCTGCCGCTGTTCGGGATCACGCTGGAGAAATTCACCGCCGGTTTCGTGGCCGTGGGGATGAACCTCGGGGCCTACGGGGCGGAACTGGTGCGCGGCGGCATCCAGTCGGTGCCGAAGGGGCAGTGGGAGGCGGCCTATGCGCTGTCTATGAGCCCCGCGAAACGCATGTGGCGGATCATCCTGCCGCAGGCCTTCGTGAACATGCTGCCGCCCTGGGGCAACCTGCTGATCGAATTGCTGAAGAACACCGCCCTCGTCGCGCTGATCTCGGTGTCGGACCTGATGTTCGAGGCCAAGCAGATCAACGGCTCGACCTTCCTGTCGGCCCAGACCTTCGGCACGGCGCTGATCATCTACTACATCCTCGCGCGCTTCATCGTGACGCCCTTCATGCGCTGGCTCGAGCTGGTCATGCGGCGCAAGCTGGGGAGGGCCTGAACCATGGGATTCAACTGGAACTGGGAATTCACCTGGGAGATCCTGCCCAAGCTGCTGCACGCCACGCTCAACACGCTGATGGCGGCAGGGCTGGGCTATGCGATCGCGGTGGTGCTGGGCATGGTCTTCGCGCTCGCGCAGCGCACGCCCTACTGGGCGCTGACCAAGGTCGTGCGCGAGGTGATCGAGTTCATCCGCTCGACGCCGCTGATCCTGCAGATCTTCTTCGTCTACTACGTCGGACCGCAATTCGGGCTCAAGCTCGGGCCGTGGACCGCGGGGATGATCGCGATCGGGCTGCATTACTCGGCCTATCTCTCGGAGGTCTATCGCGGCGGTCTGGAAGCCGTGCCGAAGGGCCAATGGGAGGCCTGCACCGCGCTCAACATGTCGACCCGCGACACCTATCTGCGCATCGTCATCCCGCAGGCGATCCCGCCCGCGCTGGCGGGGATGGGCAATTACCTCGTGGGGATCTTCAAGGATACGCCGATGCTGTCGGTGATCGGGGTGGCCGAACTCATGCATACCGCGAATGCGATCGGCTCCTCGAGCTATCGCTATCTCGAACCCTATACGCTGGTGGGGATCATCTTCCTCGCCATCTCGCTTCCCACCGCCGGCCTGATCCGCCTCTTCGAAGGCTATGTCCGGCGTAAACTCGGATTGAAATGATGGACGATCTTTCAAACTATCCGCTGGAACTCACCGGCGATGACGTGCCGATGGTGCGGTTCATGAAGGTGACCAAGCGCTATGGCGACCTCACCGTTCTCGACAAGCTCGATCTCGACGTGGCCGAGGGCGAGATGGTCACCGTGATCGGCCCCTCGGGCTCGGGCAAGACAACCGTGCTGCGGATGCTGATGACGCTCGAGACGATCAACGAGGGCGTCATCTATGTCGATGGCCAGCCGCTCACCCATATGGCGAAGGGCGGAAAGCTGGTGCCGGCCGACCGGAAATACCTGCGCAAGATGCGCAGTCAGATCGGGATGTGCTTTCAGCATTTCAATCTCTTCCCCCACATGACCGCGCTCGAGAACTGCATGGAAGGGCCGGTGCAGGTGCTGGGGATGAAGAAGGCCGAGGCGCGCGAGCGGGCCGAGGAACTCCTTGAACTCGTCGGCATGTCCGACAAGCGCGATCAGCATCCCTCGCGGCTTTCGGGCGGTCAGCAGCAGCGCGTGGCGATCGCGCGTGCACTCGCGATGCGTCCCAAGGTGATGCTGTTCGACGAGGTGACCTCCGCGCTCGACCCGGAGGTGATCGGCGAGGTGACGAACGTGATCCGCAGCCTCGTGAACGAACACAACCTCACGATGCTGATGGTGACCCACCAGATGGGCTTCGCGAAGGACATCTCGGATCGGGTCTGTTTCTTCTTCGACGGCAAGATCGAGGAGCAGGGCACGCCCGACGAGCTCTTCGGCAACCCGCAGAAGGAGCGCACCCAGCAATTCCTCAGCGCGGTGAAAGAGGCCGACTGATGGTCGCGCTCGCCGAGATTTTCGCGGCGGCGCAAGTGATCCGGGGTGTGGCGGACAATACGCCGCTCGTCCCCTCGATGCTGGGTGAGACGCTTGGCGGCGATCTCTGGCTCAAGCTCGAGATCTGCCAGCCCATGGGCGCCTTCAAGCTGCGCGGGGCCCTGAACGCGATGGCGCACCTGCCGGACGACGCGGTGGGAGTGACCTGTTGTTCGACCGGCAATCACGGCCGCGCGGTGGCTTGGGCGGCCCGCGCCCGCGGGCTGCGCGCGGTGATCTGCATGTCCGAACTGGTGCCGCAGGCCAAGGTGGACGGGATCCGGGCCCTTGGCGCCGAGGTGCATCTCGTCGGTCGCTCGCAGGACGCCGCGCAGAGCGAGGCGACGCGGCTCGTGCGCGAAGAGGGGCTTGCCGAGATCCCGCCTTTCGACGACCCGCATGTGATCGCGGGGCAGGGAACGATCGCGCTCGAGATGCTCGGTGCGCGGCCGGAGCTCGATACCCTGCTCATCCCACTTTCGGGGGGTGGGCTTGCGGCGGGCATGGCTGTCGCGGCCAAGGCGATCAAGCCGGATATCCGCCTGATCGGGATCTCGATGGATCGGGGGGCGGCGATGGCGGCCTCGATCGCGGCGGGGCATCCGGTGGAAATCGAAGAGGTGCCCTCGCTCGCCGACAGTCTGGGTGGCGGCATCGGCATGACCAACCGCTACAGCTTCGCGATCTGCCGCGAGTTGCTTGACGAGGTGGTGCTTGTCACCGAGGCGGAGATCTACCGCGCGATGCAGGCGCTTTATTACCAGGACCGGATGATCGCCGAGGGCGCCTGCGTCGTCGGCATCGCCGCGCTGATGGCGGACAAGGTCGAACCGGGCCCCGCGATGGGGACCGTGCTGACCGGGCGCAATCTCGACATGGATCAGTTCACCCGTGTCGTGACCGGGCAGGATGTGGTGGTTGGCGATGTCACCGTGAGGGGAGAGCGTTATGCCCAATGAGATCCGTATTCTCAGTGAGGCCGATCTGCGCGGGATCGTCTCGCTCGACCTCGAGACGGTGGAGGTGATCGAGGCGGGGTTCCGGGCTCTGGCCGGGGGCGGGGTCGTGATGCCGCCGGTGCTCTCGATGGCCATCGCGGAACATCACGGCGAGGTCGATGTGAAGACCGCCTATGTGCCGGGCTTCGACGGGTTCGCGCTCAAGATCAGCCCGGGCTTCTTCGACAATCCGAAACTGGGTCTGCCGAGCCTCAACGGGCTGATGATCCTGCTCTCGGCCCGGACCGGGCTGGTGCAGGCGGTGTTTCTCGACAATGGCTACCTGACCGATATCCGGACCGCCGCCGCCGGGGCCGTCGCCGCGCGCCATCTCGCGCCGGAGGTGGAGACGGCCGGGATCTTGGGCAGCGGCGTGCAGGCGCGGCTTCAGGCGCAGGCCGCGCATCTGGTGCGCCCGTTCAAGCGCTGCCTGGTCTGGGGGCGCGATCCGGAAAAGGCGCGCGCCTGTGCGGCGGACATCGCCGCGGCGACGGGGGCGGAAGTGGAGCTGCGGCGCGACATCGCTCCGCTCGTGGCCGAGAGCCAGCTCGTCGTCACGACAACGCCCGCGACCGAGCCGCTGATCGGCGCGGAGATGCTTCATCCGGGGTTGCACATCACGGCGATGGGATCGGACCAGGAGGGCAAATGCGAGATCGCGCCGGCGGCGCTCGCGCGTGCGGATCTCTATGTTTGCGACCGGGTCAGCCAATGCGCGCGCCTCGGCGAATTGCGCGCGGCGCGCGAGGCGGGACTGATCGAGGCCACGCCTCCGGAGCTTGGCCAGATCATCGCAGGGGATGGCCCGGCGCGGATCTCCCCGGACCAGATCACGATCTGCGACCTGACCGGCACCGGCGTACAGGATACGGCCATCGCCAACCACGTGGCGCGCCGGATGGCGACGACCGGGACCGTGTTTTCGAGCTAGAGCACCTGCGGCGGCGCCCCGCACCCTCTCATGCAGGCGCCTGTGGGCCGCGCGCCGCGATCCTGTCGCACGCCCGAGATGAGTTGATGGACAAATCGGCGCCAATCCGCACGATGGGGTAGAGACCTCCAGTCCGGCGGGTGTGTGATCGTGTCTGTGGAAATCCTCATTGTGCTTCTGCTCTTCGTGGCGGCGGCGGTTCTTCTGGCGACGGAACTCATCCCGCTCGAGGTCACGGCGCTGTGCCTGGTCGTCGTTCTCTCCGCCACCGGGATCATCACCGCGCAAGAGGCGTTCCAGGGGTTTGCGAGCGAAGCCATCGTGGTGCTCGCCTGCGTGATGATCCTGTCGCGACGGCTCGCGGATTCGGGCGCGATGCTGGGGTTGTCGGCGCGCCTCGTGGGGCAGGGCAAGAGCGCCCCGGTCGGGGTTGGGCCCCGTCTGATGGCGGGTTCGGCTGTCCTGTCCATGCTGTTCAGCAATACCAGCACGACTGCGGTGATGATGCCCGTCGCAATCGGGGCGGCGCGAAAGGCCAAGCACGATCCTGCGCGATATCTGATGCCGATCGCCTTCGCGTCTATCATGGGCGGATCGGCGACCTTGATCGGCACCTCCACCAATCTCGCCGTGAGCGGGGCGATCGCCCGCGCAGGGCTCGAGCCGTTCGGTCTTTTCGAGTTCTTCTGGGTCGGGGTGACCGTCTCCGTCGCGGGGATCGCCGCCATGGTGCTTCTGGGACGCCGGCTGGTGCCGGTGCGAGGCGAAACCAAGGATCTCGAGGAAGGCGGCGCGCTTTTTCTCGCCGGGCTTGTGGTCGCGCCCGGGTCCCGGGCAGAGGGGATGACGGTCAGCGAACTCGGGCTGGCCGATATCGACGTGACCCTTCTGGCCATAGACACCGAAGACGCCCGGCTCGAGCCGCACCCGCGCCGCAAGCTGCATGAAGGCAACCACATCATCATCCGTGCAACTGCGGCCGCTCTCGCCTCCTTGCTCGACGACAAGCGCTTTGTCGTCGATGGAATCGCGGAGGCGACGCAGGTGCAGGTGACTGCCGAGGCGATCCTGCTTCCCGGGTCGCAATGGGTCGGCATGTCCCTGGCGCGGATGCGGCGGGAGCTTTCGCCCGACGTCGCGGTGATCGGCGTGAGGCGCTCGGGCTATGGCCGGGTGGCCCGCATCGGCCTGATGCGTCTGCGGGCCGGGGATATCCTGCATCTGGTCGGGGAGGAGGACGGGATCGCGCGCGTGGATGCCGATGTCGATATCTACCTGGCGACCGATGCCGAGCCCGTCGCGCCGGGGCGGCGGGAGGGTTGGTACACGTTGAGCGCGTTGCTGGGGGCGATCGCGATTGCCGCGGCGGGAGTGCTGCCGTTGAGCGTGGCGCTCACGATGGCCGTGCTGGGGCTCGTTCTCGCCGGACGGTTCACCCTGCGCGACGCCTTCGCCATGGTGTCCTGGCGCGTGCTGATCCTGATCGGAGGGATGTCGAGTTTCGGCCTCGCGATGCTTCAGACCGGGGCTGCGGATTGGCTCGCGCAGGGAATCTTCCAGCATATCGTCCCCTTGGGGCGTCCTGCCGTTCTTGTCTCGCTGTCGCTTCTGACGGTGCTGTTGACGCAGCCCCTGTCCAATGCGGCCGCCGCCTTGACGATGTTGCCGATCGCGATTGCGCTGGCCGACACCCTCGGCGTCGATCCGAGGCCGCTTGCGATCATCGTCACCCTGTCGGCGTCGCTGTCCTTCATCGCGCCGCTCGAACCCGCGCTGCTTCTCGTCTATGGCAAGGGAAACTATCGGCTGATGGATTTCGTCCGGGCCGGGGTCCCGCTTACGCTGATTTCCATGGCGGTCGTACTGGTTCTTGTCCCCTGGCTCTGGCCGTTTTGAGCGCCCCGCACACGCGTGGGCGCAGGCGCATCGGGTTGGCCAGGTAGGTCGCAGGGCGAGACCAGGGAAACCCCTTGGCCGCCACGGAAAATATCCTGAACTTTGGGGAAGCTCCAACCGAACCGACGCGCAAGTTCATGCGCGCCGGGCTGTTTTTCACACCGACCTGAGAGATGTAGGATTGCGCGCAACGTTGCGGGCGGTA
>NZ_AQRC01000027.1 GCF_000737065.1 Thioclava atlantica | reverse complement strand
CCCCCGCAACCAAAATATACATAGAAACTAAAGTGTAATGGCGCCCAAAGAGGCGCCTTTCGCGTTTGCGCCAATCCCGTGGATGCAACGTGGTAGCAAAAGGGGCGAAGTTACGCGGGCGGCCGAGCGGTAGTTCGGTGCCGGTTATGCCTGGATCTGCCTAGTCGACGACCGTTCTCTGGCGCGCGCCATACTGCCGGACCCATGGCGCCCTCAATGCGGCGCCACAAGCCGGTTAGTGGAACCTGATCCGAGGGTGCATTGCTCGGAAAATCAGCTCTGGCGACATACAAAGACCGCGTGGCGGAGCGTCGTCACGCGCGGCCACCTTGTTGCAGATAGCTGCGTCCGGCGATCGAGCGGCGCTCCAGGACCTGAGCGAACCTCCCATGCGCGGTGCTGTGTTCCTCGGTCGTGCCCGGCGCGAGATCGCGCCGCAGCGACCGCCCCTGCATCGTGCTCTGCTCCGCTCCGAGAAGGTCGAGCACTGTCGGGGCGATGTCGACTAGTCCACAAGGCGAGGAACTAACCAAGCCCCTCTCCATGCCGGGCGCGGAAATCATCAGTACGGTGTTCATTTCATAGCGGTTGAGGCCTCCATGCATTCCGCCGCCGACCGGAGGGCCACCGCTGCACACGGTGCGGCCCGGAATGCCGCGATGGTCGGGCCGCTCGTCCGAGCGCATGACGTAGAACAGCTCGGGAGACCGGGCGTGGGCTTGATGAACGAGGCTGAGGGGGAGGGCTCCGGGAATGCCGCTGGCGAGATCGTCGCGGGCGAAGACCATGCCGATCTCGTCGCGCTCCATCAAGGCGCCGGCGGCACGGGCGGCAAGTCTCGGATCGGGATCGACCAGCCGCAGTTCTCCTGAATTGCCGCCCGTAAAGAGCAGATCGACCCCCGGCGCGGGGGCGGAGCCCGCTCTCAACCTCGCATCGCTCAGCAGCGCTGGCAGGTCGACGGCCCCGGTGATGGTGATCTGGCCGTGGTCCGACATCGCGATGATCGCGGTGCGCTCGGCATGGGGCCCGCGCTCGACTTCTGCAACGATCCCGGCGAAGACGGCATCTGCCGCCGCCATCACTTCGCGGGTCTGGTCCGAGCCGATCTCGCGATAATGGAAGGAGGTGTCGGGTTCGGGCAGCCAGACCAGCGAGACGTCGGGCTGATCGGGGCCGAGCGCGATCTCCTCCATTACCCGCTGGGCATAGCGCAATACCTCGAATTTCGGGATCTCCTTCCCCGGCAGCGGTCCGAAGAGATCGGTGGCCTGTCGGACCGCCGCCGGCGTCTGGGTCGCTCCCTCGCCATGGACCGAGAAAGTCCAGTGTCCGTTGGCGGCCACGCGGTGATTGACCAGCCAGGCCGCGCCGCCGGTGCCGCAATGCACCGCGCCCATGCTCCGCCCGGTCGCTGCGAGCGTCTGACCCAGGCTGATCGCCGTTACCAGGCCGCCGAGCCGCTCCTCGGCCAGTCGCAAGTCATCTGGGTTGCCGGTGTCGATTGCCCGGTCGGTCCGCACCTCGGCCTGATGGAAGGCGTTGTTGAGAATGCCATGGGCGCCGGGCCACGAGCCTGTGGCGAAGCTGGTGGTGGCGACCCGCGTAACCGAGGGGAAGACCGAGCGCGCCTCGCGAAACCAGGTTGCTCGCTTGGCGAAGCTTTCCAGAAACGGCATGCGGCCGGCGATCATGTCGGGGCGCAGCCCGTCGAAACAGACGATGACGACCTTGTCGACGGCGGGGGTTCCGGTGGCGCTCACGCGGCGGCTCCCTGGGCGGTGATTGCATTGACGGTGCGGGCGAAACCCTGCGCGGCGGCAAGGGTCGCGGCCCCGGCATGGCTATGGAAGTTGCGCTTGATCTCGATGACGACGCGCGTGTCGGGACGCAGCGGCAGCCGCCGAGCCAGCGCCTCGAAATCGACGACGCCGTAGCCCGGAGGGGCATGCATGTCGCCCGCGCCGAAGAAATGCTTCTCGCCCAGATGGGTGGTCGGGAAATCGAGCGGCTGGCCGGTCGAGTCCGAGTAATGGATATGGCCGATCCACGGGGCCAGCGCCTCGCAGGCCTCGATCATGTCGAAGCCCCACAGCACCGCACCCTGCTGGGCGTGGCTGATATCGAGGCAGGCGGTGACGGCCTCATGCGAGAGCCGCTGCAACTGCTCGGCCAGCAGGCGCGGGTCGAGCGAGTAGGAGGTCTCCAGGCCGGCGATGACACGCGCATTGGGCGAGATGTTCTCATAGGCGATCTTCACCCCCAACTCGGCAGCGCGGTCGGCAACCGGGCCAAGCTGGTCGAGTTCGAATTGCATCAGGGCGCCCTGACAGTCGATCCAGGCCTTCGGTGCGACCCGGCCGGGATGCAGCACCACGACGCGGGCGCCGGTTTCGGCGGCCAGTTCCATCGACACCATCGCCGCGCGGCGCATCAGATCGGCATGGGCCTCGTCCATCAGGTTGATCGCGATCGGGGCGTGCATCGAATAGGCCAGATCGTGGCGGTTCATCACGGTGCGCAGCTCGGCGACGCGCTCGGGCACGAACCGGCAGGCGGCGACCGCGTCGAGGCCGGTGACGGTCACCTCGGCCCCGGTGCAGCCCATCTCGACCATCGCGGCGAGGCGGGTATCGAGGAGGCTCAGGTCGCCCTCGACTGGCGCGGTGTTGAAGCCGACGGCAATGATACGGTCAGTCATGGTCTTGTTCTCCGGAGGATAGGTTCAGTTCTCGAGGCTCGGATCGAGCCGGGCGCGCAGCCAGTCGCCGAGGATCGACATCGACAGGGTGGTGAGAAAAATCACCGTGCCCGGCACCACTGCCAGCCACCACGCCGAGATCAGGTAGTCGCGGCCTTCGCCCAGCATTTGCCCGAGCGAGGTCATCGGTGGCCGGATGCCGAGCCCGAGGAAGGAAAGGGAGGTCTCGAACAGGATTGTGCTGGGGAAGTTGATCGTCAGCTGCACCAGCAGCGGGCCTGCAATGTTCGGCAGCACATGGCGCAGGTAGATCCAGCGCGGCGTGGCGCCGAGCCCGTGCACCGCCAGCGCATAGCCTTGTTCGCGTGCGCTCAGCACCAGGCCGCGGGTGATGCGGGCATAGCCTTCCCAACCGTAAAGCCCCATCAGCATCAGGAACACGATCATCGAGTTGCCCATGAAGGCCAGCACGGCGAGCGCGACGATGAACCACGGCATCGCGGCCTGAAAATCGACCGCCGCCATGATCGCCTCGTCCCACCAGCGGCCCTTATGGGCGGCGACGAAACCGAGCGTGATCCCGATGATCGCGCCGACCACGGTGCCCAGAAGGGTCAGCGCCATCGAGGTCTGGGCGCCGACGATCAGTCGCGACAAGAGATCCCGCCCGAGCTTGTCGGTGCCAAGCGGATGGGTCCAGGTGAACCCCTCCAGCGGGGCTGGCGGTTTCATCCGCGCGAGCAGGTCGATCTGCTCGAAGGCGTAGGGCTGCAGGAAGCGGCCGAAGACAGTGACCACCAGCATCAGCGTCAGGAAGGCGATCGAGAGCGTTACCAGAAGCGGCATGCGGCGCAGCCCCGAGAGCATCCAGACGAAGGGGCGGGAAATGGTGCGGGAACGGGCGGGGATATTGGCCTCTGCGGTCATTTCTGGGCCGTCCCGGCGCCGACGCGCACCCGCGGGTCGAGCCAGCCATAGAGGATGTCGACGATCATGTTTGAAGTCACCATGGTCAGGGCGAGAAGGATCATGATGCATTGCACCACGGCGAGGTCGCGCAGGGCGACGGAATGGGTCAGCAGCCGGCCGATGCCGGGCCAGGCGAAGACGGTTTCGGTCACCACTGCCCAGCCCAGAAGCTGGCCGACCTGGATGCCGAGGACGGTCACCACGGGCACCGCTGCGTTGGGGATGGCATGCAGCGCGACGCGCCGGACCGGGCCTGTGCCCTTGGAACTGGCGGTGCGCATGTAAGCGCGCGAGAGCACCTCGATCATCGACGAGCGGCTGTAGCGCGCGATCTGGGCGGCAAAACCGGTGCCGAGCGTGATCGCCGGCAAGACCAGATGCGCCCAGGTGCCCGATCCCGATGATGGCAGCCAGCGCAGCCGCAGTGAAAAGGCCAGGATCAGCAGGATGCCAAGGAAGAAATTCGGCATCGAGAAACCGAAGACCGCGCTGGTCATGATCGTGCGGTCAATCCAGCTGTCCTTCCAGATCGCGGCGAGGATACCGGCGGGGATCCCGATGAAGAGCGCGATTCCCAGTGCGGTGCCGCCCAGGAGCGCAGTCTTGGGCACCCGTTCCCAAACCAGGGCGAAAGCGTCCATGTCGTTGCGAAACGAGATCCCGAAATCGCCGTGGAGCAAGCCAGCCCAGTATTTCAGGTATTGCTGCCAGAGCGGATCGGCGAGGCCCCATTTCTCTCGATAGAACGCAAGGGTCTGCGCGTCGATGTCATCGGGCAGCAGGATGGCGGCGGGATCGCCGGTCAGCCGCAACACGACGAAGACGAAGGTGACGACCAGCCACATCGTCAGCGCGGCGCGCGCCAGTCGGACGGGAAGCCAGGTCATGCGAATACCTCCTCTTCTTGGCGGGCGTCGGGGGTGGGAACCGCGGCGCGTTTCGGTGCAACGCGTGCAGTCTCGATCATGTGGCAGGCGGCTTGTCGCCCACCGAAATCACGCAGTTCTGGCGCCTGTTCGCGGCACAGTTTGGTCGCCAGCGGACAGCGCGGGTGGAAACGGCAGCCCGAGGGCGGATCGGCCGGGTTCGGCGGATCGCCCGGCACGATACGCGCGCGTTTGCGACGGGTCGGGTCGGGCACCGGAACCGAGTTCAGCAGAAGCTGCGAGTAAGGGTGCAGCGGCTTGGCGTAGAATTCCGCCTTGGGCGCGGTCTCGACGATGCGGCCGAGATACATAACCGCGACGCGGTCCGAGACATGGCGCACGATGCCCAGATCGTGGCTGACGAAGACATAGGTCAAGCCGAGCTCGCGCTGCAGGTCGCGCAAGAGGTTGACGATCTGCGCCTGGATCGAGACGTCGAGCGCAGAGACCGGCTCATCGAGGACGAGGAACTCGGGCTTCATCACCAGTGCCCGTGCGATGATGACGCGCTGAAGCTGGCCGCCCGACATCTCGTGCGGGTAGCGCGCACTCATCGCCCCGCCAAGGCCGACGGCGTCGAGCGCGGTGTCGGCCATCTCCAGCGGCAAGCCGTGGATGCGCAGCGGTTCCTCGACCTGGGCGCGGATGGTCAGTCGCGGGTCGAGCGATCCGGCGGCGTCCTGAAAGACCAGCTGCATGCGCTGTCGCAGGCGGCGCCATTCCTCGGGCGTCACATCGGTGGTCTCGGCGCCGTCCAGCATGACCGAACCCTGACTGGGAGGGAGCAGCCCCAGCAGCAGCCGCGACAGGGTGGACTTTCCGCAGCCGGACTCGCCGACGATGCCGAGGGTCTCGCCCCTGTTCACGCTCAGCGAGACGCCGTCGACCGCATTGAACTGGCGCGCCGGGCGGAACAGGCCCTTTCGGCCAAGCGTGAAGCTGCGGGCGAGGTTTTCGGCTTCCAGTAGGACGGGCATGTCAGGCTCCTGCGGCAAGGTTGTGGCAGGCTGCGCTGCCCGTGAATGCCGGCGCGGCGCTGGTGCAGATCGCGTGCGCCTCGGCGCAACGCGGCGCGAAGGCGCAGCCGGATGGCAGCTTGTCGATCGGCGGGACGTGACCTGCGATGGTGGCAAGGCGTTCCTCGTCGGCATCGGGTCGGGGCAGGGCCGACATCAGCCCGCGGGTATAGGGATGGCGCGGCGCGGCGAAGAGCGCGCGCACGTTGTTCGCCTCGACCACGCGGCCGGCATACATCACCGCGACCTTGTCTGCGGTCTGGGCGACAACGCCGAGATCGTGGGTCACGAAGAGCACTGCCATGCCAAGCCGGTCGCGAAGCTCGCCGATCAGGTCGAGGATCTGGGCCTGCAGCGTGACGTCGAGCGCGGTTGTCGCCTCGTCGGCGATCAGCAGGCGGGGATTTCCGGCGACCGCCAGCGCGATCATCGCGCGCTGGTTCATGCCGCCCGAGAATTGGTGCGGGAATTCGCGTGCGCGGCGCTCCGGGTCGGGCAGGCCGACCATGCCCATCAGGCGGATCGCTTCGGCGCGCGCCTCGAGCCGGGTCAGGCCCTTGCGAAGGCGCAGCGCCTCGGCGATCTGCCAGCCGACTGTGCGCACCGGGTTCAGGCCGCCGGTCGCGTCCTGAAACACGCTGGCCACGGATTTGCGCCGCAATTGGCGTGCCTGACGGGCGGGCAGGCGGGCAAGGTCGGTGCCCTCGAGCTGCACGGCGCCGGCGCTGATCCGGCCGCGCCGGGGCAACAGCCCGGCCAGCGCGAGGCAGGTCATCGACTTGCCGCAACCGGATTCGCCGACCAGCGCCAGCGTCTCGCCCGGGGCGACGGAAAGGGAGACATCGCGCACCGGCCGCACGGGCGCGCGCCCGGGCCGGTCGATGGTGATTTCGAGGTTTTCGACGGTCAGAACCATGATGAGATGCGGGCGACCCCGGGGGCCGCCCGCCCTTTGTTACCCTTGCGGCTCAGTTGCCGAAGGTCAGGTTGTAGGGACGCAGATCCATGTAATAGAGGCCGTAGGGCTTCCAGTTCACGTCCTTGCGCATCGCGTAGGTCTCGAGCGGGTTGTAGAGCATCGTGCCGGGTGCCTCGTCGACCCAGATATCAAGGGCCTTGCGATAGGCGTCCTTGCGCTCGTCCCAGTTGGTCGAGGACACGATCAGGTCCTGCAGCCGGTTGAACTCGGCCGGTGCCTTCCAGCTGCGCTCGGCCTTGCTGCTGTTCTTCTGGATGCCGCTATCCTTGCCCCATTGCGGCACGAAGGAGCCGATCGGGTCGGGGATGCGGTGGGTGTTGGACCAGGGCTGGATGTCGACCTGGGCCTCCGGGTCCTTGACCTGGCTCCAGTTCTCGACCGGCTCGAGCTTGACGTTCAGACCGACGGCCTGCCACATCTGCTGCATCGCCTGCGCGGCTTCCATCGACAGCAGGTAGTAGTTCATCGGCAGGCGGTAGACGATCTCCTCGCCGTTATAGCCAGCGTCCTTGATCAGCGCGCGCGCCTTGTCCGGGTCGTAGGCGAACTCCGGATAATCCTTCATATACATCGTGTAGGCGGGCAGCTGGTGGCCGTTCGGGGTGTAGTTCTTGTTGCCCCAAAGTGCTTCACGCAGAAGGCCGCGGTCGATGCTCAGCGAGAGCGCTTCACGCAGGCGCTTGTCCTTGAGCACGCCATCGCTGTTGAAGACCAGCATATGGGTGTTGTCGAGCACGATCTGCGCGACTTTGAGGTCCGCGTAATCCTCGATCACCGGCACCTGATCGGGCGGGATGTTGACGGAGATGTCGTATTCGCCCGAGACCAGGCCGGCGATCCGCGCCGAGACTTCCGGCACCTCGATGAAGGTCACGGTCTTGGCGGTCGGCTTGCCGCCGAAATAGTCGTCATGGGCGGCGAGCTTGATATATTCACCATCGACCCATTCGGCGATCTTGTAGGGACCGGTGCCGACCGGGTTGCGCATGAATTTCTCTTTGCCTTCCGACAGGTAGGCCTTGGCGTTCACGACCCAGAAAGCGTAGCCGGCAAGCCGCTGCTCGAGCAGCAGGTCGGGCTCTTTCGAGACCACGCGCACGGTGTAGCGGTCGACCGGCTCGATATGGCTGACGGTCATCATGAAACGGCGCGCGCCGCCGATCAGCGGCTGGTTTCCGTAGCCGCGCGGCGGGTTGAGCGAGAACACGACATCGTCCGAGGTCATCTCGTCGCCGTTATGGAATTTCACGCCCTCGCGCAGTTTCAGTTCCAGCGTGCGGTCGTCGATGCGGGTCCAGCTTTCGGCAAGGCCGGGGACGAGTTTCGACGCCGTGCCGGAGCCGTCGGCGAGGAAATCGCGACGGATCAGGCTGTCGAACATCGAATAGGTGATACGGACCCCGATATTGCCGAGCTCGTCGAGCGGCTCGAGGCTGCCGGGAAGGCTGTTGACCGCGATCTTGAGGTCGGGGCGGGGGTCGGTCTGGGCGCTGGCGGGCGTGAGCGTGGCGAAAGTCGCCACCCCGAGCGCTATGCCCAGAAAAATCTTGCGAAGCATCGGATGAGTGCCTTTTTGCTGCAGTCAGGATTGGATGACCCTCACGAATTCGTAACCGGAAGGCCGCGCCCGGCTGTAAGACCGCCTCAAGGCGACGGTTCGACAACGAATTTGTGAAGTTTTTTTACCAATTTTGACTACTGGTGCGCGAAGCTGCGTGGGCCGGCCGCGCTGGAGCGGGCTGGCTCAACTTGGTCTGTTCCCAAATCGCGGGCCGCTCGTGGACAGATTCCGCGGGGGGCCATCCGCTCCCCAACCAGAAATCGCTGAAGAAGATGGAGGATGCCGGGCTCGAGTTCAACAAGGTCTCCCCCGA
>NZ_AQRC01000026.1 GCF_000737065.1 Thioclava atlantica | reverse complement strand
GTCGTCTTAAGAAAGCGCGCACGAGCCGCCAGCGGATCTTCGATGCAATTGAGCAAGGCGCGCCCTACAGCGCCTACAAAGCGCGCGCCGAAGACCTCGAACGCGAGATCGCCGATCTTGAAGCCGAACTTTCCCAGCATCAGGAGACCCGCGCAGTTCTGCCGCAACTTCCGACCGACAGTGCCGCGCTCTTTGCACGCGCCGTGCGTGAACTCGAGACATTGCTCGCCGACCCCGAGCTTGTTCACCAGGCCAATGAGCATCTTCGAGAACTCATAAGGAGGGTCGAGTTGAGACCTGACCCAGACGCACCCGATGCGCTTGCCGCCGAGATCACCACTGATCTCGGCGCTTTGCTTTCCGCCGGGGGTGTTACGCCGAGCATCGTCGATATTTTCAGCGCAACGAGGCAACTATCGGTCAGACAGGGGGCGCTGCCCCCTCTGGCTTCGCCATTCACCCCCGGGATATTTGGATCAAGAGGAAGCGTGTGTCCCTCTTCCTCTTGAGAAAAATATCCTCCGGGGGTGCGGGGGTGGAAAACCCCCGCCGCGCCGGTCTCAGCCCGCGATCCGGTCTAGGATCCGGGCCCAGCTCCGGATGCCCTTGTGGAAGCTTTTCACGTCGTATTTCTCGTTCGGCGAGTGGATCGCGTCGTCGTCATTGGCGAAGCCGATCAGCATCGCGTCCATGCCGAGGATCGACTTGAAAAAGGTGCCGATCGGGATCGAGCCCCCCATGCCGACGATCACCGCCTCGCGGCTCCACTCATCCGAGAGCGCCTGACGGGCAGCCTCGAATTCGGGGCGCGAGGTGTCCATCACCGCAGTCGGCGTGCCGTCGAGGTTGCCGTCCCAGGTGACGCGCGCGTCGACGGGCAGGCGGTCTTCGATGTGTTTGCGGATTTTTTGGCGGATATCGGCGGGATCCATGTCTCCGACCAGGCGGCAGGTGATTTTGCAATGCGCCTCGGCCGGGATCACGGTCTTGGTGCCTGCGCCTTGATAGCCGCCCCAGAGCCCGTTGATTTCCAGCGTGGGCCGTGCCCATTGCTGCTCTAGCGTCGAGTAGCCCGCTTCCCCATGCGGCACGGTCATGCCCGCGTGCTGGAGGTAGTCTTTTTCGTCGAAGCCGCAGGTTTTCCAGGCTTCCAGCTGCTCGGCGGGCACTTCATGCACGCCCTCGTAGAAGCCCTCGACCGCGACGCGGCCGTCTTCATCGTGGAGGCTCGCGATGATCTTCGAGATCTCGCGCAGCGGGTTGAGCGCGGGGCCGCCGTAATGACCCGAATGCAGGTCGATGCGCGGGCCATGCAGGGTGAATTCGTCCTTCAGCATCCCGCGCAGAGAGCCTGCGATCGAGGGTACGCCGGGGGAGACCATCGAGGTATCGCAGATCAGCGCCAGATCGCTGGTCAGTTCCTCGGCATTCTCCTTCATGAAGGGCACGAGCGAGGGAGACCCCGATTCTTCCTCGCCCTCGAGGAAGATCACGAGATTGCCAGGCAACTCGCCGTTCACGGCCTTCCAGGCGCGGCAGGCCTCGATGAAGGTCATCAGCTGGCCCTTGTCGTCGGAGGCGCCGCGGCCGCGGATCACCTTGCCATTGGGCGTGTCCTGCAATTCGGGCTCGAAGGGCGGGGTCTTCCACAGCTCCAGCGGGTCCACCGGCTGCACGTCGTAATGGCCGTAAAACAGCAGGCGCGGACCCTCGCCCCGGTGGTGCGCGACCACCATCGGATGGCCGGGCGTTTCGCGCAAGCCAGCCTCGAAGCCCAGCGATTCCAGTTCCTTGACGAGCCATTCGGCGGCTTCGTGCGTCTCGGCCTTATAGGCCGGGTCGGTCGAGATCGAGCGGATGCGCAGCAGTTCGAACAACCGGTCGATCGCATTGTCGAGCCCATTGTCGATTTCGGTAAGAACCTCGTTCAGTGCCATTCAGGCCTCCTTCGTTTTGGCCTGAGCCTAGGGCCCCGAGCGGCACTGTCCAGAGCGCATGACGCAAGGACGCGATAGATCGTGAAAATTGAATATTTGCTTTTCGAGTCCAATTGCGACAATTTGACCCTCGAGGGAGAAGGGTTTGACATTTATCAATGTCGAACCGCGTCCGGCGCTCTACGTGTCCGGATACGCGAACGGATTAGCAAGGGAACTCGAGATGGATTACGACCGCGCACTCGATCAGGCGATTGGCAAGCTGCACGAGGAGGGCCGCTACCGCGTCTTTATCGATATCGAGCGGGAGAAGGGCAATTTCCCCCATGCCGTCTGGACCAAGCCCGACGGGACCCGCAAAGACATCACGATCTGGTGCGGCAACGACTATCTCGGGATGGGCCAGCACCCGGTCGTGCTCAGCGCGATGCACGAGGCGCTCGATGCCACCGGCGCGGGCTCGGGCGGCACCCGCAACATCTCGGGCACCACGGTCTATCACAAGCGGCTCGAGCGCGAGATCGCGGATCTGCACGGCAAGGAAGCCGCGCTGGTCTTCTCCTCGGCCTATATCGCCAATGACGCGACGCTTTCGACGCTGCCCAAGCTGTTCCCCGGCCTGATCATCTATTCCGACGAGCTCAACCACGCCTCGATGATCGAGGGCATCCGTCGCAATGGCGGCGCGAAGCGGGTCTTCCGTCACAATGACGTCGCCCATCTGCGCGAACTGCTCGCGGCCGACGATCCCGCCGCGCCGAAGCTGATCGCCTTCGAATCGGTCTATTCGATGGATGGCGATTTCGGTCCGATCTCGGAAATTTGCGATCTGGCCGAGGAATTCGGCGCGCTGACCTATCTCGACGAGGTGCACGCCGTGGGCATGTACGGCCCGCGCGGGGCCGGCATCGCCGAGCAACTCGGCGAGATGGGCCGGATCGACATCTTCAACGGCACGCTCGGCAAGGCGTTCGGCGTGTTCGGCGGCTATATCGCGGCCTCGGCCAGGATGGTCGACGCGGTGCGCTCCTACGCGCCGGGCTTCATCTTCACCACCTCGCTTCCGCCGGCGGTGGCTGCGGGCGCGGCCGCGTCGATCGCGCATCTCAAGACGGCTGCGGGGCAGGAGCTGCGCGACGCCCAGCAACTCCACGCCAAGGTGCTCAAGATGCGCCTCAAGGCGATGGGCATGCCGATCATCGACCATGGCAGCCATATCGTGCCGGTGATCATCGGCGACCCGGTCCATACCAAGGCGCTGTCGGACATGCTGCTCGACGAATTCGGCGTCTATGTGCAGCCGATCAACTTCCCGACCGTGCCGCGCGGGACGGAGCGTCTGCGCTTCACCCCCTCGCCGGTGCATGATCTGGGCATGATCGACGGGCTGGTGAAAGCGATGGACAAGCTCTGGTCGCGCTGTGAGCTAAATCGCGCCGAAGCCTCGGCATAATCCATATCCGAGCGTGCGAAGCTCTCTGGCTTGTGATAAGCGTAAGTCAATCGAAGTGGGTATGTCCCACGAATCGAGACTGGCGGAAAAAGGCAGGGACAGGCAGCATGAACGGGCGGAGGGCTCAACCTTCGACGCAGGATGAGGTCAAACCGAAAGGGTTTGACGATTTCGAGTTGCGCCTAGGGGACGTGATGCGCGGGGAGCGGGCGACGCTCGCGAAATCCCTGCTCGACGTCCAGCGCGAATTGCGCATCCGCGCCGCCTATATCGCCGCCATCGAAAGCTGTGACGTCTCGGCCTTCGATACGCCCTCCTTCATCGCCGGCTATGTTCGCTCCTACGCGCGCTATCTCGGGCTCGACGCCGAATGGGCGTTCCAGCGCTTCTGCGCGGAGTCCGGTTTCTCGCCGACCCATGGCATGTCGGCCGCGGCCTCGGGGCCGAAGCCGCAGCGCCATCCCAAGGACGTGGCCGAGGCGCTCGCCAATCCGGCTTTCGTTCCCAAGAAGGAATCCCTCTGGGCCAAGATCGAACCGCGTGCCGTGGGCGCGCTCTTCGTGCTGGTCCTGATCGCGGGCGGGATCGGGTATGGCGGCTGGACCGTGCTGCAGGAAGTGCAGCGCGTGCAACTGGCCCCGGTCGATCAGGCGCCGGGCGTGGTGGCCGATCTCGATCCGCTCGACTCGGTCGCGGACGGCCCGCAGATCGCGCAGGGCGGCGACACGCTGCCCGACATGCCCTCCAGCGACGCCGCGAGCCGGATCTACCGGCCCGCAGCCCTCGACACGCCGGTTCTGATCTCGCGCGACGGGCCGATCGCCTTGATCGATCCCAACGCCACCGGCGCCCTCGCCATCGCCCGCAACAGCGGCGCCACGGCCCCGGGCCTCACGCCGAATTTCTCGGGCGGCTCGCCTGACGCGTCCGGCATCCAGGGGCCGATGCTCGCGTCGGCCTCCTCGCCCGGTTCCGAGACCGACATCCAGTCCGCCGTCGCCAAGGCGCTCGGCGCGGACAAGCCCGAGATCGTCGTGATGGCGGTGCGCCCGTCCTGGGTGCGCGTCAGATCCGCCGATGGCGCGACGATCTTCGAGAAGGTGATGGATGCGGGCGAGCGCTACGTCCTGCCCAAGCTGGATCAGCCGCCGACGATGCGGACCGGAGAATCCGGCGCGGTCTATTTCGACGTGAACGGCGTGACCCACGGTCCTGTCGGCAAGCGCGGGCAGGTGACGAAGAACATCACCCTCACCGCGAAGGCGCTCGATGACAGCTATCCCGTCGCCGATCTGAGCCAGGACAAGGATCTCGCGAAGATGATCGCTGTGGCCGATGCGGGCACGCTCGCCCCGTCCAGCGGTACAGACAGCCAGTAAACAGTGATGCAGGTCGCCGGCACGGGCGTTGCGCCCGACCGGCGCATGGCCTATGTCTGGGCCGAATTCCGTTCAGGAGGGTGCGATGTCTCTCAACCCGGTCCGCCCGTGGCGCAATATCTATCGCCGCAAGTCCCGTCAGATCATGGTCGGCAACGTGCCCGTGGGGGGCGATGCCCCGATCTCGGTCCAGACGATGACCAATACCGACAGCTCGGATGTGAGAGCCACGCTCGACCAGGTGATCCGGGCGGCCGATGTGGGCGCGGATATCGTGCGCGTCTCGACCCCCGACGAGGCCGCCACCAAGGCGCTCAGGGAGATCTGCCGCGAAAGCCCGGTGCCGATCGTGGCCGACATCCATTTCCACTACAAGCGCGCCATCGAGGCGGCCGAGGCGGGCGCGGCCTGCCTGCGCATCAACCCCGGCAATATCGGAGATGAGAAGCGCGTGGCCGAGGTCGTGCGCGCGGCCAAGGATCACGGCTGTTCGATCCGGATCGGCGTCAATGCCGGGAGCCTCGAGAAGCACCTGCTCGAGAAATACGGCGAGCCATGCCCCGAGGCAATGGTCGAGAGCGCGATGGACCATATCCGCATCCTCGAGGATCACGATTTCCGCGAATACAAGGTCTCGGTGAAGGCCTCGGACGTGTTCCTCGCGGCCGCAGCCTATCAGGGCATCGCCGAGGCCACCGACGCCCCGATCCATCTCGGGATCACCGAAGCGGGCGGTCTGATGGCGGGCACCGTCAAATCCGCGATCGGGCTGGGCAACCTGCTCTGGATGGGGATCGGCGACACGCTGCGGGTCTCGCTCTCGGCCGATCCCGTCGAGGAGGTGAAGGTCGGTTTCGAGATCCTGAAATCGCTCGGCCTGCGCACCCGCGGCGTGCAGATCATCTCCTGCCCCTCCTGCGCACGACAGGGTTTCGACGTGATCAAGACGGTCGAGGCGCTCGAAAAACGGCTCGAACACATCAAGACGCCGATGAGTCTGTCGATCATCGGCTGCGTGGTGAACGGCCCGGGCGAGGCGCTGATGACCGATATCGGCTTCACCGGCGGCGGGGCCGGATCGGGCATGGTCTATCTCGCCGGCAAGCAGGACCACAAGATCTCCAATGCGCAAATGATCGACCATATCGTTGAACTCGTTGAGAAAAGGGCCGAAGAGATCGAGGCGGAGACCGCCGCCGCCGAATGAGCGGATAAGCGCCGCAGACCCTCCGGAAGTGCCTGTTCACGGGCTCGTGATCGTTTTTCTCAGGAACGGTTTCGGGCCCGTCGTCATTTCCCCTCCCACAGACGGAGAGCAGTCGCCACTACGGCGGCTCGGGTAGAAACGGAGGTACTTCCATGACCCGCAAACTCGGTATGATCCTCGCGGCTGCGGCCAGCACCACTCTCATCGCCGGCTCGGCCATGGCGCAAACTGCGGCGCCGCTCACCGCCACCGCCCAGGGCGATTTCACCCTGCATTCGGGCGCGGCCCCGCAATCGGCCCCGGTCGGTATCGTGACCTCGGGTTCGACGGTGAAGGTCGATGGCTGCTGGCCCGACTACACCATGTGCAAGGTCACCTATGACGGCGTGAGCGGCTGGGCTCCTGCGAGCCAGCTCGGCGTCGTGGTGGACGGCAATGTCACCGCCCTGTCGAGCAACCCGCAATCGGTGACGGTGAAGCAGATCGAAGTGCCCGCCGATACCGCGAAGAAGGACGGCCAGGGCGCGGCCGCGATGGCCGGTGCCGCGGCGGGCGGTGCGGCCGGTGCGGCCGTCGGCGGCCCGGTCGGCGCCGTGGTCGGCGCGCTGCTCGGCTCGGCCAGCATCGGTGCCGCGGCCAAGCCTGAACCCTCGACCGTCACCTGGGTCGAGAAGCACCCGGTCGCCCCGGTCTATCTCACCGGTGAAGTGAAGACCGGTGTGGTGGTGCCCGATACCGTGGCCCTGACCCCGGTGCCGGAGAGCAAATACGCCTATGTGAACGTCAACGACCGGACGGTTCTGGTGAACCCCGACAACCGTGCGATCGTCTATGTGATGCCCGGCTCGTAATCGCGGGTCCGGACAGGGGAAAGCCGGCGCAATTCGCGCCGGCTTTTTCATGTCTCAAGGGCAAGGGGCTCCGCCCCGGCGCCTTGTGAGCTGCCCCCTGAAATTCGGACAGTGACGTAAGCTACGATTTGCAGTCTGCTGATCTTCGACGAGAAGGAGATCAGAGATGTCGAAACGCAAGCAGCACGCGCCCGAGTTCAAGGCGAAGGTCGCGCTGGAAGCCCTGAAGGGCGAGGGTTGGAGGGACCGTCGCGCCAGTGGCGCGGCGTAAGCCCGAACAACGCGGCCGAACTGGCGAGCCGGTTCGGGGTGCATCCGACGATGATCCATCAATGGAGTTGGGAGGATCAGAAAACGATCCAGTGAATCGTTTTCCCGACCAACGCCCTGCTCGAAGGCGCGTCCGGCGTGTTCGAGCGCGGGGGCCGCAAGAAGCCCGAGATCGACGAGGAGCAGGTGAAGGAGCTCCACGCCAAGATCGGGTGAATTGGCGGGTGAACGCCACCGGTCCGAGAGAACCCGCCAATGCGGTGGCCAACTCTTTTTTGGAACGAAAGCTGAAGCCCTGGGGCGGGAAGTGAGGCGCGGCATGATCGAGCCTGACCACCCGGACCTGTCGATCGGCCAGCAGTGCAAGCTGCTGTCGATCGCGCGCTCGTCTTTCTACTACACCCCCAAGGGCGAGACCGAACAGAACCTCGACCTGATGCGGCGGATCGACGAGCAGTTCCTGGAGACCCCGTTCTTCGGCGTCCGGCAAATGACCTGGCATCTGCGTAACGACGGCCACATGGTGAACGAGAAGCGGATACGGCGACTGATGCGCCTGATGGGGCTCATGCCGATTTACCAGAAACCAAACACCAGCAGGCCGGCGAAGGGGCACAAGACCTATCCCTACCTGCTGCGAGGTCTGCGGGTGGATCGCCCGAACCAAGTCTGGTGCTCGGACATCACCTACCTGCCCATGAGGCGCGGGTTTCTATACCTCGTCGCGATCATGGACTGGCAGACGCGAAAGGTCTTGGCCTGGCGGATCTCGAACACGCTGGAGGCCGACTTCTGCGTCGAAGCGCTGAACGAAGCCGTCCACAAGTTCGGCCCGCCCGAGATCATGAATACCGATCAAGGGTCTCAGTTCACGTCCTTCGCCTGGACGGATCGGCTCCGCCGGTCGGGCGTGCGGATCTCGATGGATGGGAAAGGCCATTCATCGGGCTTACGCCGCGCCACTGGCGCGACGGTCCCTCTTCATCTCGACAACATCTTCATCGAGAGGCTCTGGCGGACCCTGAAATACGAGTGCGTCTACCTGCACGCCTGGGAGACCGGATCAGAGACGAAGGCGGCGATCCGGAAATGGATGACCTTCTACAACCACCAGCGCCCTCACTCAGCCCTCGGCGGCAAACCACCGGCGCTGGTCTATTGGCAGAGAAATGATATCAACCAACCCGATCAGCAGGTGCAACGAGTAGCTTAATTTACGCCAGATCCTGTCCAACGATCGGGGAGTAGCTCAGTGTCCGGGATGGCGGCGAGGCACTCCCGGGCAACATCGTCGACCACGTTGAGCACCCGGAAGCGCTGGCCGCTGGCGAACTGATCGTGGACGAACCGGAGGTCCGCGAAGCGAAATCCAGCGACCAGCGGGCATTGGGACGCGCCGCGACCAGGATCGGAGCCCGTGTTCCGACCGCCTTGCGCCGGGCCTTCCTTTTGCGCACCGTCAGGCCTTCTTCGCGGTAGAGCCGATAGATCCGGTTGATCCCGAACCGCTCGCCCTCGCGGCGCGAGCCAGCACGAAGAGCCGCCGATAGCCGAACCGTCTGCGTTCGTTGGCCAGCTCGCGCAGACGGCCACGCAGTTCCGTATCCGGAGCTCGTTGCGCCTGATAGCGGACCATCTTGCGATCCGCCCCGGCAATCCGGCACGCCCGCCGTTCCGAGAGCCCGAGCAGGGACCTCAGATGCGCGACCGCCTCGCGCTTCACGCATTCGCCATTGTCA
>NZ_AQRC01000025.1 GCF_000737065.1 Thioclava atlantica | reverse complement strand
GTTCGCGTCGTATCGACCAAACCGCCCGCATATCTCTTCAGATATCCATCAATTTCAAAGAGCGTGGAGACAAAATCAACCGGTATCGCCTCAATCCTTGGGGCGTTACCTGCCAGCCTTCTCTCCAATTTTTCTTCCGCTTTTCAGTGCCTTGCGGCGCTTCCGGCGTCCCTTGCAGCGTTGTTCGCTGCGTCGGTGAGGGGTATTTACGGATCAGGCCCGGGGTCCGCAAGAGCCTTTTTCAAAAAACTTTCGGATTTCTGACGGCTCTCTGTCAAATAACTGTTTTTACAGGATTTTTGATATGGAGACATAGGCGCGAAAAGCCCCCGGAATGGCTCTGGGCAAGAATGTTTCGCAAATCACCCGTTTCAGCGAAACCTCCTGAGCCACCTCCCCCTGCGTCAGCGTCTTCGGGGACGGAATCGCACCGCGATGAGGGCCGAAAAAACCGCGAGCCAGACCCAGCCCTGCAGGGAAATCACCTTCATCTGCCACAGGTAGTGAATCACGCCGAGGCCGACCGCCGGGTAGACGAGCCAGTGCAGGCGCCGCCAGTTCGCCCCGAGCTTGCGGATCGACGCGTTGTTCGAGGTGAGGGCCAGCGGGATGAGCAGCACGAAGGCGGAGATCCCGAAGAACAGGTAAGGCCGCTTGATGAGGTCCGAGGCCGCCTGCGCCCAGAGCATCCCCATATCGAGCACCGCCCAGGCCACGAGGTGAAGCGCCACATAGAAGAAGGCGAGAAGCCCCACCGCGCGGCGGTAGCGGATGAGGTTCAGAGAGAGGAAGCGGCGCGCCGGGGTGATCGCGAGCCCCCCGATGAGGAACCACAGCGCGATCTTTCCCAGACGATGCTCGATCCCCTTTACCGGGTCGACGCCGATTCCGCCGGACAGGGTGAGCCAGATCACCCAGCCGAGCGGGATCAGGCCGGCCAGATAGACGAGCCAGGTGGGCACGCGCCGGAGCGCGGTGTTGAGCGGGGCGGAGAGGCTGGCGGTACTCATCAATAGAATTTCGCCAGATCCATGCCCTTATAGAGAGAGGCGACCTCGTCTCCATAACCGTTGAACATCAGGGTCGGCTCGCGGCCCGCGAAAAGCCCCGCGCCCACACGCCGTTCGGTCGCCTGGCTCCAGCGGGGGTGATCCACCGTCGGGTTCACATTCGCATAGAAGCCGTATTCGCGCGGCTGGAGCTGATTCCAGGTGGTCGGCGGCTGCTTGTCGGTGAGACTGATCTTCACGATGCTCTTGATCGACTTGAAGCCGTATTTCCACGGAACGACGAGCCGGATCGGCGCGCCGCTCTGGTTCGGAAGCTCTTCATCATAAAGACCGGTGGCCAGAATCGTGAGCGGGTTCATCGCCTCGTCGATCCGCAGCCCCTCGACATAGGGCCAGTCGATCCCGGGCTGGCGCTGGCCGGGCATCTGCTCGGGCCGGTAGAGCGTCTGGAAAGCGACGTATTTGGCGGAAGGCTGCACGCCGACGCGGTTGAGCAGGTCCGCGAGTTCGAACCCGATCCAGGGCACGACCATCGACCAGGCCTCCACGCAGCGGAAGCGATAGATGCGCTGTTCGAGCGTGACCGGCTTGAGAATGTCGTCAAGCGGATAGGTGCCGGGCTTGTCGACCATGCCCCCGATCTCGATCGACCAGGGATCGGTCACGAGCTGGTCGGCATATTTCGCCGGATCCGACTTGTCCCAGCCGAATTCATAGAAGTTGTTGTAGGAGGTGATCTCCTTGAGCGTGTTGGGCTTGGCGTCGGTGGAGTATTTCGATGGTTTCGCGTCGATACCCGCGGCGAATGCCGGCCCCGCCATCGCCCCCATCGCAAGCGCGCCTGCGCCGGCCATGATCTGGCGACGGTTCAGGAAGTCGGCTTTCGGGGTGACGTCGGCCCGGCTCGGGTCTCCGGCTTGGGGTTTGCGCATGAACTCCTCCTTGCATCCGGAATAGGGGGCGGATTTCGCCTCTCGTGCCACTCTTCGTCGCGGCGGCCGAAATTGTTACCCCTAGGCATAACATTTTTTACGCGCCAGTATTGGGGTCGGATCACCGGCACGCCAAAGCGAGCCGGCCATGGGAGACAAGGGAGATAAGAATGAGGAACTACGTCACCGCCGCCGTCGCGGCGGCATTCACCATGAGCGCTCAGGCCGTGTGGGCGCAGGAGCCGCATACCTGGACGACCGAGGACACGTTCGAGAACGTCACCTTCGCGGTCCAGAACGCGATCATCGGGGCGGGGCTCGTCGTCGATCACGTCAGCCATACCGGCGACATGCTCGAGCGGACGAAGGATGCGGTCGGCTCCACCAAGACGCTCTATACCGGGGCCGATATCTTCTCGTTCTGCTCGGCGAAGGTCTCGCGCGAGGTGATGGAGGCCGACATCACCAACGTGCAGTACTGCCCCTACACGATCTTCGTCTATCAGACGCCCGAGAAGCCCGACGAGGTGACGGTGGGCTTCCGCGACTATCCCGGCGAGACGATGGCGCCGGTCACGGACATGCTGACCGGGATCGTCAAGGACGCTCTCATGATCGAATGACTCTTACGCGCGGGCGCTCGCGCGCGCCCGCGCGTCAGCTTCTCTCGAGGCCGCCGCGCGCCTCGATCTGGCTTCTGCGGACCTGGCGGATCACCTCGACGAGAAGCGCCGTCAGAAGCCCGACATTCAACAAGCCGTTCGCGGCCGCCATCCCGCCGAGGATGCGCCATTTATGCGAGAGCAGGATGTCGCCATAGCCGAGCGTGGTGAAGCTCACGAGCGAGAAATAGACCGACTCCTCCATCGTGTGGAACACGTCGAGCAGGCGGAAGCAGAAGGCCCAGAGCCAGACCCCCGCGGTCACCATCGCCAGCGCCCAGAGCGCAGCGAACACCACCATGAGCATCAGCTTGGGCCGATGGGGCTGGCGCAGCATCCACGGGTTGAGCTTCGCGAAGGTGACCTCGATCGCCCAGGCGCTCAGCGCGGCGATCCCCACGGTCAGGAGCATCATCACCGACCCGATGGCAATCTGGACAAACATGGCACCTCTCCTTTGCTGCCCAGCTATTCCGTGCCCATGCCCGTCCGTCAAGCTCCGCGCGTGCCACTCTGGACAGCGCACGGCCCCTGCCCTATCTCGGTACGACCATGGCCAAGAAATCCGACCCGAATTCCAAGCTGATCGCCGAGAACCGGCAGGCGCGCTATCACTACGCCGTCGAGGACACCCTCGAGGCGGGGATCGTGCTCATGGGTTCGGAGGTGAAATCGATGCGCTCCGGCCAGACCAACATCGCCGAAAGCTACGCGGCGGTGGAGGATGGCGAGCTGTGGCTCATCAACTCCTATATCGCGCCCTACATGCAGGCGGGCCATTTCGGCCATGACGAGCGGCGCAAGCGCAAGCTGCTCGTGTCGAAGCGCGAGCTCTCGCGGCTCTGGAACGCGACGCAGCGCGAAGGCATGACCATCGTGCCGCTGAAGATGTACTTCAACGAGAAGGGCATCGCGAAGCTGTTGATCGGCATCGCCAAGGGCAAGAAGATCGCCGACAAGCGCGCGACCGAAGCCAAGCGCGACTGGAATCGCCAGAAACAGCGCCTTCTCAAGCAGAATCACTGATCAGCCGGGCCGGTTTCGGTGCCGCTGCCCTTGCGTCTTGCATATGGCTGAGTCTAAGCAATTCCGACCGGCAAGGGAGGCGCATGACGATGGATGACCCGAAAACGCTCGTATCGACGGACTGGCTCGAAGCGCATCTGAAAGACCCCGATCTGCGCATTCTCGATGCGTCCTGGTTCCTGCCCCAGATGGGCATGGACGCGAAGGCGGGCTATGCTGCCAAGCACATCCCCGGCGCGCGTTTCTTCGATATCGACGAGATCTCCGACAACCGCTCGGCCCTGCCGCATATGGCTCCGCCGGTCGAGAAGTTCATCAGCCGGATGCGCGCGATGGGCGTGGGCGACGGGCATCAGGTGGTGATCTACGATCAGCACTCGGTCTTCTCGGCACCGCGCGTCTGGTGGACCTTCCGCCTGATGGGCAAGACCGATGTCGCGGTGCTCGATGGCGGTCTGCCGAAATGGGAAGCCGAGGGGCGTCCGCTCGAGGACCTGCCGCCGATGGTGCGCGACCGCCACATGACGGTGCAGCGCCAGTCGGGCCTCGTGAAGGACGTCACGCAGGTGGCCCATGCCAGCAAGCTCGGCGATCACGAGATCATCGATGCGCGCCCGGCCGAGCGCTTCCGCGGCGAGGCCGAAGAGCCCCGCCCGCACCTGCGCAAGGGCCACATCCCCGGCTCGAAGAACGTCCCGTGGTCGGATCTGCTGACCGCGGAAGGCACGATGAAATCTCCCGACGAGCTGCGCGCCATCTTCAAGGCCGCCGGAGTCGATCTCGACAAGCCCGCGATCACCACCTGCGGCTCCGGCGTCAGCGCCGGGATCCTTGCGCTCGCGCTGGAGCTGATCGGCAAGTCGGACTGGGCGCTCTATGACGGCTCCTGGGCCGAATGGGGCATGTATAACGACCTCAGGGTCGCAACCGGAGAAGCGTGATGCTGAACAATCTCAAACCGCAGGCGCCGGACAAGATCCTCGCGCTGATGGAAGAATACCGCGCCGATGAACGCGACCAGAAGGTCGATCTCGGCGTCGGCGTCTACAAGACCGCCGAAGGCAAGACCCCGATCATGCGCGCCATCCACAAGGCGGAGAAGCAGGTCTGGGACCAGGAAACCACCAAATCTTATGCAGGTCTCGCCGGCCAGCCGGAATTCCATGCCGCGATGGCCGAGATGGTGCTCGGCAAGGGCTACCCGGCCGACCGCCTCGCCTGCCTGTCCACCGTGGGCGGCACTGGCGCGTGCCGGATGGGCTTCGAGCTCGCCCGCATGGCCAATCCCGACACCACCATCTGGGTCTCCGATCCGACCTGGCCGAACCACCTGTCGATCCTCAACTTCATGGGACAGGCGCAGAAGCCCTACCGCTATTTCGACAGCGAGACCCGCTCGGTCGATTTCGACGCGATGATCGAGGATCTGAAATCCGTGAAGAAGGGCGATATCGTCCTGCTCCACGGCTGCTGCCACAACCCGACCGGGGCGAACCTGACGATCGAGCAGTGGGGCGCGGTGGCCGATCTCCTGGAAGAGACCGGCGCGGTGCCGATGATCGATCTCGCCTATCAGGGCTTCGGTGACGGCCTCGAGGAAGATGCGGCGGGCACCCGCCTGATCGCCTCGCGCCTGCCGGAAGTGATCATCGCCGCCTCCTGCTCGAAGAACTTCGGCATCTATCGCGAGCGCACCGGCTGCCTGATGGTGCTCGGCTCGGAGGAGATGAAGAAGACCGTTCAGGGCACGCTGGGCTACCTGAACCGCCAGACCTATTCCTTCCCGCCCTATCACGGGCAGGCCCTGGTCACCCGCGTCCTCACCGATCCCGCGCTGCGCGCCGATTGGGAAGCCGAGCTCGAGGATGTCCGCACCGGGATGCTAAAGCTGCGCCAGCAGCTCGCCGACGAACTGCGCAAGCTGTCGAACTCGGACCGCTTCGACTTCGTGGCCCAGCACCGCGGCATGTTCTCGCGCCTTGGCGCCTCGCCCGAGCAGGTCGCCAAGATGAAGGCCGACGACGCGATCTACATGGTGGGCGACTCGCGCATCAACATCGCGGGGCTCAACGAGAACTCGGTGCCGCTGCTTGCCAAGGCGCTCATCGACGCGGGCGTCTAAGCCGAAGCATCTTCTTCCACCACGTTGAATCGGCGGCTCTCACGGGCCGCCGATTTCCTTTTCTCCAGGATTTTTTCACGATTACCCTTGAAAAGGTAAGCAGGCTTATAATGTATAGGCTCACGTTAAACGGACACGGAGCTTCCGATGCCTGATCAGAGCCTTGGTTTCCTGCTGCATGATGCTGCGCGCCTCATCCGGCGTCGCTTCGAGGCGCGCGCCTGCGACCTTGGCCTGACCACGGCCCAGTGGCGGCTTCTTGTCTATCTCAAGCGCAAAGGTCCGCTCCCGCAGGCGCGTCTGGCAGAACTGCTCGAGATCGAGCCGATCTCGGTCTCGCGCCTGGTCGACCGCATGGAAGAAGGCGCCTGGGTCGAGCGCATGCCCGACTCGAACGATCGCCGGATCAAGCTGGTCCACCCCTCCGAGCGCGCGCGTGCCGTGTTCGAGGAGGCGCGCGAGATCGCCGACGAGATCTACGACCAGGCGCTCGCAGGCCTGTCCAAAACCGAGGTCGAACACGCGATGTCGACCCTGCGCCACATCATCCGAAATCTCTCCGACGAGAGCCCTACCCATTCCTCTGAGGCAAATCATGAGTGACAAGACTACCAGCACCGAGAGCGAAACCTCCGGGAAACAACCGAAGAAAAAAGGGGCGAAAATCTGGCTTCTGATCTTGCTGCCCGCGCTGATCGTGCTCGGCGGGGCATGGTACTGGCTCAGCTCGGGCGGCTCCGAAAGCACCGCGAACGCGAATTTCCAGATGGCCCGGATCCCGATCGCGACCCAGATCTCGGGGCGCGTGACCAAGGTCTATGTCTCCGAGAACCAGCATGTGAAAAAGGGCGCTCCGCTCTTCGAACTCGATAAGCAACCCTACGAACTGGCCCTGGCGAAGGCCGAAGCGGCGCTGTCTTCCGCACGTCTTCAGGTCGAGCAGCTGCGGTCGTCCTACAAGGCCGCGCTGGTCGAGGAGAAGCAGGCCGCCGACAATGCCGCCTATGAGGAGAAGCAGCTCGCACGGCAGGAATCGCTCACCAAGTCGGGCGCCTCGACCCAGACCGCTCTGGACGCGCAACGCACGAAGACGCAGGCTGCCAAGGACACGCTCGCTGCCGCCCGGCAGAAGGTGGCCGCCGCCAAGGTCGCGCTCGATGGGGACCCGGAAATCTCGGTGGACGACCACCCGACCGTGAAGGCCGCCATCGCGGCAGTGAACGACGCGAAATACAACCTCTCGCAAACCGAGCTGCAGGCTCCCGCCGACGGCATCATCTACGAGGCTTCCTCGTTCAAGCCGGGCGAGATGGTCGGCGCGGGTGCCAAGCTCTTCACCCTCGTCGATACGTCGGATGTCTGGGTGATCGCCAACTTCAAGGAGACCGCACTGACGCATATGGCCGCTGGCCAGAGCGCGAGGGTGAGCTTCGACGCCTTCCCCGGCCGCAACTACAATGCGACCGTCGAGGCCGTGGGTGCAGGCACCGGGGCGGAATTCTCGATCCTGCCCGCGCAGAACGCGACCGGAAACTGGGTGAAGGTGACCCAGCGGGTGCCGGTGCGGCTGCGGCTGGCACAGGATTCCGATCTCGAAGGGCTGCGCGCCGGTCTCTCGGCGCATGTCACGGTCGACACCGCGACTCGCACGCATCTTGCGCGGCTCATGGGGTCGGCCAGCGGATCGGTCGCCGAGGCCGCGCCCGTGAACCAGGGGCAATGACCCATGGCCCAGGCCGCTGCGGAAAAGCCCAAGGGGATCGACCCTCATAACGTGCCGCGTCGCGGGCTGATCATGGCCTCGCTGATGCTGGCCGTGATCATGCAGGTGCTCGACACCACGATCGCGAACGTCGCCCTGCCCGACATGCGCGCCGATCTCGGCGCGTCGCGCGACACGATCAACTGGGTTCTGACCTCCTATATCGTCGCCGCCGCGATCGTGACACCGCTTTCGGGCTGGCTCGCGAACCGCTTCGGGCGGCGCGAGATCTTCATGGTCTCGGTGGTGGGCTTCGTGGTCTTCTCGATGCTCTGCGGCATCGCCTGGTCGCTCGACGTGATGGTGATGTTCCGCCTGATGCAGGGCGTGTTCGGCGCCGCGATCGTGCCGCTTGCGCAGAACTTCATGCTCGACATCAACCCGCGCGAGCGTCACGGCCAGGCGATGGCGGTGTTCGGCGCAGGCATCATGCTGGGCCCGATCATCGGCCCGACGCTCGGCGGGTACCTGACCGAGGTGATCAACTGGCGGTGGGTCTTCTACATCAACGTGCCGCTCGGGATCATCGCGATCGCGGGGTCGGCCTTCTTCCTGCCCGACACCCCCAAGCGCAAGATCAGCTTCGACTTCTTCGGCTTCGCCGCCCTCGCCCTGGCGATCGGCGCCTTGCAGATGATGCTCGACCGCGGTTCGGATCTCGACTGGTTCTCCTCGACCGAGATCTGGATCGAGCTCGCGCTCGCCGTGAGCGGGTTCTGGGTCTTCCTCGTCTGGATCCTCGGGGCGAAGAAACCGTTCCTCGACCCCCGCATGTTCCTCGATCGCAACCTCTCGATGGGCCTGCTCTTCATCTTCGTGGTGGGCATCATCCTGCTCGCATCGCTGGCGCTCCTGCCGCCGATGCTCTCGGGGATCTTCGGATACCCGACCCTGACGACCGGGCTCGTCATGTCGCCCCGGGGCGTGGGGGCGATGGCGATGATGCTGCTGATCGGGCGCCTGGTGAAATATGTCGACCTGCGCATCCTGGTGGTGATGGGTCTCTCGCTGACCGCCTATTCGCTGCACATGATGTCGACCTTCTCGCCGCAGATGGGCCCGAAATGGGTGATCATCTCCGGTGTCATCCAGGGCTTCGGTCTGGGCTCGGTCTTCGTTCCGATCTCGACGCTGACCTTCGCCACGCTCGATCCGGAATATCGCGGCGACGGCACGGCGCTGTTCTCGCTTCTGCGCAATATCGGCTCCTCGATCGGGATCTCGATCGTCACCGCCCTGCTGACGCACAACATCGCGGTCAATCATTCCGAGATCGTCTCCTCGATCAATCCGCAGAACCTCCAGGGGCTGCTGACGGGGCCGTCCGCCTTGTCGAAATACGGGCCCGAGGCCGGATATTACGTGCTCGACCAGCTCGCGACCCAACAGGCGGCGATGATCTCCTATATCGACGACTTCAAGTTCATGATGTGGATTACGCTGGCGGCGATTCCGCTCGTCCTCTTCCTGCGCAAACCTGACTATCAGGGCAGCGCGAAACGGGCGCCACAGGCGGCTCCCGTCACCGAATGACCCCGACACGAAAAGGCCCGGAGCACGCTCCGGGCCTTTCCATTTGCATGGGATCGTAACGATCAGCTGTGATAGGCGCTTTCACCGTGTGCGGTGAGGTCGAGCCCCTCGCGTTCCTCGTCGCCCGAGACGCGGATGCCGGTGATCGCCTTGGTGATGTAGATCAGCACCAGCGACCCGATGCCCGACCACAGGATGGTCACGAGCACGCCCTTGATCTGCGCAGCGAGCTGGGCGGCCATCGTGCCGCCATCCGCGACGAAACCGGTGCCGCCGAGCGCGGGGGCGCACAGGATACCGGTGCCGATCGCGCCGACGATACCGCCGACGCCGTGCACGCCGAAGACGTCGAGGCTGTCGTCATACTTGAACTTCGCCTTCACGGTGGTGACGAAGAAGAAGCAGATCGGCGAGACCACGAGGCCAAGGACGATCGCGCCCACCGGGCCGGTCGTGCCGCAGGCCGGAGTGATCGCGACGAGGCCTGCAACCATCCCCGAAGCCGCACCCAGACCCGATGCCTTGCCGCGGGCGAGAGCCTCGACGGCCGACCAGGCGACGATCGCGGCGGCGGTGGCGAGGAAGGTATTGAGCATCGCGAGCGTGGCATTCGCGGTGGCCTCGAGATTCGAGCCGGCATTGAAGCCGAACCAGCCGACCCAGAGCATCGCGGCCCCCGCCATGGTCAGCGTCATCGAATGCGGCGCCATGTTTTCCTTGCCCAGACCGATGCGCGGTCCGAGCACGATCGCCCAGACGAGCCCCGCGATACCGGCATTGATATGCACCACGGTGCCGCCCGCGAAATCGATCGCACCCCAGTTGAAGATCAGCCCCGCGCCGTCCCACACCATATGGGCGATCGGGAAGTAGATGAAGGTCACCCAGAGAATCACGAAGAGCATGATCGCCGAGAATTTCGCCCGTTCCGCGAATGCACCGACGATCAGCGCCGGCGTGATCGCCGCGAAGGTCATCTGGAAGGCGATGAACACATATTCGGGCAGCACGACGCCGTCGGTGAAGGTGGCCGCGGTCGAATCCATCGTCACGCCCGCGAGGAACAGCTTGCCGAGCCCGCCCCAGAACGGCGAGGTGCCGCCGCCGAAGGCGAAGGAATAGCCCCAGAACACCCAGATGATCATGACCACGGCCGCGATCAGCGTGCACTGCATCAGCACCGAGAGCATGTTCTTCGAGCGCACGAGCCCGCCATAGAACAGCGCCAGGCCCGGCACGATCATGAACAGGACCAGCAGCGACGAGGTCATCATCCAGGCGACGTCGCCCTTGTCGATCACCGCGGCCGGAGCGGCGGCATCCTGCGCCAGAGCGGGCAGAGCCGCGACGGTCAGCGCCGAGGCGAGACCCATGATTTTCGAAAGGTTTCTCATTTTTCCACTTCCCCCTGTCGCGTCACAGCGCGTCATCGTTGGTTTCGCCGGTCCGCACGCGCACGGCCTGGCCCACGTCGAGAACGAAGATCTTGCCGTCGCCGATCTTGTCGGTCTTCGCCGCCTTCATGATCGTGTCGACAACCTCGTCCGCCAGACCGTCGGCCACGACGATCTCGAGCTTCACCTTCGGCACGAAGTTCACGGCGTATTCCGCCCCGCGATAGATTTCCGTGTGACCCGACTGCGCGCCGAAGCCCTTGATCTCG
>NZ_AQRC01000024.1 GCF_000737065.1 Thioclava atlantica | reverse complement strand
TTAAATCGGAATGACCGACCGGATATTATCGGAATCGGTGACCGGATGACCCCGGTGTGCGCAACCTGCAAACCAAGGAGACCAAAATGACCTACATTTCCAGACAGATGATCTTAGCCATTGCTGTGGTGTGGGGGCTGCCAGTCGGCGCCCAAGACAGCGGGCATATGACAGATAATGGGGCGATGAGTCAGATGATGAGCTCCGGACTGTTCCTGCCAAACATGGATGCAGCCAAGGGGCGTGCGCTGTTCGCCTCGAAAGGCTGTGTCGTTTGTCATTCTATCAACGGGGTCGGAGGCGAGGATGCCCCCGCCCTTGATGCAGCGTATATGGACCTGCCAATGAACCCGTTTGAATTTGCCGCCCGAATGTGGCGCGGCGCGCCGGCGATGGTCGCTGCCCAAGAGGATGAGCTCGGCGGGCAAATTGAATTCACAGGTCAGGAGCTTGCCGATATCATCGCGTTCGTTCACGATTCCGAAGAACAGAAGGCATTCTCTGCCGGCGACATCCCCGAAAAGATTGAAGAAATGATGCACCAAATGGGTGAGGAGGATCACGACTGAAGCGTCAGGGGATATCGCAGTAGAATAAGGCAATGCGTCGAAAGTTTCATTTGCGCCCTAAGATGCCGATCCTATGGCGGACCGCTTCTGCGCCAGCCAAAGTAACCCAAATCCCGCGGCTAACATCGGCAAGGAAAGGACTTGCCCCATCGTAAGCCCCCAGTCACCAAACTGCACAACATACCCAATCGGATTGTTCACGTCTGCGAATTGAGCGTCGGGCTGGCGAAACAACTCTACAAAACTTCTCGCAAAACCATATCCGGCCAGGAAGAGCCCGCAAATTGCCCCTGGTGTCCTAAGCCATCCGCGCCGCCACGCAAGGAATAGGAGAGCGAAGCCAAGCAACAGGCCTTCCAAAAGGGCTTCGTACAGTTGCGAAGGATGCCGTGCGCAAATGTCGGTTATTCCCGGGCATGATTGCGCTGCGTCACCGGGAAATATGACGGCCCAGGGCATGTCCGATGGGCGGCCCCATAGTTCATTGTTTATGAAATTTGCGATCCGGCCCAAGAACAAGCCCGGAGGCGTTGCCAGAGCGAGAAGGTCAGCCATGCTCAGGAGCGGCATACGCTGACGGATGCCATAAACAAGCGCGGCAATGGTTACTCCAGCAAACCCACCATGAAATGACATTCCCCCTTGCCAGACCTTCAGAATTTCTAACGGATTGGCAAGATAGAACCCGCGCTGATAGAACATCACGAACCCTAACCGCCCGCCAACGATCACCCCGATGATAATCCAGGTCAAAAGATCCTCAATTTGGCGCGGTGTTAGCGGGGCGCCCGATGCAGGCCACAGAGCGGCGCGTTTGACCGTGGCAACACAAATTCTCCAGCCGACGAGAAGGCCGATGATATAGGCCAACGCATACCAGCGGAGAGTCAACGTAAACGTGCCGATCTCAACCGAAAATATATCCGGCCCGATATTTGGGAACGGAAGTGCGGACAAAGGCATGGACATTCTTTCTAGTCATTCGGGTGAGGTCGGATCGTGCACATACGCCGTTCGTGCTCTCTCATGGTTTGTTCATCGCGAGTGAAGCTTCCGCGGGCTATTGGCCCGACTGGAGTTCTTCCAAGGACTGCAAAATGACACTTTGGCGCGGGTCTTCGGAGGAAACGGGCACCAATAGCTCTTTGGCTCGACTGTACGCGTTCAAGGCGAGGTCAGTTTCGCCGAGCACCCTGTAGGCCCTGCCAAGACGCATCCATCCATCGATATCGTCTGGTTCAGCCTCAAGGCGTGTTGCCAAACGTTCCACCATGGATCGGATAAATGCATCTCGATCGACATCATCCATCTGGCTGGCCGCTTCGACATCTGCAGCAGTGGGGCCGGGCGAATTGCCTGACATTACTGGAGCATAATCCGACAAACTGATAGGCGCTCGGCCTAGTGCCGCACCTATCCGGTTTGCTTCCGCGACAAATGTTTCCATCCAGGGTGCGAACCCATCCACTTCGTCCAATCGCGTGAGAAGACGATTGTAGGCCTGCTCATTCGCACCCGCTTGCGCAAGCCCGACAGCATCGTAAAAAGTTCCAGCAGGATTGGTCGGATCGAGCTCAAGTGCTCTTGCAATGGCCCGCTTCGCTTGGGGTGTCACGATCCCCTGTTCGGAAACGATGAGAGCTTCCGCATAGATCGAAAACACAGCAGAATCGGCATTCATGGATTGTGTTGCACGCTCGTAGGCCGATGCGGCATCCGAAGCGCGGCCCAATTTCATGAAGGTCTGTCCAAGGAGCATCCAGCCCTCCAAGGCTCCGCCTTCTGAATCCGCCTGCAACCGCTGCAATAGCTTCTGCGCCAACGCTTCGATTTCACGATTTTGCGCGACCTCTGCCTGGCGATCCTCGAAAGCGATGCTGGATAGGTTTGGCGCTCCAGCAAAACTGTAATACCCCGCCGCGAACAGCGGCACAAAGACCGCAGCAGCCATGAGTATGACCCTGCCGCCGCCGCTGGATTCCCCGGTGTTTTTTACTCTCCCCACGGAGAGAACCCGCCGCTTGATTTCCTGTCGCGCCGCATGCGCCTCTGCGACTGAAAGCAGGCCGCGTTCAGCATCCCGATCGACTTCAGACAACTGGTCCTTCAAAACTGCGAGAGTCCTGTCTTCGGCCGGACCTTGCACCAAGGCAGGCTTCCACGCCGAAGCCGCAACAATCCCTGAGGCAGTCAAGGCGAGGACTGCCATTGCAATCCATATCATCGGTGGTCCCCTTCGCTGGATGAAGTGAAAATGCGTGCGACCTCGGCCTCCTCGTCATCGCTCAGGTCTGCGATTTTTTTTCTTTTTCGAGAGCCCATCAGGATGCCGCCACCGATCCCCAGAGCCAAGAGCCCAAGGAGTGGGGGGGTAAACCAGAGAGCGTAGGTCTCGGGTTTAAACGGAGGCTTCAGTAGAACGTAGTCGCCGTATCTCGCTTGGATGAAAGCAATTGCATCTTCGTTCGTGTCACCCGCAACCAACCGTTCCCGGACCAAAAGTCGTAGGTCGCGCGCAACGCCGGCGTTCGAGCTGTCAATATCCTGATTTTGGCAAACTACGCAGCGAAGCTGCCTGGAAACCTCCCGTGCCCGAGCCTCGAGGATTGGATCGGAGAGGATTTCGTCGGGCTCAACAGCCTGCGCAGACATTGGCATGATGAGTGCCAACACAAGGAAGAAACTACGCATGTCAGCTCCTCTCCTCTAACACACCCGCTTGTCGGAGAGCTTGGCGAAAGGCTGATACAGCCTCTTCACCGACGATCGGGCCGACGTATCGGTAGAGCACCGTTCCATCGCCTCCGACAATGAATGTCTCGGGCACACCCGAAATCCCCCACTCGATCCCGGCACGACCTGACAGATCCGAGCCAATACGTTCGTACGGGTTCCCGAGATTTCGAAGCCAATTGACCGCGTCTGCGGGTTGATCCTTGTAGTTGATCCCGAACAAACGCACGCCATCGCGCTCAACCAAAGCGCTCAGAACCGCGTGTTCGGCACGACAGGGAACGCACCAGGAAGCGAAGACATTGACGACGACTGGCGTTGGGTTTCCGAGCAGGTTTTCCCGAGACAGTCCCTGTACATCAAGACCCGGCACCGGCCCGAGATTGAACGAGGGAGCTGGCTGAGAAATGAGAACCGAAGGAATCTCGCTTGGGTCACGATTGGGATTCAGGCCCCACAAGAAAAATCCGCCGACAATCACTGCCAGTACCAAGGGAATAATCGCTACAGCTCGTTTCATTGCTCACTCCGCTGCGACCGGTTTCGTGGATCGTGCCTTGGAGCTTTGGGGTGCCCCGACACGGAAGCGGCGATCGGACAAGGACAGACTGCCGCCTATGACAAGCATGGCCGCACCCAACCAAAGCAAGCCGACGAATGGCTCATAGAGAATACGCAGAGTCCAGGCACCGCTCTCTTCGGCTTTGTCCAGAGAGGGTTCCGTGATCGAAGCGTATAGGTCTCCCGCCAGGGTTGACCGTATCGCCGATTCTGTTGTCGTACTTTGTGCGACCGGATAGCTGCGCCGCTCAGGTTTGAGAGCCGTCACGAAAGAGCCGCCCCTTTCGACGCGCAGGGTTCCCTGATCCGCAATATAGTTCGGGCCACGAACGCGCTGCACACCTTCAAATGTGACATCAAATCCCGCAATGTTGACACTCGTGCCGGGCTCTACAAATGCGATCTCTTCAGATTTCCAAACCGAAGAGCCAATCATGCCGATCATCAAGACCGCAACTCCCGCATGAGCGAGCGTCATTCCATGCGCCGCGCGGGGCAAATTGCGGGCACGCCGGATGCTTTCCTGGAGCGGAACCTCGAACAAACGAACCCGCAGCGCCCATTCACGTAAGGAAGCAAAAAACAACCAAAGCGCGATGAGGATCGAAAGATATGCCAACACGGGCCCGCCTTTGGCGAAATACCAAATTGCGAGCGTTGCCAGCACCGCCAGCACCACCACGAAGCGGACACGTTGAAGCACTCCGACCAGATCGGCTCGTTTCCAGGACAAAAACGGCCCGAGACCCATGACAAAAACCAAGGGGAGCATCATTGGTACGAACGCGCCATTGAAGAACGGCGGACCGACGGAAATCTTGTCACCAGAAACGGCTTCGAGAAACAGCGGATAAAGCGTACCGAACAGAACCGTGCCAGTCGCTGTAGCCAGGATCAGGTTGTTTAGCAACAACCCTGCCTCTCGACTAATCGGCTTAAACAACCCGCCACCTTCCATCATTGGCGCCCGCCACGCATAGAGTGCAAGTGAGCCACCAATTGAAATCGCAAGCAGGCCAAGAATGTATAGGCCTCGCTCCGGATCCACGGCAAAAGCATGCACAGAGGTCAGCAAGCCAGACCGAACCACAAATGTGCCGAGGAGTGACAGCGAAAACGTCAAGATCGCGAGCAGGATTGTCCAGCTTTTGAACGCGTCACGCTTTTCAGTGACAATCGCCGAATGGAGAAGTGCTGTCCCGAGAAGCCAGGGCATAAAACTGACATTTTCAACCGGGTCCCAGAACCACCATCCACCCCAACCCAGTTCGTAATATGCCCACCACGATCCGAGAGCTATCCCCGCAGTCAGGCTGATCCACGCGGCCAGTGTCCAGGGTCGAACCCATCTTGCCCAGGCTGTGTCGATCCGTCCCTCGATCAAGGCTGCGGCTGCAAACGAAAAGACGATCGAGAAGCCGACATATCCAAAATACAGCAGCGGCGGGTGCATCGCGAGGCCGATATCCTGGAGCAGAGGATTGAGGTCAGCGCCATCAAGCGGCGGAGGAAAGACGCGCTCGAACGGATTGGATGTAAAGAGAAGGAAGGACAGAAACCCGACGCTGATCCATGCCTGCATTGCCAAAGTTCGCGCTCGAAGTGTTTCCGGTAGGTTTGAGCCGAAAGCAGCAACCGCAGCACCGAAGATGGTCAGAATGAAGACCCAGAGCAGCAACGATCCTTCATGACTTCCCCAAGTCGCCGCGACTTTGAAGATCATTGGTTTCAGCGAATGCGAATTGTTCGCGACGTTCAAAACAGTGAAATCAGAGACAACAAAAGCGCGCATCAAGGCGGCAAAGGCAAGTCCGACGAAGACGACCTGCCCAAAAGCAGTTGACCGGGCTGAACGCATCCAGAGAAGATTGCCCCGGGCCGCGCCGAAAAGAGGAATAGTCGATTGGACGATGGCCAACGCCAATGCGAGGGCCAGCACAAAATGGCCGAGTTCCGGGGTCATAGGAGCCTCATGATCTTTGGCAGTGGGATCGACTGGTGATCAGTTTCTCAGTCGTCTAAAGCGGCCTTGCGCTTGCGATACTCGTCTTCATCAATCTCACCGCGCGCGAAGCGATCCCTGAGAATGTCCTGAGCACTAGACCCGGAAACACGGTCCTTTTCGCTGAACCAGCGAACGGCGAAGAATATCAGCGCAATAATCACGCCCCAGAACACGATCATCATCAGCCCTCCCAGCATTCCAAATCCACCGCCCCACATGTGGCCGTAATAATCTCCGCCTGGGTCCGCCATGGCGGCCGTCGCGAACAGCGTGAATGCTGCGGTTGTGTTGGTAAGTCTAAGCATGTCGGTTTCCTTTTCTGTCATTTCATGTTTCAGCAACTGGCAATCGAATTGTCGCGATAAGCCCGCCGTCCGGGTGGTTCGCCAGACTGATCTCCCCACCCTGCGCGCGAAGAATGGACCTTGCGATCGACAGGCCCAGCCCATGCCCGCCGGTTTCCAGAGATCGGCTTTCTTCAAGCCTGAAGAATGGGTCAAATACGCGTTCCAATTCTGCGGTTGGAATCCCCGGCCCTCTGTCAGTGACGGAAATTTCTATTTCCCCATCGGCTGATATCCAGCCCAGCGTTGCGGACCCGCCGTAGCGCACCGCGTTCTCGATCACGTTTCGCAATGCCCGTCGAATGGCATTGGGGCGCAATCGAACCGTGACTTCGGGGCCGTCAGAGAGCACAAACGGTACGACCATATCCCCCCGCAGAGCTTCTAGGAACGATTGCAGGTCAACATCCTGCATTGGTTCGTTCCCTGAGAGACCTTTCGCGAAGGTAAGGGTTGCTTCCACCATCGACTGCATTTCTTCGACGGTTGCGACGAGACTCTCTCGGGTTTCGTCTTCCTCTACCATTTCTGAATGTACTCTCATTGCGGTAAGCGGAGATCGAAGATCATGTCCAAGGGCCGCCAGAACCCTCGTTCGGTCGGCAACGAACCGTGTCAGCCTGTCCTGCATGCGGTTGAAACCAGCGGTCAGCTCCCGAACCTCCTGGGGTCCCCGTTCTGGCAACGCGTCTATGTCTTCTCCACGCCCCAATCGTTCCGACGCCCCGGCCAATCGCCGCAGAGGGCCCAGCAGTCCGGTCATGACAAACCAGCTCACTGCGACCAACAGGGCCATTGCCGTCAGACCAAATGTCAGCATGGAATAAAGCGGCCACTGGATCGGCGGACGCTCAAAGCGCGTACTTACGTTCAACCACTGGCCACCGGCGATCGAAATTGAAAGGTTCATCTCGATAGCGGACAGTTCACCTCGCATCATGGCCAAGTGCATCTCGGTCATTTCGTGCGACAGGTTCGGTAGCGGCAGGATCGCGCCTTGGATCTGGTGAAGCTCTACACGAATGTCGCGACTGTAGCTGTCGTTCAGGAGTGCGCGGACGCGGGTTTCAACCAACCCGCCATCCGAATGGTCGCTATGTTGCACAAGCGGCTTCGTCCCGAGGTCAAAGCGAACAAGGGGCGAGTTCGCCGCGCGGATAATTGATGGGCGCAGGTCAGCGGGTGCCTCTTCAATCAAGCGCGCAACATTTGCCGCTCGTCCAGCTGCCTCAAACCCAAGAGCAGCCCGTATGGCGAGGCTTCGTTCATCGGCGAAGAGCCACAGGCTGACAAACTGTGCGATCCCCAACGCGATAATGATGAGAAGAACGAGTTGGATCCGGAGAGATCGTAGGAGCCGCCAGATCATTCGGACACCTCGACGTCGACCGACAGGCAGTAGCCGCCGCTTCTGATCGTCTTGATAATACGTGGACGGAGAATGTCGGGCTCGAGCTTTCGCCGAAGGCGCGAAATCTGGTTGTCAATTTTCCTGTCCAACGGACCAGCGGAAATGCCCTGAGAAAGATCTAGCAACTGATCGCGGCTCAACACCATCCGAGGGCGCTCCAGAAGGACCGTCAGCAGTTTGAATTCTGCGACCGTAAGAGCGGTCTCTTGTCCCGCGTCGTCGAGAAGCACCTGCCGGTCTACATCCAAGGTAAGGTGTGCAAAGCGGACTTTGCGGCCGCTCAGAGATCCGGTGAAGGCTTCTTTGTGCTCGCTTCTTCGCAGGACGGCTTTGATCCTCGCAAGGAGTTCGCGTGGATTAAACGGCTTGGGAAGATAATCGTCCGCACCGATCTCCAAACCGACAATACGGTCCGCATCTTCACCGAGCGCGGTCAACATGATGATCGGCAGTCGCCCTTCGCTTGACAGACGTTGGCAAACGGAAAGGCCATCCTCGCCAGGCATCATGATATCCAGGACCAGTAGGTCGAAGCTTCCGACAGCCAGCTTCGCGTCCATCTCCGCCGCATCCTTGGCAGCGGTTGCTCGCATGCCATTCTTTTCCAGATAGCGGGTTACACTTTTCCGGATCTGTTCATGGTCATCCACGACGAGAATATGTGGCGCGTGTTGCATGGGGCCCTTCTAAAGCATTGGAAATCAGACGGTCAGGTTCCTTTTTGTCGCCAATTGTATCAGCCCCTGTCCATTGCGACAGACGGATACAAATCCACGGGTGTACGTCCTTACATTCAAATGTTTGATGCCAAGTTGTATGAGGTCAAAAGAAGGAAAGGCTTCAAAATGTCCTACTCAACAAAAATTTCTACCGGTCTTCTGGTTGCCGTTCTCACAGCAGGTGCTGCGCTCGCCGATGACAGCCATCACCAAGCTGCGGGCGCTGAAAGCGTCTCTCCCAATGTACTTGCTCAACCGATGGCAGGGACGGGCGGGCCCGGAATGCTGATGGGTGGCGGCATGATGGATCCCAGTCAGATGGCCGAGCATCTTCAGATGATGCACGGCATGATGCGCATGATGATGCAAATGCATTCGGGCATGATGAGCGGAAACGGCAGCATCATGGGACCAAGCACAACCGGTCAAGGTATGTTCCCGATGATGGGGGGCAACATGATGTCAATGTTCGATATGGATGGAAACGGCGCAGTGTCTCCCGAAGAGGCGCATGAGGGCCTTCAGTCGATGCTGTCGGACTATGACGCCGACGGTAACGGCACGCTCTCGATTGACGAATTCGCGTCGCTTCACGCCAAGGCGATGCGCGAGACCATGGTCGATCGTTTCCAGATGCTCGATGCTGATGGCGACGGCCAGATTTCTCAAGGCGAAATAGTCGCCCCTGCCGACAACATGGCACAGGGTATGACAGCAAATCCCGGAATGATGACGGACCAAGACAACTGAACCCCGTCGTTCAGAATTTCCCCATTCAGGCAAGCCCGTCAACGGTTCGGCGCTTTGGGTTTGCCTGAACAAGATCGAGAGGGCTCAAAATGAGTTATACCTACAACAGACATCTGCCCAATACGGCGATTGATGATGCGGAGATGCGCCTGCGCGAAGCCCTGAAAGAAAAGGGATTTGGTGTACTGACCGAAATCGACGTCCAGGCAACAATGAAGAAAAAGATTGACCGCGACATGGATGGATACCGCATTCTGGGTGCGTGCAACCCTCATATGGCATGGGAGGCCATTGGGCTGGAGCCCCGTATAGGATCGATGCTGCCTTGCAACGTGATCTTGCGGACGGTCGAAAACGGCACTGAAATCAGCGCTGTTGATCCTGTGGCTTCGATGGCCGCTGTCGAGAATGAGAAGCTGCACGAAGTCGCCGCGCAGGTGCGCGATATGCTGCGATCTGCGGTTGACAACGCATAAACTAAACTGAGGAGGCAGACCATGCTGAGCCGCCGTCAAACTTTTGGCCTGTTCGCATCGAGCACCTTGCTTGCCTATTCGCCAGCTTGGGCTGACAACCATGACGTATGGGCGCTCGATACTCTCCATGATGCGCTGAAAAGCGATTTGGCAAGGCTTGTGGACATCCGCAGACCCGAGGAATGGCAAGATACCGGCGTCGCGGAGGGGGCGTGGCCAATCGACATGACCCATCCGCGGTTCGGGGAGCGCCTCTTCGCCGCCCGCGATCTTGCTGCGGGACGCCCGGTCGCCCTGATTTGTCGGACCGGCCATCGCTCAGGTCTCGTAATGAGCAAGTTGCGTGAAGCGAAAGCTGCCGGCTTTGTTGACGCCGTAGGCGGGATGCTTGGCGCCCCGGGGAGATCCGGCTGGATCGAGCAAGGTCTGCCGACAGTAACAAGAGAAGCCGCACTGGCCGCCCTCCCAAGTGAGCTAGCGTGAGACACAAGCTATACCATGACCAATCGTAGAGCCTTCATCGCCGGCTTGGCTGGCCTGCCGTTTGCCACAGGTCCGCTGGCGGCCATCGCACAGGAGAGTGTCAGGGCGTTGGCTATGCCACCATTGCTCGACGCAACCCGCGATCGGCATTTCCGTCTGACTGCCCAAAAGGGCAAGACCGATTTTACAGGACTGGGCGGCGGCGAAACCTGGGGGTTCAACCAATCCTTTTTGGGGCCTACACTACGTCTTCCCGCAGGAGCTTCGACGCAAGCACAGATCGACAATACGCTGTCAGAGAAAATCTCGGTGCACTGGCACGGTATGCTGATACCCGGCGAAGTTGACGGCGGCCCACACCAGACGATTGAACCGGGCACGACTTGGTCTCCCGAACTGGATCTGACACAACCACCCGCTACTCTTTGGTACCACTCGCACGTTCATGGCGACACCGGACGACAAGTTCAAAGGGGATTGGCCGGTGTGATCCACGTTGATGACGGTCGGGACGATGCTCGGGGTCTCCCGATCTCATACGGCGTCGATGATTTGACATTGGTTCTGCAAGACCGCCGGTTCGACCGGCAGGGCCGCATCGATTATGGCCTGTCTATGCCAGATCAGATGATGGGTTTCATGGGAAATGTCATTCTTGTTAACGGTCAGCTAGGCACCCAGGCTGTCGTCCCTCGCGGTATTGTCCGTTTGCGCTTGCTCAACGGCTCGAACGCGAGGATTTATCCCCTATCGTTTTCTGACCGTCGCGAGATGCACCTCATCGCGACGGACAGTGGCTATCTTAATCAACCTGTCGCAATTGAGTCCCTCGTGATCGCTCCCGGCGAACGATACGAAGTCCTCGTCGATTTTTCGGGAGGAGAGGCTGGCACGCTGGTATCCTCTGCAAATCCCAATCAGATGATGGGTGGGATGATGGGCGGCGCGAGCACTGCTGGGGGGAGCTTCGTAGTTCTACCCTTTGGTGTGGATGTGAGACTTCCTGCCCGCATTCTGGAAATACCCGCCGACTTGGGCGGCGTCCTGCCTGACAGTGAGGCCCGATCAGTCAATACACGTCAGATCACACTCGATATGCCAATGGGGATGGGCATGATGATGCGTAGGTCGAATGATCGGTTTGCGATCAATGGGCAGTCCTTCGACATGGGGAGGATAGACTTGTCTCTTTCGAAGGGGGCGACCGAGATTTGGCAAGTCTCCTCAAACATGATGATGCACCCGTTTCATGTTCATGGCGTGAGGTTTCAGGTGCTCGCCGAAAACGGAAAGAAACCAAGCATACAAAATTCTGGCTGGAAGGATACCGTGCTCGTAAATGGCCGTGTCGATATCCTGGTCAGCTTTGAGCAGACGGCAGATCGCGCCAATCCCTTCATGTATCACTGTCACATCCTTGAACACGAAGATGGAGGAATGATGGCGCAGTTCACGGTCACATGATCGTGCAAGCATGGGGATATGGTCGCCTGATTGGTTGTTTGGCGATAGCAACTGTTCTGTCTCTTGCAGTTTTCGGCCTTTTTTCGGGCACGGTTTCTCTGAGCAATCTTGGGGTCGCCTTTTCACAGGCTGAAGTGCAGCGCCATATTGAAAATGCCGGAGCCGTTGGCCCCCTCGCGGTTATTGCACTCATGGCCCTCGCGATTGTCGCAAGCCCCATACCGAGCGCACCAATCGCACTAGCCGCCGGGGCTGCATTTGGCCACTATCTCGGAGCCGCCTACGTAGCCATAGGCTCGGAGCTCGGTGCTACAATCGCATTTGTCATCGCGCGAAAACTCGGTCGAAGCACAGTTCGGCGTTTTTTGGGTAAATATTCAGAGTTCGGGCTGTTGGGGTCGCAAAAGGCTCTGATGTTATCAGTGTTTGCGTCCCGCCTGCTTCCATTCGTTTCTTTCGATGCAATCAGCTATGTTGCGGGCTTGAGCCAACTTCATCTATGGCGCTTCATGCTGGCAACTTTTGCCGGGATTTTGCCGGCGAGTTTTGTTCTTGCCCATTTTGGAGCTGTGGCCATGTCAGGGGATTGGGGAACGGCTGAATGGATCACGATAGGACTTGGGGTTGTGACAGCACTGCCTTTTGTCTTTTTGACCCTCAAAAATAGAAAGCAGATCGACGATGAATAGCGACTATAAAGCGGGCAGCATTTCTCTTTGGGATGCCGTCGCCATGGGGACTGGTGTCATGATTGGCGCCGGAATTCTGGCACTCACAGGCCAAATTGCGGAACTGGCCGGCCCTACCTTTCCACTTGTGTTCATCGTTGGAGCCATCGTTACAGCCTTCAGCGCTTACACTTACATAAGAATGTCCAATGCCTACCCGTCAGCTGGCGGAATTGGAATGATCCTGCAAAAGGCCTATGGACCAACCGCCGTAGCCGCTGCAGCGGCTTTGCTTATGGCTCTGTCAATGGTCATTAACGAAAGCCTAGTCGCACGGACCTTCGCAAACTATTTGCTCCGTGGACTGGGCATTGCACCAGATGGCTTACTGGTTCCGGCAATAGGCGTTGCTCTCATTATCGCAGCCTATGTCGTCAACATCTCGGGCAACCGCTCTGTAGGCTGGATTTCCCAATTGCTCGCCGTACTGAAAGTTGGCGGTATCACTCTGTTTGGGATCTCTGCGCTTTGGGCCGGCGGGTTTACTTTTGGCACAACAGGAGATGGAACAGCTTCACAGGGTCTCAGTGGATTTGTTGGTGCCACAGCGTTGGCAATTCTGGCATTCAAAGGGTTCACGACAATCACCAACAGCGGCGCCGAGATAGTGGACCCACACCGCAACATCGGACGCGCGATCATCATTTCATTGGCGGTCTGCGTAGTGGTGTATCTCTTGGTAGCATTTGCGGTGGGAAGCAGCTTGCCGCTTGGCAAGATCGTCGAAGCAAAAGACTATGCGCTCGCGGAAGCGGCAGCACCGTCCCTTGGGGAAACGGGCTTCTATCTGACCGTCGCGCTCGCTTTGATCGCAACTGCATCAGGCGTGATTGCCAGCATCTTTGCGGTATCTCGTATGTTGGCAATGCTGACAGAGATGAAATTGATCCCGCACAGTCATTTTGGGATGTCAGGCGGAGTCCGCGACCATACACTGATCTACACAGTAGTGATTGCGAGCCTGCTGACCATTCTCTTCGACGTTAGCCGAATAGCTTCTATGGGGGCCTTCTTTTACCTTGTAATGGATATGGTTATTCACTGGGGAGTGTACCGAAACCTTAGGGCCGAGCTTTCTGCGCATGGATGGATCATGTTGACTGCAATCGGTCTCGACGCGATCGTGCTTGTCGTATTCGCTTCACTAAAGTGGCAGAGCGATCCAATGATTGTAGTGGTCGCATTCGCGATCATGGCTTGTGTATTGATCTTTGAGCATTGGTTTCTTCAGCGCACAAAAACCGAGCCACATCAACATGATCACAATGGGAATTGAGTGCTCGCGTGATGACCAGGTATCGAAGCAGTAATTCTTAGCGCTTCCAACATTCAAATTGGTCGGGTTTGAGCGATTTTGAGATCCACTTTGCCGATGTGTAGGACTACTTCCGTTGCCTCAATGCCGGGCGCCAACGCGCGTTTCACGAGGTCAGTGAAGACTATGGAAGACTGGTCGAGCCATTGAAATGAGGAAACGCAAGAGCTTAACCGCCGTCGAGACCCTCGTAGTAGACGAGCGCGGGCATGTTGCGGCGCTGGTGCACGATGCGCAGGATGACTGCCGCCCCATCCGCGGCATCTAGCCGCTTGTAGAAGATCACGTGACGTTGGCAGTTGACGGACCGCATCCCCGGAACGAAGAGACTCCTGTCCCGACCCCGGTCGGGATCCCCGGTGATCTGCTCGAAGGCGTTAACCAACTGGCGGTAATAGACGAGCCATTGATCCCTACCCCAAGTTTCGACGGTGTAGGCACGGATCTCTTCAAGGTCGGCCCTGGCCCGACCGGAAAGCCGAATAGTCATGTGGGTCAGCGATCAAACGCATCCGGTTCGAAGGCATGAGCATCGAACTCGGCGAAATCCCCATTTTCGGCCAGGGAGGCTGCTTCCTCTAGGTCGGCCTTGAGGGAATAGAACTGCCGGGCGCCATCCTTCTCCATCAGCATCCTTACGCCGGCGCGCACGACTTCGCTCAGATTGGCGTAGGCGCCGGACTCGATCTGCGCCTGCACATATTTCTGCATCGGTTCGGTCAGGTGGACGTTTGGCATCAGACTCTCCTATCCATGCTCAATCGTATCAGATACTGACATAGATATTCAAGCTCATGCTCGATCCCAACTTGGGCCCCAAATCGGCTCGCTGGCTGCTCCCGCCCTTCTGATCCCGGATTCCATGCGGAGAGCCGGGCCCGGCAGTTTCCCGATACAGCCCTTCCCGAGGCCACGAGCGCTGCGCCACGCGGTTTGGAGGGCTCATTCGATCTGTCCTTCCGTGACCACTTTCGCGGCCACATTGGAACACCCAATTTCCCCTTTGTAACAGACGTTTGTTTAGCAGCTAACGTGAAAGGGGTCCGCAATTTTGGCCACTTTCAAGACGCAGAAGCAGCCAGAACCGGCGTCAGATCTTGGAAGCGGTCAAGCGACACAAGCGAACAGTCGCAAGCAACCATCAATCAAATCTTCTTGCTATCATTAATGTTGTTTCGTATCGCTGCACCATTATAGATGGAGTCGGCATCATGAAGCACGTGATCCACAGCGTGGCAACAGCCACGGCACTAACCATATCCGGACTAATGGCCTCGTCAGGTCCGGCTCAAGCCTATCAGGTCGACTGTGCAATCCTCCTCTGCCTTGCGGGCGGCTGGCCTGCCTCCGCGCCCTGCGCGCATGCCAGAGCGGTCTTCATTCGGCGGATCACACCATGGCCGATCGAGCCGCCCTTACAAATCTGGCGGTGTCCGATGGGTGTGTCGTTCAACGATCCCAGCCCGATGTCGCCTATGGAACGCCTTAATGACACCACGTTCCGCGATCCGCCCGAACCGCAGGAATCGACTCCGATACCCCTTGTTCACGTCCAAGCAGATGAGCAAGCTGACATCGACATCTCAGGCGACGCCTTTGATTTCGTGCGCAGCATACGGGTCTATCACATCCAGTACCGCCAGCATGAAAACCGAGATGGCGACTGCAATCGCAGCGACTCGACGCGATTGGGGTCCTACGGCGTGCAGGGCGACTACCGATGGACAAGATCCACCGTGGGCCAGGTGCCAGCCGCATCCGGCCTGAGCATCCCGAATGGATGTGGCAGCTACTTCTACCGTTCCGTCTTCGTCGACTGGCGTGATCACGCCGGGAACTATGGTTCTGAAGAAGTTCGCTACTGACAAAATCTGCGCGCGGTTTTGCCGCGCGCGTCATCTCAACCCCGCACGTAAGGCTGTGCAAAACCCCCGAAAAGGAGACGACGCCAGACCGTGAAGCCTGACGCCGTGCTAGAAAACTCCGTGAACAAGAGTTTCCTAGCGCACCGCTAAAACACCTGCAACCAGCAAAGTTGTTTTGCTGGCAAGAATGTTGTTGTCTCACGACATGGCGTCGGTTCTCCAAGGAGACCTCGACCATGGAACCTACGACCGGCCTGATCCTGCGACGGATCACGCAGACAAATCTCTCTGTTGCAGCGCACAAGCTTGCTACCCTCATCCTCGATGCCATCGCCTGGAAGGATGGCTACAACGGTTTGTCGCGCGGAACGGCAGCCTTCACCCTCTCTGCCCTAGCGGAGAGGATGGGTGTTTCACGACAATATCTTTCGGTTCTTTTGAGCGAACTTGAGACGTCGGAGTTGCAGCTCGAGCGGGCGAAGCCGAATGGCAAGTTCGCGCCCTGGATCTTTCGGTTTTCCGCCTTCGACAAGGAGAGTGAACCCCATGATCTCGTGTCAGGTGAAGACGACACATCACTATCTAGAGATAATAATAACAAAACTATCTTCTCAGGGCTGATCGATATCACCGCGAGTTCGAACGTTTTTCAGACCAGTTGGGCAGAGCTCATCAAAGCGGCGAAGGCCACGTTGCCCTGCTGGAACATCGACACCCAGGTCATCTGGGATCGCTTCCTCGCCTTCAACCGATCCCGAGGCAACGGCAGGGTGCCGGCCGGCTTCCTGCTTGGCTTCATGCGCCGATGGCGAAATTCGTGGGGAACTCCAACTCGTCCCGCGGTCAAGCCGCCCGCCAGACCAATAACGGATCCCAAAGAGCGCGAATTGCTGAGACAGATGCAAGCCGCACCAACTGCGAACCGCCAGTTCCACGCGTCCGACTTGTGTCGCTTGATCGGACACGCTGCCTACGAAGCGCGTGTACTCGATGTGATTCGCAAGTTCGGGTGTCAGAGGTTTTCAGCAACCTTGGCGGTGCACGGACGAGCGGTGCTGGCAGGCGAGATTCAGCGGTGACTTGAATGAGATTGGGGCTGCGACTTCAAAACAGACAGAGATCTGAAGAGATTAGACGGGTTCTCGGATAGCACTCCCGCATGCCGCTTCAAATCGGAAACGTCACGCAACCATGGCAATACACAACGCTGGTTGCAGCACCAGGACGCGACCGCCTAAACTCAAACAGAAACCGAACCAGCGCCTCCGCTACAAGACAGACCGAGAAGTCCGACAAATCCTGACGACGGACAGAGCCTGACGACCGAAATCGGTGGACCGTACTCTACATGATCGAAGCCATCTGTCCAAATTTGACGTATGGCCGTGACATCTCTGTTGAAACGACGGAGATGAATAATGACGCACGAACAACACCTCGCTCTCGATCTGATCGTCCGATTGGCCAACCGTTTCGGTCCCGCCAGCCGTATCGCAAAGGAACTGCCCGGCTGGCTGGAGTACCTGACCGAAGTCGAATGTCCCGAACGGCCCCGTAGCCGACCAAGCTCGCAATGGTGGAACAAGATCAGGACCATCGCGCACGACCTTGCGCCGAGCGCCGGGGGCGGCGAGGGCGAGATCGTTCAGCGCAATGCTACCCTTCTTGGCGAGCATTTCGGGCTATCCCCTGCCGAAACATCCATGCTGACCTTCGTCGCGTTCTACAAGTTGTTCGATGGCTTCGAGCATGTCGTCGATGGCGCGCTGGAAACCAGAGAAGTCACGGTGCCGCTACTGTTGTCGTGGTTCTGCGCGGTGCCCGAGCCTGAAATCCGCACAGCCATGCGGGCATCCGGTCGCCTCACTTGCTCGGGATTGGTGCAGCGCAACAGCGGCGGGCGTCACCGCCGGATGCCGTTCGATCTGTCTGATCGCCTGACCCTCGCGCTACTTGCCGAAGTGGATAGCATTTCCGACCTGATCGCCCTGATGTTCCCGCGTGCGGCTGCGCCGCAGGCTCAATGGCAAGACTTCGAAGGCCTAAGCCAAGATGCGGACCTGATGCGTGAACTGCTGTCCAAGGCGCTGGCAAAGCGCCAACCAGGCGTGCACATACTGCTCTATGGCCCTCCCGGCACAGGCAAGGGGTCTGCTGCCGGACGGTGCTAAATCCTACGCTAAGCTCTTTTCGGCCACCTGTACTCC
>NZ_AQRC01000023.1 GCF_000737065.1 Thioclava atlantica | reverse complement strand
CAGACGTCGGTGCCAAGGTGCGGAAGCTGATCGACGACCACGTCATTTCTCTCGGTATCGATCTGAAGATTCCGCCCGTGCAACTGACGGATGCAGAATTCGACACTCAAGTCGGGCAAGCTGCTGGTGGCCGAGCCAAGGCATCGGAGATGGAGCATGCGATCCGCTCTCACATACGCAAGAACCTCGAAACCGATCCGGTCCGCTTCAGAAAAATGTCGGAACGACTGAACGATATCCTGAAAAGCTTTGGCGCGCAGTGGGGCCAGATCATCGAGCAACTGCAAGCCATTATCGACGAGCTACGTGGCGAGGCCTGTGATCGTGATGAAGGCACGCCGGATATCCCCGAGGTTTATTTGCCCTTCCTTCGAACGGTCTTGGCGGCGACTTCAGCCGATCAAAACACCTCCGCCGATCAGCTTCGCGCATTGCATGAAGTGACACGGATTGTGGTGGATCGCATCATCGAGGAAATCGGAGCAAACCGCTCATTGTGGAGCAGTTTCAAGATGGCGGACCAAGAAAACCTCAGATCAGAGATCTTTGAAATCATTTTCGACGCGCAAATCCGAGGGTTCGGTGTCGACGAGGCAGAAGCCCTTGCTGACCAGCTGATGCAGCAGGCAAAAGCCAATGATGACAAACTGCGAGCAGCCTGATGTCCAAGCTTCCCATGTCTCCAATCCGAACCGGTGGAAAGCCCGCTCGGGTGAGCGAGCATCAACTGGAGATTGATGGTCTTTCCTTCGATGTTCATCGCAGTGATCGCCGCAAGACCATGCAGATCACGGTGGAACGTTCTGGTGACCTCTCAATCGTTGCGCCTTCAACTGTTCCCGCCGATCAACTGGTCAGTTTCGTTGAAGAGAAGTTAATCTGGGTTCACACCAAGGTCGAAGAGAAGGCAAGGCTTCAACAACGTGCCCCGAGAAAGGAATTCGTGGAGGGTGAAGGTTTTTTGTACCTTGGCCGGAGCCACCGCCTGCGTCTCATTGACAACCAACTGGTAGACCTCAGCCTGAAAAACGGCCGGTTCTGCCTGAGACGCGGCTCTATTCATCGAGGGCGGGATATCTTTGTCTCATGGTATACGCGGAGAGCCCAACAATGGTTCGAGAAGCAGGTTGCCGGGCTTTCCAACCGCATGGGTGTGACAGTGCAGGAGGTCAAAGTTCAAGACCTTGGCTTTAGATGGGGCTCTTTCGGCACCGACGGCCGCGTTTCATTTCACTGGAAAGCTATCCTCCTGCCTCCCCGCATAGCCCAGTACGTTGCAGTGCATGAATTGGCACATGCTCATTACCCAGACCATTCCGCAACTTTCTGGATCAAGGTGGAGCAGCATTTGCCAGACTGGCGTTGGAGAAAGACTTGGCTGGCAGAGAATGGAATTCAGGCTGAGGGCCTATAGAACTAAGCCGCTCGCCGCATCGGTTGAGAAGATCCGCTATGTGCCAAGATTGCCGCTGCGGTCGAAAGGGCGGGGAGCAGACGTTCGCTGCGGCGGCAACGAGTGTCCGCTGCGCCGGAGCGGCACAAAAACCCAGCCCCCACTCATTGTCATAGTTGAAAACTACCGGTAGCGTTCACCCTTATTCGCAAAGGTGCATATTGTGATCGACCTCGGAAATGGCAACAGCATCGCCGGCTACAGAAAAATCAACGTAATCCTCGGCAAGAATGGTTCAGGCAAGAGCACACTGCTTCGGCTGATGGACAGCCGTCTGTCAGGAAAAGATGCCTGCATTCGTTACATCACGCCAGAACGAGGCGGAGAACTAACCTACGACGGGAATATCGAAACAAACCGATCACACAATCCAAACTGGATGACCAACACGAGACGCAAGAACCGTTGGGAGCAGTTCAGGCAGTCCAGCGTCGCCGAGTTTCGAAATCTTGAGACACTTGTTCTGAGGTCCATTGAAAGGGATTCAAAACTGCGAGCAACGGACTTCAAATTTGACGCCGAGGTCGACCGTATAAACGAAGTGCTGGAGCGAGTTAGCCTAGTAAGGGCCGACACCGCCGGATTTGATATCGCACTTAAAGATGGCGGCAATACGATCAAAGCCGCTGACCTGAGCAGCGGTGAGTCGGAACTGATTAGTCTAGCCGTCGAAGTCCTGTATTTCGCATATCTGTGCAAACAGGAGAAATACAGGGATCAAGACAACTGGTTGCTTCTCGACGAGCCAGACGTGCACCTGCATCCTGATCTACAGTATCGTCTAATGCAGCTTCTCGTGAACAGCACCAGAGACGCAAATGGCCGCATCGCCATCGCGACCCACAGCACCTCTATCCTTTCGGGCCTTTGTAGCCTAAGCGAAGATGTCCGCGTGGGACTGAAGCATTTTGGGCCGAATGCGCTCGAATTCCGTTCGGTGGACGACGCCATGCGGTCAGTCTTGCCAATGTTCGGTGCCCACCCTCTCTCGAATGTCTTCAATGAGAAACCACCACTGATCCTGGAAGGCGAGGACGACGAACGCATTTGGCAAGCTGCAGTCAGACGATCAAATGGTCGAATCTCTGTATACCCGTGTGTGGCATCGGACATCCAGTCGATGAACCAATACGAAGTCGCCGCCCGGGACCTTATCGAGAGTGTTTACGATGATGCCAGAGCATTTTCATTGCGCGACAGGGACAGCGACCCCTACGAGATTGACGATATGGGCCCGATCATTCGCATGCGCCTAAACTGTCGAAATGCGGAGAACCTAATTGTCACCGATGACGTCCTAGCAGAGCTGGGGACGGACTGGACCTCGCTGCGCGGCACTCTGGAAAAGTGGATCTCCGACAATCCTGACCATTCGCGTTTCGCTGCAGCATCTGCGTTTCGTGATAGCGGTTGGAAACGTCAGAATTTCCAACTGAAGGAACTGCGAATGCTGCTGGTGGGGCTCACCGGCTCAAACAAGCCTTGGGAAGTTGCCGTTGGTCAAGCCATAGCCAAGCTGCCCGAGAACCGTTTTAACGGGGGTCACTCGCTCAGAGAATACCTTGGGACAAAGGCCGTTCGAGAACTGGGTTTGTTGGCGTAGCCACCTGCAGCGGGCAGTCGGCTTGCAATCGGCACGTCCAACTTGAAGCCGTCATTCGCTCCGAGTGTATCGAGCGGCAGGTTTGGGCCGAAGATGCCTGCCTTTGGCTTTTTCCGACGACTTGCGTTGTGAAATAATTTGGCACAGTCTCGCGTGATGGAACTGGTTTATCCAATCAACTTCGTCGGCCACGATGAGTGGATGCAAAGCGGGTACGACCCGCGCCTATCGCAGGGCGACGTCATTACTCGCGACGGAGAGATCATCGGCACTTGGCGCGTTGTAGGCTATGATCCAAATGATGAGTATTCTGGCGGGCATTTTGAATTTACGTCTTCTGGGGAAGACGCTGCGAAGTTCACGGAAGACTTTGCAATGCTTGATGTGCGCACGAGCCGGGGCCTCGCGCTGTCAACGCTGAGCAGAACCATCAGGGAATGGTATGAGGCCAACAACCCCGAAATCTCCTAACAGCCCGGCAGTGGGAAGAATGTCAGAAATGCAGGCTGCATCCGCAGCAGTGCTGGTGTCTACCTGAAAGCCGGTTTGGGCCGAGCGCGTCGATACGGCCGGGCGGGTCGCAGGAAAGGCTTGCCGCGACGCCGCATGACCGGTTCGAGCCCGAAACTCCCTCCCCTAACCCAGCGTTTCCCGTACCTCATCGCCGCCTGAACATGACCACATTCCCGAGCCCAGCGAGGATGACGCCGAGGATGGACAGGGGGGTCCATTCGTAGCCTTCGAAGAGCGTCGAGAGGGTGAGTGCTACGATGGGGAAGAGGACCGTGGCGTAGCCCGCTTTGGCCGATCCGATGCGGCCGACTAGCATCAGGTAAGTCGTGAACCCGATGATGGATCCGATGACCGACAGGTAGACGAGCGCCGTCCAGTAGATGCCGCCCCGCGGGAGGACCAGCGGTTGGCCCGTCGCGAAAAGGATGGCGAGGAGGCAGAGCGCCCCGATCCCCATGCCCCAGGCATTTGCCGTCATCGGCGTGATGCCGAGGTGCGTGTTCTGCCGTGAGGCCATATTCCCCCAGGAAAAGATCAGGGTGCCCAGCACCGCCCAGCCGATCCCGCGCAGCGTCGATGCGCCCGCCGTGATGTCGATGTCGGGCCCCAAGAGGCAAGCGAGCCCCGCCACCCCGAGCGCGCCGGCGAGTACCGTCTGCCGGCTGATCCGGTCGCCGAAGAGGATTCGCGCGTTCACCGCATTGAAGATCGAGGCCAGCGAGAAGATCACCGAGACGAGGCCCGACGGCACGAGGGAGGTCGCGGTGTAGAGCGCCAGGAAGTTCAGGCAAAAGAGACAAAGCGCCTGCACGACCACGAACCGCCAGACCGCGGGGCTCCGCAATCGGTCGAGTGCGGCGAGCACAGCAAGCATCAGCACCCCCGCCAGCGCGAAGCGGTAGAAGACCGATACGGCGACGGGTACCGCGCCAACTTGCGCGGCAATGGCGATCCAGGTTGTTCCCCAAATGAGGATTGTAGCGGCGAAAAGGACGGGTGTGGTCATTGGGCGGCTCCTCTGCCGCGCCATCTACGCTTTACCCGCACGGAGCCTTTGCACGATCTTGCGGTGAAGTGCCGGCCCGGCATTCCCGACCGATCACGATAGGCTTAAAAGACCTCATGGCCTCGGTGCGCGATTTCCTTGAAAGTTCCCCGGTCGCGACAGCGGCCGCCACGCTCGATCTGGGCGGGGGACGGGGCGTCACGGTCTGGGAGAACCGCCACGACCGTGTCTCTTACGAGGCGCCGCGAGGCCATGCCTTCAGCCTTTACCTCGCCGGAGGTACCGGCACCCGACGGTTGGACGGTGCCGGTGCCGGTGCCAGTGGCTGGCCCGGCGCGGTCTGCGTCTTCCCGGACGGACAGCCCTCGGAGTGGGAGATCACGACGCCCCACCGCTTCGCCCACCTCTATCTTCCCGACGACCGACTCCGTGCTGACTTCGCCCGAACGCACGATTGCGACGCGCGCCGGCTCGACGTGCCGGAGATCACCTTCGCCGACATGCCGCACCTTGCCGCACCACTCGCCGCGCTCGCCCGGGCAGCTTCCGCGGGTGACGTCCTGTTGGCCGACACGGCGCTGTCCGAGATCGTCGCGCGGCTCGGAGCGCGCAAGGTGCCGCTCCGCGGCGGGCTATCCCCACATATCCTGCGCCGCATCGACGAATGGATCGAAGCGCATCTTGATGAGGCGATCCGCTTGTCCGATTTCGCTGCGCTGGCGGCTCTCTCGCCATTCCACCTCCATCGCATGTTTCGGGCATCTCGCGGGATACCGCTCCACGCCTGGATCACCGAACGGCGCATCGATCGCGCTAAGTCACTGCTACGCGGCACGGACCCGGTCCTCGAGGTCGCCCTCGCCTGCGGCTTCTCCAGTCAGAGCCATTTCACCCGCACCTTCAAGTCCGGCACCGGGACAACCCCCGCGGCGTGGCGGACGGCGATCAAAGGCCAATAAGTATAGGAACTGATCGTGGGAAATGGGGTATCGCGCACGCTGGCAAACGACCGCACTGGCAGCTTCGTCCGCCCTGCCGACACTCGGCGCCTTCGTAGTGCGACATGTCCGTCCGAATGACCGGTTTAAGAAAGCTGCGCCGCGGCATTCGAGAGGCCTCGAAGGTCAGCTAATGGGATGTGTCGGCTGCTTCCCCATCGTTGGGTTATCCTTAACCGGGATCAACCGCGCAACCAGGAGAAGCAGCTATGTGTTCAAAGAAGACAGGAGACATCGAAGACCTCGCCGTCGTCGGGATCGACATGGGGAAGGATACGTTTCACATGGTCGGGTTCGACCGGTCCGGCCAGTTAGTCATGCGCAAACAGATCAAGCGCTTGGCCCTGAACGCCACGTTCGCGCAACTCCCACGCTGCATTGTGGGAATGGAGGCTTGCCTCAGTGCCCATTTTGTCAGCCGAACGCTGCGGGGCATGGGGTTCGAACCGCGGATCATACCGGCGATCTACGTGAAGCCGTTCAACAAGGGGCAGAAGAACGATTACAATGACGCCGAGGCGATCGCGGAGGCCGCGTTGCGTCCCAACCTTCGGACCGTTTCAGAGAAGGACCAAGATCAGCTCGACCTTCAGGCCCTGCATCGGGTCCGGGCACGGCTGGTTTCGCGGCGCACCGCCACCATCAACCAGATCAGGGCCTTTCTGATCGAACAGGGCATCACTGTCAGGTCGGGACTTCGGGCGCTGAAGAACTCCTTCGAGGCGATCCTCGAACAGCGACGGGATGAGATATCGCCCCGGATGCGCGGCATCCTTATCGGGCTCTATGGCGACTGGCTCTGGCTGGACAAACGGATCGAGGATGTCTCTGGCGAGATCGAAGAGATCAGCCGCACCGAGGAGAACTGCGCCAACATCATGACGATCCCCGGCATCGGCCCGATGATCTCGACTGCGATGGTCGCGGCTGTCGGCCAAGGCGAGGCCTTCGACCGAGGGCGCGATTTCGCGGCATGGGTGGGCCTGGTGCCCCGACAATTCAGCACAGGCGGCCGCACCATTCTCGGTAGGATCACCAAGCGCGGCAGTCGTTATCTGAGAATGCTGTTCGTGCAAGCGGCGAAAGTGATCATGATGCGGCCACACCGATGGTCCGACTTCAGTTTCGGCCCGTGGCTGACCGAAGCGGTGGCACGCATGCCCCGAAACAAGGCGGCCATCGCACTTGCCAACAAGCTCGCTCGAACCGCCTGGAGCATTCTGCGCAATGGCACCCGGTTCGACGCGCCAAAAGACGCGGCCATGGAAGCGATCTGACGCACTCCACGGTCACCCAGGAGTTCGCAAAAAGAGGACAGCATGGAACGGAGAAAATACGCCCCCAGAGTCTGACGGCCCTAAAGGTCAGTAACGACCTATCCGCTAATGAGACCACGGCGCGTGCGTAACCCCATCAAGGCCACGGCCCGCGAGCCGATCAACAGGCCGGATACATATGAGCGATTTCCGAAAACGTGCCAATTTCTCAATTGCGAACAGCAGCCGACACATACATTTGGGCCGTCTGCGGGGCTGCCCCACTCGCCTGGGTGTCCAGGCCGCCGCACCGCCGCATGCCCGTTTCGAGCCCAGAGCACCGAATGCTGCAACGCGCTTGAGTGTCGGCTGTCTTCGGGCGATCAAAAACCTCATAACAGCCTGGGTTCTGAACGGAGTTCTTGGAAACGTCAAATGAGATAGTCCACGAAGATTCCCAAAGGACAGGTTTTCGGAGCACTCTAAAGGGGCCCTTATTCGTCAATTTGTTCGATGAACTGCATGACCGCATCCACAACGCCCTGAGCGATCGGCAAGTCTGGGTTCGCGTAGGCTGCGATGTTGTCCGCGGTTTGATCAGACGAAACGACCTTCAGCACGTGGTTGACGTCCGGGAGCAAAAAAAGTGTCGCCTCTGGCGCGGTATCGGCGAGCCTATGAGCATCCGTGTCGCTGACCTGAAGATCGCGCATGCCTTGAACGATAAGGACAGGAACTGGGGTCTCCGCAATCAGCGCGGCTGGGTCGTAGGCGAACGCGTCGATTAGAAAACCCTGCACTTCCTTTGCGAACAAAGGCCTCAAAGCAGGGTTCAACGCGTTCAAATTAACCCGCTCGCCACGCTCCAACGTCGTGATCGCCTCGTCGGCTTCGATCAGGAGCGGAGCGTTGGCAGGGTTAGCGTTTAACTGGTCGCGAAGCACAGTTCCAAGCGGCCGCCCTGGAGTGCTGACTAATATCAGACCGCATGGGTCAGGCAGGAGCGAAATAGCCGCCAGCACTATCAGGCCGCCTTCACTATGCCCAAGCGGTAATACACAACGCATGCCGCCTCCAGTCGTTGGCAATCGCTCCCTAATGGCACGTGTCCAAGCAAGAACGTCCTCACCATAGGCCGTGATTGTAACCGCATTGGCGTCAGGGATCGCATCCGCCGACCCGAACATTCCTCGCTTGTCGATACGCACCGACGGGATCCCCCGCTCGGCCAGTGCTTCGGCAAGAAGCGCATAGGGCGATGCCGAGATGCCGAGAGGTGAATTTCCGTCGCGATCAGTCGGCCCCGATCCAGGCACAATCAATACGACAGGCGTTCCATCAGAGATCGCCACATCAGCAGCAGGTAACGTCAGAGTTCCTCTGAGTACGCCTTCGGGGCCGGTTGCGGTTAGCTCCTGCTGGATCGCCACGCTACCGCCTCCATTGTCGCTATCCATCTGAGCGAATGCTGATGAGGCCGCGGTCGTGTCGCGCGGGTGGTGGAAATTGTTTGGCGGCGTAATCTCCGGGTGACTTGAACCCACCCAACCGGCGGCTGGCACCGCCAGGGAGATTACGCCATGAACCAGATTACAGACACCAGCACGCCTGTGCTACTGGAAGCGGGGCGCGGCTACGATCCGATTGAGGATCGGCTTCGGCAGACCGTCCGCGCCACGATCGAGGCGCTGTTCGAAGAAGAACTGGAGGCCTTCATCGGGCGCTGCCGCTATGGCCGCGGCGACGGCGCGCAGAAGGGCTACCGCCATGGGCACCGCGAGCGCCAGCTCACCGGCACGTTCGGCGCCGAGACGGTGCGCGTGCCGCGTGCCCGCATCGAAGATGAAGCTGGCAAGATCACCGAATGGCGCTCGAAGGCGTTGCCGCGCTACCAGCGGCTGACGAAGAAGGCCGAGGCGCTGATCGCGGCGGTCTACCTCGCGGGCACCAACACGCGGCGGGTAAAACGCGCGCTGGCCGGCCTTTTCGAAGGCGCTGTCGGCAAGGATGTGGTCAGCCGGGCCTGGCGCAAGGTGAAGGTCGACTGGGACGCCTGGTGCGCCCGCAGCCTGGCCGAGGAAGACATTGTCCGGCTCATCCTCGACGGCACCGTCATCAAGACCCGGCTGGATCGCAAGGCCACGAACATCTCGGTGCTGGCGGCGATCGGCGTGCGCCGGGACGGGCAGAAGGTGTTGCTTTCCATCAAGAATATGGGTGGGGAAAGCACGGCAGCCTGGGGCCAGTTCCTCGCCGACCTCGACGCCCGTGGCCTGAAACGACCCGAGTTCGTCATCGTCGATGGCGCCCCAGGCCTGGAAGCCGCGCTGGTGGCACTCTGGGGTGACAAGCTGCCGATCCAGCGCTGCACCGTCCACAAGCATCGCAACCTGTTGGCGCATGCACCCAAGCACCTGCATGACGAGCTGACCGCGGACTACCGCGACATGATCTATGCCGATACCGCCGCCGGGATCGAAACCCGCCGCAAGGCGTTCCTGCGCAAGTGGCGGCTCAAGTGCCGGGCGGTGGCCGACAGCCTTGAGGAAGCTGGCGAGCGCCTCTTCACCTTCACCCGCCTGCACCCGTCGCAATGGAAGTCAGCGCGGACCACCAACGCCATAGAACGTCTCAACGAGGAATTCCGCCGCCGGATCAAGACGCAAACCGTGCTGCCCTGCGCCGAGACCGTGCCGATGTTGCTCTGGGCGCTCTTGGCCTCCGGCCAGATCCAGATGCGGAAGGTCGATGGCTGGGAGACCCTCTCTCAGCCCATCGAACCGATCGCCCTTGACCTCGCCGCCTGATTGGACGCACCTTCACATGCCCGGACTACGCCGCCACGGAATTTCCACAGCATTCGCGACACGACCGAGGCCGCAATCACGCTGAGAGAGGAAAAGAGTATACAAATTATCGACCGAATAGGCGACTTCACAATCGTTCCCTTCTGAAAAACTACCTCGGTTAAACCGTACGCGTTTCTGAACGATTTACCAAACCGGCCATTCGTACCCGTGCCCCAAAAGCCCGCTTTGTCCGCACTGCAGACCTCGGGTTGGAAGAAGTTTCTGCACGTAGCTGCGAAGGGCCGGTTCGGGGAAGCTGCGAGGTAGCGGGGCCAGTCTGGCGCATGTCCGGAGAGGGCCGAGCGCGTCGATACGGCCGGGCGGGTCGCAGGAAAGGCTTGCCGCGACGCCGCATGGCCGCTTCGAGCCCTTGTTGACCGATGCTGCGACGTGCATGAATGTCCGTTCTGAGAAAAACTTCCCTATTATCCACGAGAAAAAGCATGGCTTCCGGAAGTGCTCAGCCTGCTTGCCTCGCGTAGGCCCCGGCTACGCCATAACGTCGTCGCTTCCGGTTAGGAGAGATCGGCCAATCTTCTGGGTTTCCCCCGAAGCGAGGCTACCCCATGATCTCCGAACTGAAGTCCGTCCGCGATGTCTGGAAGAAGATGCCGAGCGAACGTCACGCGCGGCTCTTCCTCGAGAACGCCATCTGGGGCGATGGTCGGTTCTGTCCACATTGCGGCAGCTTGAGTTCGCGCCCGCTGCGCGGTGCATCCGTGCGCCCCGGCCTGTATCAGTGCATCGAGAGGGAATGCCGCAGCCAGTTCACCGTCACCACCAGAACGCCGCTCCACGCGACGAAGCTGGATCTCCGGACCTGGATCGCCGCGATGTTCCTCGTGCTGACGTCTTCCAAGGGCATCTCGTCGGTCGTGATGTCGCGCATCTTGGGAGTGAACCAGAAGACCGCGTGGAAGCTTGGCCATGCGATCCGCGAGATGATGGATGATCGGCAGGGCATTGCCGGTCGACTGTCGGGTGTGGTCGAGGTCGATGAAGCCTTCGTCGGCGGCAAGCCAAAGTTCCGCCATGGCGTCAAGAACAAGCGGGGGAGAGGAACCGGCAAACCGATCGCGCTCGTTGCTGCGGCGCGGAACGGTCAGGCGCGAGCCGTGCTCATCCCGAATGCTCAAGGGCGCACGATGAAGCCCATCATCGAGCGCTGGATCGACCCGACCTCGGCGCTCATCACCGACAAGAACCCGAGTTACGGAAAGATCGGGGCATCTTTTTCCAGCCACCATACAATCCAACACAACAAGCGCCAGTATGCGAATACGAAGACCGGGGCGCACATCAACACCGTCGAGGCGGTGAACGCGGTTGTCCAGCGCGCTCTGATCGGCGTGTATCACCGTCTCGGACGGAAGCACCTACAGCGATACCTGGACGAGATCATCTGGCGGTGGAACCACAGGACCCCGGAGAGCAAAGTGCGGAAGCGGAAGTCTTCATCGGGCCTCTCAACCGCCGAGACCAGGACAGTATGGAGGCCGATCCCGGTTGTGGACCAGATGCGCGGCCTGCTCTGCGGAGCCGTCGGACGCCAGATGAGACGCACACCATCGTGGGGTCTTCGGTGGCCATGACCCCGTCACTGCGAAGGTCCGCTGAGAGCCCTTTTCGCCTGACCCTAACCGGCGGCGCAAGACACATAGGAGGCATTTCGTAGCGAGGAGTATTGAAAAGGACGGATTAAGACGCAGTAGCCCGAACGTGCGCTGCGTTGCGCTTTGCGTATATGAGCCTTCTGGTTGCGCGCTGCGTCGCATCCGTCTAGGCGCAATGGCAATCGATCACGCGCCCGTGAGGTCATTGAAAGTAGCGAAGAATGTCTCACATTCGGAACAGTAGGCCAGCACAATAACACATGGCAGGGATGACAGGAGCGCAAGCCTTGGCAATCCTTCTTCCGTCCGGTCGAGGAACTGGGCATAGAGGAGGAACTGGGCATAGAGGAGGAACTATTTTGTCGAAGACTATGAAAGCCGCTGTCGTTCGTAAATTCGGTGCACCCCTGAGCATTGATGAAGTCCCAATTCCGCAGGTCTCTGACGGAATGATCCAAGTCGCGATCCGCGCCTCTGGCGTCTGCCACACGGATTTGCACGCGGCCGAAGGCGACTGGCCCGTCAAACCCGAACCGCCCTTCATCCCCGGCCACGAGGGTGTAGGCTATGTCTCGGCAGTCGGCAAAGGCGTGAAGAACGTCAAAGAAGGTGACCGCGTCGGTGTGCCATGGCTTTACACCGCCTGTGGGTGCTGCAGGCATTGCTTGGGCGGATGGGAAACGCTGTGCGAAAGCCAGCAGAACACCGGCTACTCGGTCAATGGCGGCTTTGCCGATTACGTTGTCGCAGACCCCAATTATGTGGGCCACCTGCCCGCAGGCAGCGATTTTGCCGAGATCGCGCCCATCCTTTGCGCGGGTGTTACGGTCTACAAAGGCCTGAAAATGACCGACACCAAACCCGGCGACACCGTTGCCATTTCCGGCATCGGTGGCTTGGGCCATATGGCCGTGCAATATGCGGTGGCGATGGGGCTCAACGTCGTGGCCGTAGATATCGATGAGGCCAAACTTGATCTCGCACGCCGGTTGGGTGCCAAACTGACCGTCAATGCGCGCGAGATTGCCGATCCCGCAGCCTTTGTCCGCAAAGAAACCGACGGTGGCGTCAATGGCGTTCTGGTCACGGCCGTAAGCGAAAAGGCTTTCGAGCAGGCGGTCGGCATGGTCGGGCGTGGCGGCACGGTGTCCCTCAACGGCCTTCCTCCGGGGGACTTCCCGCTCAATATCTTCGGCATGGTGCTCAATGGTGTCACCGTGCGTGGCTCTATCGTCGGCAGCCGGCTCGATTTGCAGGAATCGCTCGACTTCGCCGCCGCAGGCAAGGTCAAGGCCACCATCACCAAAGCCCCGCTTGAAGATATCAACACCGTCTTCGACCGCATGCGCAAAGGCCAGATCGAAGGCCGCATGGTGCTCGATCTGGGCAACTGACAGCCGCAGGCCCCTCGGCGTGCCACGGCATCCTCAGGGCATACAGGCTCCCGCCCGCCGAAAGGTGGGCGGGAGCACATCCCGTTGCCGCGTAGGCATCTCGGTGAGCTCCATTCCAGCCGATCACATCCCGATGAAACCGCGCCGGTCGCGGTTTCGGGCAAATTCCTCTGGGATGATCTGCGGCAGGATCAATTCAACTTCACCGGCCTCTATCATCGCGGAAAGAGCGTCGAGCAAAGGCATATGGCGTGGATCCTTCGTGAGATCCAGCCACACAGATGTATCGATCAAAAGTCTGAGTTTCATCCTTGCTCCATATGAAGGTGAAAACACCGCCTTAGCACCGAACGGCCGCTTCGTCCGCGAAGCTGTCGAACACGAACTTGGCGAGCCTCCTGCTTTTTCTCGTGGATAATAGGGAAAAACTTCAATTTCGAGACGGCAAAATGAAACTGCTCAAACCGAGTATTGATCACATTCCGGCATATGTGGCGGCATTGCAAAGAGGCTGGTCGCCGGACAATTTGCGGCCCAAGGCTGCTCAAGAGCAGTTACTGGCAATTGACAGGGATGCGGCATCTTTCGTCGCAAATCTTGACGATCCAACTGCACAAGCAGGGCCAGTTACTCTGCCAGATGGCTCGAAGGTACCGCGTTTGCCGAGCATTCGCCGCTGGATATGGTCTAGCGAGTTTTGTGGCCATATTGGTTTGCGATGGAAACCAGGGACTGAGGAATTGCCGCCCACTTGTTCGGGGCACATCGGATACGCTGTAGTTCCATGGCGGCAACGCGAAGGGTTGGCATCTGCGGCACTCGTGGCAATTCTACCAGAGGCGAAAGCAGTTGGCTTGCAATATGTTGAGATAACCACCAGTCCCGACAATCCTGCATCGGTTCGTGTCATAGAAAAGGCGGGCGGTCAGTTGGTAAGAAATTATACAGCCAACAAGGCGCTCGGGGGCCATGAGACCTTGGAGTTTAGAATTTCGCTTGCATCTTGAGACTGCCGAAGCGCCGCTATTCACGCCTGCTCTATGAACGGCGGCAAAGTCCGCACTGCTGACCTTGGCCTGCCCGGCGATGCTGCACGATGCCATGGATGGCCGGTTTGAGGAAGCTGCACCGCAGCGCTAACCCTCCCTGCGGAGGTCGGCTCAGGGCCGATCATAGCAGGATGCTATGGTCTAAGCTATGCGGCGGCGCGCGGTTTTTCAGCTACACGCCCACTTTGACCGCCAGTGCAATCGGCACGAATGCGGTTTTTTGGTGGGGAACTGAAAACATGCCGGAATTGATGGATCTGGTGTCACTCGGTTACGACATCGGCACATGCTGCGACTTCACTGTGACTTTTTAGATCGCCACTTACGGTCCAACCCGCATTGTGCAGTCTGAGTTTCTCCTGTTTCCTTATCAAGGCGTCTGCCAAATAGCAGTCAAACTAGGCCCCCTGCCCTCAGAGCGCCGTCCAGCCGCCATCGACCGAGATCGTCGTCCCGGTGATCTGGGCGGCCGCATCCGAGCACAGGAACACCGCCGTGCCGCCGATCTGTTCGGTCGTCGCGAAGGTTCTCGAGGGCTGGCGCGCGAGGATGACCTTCTCGATCACCTCTTCCTCGGTCATGTCGTATTCCTTCGCCGTGTCGGGGATCTGCGCCTCGACGAGCGGGGTCTTCACATAGCCCGGGCAGATCGCGTTCGCGGTGATGTCTTCCTTCGCGGTCTCGAGCGCGGTGACCTTGGTCAGCCCCACCACGCCGTGCTTGGCCGAGACATAGGCGGATTTGTAGGGCGAGGCGGTCAGCCCGTGCGCCGAGGCGATATTGACCACGCGGCCCCAGCCGGCCTTGCGCATCATCGGCAGCGCGACCGCGGTCGTGTGGAAGGCAGAGGTCAGCATGATCGCGATGATCGCGTCCCATTTCTCGACCGGGAAATCCTCGATCGGGGAGACGTGCTGGATGCCCGCATTGTTGACGAGAATGTCGCATCGGCCTGCCTGCTCGACCAGCGCGCGCGCCTGCGCCCCTTTCGACAGATCCGCCTTGATATAGTGCGCGGTGATACCGAATTCGCGGCCCAGATCGGCGGCGAGTTGGTGATCCTCATCGCGATCGGTGAAGGAGTTGAGCACCACATCCGCCCCCGCCCGGGCCAGCTCGCGCGCGACGCCCAGTCCGATGCCGGAATTCGACCCGGTGATGACGGCGGTTTTTCCCTGAAGCGACATGTCTCCTCCTCTGCCTTTTCCCCAGATTCGGCGCGATCATGCCGCGGCGGCACGCCAAAGGCCATGCTGCATCTGCAAAAGCGCGTGAAACGCCCGCGAGCGCAGTGTTTCAACGGGGATGGAGGGCAAAAAAAGACGCCCGCGCAAAGGGCGGGCGTCAAGTCATGAGGCAGGTTTCATACAGGCAAGAAACCTATCGAGCAGTGAAACCTTTATAAGCAATCTCATGCTCGTCTCCAAGGGAAAAGTTTGCGCAGTTTCAAACCTCTCGCTAGCCTGCCGCCATAAAAGACGAGCAGGAGAGGGATTGTTCACGTGTCGAGATCGGTGATTTTTCGCGGGCTCGCGACGCTCGCGCTCGGGCTCGCGCCTGTATTTACTGGCCCCGCACAGGCCGAACCGCAACCGGCCATCGCGATGTACGGGCAACCCGCCCTGCCGCCGGGGTTCACCCACCTGCCCTATGCCAATCCCGACGCCCCCAAGGGCGGCGAAATTCGATTCGGCGTCGCGGGCATGTTCGATTCGCTCAATCCCTGGATCCTGAACGGCCGCCCGGCGGAGGGAATCGCGCGCTACGTGACCGAATCGCTGATGGGACGTTCGATGGACGAGCCCTTCACCCTCTACGGGCTGCTCGCGCAATCGGTCGAGACGGATGAGGCGCGCTCCTGGGTCGAGTTCACGCTGCGCCCGGAGGCGAAATTCTCCGACGGCAATCCGGTGACGGTCGAGGACGTGATCTGGAGCTATGAGACGCTCGGGACGCAGGGCCATCCGCGCTATCGCAACGCCTGGTCCAAGGTCGCCAAGATCGAGCAGACCGGGCCGCGCAAGGTCCGCATCACCTTCAAGGAGCCCGATCGCGAGCTCGCGCTGATCATGGGGATGCGGCCGGTGCTCGAGAAGAAGCAGTGGGAGGGCAAGGATTTCGCCTCCACCACCGACCTCACGCCGATCGGCTCGGGGCCCTATGTCGTGGGCACGGTCGATCCGGGCAAATATATCGAGCTCAAGCGCAATCCCGACTATTGGGGGCGCGATCTGGCCTTCAACAAGGGTCAGAACAATTTCGACACGATCCGCTACGACTATTTCGGCGATGGCGGGGTCGTCTTCGAGGCGTTCAAGGGCGGCGAGACCGACAGCTATATCGAATGGAACGCCGCCGATTGGGGCCGAAACTACGATTTTCCGGCGGTGAAGTCGGGCGCGGTGGTGAAATCCGAGATCCAGAACGGGCGGCCCTCCGGGATCAAGGGTCTGGTGATGAATACCCGCAATCCGATTTTCGCCGACTGGCGGGTGCGCCAGGCGCTGATCGACGCCTTCAATTTCGAATTCATCAACACCACGATCAATGGCGGCCAGGAGCCGCGCATCACCTCGTATTTCTCGAATTCGGAACTCGGGATGCACCCGGGTCCCGCCGAGGGCAAGGTGCGCGCGCTTCTGGAGCCCTACAAGGATCAGCTCCCTCCCGGCACGATCGAAGGTTACAGCTTGCCGAAATCCGATGGCGGCGTGCGCAACCGCAAGAACATGCGCGACGCGGCGAAGCTGCTCGAGGAGGCCGGCTGGAGCGTCGCGGAAGACGGCGTGCTGAAGAAGGACGGCACGCCCTTCACCTTCGAGATCGTGCTTCAGCAGGGCGCGGCCGAGACCCAGAGCATCGTCGATATCTATGTCGAGGCGCTCAAGAAGCTGGGGATCTTCCCGAAGGTGACGGTGATCGACGACGCGCAATACAGCCAGCGCACCAACAGCTATGATTTCGACATGGCGTGGTATTGGCGCGCGCTCTCGCTCAGCCCGGGCAACGAGCAGATGCTCTACTGGGGCTCGAAAGGGGTGAAGGAGCCGGGTTCGCGCAACTGGATGGGAATGAACAGCCCGGCGGCCGAAGCGATGATCGACACGATGCTCAATGCGCGCAGCCACGAGGATTTCGTCGCCGCGACCCGTGCGCTCGACCGGATCCTCACAGCGGGTCGCTATGTGATCCCGATCTGGTATTCGCCGGTTGACCGCATCGCCCATATCAAGCAGCTTCACTTCCCGAAACGGACCCCGCTATACGGGGCCTGGCCGGGCTTCCAGCCCGACGTATGGTGGTATGACGAGGCAGAGAAATGAAGAAACTTGTCCTTCTGGCCGCTCTGGCGGCGGCACTGGCAGGCTGCAACACGGTCGCCGGCGTGGGTGACGACATCTCGGGCGGCGCGCGCCGGGTCCAGAGCTGGTTCTGAATGGGCGGCGCCGGATCGCCCGTGAAGGAACCGCAGGCGCGGTAAATTCCTTTTGCCTTGCAAGAGATTGCGCGCGATCCTTTTTCAGGAGAGAAGCGCGCCGTTCACTGCCGCGATCAGGATGGAGACGAGAGATGAAATGGCACCATATCCAGGAGAACTGGGCGGCCTTCTACGAGGCGATCCAGGACCGCTGGCCCGAGGCCGATGAGGCCGAACTCGACGAGATCGACGGCGATCAGCGCGCTTTCATCAAGTATATCGCGGAGCTCACCGAACAGGAGCCGGGCGAGGCGCGCGAGGAGATCGTCGACTGGCTGCGCGGCGAGCTGCCCTCCGATGTCGTGATGGACCCGACCCATGACAGCCATTCGATCGCGCTCTCGGCGAAATACGTCAACGAGGGCGAGGACGAATATGACGACGATGCCCGGTTCGGAGACGATACCGAAGAGGACTGACCGGCGCGCCGCTATCCGCGCCGAGGGGGCTCCGCCCCCGCTCCTTCGGAGCCCCCCGGGGTATTTCGCACAAGGTGAAGGGGTGAATTCGCGCTTGTTCGCCCCCGCGCCGCGGCCTAGCTAGACGGCATGGAGTCCGTTTTCACATCCGCACCGATCGCCGCGCCGCCCGCGCGCTTCAACATGGCCGCCCATGTTCTGGCCGCCGGCGCCGCCACGCCCGACAAGCTCGCGATGCAGATCGTGAAACCCTCGGGCGCGGAACGCTGGTCATATGCGCGGCTGACGGCGGCGGTGCGCGGCGCGGGCACGATCTTTCTCGAAGCGGGGCTCGCGCCCGGCGATCGGGTGCTGTTGCGGCTCGGGAACGGGCCGGAGTTTCCGGTGGCCTTTCTCGGCGCGATCGCGGCGGGGTTGGTGCCGGTGCCCAGCTCGAGCCAGCTCACCGAAGGCGAGATCACCAGGCTTGCCGCCGATCTCGACCCGGCCGCCGTGGTCGCGGGCGCGGGCATCGCTCTGCCCGATAATCCCGCGCGCGTGATCGAGGCCGAGACGCTTCGCCGCGCCGAGGAGCGCGCGCCCTGCGCCTATGAGATGGGCGATCCCGACCGGCTGGCCTACATGATCTTCACCTCCGGCACCGGCGGCAGCGCGCGCGCCGTCTGCCATGCCCATCGCGCGATCTGGGCGCGGCAGATGATGTATCGCGGCTGGTACGGGATGGACCCCGATGACCGGATGATGCATGCGGGCGCCTTCAAGGGGTCTGCTGCCGGACGGTGCTAAATCCTACGCTAAGCCGATAAAACGCGCCTTCCGTGGTC
>NZ_AQRC01000022.1 GCF_000737065.1 Thioclava atlantica | reverse complement strand
GATATCCGGAACACCTGACCGGATGTTGTCGGAATGCCCGACCGGATGCGTCGGTGTGCGCAGCCGATGCCCGCACGCGCACAAACATCTGTTGAAACGGCCCTAAATCAGGTTCTTTTAATCGACCCCAATCCGGGGTCCGTCTTTTGCGCGTCCCGCCATGAACGGGGCCGCCATGACCGCATCACATCAGAAACCCGAGACGATTGCGCGTGGTGCGCGGATGCTGCGCACCGCGCTCGGGGCATCGATTGCCCGGTTTCTGGAAGATCCCGGTGTGGTCGAGGTGATGCTGAATCCCGATGGCCGCATCTGGGTGGATCGGCTCTCCGAAGGTCTGGCCGATACGGGAGAGAGGCTGTCTGCGGCTGATGGCGAGCGGATCGTCAGGCTGGTCGCCCATCATGTTGGCGTCGAAGTTCATACCCGAAGTCCGCGTGTATCGGCCGAACTGCCTGAGACCGGAGAGCGCTTCGAAGGGTTGCTGCCGCCTGTCGTCACGGCGCCGACCTTTGCCATCCGCAAGCCCGCCGTCGCGGTGTTCACGCTCGACGACTATGTAAACGCCGGGATCATGACCAGCCATCAGGCCGAGGTGTTGCGCCTGAACGTCGCCACGCGGGCCAATATCCTCGTCGCGGGCGGCACCTCCACTGGCAAGACCACGCTGACCAACGCGCTGCTGGCAGAAGTCGCCAAGACTTCGGATCGCGTCGTGATCATTGAAGACACGCGCGAACTGCAATGCGCCGCGCCCAATCTGGTCGCGATGCGCACCAAAGATGGCGTGGCGACGCTCTCCGATCTGGTGCGTTCGTCGCTACGCCTGCGCCCGGATCGCATCCCGGTCGGCGAGGTGCGCGGGTCCGAAGCTCTCGACCTCCTTAAAGCCTGGGGCACCGGCCATCCGGGCGGGATCGGCACCATCCATGCCGGTTCCGGCATTGGCGCGCTGCGACGCCTCGAGCAGCTCATCCAGGAAGCCGTCGTCACCGTCCCGCGCGCCCTGATCGCCGAGACCATCGACCTTGTCGCCGTTCTTGCCGGACGTGGATCGTCCCGCCGCCTGGTCGAACTCGCCCGCGTCGATGGGCTGGGAGCGGACGGCGACTACGCCATCACGCATCCCATTACTTTGGCAACCACCCCGAAAGGAAACCCTTCATGATCCGCACGATTTCACGCGGCTGCCGCATCATGGCAACCGCCGCTGCCACTGTTTCCATCAGTCTGATGCTGGCGCCTGCCGCACACGCCTCCGGCTCCTCCATGCCCTGGGAGGCCCCGCTTCAGTCGATCCTCCAGTCGATAGAAGGTCCTGTCGCCAAGATCATCGCCGTCATCGTCATCATCGCCACCGGCCTGGCGTTGGCCTTTGGCGATACCTCCGGCGGCTTCCGCCGCCTGATCCAGATCGTCTTCGGCCTGTCCATCGCCTTCGCTGCGTCGAGCTTCTTCCTGTCGTTCTTCTCGTTCGGCGGCGGGGCGCTCATCTGATGGCGGGCGGGTTTGAACAGCTCGATGCGGTGCCGGGCTTCTCCATCCCGGTTCACCGGGCGCTGACCGAGCATATCCTGCTCGGCGGCGCACCGCGTTCGATTGCCATCGTCAACGGCACGCTGGCCGGCGCCGTCGGCCTCGGCCTTCGTCTCTGGCTGGTTGGCATCGCCATCTGGGCGGTCGGACATTTCCTCGCGGTATGGGCTGCCAAACGCGATCCGCTTTTTGTCGAGGTGGGCCGCAGGCATCTGCGCATCCCCGGTCATCTGTCGGTGTGAAGGCGCGCCCATGATGAACCTCACCGAATATCGCCGTACCGCCACCCGCCTCGCGGATTTCCTGCCCTGGGCCGCGCTCGTTGGCTCGGGCGTCGTGCTGAACAAGGACGGCAGTTTCCAGAGGACAGCGAAGTTTCGCGGGCCGGATCTGGATTCCGCTGTCGCCGCCGAGCTGGTCGCGGTCGCCGGGCGCATCAACAACGCCGTGCGCCGCCTCGGCTCCGGCTGGTCGATCTTTGTTGAGGCTCAACGAAGCGAAGCCGCGATCTATCCCGGCAGCCAATTTCCTGATCCGGCTTCCGCTCTGGTCGATGCCGAGCGCAAGGCTGCCTTTGAGGAAGCGGGCACGCATTTCGTGTCAGGTTACTTCCTGACCTTCCTCTGGCTGCCACCCGCCGAAGATGCAGCTCGCGCCGAGACCTGGCTCTACGAGGGCCGTGAGCAATCCGGCGTCAATCCATGGGAGCTGATGCGCGGCTTCATCGACCGCACCGACCGCGTGCTGGCGCTGCTCGACGGCTTCATGCCCGAATGCCACTGGATCGATGACGCGGGCACGCTGACCTATCTCCATTCCACGATTTCCACGAACCGCCATCGTGTCCGCGTACCCGAAGTGCCCATGCACCTCGATGCGCTGCTGGCCGATCAGCCGCTGACTGGCGGTCTGGAACCGCGCCTTGGTGACAAGCATCTGCGCGTCCTGACCATTATCGGCTTTCCGACAGCGACCACGCCCGGCCTGCTCGACGAGATGAACCGGCTCGCGTTCCCGTATCGCTGGTCCACCCGCGCCATCCTGATGGACAAGACGGACGCGACGAAACTCCTCACCAAAATCCGCCGTCAATGGTTCGCCAAGAGAAAATCCATCGCCGCGATCCTCAAGGAGGTGATGACCAACGAGCAATCGGCGCTGGTGGACACCGATGCGTCCAACAAGGCGCTCGATGCCGACATGGCCTTGCAGGAACTGGGCGCTGACGTCGCCGGCATGGCCTATGTCACAGCAACCGTCACCGTCTGGGACGCCGACCCCCGTATCGCCGACGAGAAGCTGCGTCTGGTCGAGAAGATCATTCAGGGCCGTGACTTCACGGCCATGCCGGAAACTGTCAATGCCGTCGATGCCTGGCTAGGCTCGATCCCCGGACATGCCTACGCCAATGTCCGGCAGCCGCCGATCTCGACGCTCAACCTCGCCCACATGATCCCTCTATCGGCCGTGTGGGCGGGGCCGGAACGGAACGAACATCTCGGAGCGCCCCCCTTGCTGTACGGCAAGACCGAAGGTTCGACTCCGTTCCGGCTTTCCCTTCATGTCGGCGACGTGGGCCATACCCTCGTCGTCGGCCCGACCGGCGCGGGCAAGTCCGTGCTGCTGGCGCTGATGGCGTTGCAATTTCGCCGCTATGATCGCAGCCAGATTTTCGCTTTCGATTTCGGGGGATCGATCCGGGCATCCGCGCTCGCCATGGGGGGCGACTGGCATGATCTCGGCGGTGGGTTGACCGAGGGATCGGAGGTTTCCGTTTCCCTGCAACCGCTGGCGCAGATCGATGATGCCTATGAGCGGTCATGGGCCGCTGACTGGATCGCCGCGATCCTGATGCGTGAAGGCATGACCATCACGCCGGAGGTGAAGGAGCACATCTGGACGGCACTGACATCGCTGGCATCCGCCCCGGCGGGGGAACGGACCATCACCGGCCTTGCCGTGCTGCTGCAATCCAACGATCTGAAACAGGCGTTGCGCCCATACTGCATTGGCGGCGCCTATGGCCGGTTGCTCGACGCCGAGGCCGAACATCTCGGATCAGCCGATGTACAGGCCTTCGAGATCGAGGGGCTGGTCGGCACTGGGGCTGCGCCTGCCGTCCTGTCCTATCTGTTTCATCGGATCGGCGACCGGCTCGACGGTCGGCCAACCCTGCTCATCATCGACGAAGGCTGGCTGGCGCTCGATGATGAGGGGTTCGCCAATCAGCTCCGCGAATGGCTGAAGACACTCAGGAAGAAGAACGCTTCCGTCATCTTCGCCACGCAGTCGCTCTCGGACATTGACGGCAGCAATATCGCGCCCGCCATCATCGAAAGCTGCCCGACGCGGCTGCTTCTCCCGAATGAACGCGCCATCGAGCCGCAGATCACGGCAATCTACCGCCGCTTCGGCCTCAATGACCGGCAAATCGAGATCCTCGCGCGGGCCACGCCCAAGCGGGACTACTACTGCCAATCGCGGCGCGGCAATCGCCTGTTCGAGCTTGGCCTCAGCGAAGTCGGTCTCGCGCTCTGCGCCGCATCATCCAAATCCGATCAGACCCGTATCGCCGAACTCGTCGCCGAGCATGGGCAGGACGGTTTTCTCGCGGCCTGGCTGCGCGATCGCGGCGTCGAATGGGCCGTCGATCTGATCCCGAACCTTACCAATCTTGTCGAACGGACAGAGCCTGCTCGGCCGGTCGCGCCGGATCAAATCCATCCAGATGACAGCCAAGAAAAGGAGACCCTGCCATGATCCGTATCCCCGTTTCCCGATATGTCAGTGCATCCGTGCTGGCGCTGACGCTCGCCATGCCTGTTGCACTGTCGCCCATGCTGACAAGCCCCGCTCACGCTTTTGGCTTCGGCCGCATCGTCTATGATCCGACCAACTATGCCCAGAACCTTCTAACCGCCGCCCGTACGCTGGAGCAGATCAACCACCAGATCACCTCGCTTCAGAATGAAGCGCAGATGCTCATCAATCAGGCGAAGAATCTTGCCAATCTGCCGTATTCCTCGCTCCAGACTTTGCAGCAGAACGTCCAGCGCACGCAGCAGCTTCTGGCTCAGGCGCAGAACATTGCCTTCGACGTGCAGAACGTCGACCAGGTGTTCCAACAGAAATACGGCAAGGTTTCGCTGTCCGCGACCGACGCCCAGCTCGTCGCCGATGCGCGGTCCCGCTGGCAGAATACGGTCGGCGGCTTGCAGGACGCCATGCGCGTGCAGGCCGGTGTCGTCGGAAATATTGACACCAACCGCGCTGAAATGTCCGCCCTTGTCGGGCAGAGCCAGAACGCGACCGGCGCGTTGCAGGCGACACAGGCGGGCAATCAGCTTCTCGCGCTCCAGTCGCAGCAGCTTTCCGACCTGATCGCGCTGATGTCCGCCAATGGTCGCTCCGAAGCCCTGATCGAGGCCGAGCGTGCCACCGCCGCCGAACAGGGCCGCATCCTGCGCGAGCGCTTTCTGACGCCGGGATCGGGCTATCAGCCTGGCAATGCCCGGATGTTCGGCAACGGCAACAACTGACCGGACAGGAGGGGCGCGACATGGACGGCAAGATGCTGGCGCGGCTGGGCGCGATCATATTCGTGGCCATCGCCATCACCGCGACGGTGATCGAAATGACACGCGAGGACGAACCAGCCCAGCCCCGTCCGGCCCCGGCGCTTCAGGCGCCTGCCGATCCACTGCGCCAGAGCCTGCGCCACTGCCAGCAACTTGGCGAGGCAGCCGTGAACGATCCCGACTGCCTCGCCATCTGGGCCGAGAACCGCGACCGGTTCCTCGGCCGGACGCCGGTGCCCGCCGCCCCGCATCAGAACGGGGGTCAGTGAACCATGGGCGGCACCGGCGTCATCGACAATTTCCTGGGCGTCTTCACCAGCTATATCGACAGCGGCTTCGGCCTGCTTGGCGGCGAGGTCGCCTTCATCGCCACCACGCTAATCGTCATCGACGTGACGCTGGCCGCACTCTTCTGGTCCTGGGGTGCGGATGACGACATCATCGCACGCCTCGTCAAGAAGACGCTTTTTGTCGGTGTCTTCGCATACCTGATCGGCAACTGGAACAATCTCGCCCAGATCATCTTCGACAGCTTCGCTGGTCTTGGCCTGAAAGGTTCGGGCACCAGCTTTTCCGCCGCCGATCTACTGCGGCCCGGCAAGGTGGCGCAGACCGGCCTCGATGCCGGTCGCCCGCTGCTCGAATCCATCTCGGATATGATGGGCTACTGGTCCTTCTTCGAGAACTTCATCCAGATCGCCTGCCTGATGTTCGCCTGGGCGCTGGTGCTGCTCGCCTTCTTCATTCTCGCCGTGCAGCTCTTTGTCACCCTGATTGAGTTCAAGCTGACCACGCTGGCCGGTTTTGTGCTGATCCCCTTTGGTCTCTTCGGCAAGACTGCCTTCATTGCCGAGCGCGTTCTTGGCAATGTCGTTTCCTCCGGCATCAAGGTGCTGGTCCTGGCCGTCATCATCGGCATCGGATCAACCCTATTTAGCCAATTCACGGCAGGCTTCGGCGGCGTGACGCCGACCATCGACGACGCCATGGCGATCGTGCTGGCCGCCCTTTCCCTTCTCGGCCTCGGCATCTTCGGTCCTGGCATCGCGTCCGGTCTGGTTTCTGGCGGCCCGCAGCTTGGCGCAGGTGCGGCTGTTGGAACCGGCCTTGCCGCTGGCGGCATGATGCTTGCCGGCGGCGCTGCCGCAGGCATGGCCGCGAAGGGAGGGACAGCGGCGCTGTCGGGTGGAGCTGCGGCTGTCCGTGGTGGTGCTGCCGCCGCAGGTGCGGCGAGCGCCGCCTACAGTGTCGGCTCGCTTGGCCAGTCCGGCGCTGCCGGTGTTGCCTCCGGTCTGGGCGGTGTTGCCCGTGCCGCAGGCTCTGCTGCCGCATCGCCCCTGAAGCGCGCCGCCTCGAAGGCATCGGAAAGCGTCACGTCCAGCTTTTCCGATGGAGCGCGTGCCGGCTTCGGCGTCACTGGTGGCTCTTCCACGGCTGGAACTGTCGGAGGTGCCAGCGAGGCCGCGAGTGCTGGCCCATCGCCCGCCGCGCAGGCTGGCGGCTCTCCGGCATGGGCAAAGCAGATGCAGCGCAAGCAGACACTCAGTCACGGCACGTCGATGGCCGCCCATGCCGTGCGCGCTGGCGACAGCCATGGCGGCGGCTCCTCCATCAATCTTTCTGAAAGTGACCGCTCATGAACATCTTCAAACGTCCATCGGCCCATTACGGCAAATCGCCCGAACCCGAGACGCCCTATCAGAAAGCTGCCCAGGCCTGGGACGAGCGTATCGGTTCGGCTCGCGTGCAGGCTAAGAACTGGCGCATCATGGCCTTCGGCTCACTGATCCTCTCGGCCGGTTTCGCCTCTGCTCTGGTCTGGCAATCGGCGCGCGGGACGGTCGTGCCCTGGGTGGTGCAGGTCGATAATCTCGGCCAGGCCCAGGCCATCACCGCAGCCACGGCCGATTACCGCCCGACCGATCCGCAGATCGCCTTCCATCTTGGCCGTTTCATCGAGCAGACGCGCTCGATCCCGGCGGATGCCATCATCGTGCGCCAGAACTGGCTGCGCGCCTATGAGTTCACCACAGATAGGGGAGCGGCCGCGCTCAACGACTATGCCCGCGCCAACGATCCGTTCACCCGTGTCGGCCGCCAGCAGATCGCAGTCGAAGTTTCCAGCGTCATCCGCGCCTCGAACGACAGTTTCCGCGTCGCCTGGACCGAGCGCCATTACGAGAACGGGCAGCTTTCCACGACCGAGCGCTGGACCGCGATCCTGACCATCGTGATCCAGACCCCGCGCGATGCCGAGCGTCTGCGCGCCAATCCGCTCGGCATCTACGTCAATGCAATTTCATGGTCGCGGGAGATGAGCCAATGACCATCGCGTCTTCCCGCAATTCCGCCTTGCCGGTTTTCCGTAAACCCGCCTTCGCGGCTTTGTTGCTTTCGGCCACCATGCTCGCCGGCTGCGCCACCAACAAAGCGCCGCAGTTCAGCTATGATGCCGATGTGCCGGCGTTGCCCGTCGTGCCGACCGCTGTCACGGATGACCGGCCTCGGCCGCTTCACACGCCGCCGGCCTGGACGGTCGCACGCGGCGGCACTGCTGCCGGAACACCGGCAGGCCGCGTCGAGAACGCCAATGCCGCCGCCCGCGTCGAGCCGCGCCGCGAGGGTTACTATAACGCCATCCAGATCTATCCCTGGTCGGAAGGCGCGCTCTATCAGGTCTATGCAGCACCAGGACAGATCACCAATGTAGCGCTGGAGCCGGGCGAAAGCCTGACCGGCGCGGGACCAATCGCGGCGGGAGACACCGCCCGCTGGATCATTGGCGATACCGAGAGCGGGAGCGGTACGTCGCGCCGGGTCCATATTCTCGTCAAACCATCCCGATCCGACATCTCAACCAATCTCGTGGTGACGACCGATCGGCGCACCTACATGATCGAGCTGCGCGCCCGTGAGGCGCTCTACATGCCGTCCGTATCCTGGTCTTATCCGGCGCTGCCTGCCGGTCAGCGCCAGACCGTTCCGGCAGCACCCATCATCCCGGTCGAGGCGGCACGCAACTATCGTTACAGCCTGACTGGAGATACGCCGCCATGGCGGCCGATTTCCGTCTTCGATGATGGCCGCCGTGTCTATGTCGTTTTCCCGCGCGGCATCGTGCAGGGAGAGATGCCACCGATTTTCGTCATCGGTTCCGAGGGCGAGACCCAGATCGTCAATTCCCGTGTTCACCAGAACATCTTGATCGTCGATCGGCTGTTCGGAGCGGCTGAGCTGCGTCTTGGTAGCGGCAAGCAGCAGCAGACGGTCAGGATCGTTCGCATCGAGCAAAGACAAGCTGCCCAGCCCGCTAAAGCCGGAGAGCAACCGTCATGAGTGAAGAGGCTACCACCAACCCAACGCCGATGCGTCTGCGTGCCGAGCCGCCGCGCGTCACGCGCCTGTCGCGCAAGATGCTGGCCGGTGCCGGAGCTGTTGCGCTCCTCGGCATCGGCGGGGCGCTGATCTATGCGCTCCAGACGCGCGATATGAGCGGAAACGGTGAAGAACTCTATTCGACCGAGAACCGCGCCACGGCAGATGGACTGGCAGGTCTGCCGAAGGATTATACCGGGCCGGTCCTGGGGCCGGCATTGCCGGGCGATCTCGGTGGCCCGATCCTGGATGCCCAGAACCGGGGTCAGCCCGTCACGCCGCCCGCCATGGCGACGCCTGCCCGCGATCCTGCCGAAGAGCGCCGGCTTGCCGAGGAAGAAGCCGCACGTCTTAGCACCGTGTTCTTCCAGTCCGGGCCAAGAGTGGCGACGACAGCTGGCTCAACGATTCCGGGGCTTGTGGGGCCGGACCTTGGTGCCCAACCTGAAACGCAGGACCGGCACACAGCTTTCCTCAATGGTCCTGTGGATCGGCAGACCGTTGCCATGGATCGGATCATGGCGCCTGCCTCGCCCTACATCCTGCAGGCCGGGGCAGTGATTCCGGCGGCGATGATTACCGGCATCCGCTCTGATCTGCCGGGGCAGATCACCGCGCAGGTGACGGAGAATGTCTATGACAGTCCGACCGGCAGTCTGCTGCTGATCCCGCAAGGAACCCGCATCATCGGCCAGTATGATGCGGGCGTGCAATTCGGTCAGCGCCGCGTGCTGCTGGTCTGGAACCGCCTGATCCTGCCCAACGGCCGCTCCATCGTGCTGGAGCGCCAGCCCGGTGCGGACGCTTCCGGCAATGCCGGGCTGGAAGATGGCGTTGATTACCACTGGTGGGATCTGATGAAAGCGGCGGGGCTGTCCACGCTGCTCGGCATCGGCACGGAACTGGCGACCGACGACGAGGATCGCCTGATCCGCGCCATCCGCGACGGAGCGCAGGATACCATCAATCAGGCCGGGCAACAGATCGTCCAGCGCCAGTTGCAGGTCGCGCCGACCCTGACGATCCGGCCGGGCTACCCGGTCAGGGTCATCGTTACCCGCGATCTCGTACTCGAACCTTACAGGAACTGACCATGACGAAGCTGAAACTCGGCCCCCTCATCGAAGACAAGCCCGTGAAGGTGACGGTGGAACTGCCGGGGCCGCTGCACCGCGATCTTGCCGCCTATGCCGAAGTGCTGGCTCGCGAAACCGGCCAGCCCGCTGCCGATCCTGTCAGGCTGATTGTGCCGATGCTGGAACGGTTCATTGCGACAGATCGGGGCTTTGCCAGCGCCAGAAGATCTCGCTCATGAGGTGCCGCGCGAGTCATGGCGCGTCGCGGCGATGATTTCCATCAACGTATCGACGGCCTTTCGTGTCGCATCCCATTTGGCGGACTGGTCCATTTCCCGGTTCTGAAGGGTGAGGCTCACCGCGCCGTGTACCGTTGACCAGAACATGAAGCTGTAGCGCCTCAGATCCATGCCGGGCAAAAAGCCTTGGCCCTGAGAGCAGCGAAGTCCCGTCAGCAATAGATTTAGTATCTGTCTTCCAGCTTCGCCCGACCATGGATCATCGCTGACTCCGAGCCGTGGCGGCGGTGTGAACATCAGCCGGTACAGCGTGGGGTTTTCCAGGGCAAAGCGGACATAGGCATAGCTGCCATCACGCAAATAGCCGAATGGATTGCCGCGCATCTGCTGGAAGACGGCCAGCTTTTCTCTGTAGAGCTGGTTGAAACCTTCGTCCCGAACGGCGCGCAATAAGGCGCTTTTGTTGCGGAAATGGCCGTAAAGCGCTGGCGCTGTGCATCCGATGGCATGCGCGACCGCAGTCAGCGGTACGTCGAGGTCGCCACGCTCCGACAGCAGCCGGATCGTTGCGTCGATTGTACGACGAGCAATATCAAGTTCTTGCTCTTTCCGGGGACGGGCCATTCCGATGCCTGTTGCAACTTGTCGTGAAAACTAAACGACATTTACTTTTTTCGTTGACGGGCCGGAAGTCAAGAAGCAGCATTCGGTAACTGAACGTCGTTTAGTTTGAGGATGTGCGGAGAGCCGATGAACGCACATAGATCGATTTTCGCGTTGATGATGGCGGGGTGCCCGTCAGAAACCGAACGCTGTTTCGGATGATGCACCATGGCTGTGATCGGGAACAATCAGACCTCGCCTGATGATAGCCTCACGAAGGTCGTTGAGGGGAAACCTGGCACATCTGCGGTCCGGCTGAACCAGTTGCGATATTTTGTTGCCGCCGTCGATTATGGGAGTTTTCGCAAGGCTGCTGCCGCGCTTTCGGTGCAGGAATCCTCCATCAGCCGACGAATCCGTGATCTCGAAGATGAACTCGGGGCGTCGCTTTTTATGCGAAATGCTGGCGGGGTGCGGTTGACCGTTGCCGGGCGGGAATTCCTGCGCAACGCTCGCCATGCTCTTCGCCAGATCGATATCGGGGTGACAAAGGTGGCAGCGGTTGGCCGGGCGGAGCAAGGGCTGATCAAGGTCGGGATATTCTCGTCCCTCGCATCCGGTTTTCTGTTCGATTTGCTTCGAGATTTTGGGTCACGCCATCCGAAGGTGCAGGTCGACATTATTGATGGAAATTCGCCCGAGCATGTCGCCGCTGTCCGCAAGCTTTATCTGGACGTCGCATTCATCACGGGAACGACAGCATGGGACGGATGCGAGACGGAGCATATGTGGTGCGAAAAGGTTTACGTGGTGCTGCCTGATGAACATCCTTTGGCGGGCAAGCCCGAACTTGGATGGGCCGATTTGGCTTCCGAGCGGTTCATCGTGAGCGATGTCGCGCCGGGACAAGAGATCCACGACTATTTGGTCGCTCACCTTGCTGGTCTCGGCCGCCACCTCGATATTCAGTCTCAGCAGGTCGGCCGCGACAATATCCTATCTCTGGTCGCTCTCGGTCGGGGCCTCACTCTGACGAGTGAAGCGACGACCGTCGCGCAGTTTCCGGGGGTCGTTTATCGGAAGCTTGCCGGTGAGGTGCTGCCGTTCAGCATGGTCTGGTCCGCGCAAAACGACAATCCAGCATGTCGGCGGTTATTAAGCTTGGCCCGGTCGATGGCGGGACCGGCCGGGAGAAAGTAGGATTTGTCGGCACATGCGATTGTGCCGACGTGTAAGGCTACCCCAAGTTGCGCCCATCGGCTATTCCAGCGACTTTTCGATGAAGCCGAGCGTATTGGCGTTCTCGACCAAGGTTCGCACCTTGGAGCGCTCGAGTCCTTCAGGCACTTCCGCCTCGATCTCGAGCCTGAGTTTCACCTGACTGCCCGGAAGCGTGGTGAGCTGTTCGACGATCGCCTCTACAATCTGGTGGATGTCCCGGGCCGGACGATCCGGCGAGATCATCACGGTGCCGGAAAACCGCGTCGGCTTCTTTTCCGGCGCAGGCGTGGTCGGCGCGTCGTCCATTGGCGGCCCATCGGGCCCCGGCGTGCCACCACCCGGCCCCGAGGCTGTGTCGCCCGATCCAGGCTGCACCGGCGCCGGGCGGTGGGCTTCGGCCACCTCCGGTGTCACGATGACGCTGTCGCTGTCGATCACGACCGCGGCGCTGGCCGCCCGCTCGATCGCCAGCCCCAGATAGGTGCCGGCCCCCTCCTCCCATCGCTCGGCATAGGCGAACGGACCGGGCAGCATGCCACTCACCGCCGCCTGCACCGCCTTGACCAGTACGTCCTGGCCCTTGAGACGCGGCAGGTAGATGTAGCGGTTGAGATATTCCCGCAGGTCCTTGAGCGACAAATGCGGCTTGTCGTTCCAGATGTATTTCTGCAGGTCTCGGTCGAGGCGCGACGGCCCCAATTCCGTCAGCAGGCCCTCCTCGGCCACCAGCTTCTTGCTCGCCCGGGCCAGCAGCCCGTCCTGCGCCGGAATCTTGCCCGACACCCATTCCCAATCCGCCTGTGCGCTTTCCTGGGCGGGATAGTGCAGATAGCACCACGCCTCTTTCAGGCGCGTCTTCATCGTCTCGTTCGCCTCGACCAGCTTCGCCTTGGCCAGCGCACTGTCGCTCTGGGTGAGGTTCAGCCGCTCGGTGTCGCGCACGATCTCGCCCCACGCCAGGGACGCGCGCACGGCGTCTTTCAGATGATCGAGCTGGCGGGCCTCCGCAGCGATGAACACCAGCATGTTGCGGTAGACGCGCGGCGTGCTGCCGCGCTGAGTGAGGATGTCCTTCGCCTCGACCAGCGCGTCCGAACCGTCGCGCCCGTTATGCGAATGCTGGACCCCCAGCACAACGACACGCACGCCGCCCGCCTCATCGGGGACTTCGGCTGACGAGGCCGGCGCGACCTGAACCGCGTCGAAATGCCCGCGATCGGCAAGCCCGTTCACGTATTTTCCGAGTTCGCTGTCGATCATCACATCGACCAGTGCCGCCTCGATCTGCGCCGCCTTGTCCGCTGCGATACGGTTAAGGCTCGCCGACATCGAGTACCAATAGCGGCCCAGATCGGCGTGCATGAACTTGGCCTGATTGGTCAGCCGGCGCAGCGCATCGCCGAAGATCGCCGGACGCTCGCCCGGCTGCACGACACCGAGATTGATCTGTTTGTCGTCGAGTCCGGTGTTCTGCTGCTGATGCGTCGGCGCCGTACCCATGAAGATCGCGCGGGCGACGCGGCGCGTCGCCGAATAGCGGTTAAGGTTGGGCGCCGATTGATCGACCTTGTACGGGGTGGAGGCCGTGCCATCGACGTCGCCGGCGATAATCGACTGCCAGGTCACGTCGAGATAATGGAGCAGTTCCGGCTCCACGCGCGGCGAACTCACCGCCACGCTGCCCGGCATGATCATCACTGACGGGTCTCCTCGTCGCTCAAACGAAACGAGCGCGCGTTGATGATGGTTCTCGCCGCCTCGAACAGCTCGCGCTCGACGACGGCCTGAAACACATCCTGCGCCCTGATCCACATCTCGGGCTCATTGGCGACGCGCTTCTTCTTGAGCTTGAAGGAGCGACGATTCCAGACGTTGTCGCCGACATATTTCTCGTTGATCAGAATCTGATGGACCGTGCCCCGGGTCCAAGGACGCCCAAGATCGGTCGGAACGCCGCGTTGATTGAGATCGTCCGCAATTTCCCGCTCGCTGTATCCTCGATGGACGAAAGCCCGGTAGATGCTGCGAACCAGATCGACCTCTTCGGCAGGGCCAAGCGTCAGGATCACCCGATCTGTCTGAATGCTCTTGTGCTCGCCCCGTTCGAGAAGCCCCTTGATGACGCCATGCTCGTCAATCAACGTCCGGCGCAGGCCGAAGCCGGCGGGCCCGCCCTGGCGGTAGCCCTTCTCGATCAGCCGGCCCTGGCCGGCGAACACCTTGGTTGAAAGCTCGCGGCTGTATTCGCCAGCCATCGCTCGTTTGACGCCCTTGACGATAGTCGAAATCGGGCTGCCGTCATTGTCGAATTGCTCGGCGCAATATTCGACGGCGATGCCGGCGCGCCGACAAATATACTCGTAGTAGGCGCTTTCGTCGGCGTCCTGGAAGCGCCCCCAGCGGCTGACATCATAAACGAGCACCAAAGTGAAATCGGTGCTGCCCGATTGCACGTCCTCGATGAGTTGCCTGAGCGCGTCGCGCCCCTCGATCTTTAGCCCGCTTTTTCCAGCGTCTTCATAGGTTCGCACGATCTCGATTCCACGCGCCTCAGCATATTGCTTGATCGCGTCGGATTGGTTTTCGGTCGAATACTTCTGATGATCCGTCGACATGCGGACGTATTCGGCAGCCCGAAGTGGACGTTCAGGCTGCCCTGACCGGTCATCATCGTAAACTCTCCGGCTCATCACATGACGCCCTCCTGAAATCGGCTGTGGCGGTCCGGGCGACCTACCGCCGCAGCGCATGACGGGCCTGTGCCGCGACTCCGCAATGAAACCAGTCTAACTGCGGAGAAAACGGAAGATGTTGCCGAAAACGGGCAGGAAATTACCCCAATGGAGAGAGCACAATCCCTTTGGGTGAGGCTTCGGCCTCACTTCCCGGCGGCTCGGGCGCGGCGCAGTCGCGCCGCCAGGTCTACCTTTGGCCGCGTAATCGGCGATGCCGATCCGAGGAACGCAGCGCTGCGAGCTGCCTTTGCCTGTAGTGTCATCACTCCAGGCGGTTCTTCTTATCCGACTGTGACCCCAAAGATTGATCCGACCAGCGCGGTCGCGGCCATGGCAAGGGCACCCCAGAACGTCACTCGGACAGCGCCTCGCAGGATGCCGGCGCCGCCAGCGGTCGCGCCAAGACCGCCCAGGATGGCGAGCGACAGGAGTGTCGCGATGGCTACGAACGGCACAATTTGCGCTGGCGGAGCAAGCATGGCCACCAGAAGCGGGACCACAGCACCCACGGCAAAGGTCATGGCGGAGACAAGGGCCGCTTGGATCGGATGAGCGGTCACCGTCTCGGATATGCCCAGCTCGTCGCGGGCGTGGCTGCCAAGGGCATCGCGGTCGGTGAGCTGGACGGCCACCTGTTCGGCCAAATCGCGGGTCAGCCCGCGCGCCTCGTAGATTCGGGTCAGTTCCTCGAGTTCGGCATCAGGCGTCTCTGCAAGCTCCTTCTTCTCGCGGGCAAGGTCGGCCTGCTCGGCATCGGTCTGCGAACTGACCGAGACGTATTCGCCCGCCGCCATCGACATCGCTCCAGCGACCAGCCCGGCGAGGCCCGCGATCAGCACCTCCGTCCGCCCTGTGCCGGCTGCGGCGACGCCCACGACGAGGCTGGAGGTTGAGACAAGGCCATCATTCGCGCCGAGCACCGCCGCGCGCAACCAGCCGATGCGGTGCACCATGTGGATTTCGGAATGGGACAGGCGGCTCATGCGGGAATTCCTTCAAAACGGGTTTGCGGTGCTGTGAGGCCCGCGGGTGAAATGCGCAGGGCGCGCAGCGCGTTCAGGATAACGGCGACGTCGATGGCTTCCTGCAGCAGCGCGCCCTGAACGGGGGTCAGGTAGCCGAAGGCCGCAGCGATCATGCCCAGAACCGACAGGCCGATGCCTGCGACCACGCTTTCAAGCGCGATCCGGCGCGACCGGCGGGCGATCTCGATCCCCGGCGCGATGCGGTCCACCCGGTCCACCAGCAAGACCACATCGGCCGCCTCGGCACTTGCCGCCGCCCCGCGTGCGCCCATGGCGACGCCCACATCGGCGGCAGCCAGTGCGGGCGCGTCGTTGACGCCGTCGCCCACCATCATCACCGGACCGTTCTTGTGCTCGGTCAGGACCAAGAGCACCTTTTCATCTGGCGTCAGCCCCGCGCGGATGCCGTCAAGGCCAAGCCCTTCCGTTACCCGCGCCGCAACCTCGGCCCGGTCTCCGGTGGCCAAGAGGATGCGCGCAACCCCTTGCCGCCTCAGGCTGGCCAGCATCTCGGCTGCCCCTTCGCGGAGGGGGTCGGACATGACCAGATGCCCCGCCAAACGGCCATCGAAGGCCACGGCCACCATGACCGACCCTGCCGCCAGTTCCGGGTGATCACCCGACAAACGGCCCACACGCTCCGCGACGAAACCATCGCCCCCGACGATGACCTGCCGTCCGTCGATGAAACCGATGACGCCTTCGCCCGGGATTTCAGCCACATCTTCGGGGATGGGTAGGGTGAGCCCCCGGTCCCTTGCTGCAGCCACGATGGCCTGCGCGACGGGGTGTTTTGATGCCTGATCCAGCGCCGCAGCATAGCGCAGGATGTCGTCAGCCCCCATCCCGTCATGGCTGTCGATACTGACGATCTGCGGGCGCCCGTCGGTCAGCGTGCCGGTCTTGTCGAGGATCAGGGTGCGGATGCGGGCCATCGCCTCGAGGGGTTTGGCCCCCTTCACCAGCACCCCGAAATGCGCCGCCCGGCTCAGCCCGGCCACCAGCGCCACCGGCACGGCCAGGATCAGGGGGCAGGGCGTCGCCACGACCAGCACCGCCACCGCGCGGATCGGATCGCCGGTAAACCACCATGCGGCAAAGGCGATGGCAACGGTGACGGCCAAAAACCCCAGCGACCAGCGATCAGCCAGCCGCGCCATGGGTGCTTTCGACGCCTGCGCCGCCTCGACCAGCCGGACGATCCCGGCATAGGTGCTGTCCTTCGCCTCGCGCGTCGCCTCCAGATCAAAAGCATCACCGGCATTGGTCGATCCGCTCATCGCCTCAGACCCGCGGTCGAGCCGCACCGGCAAGGATTCGCCCGTCAGCGCCGATGTGTCGACGAAAGCCGCGGCGGATGCGATGCGCCCGTCCACCGGCACGACATCGCCTTGCCGGATCAGCAGCCGGTCGCCAGGCGCGATGTCTTCCAGTGCCACCTCCTCCAGCCCGCCATTGCGGTGGCGCGTGGCGGTGCGGGGCACGCGCGACAGAAGATCGCGCATCTCGCGCCGCGCGCGACCCTCGGCAAAGCTTTCGAGGAAGGTGCCGCCCGAATACATGACGGCGACCACGGCGGCCGCCAGCGTCTCGTCAAAGGTCAGGGCCGCCGACATGGACAGGGCGGCCACGATGTCGAGCCCCACCTCGCCGCGGGTAAGGCTGCGGATGATCTCGACCACAAGCGCCGCCAGCACGGGGACAACCCCCGCAAACCACGCCGTTTGTGCAAGGTCCGTGCGCCCGCTGAAGTGCAGCCCGAGCCCTGTCACCAGACCTGCAAGGGCGATGACCAGGAGCAGTGTCTTTAGCCGATCTGTTTGAGTATGATCCAAAGGTGTCAATCTCCAACGGCCGGGGCCGTCGCCGCGGACTTGCTCGAAAATAGTTTGCCAACGCCAATGCCTTGAACGACACCCGTATCATCGCGCGTCAGGAACAGCGCGTCGATCCCTGCCTGTCGCGCAAGGTCTGCGCCCGCATCGACACCCTTCACCATCAGTGCCGTCGCCCATGCATCGGCCTCGGCGCAGGTGGGGGCGATCACGGTGACAGATGCGGGGGGCGCGAGAAGTGGCGCACCGCGCGCGGGGTCCATCGTGTGGGACAGATCACGCCCCTGCACCGTGACCCAGTGTCGATAATCGCCCGAGGTGGCGACAGCAGCATCCTGAAGCGTCAGGATGGAATGGGGCGCGCGGCGGTGATGATCGGGGGCCTCAACCGCAACGGTCCAGGGCCTGCCGCCCGGGCCGAGGCCCATGGCGCGCATCTCGCCGTCGATGCCGACGAGGGCGTCAAGGATGCCGTTGGCTGACAGGACTTCGGCCAGACGATCCACCCCATGGCCTTTGGCGATGCCGTTCAGGTCCAGAGAGATCGGGGCAATCTTGCGCACCCGGCCGCCGTCCAGCTCCAGCACCGCATGCACCGGGCGATGTGGGGCCTGCATCGCGGCGCGAATGGCCTGCGGATCGGCGGTGGCGGGGCCAAAGCCCCAGGCGCGCACCGCCTCACCCTGCCCGATGTCAAAGGCCCCGCCCGAGGCGCGGCCGATTGCCAGCCCGACGGTCAGCACCCGCGCCAGATCGGAGGGGATGTCCTGCCATGCCCCCACCGGCGCGGCGTTCAGGCACATCAGATCGCTGTCGGGTCTCCACGTCGACATTTGCGCATCGACCGCATCCACCGCCGCTTGCAGGTCTGCCTGCACGGTGGCGGGGTCGAATTCTGGCGGCGCAAAGAACAGCGCGCTCCACCTTGTGCCCATGGTGGGGCCGTTCGGCGCGTGGCGAACAGGGTCAATAGACATCTTCGACATAACGCCCCCCGGCCTTGAGCATCGCGGGCGTCAGGCCCATGGGCGCCAGGATATCCTCCAGCGCGCGACCCACGCCGCGGCCCATGTCACGCCCCCCGCAGACCATCACCTTTGCACCCTGCCGGATCGCCTCGGCCACCTGCGCGGCCTCGGCGCGCAGGGCGTCCTGCACATAATGCGGCCGCGCCCCGCGCGAGACGGCGGTGGAGAGCTGCGTCAGACGCCCCTCGGCCTGCCACGCGGTCAGATCGTCACCATACAGGAAGTCGCTGTCCGGGTGGCGCATCCCAAAGAACAGATGCACCGGACGGTGGCGGGCATTGGCGCGGATGATCCCGGCCAAGGGTCCGATCCCGGTGCCTGCCCCGATCAGGATCAGGGGCGCCCGACCCCGCCCGGCATGAAAGCCCGGATTGCGCCGCAGGAAGGCCTGCACGGCGTCACCCGGTTCCAGTGCCAGCAACTGGCCGGAACACAGGCCCCCCGGGTGTTTCTTCACCACGATCTCGACAAACCCGTCCCGGCTGCCCGAGGCCAGCGAGTAGAAGCGCGGGACTGTGGAGCCTTCGGGCAGGATGCCGAGAAGGTCGCCCGCCTGAAACCGTGCGAAACCCCGGCCTGTCAGCCGTGCCCAGAGGGTCGCTTTTGGCAAGGCAAAGCGCAGGATCGCGGTCGGGGCCTGCACCGCCTCGCCATAGTCGCGGCGCGAGATGAGCGTCAGGCCCTGCGCCTCGGGGCGGGCGGGCTGGTGGTCAAGGTCGAGCGTCAGCCCATTGGCCTGCCCCAGTGCCCGGCCCCAGCGCGCGAAATCCTGCGGCGACTGGCGGTCGACCGTGTCCATGGGCAAGAGGGTGGTCCAGCCCATGGCGCGGGCGGCGGCGTCCACCTCTGCCGCAAAGGCGCAGTAGGCCGGAAAGCTGCGGTCGCCAAAGCCCAGCACGGCCAGCGGGGCGGTCGGGGCCATCCGCGCCAGCCGATCGAGGAACCCGCGGGCCGAAGCGGGTGCGTCGCCTTCGCCATAGGTGGCGGCGAGGATCAGGAAGCGGTCCGCGCGGGGGCAACGGGCCGGGTCGAAGGCTGACATGGGTCCCACATGCACCGCTTGGCCCGCATCCCGCAGGGCCCGCGCCAGCGTTGCGGCAAAGCCCCAGGTGCTACCGCCTTCGGAACCCACAAGGATCACCGTCTGCGCCCGGCTCGCCCGGGCGTTGTCGCGCAGGTGGGGCCGACCCCGCCGCCCTGCAACCCAGATCAGCGCGCCGGTCACACCCATCACCGGGACGCTCAGCGCGATCAGGCCGAGGACCAGCCCCAGGACCGCCGCACCCTGACCGGTGTGAAGCATGTAGATGGTTTCCGAGACCTGCTGCCATGGCGTCAGGTCTGCCCAGGACAGGAGCTCGCCGGTCCCCTGATCGATCAGGCCGGTGCCTGCATCGGTGGAGAGAGTGAACACATCCTGCGCATCGCCCGCATAGGGAAAACTCAGCTTGCGCAAGGCGCTGACCGGAACATCCTGCAGCGCGGCCATCTGCCCCAGCGGGAAGGCCATCTGCCCGCTGACTGCCGCAGGGTCGGCGGGGCGCACCGCGCCATCGGGCAGCAGGTCAAAGGTCGAAGCCGTCATCCACAGCGCCGTCGCCGCCGACAGGGCAAGGCCCATGACCGCAACGCGCGCCAGTTCCACATGCAGCCGCCCCACCAGCGGCCCGCGCAGCCGCGCGAACCCGCGCCGCCAGCCGCCCGTGCGCCGCGCCACCAGCGCCGCCCCCGACAGGGCCAGCACCAGCATGGCGGCGGCGCCTGCGGCCATCACCAGCCGCCCGGCATCGTCCAGAAACAGCGACCGGTGCAGGTTCGTCAGCCAGCGTTCGACCGGGTTGGGGTCGGCCGAGCCGACATCCGCGCCTGTCGCCGGGTCGATCACGGCGGAACCTGGCGTGCCGCCGTCGAACCACCAGGCGGTGATGGTGCCCGAGGGGGACCGCCGGATCTCTTCCAGCCCCGGATGCGTCGCGGCCACACGGGCAGCCATATCGGCCACGCTCTGCCCCGCCACCGCCTGCGGCGCGACCAGCCGCTCGGCCATGGGAAAGACCGACAGCGCCGCACCGCTGAGCGCAAGGACGGTCACAAGGACAAGGGCCAGAAGCCCCGGCCAGCGGTGAAGCGCGCGGATCATCAGTCCGTTCCCTTACTGATAGACGAAGCTGGCGATGTAGCGACGGCCCTGCACGGGCGTGCCCGCGCCAGCACTGGTCAGCGGCACCGCAATCTCGTTCGGGCTGTCGCGCATATCCTCGACCGCCGCGTCGATGTGGAGCGTATAGCCCGCATCGAACAGGGCATCGGCCAGATCGAGCGTGATCTCCAGGGTCCGGCCTGCCCCGACACTGGCGCCCGTGATGCCGTTGATCTGGGCAGGGTCGGCCCCGGTGGCGGTATACCAGTCGCTCAGGTGTTCGTAGTATTTCGACTTGCCGCCCGCCATCCAGAGGCTGCCGACATAGGCGCCCGAGGCATCGGTGACGTAGAGCGCCAGGTAGGCGCCATCGCCGCCATAGCTGTTCATGGTGGTCGTCAGCGTCACGGGCCGGGCCATCGCGAGCCCAGGAAGGGTCAGTGCGGTGGTCAGGGCAAGGGTGGCGAGAAGGGATTTCATCGGGTTTCCTTTCGGTGATGGTCTGCGCCCCGCACGGGGCAGGGCGCGCGATGGCCGGGATCAGTTGGTCACAGCCACGGGCGGCGCGCCGTTGCCGAAGAGCCCGTTTGCCGGAGGTGCGACGGTGCCCGCAGGAGCAGGGTTGCCGAGAGCGCCGATGCAGCCATCGTCGTCATCATCATCATCATCATCATCATCATCGTCGCAGTCCTCGTCGTCCTCGTCATCGTCGTGCCCGCGACGGACCCATCCGCCGTCGTCATCATCTCCGCTCACACGAATGAGGGGCATGGGCTGGTCGTCGGCACTGACCACGGCGGCGCAAACGCCGCTGCACGCGCCTTGAGCGTTGCCCTGGTCCTGCAACGCGGCAAGGGCAGGCAGGCCGAGTGCCACGGTCAGCGCCGTCGACGCGAAAAGAAGGGAAAGTCGGAATGTCATGGCGTGGTCTCCTTGGATCTGATGCTGCCAATCTGTGCCTCGGACCAGAGCTGTTCCTGACGCCGCCCCACTTTCTGCTTCAGCTTGGCGTCAGGAAGAAAAAGGCCCCGCCGGGACAGGGCGGGGCCAGTCAGACCACGAGGGACAGGCGTGGTCGGAGAACGGGGTCAGGCGATGTTGCCGGGCATGGAGGGATGGGTTGATGCGGACTTGCGGGGCATCTCAATCGTCATCGTCGTCGCCCTGATCCGATGTCTGTTGCGTCGCCAGATCGGCACCCGCAGGCGTGGCCGCAGTGTCGCCGGGCTGCGCCGGTGCCGTGACGGTGGCTGGCGCAGTGCCGGGTCCGCGACCAAGGGCTGTCAATGTGGGCGCGGCAAGGACCGCGATAACGGCGGCAGTTGCGAGCAACACGAGAATTGTGGATTTCATGGCGGTAGCTCCTTGATTGGATTAACCGATTCTGTCGTGTGCCGCTGAAGCCTTGCTGATGGGACGCCGGTTTCTGCTTCAGCCTGGTGTCAGAAAACACGCGCCCTAACCTCATGCCGGGCACAGGCCGGAACCGATTGTACACCCGGTTCCGGCACGGCTGCGTGTCAGCGCAGTTCGAACGCTTCGGAGTAAACGCGGCGCGGCGCATGGCCCATCGCCTTGAGCCCGTTCTGGATGCCGTCGCGCAACCCGCAGGGCCCGCAGAAGAACAGCTCCGACCCGGCGATCTCGAAGGGCACCATCGCGACCAGGCGTTCGGCCGTCAGTCGCCCCTCGGTGCGGCTGGCCACGACCTGCACGCTCAAGCCCGGATGACCTGCGGCGATGGCTTGCAGACGGTCGGCGGCAAAGGCTTCGTCCTGGGTGTTCACGGCCCAGATCAGCGCGATCTGCTGGCGGTCTGCCTCGGTCAGCGCCTCGGCCCATGCCAGGAAGGGTGTGATGCCGATGCCTCCCGCCAGCCAGACCTGACGCGGCACCCGGCGTCGGAACAGGAACCGGCCATAGGGCCCCTCAACGCGCAGCCGCTGGCCCGGCACCAGCTTGTCCGGCAGGCTGCGCGTCCAATCCCCCAGCGCCTTGATCCCGAAATGCAGACTGCCATCGGCGCGCGGGGCCGAAGCGATGGTAAAAGGATGCGCCTCGTCAAGGCCAGCGCCGGGGCCCGAGCCGGGAACCGAGACAAAGGCGAACTGGCCAGGACGCCAGCGCATTCCGCGCCCTGTGGGCCGCAAGGCAATCTCGGTCGCAGCACCGTGTCGCGTGACGGAGTCGAGCGCATAGTCGCGCGGGCGCAGAAAAGGGTTGATGAACTGCGTGAACACCCAGGCCACCAGCCCCGCAAGGCTGAACGTGTTGAGGTAGAGCGCCAGCATCGGGTCCACCCCTTCGGGCTTGTCGATGGCCAGTTGGTGAAACGCGGCAATCGCGAACAACAGCCCCATGAACCGGTGCGTGAAACGCCACAAGGGCCAGGGCAATTCCAGATTGGTGAAGGGAACCCGCTTGATCCAGCTGATCGCGATCAGCGCGATGAACCCGTAGAAGGCAATTTCTCCGACCTCGGCGGCGAATTCGCCAAGGTTGGTTTCTGCCACAAAATCCTCGATCTCCGGTTCAAGCTGGTCATGCAGGACCATCAGCCCCAAGGCCGCGATCCCCAGCCACTTGTGGACGGCATACATGCGATCCAGCCCGCCGAAGAACGGTTCGATCACAGCCGGGCGCGCCGACAGCACCAGGGCTATGCCCATGGCCACAATCGCGGCGGACCCGACCGCGATGCTCATGGCGGACTCGATGCCGAACGGGGCATAGGTTTGCGCGCCAAGGGCGGCGCCTAACAGAACGGCGATGGCGGCAAATGCCGGACCGGAATACAACATGTCAGAAAACCTTCCGTTCGGGCCGACTTGAGGAATGGTACCCGGCGTCACAGGGGACTGGTCGTGGGCCCGGCGCTGTGGATCTCGCCCTGTCACCGTGGCCTTTTCATGCACGGAAACATGGTCAGTCATCTTCCTGTCCTTCGCGGTCGCGACCGTGGTCGTCATCCTCGAATTCGAATTCGACGATCTGCAGCGTGCCGGGATGCAGCTTGACCTCGATCGCGCGGCCCGTCGCGTCGCGGCCGTCGATCTCGTAGCAGCCGTCGTCGATCTTGATGCGGCGCACCTCCCAGCCTTGCCGGGTGGCGAACTCAGCCACCGCCTCGCGCGGTTGCCAGTCGGCCATCGGAACGAAGCAATCATCATCAGCCAGTGCGGCACCGGCAGGCAGGGCTGCCAGAAAAGCAAGAATTGTCAGCGTCTTTCGCATGGGCCACACTCCGGGTTACGGCCAGTCTGGATGATGTGATGCGCGCCGAAGCTGACGGCAGCCTGAAGACGGCTGATCCAGGGCTTCAGCCTGCTGTCAGGAGAGAGGGTCAGAAGCAAACCAACCCGGGGCCAAAGGGACGGCAGAAGACCATGCGCATCTTGCTGATCGAGGATGATACAGTTCTGGGAGCTGCCGTGCGGGACCAGATAGCCGCCGATGGCCATTCGGTCGACTGGGTCCAGCGGCTGGATGCGGCCGGGGACGCGATGGCCGGGGCATTCCGTTTCTGCGCCGTCTGCGGGCCAAGGGCGATGTGACGCCCGTCATCATCCTGACCGCGCTTGACCAGATCAGCGACCGGATCGAGGGGTTGAACGCAGGGGCCGACGACTACCTGGTCAAGCCCTTCGATCTGGCGGAACTGTCCGCCCGGATCGGCTCGGTGGCGCGCCGCTATGCGGGGAACCCCAACCCAATTGTCACCCACGGGCCGCTGGAGATCGACCTTGCTGCGCGCAGCATCCACCGCGACGGCCGCCCAGTCGCCCTGACGGCACGCGAATGGGCGCTGTTCGAGGCCTTTCTGTCCCGGCCTGGGCAGCTTCTGTCCAAGGCGCAGCTTGAGGACAAGCTTTACGCCTTTGGGGCCGAGATCGAGAGCAACACGATCGAGGTCCATCTCAGCCGACTGCGGAAGAAGTTGGGGGCGGAGGTGATCGAGACGGAACGCGGCCTCGGCTACCGTCTGGGCCGGGCATGAGGGCGCCGCGCAGTCTTCAGGGTCGCCTTGGGCTCTGGCTGGGCGTGGCGCTGACGGTTCTTTGGGTGCTCGCGGCCAGCGTGACGGCGCTGATCGCGCGGAGCGAGATCGAAGAGGTGTTCGATTCCGCCCTGCAGGAAACCGCACAGCGCATCCTGCCACTCGCCGTCGTTGATATCCTGAACCGCGAGGAAGCAGGGATCAGCCAGCGTCTTGCCGCCATCCGCGAACATGACGAGTTCTTCACTTACATCGTGCGGGATGATCAGGGGCGCATCCTGCTGCAATCCCATGCCGCCGACCCGGGCGTGTTCCCCGCCTGGGAAGGGATCGGGTTCCACCAGACTGCAACGCATCGGCTCTATAGCGACGAGGCTGTGCAGGGCACGATCCGCATCACTGTGGCCGAGCCGCTGGACCATCGCGCAAGCGTCGCGCGCGAGATTCAGATGGGGCTTGGCCTGCCACTTCTGATCTTGCTGCCCGTGGCGCTTCTGGCCATCGTGCTGGCCGTCCGCGCCAGCCTTGCGCCCCTGCGCCAGTTCCGCGACCGCCTGTCGGCGCGGGGCGCGCGCGACCTGAGCCCCGTCGCCAGCGCCGATCTGCCCACCGAAATCGCGCCCCTCGCCGATACGATGAACGGACTTCTGGGGCGGCTGGAAGCGGCCTTCGAGGCGGAGCGAAGCTTTGCAGCGAACGCCGCGCATGAACTCCGCACCCCGCTGGCAGGTGCCATCGCACAGGCACAACGGCTGCAGACAGAGACGCGCGACGCTGACGCCAAGGCCCGTGCGGCCGAAATCGAGGCCACGCTGAAACGCCTGACCCGCCTCTCCGAACGCCTGTTGCAACTGGCGCGCGCTGAAGGTGGTCGCCTTCGCCGTGACGTCGCTGCCGATCTTCGCCCCGTGGCCCGACTGATCGTCGACGACCTTGCGCGCGGTGGCGAGCCCGGGCGCATCCACCTCGCGCTTCCGGACAGCGCTATCATGTCGGATCTGGACCCCGACGCCTTCGCGATCGTCTTGCGCAATCTGATCGAGAATGCCTTGCGCCATGGCCAAGCCGAAGCTCCTGTGGAGGTCTCGCTTGCAACTGACGGAACGCTGATCGTCGCCAACGACGGCCCGGTCGTGCCCGCCGAGGATCTCGCACGCCTGACGCACCGGTTCGAGCGCGCCCGGTCCGATCGCGAGGGCAGCGGTCTTGGGCTGGCAATTGTCGCGACGATTGCCGAGAGGTCTGGCAGTCAATTCGAACTCAGATCGCCTCGCGAAGGCCGGGCTTCAGGGTTCGAGGCACGACTATCACCGACCGGAACACGCGTTCTGAATTCCTAGCGAGAATGGATCAGGCTTTACGCCTTGATTCGAAGGCATTTCTCGCGCGCAGTACTCGGCTGGTTGCGTATCGACCGAGTGGCGAACGCATTTGGGCTGGATCAGTTGATAGCCAAATCGGTCGCCGTTTTCCCAGCAGCCAACGCCTCCACGAACCACTGCGGTTTGCGCCCGCGACCGGACCAGGTGAGTGCCGGGTTCTCAGGGTGCCGGTATTTCGCCGCGACAGGCGCACGGGAGGCTTTCGTCTCGGTTCCGTCAAGTTCGGCCAGAGAGTAGCCCAGATCCCGGGCGAGAGCTTCCACCTTGGCGCGGGCTTCCGCCTTCTGCCGATCCTCGAATGTGGAGATCGCCTTGGCGACGTCCTTCTGCATTTTCTTCAGCTCGCCAAGCGACAGTGCCTCGAGTTCGTAATCAGCCATTGATGCGGTCCGTGTCCTGAATATCCCGGTATCGATAGCCCGTCGATGCAGGGCACCGCAACTCCCGGAAGGCAAGGGCAGGGGTGGCAAAGGCTGGTGATCGCAGTTTTCGCCGCCGGGGAGGTGCTGGACTGGGGGTAAGGCAGTCCCGATGGGCAAGGTGACAGGTCCTGGCATGGGCTCCCCGCGCATCTCTGTCTCCTCGGCCATCCCTTCGACTGACAATCCCCTAATCCCGTTCGGTTGCCTGCGCGCAACCCCGCGTCAGTCCGGGCCGTGTTGGCTAGCGTTTCTTTGGAAACGCGTCACCTGCCCGCTCCACCCCGGTCCTCTGGGGGTTTCCGGCGTCCGTTCCGTCCACCGTGCACGCGTCACCCGACGGGCTTTTTCCGGGTCTTGTCGAAGGGACGGTCCCGAAGACAGGACACAGAAGGAAGCTTACCATGCAGAACATCGTTATCCTCGCCGGCAACATCGGTCAGACCCCCGAAGTCCGCACCACCCAGGGCGGCACCAAGATCACCAACTTCAGCCTCGCCACCTCCCGCCCCCGCATCTCGGAAGGTCGCGTCCTGCGCGACGAGAACGGCTACCGGGTCATGGACACGGAATGGCACCGCATCACCTGCTTCAACGGTCTCGGCAAGACGGTCGCAGAGCACTGCGAAAAGGGCATGAAGGTCCTCGTCCACGGCCGCATCCACTACACCAAGTGGATCGACAGCATGGGCAACGACCGCTACGGCTGCGAGATCATCGCCGAAAAGGTCGACTTCCTGAGCCGCCCGAAGTCGGCCGAGACCGAAAACCCCGAGCTGGTCGACCGCGACGACGAGATCCCGTTCTGAAAAGAACGGGGCCTCCCCCTCAGGCCCGGCGGGGAAACCCGCCGGGTTCGTGGCATGCGCACGGCAAGCCGTGTAGCAGGACATCGGCACAGTTTGACAATCTTTGCCAATTTATGTCATCGTCCTTGCAAAGGAGATCGCGACCATGGCCACGATGAATGTTTCTTTGCCGGACCCGATGAAGGCCTGGGTCGAGGCCCAGACACAAGATGGGCGCTACAGCAACGCCAGCGATTATGTGCGCGATCTGATCCGCCGGGACCAGGATCGCCAGCAGGCCATCGTCGAGTTGCAGCAGCTTGTCGATGAGGGTCTCGCAAGCGGTCCGGCAGGACGTCTGGATGTTGAGGCATTTCTTGCCCGCAAGCGGGATCAGAATGCCAGAACCGACGGTCGTTGAATATCGCCTATCACCTGCTGCGCTGAATGATCTGGACGCGATCTGGGATTATACCGCGCGTACCTGGTCAGTTGGTCAGGCAGAAACCTATATCCGCGGGCTCGCCGTGGACATGGACCTGCTGGTCCAGCACCCGGGGATCGCGCGCGAACGCACTGAAATCCGCCCGCCCGTGCGCCTTTACCGCTCGGGATCGCATCTGATCATCTACCGCATCGAGGAGGAGTGGCTGCAGGTGTTGCGCATCGTGCATGCGCGACAGAATTGGGTCGCCTATCTCAACGAGTGATCTGACGCTCTCGCAGCCCTTCGCGGCGAAGCGAGGTGCTGCGAGAGGATTTGAGCATGAAGGTCGAAGACGAAGAACGCATTGCCGCCGATCTCGCGAAGATCATGGCCATGATCTGCATCCGCAACACGCGGCTGGAGGATTTGCACGCCGGGGTGCAGCCGGTGACGCTGACCGGCGATTATTCGGACGTGAACGTGATCGACGCCACAGGTCAGACCATCCCGTGGCGCACGGTGTCGCATATCGATGATGCGCAGATGGCGGACTTGATGCGGGACATCGTCAATCGCCTGTTCACGTTTCACATGAGGCGGGATGATCTGAGATTCAGGGATCATCTCGACCGCTGGATGACTGCATCGAACAAATGGGGGTCTGCTGCCGGACGGTGCTAAATCCTACGCTAAGCTCTTTTCGGCCACCTGTACTCCCC
>NZ_AQRC01000021.1 GCF_000737065.1 Thioclava atlantica | reverse complement strand
TCGGGGGAGACCTTGTTGAACTCGAGCCCGGCATCCTCCATCTTCTTCAGCGATTTCTGGTTGAGATCCTGGATGACGTTGCGCTCGACGCTGCCGCCTTCCACCGCACAGTCACGCAATGCCTGCTGCTCGTCGGGAGCGAACGTGTCGAAGATCGGCTTCGAGAACAGGAACAGGAACGGCGTGTAGGCGTGCTTGGTCTCGCTGATATATTTCTGGACCTCGTAGAATTTCGAGGTGTCGATCGTGACATAGGGGTTTTCCTGAGCGTCGATCGCCCCGGTCTCGAGCGCCGAGAACACCTCGCCAAAGGCCATCGGCGTGGCGTTCGCTCCGAGATTGTCGAACGTGTCGAGGAAGATGTTGTTCTGCATCACCCGGATCTTGATGCCCTTCAGATCCTCCCATTTGGTGATCGGGCGCTTCGAGTTGGAGACATTGCGGAACCCGTTCTCCCAGTAGGCAAGATTGACCAGCCCCTTCTCGGCCAGCTTGTCGTCGAGGAACTTGCCGAAGTCGCCGTCCATGACGGTATAGGCCTCCTCGTTCGACTGGAAAAGGAACGGCAGATCGAACACGCCCAGCGCGGGTTCGATGCCCACGAGCGGCGAGGACGAGGTCACGACCGCATCCAGCACACCCGAGCGCAGCGCCTGGGTCGCCTGAAGATCGCCGCCGAGCGCGCCGCTCCAATAAGCCTGCAGCTTCATCTTGCCGCCGGTCTTCTTGTCGAGGCATTGCTGCATCGCGTCGATGCCGTTGTGGACCGGGTGGTTTTCCGCCACGCCGTTCGAGATCCGGATCGTGCGGTCCTGGAACTCGGCCGCCGCGGGGCTGGCCACCGCCATGATCGTGCCCAGCAGCAGTGCCGCCTTGAGTGCTTGGGTTTTCATTAGATCCTCCCAGGAAATCAAAGTTGGTAGAGATGCCCCCGTGGCCGGTCAGTAGAACCAGTGCGCCGGAACCAGCACGATCTGGGGAAAAGCCACGAGCAGGAACAACACCAGGACCTCGGCCACGAGAAAGGGCGAGACACCGATGACGACACGGCCCAGGGGGATCCTCCCGACCCCGCTGACCACGTTCAGGACGACGCCGACCGGGGGCGTCAGAAGGCCAATGCAGCAGTTCATGATGAACATCACGCCGAAATAGATCGGGTCGATCCCCGCCTTCTGCACCAGCGGCAGCAGTACAGGCGTCAGGATCAGGATCGTCGGCGTCAGGTCGAGCGCGGTGCCGACGAGGATGATCAGCACCATGATGAAGGCCATCAGCAGCTTGGGATGCTCGATCAGTGGCGCGATGAAGGAGCCTATCTCGGCGGGGATGTTTGCCATCGTGATCAGCCAGGCCGAGACAAGCGCGGCGCAGACGAGGAACATGATCGCCGCCGTGGTGCGCGCCGCCGCGATAATCACCCCGGGCAAGGCTGCCAGCGTCAGCTCGCGATAGACGAAAAGACCCACGAAAAGCGCGTAGAAGGTTGCGATCACCGCGGCCTCAGTGGGGGTGACGACGCCGAACTTGATGCCCCCGAGGATGATCACCGGCATGCCCAGCGCCCAGATCGCCCGCGCACCGGTCCGGCCCCGCTCGCGCCAGCTGGCGCGCGGCAGCATCTCAACATCGTCCTTGCGTGCCACGATCAGCCAGGTCGCGATCAACACCGTGCCCATCAGCACGCCCGGCACGATCCCGGCCATGAACAGCTTGGAGATCGACAGGTTGCTGGCGACGCCGAAGATGATGAAGGCCATCGAGGGCGGGATCACCGGCGCGATCACGCCGCCTGCGGCGATCAACCCGGCCGAGCGCGGCAGGTTGTACCCCGCCCGCGCCATCATCGGCAGCAAGATCGCGGCGAGCGCGGCACTGTCGGCTGCGGCCGATCCCGAGATCGAAGCGAGGATGACCGCGGCCATGATCGCGACAATCCCCAGGCCACCCCGGATATGCCCGACGCAGGCGATCGCGAAATCGATGATCCGACGCGACAACCCTCCCGCGTTCATCAGTTCGCCCGCAAGGATGAAGAACGGGATCGCGAGCAGCGTGAAGGTATTGGCGCCGATCGCCATGTTCTGCGCGATGATCTGGGTATTGAACATGCCCAGGTAGCCCATCAGCGTGATGCCGCAGAAAATCAGGGCAAAGGCGACCGGCACGCCGATGGCCATCGCACCGATCAGCGAAACGAGAAAGACGACAAGCGTCATGACATGTGTCCTTCGATCTTGTCGGCATCGTGGAATTCGCCGACGAACCGGGCGAGTTCCTCCTCCGTGAGCCGCCCCGTCAGCAGGCGAAACAGACGTTCGAGCGTGATCAGTATGATGCCGGTGGCGGTGAAGAGCCCTGTTCCATAGACCCAGCCCATCGGGGTCATCGTCACCGGGGCAGTCATCGACATGTTGAGCGGAAGCTGCTTCCAGGTCCCCCAGAACAGCACGACCGAGCAGCCGATGATCACCAGATCGCTTAGCCCCATCAGCACCATTCGCGCGCGCCGTCCACAGGCGGCGACCACCGTTTCCATCCCCATGTGCATGTGATGGTGATGGGCGACGACGGCGCCGATGAAGGTGAGCCAGACGAAGAAGAAGCGCGACAGTTCTTCCGAAACGGCAATACCGGAATCGAAGGCGTAACGAAGAATGACGTTGAGAAACACCATCAGCGCCATGCCCGAAAGCAAGAGCCCCAGCAGGATGTCGAGAGCGCGGTATATCAGATCGACCAGTCGTCTCATCGGCTCAGATCCTGTCCCCGAGGCCGCGCGCGACCAGATTGGCGATCAGCGCCCGGCTGCCGAAGTTCCATTCCGGGCAGGCGTCGCTGCGCTGCACCCTGTTCACCAGCGTGCCGAGCCGGGGTGAGGCAATCTCGACCAGATCGCCGATCTCGTGGGTAAAGCCCTGCCCCGCAGCCCGACGATCCTGCACCGGCGCGAAGAGGGTCCCAAGAAACAGCACCGCCCCGTCAGGATACTGATGGCTTCGGTTGATCATCTGCCGCGTCAGATCCTCGGGGCTGCGGCTGATCGCCTCCATCCGGCTTTCGCCGGTCATCTCGAACCCGTCCGGGCCGGTCACCGAGAGCGTGACCACCGCGCGCTCCACATCCGCCAGCGTGAAGCCGTCATCGAAGATGCGGATGAGGGGGCCGATCGCACAGGAGGCGTTGTTGTCCTTTGCCTTGCCGAGCAGGAGCGCGGAGCGGCCCTCGACATCGCGCAGGTTCACGTCGTTTCCGAGCGTCGCCCCCACGATCGCGCCGTCCGAGCGGATCGCGAGCACGATCTCCGGCTCGGGATTGTTCCATTCCGAAATCGGGTGAATGCCGATCGCGTCGCCGCAGCCGACCGCCGACATTGGCTGCGCCTTGGTGAAGATTTCAGCATCCGGGCCGATTCCGACCTCGAGATATTGCGACCAGAGGCCCATTTCCTGCAGCAGGGATTTGATCTTCGCCGCCGCGTCCGATCCGGCCTTCAGGCCGCGCAGGCTCTCGCCGATCACCGGCGCGAGCCGGGCGCGGATCGCATCCGCCTCGGCCGCATCGCCGCCGGCCTGCTCCTCGATCACCCGCTCGATCATGCTGTCGGCGAAGGTCACTCCCGCAGCCTTGACGGCCTGCAGATCAATCGGCGCCAGAAGGCGACCGGCGCGGCCGGACAGAAAATCCTCGAGCGGGCCGAGCACAGGAAGATCGGGGCGCGCGAGGATTTCGCTCAGGTCGGGCGCATCGAGCAGCCCCGCGACGGTTGCCGTGACATGCGTCAGGTCGTGCAGGATCCCGTCGCGCAGCACCACGACGCAAGGCCCGCCCGCCTCTTCCGACCAAACCCGGCCGACCAGCAATGCCGCATCGCTGTCGACTGGCAGAACCCGGCCCGGCTCCAAATTGAGCGCTGACGTCATGATGGCCTCCCCCCTCATGCCTGTCGCGGCACCTCCTCGTGCCGCCTGACATCTGATGTCTGACAACATTACAAATGGAAATCACGGCGGCAACCGTTAAATCCGGATCGTCAGATTTTTGTGATCGCCCGGATCGACTTACTCGACGAATTCGAATTCCAGCCCGACCCGCTGGGCCGAGCCCTGCAGGTGCCGCAGCATCGCCGCGCGCGCACCAGCGGCGTCGCGGTTACGGATCGCCTCGCAGATATCGCCATGCTCGCTTATCGTCTTGGAGATCACGTCTTCGAGCGGCCCCTCTGCCCGCGCGATCGCGATCACATGGCTGATCCTTTCGGAAATCGCGACGACGAACTGCACGAAGTAATCGTTGCCCGTCGCCTCCGCGATAATCCGGTGGAAATCGAGATCGGCCGTCACTCCCGACTCCCCCCAGTCCTTCACGCCGGGCATCCGCGCCATCGCGGCGTCGAGAGCCTCCATCTGCGCGTCAGTGTGATTGACGGCAGCAAGTGCCGCGGCCTCCATCTCGAGCGGCACCCGAAGCTGGTAAAGATCGGTGAAGGCGTGGCGATCCATCTTCTTGCCGTCCTCGAGACGGATCTGGCGCGACGTCCGCTCGACCACGAAGGCGCCCACGCCCTGGCGGGTCTCGACCAGCCCTTCGTTCCGGAGCTGCGCGATCGCCTCGCGCACCACCGTGCGGCTCACGCCGAAGGTCTTCGACATCTCGTGTTCGGTTGGCAGCTTGTCCCCAGGCTTGAGCACACCGTCATAGATGCGCTTGGCGAATTGCGTCGCGATCCGGGTCGGAAGATGCTCCGTGCGTGCGAGATGTTCGAAATCGTTATTCATACGTCAGCCTCTTGTCCCGCAATCAGCGCCCCTTAGTTCAGAACGATCTGACAGCGCGGATTCATCGTCAAATTCGGATCGATCGCTCGCTTGATCGCCTCCAGCAGATCACGTTGGACCGCGGGCACACGGGCACCGAAATCCATCGCCTTCAGCCGTCCGAGCCCGTGTTCGGCGCTGATCGATCCGTCATAACGGTCCAGAACCTCGTTGAGAACAGCTTTCGCTCGACAAATCTGATCGTCGACCGGTTCGGTGGCGTCCGGGACCGGCAGAACATTGAGATGGACGTTGCCGTCACCGACATGGCCATAAGAGACGCAGATCGCCCCCGGCAGAGAGTCTGCAATGGAATTTTCCGCCTCGGTCACGAAATCCGCCAGCCGCGACAGGGGTACTGAGAGATCTGTGCGCAAGTGCTTTCCACGCCGCGCCTGCCCCTCGTTCATGCCCTCGCGCACGAGCCAGATCGACCGCGCCTGCGCCTGCGACTGCGCGACCACCCCGTCGCGCACCAGACCATCCCCCATGCTCAGCTCCAGGAACCGTTCCATCAGCACATCGGTATCGACGAACCCCGAGCCCGAGATCTCCACCAGCGCATAGGCCTCGTGCCCCGGTTCGAGCGGGAGGGCGAGATCGGGGATCCCTTCCTTCGCCAGCGCGAAAGCCAGCGGCGGCATGAATTCGAAGGCCGACATCAGGTCGCAGCACTGCTGCCGGGCCCGCCGATAGAGCTCGATCACATCCTCGAGCGAATCCAGCGCCAGCAACGCCGTCGCCACCTTCTCGGGCGCCGGCATCAGCTTGACCGAAACGGCGGTGACAATCCCCAGCGTGCCCTCGGCGCCGATGAAAAGCTGCTTCAGATCGAGGCCGCGATTATCCTTGCGCAGTCGGCTGAGCCCGTCGAGAACCCGCCCATCGGGCAGCACCACCTCAAGGCCGAGCACCAGCTCGCGCGTCATGCCATAGCGCAGCACGTTGACGCCGCCGGCATTCGTCGAGACGTTCCCGCCGAGCTGGCAGGATCCCTGGGCGCCCAGCGCGAGCGGAAAGAAGAGCCCTTGGGCCGCAACCTCCTCCTTGAACGCCTCGAGCACCATTCCCGCCTCCACCACCGCGGTGAAATCCGCCGGGTCGAGGCTGCGGATCCGGTTCATCCGCTCGAGCGAGAGCACCACCTGCGTCTCGGGCGCGTCGGGTATCGCCCCGAGTGCGAGACCGGTTCGCCCGCCTTGCGGCACGATCCCGATCCCGAGTTCGGCGCAGGCGCGCACCGCCTGAGCAACCTCTTCGGTTGCGCGCGGACGCAACACCGCCAGTGCGGAGGAGGTGACATCCCCGTGCCAGTCGGTGGAATAACGCGCAACGATATCCGCGTCTGCCGTGACGATGTCGCTTTCCAGCCGTTCACGAAGCATCTTCAGTTTCTGGTGCGCCGCCGCGTCCTTTCCCAGTGCTTCTGCCGATCCCATCCCAGCCCCTCCTGACGCCCGAAGGCCGAAAAACAGTTTGCATCCTTCATATATCGGGTTATCAGACAACATTACAACCTCCATCGAGAGACGGGGGATGCGAGGTTTTTGAATGGAGGAAGGCGCGATGCATACACTCATCATCGGGGCTGCTGGAATGATCGGCCGCAAACTCACGCAGCGTCTGGCCGGGCAGGAGAAGCTTGGCGCGCATGCGGTGACCGAGTTGACGCTCGCCGACGTGGTCGAGCCTGCGCCCCCCGAAGGCTTCTCCGGCACTGCACACTGTGTTCAGGCCGACCTGTCCGAGCCGGGCACAGCGGAGGATCTGGTCGCGGGGCGGCCGGACGTGATCTTCCACCTCGCGGCGATCGTCTCGGGCGAGGCCGAGAAGGATTTCGAAAAGGGCTACCGGATCAACCTCGACGGCACGCGCGCCCTGTTCGAGGCGATCCGCCGCGCCCACGAAACCGACGGCTATCGCCCGCGGGTGGTCTTCGCCTCCTCGATCGCGGTGGTGGGCGCTCCCCTGCCCTTCCCGATCCCGGACGAGTTCCACACCACGCCTCTGACCAGCTACGGCACACAGAAGGCAATCTGTGAATTGCTGCTGTCGGACTATTCGCGCCACGGTTTCTTCGACGGGATCGGAATCCGGCTGCCCACCGTCTGCATCCGCCCGGGCAAACCCAATGCTGCGGCCTCGGGTTTCTTCTCGAGCATCCTGCGCGAGCCGCTGGTCGATCAGGAAGCCGTGCTGCCGGTGCCCGAGAGCATTCGCCACTGGCACACCTCGCCGCGCTCGGCCGTCGGCTTCATGCTCCATGCCGCGACCCTCGATCTTGCGGCGGTCGGACCGCGGCGCAACCTCTCGATGCCGGGGCTAAGTGCGACGGTCGGCGAGCAGATCGAGGCGCTGCGGCGCGTTGCAGGCGACGCCGCCGTGGCGCTGATCCGACGTGAGCCCGATGCCTTGATCACCCAGATGTGCGAGGGCTGGGCCGCGGGCTTCGACGCAAGTCGCGCTCGCGCACTGGGCTTCACCGCGGAGGACAGTTTCGACGAGATCATCCGCGTCCATATCGAGGACGAGCTGGGAGGATCTCTGTGACCGGGTCCTCACCGCAGATCGCCTTTCTCGGCGCCGGGCTGATGGGGGCGCCGATGGTGCGGCGCCTGCTCGGCGCCGGCTTCCCCGTCACCGTCTGGAACCGCGCGCGCGAAAAGGCACTCCCGCTGGTCGCTGAAGGCGCGGCACTTGCCGCCAGCCCCGCCGAGGCGGTGCACGGTGCCGAAATCGTATTCACGATGCTCTCGGACGGAACCGCGGTGCGCGACGTGCTGTTCTCGCAAGGTGCCGCAGAGGCTCTCGCCCCCGGCGCGATACTGGTCGACACCTCCTCGATCGCACCCGACATGGCGCGCGATCACGCGCAGCGGCTCGCTGAACGACAGGTCGCGCATATCGATTGCCCGGTCTCCGGTGGCACCGCCGGGGCCGAGGCCGGAACGCTCGCTCTGATGGCGGGAGGTCCGACCGAGGCTATCGCGCGCGTCGCTCCGGTGATCGCACCGCTCGGCAGACTGACCCATGTCGGCCCAGCAGGGGCGGGACAGGTCTGCAAGCTCGCGAACCAGCAGATCGTGGCGATCACCATCGGCGCTGTCGCCGAAGCGATGGTGCTGGTCGAAGCCGGCGGTGCGGACCCGGCGAAATTCCGCAACGCGATCCGCGGCGGCTTTGCCGAGAGCCGCGTCCTGGACTTGCATGGCGCGCGCATGATCGAACGCGATTTCAGCCCCGGCGGCCCGTCGCGGTTGCAGCTGAAAGACCTGCGCGCGGTGGAAGCGCTCGCCCGCGCCAGCACCCTCGAGCTCCCGTTGTCGCAGGTTGTGCTGGCCGAATTCGAGTCCCTCGTCGCTGCAGGCCATGGCGACACCGATCATTCCGCGCTGCTCTTGCATCTCGAGACGCTCAATTCCCACGCCACCGGCAAGAAGGAAGACCAATGACCAAGACGCGCCGAGACCGCCTGCGCTCACAGGACTGGTTCGACAACCCCGACCACGCCGACATGACCGCGCTCTATCTCGAGCGGTTCATGAATTACGGCACCACCCCCGAGGAACTGCGCTCGGGCAAGCCGATCATCGGCATCGCCCAATCGGGCAGCGACCTCAACCCCTGCAACCGCCACCATCTCGAGCTGGCAAAGCGGGTGCGCGACGGGATCCGCGATGCCGGCGGCATCCCGATCGAATTCCCGACCCACACGCTCTTCGAGAATTGCAAGCGCCCGACAGCCGCTCTTGACCGCAACCTCGCCTATCTGGGGCTGGTGGAATTGCTCTATGGCTACCCGTTCGACGGGGTCGTGCTGACCACCGGCTGCGACAAGACCACGCCCTCGGCTCTGATGGCGGCCGCCACCGTCGATCTGCCAGCGATCGTGCTCTCGGGGGGGCCGATGCTCGACGGCTGGCACGAGGGCGAGCTGGTCGGTTCGGGCACGGTGATCTGGCGCTCGCGCCGGAAATACGCGGCCGGCGAGATCACCCGAGACGAATTCCTCGAGACCGCGCTCGACAGTGCTCCCTCGATCGGCCACTGCAACACGATGGGCACGGCTTCGACGATGAACGCGATTGCCGAGGCTCTAGGCATGTCGCTGACCGGCTGTGCGGCGATCCCCGCAGCCTACCGCGCGCGCGGCCAGATGGCCTATCGGACCGGACGGCGCGCGGTGGAACTGGTGCATGAGGATCTGCGCCCCTCGGATATCCTCACCCGCGCCGCTTTCCTGAACGCGATCAAGGTGAATGCCGCAATCGGCGGCTCGACCAACGCGCAGCCGCATATCATGGCGATGGCGAAACATGCGGGCGTGGCGCTAGAACCGGGCGACTGGCAGACACATGGTTACGACATCCCGCTCCTGGCCAATGTCCAGCCCGCCGGGAAATACCTTGGCGAGCGGTTCCACCGCGCTGGCGGCGTGCCCGCCATCATGTGGGAATTGCTGCAGGCGGGCCAGATCGAGGGCAGCTGTCCGACGGTCACGGGGCAGACGATGGTCGCCAATCTCGACGGGTGCGAAAGCTCCGACCGCGAGGTGATCTTCCCCTACCACGCGCCGTTGATGGAACGCGCCGGTTTCTTCGTGCTCTCGGGCAACCTGTTCGATTTCGCGATCATGAAGACCTCGGTGATTTCGGCAGAGTTCCGCGACCGCTATCTTTGCGAGCCGGGGCGCGAGGGCATTTTCGAGGGCACTGCTTTCGTCTTCGACGGCTCGGAGGATTATCACGCCAGGATCAACGATCCCGCGCTCGGGATCGACGAGCGCTCGATCCTGGTGATCCGGGGGGCCGGGCCGCTGGGCTGGCCGGGCTCCGCCGAGGTGGTGAACATGCAACCGCCCGACCGGCTGCTGAAGCGCGGCATCACCAGCCTACCGACGATCGGCGACGGCCGGCAATCGGGGACGGCCGACAGCCCCTCGATCCTCAATGCCTCGCCGGAGAGCGCGGCGGGCGGCGGGCTGGCCTGGCTGCGCAGCGGCGACCGGATACGGATCGACCTCAATACCGGACGCTGCGACATGCTGGTCCCCGAGACCGAGATAGCGCAGCGAAAGACGGAAGGGCTGCCGCCGATCCCGGCCTCGGCCACGCCCTGGCAGAAGATCTACCGCGAAACGGTGACCCAGATGGCGGATGGCGCGACGATCCGTGGCGCAGAGGAGTTCCATCGCCTCGCAGCGCGCCTGCCGCGCCACAATCACTGATCGGCTCACCCGGCACCGAGTTGCCGGGTGGTCCAAATCCGCACCAAGGAATCGGGTCGGTCTCTAAGTCCTCGTCTAGGAAGAACCCCGCGACAGGTCACCCGGCATACGGCGCGGACGGTGCCGCGACGGCCGTCACCAGAACACGCCGCGCCAGCCGTCAGCCGCATGGCGGAAGGAAGCCCCCCGATGAGCTTCGCCGGGTCTCCTCTTGGGCCTTTACTTGGGAGGCGCGAAATTGATCTGGACGGCGAGCCCGCTCTCGCCGTTCACCGTCAAAGTGGCGTTGTTTTGAAAGCTGAGCGTCCGGATCAATTGCCAGCCGAGCGAGTTCGACCGCTCCGGGCGATCCGCTCCGGGGGCGAGGCCCGTGCCGTCATCGACCACTTCCAGGACCAAGCCCTGCTGGGGTGACGTGGACAAGGTCACCGTGATCGTACCTTCGGTTCGCCCCTTGAAGGCATGCTTGTAGGCATTCGTGATGAGTTCGCCGACGATCAGACCGATATCGACGGCAAGCTTGCCGTCCAGCTCCATCGGCGCTGCGTTCACGGAAATCGTGACCCTGAGATCCGGGGCGCTGAAGGCACGTTCCGCATTCGCGGCGACCTCCTGCAACAGCTCGGCTGCTCTCACCGTGCCGGCAGTTGTCGCACGCTGCATCAGCTCATGCGCTTTTGCCAGCGCCGCGACCCGCGTCTCCAGTTCGCTGAGAACTTCGCGCGTCTCTCCCTTCGCGGAATGGGACTTGCTCATCCGGATGAGGGCCACGATCAGCGCGAGATTGTTGCCGGTGCGGTGGTGCAATTCCTTCATCAGAAGGTCGCGATCCGCGAGCGTTTCCATCAGCTCGCGGTTCTGCTCGGTCAGGGCCGCGGCAGGGTCCGTCGCCTGAAGCTGGAGCAACGCGTCAATCGCTTCCTGAACCAGCGTGGCGCTGCTGATCATCGGCACCGAGGAGCGGAAGGTGACGTCGATCTTGGTGCCTTCGCTTCCGGTTTCGACATGGAACCTCTCGGCGATCCGCTGGACGCCGCGCAGCCCCAGCCCGAGACCGTTGGCCGACGTCACCGCCTCGTCTCCCTCGAGCCGATCAGGGGGTATTCCGCGCCCCTGGTCGAGCACGGAGACCCCGAGTGCCGGACGCCCCTTCACCTCGGTCAGCGAGAAACTCGCCCGCCCCTTGCGCCCGTGTTCGATCGCATTTCGGCCCAGCTCGACCACCGCCGTGACGGCGCGGGTGCGTTCGAAGGCACCGAATTTCAACACGGAGGTCAGGGCGAGCGCGACTTCTCTGAGGCGGACGATATCCGCGCTATGGTCCAGCCGAACGGTCGTCAGTCGTGCCGCTTTCATGTCACCCGCTCACTTTTTACCCGCACCACGACGATACTCGCATCGTCGCGCCCCCGAAATGACCGTTCCAGCAAGAAGCCCGCGATAAGAAGCGGGCTCCGGTGCAGAAGGCCGGGCCGGAAGTCTCTGTCGCGCAGCGTCTTCAGCCCGTCGCTATGCATGATGATCATGTCGCCGGGCGCAAGCACCATCTCTTCCTCGAAGCCGCGGGTCTGCGCACCTCCGATCCTCCCGTCCCGGACCGCAAGCCGCTTGGTGCCATGGGCGCCGATGCAGATCGTCGAGATGTTTCCAAGACCGGCATAGGAGAGCTTCATTTCCGGCTCCTCGATCCGGACCATCGAGGCGACCGCGCCCCGGGTGCCGACGAGGCTGCCGGTCAGGGCGTCGATCGTTTGCCCCGGATCCGCCGGGACCTCGCGCGCGGCGCCGATCACGTCCGCCGCGGCTTCGGCAGCGCGGGCGCCGTGGCCCAGCCCGTCGCAGAGCAGAATATCGGTCGAACGCCGCGTCTGCCGCAACATCCAGTCATCGCCACAGACCTCCTCGGCCGGGTGGCACACGCGCAGCCCCTCCACCTCGATCATGGTCGAGGGAGGCGCGTTGGAGGCGTCGAAGGTGAAGACGATGGTGGTACCGTCTTCGGACGAGCTGAAGACATCGAAACTGTCGGACAACCGCTGGATGGCGCCCAGGCCCAGCCCAGCGGAATCGGACGAGCTTTCGCCGTCCTGAAACATCCGGTCCATGTCGCCGATGCCGGGCCCCCTGTCGGTAAAGAGCAATACCAGCTTCTCGACGCCCGGCTTGCGCACGACCTCGATCAACGCTCGCCCTTGCCCGGCATACCGCAAGATGTTGGTCGCGGCCTCGGTGACGGCGATGGCCAGCTCTTCCATCCGCCGGTCCGACAAGCGGATCTGCGTCGCATATCGCCGGGCGAGGCGACGGAGCGCTGCCACAGCGCTGCGGTCGTTGATCTCGATCCAGCGCTTCATAATTTGGCGCTCATCCTGACCAGGGTGCCTTCGCCGGGCGCGGTGACGATTTCGAATCCATGCGACAGACGACGCGCCCCGCCGAGGCCCCGTCCCAAACCGCCCGCTGTGGTAAAACCTTCGATCATCGCCTGCTCGACATCCCCGATCCCGCGCCCCCGGTCGCGGCACTCGACAAGGAGATATTCCTTGCGGGCGTCAATACAAATGGAAATCTCACCGCCGTCCCCGTGGACGATTGCATTCCGCGCGATCTCGCTGACCGCTGTGGCGAAACGGGTCACACGGATCGTCGAGGTTCCACGCGCCTTCATCTCTCGGGCCACGGTCTGGCGCGCGGCGACCACATCCCGGCTCGTCTTCAGGGAAAGACGCGCAAGCACCGTGAGAGGGGAGGTGTCGGGCGCATTAGGCACGCCGCAACTGCGAAAGTGCATGGGTGAGGCTCAGCGCGGTCTTGGTCTCGGGCAGATACATCCCCAATTCGACCAGTGTCACCGCTACCGCAGGACGCATTCCGACCACATAGGTCTCGGCGTCCAGCAGGCGCGATATCCCGGCAAGCTGCGCGATCACCCGTCCGACGAAAGTGTCGACGATCTCGAGCGCGCTGATATCCAAGACGACCCCACGCACGTTTTCCTCGGAGATCCGATGCGACAGCGTGTCCTGAAGGTCGATGATCTCGGTGTCGGTGACATCGTCATGGATCGACACCAGCAGCGCATTCTCGACAAGATGTATCGAGGTGATGCCGGACACCTCAGGAATCCCGGTTCTTCTGAATGGAATAGCCGACCGTCTTCAGCGCATCGGCAAGCGCCGTGCGGATGCTCGATCGGGTCGAAACGGTTCCCACATCGATGCCGAGCTGCACCATGGTCTGTGCGATCATCGGGCTGATGCCCGAAATGATGCATTCGGCCCCCATCAGGCGGACCGCGGCCGCGGCCCGAAGCAAGTGCTGGGCGACTTGCGTATCGACCGTACTGACACCTGTGATATCGACGATGACCACCTCGGCCTGCCGCTCGAGGATGGTCTGCAAGAGGTTTTCCATCACCTCCTGAGCGCGCGCACTGTCCAGCGTCCCGATCAGGGGCAGGGTCAGGACCCGGTCCCACAGCTCGACCACCGGCGTCGAGAGTTCCAGCATCTCCTCGCGCTGGCGCTCGATGACCTGCTCGCGCTCCGCGATGAAGACCTCGTTGGTGTAGATCGCGAAGGCGTCGACCAGGCGCGTGACCAGCAGAACCTCGCGGATCAGCGATGCCGGGTCGTCGTTCAGTCGCGCTTCGAGCCGCCCGAAAAGCGGTGCCTTGAGGGCCAGCACGAAAGTGGCCATCTCGGTCGGGGTCACACCGCGCTTCACCCGCTCCTTCGTAACATCCGCCAGAACCGCGCGCAGATCTTCCCAGGCCGCGTCCTCCAGGTCGAAGTCACCATCGACCGCAGCGTTGCGCACGCCCTTCGCGAAGCTTTTGAGAAGCTCGGCATTTTGCGCCCTGCTCTCGGCGTCCGAGAACAAATCCGAGCGCTTGACCCCTTCATGCACCTGGGTGCCGAGCCACTCCTCGACGATCATCGAGAAATCGGTTTCGAGAATGTGCAGAATATTGACGGTCGAGGAATGCGGCATCCGTGGCCTCACTTGTTGATCAAGTCAAAGCTAAGCCATCACCAGACACCATAGTCAACGGCGCACTCCGGGTCCGATCGCCCCCGCGAAAGGTTACTTCGCGTAATCCGCGTCTGGAAAACCAATAAGCAGCCTCTAAGAGCTTCAAAATGAATGATTTTACATATTGGCGTCACTTGCGTGAGTTTCGTCCCTCCCCCCGAGGCGACACGGTCAGTTGCCAGCCCAAAGCCGCAATGGTCGTGACACGGCTCTGCGGAGATGCAGACTATCGAAGCTGATATTCGTTCATGGCGGCGAAGCATTCCCGGTTCGGAAAAGTCTCTAATGCGCTTAAGCTCTCCGCCGACCGAAGGAGGATCATCATGGAGCCCTTTGCGCTCACCCGCGCCTTCACATTGATCGAGCCCGGGCCGGTGGTCCTGGTGACGACCCATGACGGGACAAGGCCCAACATCATGACCATCACCTGGACGATGGTCCGCGGCTTCGATGCCGAGTTCGCGCTCACCACCGGGCCGTGGAACCACTCCTGGATCGCGCTGAGCGGCAGACGCGAGTGCGTCCTCGCCATCCCGACCGCCGGAATGATCGACACAGTCGTCGGCATCGGAACGTGCTCCGGCGCAGATACCGACAAATTCGAGCGGTTCGGCCTCACTCCCCTTGAGGCGCGCCATGTCGGGGCACCGCTGATCAAGGAATGCCTTGCCAATATCGAATGCCGCGTCGACGAGGTTGTCGAGCGGCTGAACCTCGTGCTGCTCCAGGGGATCGCGGCCCATATCGACGCCGACCGGGCGGATAGGAGGCTGCTTCATGCCGTGGGAGACGGGACCTTCACTGCCGACGGCGAACGGTTTGACCGAAGCGAGGCGATGCACGCCAAACTGCCAGCTGGGCTATAGGCGGCTCCGGCCCTGCCCGGTCTTCCGACACAGACGACGCTTGCGCCACGCGTGGCACGCCCGGTGCGTATTGTGGGGGTCGATCGCTACGCGTTCAAAGCCAAGAAGGCACTGGTGCCGACTGGAATGGCACATAATTCACAACGTTCGGGCTTACAAAGCGCGGGAAGCGGTCGCGCGCTGCACTTGGCGTGGTGGCCTGCAACGCTCAGGAAACCGCCGTTCCAAGGTTGGAGACTTTGCGCATAGCGCCTGTGGTGCGACCGACATTCAGTCAACAACGATGGTGGCCGCAAAGAATTCCGGTCGCCAACCGGAATGTGGCTCCTCTCGCGCCTCGATATTCCGCGGCCCTCAAAGGATTGCCAAAACACGAGAGAGAGCGCTCCCGTGAATGATTTCCGTCCATAACCCGGCAGCCGTTACGAAGGGCGCGGTTCAAAAATGAGATGGCAACCGTAACCCTCATGCTGCTTGGCGGTCCGGGGTATCGCGCCCCGGACCGCCGGCTTCAGCCCTATCGCAGGTAGACTTGATCGCCGCTTCGCACAACGCTCACCCTGTCCCCGACCCGGAACGTGTTCGAGACCTGAATGACGGTGATCGAACCGCCATTGTCGAGCCTCACCGTCCAAGCCGAAGACGTGTATGTGCTTCCTTGGCTGGCAATGTTGCTGCCTACGATAGCCCCCGTGATCGCGCCGGCTCCTGTCATCAGGTCCTTGCCGGTGCCGGACCCGAACTGGCGCCCGATCACGGCACCGACCAGCCCGCCGGCGACCGTGCCGACGATCCGATCCCCGTCACTGGTCCGCCGCATCGTAACCGGCTGCACGGAAACGATACGGCCGTATTCGATGCTCTCGGCACGATAGGATGGGTAAGGAGCCGGTCCTGGCCCGGGACCGGGGCTGCCTGAATACGGCCCCGGTGTCGGGTAACAGGCGGATACGGCCAGCAGCGCTGGCAGTAGGAGAAGGAAACGCATTGAGAACCTCCATAGATCGATCGCGCCGGATGCATTCCACATCCGGACATGTGAGCAATGTTGCGACGGTTCGGGCAGTCTCGCTTTGATTTCGGACAAGCCGGCCGATCGCAGGGCGCACGTCGAAGATGTGCTCCTTGCCGACTGCCGAAAATGTCCTTGCGACCACTCGGAAAACTATGACAGCGCAGACAAGCGGGGCTGCCAAACTTGCTGATCGAGCCTGAAATCACGGAAATCACGCCCCCCCCTGCAGGCCCGGACAAAACGAGCCCGACCGATCACGGCACGTCACGAGCGGACGGCTTGGTTTCGCCAGCGCATCGGCTTCGATGACAGGACGCCGCTTGTTGTGCCCGAATTCCGGGCCCTGTGCGCCTGGCGCGCCAAGGTCCGGGATAGCTCGGCTGACGGCTGGAGTGCCCGGGGGCGACACCGGCCCTTTTCTCAGGTGCCCCGGTTGACCTCGCGCGCGAGCGCCGCGATCAGATCAGTCCGCGTCACGATGCCGACAATCCGCTCGTCCTCCAGCACCGGAACCGCGTCAACTTCGCCATCCGCCATCATCGGCAGTAGCGCGGCCAGCGGCATATCGCCCGTGGCTCGTGGGACCGCTACGGACATGATCTTGCCCGCGCTCAGGGCCCCCTCGCTCCGGCGATCGAGCAGCCGGCCGAGACTCCCGCCGAACAGCCGGCGCGCAAGCTTCGTCTGGTCGCCGGCGCGACAGATCAGGTGGATCTGGAAGATCACGCCGAGAAGGCGCCCGTCGTTACCCGTCACCGGCAACGAGGTGAAGCGGTGCCGCCCGAACAGGTCGGCCACCACGGAGAGGCTGGTGTCGCGCTCGACCGTGACGAGATTGCGCGACATGATGTCGGCGGCCGTCACCGGGCCCACCCGATGCGCTGCCGCCTGCAGCTCCGCGGCGCCGATCAGCCGGGCCAGATCCTCGGTCCCGAGGTTGAAGGATTGCCGATAGCGTTCAAGGATGTCCGTCAATTCCGCCTCGGAGAGGCCCAGCCGCTCGACGGGCGCCGCATCCCGGGTTCCATGGCTGTTTGGCTCGTCGAACAGTCGGAACGGATAGCGCCGCCCCGTCAACCGAGCATAGAGCGCCGCGATCAGCACCAGCGAAACCGTCCCTGTCGCGATCGGGGACAGCGCGAACCAGAAGCCGAGGTGACGCACGGCGTCGGGGCTCATCGCCGCAGTCATCGCCACTGCGCCAGCCGGGGGATGCACCGCGCGGCAGAGGATCGTGAGGGAAAGCGCAAGGGCCACCGCCAGTGAGATCCGCAAAACCGGATCCGCGATCGCCAGACTGACCGCGACACCGACCAACGCGGCCACGACGTTGCCGACCACCGCCGACCAAGGCTGGGCGAGCGGACTGTTCGGCACCGCGAAAAGCAGCACCGACGACGCGCCGAACGGCGCGACAAGATAGAGCCCGAGGTGAAGGTCCACCGCCGGGGAGAGCACGAAGAGGCCGGTGACGCCCAGCCCGACAAGGGCCCCGACACCTGCACGAAGCGCTTCGACCGGCGAGGCATGGGCGACAGCGGGTCCCAGGGAGCGAAGGAAATGCACGGCGTTTGGTCTCTGATGTTGCCCTGGGACGCGGGAGGTGGCGGGTCGGGCGCCTGTCACGCCGGCGGCAGGCCGAACTCGGCCGGGGCGATAGCGATATCCGCCACCGAATACTTGTCGAGCGTGGCAAGGAAAGCGTTGCGTGCGTCGGTAAGGGGCGAAATCAGGCGGCAGCAACGGGTGATCGTGCACGCGTTCCCAGATCGCATGCACTCGACGATACCGAAGTCGGTCTCCATGTGCCGTACGATCGCGCCCACGCCGATCTTTTGCGGGGGGGCCGCAATGTGAAGGCCCCCTGCCCGGCCCCGCTGCGCAGTCAGGAAACCTCCCCGGGTCAGGGCGTTCACGACCTTCATCACCGTGCTTCGCGGCACGCCGTAAGCGTCGACGATTTGGTCGATGGTAAAGCGCCGCTCGCTGACCGAAGCGGCGTAGATCATGACGCGCAGCGCCACGTCGGTCGTGTCGTTCAGCCGCATTCCTGTTCCTTTCCGTGACCATCCGATGGCAGGACGCAATGTCGCAGGCAACAAACATACCTGTGATTGGCATCTTAACTTCGGCGCCTATAGGTACGTTTCGTCGGCATCTTTTATACCAGGAGGCACCCATGGCCAAGCCACTCACCGAAGAAACCCTTGCCATCATCGAGGCGACCGCGCCGGTCGTGGCCGCGAATGTCGACCAGATCGTGCCCTGCATGTACAGGAGGCTCTTGGCCGATTCCGAGATCCGCGCACTCTTCAACATGTCACACCAGCATGGCAATTCGCCACAGCACAAGGCGCTTGCGGGTGCCCTGGTGGCCTATGCCACCCACATCCGCAACCCCGGCGTATTGGCCGAGGCGCTGGAGCGGATTGCACAGAAGCACGCGGGCCTGCAGATCCTCCCCCAACACTATCCCCATGTCGCGAACGCCCTGCTGGGTGCCGTCTCGGAGGTGCTGGGGGAAGCCGCGACCCCCGAGATCCTCGCAGCCTGGGGCGAGGCCTACTGGTTCCTCGCCGACACGCTGATCGCGCGCGAAGAGGAGATCTACGCCGGCTCCGAGGCACAGGACGGCGGCTGGCGCGGCTGGCGGCGCTTCAAGGTCACGGCAAAGACGCCGGAAACGCCCGAGATCATGTCCTTCACCCTGCGCCCCGTCGATGGCGGCTCCGTCCTGCGGCACCGCCCCGGGCAGTATCTGAGCTTCCGCTTCACCCCCGCAGAGAGCGAGGAATACCGCCGCAACTATTCGATCTCCTCGGCGCCTGACGGCGAAAGCTACCGGATCACCGTGAAGCGCGAACCGGGTGGACGGATCTCCAACTGGCTGCACGACGATGTCGAGGTCGGCGCCGAGGTCGACGTCGCCGCGCCGGCTGGCGAATTCTTCCTCGACCCCGCCGACAAGCATGAAGTGGTGCTGCTGTCGGGCGGCGTCGGCCTCACCCCGATGATCTCGATGCTGGAAAGCTATGGCGGCGGAGATCTGCGGATCGTCTATGTCCATGCCACCCGCGACGGGGAGCATCACGCGATGCGCGATGCGCCCAGGGTGCGGGCCAGCGAAAGCCATGTCTTCTACGAAGACCCCGCCGAGGGAGATCTGCGCGACGGGGTTCGCGCCGGACGGATCGACCCGAATTGGCTGGTGGAGATCACCGATCCCGCGAAGGCGGATTACTTCGTCTGCGGTCCGGTCGGTTTCATGAAGGAAATGGTGGCGGGCCTGAAGGCCGCGAACGTGCCCGACGCGCGCATCCATCACGAGTTCTTCGGCCCGGCCGCTGCACAGATAGGCTGACGCGCGCGGCGCCGAAGAGGTACTCATTGCGATGACGGGCGGCCAGATTACTGGCCGCCCGAACGCCATGTGGTGCGACGCATCCCCGGCGCGGAAGGGGCCTGCGCCGCTTTGCCGAGGGCAAGACCTGCCCTGGCTCCGCGCACAAGCTGAACACCGCAAAACACGGATGAGGGCGAAGAGTGGCGCGACACGAATACGAGCCTGGAGACAGTCGAGCGTCAGATTTCAACTCGCCCCCGAAAGAAAGGACCGCGCTGTCCATCCCGAGTTGCCGCGCAGGAGCTGAACAGCGCGCAGGTTGCCCGTCTTGCGGTAGATCTAGGGCGCCCGAGGTACAACGCATGGAGTACACGCCACATGACCTCGGCGCGGGCTCATGGAGGGTTACAGATGACGTGCCCGAAGGAACGCGGCCCAGTCCATGCTGGTGAACTGGCCGCCCCGGTCCGAATGGATCAGACCGTCTCCTTTGGTTTTCTCCGCTATGTGGCGAAGCGCTGCGCCTGAAAGGCCCCGTCGGTCGACTGGCGGCTCGCATGGACAACCGCGCTACGCGGCGCGAGAAAAGCTCGATGACGACGGCCAGTTACGCGAGGCCCTCCTGCGTGCGGATGTAGGTGATGTCGGTCACCCAGGCCCTGTCCGGCGCGTCGACATCGAACGACCGCTCCAGAGCGTCGTTGACCAAGACCGCCGGCATTTCCCCATGCTTTCCGGGGCGACGCCTTTCGTCGGTCTGTGCCTTGATGCGCGCTCAGGCTGGTGGGGCGTGCAACGCGGTTCAGGCAGTTGCTTTCGCCCGGTTCGAGCAGGTCGTCGTGCAGATTGCGCTGATCAGAGACCCGGGCGCTTTCTGTCCGGGCCTCCTTCCGCATCGCGGTCTGCCGCCGCTCCTCTTGCGCCCGCTTGTGCAGCGGCGCCTCGAGCCACGCGGAGGATCCGCTCGGCCGGATCTGAAGGCAGCGGCACATCGCCCGCATGCAGAGCTGCCCGCGATGCCCGGCCACGAACGCCTGTCTCGCTTCGCATCCTGCCGAAACACGCGGTCGCCTTTTCGGGATGTCGCGCTCCTTCGCCACCCTCAGCAGCTCGCGCTCCAGACGCCGGATCTCCGCATCCTTCTCCGTACCGCCCGAGGAAGCCTTCGCGACGTTCTTCTTCCAAGCACCGAGGAAATACTGGCCGACCCCGAGCCGCTCCGAAACGTCGCTGACCGGGCGACCCCGCCGCGTGATCTGCGCGACCCCATCTCGGCTGAAATCGTCGCTGAACTTGTCGCTGCGCTTCATGGCCTTCTTGCCTCGAAACGAGCTAGGAAGGCGTCCACGAAAAACGGCGTCATTCACTCGAGGCATCGAACGGCAACCCATCCGACAGGCGCCCCGACGCCTTCCTCTTCGCCGCGAGTTCGCTGCCGGTATGATGCTCCGGCAATCAGCGCTGCCGCTAGTCGAAACGCAGGACGGAACTCCCTACCCAGCCCGGAAGCTGGTCGGGCCGTGCCGGGGCGAAGATTTCGTAATAGACAGCCCCGTCCGGCCCCACGCCGATCGCGGCATGGCGCGACCCGGCGGGGAAAAACACCAGGTCGCCGGGATGGGCTTCCATCTCGCGGCCGTCGATCGTGAGCTTCACCATCCCCTCGACCATCACGAGGAGCTGTTCGTTTTCGTGCCAATGGGTCTTGCCATCGAAATGTGCGCCGGGGTCGGTCACGACACGGACGGCCGAGATCTTGTCGCCGCAAATTCCTTGCCGGTCCGAACCCGCGCGCATTCCGCCCACCGTGGGCAGGGCAGTCCAGTCAATCAACATTCTCATCTCCCTTGTGATGTTTCTGTAGCGAGCTGTGCGCGCTCACAGGCTCTCGCGAAAATGCTCGGCGATCTGACCGCGCGTGGTGACCCAGATATCGTCGCGGCCGGCGCATTTCTTCGCGATTTCCGAATAGGCCCAGGCCCCGGCAGGGCGACCGTAGCAATGGCAATGCACGAGGACGTCGATGATCACGGTATCGTCGCGATTTGCCAGCATATGCTCCAGCGCGTCGTCGAACACTTCCACGAACTCACGCGGGGTCCGCCCGAAGCGCATCGAATGCGACAGGTCGTTGAAGTCGATTGTCAACGGGATCGAGACCAACTCGCCTTCGGGATAGCGTTGCAGATAAGGCAGATCGCGATCGAGCATGTCCCCTTGCCATTGATACCCGGCGCCAATCAGGCGGCGCATCGTATCGTGCCCCGCTGTCGCGCGCGGACTGATCCACCCTTTCGGATGCCGCCCCAGCGCACCGCTCAGCAACTCCGTGGTGCGGGCAATGTAGCGGGCATCATCTTCGGCGCTCAACTTGGCCGGGATCAGATCCTGGGCGTAGCCGTGGGCGACGATCTCATGCCCCGCCTCGATCACCGCGCGCAATTGGTCGGGATCGCGTTCCGCGATCGCTCCAGAGGTGAAGATGTTGGCCGAAATCTCCGATTTCCCGAGCTCCTTCACGAGGCGCTTGATACCCGCCTGCGCGCCGTAATTCCCGTAGCTATCGGCATTCGGATCGAAGACACCGACCGGAAGAGGATTGCCCATCGGCCCGACGCCCGACGTGGCCCCCTCGGACCAGACCTCGTAGGCAATGTTGAATACGACCGCCACGTGCCGATCTCCCGGCCAGCGGAAGCCCTCGGGCGCTTCGATGATTTCAGGTTGAACGATATCTCGGGGCATCAGGTTTCTCCCTAGCTTGCGGCGATCTCATGATGAGTTGATAGCGCCCCGCCGCACTGCATCACATTTCATATGCGGCAGGGCGCACTGCATGGCGTGCATCATCTAGGGACGGCATGCACATGCATCAGTTTCATTTTGACATGAACATTTTGCACTGCCTTCAGGTAAAAACGGCTAACGCCCCCGGGCCAGGCTGTGCAAACCTCAACAGACATCGACAATGTCCGAGCCCGGAAATCGTGCTTGGAGCGCATTGGCGAAAGGGAGGAGACATTATGAAACGGACCTTGAGCGGCCTCGTTGCCGCGACCACACTTGCGATGACCGCTCTGACCGGCGGAGCGCAGGCTCAGAGCGTCGAGCTCAAGCTGGCCTGGCTGAGCGCCGATAGCCCGAACGACCCCTACGCAATCACCGCACATGCCTTCAAGGATGCGATCGAGGCCGCGATGCCCGGCAAGGTCACTGTCGCGCTGTTTCCCAACCGGCAACTCGGCGACGAGAAGGATGTGCTGGAAAACATGCAGTTCGGCACGATCGACATGGGCGTCATCACCAATGCCGTCGTGGCCACGGTGGAGCCAAGCTACCAGCTGCTCGACCTGCCGTTCCTGTTTTCCAGCGCGGATCAGGCGCACAAGGTGCTCGACGGCCCGGTCGGCGAGAAGCTGGCGGCCAATCTCGAAAAGCGAGGCGTGGTGTCGCTCGGCGCGGCCGAAGGCGGGTTTCGCAACATGATCAACAATGACCATCCGATCGAGAAGCCCTCGGATGTCGAGGGCGTCAAGTTCCGCACCATGCAGAACCCGGTCTTCATTGACATGTTCAATTCGCTTGGCGGCAGCCCTGTGCCGATGGCCTGGGGCGAGGTCTATACCGCCGTTCAGCAAGGCACGATCGACGGGCTCGAGATCCCGCTATCGGTTGTTCAGGCGAACAAGTTCCCCGAAGTGGTGAAATACGCCTCGATGACCCGGCACACCTATTCGGCCGTCCATCTGCTGATCTCGAAAACGACCTTCGACCGTTTGCCCGCCGACGTTCAAGCCGCCATTCGTGAGGCGGGCCACACCGCCGTGCTCGAGGAACGCAAGACCGTCGCCGCGAACGAAACCTCGGTTCGCGAGCAGCTCGCAGCGGAGGGGATGCAGATCAACGACGTTCCCGACCTTGCCGCCTTCCGTGAGAAGGTGAAAGGTGTCTACGGGCAATTCGCCAATTCGATTGGCCCGGACCTGCTGAAAGAAGCCGAAGAAGCGGTCGCTCAGGAAAACTGACGAGTTGGTCCGGCGCCCTCCGGGGCGCCGGGCTCTCAAAGGGGAGGAGCAGATGAGCCGCATCGCCGCTGCCATCAGATGGCTGAGCGACCGGATCGCCAGGCTGACATCCAGACTCTGCGTGCTGCTGATCTTCGTGATGCTGGGATTGCTCAGCTTGCAGATCGCCATGCGCTATCTGCTCGGCGCTCCTCCGAGCTGGACCGAGGAACTCGCCATCATCCTGTTCTGCTGGGTGGTTCTGCTTTACGGGTCGGTCGGGCTGCGCGAAGGGTCGCAGGTGGCGGTCGATTTGCTTCCCGAGCGGTTCGAACGTATACGCGCCGTTTCCGACCGGATCGTGCAAGTCCTCGTTTTGACCTTCGGCGGCCTCCTGTTCTGGTCGGGCTGGTCCTACGTGTTGCGCACTCACGGACAACGCACCGCCGCACTGCAAGCGCCCATCGACATCCTCTATCTGTCGGCGCCGATCGCCGGGGGGCTCATCGTTCTGCATGCGATCGCGGCTCTGATCTCTCCGCGTGCGCATGACGACGCGGCCCCCGATCCCGGCATTGACCCCGGGGACGAGCCTCATGCCTCCCCACCCCTTTCCGGCGCCGAAGCCCGGAACTGACCTCGAGAACGCGCGAAGAGGACGATCGAATGAGCGGTATCGGCTATGCCCTTGTCTTCGGGACACTCGCGCTGGTGATCGCGCGGGTCCCCCTCGCCCTTGCCCTGGGGCTATCCAGCGCGCTCGCCCTTTATCTGGCGCATATCGACATGGTCGTGCTCGCGCAGCGTTTCATCGCATCGACGCAATCATTCAGCCTGCTCGCGATTCCGTTCTTTGTCCTGGCCGGCGATCTGATGACAAAGGGCGGTATTTCGCGAAGGCTCGTCAATGTCGCAGATGTGTTGGTGCGTCACCGGACCGGCGGGCTGGGCATGGTCATGGTGCTGGCTGCCGCGTTCTTCGCCGCCATCTCGGGATCCGCCCCGGCGACGACCGCGGCGATCGGCACGATCATGATCCCCGAGATGGAGAAACGCGGCTATTCGCGTCCCTTCGCAGCGGCGCTCGCGGTATCGGGGGGCATCATCGGGCCGCTCATTCCGCCGTCGATCCCCCTCGTCATCTGGGGCGTGATGTCCGAACAATCGATCAGCCGCCTCTTCATGGCCGGCGTCGTCCCGGGTTTGCTGCTGGCGGTCGGCTTGATGGTGATCAGCTGGTCCCATGCCCGGCGCAATGCCATTCCGGTGCAAGCGCCCGCAAGCTGGCGCGAACGCCGCGAAGCCATCAACGAGGGGAAATGGGCGCTGCTCGGCCCCGTTTTCGTCCTGGGAGGGATCTATGGCGGGATCGTCACCCCGACCGAAGCCGCGGTGGTCGCGGTGGTCTTTGCCTTGCTTGTCGGCCGTTTCGCCTATCGCGAATTGACCCTGCCCACGATCATCAGTGTCAGCCGCGTGTCAATTCGCACGATGACGATGGTGATGTTCATCATCGCCGCGGCCAACGGCTTTGGCTGGCTCATCGCATTCGAACAGCTTCCCGCGAAGCTGACCGGTGCGCTCTCGCAATTCGCCGATCACCCGGTGATCTTCATCCTGATGCTCAACCTGGTCCTGCTTGTCATCGGCTGCCTGATGGACAACCTCGCAGCGATGATCATCCTGTCGAGTCTGCTGATCCCGATCGGGAACCAGCTAGGGATCGATCCGATCCAGTTCGGCGCGATGGTAACGATCAATTTCACCATGGGCATGGCGACCCCGCCCTTCGGCTACGCGCTGTTCGTAGGCGCGGCGATCAGCAAACAGCCGATCGGCGCGATAGCCCGCGCCATGCTCCCAATGCTCGGGGTGATGGTGCTCGTCCTTCTGGCAACCGCCTTCGTGCCACCGGTCACCTTGTTCCTGCAATCCGTGCTGCACTGAGCGTCCCGAAGCATGCACCGCGTGCATCTGCGACTGATTGTTATTCGCTTTGGTGCAGCATGGCCTCCGCCTAGGCTCGATCCGAGCTTTCCCGCGATGCGCGGGAATGGGAGGCGAGATGAGCGACACCACCCCCTCTGTGCGGATCGGTTTGATCCTGCCCTCGGGCAACATACTGGCCGAAGGCCAGATCCACGACATGTTGCCCCCGACGATCGGACTGCATGTGACCCGGCTGCGCCTTACCGGAAGCAGCGATGCGGATCTCGACGGGATGCTCGCAGACCTTTCGCAAGCCGCATCGCTCGTGGCCGATACCCGGCCCGACCTGATCGCATTCAACTGCACGGCCGTTTCGACCCGCCACCCTGGATCTGACAGGGAGATCGCCGAAAGCATCGAAAGCGAAACGGGCATCCCCACGATCACCACCGGCTCCGCGCTTCTCGAAGGGCTGCGCGCGCTGAAGGCCCGGCGGATCGTTCTGGTCACGCCATATATCGACGCGGTCGTCGCCCGCGAAACCGCGTTCTTCGAATGGCACGGGATCGAGGTCCTGGCCGCGCTCGGCGCGGATATCAACGGAAACTGGGAGATGGCGCAGGAGCCCGAGCAGCGTTGGCAGGAGATGTGCCTTTCCGCCCAGGACGACCGGGCCGATGCCTATGTGCTCAGCTGCACCGCCATTCGCACCCACGACATCATCGCGCCGCTCGAGGAAGCTCTGAAGCGGCCGGTTCTGACCAGCAATCAGGCCCTCGCCTGGCTCGCCTTGCGCCGCACCGGCGCCGCACAGGCGCGCCCCGGCTTTGGGAAATTGATGCAAATGCCCGTGGAGGACGGGCAAAAACACCAGGGAGGAAAGAAATGAAACTCGAACCGATCCGAATGGCCCTCGCGGCCGCAGCGGCCAGTACTTGCGTGCTTGCCAGCGCCGCCACCGCCCAGAGCTGGGACATGGCGACGCCCTATCCCGAAGCGAACTTCCATGAACAGAACATCTTGCAGTTCGCCAAGGACGTCGAACAGGCCACGGATGGAAAGTTCACGATCTCGGTCCACACCGGCAACTCGCTGATCCCCCACCCCGAGATCAAGAATGCGGTGCGCAACGGCACCGTGCCGATCGGCGAGTTTCTGTTGGGCCGGCTGGCCAATGAAAGTCCGATCTATGAACTGGACCTGCTGCCCTTCGTCGTCGATGGCTATGCCGAGGCGAAACAGATGTGGGAGGCCTCGCGCCCGGTCATCGAGGAGAAACTGGCCCAGCAGAATCTCAAGGTTTTGTTCGCGGTGCCGTGGCCGACCAACGGTCTCTATTCGAACACCCCGCTCGACACGGTCGAGAACCTGCGCGGCCTCAAGCTGCGCACATACAATGCCACGACCGACCGGCTTGCCCAGCTCACCGGCGCGGTGCCCACTCAGGTCGAAGTGCCCGACATCCCGCAAGCCTTCGCGACAGGCCGGGTCGACGCCCTGATCACCTCGGCATCGACCGGGGTGTCGATCTCGGCATGGGATTTCGTCAAGCGCTACACGAAGGTCAATTCCTTCCTCGGGAAGAACATCGTGGTGGTCAACGCCCGCATGTTCGATGCTCTGACCAAGGAGGAACAGGACGCGCTGATGCAGGCCGCGGCCCAGGCCGAGCAACGCGGGTGGCAACTCTCCGAACAGAACAATGCCGAGGCGGCCAAGACGCTTGCCGATCATCAGATGACGGTCGCCGAGGCTTCGCCCGAACTGGTCGAGGGGCTGAAGAAAGTGGGCGCCGAGATGTTGGCCGAGTGGAAGCAACGCGCCGGCTCGGAGGGCGAAGACATCCTCAAGGCGATGGGCAAGTAGGCCCAAGGCTCGGGGCGGGGATCGGTCCCTGCCCCGACCACTTAACAGGAGGTCTTCGATGCGGCGCTTTCTCGACGCGGTCTACCGGATGGCGGAATTTCTGGCAGCGCTACAAGTGGTGGCGATCCTTGTCATCATGTTGCTGCAGGTCGGCTTCGGCCTTGTGGACAGGTTTGCCCAGACCTTGGGCAAATCCGCACCCGGGCTCTCGGTCCCGGCTTATGCGGAATTTTGCGGCTTTCTCCTCGCGGGCTCGATCTTCCTCGGCATCGCGGGGGCGTTGCGCGCGGGGGCCCATGTCCGGGTCACCTTGGTGCTGGGGGTAATGCCCTCCCCGCTGGCACGGGCGATGCAGATCACGACAAGCGCATCGGCTTGCATCCTGATCGGCTACTTCACGATCTGCGCCGCTGAGATGGGGCTGCAAAGCTGGCAATTCGGCGATCGCTCGCTGGGAACGGTTTCGGTTCCGATGTGGATCCCGCAGGTGCCGATGGTCTTGGGTCTCGCGATCATGACTGCCGCGCTGGCCGATCTCACACTGACCTTTCTGCGCAACGCCGCCCCGCCCTGGGGCGAAACCGACGGCTACGGAGGCGAATAACGATGGATGCGATTGTCGCGATCGTCACGCTTGGCGCGCTTGTGGGACTGTTGGCAATGGGCCTGTGGGTCTCGCTGGCGCTGTTGGCTGTAGCTGCGCTGTCGGTCACCTTGTTCACGCATGTGCCGATGGGCCAGCTGATGGCAAGCGCGGGCTGGAGTTCGACTGCCTCCTACCCCCTCACCGCGCTGCCCCTTTTCATATGGATGGGAGAAATCCTGACGCGGTCGCGCCTGTCGGCCTACCTGTTCGACGGGCTCGCCCCCTGGATGCGTCGCCTGCCCGGCGGGTTGGTGCATGTCAACATCATCGGCTGCGGCGTCTTTGCGGCTGTTTCAGGGTCCTCGGCGGCCACCTGCGCGACCGTCGGTCGAATGTCAGTGCCGGAGCTCAAACGCCGCGGCTATGACGAGTCGTTGATTTTCGGCACCTTGGCGGGTTCGGCCACCTTGGGCCTGCTGATCCCGCCTTCGATCATCCTCATCGTCTATGGCGTCTCGGCCGAGCAGTCGATTGCGCGGCTGTTCATCGCGGGCGTCGTACCGGGATTGATGCTGATCGCCCTGTTCATGGGATATGTGATGATCCGGGCCACGTTCTCGCAAAACCTCGTCCCCGCGCCCGAGCCCGCGATCCCCTTCGCGCAGAAACTCGTGCTGTCGCGACGTCTGATCCCGGTCGTGATGCTGATCGTCGGCGTCATCGGCTCGATCTATGCCGGACTGGCAAGCCCGACCGATGCAGCGGCGGTCGGCATTCTCTTGTCCCTGATCGTGGTCGGTCTTTCCGGCGACCTTTCCTGGGCGACCTTTCGGGACGGCCTTTACGGGGCCGTGCGCACGAATTGCATGATCGGCCTGATCGTCGCGGCAGCCAGCTTTCTGACCGCCGCGATGGGGTTCATCGGCCTGCCCGCAAATCTCGCTTCTTGGATCGGGCAAATGGGTCTGAACGCCCCCGCTCTGATCGCGGCCCTCACATTGGTCTTCATTTTCCTGGGCTGCATTCTCGACGGGGTTTCGATCGTCATCCTGACGACGGCGATTATTCTGCCGATGGTGCAGGCCGCGGGCATCGACCCGCTGTGGTTCGGAATTTACCTGGTCGTAACAGTGGAAATGAGCCAAATCACCCCGCCTGTCGGCTTCAACCTCTTCGTCATCCAGGGAATGACCGGTGCGAACATCCTGCGCATCGCGCGGGCCGCTTTTCCGTTCTTTCTGCTGATGCTCGTCGCGATCTTTCTTCTCGTCGTGTTTCCGGGGCTTGCCACCTGGCTGCCAGGCGCGATGCTCGGATCGTAATCCATAGCCGAGGACCGCCCATGCCCGACCAGACCAATTTGCGCCGCTTTGACCTGAATCTTCTGGTGATATTCCAGGCGATCCTGTCGCAGGGATCGGTTGCCGGTGCCGCTGAGGCGGTGGGGCTGTCGCCCTCGGCGGTCAGTCATGCGCTCGCCCGGCTGCGGGTCATGTTCAACGACGAGTTGTTCCGCCGATCCCCGAACGGGCTGGAACCCACCGAACGCGCTCTGGAGGTCGGGCTCGAGATCGGCGAGGGGCTTCACCACATATCCACTGCCATCGACATGCAGCAGCGGTTCGATCCCTCCAAGAGCGACCGGGTCTTCACCATGCAGATCGCGGATTACGTTTCGGGGATGGTTCTCGCACCCCTGGCCCAGCGACTGGAAAGGGACGCGCCCGGCATCTCTGTCAATGTGATCCCCTTCGGCACCGGGGCCGATGCGACCCGCAAGCTGTCGGATGTCCAGATCATGTTCGCCCCGGAAGCGAGCCTGTCGGCCGCGATCCGCACACGGCGCCTGCTCGACGACCGCTTTCTGGTCGTGATGCGGCAAGGACACCCTGCTGCGCGCGAGGAGCTGACAGTCGAACGCTATGCCGGCCTGCGTCACGCCCGGATCTCGCCGGCGGCGATCGGCACGACCCTGATCGACGATGCGCTTGCACGGCGCGGGTTGCAGCGGCGTCAGGTGCTGACCGTGCCCTCGTGGTTCGATCTACCCCAGATCATCGAAACGACCGACCTCGTCGCCGTCGTTCCCAGCGAATGGCTCAAGGCCGACAGCCGGCTCGCGGCGCTTGTCGCGCGGGAATTGCCGATGAGCGAGGTCGGGTTCTCTGTCGACCTGCGATGGGATGCACGAAGCGACCGCGACCCCGGACAGAAATGGTTTCGCGACGCGATCTGCAAGATATTCGCCGACGTCATCCAAAGCGAACGCTGACGCCATTGGCCGAAAATTACGAAATCCAGAAAAGGAGAGTGAAGATGGATCTTGGTCTGAAGGGAAAAGTGGCCCTGGTATTGGGCGCCGGGGGTGGATTGGGCAGCGCCATCGCAACCAGCTTGGCCGCCGAGGGCGCTGCGCTGGCGGTCGCCGATCTTGATCAAGGCGCAGCGGATGCCACCGCCAAGGCAATCATCGACGCAGGCGGAAAGGCGATTTCCCTTGCCTGGGACCTGGGCAAGATCGACGACATCGACGCGCATGTGTCAAAGATCGAAACCGAGATCGGCCCGGTGGACATTCTCGTCGCGATCACCGGTGGCCCGCCGCCCGGAACCGTGAATGGCAACAGCCCTGACATCTGGCGCAAGTTCTTCGATTCAATGGTCGTTTCGGTGATGGCGATCACCGATCGCGTCTTGCCGGGGATGCGGGAACGCGGCTGGGGCCGGATCATCACGTCGACCTCCTCGGGCGTCGTCTCCCCGATCCCCAATCTCGGCCTGTCGAACGCCTTGCGGCTCGGTCTGGTCGGCTGGTCCAAGACCCTCGCAGGAGAAGTGGGCAAAGACGGCGTCACGAGCAATATCGTGATGCCCGGCCGGATCGCGACCAAGCGCATCACCTTCCTCGACGAAAAGAAAGCCGAGCGCGAAGGCCGCAGCGTCGAGGATGTCCGCGCGCAAAGCCTCGCCTCGATCCCGATGGGACGCTATGGCGACCCGGAGGAATACGCCGATATGGTCACCTTCCTCGCGTCGGAACGCGCCTCCTACATCACGGGGAGCCAGATCCGGATCGACGGGGGATACATCGCAAGCATCTGATCGCGACCCGAAGCGCTCGCCCAACAGGGCGAGCGCTAACCGTGAAGCCGCGCTAAATCCGGGTTCACGTTCTCAAGTGGTTCAGGGACCCGCCCTGCCTGACAAGGCCCGCAGTTGGCGAACAGGCTAATCCCAGGACGAGAACGTTTCAGGGGAGCAGGTCAGGCGGCGTGGGGACAGCTACCCGCGCGCGGCAGCCCAGGGGGCACCCGGCGACTGATCGGACTCCTACGCCCCCTCCAAGCGACTGATAGGCGAACATCTCTCCCGAGTATCGTCGTCTCATCCAGTTGCTCACGCGGCGGCCTGAGCTGCGCATTGTTCGCGACTCCCCTTTTGCATCCACGGGTTAGCGGACATGCGAAAGGCGCCTCTTTGGGCGCCATTACACTTTAGTTTCTATGTATATTTTGGTTGCGGGGG
>NZ_AQRC01000020.1 GCF_000737065.1 Thioclava atlantica | reverse complement strand
TTAAATCGGAATGACCGACCGGATATTATCGGAATCGGTGACCGGATGACCCCGGTGTGCGCACCCGAGCGACGGGTCGAGAACGCGACCCGCCATCGCATGCGAAAAATGATCGATGATTGCCTTGGCCAGATCAGGCGGCGTCATGACACGGTCCTGTTCCATCCCGTTCTTCGGTGGCACCAACCCTTGCCCCTTCGCCAGATCGCTTCGTTCCAGAGGGGTGCGGAGGCGAAGTAGCCGCAATGCCGCGGCAAGCGTCGCAACCCGTCCGGAAAACTCCGCTTCCAAGGCAATGACCGTCACGCGGTTGCAGCCGATCTTGCGGGCGAGAATCTGCTGCGAAAAACCGCGCGCACGCCGCCGCTCCGCGAGCACGCGTCCCATATGTTTCCCGGGCGTTGTGACACGCCAGCGCAAGCCAAGGATCGGCAAGACGGCCTCGAGCGAAAGGATCGTGCCTGCCCCGCTCTCCAGAGCGCGCACGGTGGGGATGCTGATCTTGGCGCGGGATGCGAGTTCAGCCTGCGTGAGTCCGCGCCCCACGCGTTCGGCTCTGAGGATCTCGAAAAATGACATGTGCGAAAATCTTTCCATCGAAAGCTCACAGATAGAAAGAAAATGCGACACAGCGCAACCGCTACCGCTAGGCGCTCCCGAAAACGAGCGGCAACCAAATCGAGCGAATTTTCCGTGCACGAAAAATCGGAAACCCGTTTTTTTCGCCCCCGGCACCTAAACTGGACGCATCACCGAGATCCGCACCGGATCGACCCGTTTTCCACCGCCGAGCCTCGCTCGCGCGGTCCCAGGAGGTGCATGCCATGGCCCAGCGCCCCTTCACGCCGAATATGCGAAAATCGCATCGCGCGACCAACTTCACCCAGTCCGATGCAGCCCTTCTGGAGCGGCTCGTGAAAGCGCGGCTGCACGTCGCCGAGCTGATGCTGGAAAAACCGATCTATGCCCCGATCTTCGAAAGACTGGAACGCGAGATCGCGGCCATCGAGGCGCGCCGGATCGAGGATCCGCTGGCGCGCGCAAGGGCAATCCTGCGCGGTCTGCCGAGCGATGCGGTCAGCCCGCCGGATACGCCTGATGAGACGCCGGAGCCGTGGTGATTAGGACCTCTTAAGTGAATTCTCAGCCCTCTGAGGAATGCGCCTTTCCCTACGCGGCAAGTCGGCCACAATCGCCGACAGTGCTTCGTGCCTCTTCTATGACACCCACCGGTCGTTTCCTCACAGGAACGACTGGTACTTGTCCATGAAGTTTGCAACCTGCAGTAGGCCCTGCGCTTCTGACTTGTGAACCAAAGCCGCAACATCGAGCGCCGGGTTCTTGAAGCGCTTCCGCATGCGACGCAGGGCCAGAGTGGCCTCCGAGGGATCCAGCTCGATTGTATCGGCGATGAAGTCGTCGGCGGAAATCGCCTGGATGGCGTGCGGGTCCAAAACCGCGGAAGGAAAATCGGCAAGATTGTCCGTCACGATGACAGAGGCAGACGTCCCGATGGCCGCTGCCAGAACATGGTTGTCGCCCGGATCGGGCAACGCAAGCTTGTCTTCGAAGAGCTCATAACCAGTTACCAGAGCTTCAGGGAATGCCGCTTCGATTGCCGCCCTTTGCCGCGAACCATCGGTTTCGCCCTTGGTGATCTGCGCGATCGCTTTCTGGGTCTCGTCAAGAATGCGACTGCTCCAACGAGGCCGGAACAATCCGGCCTCGGCCAGGCTCAGGAGCATGTTTCTGCGAAGCGCTCCACCTAGGACGCAGGCATCGAGGAGAGCCGTAAACCGATCAGCGTATCGGCTCATACAAGACCTTCTTCCGCATCCATGGCGGCAAGGTCGCTCAATGCGTCCGAGCGAGATGCGTCACGCTTCTCTTTATAGGCAAAGAGATCGTCGGCACGAACCCGGCGATGACGGCCGGTCTTTGCAAACGGAATCTCGCCCTCCTCGAGAAGCTTCACCAGGAACGGGCGGGACACATTGAGAAGATCCGCCGCCTGCTGCGTGGTCAGCTCTGACTCGACGGGGATCATCCGAAATCCGCGACCGCTCGACACAAGCCGCAGCACCTCGAGCAGCGAAGCCGTCAAGGCAGGCGCAAGCGTCACGGTTCGGACTTCACCGCCTTCCAGGGCAAGCGACAGCTTAGTCGGCTCGCCTTCCTTGATCTGGGAAGCGACAATCGTTCTGAGCTGTTCGGCGTTCTTGATCTCGACCTCGTCGGGCAAACGATCAAAAAACGCCCCTTTTCTGAGGGCGTTCATCTTCTCTCTCCGGTTCTCTCTTCTCGTGGTGGATATAGGGTATCCGTCATTCGAAGCAATCGCAACAGTCGAAATATTCGAAATTTTCTAATGTCGTGTAAACAGGTTACTGAACCGCCCCGGGGTTTGCCGGAGGCTCCAACTCTTGAGCAGGATGGAGCATCATGAGCAAGACAACGAACAAGTTTTCCCCTGAAATGCGCGAGCGCGCGGTACGGATGGTTCTCGGCAATGAGGGCGAGCACGGATCTCGCTTGCAGGCGATCACGTCGATTGCAGCGAAGATCGGGCGATCTCCACTTTCAGTTCCGGGCGCGCGAGCTTTGCTTCACCGCAGGCGCGCGCGGGGGCTGAACCTTCGGGCACCCATGCATCCCAAACTGCATTCATCGCATCGAAATCGGCCATGTCGGCGAGCCAGATGATCACCTGCAGCATCCGCTCGCGCGAAGATCCCGCGCGTGCGAGCAGGGCATCAACTCTGGCAAGACAGTCCTGGGTCTGCTCGATTACGTCGGTTCCTGCACCCACCTATCCGCACAGGTAAGCAACCCCATTGTGGCGCACGATCTTGCTCACCCCCGGCATCCGCGCGCGCCAGGCGCGCGCCTGACGCGCATCCCTGCGCAATCCTCTGGCGCGGGATTTCGGAGCGAGCCGGAATTCTCGAACCAGAGATGCGCGGGACGCCCTCGATGCGGAGGCTGGGCCTCTACGAGCTATTGCGGAGGCAGACGACACCGCCTTCGAACAGGCACCCCGGTCACACACCCGTGATCGCCCTTGCCGGATCCCCAGATCTGCATAAACACCCTTTTAGCGAGTGCAGCATTCTGCTATCGCTCATTTTTGAACGATGTCAGATCTTCGACGCCTACCTGCGAACTCCTCTCCCCTCAGGCTGACCCGAGTCAGCGCTGATGCGGTAGCCTGCCGGCAGGCCGCGCCCTGATGGCGGGGCAGCGCAGCAAGGTCCAGGAAGATATCCGCTTTCGTATCCTGCGCCTCCTCGAGGAAAACCCGGAGATGTCGCAGCGCGAGTTGGCAGAGGCGGTCGGGGTCAGCACCGGGAGCGCGAATTACATCCTGAAGGCATTGGTGGAGAAGGGCTTCGTGAAGCTCGGGAACTTCAGGGCGGCTGAGGACAAGCGGCGCTACGCCTATCTGCTGACGCCGAAGGGGGTGGCGGAGAAGGCCGCGATTACGCAGCGGTTCTTGGCGCGGAAGTTGGCGGAGTTTGAGGCGTTGAAGGCGGAGATTGAGGCGTTGCGGGAAGAGACGTCCGTGAGCGAAGCGCGAGGTAAGCATAGCAGCTGAGAACATGATCAGCGGCTAGGTAATTGAAAACGAGGATTTCGAACCAGTGGCCGATTACATCATCAAGGATATTGCGCTCGCCGATTATGGCCGCAAGGAACTGGACATTGCCGAAACCGAGATGCCGGGCCTGATGGCCTGCCGCGAGGAATTCGGGGAAAGCCAGCCGCTCAAGGGCGCACGCATCGCGGGCTCGCTGCACATGACGGTGCAGACCGCCGTGCTGATCGAGACGCTCAAGGCGCTCGGCGCCGATGTGCGGTGGGCCTCGTGCAACATCTTCTCCACGCAGGATCACGCGGCGGCCGCGATTGCGGCGGGCGGCACCCCGGTTTTCGCGATCAAGGGCGAGACGCTGGAGGAATACTGGTCCTACACGGACAAGATCTTCCAGTTCGAGGAAGGCACCTGCAACATGATCCTCGACGATGGCGGGGATGCGACGCTCTATATCCTTCTCGGCGCGCGCGTCGAGAATGGCGAGGAAGACCTGATCGCGGTCCCGACCTCGGAAGAGGAAGAGGCGCTGTTCGCACAGATCAAGAAACGCCTCGCCGAGAGCCCCGGCTGGTTCACCAAGCAGCGCGACGCGATCCAGGGCGTCTCGGAAGAGACCACGACCGGGGTGCATCGTCTCTATGACCTGCACAAGAAGGGCCTGCTGCCCTTCCCGGCGATCAACGTGAACGATAGCGTCACCAAGTCGAAATTCGACAACAAATACGGCTGTAAAGAGAGCCTCGTGGTCGGCATCCGCCGCGCCACCGATGTGATGATGGCCGGCAAGGTCGCCGTCGTCTGCGGTTACGGCGATGTGGGCAAGGGTTCGGCCGCAAGCTTGCGCGGTGCAGGTGCGCGCGTGAAGGTGACCGAGGTCGATCCGATCTGCGCGCTGCAGGCAGCGATGGACGGGTTCGAGGTGGTCACGCTCGAAGACGTGGTCGACAGCGCCGACATCTTCATCACCACCACCGGCAACAAGGACGTCATCCGGCTCTGTTGCACAAAGCCCTTGGGGGATTCACCTCGTGAATCCAGCGTGATAGCTGGATGGCATGAGCAGACCGACACCCCCGACCTATAAGATCAAGAACTGGCGGGCCTACAACGAAGCGCTCAAGCGCCGGGGCTCGCTGACGATCTGGTTCGATCCCGAGATGATGTGGGAGGCTAGGCCGACGGGCAAGCGGGGCCGGCAGCCCACTTACAGCGACGCCGCCATCCAGACCTGCCTGACGATGAAAGTCCTGTTCGGTATGGCGCTCCGGCAGACGACGGGCTTTGTCGAAAGCCTTCTGCAGTTGAGCGGGCTGGACTGGTCGGTGCCGGATTTCAGCACGCTTTCACGCCGCCAGAAGACCCTCGCCGTAAACATTCCGTATCGGGGATCGGAGGGGCCGTTGCACCTATTGATCGACAGCACCGGGATCAAGGTTGAGGGTGAAGGCGAGTGGAATGCCCGCAAGCATGGCGGCGCCAAACGCCGCATCTGGCGCAAGGTTCACCTCGGGATCGATGAAAAAACACTGGAAATCCGGGCGGTCGAGTTCACCAGCGGCGATATCGGCGATGCGCCCATGCTGCCGGAGTTGCTCGGCCAGATCTCGCCCAATCAAGAGATCGGCAACGTCACCGCAGACGGGGCCTACGATACGCGCAAGTGTCACGAAGCCATCGCCGACCGCGGGGCCTATGCCGTCATACCGCCCCGCAAGAATGCCAAGTTCTGGAAGCCCGACAGCGCGGGCGCCATTGCCCGCAATGAGGCCCTTCATGCATCGAAACGCTTGGGCCGGAAGATCTGGCGGAAATGGAGCGGCTACCATCGCCGAAGTCGCGCCGAGACCAAGATGCACTGCATGAAGCTGTTGGGCCAACGCCTCATGGCGCGAGAGCCCGACCGCCAGGTCGCCGAGCTTCAGATCCGTGTCGCCGTCATGAACGGCTTCACCGCGCTCGGCATACCCGTGACCGAGGCCGTGGGATAAGTGTGTCAGGGGAAAGGGCCAACTTGGTCATCAACCGTTTTGTGCTACAGAGCCGATTCATCAGTGTCTACCAATCTTCCCTTTAAATTGAAACTGAGCTCGACACAACTGACAACAGGATGGAAAAGGTGTGATGAGGGGCGAACGAACCTGCATTTTCGTCAATGGAATCTGGAAGTCTGGCAATCATCTGATTTATTCTGCAATGAACGAACTTGGCATAGAGGGGCCATTTGGGGGAATTGCCGCTCACTTGCTGTTCGGCCGCGGTAAGCAGATTAAACGGCTAATTCGAGGCTCTGCGAACGGGATCGATGTCGGCCTTGAGACTGAGGCGCGTGTGCGCCCAGCCTATATCCACCGCACCCTGCGTCGGCTCCGCGGACGGATTGTCGGCGGCCACGCCGCCTACAGTCCCGAGTTGATCGCAATTCTGCGCGACGAACGCGCACGGATGATCCTAATCCGCCGCGACCCGCGCGATATGCTCATCTCCTTCGCTGATTGGGTCTGCGGCCGCCCTGATTACTTCATGCACCCAGATTTCGTCGGTCTCTCCCGCGAGCATCGGGTGGCTAGGCTCCTCCACGGCGGCGTCGGGGCAGGCTACAGACAGCGTCCGTTCGCCGAAGTGTTAGCTCGGGCGGAGGGTTGGCTTACTGCGGGCGACGATGTACTGAACGTAGCTTTTGAGGATCTAATTGGACCTCAAGGCGGCGGCACCCACGCTCGCCAAACCTCAGTGCTTCTGGCAGTCAGCAAACATCTCGGACTCGTGATGCCTCGCGATCCCGGTTTGGCCGAACGGATCTACGGCGGCAGCCTTACGTTCAATAAGGGTAGGTCCCAACGCTGGCGTGAACTCGACAGCGCTGACCTGCAGTCCGAGATCGCCGAGTGCCTGGCTCCGCAATTGGGGCGCTGGGGTTATGGTAAAAACTGAGAGATGGAGGAAGTAGAGCATGCCCCTGGTTGAAGTTAGGCGTAACAGGAGCACTCGCAGTTGGAGCCGACGCGAACAGCTGGGCCGTGTTGCGTGGTGGGTGGCGTGGCCATTATTCGGTTTCAGCCCACGAGTGTTCTGGGGCTGGCGGCGATGGCTCCTGCGCCGCTTCGGAGCGAAGGTCGGTACAGAAGCCCATGTCTACCCAAGTGTGCGCATCAGCATTCCCTGGAACATCACGCTGGGAACGCAATGCGCGGTCGGCGACCGAGCTATCCTCTATGCGCTTGGCCCTATCGTGATCGGCAACCGGGCGACGGTATCGCAGGGCGCGCATCTATGCGCTGGAACCCATGACTTGACACAGCCCCACCGACCGCTGGTCAAACCGCCCATCACAATCGGTGACGATGCCTGGGTCGCGACCGAAGCTTTCGTTGGGCCCGGCATCACGGTCGGCGCCGGGGCCGTGGCCGGAGCGCGCGCGGTAGTGGTGAAGGATGTCGAGGGCGGATGGATTGTAGCTGGCAACCCTGCACGGCCGATAAGAAAGGTTGGATCATGAGCGGCATCAGTGAAATCGACGAATACGGCTACAGCGATGCCGAATTGAACGACTCGCACACCTATCTCTTGCCCGCGCTTGAGGCGGAACTCGATCAGCTTGCTCCGGGGATAGGCTCCAAACAGCGTGTCTTTGATGTTGGATGTGGCAACGGCTCAATCGGAGCATATATGTCAGCTCGAGGCTGGCAGGTGACCGGCGTCGATCCCTCTTCGGAGGGGATTGCCCAAGCTAATAAACGCTATCCAGAACTCAAACTTGAAGTGGGCTCAGCGTATGACGACCTTGCGGGGAAATATGGGCATTTCCCTGTAGTAGTCAGCCTCGAAGTGGTAGAGCACGTCTACGCCCCGCGCGCCTACGCCCGCACCCTCTTCGACCTGCTCGAGCCGGGCGGCACGGCGATAGTCTCGACACCGTATCACGGCTATCTGAAGAACCTCGCGATGGCGCTGAGCGGGAAAATGGATGCCCATTTCACCGCTCTCTGGGATCACGGTCACATAAAGTTCTGGTCCTTCTCAACGCTCTCGGAATTACTGCGTGAGGCGGGCTTTTCTGAAATTCGCTTCGAGAGGGTCGGGCGCGTCCCACCGCTCGCAAAGTCGATGATTGCCGTTGCACGCAAGCCTGATCAATAATGCTTACCGCCGTTATTTTGACCCGCGATGAAGAGCGGCACATCGCCCGTGCGATCCCCTCGCTAGACGGAATCGCCGATCGCATCTTTATCGTCGATTCCGAATCAACCGACCGGACCGTCGAGATAGCCAAGGAGATGGGCGCCGAAGTCCGCTTCAATTCTTGGCGCAACTACTCGAACCAATATAACTGGGCGCTCGACCAATTGCCCGCCGATACTGACTTGGTATTGCGCCTCGACGCAGATGAGATCGTGACCGACGAGTTGCGCACTCAGATTTCGGAGGAGCTACCGAAGCTCGCTTCCGGGATCCACGGTGTAGTGGTGGGCCGTCGAATGACTTTCCTCGGCCGCCCGATGCGCCACGGGGGCGTCTTCCCAGTGCGCGTCTTGCGGCTCTTCCGCTACGACAAAGGACGCTGCGAAGACCGCTGGATGGATGAACATATCAAGGTGGCGGGACCTGTTGTTGAGCTGCCTGGAGAAATCTGTCAACGGCGGAGCAAAAACCGGCCACGGGGCAGAGCAAAAGTCTGCCACCAGAGAGGGCATGGGAAGCGGAGGGAACGCTTCGCGCCCCGGCAGCTGCGCTTTTCAGATAGCTGGCGGCTGCCGGGGCGCTTTGGTCCAGCGGGCCAAACCTGAACGATGTGATCAGGTGTCGGCGCTGTTTCGGGCGCGGCTTTGGGAAGCCGATAGCTGTCGCCGTTCATCTCGAGGATGTGGACATGGTGGGTGAGCCGGTCGAGCAGAGCGCCGGTCAGGCGCTCGGAGCCGAAGGTTTCGGTCCATTCGTCGAAGGGCAGATTGCTGGTGATCATGGTGGCGCCCCGCTCGTAGCGCTGCGAGATCAGTTCGAACATCAGCTCGGCGCCAGTCTTGCTCAGAGGCACGAAGCCCAGCTCGTCGATGATCAGGAGCTTGTATCCGACCATCTGTTTTTGCAGGCGTAGCAAGAGGCGCTCGTCGCGGGCCTCCATCAGCTCGTGGACCAATGCGGCGGGCGCTTGATTTACATGCCCGGTCAGGGCGGACCGGGCTGGTATCGCTGCGAACACGTGAAGCTATGCGGCAACCGGATGCCCGCCTGCCCGCAATGCGGCATCGGATTACCGGTTCGAGACGAGAAGACAGCAGAAATGGGCTGTCCGGATTGAGGGGCGAGACCACCGGCCTGCCCGAGTTGCAAGGAAGGCTGGGGTCGAACGTCGGGGCCGCTACGGGGCCATTCTGGGCTGCGTCCGGTTCCCGGATTGCAAGGGTAAGGCGAAGATAGGCAAACTGTCGTAGCGGCACCTGACGACTTCAAAGAACCGCAGGAGCGAGCCCCGCAATCACACCGCCGTAATCGCCCTTACCGGCCCCCAAGATTTGCATAAACAGCCTTTTAGCAGGCGCAGCATTCTGCTACTGCTCAACTTTGAACGATGTCGGATTTTCGACGCCAGATTGTGACTGCCCTCCCCAGGCTGACCCGAGTCAGCGCTGCTGCGGTAGCTTGCCTGAGTGTTGGCTCCTGATGGCAGGCCAGCGCGACAAGATCCAGGAAGATGTTCGCTTTCGCATCCTGCGCCTCCTCGAGGAAAACCCGGAACTGTCGCAGAGCGAACTGGCAGAGGCGGTCGGGGTTAGCACGGGAAGTGCCAATTACGTACTGAAAGCCTTGGTGGAGAAGGGCTTCGTGAAGCTCGGGAATTTCAGGGCGGCTGAAGACAAGCGGCGCTATGCCTATCTGCTTACGCCCAAGGGCGTGGCGGAGAAGGCGGCGATTACGCAGCGGTTCTTGGCGAGGAAGATGGCGGAGATTGAGGGGCTTGAAGCGGATATTGGCGGCGACTCCGCTGGCAGTTCTGTAAGAGGGCGGCATACAATCAACCGCTCCCCCGATTAGGCCCGGAAATCGTTAATTGGCTTGCGGTCGCTCTGAAAACGCGCTTCACCCTCAAGTATTTATTAGTGCTCGACTAAACACAGGACGTTTATCGGGACAAACGCGAGCGCAGCGAAGCCACTCCCCTTGTGCATTACATGAGCTTAAGAATGCGTTTTTCAGCACTCGTGAATGACCTTGCCGCTTGGAGGTGGCAGCTGCCTGCGCGGCTTGCATTCGCGCTCAGAAAATGGCCCTGGCCGAGACAATTGAGGCTCTTTGGGCCGATCGTGCTGCGAGGGCGTGGAGACCTTCGACTAGGCACCGGGGTCAGGATCATAAGCCTATCAAAATACAATCCGGCAGGCGTGAATCATTCCACGGCTTTGACGGTATTGAGCGGTGCACGCATGACGATTGGCGATCGGGTGGGAATGACCGGGGCCGCTATCTTTTGTGCCACAGGAATTGAAATCGGCAATGACGTGCAGATTGGCGCGAACGCCAATATCTACGACACTGATTTCCATGCCTTAGACCACGTCGATCGCAGGATGGGCCGTAATATCCCCACGGCGCCGGTTCGCATCGGAGACGACGTGTGGATCGGCGCCAATGTAACCGTCCTCAAAGGGGTAACAATCGGCAGCCGGGCGGTCATCGCCGCAGGAAGTGTCGTGACCTCAGACATTGCCGCCGATACTTTAGCGGGCGGGGTTCCCTGCAAAGCCATTCGGTCACTCAAGCCAATCAATCACGAGGCTGTGGATTCATGATACCAGCCGGTCATCCAATCCGTTGGGCGCGGCAGTCTCGCGACCTCGACCGGGGCGACCAGCGGCGCGAGACCTGTGCATGAAGGCCGGCTCCCTTTCGCGCAACACGCTCGCGGCACTTGGCCAGGCCGTGGTGGTGTCTGTGCTGATGTTTCTCGTCTATCGTGTCGTCGTGCGATCCTCCGGCCTTGAGGAACTCGGTGTCTGGTCGCTGATCATGACCGGGTCGACGGTTGCCCGCGCCGGCGACGTCAGTGGCGCGGGCGGCCTTGGCCGGTTCATCGCGATGATCCGGGCGGGCACTGATATCGGCAGCGACATCGTCGAGACCACGCACACCGTACTGCTCACATCCGCAGCGATCAATCTCACCATCGGGATCGCGCTCTATTTCCTTGCTCCATTCGCCCTGCGCTTTGCACTGACTCCCGAATTACTCCCTCGCGCGATCGAGCTCTTGCCCTTCGTCGTAGCCATCATTGTGCTCGGCGGACTTGCTGGGGCTGTCATTTCGGGTATCGATGGCACCCAACGCGTTGACCTTAGGGCGATGGTGGCCGTGTCGAGTGCGGTAGTATCCTTCCTGATCGTCTTGGTCTTGGTGCCGCGTATCGGCATTGTCGGTTTTGGTATCGCCCAGGTCGTGAGCCCGCTTTTCACCATGATCGTCGGCTGGACAGTGCTGCGCCGGCAAGTGCCCGAGATCGGATGGTTCCCGCGTCGCTGGCATCGAATGGCGTTTCGCGCCTCAACCGGATTCGGCTTGAAACTCAATGGGATCTCGTTGTTGACCCTGCTGTTCGAGCCATTGGTGAAGTTTTCTTTCGGGGCGACTGGCGGGGCCAGCCAGGTCGCACTCTACGAACTTGCCTCGCGGGCGATTACCCAGATCCGCGGCTTGGCCGTCGCTGCCTCCATGGCCCTGATCCCGGTGCTCGCCAGCCTACAGTCGCGCGAACAGGCCCGCCGCACCGCGCTGCTTGTGAAGGCGGTCAACACCACGGCATACGCCGCCGTCGCCGCGGCAGCGGCCGCAATCGTGCTTGCGCCGATCGTCAGCTTCATCGTTCTCGGAAAGGTCTCCGCGGCCCTGCTCTATATGTCGGTGCCACTCATCTTCGCCTGGACGATGCAGTTGCCTACAGTACCGGTCTATCTCGCCGCCCAGACCGACGGACGGATGCGTTGGAACGCGCTGAGCCACTTGCTTGTGGCGGTGGCGGTAATCGCCGGCGCCCTGCTCGAGCACGTCGGGATCGCGGGCGCACTGCTGACATCAATAGTCGTCGGCCTGCTGCTGAGCGGTATTACGGTCCTGGCTGGAAACGTTCCCATGCTTGGGCTTTCCGAGGTGATGAGGCAGTCGAGAAGCAGGCTCGCCCTTACCGCTGTTATGATCGTTTCGATCTGCGCGGCAGGCTGGGTCGGCGTGGGGGTTCTTGCCGAATGAAGCAGCCGATCACCCAAACCGGTTATTCAGCCGCGCGCAACGGCCTGCGGATTAGTCGATCGGCCCTTTTGATGCTTTTGTTCGGCGCTGGCTGGGCCTTCGCCGTCCACTTCTTTGGAGCCATCTATGGCTCGGAACTGCTAGCAATAGCCCTTCTGCCCACTCTCAAACCGCTGCGGCTGATCGAAACAAATGCCGACCTACGGCGCGTGCTGACGGCATATGGCCTGATCCTGCTCGGCTTGGTCGTCGCCGATTTTGCGAACGCCACCGCGTTTAATCTTGCCCTAAAGGGTTGGGCCAACCCGATCTTAGCGGGCGTCTCGTTGATTTTCGTCACCATGGCGCTCGGCAAGGATCCGGTCGCGAACGTGAAATATTATCTTTTTGCGAGTTTTCTCGCAAACCTGGTACTGGGCAACGGCGCCTACAGCGTTACAGGTGTCAGCGGCGGGGACAACAGTTGGGCGGATATCGCGGAGAACGAGAACCTGCTGAAGGTGCGGGTCGTTCCATTCCTGATGCCACTGCTGGCTTTGTCTATTTTCCACCTGCGCAAACGCTGGCGCCTTGCGGCGCAGCTGATCGGCCTCGCCACCGCAGGTTTTCTGTTTTCCTACGATGCGCGTAGCGCAGGGTTGGTCGCCTTCGCGATGACCTTGGCGGTCACGGTCTTTCGGCGGCCGAGACAGATTCACGCGAAACAACTCTTCAGCATTCTTGGCGTCGGGCTGATTGGCGGCTATCTGGCCTATGCTGGCTATGTCTATTATTCGCTCAACTACAATTCGGATGGTCACAACGCCACCCAGTTGTCACTCGTCAAGAACCCGTACAACCCCGTCATGCTGCTTGGGATCGGGCGGCCCGAATGGCTCGTCGCGCCCGACGTGTTGGCCGAGAAGCCGATCCTAGGCTACGGCTCATGGGCAGAGGACAAGGACCAGCGTTTCGCGCTGATCCGCGCGATCCTGACCGACACCGTGGACATCTACAATGCCACCTCTGGGGAGCGGCATTATTGGATCCCAACCCATTCGGTCGTCCTCACCTCGTGGATCTGGGGGGGACTGATCGGCCTCTTCGGGGCGCTGCTTCTCGTTGCCACCTTGCTGCGTCTCACCGTGAAAGCCCTGAATGCGAGACCGGAAGCGCTCGTTTTCATCACCTATTTCGCCACCGGGCTACTCTGGGACCTGTTCTTCAGCCCGCTTCAGTCGCTGCGGCTGACCGCGCCGATCGCGCTCGGCTTCCTCATCGCTGTCGCAGATTCGTATTCGCCGCGCGCGCCTCGTTCAACCAGAGATTTGCCACCATGACACCGCCGACCCTTTCCATCGTCACGATATCCTTCAATCAGGCCAGCTATCTGAAGCAATGCCTCGACTCTGTCTTGTCGCAAAAACGCGAAGGGGTAGAGTTTATTGTCGTCGATCCCGGCTCAACCGACGGCTCGCGCGAAATCCTTGAGGCCCATCGCGGCGGGATCGACCAACTCATCCTCGAGCCCGATGCGGGCCCGGCCGATGGCCTCAATAAGGGTTTCGCCGGTGCCAATGGGCAGATCGGCTATTTCATCAATTCCGACGATTTCCTGCTACCCGGCGCCACAAACCGGGTGCTGGCGTTTTTCGATGCCCACCGCGATATCGATGTCGCCCTATGCGGCGCCTGGATGGTCGACGGCGATGGTCAGCCGCTGCGGCGTTTGCGCGCGACACCGATCACCCCCGAAAGACTGGTCGACAACCGCGCGATTCCCGTCCAACAGGGGGTTTTCTTTTCAATGGAGGCGTTTCGCGATGTCGGCGGGTTCAATGCCGAAAACCGCTCATGCTGGGATACCGAGCTGCTTTTCGATTTCGCGATGGCAGGTAAGACATTCGCGATCGGCCGCGAACGGATCGGTGCTTTCCGGATCTACGACGGCAGCCTCTCCGGCGGCGTGGCCGGCGCGGCACACCGCGAACGGCTGGCCGACGATTGGGGCCGGATGCGCGCACGCCTGTCGCCGCAGCAGCGTCCATTTCCAAAGAAGCTGGCGCGCCTTGCAAAAAATCTCGCCAATCCTTTCAATGCTGCCGAGGCACTTCGCGCGAAGCTCGCCCCATCGTCAATATTCCGCGCCTGGGAGCGGGACATGCAGGCCGCCGCGCCTGTCTCGCCCGGCCATGACGCTTTGGAAAAGGGCCGTCACACGGAAGAAAAAGGCCGTTGTAACCATATTCTCGACGCGGAGAACTAGGTGCAGTCAAAGCTTCGTATAGCCATGGTCGCTGGGCGCCTCTCCACCCGGGCTTCCGGGGTCAAGGTTACCGTCGAGGGCCTGTCACGGGCCATGGTCGATCGCGGACATTCGGTGCGCGTGTTTGGCCTTGCCGATGAGGCATGGAACAGTGGCGACCGCGAAAAGTGGCAAGGCGCTCCCGCGATGGCCCTGCCGACGCTGGGCCCGGCCCGGCTCGGCTACGCACCGGGCCTAGCGCGGGCGCTCGACAAAGACAATCGGGACTTCGACCTAGTTCACCTGCATGGGATTTGGATGTATTCCTCCCATGCGGCGGAGCGCTGGGCGGCGCGAAACCACCGGCCCTATATCGTCTCGACCCATGGCATGCTGGCGCCGGACGCGTTGCGTTATTCCTCATGGAACAAGCGACTTGTCGGGGCTCTCTACCAGGAGCGTTGTTTCCGCCACGCCGCCGCGTTCCACGCGACCTGCGAGCGCGAACGCGACGAGATACGTGCATACCGACTCGAACAACCCGTGGCGATCTTTCCGAACGGCATTGATCGGGTGCCGGTTGTGGCCAGCCCGCAGGGAACGCGGCGTAAACTGGTGACGCTTGGGCGACTGCATTTGGTCAAGGGGCTGGACCGGCTGATCACGGCCTGGGCAAATGTCGCGCCGGATTTCCCGGACTGGGATCTGTGCATCGCGGGGCCTGATACCGATGGCACCCGTCACCGTTTAAATACGATGGTGGCCGTAGACGACATTCCCCGGGTCTCATTCCTGGAAGCGATCTTCGGGGGCGAGCGGGATCGATTCCTCGCGGATGCCGATCTGTTCGCGCTAACGAGCCTGACCGAGAACTTCGCTCTCACAGTGGCCGAAGCCCTGTTGCAGGAAACACCGGTGATCAGCACCAAAGGGGCGCCGTGGAGCGGGCTGGAGACGCACGGCTGCGGTTGGTGGATCGACCACGGCGTCGAACCGCTTGCTCAAACCCTCCGCCAGGCGATGGCCATGTCGCGCGAGGCGCTACAAGAGATGGGCCGGTCGGGTCGAGCCTGGATGCTTGACGAGTTCGTCTGGGACGCGGTCGCCGCCCGTGCCGAAACAGCCTATCGTGACGTGCTGGCCGCGGCAGGGACCGTAACGGCATTACCGAGAAGACCGTCTTCGTGACCGGCATCTGGAAATCCGGCAACCACCTCGTCTATTCGGCGCTGAACGAGCTCGGCATCGAGGGGCCGTTCAACGGGATCGCGGCCCACCTGCTCTTCGGTCGCGGCAAGACGGCCAAGCGGCTGCTGCGCGGCAGCGCGAGCGGCATTGTCCGCCGACCTCGGCCAAATGGCCACCTGGCGCCGGTAGCACAGCTTGTTGGGGCGCGACCTGGTTTTTCGGCGCTTGCCGCCTGCAAGTCCCACATGAAGGCCCTGCCATGTTGACCGTCGTGATCCTCACCCGCGATGAGGAGCGCCATATCGCCCGGGCGATCGGCTCGGTCACTGGGATCGCGGAGCGGATTTTCGTCGCCGATTCCGGCTCGACGGACCGCACCGTCACGATCGCCGAGGCGCTTGGCGCCGAGGTTCGCTTCAACCCGTGGCGCAATTATGCCACCCAGTTCAACTGGGCGCTCGATCAATTGCCGCAGGACACCGAGTGGGTGCTCCGGCTCGACGCCGACGAGATCGTCACCCCGGAGCTGGCCAGGGAAATCGGCGCGCAGCTGGCCGGGCTGGGCGCGGACATTGACGGCGCATGGGTCTCGCGAAGAATGACGTTCCTCGGCCGCCCAATTCGGTGGGGCGGCGTGTTCCCGGTGCGTGTGCTGCGCCTCTTCCGACACGGTCGCGGCCGCTGCGAGGACCGCTGGATGGACGAACATGTCCTTGTCTCCGGCCCAACCGCGGATTTCTCAGGGGAAATCGTCGACGACAACCTGAACTCTCTCACTTGGTGGACCGCGAAACACAACGCCTATGCATCGCGCGAAGTGGTCGACCTACTGAACCTGCGTTACCGCTTCATGACGCACGAGACGGTGGCCGACCTGCGCGGCGGGAAGCAGGCGGAGGTCAAACGCTGGATCAAGGAACACCTCTATGCCCGCCTGCCCGGCGGTTCGCGGGCCTTCATCTATTTTGTCTACCGCTATTTCATCCGGCTGGGCTTCCTCGACGGGCGCGAAGGTACGGCATTCCACGTGATGCAGGGATTCTGGTATCGCTTCCTGGTCGATGCGAAACTGTTCGAGGTGGAGCGGCACATGCAGCGCCATGGCAGTGACGCGCCGGCGGCAATCAAGGCGGTGCTGGGCATTGACGTCACCCCGGATCGAAACCGGTAGACCAATGCTGACGCAACTGCAATCGCTTCGGGCATGGGCGGCGCTGGGCGTGATGGCCTTTCACCTAGGTGCATCCCTGGCCGCGCCTAAATACTTCGGCTTTTCGTCGGTCGACTGTATCACCCGGTTCGGCTACACGGGAATGTTCCTATTCTTCGTGCTGAGCGGTTTCATAATCCACCAAATCCATTCACAAGACTTCGGTCGACCCAATCGTGCCTGGCCCTATCTGGCCAAGCGCTTTTTCCGCATTTACCCGCTGTATCTAGTGCTGTTCACCCTGATCGCGATCATCGCAAAACTGATTGGAATCGGCGATGGCGGTCTGCCGAGTGGTTGGCTGCCACTGCTGAAAGCCCTCTTGCTGCTGCCGCAGGATCCTTCGATAGTCGGCGGCACTGGCGCGCCTTTGATCATCGTCGCGTGGTCACTACAATATGAATTGGTGTTCTATGGCGTCATTCTCCTGTTCATCCTCGACCGTCGCCTCGGCTGGGTTGTGGTTACAGCGCTCGTGGCGGCCCATTTCCTTTTCCCGCGGGTCGGGGCACCCCGACTATTCCCAGCCTTCATGGAGGGCAAATACTTCCTGTTTTTCGCCATCGGGGTTAGCGCCTCGCTGGTCGCGCAAACAGAACTCTCGCTACGGACTGCCCGCAGCTTGTGGCGTGGGGCGCAGGCCCTTTTCGTGGTCTTATGGGCGCTTTCCGTAGCGTTGATGTTTGCGACCGGGGGAAAGCTAGCGATCATCGCGATCCCCGCGGGGCAGATCATGCTAGCGTTGCTTAGCGCAGTCCTGATCCTCGGTGCGACCGAATACGAGCGCCAAGGCGGGCCGCGCGCCGGCGCGCTCACGCGCCGGCTAGGCGACTGGTCCTATGGGATCTACCTGCTGCATTTCCCGGTAATAAGCGTCATGAGCAAACTGACCACTGCCGCCGACCTGCAGGGCGGCGTGGGCATCTTGGCGGTAACAGTAGGCAGTCTGGTCGCTACCCTGACTGGCGCCGCGCTGTTACACAGGCTAATCGAACTTCCGGGGATGGCTATTGCCCGTCGCTCCGCGAAATTCCCGGCAAATCAATTGCCCGGGAAAAGCTGATGGCCGCCCTCCAAGCCATTGACAAAATTACACGAAACCGCGCGATAATCTTGTCTCCATGTCCGCAGCGCCTTGGCCCCTGTAGCAGACGTTTGGGCGACATCTATTCAATGTGTGGGAATTAAGATCGCGATCATTACGGCGGCCTCCTTTTCAAAACTTCCAAGGACAGTTCATGAAGAAAGCCCTCATCACAGGCATCACCGGCCAAGACGGCTCCTATCTCGCGGAATTCTTGCTGGAAAAAGGTTACGAGGTCCACGGCATCAAGCGCAGGGCTTCGCTGTTCAATACTCAGCGGATCGACCACATCTACGAGGATCCGCACAGCAACCCCGCGCAGATGAAACTGCACTACGGGGACCTGTCGGATACGTCGAACCTCACTCGTCTGATCCGCGACATCGAGCCGGACGAGGTTTACAATCTTGGCGCACAGTCGCACGTTGCGGTCTCATTTGAGGCCCCCGAATACACCGCCGATGTCGATGCGATCGGCACCTTGCGGATGCTCGAAGCAATCCGCTTCCTTGGACTCGAGAAGAAGACGCGGTTCTATCAGGCTTCGACCTCCGAACTCTACGGCCTAGTCCAAGAAACCCCGCAAAAGGAGACCACGCCTTTCCATCCGCGCTCACCCTACGCAGTGGCGAAGCTCTACGCCTACTGGATCGCGGTCAATTATCGCGAGGCCTATGGGATGTATGCCTGCAACGGGATCCTCTTCAATCACGAGAGCCCCCGCCGTGGCGAAACCTTCGTGACGCGCAAGATCACCCGTGGGCTGTCGAACATTGCCATGGGGCTCGAGCCGTGCCTCTATATGGGAAACATCGACTCCCTGCGCGATTGGGGTCATGCGAAGGACTACGTCCGGATGCAGTGGATGATGCTGCAGCAGGACACACCAGAGGATTTCGTAATCGCCACCGGCAAGCAATATTCCGTGCGCGAATTCATCACCTGGAGCGCGCGTGAACTGGGGATTGAGCTCGAATTCTCGGGCCAGGGCATCGAAGAGATCGCTACTGTCTCCTCAGTCACCGGCGATAAGGCCCCTGCGCTCAAGACCGGCGATGTGGTGATGCGGATCGACCCGCGTTACTTCCGCCCCGCTGAAGTCGACACACTTCTAGGCGACCCAACCAAGGCAAAGGAAAAACTTGGCTGGGTCCCCGAAATCACAGCGCAGGAAATGTGTGCCGAGATGGTGGCGGAAGACCACAAAGCCGCGCGTCGCTATGCGCTTTTGAAGGAACACGGGCTCGATCTGCCCGTCTCGCTCGAAGGCTGAGGCAGTGATGACGAAGATCTACGTGGCAGGCCATCGCGGGATGGTGGGCGGCGCGATCCTGCGCCAGTTGGAGGCGCGTAAAGCCAAGGGTGCGGCACTCGAACTGATCACCCGCACGCATTCTGAACTCGATCTGACCGATCAGTCGGCGGTCCGCGACTTCATGCAGGCAGAGAAACCGGACGTTGTGATCCTCGCCGCAGCCAAGGTCGGTGGAATCCATGCTAACAACACCTACCCGGCCGAGTTCATCTACGAAAACCTGATGATCGAGGCCAACGTGATCCATCAGGCCTTCGCCGCCGGGGTCACCAAGCTGTTGCAGCTCGGCTCCTCCTGCATCTACCCCAAGGCCGCGCCGCAGCCGATGGCGGAAGATACGCTGCTGACGGGACCGCTCGAGCCCACGAACGAGCCCTATGCCATCGCGAAGATCGCCGGGATCAAACTCTGCGAGAGCTACAACCGCCAACATGGCGTCGATTACCGCTCGGTGATGCCGACGAACCTCTACGGGCCCGGCGACAACTTCCATCCGCAGAACAGCCATGTTCTGCCCGCGCTGATCCGGCGCTTCCATGAGGCGACGCGCGACGGACTCGAAGAGGTCACGATCTGGGGCACCGGCACGCCGCGGCGCGAGTTCCTGCATGTCGATGACATGGCCGAAGCCTCGCTCTTCGTGCTCGATCTCCCCAAGGCTGGCTACGACGCAAACACCGATCCGATGCTGAGCCACATCAATGTGGGGTCCGGCAGCGACATCTCGATCCTCGAGCTCGCGCAGATGGTCGCGAAGGTGACCGGCTTTGAGGGACAGATCGCGACTGACCCGAGCAAGCCCGACGGCACGATGCGCAAGTTGATGGATGTCAGCCGTTTGTCGAAGATGGGCTGGCAGGCCCGCGTCGGCCTCGAGGAGGGGATCGCCGAGACCTATCGCTGGTTCCTCGACAATGCCGACACCGTCAGAACCTGAGAGGGATTTATGAGCAAGACGATCCACCCCGTCCTCCTTTGCGGCGGCTCGGGCACGCGGCTCTGGCCGCTCTCGCGCAAGAGCTACCCCAAACAATTCGTCAACCTGATGGGCGAGGAGAGCCTGTTCCAGGCCTCGGCAAAACGGCTCGCGGGCAACGGCTTCGCGGCACCTTCTGTAATCACCGGCGCGGATTTCCGCTTCGTGGTGATCGAACAACTGGCCGCACTCGAAATCGCCCCTGCAGATATCCTGATCGAACCGTCCGCTCGTAACACAGCCGCGGCGATCTGCGCCGGCGCGCTGGTGCTGGAGGTGCGCGAGCCTGGCGCGCTGATGCTCGTCGCGCCGTCCGATCACGTCATTCCCGACCCGGCACGCTTCCGCGCCGCGGTCGAGGCAGCGGCGCCTGCAGCCGAGGCAGGCCAGCTGGTCACCTTCGGCATCCGTCCCGATCGCCCCGAGACGGGCTATGGCTGGCTGGAGTTGAGCGAAGCGCCCGATGCAGAGTTCTCAGCTCTCCCACAGCCGCTGAAATCCTTCGTCGAAAAGCCTGATCTAGCCAAGGCCGAGGCGCTGCTCGATGGCGGCATGCATCTCTGGAATGCCGGCATCTTCCTCTTCTCCACCTCGGCGATCCTCGACGCCTTCGCAAAACACGCCCCCGAGACGCTCGCGCAGGCCAAGGCTGCCGTCGAAGCGGCGGAGCGTGACCTCGCCTTTACCCGGCTCGCGCCCGAGCCTTGGGCGCAGCTCGAAGACATCTCGATCGACTACGCGGTGATGGAGCGCGCGGACAACCTGACCGTCGTGCCCTATGGTGGCGCGTGGTCAGACCTCGGCGACTGGCAGGCGGTCTGGCGCGAGCAGAACCCGGACGCAAACGGCATCGTCGCGACCGGCCCCGCCACCGCCATCGACTGCCGCGATACGCTTCTGCAGTCGACCGATGAGGCGCAGGAGCTTGTGGGCATCGGGCTCGAGGATATCATCGCCGTTGCCATGCCCGACGCTGTCCTCGTCGCCCACAAGGACCGAGCGCAGGACGTGAAGAAAGCCGTCGCCGAGCTCAAAGCCAAGGGCGCCGCCCAGGCCGAGACCCTGCCCCGCGACTTCCGCCCCTGGGGCTGGTATGAGAGCCTCGTCATCGGAAAACGCTTCCAGGTGAAGCGGATCCACGTGCATCCCGGCGCCGCGCTCAGCCTGCAAAGCCACCACCACCGCGCCGAGCACTGGATCGTCGTCGAAGGCACCGCAAAGGTGACGATCGACGACGAGGTGAAACTCGTGAGCGAGAACCAGTCCGTCTACATTCCGCTTGGTGCGGTCCACCGAATGGAAAACCCAGGGAAAGTCCCGTTGACGCTGATCGAAGTGCAGACTGGCAGTTATCTCGGCGAGGATGACATCATCCGCTACGATGATGTCTATGCGCGCGGACAGGGCGCGAAGGGGTAAGAGCGCGGCTGCTCTCAAAAGAAAGACAGCTCCAAACCTCAAAGTCCTTTAGGAAAACGAAGAGCCGCGACTATTTTGGTCGCGGCTCTTTTTGTTGGATAATCTCTCCATTGGAAAGCCATCGAAGCAAAGAAATACTGACACTCACATTTTCTGAGGGCCCATTGAACGCGATTGCGGAACTGACCCTGCAGAGTGCTCAGAATGCGATCGGCTCAAGAAGCCCTGCGATTACCGCAAGTCGCCCCCCTTCCCCGTAGCGCTCACGCCCCAGCGCATGCCCCATCACGTCGCGCCGAATCCGTTCATCGATCTCAGCTGCAAGCATCCGATCTTCAAACGCATGCCGCAAGCTGTAGAGGGAATGCCGCTCGCTCTCGAGGAGACTGGCATTACGCAGATAAGTATTCACAGTGGCACTCAGCGTGCCCGAGCTTTCGCGGTAACGCGAAAACCCATCCGGGAACGCTCGCATCGCCTCAAGCGACACCCCGTGAAGCGGCATGACGCGTTCCGCATTCTGCGTCTTAAGAACCCGTCCGATCGGCTGCAACAGCAAATGCGGAATCGGACCATCAAGCCGGATCTCTTCGGGCCGTAGCGCCGCGATTTCGCTCGGACGCAGCCCGGTATTCACCATCACCAGCAGGATTGCACGCGCCTGCGGCTCCAGCCCATCGAGCGCACCGGGGGCCAGCAAGCGGTCCCGTGTCCAGTCGTCCGAGAAGGAGGGCCGCCGCGCCGCTTTCCCCTGCCGGAAGCCAAGATCTTCGAGCGGCAGTTCGAGCCCGAGCCGCTTGTCACGGTTCACGCGCCTCAAGACCGCGCTAAGATGCGTCAGGTCCTTGTTCGCGGAATTCGCGGTGAGCCCTTCGCACGCCATCCGCTCTGCCCACCAATCGCGAAAATCGAGGAAATCATCGATCGTGAGATCAGAAAGCGGCTTGTCCCCGACAACCGAGATGAAATTCTGCACCGCCTTGATATGCGGGTAGCGCCAGCGTCGAACCTGATCCGCACTCTTGCCCAAGGTCTTGTCACGCGCGAGCCCCCAGAACAACTCGAGCGCCCGCGATACGGTGATCAACGGCAGCTCCGCCCCACCAAGAAGGGAATCCGCCCCGAGCGGATCACGCATCTCGTCACTGGCAACCAGATCGATACGCGCGAGTAGCTCTTGCACAGGCAGACGCGCCACCTTGCGCGCATCGAGAAATCGGTAGCCGCGCGCCTTCGCAAACCGCTTGGCCGCAGCGAACCGCGCCTCAGCGTCTTCCGTGTCGCCATCGAGCATTGCCTCCCAGACCTCGACCTGCTCGGCCCAGAGCACCGGTGCCTTCTGCCGCGCCACCGTCTCAGACCCCGTCCGAAGGCTGATCACCACCTCGCGGCGCGGATCGACCGGGGCATAGGCTTTGGGAACCCGCCGACGCAGATGCCAGACTTCGCCGCGCTTGGTGATATTCATCGCACACCTCCGGGAAAGAAACCCCTGTGTATCACCATGTGTAGCACGAAAGCCGCCCGGCCGGGGCATAATTCCATCTAAATTATTGATTACAAATGATTTCGTTGCAATTTTGACTCGCAACCCGGCGCAGATATGTCGGAGAGGAATTCCGATCCCAGACCATTCGCCGCACTCATACAAATCGTCTCCGCACAAAGCCACAAACTCACCCGGCGGCTTGAGAGAGACCTGATCGCGGCCTCACATAAGTCAGCCCGCTCAGTCATGTGTCGCTGCGAAACAGCGTCCGGCAGTCTGTCCTGATGCCTAGACTCGCAAGCAGCAATGCCAACTCCCCATCGCCTCACTCTCTCCGACTGCGTTCCGCCCCCATCAAGCGTGGCAAATCTCCAAAACGGCCTATCAGGCCGAAAACGAGCGCGGCCAGCGCAACGAAAAGGACGGAGACGACACCGAGGATTGGCGTGTAACCGTAACGCAAAGCGTTGAAGATCTTGATTGGGATCGTCTCGACTGTGAAACCCGCGACCATGTAGGCGATGATGTATTCGTTGAGGCTGAGAACGAAGGCGAAGGCATAGCCCGAGACGATGAAGGGGAGCAGGAGCGGCCCGATCACCGTTCGCATGACCGTCCAGCGCCCCGCTCCCATCACCCGCGCGGCCTCGAGAAACGCCCGGTCGATCCCCTTTAGACCGAGCGAGATTGTCACTAGCGGTAGCGTCACCAAGAACACTGCATGCGAGACGATCGTGGCCCAGATTTGACCGTATCCACCAACCGTCATCCAGAACACCATGAAACCGAGCGCCGAGATAACAGGAGGCAGCGTGAAGGGCGCGAGCCCCACCCCTGTCAGCAAACGCGCCGCGATCCCGTTGCGCTCCCATGCGAAGAGCGCGAGCGGCAGCGCGATCGCCACCGAGAGCGCCGAGGCGCACGCCGCAATCAACAACGAATGGCCGAGCGGAACCAGCCAGGCACTGTCCTCGAACAACGCGCCATACCAGCGCAGCGATGGCTCAACGGGCGGAAAGCGCATGGTCTGTGGCCCGTTGATCGACACCCCCGTGACCACCAGGAGCGGCGCAAGCAGCAAAAGCAGGATCGCCAGAACATAGGCGCGTTTGAGCCAGCCCGTCATGCCGCCCCCCTCTGCCGCCCGGCAAGCGAGGCAAGCCCGACAAGCGCCAGTGCCACAAGCATCAGGAAGATCGACATCGCCGCGGCGAAGGGCAGGTTCGACTGGTAGATCGCTTGATCGGTGATATGGACCGAGAGTGTCCAGTCCTCGGAGCGCCCCAGCAACTGCGGCAACAGATACGACCCGAGCGTAAAGACGAAGACCAGAATGAAGGCCCCTACGATCGCGCTGCGCAAATTGGGCACCACCACGCCAAAGAACGCGCGCGGCCCCGAGGCGCCCATCACCCGCGCGGCCTCGATGATCTCGGGATCGAGCCGCGAGACCGGCGGATAGAGGACGAGAACCGCGAAGGGGAAGCCGATATAGCAAAGCCCTGTGATGAGCGCGAATAGCGAGGGCGTGTAGGCAACCGGCGCGTCGATCAGGCCAAGCCAGTAGAACAGGTTCGAAATCCCGGCCGTCTTCGACAGGAGTGTCGAGAGCGAAAAGCCGACGATCACCTCGGAAAGCGAAAGCACCGAGAGCAGGACAACGAGCGCCAAGGTCTGGATGCGGTGGCTCATCGAGGAGAGGAACACCGTGAAGGGAAAAGCCAGCACCACGCAGATCGCGGCAGCGGCCAGCGAGACACCGACTGAGACCCCCATCACCTTCGCGAAGAAAGCGGTTAGGAACCGCGCGTAATGCGTCAGCTCAAAGCCCGGAATGAAGGCTCCGGCGGGGTCGCGTTGCGAGACCGACACCGCCAGCATGATTCCGAAAGGAACGAGAAAGAACACCACCAGCATCAGCGCGGGCCAGAGCCCGATCCATCCCGGTGTCGCGCGCTGATCCGTGTCCGCGCTCACGCCACTACCACCCGTTCACCGGGGCGGAAACTCAGGCTCACCCGTTCGCCCGGACGGTAGGCGCCGTGCATTTCCGGCGAAAGCTGCGCGTTGATCTCCTGTCCACCCACCTGCAACAGCAAGTGGCGGCTCTCGCCGAGATCGCGCAGGAAGATGATTTCGGCTTCGATCTCGCCGCCAGGCGGGCCGATCGCGACATGTTCGGGACGCACGGAAAGCTGCGCGCGCCCCTGCGCGACACCGATCCGGTCGCCTTCGGCCACCGGCAACCGCGCTCCCAGAACCTCGATCGCACCATCACGGATCTCACATTGCAACAGGTTCGTGGTGCCGATGAAACCCGCAACGAAGGGATTGGCCGGGTTGCGGTAGATCTCCATCGGCGCACCGGCCTGCTGGATCACCCCGTCCTTCATAACGATTACCAGATCGGCCATGGTCAGGGCCTCTTTCTGGTCATGGGTAACGACGATCGTTGTCACCCCGAGACTTTGCTGGATCTGGCGCAGTTCGATCTGCATATGTTCGCGAAGTCCCGCATCGAGCGCGGAGAGTGGCTCGTCGAGCAGGAATACCTTCGGGTCGATGGCAAGGCCACGCGCGATCGCTACCCGCTGGCGCTGACCGCCTGAGAGCTGGTCAATACGGCGCGCGCCCATGCCTGGCAGGCGCACGAGTTCCAGAAGCTCCTCGGCGCGCCTCTCGCGCTCGGCGCGATCCGCGCCCCGGATCGCCAGCGGATAGGAGATGTTCCCTGCCACGTCGAGATGAGGAAAGAGCGCGAGCGACTGGAAAACCATCCCCATGCCGCGCTTATGGGTGGGCACCTTCGTCTGCTCCTCGCCATTGACAAAGATATGCCCTCCGCTCGGGGTCTCGAGCCCAGCTATCACCCTCAGAAGCGTGGTCTTACCGCAGCCCGACGGGCCGAGCAGGCAGACGAACTTGCCGGTCGGGATCTCGAGCGAAACCTCGTCGAGCGCGGTGAAAGTCCCGAATGTCTTGCTGAGGCTTTCAATGCGCAAATTGGTCATCAGTATCCCGTATCCTGAAATTGAAAGTGCGCCGCGGCGACGCGAGCCGCCACGGCGCCAGTGGGGGCTCATTTAGCCGGTGATCAGTTCCGACCATTTCTGATTGATCCAGTCGCCGCGGTCCACATAGATGTCGTAGAGCGGCAGGATCGGGGTCTTGTCCGAGGACACGGCGGCGAATTCCTCATCCGTGAGGTCGGTGAGATCACGCGGCACGGTCGGCGCAGTGCCGACATTGCGCGACATCTTCGCCTGGATCTCGGGCTGGGCCATGTAATCGATGAAGACCTGCGCCTGCTCGACCGCCTTCGAGGCCTTCGAGACCACCCAGGAACCCGAGTCGAGCACCGCGCCCTCCTCAGGGAACGTCGAGCGCACGGGTTTGTCCTGCGAGGCGGCGAGCGTGGTCACGTCGTGGTAATACTCGCCCATCGGGATCTCACCGGTTTCCAGCGCCTGCTGGAACTGACCCTCGTCGCGATACCACAGCCGAACATTCGGCTTCAGCTCGGCGAGCTTCGCCATAACCTTGAGAATACCGTCCTCGCTCTTGAGGATGTCGGTGCCGCCGAAATATGTGGTCGCGGTGATCTCGAGCAGGAAGGAATTCGTGGCCAGCGACATCAGCCCAAGCTTGTCCTTGTTCGCCTCGTCCCAGAGTGCTTTCCACGAGCTCGGTGCCTCGGGATAGGTATCAGTATTGGTGACCAGAGTTACATACCAGCTCACCGCCCCGGTGCCGTAGACGCTGCCGTCCTCGTAACGATGCACGAAATGCTTCGGAAGCACGGAGATGTGCTCCATCTTGCCTTCATCGAGCTTCGCCCAAAGCCCCGAACGCTCGCCCTTGATCCGCGCGAGTTGCGCCATCATCGACACGTCGGCCGGGGCCTGCCCGGCGCGCGCGGCTTGCGAAAGCTGAACCAGCCACGCCTCGCCGGTGGGCTCGGCGATGCTCTCGATCTCGATCCCGGTCGCAGCAGTGAAATCGGGATAGATGAACTTGTCGAAGCTGTCCTTGAAGTAGCCCCCATAGGTGCCGACCTTGAGCGGGGTGCTGGCCGCGCGCAGGATGGTTGGGGCGGCAAGCGCCGCCGTTCCGAGCGCGGCACTGACCAGAAACTGACGTCTTTTCATGTGGATGTCTCCCTGTTGTCCGGCTTCATTGGCGCCCCTGCGGCACGCCGGGCAGCGCGCAGAGCATTTCATAAAGGAAGTTCGCGGCGATCACGGCGGTATTCCCTGCCATGTCATAGGGCGGTGAGACCTCGACCAGATCGCAGCCCACGAGTTTGAGCCCCGCCGTGCCCCGAATGATCTCGAGCCCCTGCATCGTGGTGAGCCCGCCGACCTCGACCGTGCCAGTGCCCGGTGCGAAAGCGGGATCGAGGCTGTCGATGTCGTAGGAGAGATAGACTGGTGCATCCCCGATCTTCTCGCGGATCTCGGCCATGAGCGGAGCGAGCGACTTGTGCCAACACTCTTCGGCCTGGATGCAGGTCCAGCCGCGCTCCCGACCCCAGTCGAAATCGTCGGGCCCGTAGCCGGTGCCGCGCAGACCGATCTGGAACACCTTGTCGTTTTGCAGGCAGCCCTCTTCCCAGGCGCGGCGGAACGGGCAGCCATGCGCTGCCGTCTCTCCGAACATGGCTTCGTTGGTGTCGGAATGCGCATCTACATGGATAAGCGCGACCGGGCCGTGCTTTTCCGCGACCGCGCGCAGGATCGGCCAGGTCAGTGTGTGATCGCCCCCAAGCGTCAGCGGGACCGCGTCATGCGCCAACACGCCGCGGTAATGCTCGGCGATAATCTCGACCGATTTCTTCAGGTCATAGAGGTTGATCGGCACATCACCGATATCGGCGACCTGGAGATGCTCGAAGGGTGCCGCCCCCGTCGCCATGTTGTAGGGACGGATCATCCGGCTCTCGTCGCGGATCTGGCGTGGCCCGAGCCGCGTGCCCGGTCGGTTCGACGTGCCGATATCCATCGGAATTCCAATGAAGCAGGCGTCGAGCCCTTCGGCGCCCTCGGCCGCGGGCAGGCGCATCATCGTCGCCGGGCCACCAGTGCGAGGCATCATATTGCCGCTAAGGGGTTGGTTGAAACGATGCGCGCTCATTGGGAACTCCGTTCTTTCGGGACGAAGAATGCGCAGATCTCTAGCGGCGAAAAATCTCAACGTGTCGAACTTCACTTCGACAAAAATCGAAGTATCGTTCAGGCTGTGGCGCTTTTTTCGGCAACCGGTCGGTAGAGTTGTTCAAGCTCGCTCCGCATCGCCTGCGCGAGCGGCGAGGCTTCCGCATCGGGCCGCGTGATCGCCTCGAAGGCGCAGCGATAGAGAAACCGTTCTGGAAGGATCGCACGAAGCCGCCCCGCCTCGACCCATCGCCCCGCGGAGTGCTCGGGCATGTAGCCCACAAAAGCGCCAGAGAGGATCATCACCAATTGCTGCTCGAGCCCCTGCGCCATCGCCGTGGTGTTCGGGAAGTCACGGTTGTTCCAGTGATCCTCGCGCCAGTAGCTGCGCCCGACCGCCCGCATCGAAGCGACGAATTCCGGAGTGAGGACCGCATCGGGCACCGACCAAAGCGGATGACCCGGCGCGCAATAGAGGAAATTCTCCTCGTCATAGAGCTTTTGGTAATGCAGCCCCGCGACCTTGTGTGGAAACGATCCGATCGCGAGATGGAGCGAGCCTTCGAGCACCCGCGCCTGAAACTCTTGAGGCGAGCCTTGCGCAAGCTCGAAGCGAAGCGAACTCGCTCGCCGTTCGAGCGCTGCGATCGCTTCGGGGAGTCGGAAATTCGGATCAGTCACGACATGATCGACGAGCCCCACCCGGAGCGTGCCCGAAAGAGTGCCACGCAAGGCCGCGGTTTCGCTTACGAATTCCTCGGTCGCTGCAAGAAGCCGCACCACAGCCGCATGCACCGCCTCGCCCTTCTGGGTCAATCGGAAGCCCGCCCGTCCGCGCCGGCAAAGCGTCACACCAAGCCGATCCTCGAGTGCGGTGATCTGGGTCGAGATCGTGGATTGGCTGACATTCAGCTCGGCCTGCGCGGCCGCGAAGCCCCGATGACGCACCACCGCGTCGAAAACCCGCAGTAGCCGAATATCGGTGCCCGAAAGCTGCATCACCCGGCCTCGCCGACGGGTTGAAAATCGTTGAGCTGCGTCGAGAGAGTAGCAGGGTCATACACCGCCTCGAGCGTTGCCATCAGCATGCAGGGCGCGCTCCCCGCTCGGGCCAGCACTTTGCCATCGGGCCCGGCGATCACAGAGCTGCCGAAATAGTTCAGATCGGCCTCGGGTCCACAGAGATTGGCATAAAGGATGGTCAGGGCGTGATTGGCCGCCATCGCCGGGACGACATGGGCGCCCACATGTTCGAACGGGTGCATCGCCGCGGTAGGCGCGAGGATGATCTCGACGCCCTGCGCCTTGAGTGCTGCGACATGAGGGGCAAATTCCACGTCATAGCAAATCAGGATCGCCGCGCGGCGCCCCCCGAGTTCGAAGACAGTATAGCCATCACCGGGCGTAAAGCGCGCAGCCTCGGCGGGCCCGTAAAGCTGGATCTTCCGGTGGTTACCCAACAACGCGCCCGTGGCCGATACACAGAGCGCCGAATTGAACAGGATTTCTCCCACGCGCTCGGGATAACCCACGCAGATCGCGCAGCCTGCGTCGCGCGCGAGCAGTGCAAGCCTCGCCGCCATCTCCTCGCAGCTCATGGCCAGTGCGTCGAGGTCGTCGCGCTGGTAACCGGTCACGAACAGTTCGGGAAAGACAATCACCTGGGCCCCCGCGAGACCTGCCGCGCCCGCTCCACGAGCAATCTGCTTTAGGGCCTCTTCGCGAACGCCGGCAACCGTGCCTGCCTGCCAAAGCGCCACGCCAAGCCCGGTCTCCATCTCAATGTTCATAATTGCTGCGCTCTTTCGTCTTGAATGGAATTGGCGACCAGAGGGCATCAGGGCCCACGTTGCGTCAGTTTCACCAGTCAGACAAACGGCCGCAAGCCCAAAGGAATTTGACCCGCGGCAGCCGTCTTTCGAAATGAACCAAAAGCAGTTCTTCGCGCCATGTGTTCGCCCGGCCTATCCGAGACGGGCAACAGCCTATTCCAAGCTGAGGTCATTCACCGGTCCGAGTCCGCTGCGCGGCTTCGAAGCCTCAGACTACACCCGCTTGAAACCGACGAGTGGTTCAACGACCGCCGTCTGCTCGAGCCGATCGGAAGATCCCGCTAGCAGAAGCGGAGACCCATTCTTACGTAGCTCTGGAAAGCGGAGACAAGGCCACGCAACTAAACGAAACTAGGACATCGGCCAAGCCGGAGCGGCTCACTTAGTCATCCGATTTGTAGCTGTAGCGGTAATTGTAGTGATACTGATAATGACCGCCGTAGCGCTCGGCCGCCTCAGCCTTGAAGCCGTTGAGAACCGCGCCGGTGATATGAGTCCCTGCCGCCTCGAAGCTGGCCTGAACCGCGCGTAGCGCGCCCTGCATCGTCTCGAGATGACGGGCGATTGCGATTGTGGCGCCGACAGAGCGGCCGATCACGACGGGGTCGGTCACCGCAAGAGCTGGCGGCGCGTCGACGATAATCAGGTCATACTCCGCATCGAGTTGCTTGAGGAGCGAAGAGAACTCCGCTCGCATGAGCAGCTCGGACGGATTCGGCGGGTAGCGTCCCGACAAGATCACATCGAGCCCGTCGACCGGACCACGCAGCATCACTTCCGAAAGCGGTTTCTCGTGCCCGAGATAATCCGAAAGACCGGGTGTCTCCTTCGGCATATGCAGAAAACGGGCGAGATAGCCGCGCCGCATGTCAGCGTCAATGAGACAGACTTTCTGGCCCGACTGTGCCGCGACTACCGCAAGGTTGACCGCCGTGAAGGTCTTGCCGACACCCGGCGCCGCGGAGGTCAGCTGGATTGAGTTCGTCTTTGCGTCGAGAAGCCCGAAGTGAAGCGAGGTTCGCAACGAACGCAGGGCCTCGGTCGCGACAGCTTGCGGATGTTCAAGCGCGAAGATCGGGAGATTACCTTTGCGGTGTCGGAAATCCGCGGCTTCAGGCGCGAAGGGCACGGTCGCGAACACGGGGAGCCCCAGCTCCTCAATTTCTTCGGCGCCCTTGATGCCTTGGCGCAACGCCCGCCGGACAAGCACGATCGCCGCGCCTATGATCAGCCCGAGAAGCCCCGCCAGAGCCACGATCCGCATAGTCCGTGGTGCGACAGGAATACCGCTTGCGTAGGCATTGTCGATGATCCGCACCGATCCGACGGTCGAGGCACGGACCACCTGCAATTCCTGAGAGCGGTTGAGGAGCTGCGTATAAACCTGCTGAGCGACCTCAAGATTGCGCTGCAGGTTGAAGATGTCCTTCTGCGTCTCGGGCAGGCTCTGGGTGGCTTTCTTTGCCGCCTCGAGTTGAGTTTCCAGTTCCTTCCGATTTTGCATCAACGCCTGATAGGCCGGGTGATTGACCGTATACTGATTCTTCAGTTCGGCCTCCTTGAGATCGAGCGCGGACAATTCACCCTCGATCTTGGTCACCCGCTCAAGAAGCGCCTGGGTCTCGTAATTGACATCGACCGATTGCTGTTTCTGGCGATAGGCATTGAGTGCCTGCTCCGCCGCCGCCACGTTCTTGCGCGCTTCAGGAAGCTGTTTCTCGATGAATTCGAGGCTGCTTTCGGCCGAGGCCGCATTACGCTCTACGTTCTGCTCAAGAAAGGCATTCGCGATCGCGTCAAGCACAGCTTCGGCCCGCTTGCGATCGGTATCTCGATAACTCGTCTTGAGGATCATGCTCCCGCGCGGGTTCTCCGAAACAGAGAAGTTGTCCGCGACGATCTGGATCGCGTTCTCCAGCGAGCGCTTACCGACGAAGAATTCACGTCCCACGGGGGTGTCCAGTTTCTGGACCTGCATCGTGAAAGCGCCATCAGGCGTTTTCGCCGTCTTCCCAACTTCACCCTTCAGATCCGTTCCATCGGGCAGCTCGACCACATAGCTCGTCGCGCCAGTAACCGTGAGCGCCATACTGTCATTGCGCCAGCTATCTGGAACCTGCATCGCCCCCAAGACGAGTGCCTCTTCGCCCCATTGATACGACGGGAAAAGGCCCAAATCTGGCAAATGAAGCCGTGCTGGCAAAACGCCAAGGAGCGGCAGGCGACGCGGAACCGCGTAGGTCTCGAGCCCGACCTTGCGCACAGCCTCTCCCAGAACGCGCCGCGAAGACATGATCGCGATCTGCGTGTCCGACGGAGACTTGCCGCCCGTGCCCCTGCCGAGAATGTCCTGCATCGCTTGGGGAAGTGCGAGATTTCCAGCCTGGTCTTCGAGCTGCAAAAGCCCGGAGGCTTGATAGACCGGCGGGGATCGAAGCGCGACCAAAACTCCAAAGGCGAGAGCAACGACAAGCGCGGCGACGATCCACCGCCAGCCCACGACCAGCGCCCCGCCAAGCGCCACAAGATCAATCTCGTCATCGTCTGAGTCGTTTGAAGGCGCCATTTGCACTTTCGAAAAGCTGGGGTTTTGCTTCATCGTCTTTGCTCAATCACGAAAAACAATCCTAACGTAAAATCCAATGGCAGGCGCTGCTTATATCATCCGCAACCGCGCCCACGGTCGAGGCGCGAGACCCAGCCATCCGCCGCGGCGCTTATTTGGCCGAAAGCGGACCGATGCATCTCAATCGGCTTGCGGTAGGGGTCGGGGATCCCCTTCCCGCCCAGCCATTGGTCAAACATCATCGTTCGCCCTGCCAAGTGCGGAGCGATCCGAGCGATCTCCGCTTTGTGGCCGGCCTCCATTACGAGGATCAATTCATGGGCTGCACCAATTTCCGGAGTGAATTGACGCGCGACATGACCGGCAAGGCTCAGCCCTTCCGCTTCGGCTACTTCCTGCATTGTCTGATCAGCGGGGGCGCCCACGACCGCTCCGATCCCCGCTGACGTAACGCTGCACTCGGGAAGATCGCGAGCAAGCAAGCGTTCACCCACAGGAGAGCGGCAGATATTCCCCACGCACACGACGAGGATCGAACCGACTTGCGCCATGTCAGTTCGCCAACGAATTTGCCGCACGCGCCGTGTTAAGCGTCGGCAGGAGGTTAGAGATCACCCGGTTCCACTTCGCCACCGGGGCAGTCGTGACATAGACCACATCCTGCGGGTGGAGATAGAACCGCGTGCCGACCACGAAGGCAGCCGCGCTCGACGTGTCGAGTTGATAGACAGTCACTCCTGCAGGTGTATCGCGGAACACAAACACGCCACGCGCATCGGCCTGATCTTGGCGAAGGCCACCTACTGCGGTCACCGCTTCAGTCAGCGTCACGTCATCCTTGGTGAGGTCGATCGGCCCGGGCTTGACCAGCTGCCCAAGAAGATAAGCCTCCATCGTCTTTGCGCGCGGGACGGCGACCACATCGCCATTGTGAAGATACGGGTTATTCGAGGTGATACCCTGATCAAGGAAGGCTTGAAGATCAACGCTGTAGCTACGGCCGCCCCGTCGCACATTTACGCGCCGGGCATCAGCTTTTTCAGCAAGGCCACCGGCTTCGTTGATCGCATCGAGAAGGGTCAGCGCCGAGGAGGTCAGCGGGATCCGCGAAGGCTTGTTTACTTCGCCGGTCACAGAGACGGTCTGGGAGTTATACCCGACCACTCGCACAGAGACTTGCGGGGATGGGATGAATTCCTTGAGCCGTGCCGCAAGATCGGAGCGTATCTCCTCGGGCGTCCGCCCGCGTGCGCGCACCTGCCCCACATACGGATAGAAGAAGGTCCCATCGGATTGCACCCTGAGCCCCGATTCGGCCGGTGTCCGGTTCGCACCGGCCGGCATCGTCAATTCGGGATGATCCCATACCACGATGTCGAGCAGATCGCCCGTCCCCACTCGGTAATTCCAGTAACCGCTCGCGGGTAGTGTCGTGCGTCCGCCGCTATTGTCCTGAGCTGCGCCGAAAGTCGCGACATTCGCAGCACTCAACCGCACGATGGCAATATTGCCTGCGACAGGGTCACTCGTCGTGGTCACGCTCCGATTGGAAACCGGAAAATTCGTCGCAGAGACATCACAAGAAGCGAGAAGAAGTAGGCTGGCCATTGCCACCAGCAGTTTCGTCATCGCCCGCATGCCTGCCCTCCTGAGCGTATCGCCTGGACCGGCGATTGTTTCCCGTTCGAATGAGCGCGCCAAGTGCTCGCATCTTAGAGGATTGAATAGAGGAGCCTCGCGGGTTTTCCAACCGCCAGTTACCACCTCCGGTCGTAATGTGGCGATTTCGCCCGAATCGAAACCCAAATGCGGGGCTCAACTTGAAGTTGTTCCGCAAGGCCGCGCCCAATCTATGTGCAGCCTATGGTGGTTTCCCTCATCTCTCGCGAAAAACCGCTCACAGCCCTTTGACCTCATCGGATTTCTCTGGCTATGAGAGACGTTGGGGGGCATCATTTTTACTAGATCCAAAGTTCTATTACGTATTGAAGAAGAGAGCTTCTTTCTCGGCGGTTCTCCCTTAAGTGGGTTACTGAAATGTATGGTTTAGAATACCTATCTGTCGCATTTTCCGCTTCGTTCCTCTTCGCCTGGCTGATCGTTCTGACAAAAGATTTTCATGGTAGCCTGACCTTGGACGGATCGCACGGGGTGCAAAAAATCCACAGCGCCCCCACCCCGAGGATCGGAGGGCTCGCACTTCTTGCAGGCGCGATCGTCACAGGCTTTCTTCTTGATCCCAGTTCTCAGAGCTTGTGGTGGACAATCTGCTTATGCGCGATTCCCGCATTCGGCTCCGGCGCAATCGAAGACGTCACCAAGAAGGTCTCGGCGAAATGGCGCCTGATAGCGACAGTTGTCGCCGGCCTCATCTTCTCGCTCGTCACGGGATACCGGATCGACCACGCGGATATTCCCGGACTTGATTACCTCCTTACTTTTCCGGCCTTCGGTATTGCGCTCAGCGCGATCGCGATCGGAGGCATCGCGAATTCCCTCAACATCATCGACGGGGTCAACGGGCTCGCCTCGGGCACCGCGATCATCGTCTTCAGTGCCTTTGGTGTGCTTGCAGCGCAATCCGGCGACACCACCGTCTTCGCGATCTGCCTGCTGATGATCGGCTCGATCGCCGGGTTCTTCGTGCTCAATTTCCCCTCTGGCCGGCTTTTCTACGGAGATGCTGGGGCATATTCGACAGGGTTCGTCCTCGCGGTAATCGGGATCGTGCTGCCGGCACGCAACCCTGAATATTCCCCCCTGATCGCGGTGCTCGCTCTTGCATATCCGTGGATCGAAACCCTCGTTTCCATACGTCGCCGCCTGAAGCGGGAGGGCACGCATCCTGGTGCGGCTGACAGGCTGCATCTCCACAGCCTCGTCTATCGGAGTCGCGCGCGCAGCCTCGCTAAGTCGATCGGACGCCCGCAGATGCGCAATCCGCTCACCAGCGTTCTTTTATGGTCGCTTTCGCTCGTCGCGGCGACGATTACGGTGCTCGAACCGGGGTCGCCCGGTTTTCTCGGTGCAGGCGTCGGCGTCGTTTTCATTCTCTATCTCTTGGTCTATCGCCGCGTCGCCCTACTCAGCAAATTGCGGCGATCTCTTTCGACCCAAGTCAAAAAACGCATCTGAATCTCAGATCAAATTTGGACCAACAAAGACGTCCCCGACAGCAAAAAACCCCGCCAAAGGCGGGGTTTTTTTCTTCAATCTTCCTGAACGTCAGTTCGTGCCGTTCGTTCCGTTCGTGCCGTTGCCGCCGCCCATAGCAGCGGCCGCAAGGCCGACCGCGACGATCACCGCAATAGCCGGGTTGGCCGGAGAAAGCTGACCGCCACCGGGAGCGCAGACGATCTTCGCAGCGCCATTTTCGTAGCCTGCGCTGAGAACCTGGCTACCCTTGCAAACATTTGCCTGCGCGGCCCAAGCAACGAGCTCTTGCTCGCTCAGGTTCGCGGGAGCTTGCACGCCCTGCGCGAAACCGGCGCTGTTGCGCAAATCAGCTGATGATCGCACTTGCCCTTTCCCCGGACACTCTTATCCCGC
>NZ_AQRC01000019.1 GCF_000737065.1 Thioclava atlantica | reverse complement strand
AACGTGGCCGATCGTGCCGATGTTGACGTGCGGTTTGTTACGTTCAAACTTTTCCTTTGCCATGATGGCCTCCTGTCATTTCGTATCGCGCGAAAGGCGCCGGGTTTCCCCGGCGCACAGTTCTTACGCGTATTTCTTCTGGATCTCGTCCGAGATGTTCTGCGGCACGGCTTCGTAATGGTCGAAGAGCATCGTGAAGACCGCCCGGCCCGAGGACATCGAACGCAGGTTGTTGATGTAGCCGAACATGTTGGCGAGCGGCACGAAGGCGTTGATGACGATCGCGTTGCCGCGGGTCTCTTGGCCCTGCACCTGGCCCCGACGCGAGGTCAGGTCGCCGATGATCGAACCGGTATACTCCTCCGGAGTCACCACTTCGACCTTCATCATCGGCTCGAGCAGCTTCGCGCCGGCCTTGCGGAGGCCTTCGCGCATCGCCGCACGGGTCGCGATTTCGAACGCCAGAACCGAGGAGTCGACATCGTGGAAGGCACCGTCAACGAGCGCCACCTTGAAGTCGATCACCGGGAAGCCGGCGAGCGGACCGCTGTCCATGACGGACTTGATGCCCTTCTCGACGCCCGGGATGTATTCCTTCGGAACCGCACCACCCACGATCTTCGATTCGAACGAGTAACCCTCGCCCGGCTCGGTCGGCGAGATCTCGAGCTTCACGCGCGCGAACTGGCCGGTACCACCGGTCTGTTTCTTGTGCGTGTAGTCGATTTCGGCCGGCATCGAGATGGTTTCGCGATAGGCCACCTGCGGCGCACCGATATTCGCCTCGACCTTGAATTCGCGCTTCATGCGGTCGACGAGAATGTCGAGGTGAAGTTCGCCCATGCCCTTCATGATGGTCTGGCCCGACTCGATGTCGGTCTCGACGCGGAAGGACGGGTCTTCGGCAGCCAGGCGCTGAAGGGCGAGGCCCATCTTCTCCTGGTCGGCCTTCGACTTCGGCTCGACGGCGATCTCGATCACCGGATCGGGGAAGGTCATGGTTTCGAGCACGACCTGCTTGTTGGTGTCGCAAAGCGTGTCACCGGTGGTGGTCTCTTTCAGACCGGCCAGCGCGATGATGTCGCCCGCAAACGCCTCTTCGATCTCGGTGCGGTTGTTCGAGTGCATCATCATCATGCGCCCGATACGCTCGCGCTTGCCCTTCGTCGAGTTCATGATCGAGTCGCCCTTCTTGAGGGTGCCCGAGTAGATCCGGGTGAAGGTCAGCGAACCCACGAAGGGGTCGTTCATGATCTTGAACGCGAGGCCCGAAAGCGGCTCTTCGTCCGACGCGTTCCGCTCGATGTTGCGGGTCTCGGTCTCGTCATCGGGCGAGAAGCCCATGTAGGCCGGGACGTCGAGCGGCGACGGCAGGAAGTCGACAACGGCGTTCAGCAGCGGCTGGACACCCTTGTTCTTGAAGGCCGAACCACCCAGCACCGGAACGAACGAGAGCGACAGCGTACCCTTGCGGATCAGCTTGCGCAGGGTGGGCACGTCGGGCTCTTCGCCTTCGAGATAGGCCATCATGGCCTCGTCGTCCTGTTCGACGGCGTTCTCGATCAGCTTGGCGCGCCATTCGTCGGCGGTGGCCTTGAGATCGTCACGGATCGGCTGACGAACCCAGCCTGCGCCGAGATCTTCGCCGGTCCAGACCCACTCTTCCATGGTCACGAGATCGACGATGCCTTCGAGAGCATCCTCGGCGCCGATCGGGAAGTTGACCGGAACCGGGGTCGCGCCGGTGCGATCCTTGATCATCTGCACGCAGTTGAAGTAGTCCGCGCCGATCTTGTCCATCTTGTTGACGAAGACGAGGCGCGGAACCTTGTAGCGGTCAGCCTGACGCCACACGGTCTCGGTCTGCGGCTCGACACCGGCGTTGCCGTCGAGCAGCGCGACCGCGCCGTCGAGCACGGCCAGCGAACGCTCCACCTCGATGGTGAAGTCGACGTGGCCGGGGGTGTCGATGATGTTCATGCGGAACTTGGTATCATCGGTGCCTTCGGCGGTCGGATCTTCCTGCCATTGCCAGAAAGTCGTGGTCGCCGCCGAGGTGATGGTGATGCCGCGCTCGGCCTCTTGCTCCATCCAGTCCATGGTGGCCGCACCATCGTGCACCTCACCGATCTTGTGGGACTTGCCGGTGTAGTAGAGGATACGCTCCGTCGTCGTGGTCTTGCCCGCATCGATGTGGGCCATGATCCCGAAGTTGCGGTAACGCTCGAGGGGATAATCGCGAGCCATAATGGCGTCCTTCCGTTATTACCAGCGGTAGTGGCTGAACGCTTTGTTCGCGTCGGCCATCTTGTGGGTGTCTTCGCGCTTCTTCACGGCCGAACCACGCGAGTTCACCGCATCGAGAAGCTCGCCGGCGAGGCGCTCTTCCATGGTGTTCTCGTTGCGGGCTTTCGCGGCCGCGATCAGCCAGCGGATGGCCAGGGCTTCGCGACGGATCGGGCGAACCTCGACCGGAACCTGGTAGGTGGCACCACCGACGCGGCGCGAACGCACTTCGACCGAAGGCTTCACGTTGTCGAGGGCTTCGTGGAACACCTCGATGGGCTCGCGCTTGAGCTTGCCTTCGACGCGACCAAGCGCGTTGTAGACGATTTTCTCGGCGGCGGATTTCTTGCCGTCGATCATCAGGTTGTTCATGAATTTGGTCAGCACGCGATCGCCATACTTGGCGTCGGGCAGAACTTCGCGCTTCTCAGCTGCGTGACGACGAGACATCTGGAGATCTCCTTACTTCGGACGCTTCGCGCCGTATTTCGAACGGCGTTGACGACGGTCTTTGACGCCTTGGGTATCCAGCACACCGCGCAGGATGTGGTAACGGACACCCGGAAGGTCTTTCACACGACCGCCGCGGATGAGAACAACCGAGTGCTCTTGCAGGTTGTGCTTCTCGCCCGGGATGTAGGAGATGACCTCGTAGCCATTCGTCAGGCGCACCTTGGCGACCTTACGCATAGCGGAGTTCGGTTTCTTCGGCGTGGTGGTGTACACACGCGTGCAGACGCCACGCTTTTGCGGGCACTGCTGAAGGTGCTGCGACTTCGAGCGCTGCACCTTGGGCTGCCGCGGTTTGCGGATCAGCTGTTGGATCGTCGGCATTCCGGTTCCCCGTTTGCTTGTCAATACTCGCACCCGTGACCGGATGCGCCGCTTCTCGACACGTTTCCGCGCCCATTCGCGAAAACGCCAAATCGCATCCCACCCCGGCCCGGGGGCCGCGGCGAATGCGTTGAATTCCAGAGGATCGGGGCGAAAGCCCGGATCGTGACCACTAGAAATCGGCAACCTTCAGGACACACTGAGCCCGTCAGGTAGCGCGGCGTATAGGGGGAGTCGGATATGTTGTCAACTCTCGCGCCGAAGCCTGCGCCCGAGCGCCGCGCCCCAGCCCGCGAAGATCACCCCCCAGAGGAGCCAGGCGGTGGTCAGGGTGACGAGCCCGGCGAAATAGGCGTCGGAGAGAAAGTGCCGCCCCGTCCCCACCCGCTGGAGAATGATGAAGAGCGCAAGGAGGACACCGACCGCGCGGATGTAGCGAACGCCCCAGAGCGGCAGCGCCCGGCGCCAGATCTCGACGGCGAGCCAGATCACCACCGCAAGCGCCACCGCGGCCGCGACCTCGCCCGAGACGAAGGAGCAGTTGCGCGTGCATTGATCGGTGAAGGTGCCCGCCAAGGTGAACTGGTGGCTGCCGCCGAAAAGATCGACATTGGCCGGGCGCGCACGACCCGAATTGGCCTTCAGGACACCGTTCACGATGAGGATCGGCGCCACCAGATAAAGGAGGCTCACGAAGGCCCAGACCCGCGCCGGAAGCCCGAGCGTCTTGCGCTTGCGAAACGCCGCAACCGGCCAGGCGACCAGCGCCACGAGGAAGAGCACGATCGAGACGTCCCAGATCCGCTGGCGCAGGAATTCCCACAGCGCGTTCGAGATTTCGGGAAATCCGTTGCCCGGCTTGTAGAAGAGCGCGGTCACCCCGAGGTCGATCCCCGGAAAGGTGCGAAAGAGCGCGAAACCGAGGAGCCATGCCGCGAGCAGCGCCCAGCCGGTGCGCACCATGTCAATCTTCATCCCGGACACACTTCGCCTCCACGACATAAGCGGCCAACGCCTTGCCCGCCCAGGTTCCAGTCAGTTTCAGCGGCTTGACCGGCGCGACCGGCCCTGCCCCGCAATCCGGAGCCTCGTCGGAAATCACGAGGATCTTCCCGCGGAACTCCGCCGGCAGCGGCCACATCTGCTCGTAATAGTTCATCGGCCGGTCATCGGGAGGGGAGGCATAGAACACGATCCCGCTATCGCGACCGGTATAGTAGAGATCCGCGAGGACCGCGCGGTTGTCGGCATAGACCGGCACCCCTTCGGATTTGGCGATCGCGATGATCTGCCGGCTCAGATCGCTTTGCCCGAGCCAGCGCTTGAGAAGCGGCGCGCCGCCCGAACTCGGCCAGGGCGCGAGCACCGTCAGCGCCGGGATGGCCACCGCGATGACGGCATTGCTCGCCAGGGCGAGCCAGCGCCAGGGGCGCGTCATCACCATCACCGCGAGCACGGTACCCGGGAAATAGGCCGCGATCGCCCAGTTGGCATAGGTGCGGTCGAGCAGCGCCTCGATCATCACCGCGATCAGCGGAGGCACCGAAAGCAGCGCGAGGCCGCGCCGGTCGGACCGCCGCCATTGCGTATAGCCGATCAGCAGCGCCGCCATCGCCACCGGCCCGAAGACCGCGAACTGGCTCGCGAAGAAGCTCGCCATCGAGCCGAAGTTCAGCGCGGGTCCGGTCCGGACCCAGCCGACATTGTCCATCGTGTGTTCGACCGTGGTCAGGTCATGGGTCATGTTCCAGATGACATTCGGCGCGATCGCGGTGGCGAAGGCGATCGCGATGACCACGAGATTGCGCCAGCCCACGCGCCAGTCCCGGGTCGCGAGGGCCGCCAGCGCGAAACCCGGGATCAGGTAGAGCCCGGCATATTTCGACATGAAGGCCAGCCCGGCGCAAAGCCCCGCCAGTGCCGCATCGCGCATCGAGCGGGTCTCGGCCGCACGGTGCAGGAACAGAAGCGCTGCCGCGTAGAACGGCGCCATCACCGTATCGGTCGAGATCAGCACCGAGCCGAGCGCCGCGAAGGGCAGCGTGACATAGATGACCGCCGCCCAGATCGCCACGCTCCGTCCCCCGATGCGCGCGCCGAGCGCCCCGAGGATCAGCGCCGTGGCCCCGTGCAGCACCGCCCCCGGCATCCGCACCCAGAACGGCGCGTCGGACCCCGCGAGATCGGTCACCGCGCGCAGCAGCCAGCCGATCAGCGGCGGCTTCGAGTAATAGCCGAAATCGAGATGCTGGCCCCAGAGCCAGTATTGCGCCTCGTCGACGAAGAGATCGGTGTGGTTGAAGGCCAGCGCAACGAGCCGCATGGCCGTGACGGCTGCGACGAAGGCGAGCGCGGGCCCGAACCAGGCCCGCGGATCAGGCTTCGCGACGGCGCTTGGCATAGATCAGCCACAGGTTGCGCGAGTAGATGAACACGCCCAGGGATTGCCCGAGAATGAACACCGGGTCATGGCGATAGACCGCATAGCTGAACAGCATCAGCCCACCCGCGAGCGAGAAATACCAAAACGCGATCGGAACGACGGAGTCGCGCTGCCGCTCGGAAGCGATCCACTGCACGATGAAGCGTGCGGTGAACATCAGCTGCGCAGCCAGCCCGAAGACCACCCACCAGAGCTCTGCGGTGCTGTTCACATCGAGCATCTTCATAAGCCAATGCATATCGGCGTCACTCCTCGCGCACGACTTCCGCGGCGCGCGCCTTCTTGCGGCGGCGCAGGAGCCAGGCGACACCCATCAGATCGACGATCCCGACGAGGCCGCGTTGAAGGTTGGAATAGTTCGACCGTCCACCGCCGCGGGCCCGATGCGAGACATCGACATGGGCGATCTGCCACCCGTCGCGCGAAAACAGCGCGGGCAGGTAGCGGTGCATGTGATCGAAATAGGGAAGCGCGAGGAAGGCCTCGCGGCGGAATGCCTTGAGCCCGCAGCCGGTATCGCGGGTGCCGTCCTTCAGCATCGCGCTGCGGATCTTGTTGGCGAATTTCGAGGCGAGTTTCTTCGACAGGGTGTCCTGTCGGCCCACCCGCTGCCCCGCGACGAGCCCGATCGCGTCCGAACCGGGCGCGCGCAGCGGCGCCATCAGGGCCGGAAGCTCGGAGGGCGGGTTCTGTCCGTCTCCGTCGAGCGTGCAGATGATCGTCCCCCGCGCGGCGAGCACCCCGGAATGCACCCCGGCGCTCTGCCCACCGGAGCGCGGGTGGCGCAACAGACGCAGTTGCGGATGCGTGGCCATGCGCGCGCGCACGATATCGCCCATCCCGTCATCGGAGCCGTCATCGACCACGATCACCTCGTAATCGCAGACCGGCGCGCAGGCGGCATCGATCTCATCGAGCAGCGATGCGATGTTGGGCGCTTCGTTCTTGGCGGGAATGACGATCGAAATCTCGGGCATGGGGGGCCGGACTCTTGGCTGGGCGCGGGGCAAGGGTCTCTTATCCGCGCCGGCTTTTGTTGTAAACGATCCATCCGGGACGGCCCGGAGAAGTGAAGAAACATGCCGCCGACGATGTTTTCCGGTCACGGATGCCGGGTGAGGCGCCGCGAACGGATGCGGAATGCGAAGCCCCGCGCGATCGCTCGCGCGGGGCGTTTTTCAAAGCGCAGGTCGCTGCGCGATCAGTCGCGGCTTTCCGGCGTTTCCACCGGGCCGAAATCGGCCTCTTCGGCCTCGACCGGAGCGGCGAGCGCCGCGGCGGCTTCCGCCTCGGCCTGACGCTGAGCGATCACCTTGTGGTCGCGATCCGCCGCGATCTTGCGCACGCGGGTGGTCGCGCCACCGGTGCCCGCCGGGATCAGACGGCCGACGATGACGTTCTCCTTGAGGCCCACGAGCTTGTCGCGCTTGCCCTGCACCGAAGCCTCGGTGAGAACACGCGTCGTCTCCTGGAAGGAGGCCGCCGAGATGAACGACCGGGTCTGCAGCGAGGCCTTGGTGATGCCCAGCAGGACGGGCTCGCCGGAGGCCGGGCGACCGCCCTTCTTCGCAGCCTTCTCGTTCTCTTCGTCGAACTCGACCTTGTCGACATGCTCGCCCTTGAGGAGCGTGGTGTCGCCCGAATCGAGGATCTCGATCTTCTGCAGCATCTGGCGAACGATCACTTCGATATGCTTGTCGTTGATCTTCACGCCCTGCAGTCGATAGACGTCCTGCACCTCGTTGATGAGGTAGTCGGCCAGAGCCTCGATCCCCATGATGCGCAGGATGTCATGCGGCGCCGGGTTGCCGTCCATGATGTAGTCACCCTTCTGCACGAAGTCGCCTTCCTGCACCGGGATGTGCTTGCCTTTCGGCACCATGTATTCTGCCGGCTCCAGACCTTCGTCGCGCGGCTCGATCGAGATGCGACGCTTGTTCTTGTAGTCCTTGCCGAAGCGCACATAGCCATCGAGTTCGGCGATGATCGCGTGATCCTTCGGACGGCGTGCCTCGAAGAGTTCGGCCACACGCGGCAGACCGCCGGTGATGTCCTTCGTCTTCGCGCCTTCGCGCGGAATACGCGCGACGACGTCGCCCGCCTTCACGTCCTGACCGTCCTCGACCGAGAGAATCGCGTCCACCGACATCGGATAGGTCACCGGGTTGCCCGCCTCGTTGCGGACCGGTTCGCCATCTTCGCCGAGAACGAGGATCTCCGGCTTCAGGTCGTTGCCCTTGGGCGCGGCGCGCCAGTCGGACACGATCTTCTGCGTCATGCCGGTCGCGTCGTCGGTATCCTCGCGCACCGAGATGCCCGAGACGAGGTCGACGAAGCGGACCTTACCGGGTTTCTCGGCGATGATCGGCAGGGTGTAGGGGTCCCATTCGATCAGCTTGTCGCCGCGTTTGATCGACTCGCCGTCCTTGACGAAGACCTTGGTGCCGTAGCCGATCTTGTGCGAGGCGAGTTCTTCGCCCTGATCGTCGACGATCACGATCTGCATGTTCCGGCCCATGACGATCTGGTCGCCCGCCTCGTTGATGATGAGGTTCGGGTTGCGGAACTCGATCTTGCCTTCCTGGCTCGCCTCGAGGAACGACTGCGAGCTACCCTGCGCAACGCCACCCAGGTGGAAGGTCCGCATGGTCAGCTGCGTGCCCGGTTCACCGATCGACTGGGCGGCGATGATACCCACCGCTTCGCCGATGTTCACCAGCGTACCGCGCGCGAGGTCGCGACCGTAGCAGAGCGCGCAGACGCCCTCTTCGGCCTCGCAGGTCAGCGCCGAGCGGATGCGGACCGACTGAACGCCGGCCACTTCGATTGCATCGGCCTTGCGCTCGTCGATGAGCTCGCCCTTGCGGACGATCACCTCATCCGTGCCAGGCACGTTGACGTCGTCGGCAGCCACACGACCCAGGATCCGCTCCGAGATCGGGGCGACGACTTCGCCGTCATTGACCGCGGCCGAGGCGGTGATCGCGTGATCGGTGCCGCAATCATGCGTACGCACGATGCAGTCCTGGGCCACGTCCACCAGACGGCGGGTCAGGTAACCCGAGTTCGCCGTCTTCAGAGCGGTATCCGACAGACCCTTACGGGCGCCGTGGGTCGAGTTGAAGTATTCAAGAACGGTCAGACCTTCCTTGAAGTTCGAGATGATCGGCGTCTCGATGATCTCGCCGTTCGGCTTGGCCATGAGGCCGCGCATCCCGCCGAGCTGTTTCATCTGCGTCACCGAGCCACGAGCGCCCGAGTGGGCCATCATGTAGACCGAGTTCGGCTCCTGTTCGGCGCCGGCCTCGTCGTATTTCGGCGCCGAGATGGTGTTCATCATCGCGTCGGTGACCTTGTCGTTGCACTTCGACCAAGCATCGACGACCTTGTTGTATTTCTCACCCTGGGTGATCAGGCCGTCCATGTATTGCTGTTCGAAATCCTTGACCAGGTCGCGGACGCCCTCGACGATCTCCCACTTGGAGTCCGGGATCACCATGTCGTCCTTGCCGAACGAGATGCCGGCCTTGAACGCCTCGCGGAAGCCCATGCCCATGATCTGGTCACAGAAGATGACCGACTCCTTCTGGCCGCAATAGCGGTAGACGGTGTCGATGACGTTCTGAACGTCTTTCTTCCGCAGCAGACGGTTCACCAGTTCGAACGGTGCCTTGGCGTTCAGCGGCAGCAGCGCGCCGAGGCGCACGCGGCCGGGGGTGGTTTCGAAACGCTCGAACACCTCGTTGCCGGTTTCGTCGATCTGCTTCACGCGGCAGGTGATCTTGGCGTGCAGGTTCACCTCGCCCGAGTTGAGCGCGTGCTCCACTTCCTCGACCGAGGAGAAGGACATGCCTTCGCCCTTCATGCCGGCACGCTCCATGGTCACGTAGTAGAGACCGAGGATCATATCCTGCGACGGCACGATGATCGGCGCGCCGTTGGCGGGCGACAGAACGTTGTTGGTCGACATCATCAGCACGCGCGCTTCCAGCTGGGCTTCCAGCGAGAGCGGCACGTGGACGGCCATCTGGTCACCGTCGAAGTCGGCGTTGAAAGCCGAGCAGACGAGCGGGTGCAGCTGGATCGCCTTGCCTTCGATCAGCATCGGCTCGAAGGCCTGGATGCCCAGACGGTGCAGCGTCGGCGCACGGTTCAGCAGAACCGGGTGCTCGCGGATCACTTCATCCAGGATATCCCAGACTTCCGGACGCTCTTTCTCGACCAGCTTCTTCGCCTGTTTCACGGTGCTCGACAGGCCCTTGGCCTCGAGGCGCGAGTAGATGAAGGGCTTGAACAGCTCGAGCGCCATCTTCTTCGGCAGGCCGCACTGGTGCAGCTTGAGCTCCGGGCCGGTCACGATGACCGAACGGCCCGAGAAGTCCACGCGCTTACCCAGAAGGTTCTGACGGAAGCGACCCTGCTTACCCTTGAGCATGTCCGAGAGCGACTTCAGCGGGCGCTTGTTGGTGCCCGTGATGACGCGGCCGCGACGGCCGTTGTCGAACAGCGCATCGACCGATTCCTGAAGCATCCGCTTCTCGTTGCGCACGATGATATCGGGCGCACGCAGTTCGATCAGGCGCTTGAGACGGTTGTTCCGGTTGATCACGCGACGGTAGAGGTCGTTGAGATCCGAGGTCGCGAAACGGCCACCATCGAGCGGGACGAGCGGACGCAGTTCCGGCGGGATCACCGGAAGAACGGTCAGCACCATCCATTCGGGGCGGTTGCCCGATTCAAGGAAGCTCTCGACGATCTTCAGGCGCTTGATGATCTTCTTCGGCTTCAGCTCGCCCGTGGCTTCCTTCAGCTCTTCGCGGAGCTGCTCGGCGGTCGCCTCGAGGTCGATCGCAGCCAGCATCTCGCGGATCGCCTCAGCGCCGATATTGGCGGTGAAGGCATCTGCGCCATAGGCGTCCTGCGCGTCGAGATATTCCTCTTCGGTCAGCAGCTGGCCGTAGCTCAGGTCGGTCAGACCCGGCTCGATCACCACGTAGTTCTCGAAATAGAGGATGCGCTCGAGATCGCGCAGCGTCATGTCCAGCATCAGGCCGATGCGCGAGGGCAGCGACTTGAGGAACCAGATATGCGCGACGGGCGACGCCAGTTCGATATGGCCCATGCGCTCGCGACGCACTTTCTGGAGGGTGACCTCGACGCCGCATTTCTCGCAGACGACGCCGCGATACTTCATGCGCTTGTACTTGCCGCACAGGCATTCGTAGTCCTTGATCGGGCCGAAGATGCGCGCGCAGAACAGACCGTCACGCTCGGGCTTGAACGTGCGGTAGTTGATGGTCTCGGGCTTTTTGATTTCCCCGTAGGACCAGCTCAGGATCCGCTCCGGCGAGGCCAGCGAGATCTTGATCTCGTCGAACGCCTTCGGCTGCGCGAGCGGGTTGAACGGGTTTTGGGTCAGTTCCTGGTTCATCTGTAAATCCTTGAATGAGGGCGGAAGGGATCAGAGGAGGGCCGAAGCCCTCACTCCTCTTCCTCCGCGTCCAGGAGTTCCATGTTGAGGCCGAGGCCCCGGACCTCTTTGACGAGAACGTTGAACGATTCCGGCACGCCGGCTTCGAAGTTGTCCTCGCCCTTGACGATCGACTCGTAGACCTTCGTCCGGCCGGCCACGTCGTCCGACTTCACCGTCAGCATCTCCTGCAGGGTGTAGGCGGCGCCGTAGGCTTCCAGAGCCCAGACTTCCATCTCCCCGAGACGCTGACCACCGAACTGCGCCTTACCGCCCAGCGGCTGCTGGGTGACGAGCGAGTACGGACCGGTCGAACGGGCGTGCATCTTATCGTCGACGAGGTGGTGAAGCTTGAGGAAGTACTTCACACCCACCGTGACCGGACGCGCGAACTGCTCGCCGGTACGGCCGTCGAAGACGATCGACTGACCCGACTCGTTGAAGCCGGCACGCTTGAGCGCGTCGTTGATGTCGGCCTCTTTCGCACCGTCGAAGACCGGGGTCGCGATCGGAACACCGGTGCGGACGGCTTCGGCGCTTTCGATGAAGGCCTCGTCTTCCATACCGGTGAAGACCTCCTCGAAGGTCTCGTCACCGTAACCGATGCGCATCGCTTCCTTGACCGGGGTCAGGTCGCCATTGCGACGATAGGCACGGATCGCCTCGTCGATCTGGTTGCCCAGACCGCGCGACGCCCAGCCCATATGGGTCTCGAGGATCTGACCGACGTTCATGCGCGAAGGCACGCCCAGCGGGTTCAGAACGAGATCGACCGGGGTACCGTCGGCGAGGAAGGGCATGTCTTCCATCGGAACGACTTTCGACACGACGCCCTTGTTCCCGTGACGACCGGCCATCTTGTCGCCTGCCTGAAGCTTGCGCTTCACGGCCACGAAGACCTTGACCATCTTCATCACGCCCGGAGGCAGGTCGTCGCCCTGGCGGACCTTCTCGACCTTGTCCTCGAAGCGCAGATCGAGAGCGCGCTTCTGCGCCTCGAACTGGTCGTTGAGGGCCTCGACTTCCTTGGCATCGCCCTCGCCCTCGAGCGCGAGCTGCCACCACTGGCCTTTGGACAGGGTGCCCAGAAGCTCTTCGGTGATCTCCGACCCGGCCTTGACGCCTTTCGGCCCCTTCACCGCGGTCTTGCCGAGGATCAGCGACTTGAGGCGCGCATAGATGTTGCGCTCGAGGATCGCGAGCTCGTCGTCCCGGTCACGGGCCAGACGTTCGACTTCCTCGCGCTCGATCTGCAGTGCACGCTCGTCCTTGTCGACGCCGTGACGGTTGAAGACGCGGACTTCCACGATCGTACCATAGGCACCCGGCGGCAGGCGCAGCGAAGTGTCACGCACGTCCGACGCCTTCTCACCGAAGATGGCGCGGAGGAGTTTCTCTTCCGGCGTCATCGGGCTTTCGCCCTTCGGGGTGATCTTGCCCACGAGGATATCGCCCGGCCCCACTTCGGCGCCGATATAGACGATGCCCGCTTCGTCGAGGTTGCGCAGCGCTTCCTCGCCGACATTCGGGATGTCGCGGGTGATCTCTTCCGGGCCGAGCTTGGTATCGCGCGCCGCCACTTCGTATTCGTCGATATGGATCGAGGTGAACACGTCGTCGCGGTGGATCCGCTCGGAGATCAGGATCGAGTCTTCGTAGTTGTAGCCGTTCCACGGCATGAAGGCGACGACCACGTTGCGGCCGATGGCCAGTTCGCCCTGATCGGTCGACGGACCGTCAGCCACGACCTGCCCCTTCACGACCCGGTCGCCCACTTTCACGACCGGACGCTGGTTGATCGTCGAGGACTGGTTCGAACGCTTGAACTTGCGCAGACGGTAGATGTCCACGCCGACGTCGCCGGCTTCGAGATCCTCGGTCACGCGGATAACGATACGCTGCGCATCGACCTGGTCGATGATGCCGCCGCGGTTCGCCGTGATCGCAGCACCCGAGTCACGCGCCACGGTCGCTTCCATGCCGGTGCCGACATAGGGGGCTTCCGAGCGCAGCAGCGGCACGGCCTGACGTTGCATGTTCGCCCCCATCAGGGCGCGGTTCGCGTCGTCGTTCTCGAGGAACGGAATGAGCGCCGCACCGACCGAAACCAGCTGCTTCGGCGACACGTCGATCAGGTCCACCATTTCCGGCGGGTTGAGCGCGTATTCGCCCGACTGGCGGGTCGAGACGAGGTCGTTCACGAACTTGCCGTTCTCGTCGAGGGTCGCGTTCGCCTGCGCCACGGTGTGACGCATTTCCTCGGTCGCCGACATGTAGACGACCTCGTCGGAGACCTTGCCGTCCTCGACCTTGCGATACGGGGTCTCGATGAAGCCGTACTTGTTCACGCGGGCGAAGGTCGCCAGCGAGTTGATCAGACCGATGTTCTGACCTTCCGGCGTTTCGATCGGACACATCCGGCCATAGTGGGTCGGGTGAACGTCGCGAACCTCGAAGCCCGCACGTTCCCGGGTCAGACCGCCCGGGCCAAGCGCCGAGAGACGGCGTTTGTGGGTGACTTCCGAGAGCGGGTTGGTCTGGTCCATGAACTGCGACAGCTGCGAGGAGCCGAAGAATTCACGCACCGCCGCCGCGGCCGGTTTCGCGTTGATCAGATCCTGAGGCATGACCGTGTCGATCTCGACCGAGGACATGCGCTCCTTGATCGCGCGCTCCATGCGCAGCAGACCGACGCGATACTGGTTTTCCATCAGTTCGCCGACCGAGCGCACCCGGCGGTTGCCGAGGTGGTCGATATCGTCGATCTCGCCCTTGCCGTCGCGCAGTTCCACCAGGCCCTTGATGCAGGCGATGATGTCTTCGCGGCGGAGCGTACGCTGGGTGTCGGGCGCATCGAGGTTGAGACGCATGTTCATCTTCACGCGGCCCACGGCCGACAGGTCGTAGCGCTCGCTATCGAAGAACAGGCTGTCGAAGAGCGTCGAGGCGGCCTCGACGGTCGGCGGCTCGCCCGGGCGCATGACGCGGTAGATGTCCATGAGCGCGGTGTCGCGGTTCATGTTCTTGTCCGCGGCCATGGTGTTGCGGATGTAGGGGCCGACATTGACGTTGTCGATGTCGAGCACCGGGATCTCGGTGATCCCGTTGTCGAGCAGCACCTTGATCGACCCACCGACCAGCTCGCCATCCTTGTCGTATTCGGCGGTGAGCTCGTCGCCCGCCTCGATGTAGATGAAGCCGGTGTCCTCGTTGATGATGTCCTTGGCGCAGTAGCGGCCGAGGATGTGATCGAACGGCACGAGCAGTTCCGGCACGGAGCCCTCGTCGCGCCACTTCTTCACCATCCGCGGGGTCGCCTTCTCGCCCGCCTGCAGGATCACTTCGCCGCTCGCCGCATCGACGAGGTCGAAGGTCGGACGGGTGCCGCGCACGCGCTCGGGGAAGAACTTGGTCACCCAGCCGCGCTTGCCCTCGGCCTTGTAGGACACGGTCTCGTAGTAGGCATCCATGATGCCTTCCTGATCGAGGCCGAGCGCATAGAGAAGCGTCGTCACCGGCAGCTTGCGGCGGCGGTCGATGCGCGCGAAGACGAGATCCTTGGCGTCGAATTCGAAATCGAGCCAGGAGCCGCGATAGGGAATGATGCGGCAGGCGAACAGGAGCTTGCCCGAGCTGTGCGTCTTGCCGCGGTCATGGTCGAAGAACACGCCCGGCGAGCGGTGCATCTGGCTCACGATGACACGCTCGGTCCCGTTCACGATGAACGTACCGTTCTTCGTCATCAGGGGCATGTCCCCCATGAAGACGTCCTGTTCCTTGATGTCCTTGACCGAACGCGCACCGGTTTCCTCGTCCACATCGAACACGATGAGGCGCAGGGTGACCTTCAGCGGCGCCGAGTAGGTCATGTCGCGAGCCTGGCACTCCTCGACATCGTATTTCGGCTTCTCGAGCTCGTATTTCACGAACTCCAGAATGGCGTTGTCGTTGAAGTCCTTGATCGGGAAGACCGACTGGAAGACACCTTGGAGACCCTCTCCATCGGTGGGCTGTGCCGCTTCGCCGGAGCGAAGGAACAGATCGTAGGAGGATTTCTGAACCTCGATGAGGTTCGGCATCTCGAGGACTTCGCGGATTTTGCCGTAGTAACGACGGATGCGTTTCTGACCAACGTAAGCTTGAGCCATGCTCTGCGTGACCTTTCGTCTCTTCGCGGCTGGCGCAATGTCGGGGCCCATTGCGCGCCGCAAGGCGAATGAAGGGGGGCGGTTCCATACCTGCCTTCCGTCCCACCGGAAGGCTCCCGAACCGCGAACACCGCCTTGGAGAGAGCTTCACGCGGGCCGAAGCCCTCTCCGAGACAGGTTCGGCTGGGCCCGGAAACTCCGGACCCAGCCCTCATTTCAGATCGGATGCGGATGCACCCGGCTCGATTACTTGAGCTCGACTTTCGCGCCGGCGTCTTCGAGTTTTTTCTTGATCTCTTCGGCTTCCGCTTTCGCAGCGCCTTCCTTGACCTTGCCGCCAGCTTCCACGAGCTCTTTGGCTTCTTTCAGGCCCAGGCCGGTGATGCCGCGGACTTCTTTGATGACGTTGATTTTGTTGGCGCCAGCTTCCACGAGAACGACGTCGAATTCGTCTTTCTCTTCAGCAGCTTCAGCAGCACCAGCAGCCGGGCCAGCCATCATGACGGCGCCACCGGCGGCCGGCTCGATGCCGTACTCGTCTTTCAGGATGGTTTTCAGTTCCTGGGCTTCCAGAAGGGTCAGGCCCACGATTTCTTCGGCGAGTTTTTTCAGATCAGCCATTTTTCAGTTCCTAGATTTGGGTTTCCAACGTCGCGACTTCAAGCCGCTACGGGGCAAGTCGAATGCTTACGCAGCCTTTTCCTCGATGGTGGAAAGGATGCTCGCGATGTTCGAAGCAGGCGCGCCAACGGCACCGGCGATGTTCGAAGCGGGCGCACCGATGGCCGAAACGATCTGAGCGATGAGCTCTTCGCGCGACGGCATATCGGCGACGGCTTTGACACCGGCGACGTCGAGGGCCGAGTCTCCCATTGCACCGCCGAGGATTTCGAGTTTCTCGTTATCCTTGGCGTACTTGACGACCACCTTCGCCGCGGCGACGGGGTCCTCCGAATAGGAGAGCACGGTCATGCCCGTCAGGTATTCAGCGATGCTTTCGCAGGGCTGACCTTCGAGGGCGATCTTGGCGAGCTTGTTCTTGGCAACGCGAACCGAACCACCCGCTTCGCGCATGCGCGAGCGGAGATCCTGCATGTCAGCAACCGTCATGCCTTCGTAGTGAGCAACCACCACGACGCCAGAGCTTGCGAAGATCTGGCCGAGTTCCTCGACCACTTTCTCTTTTTGGGCTCTATCCACAGTTACACTCCAAGTATGGGGGTTTCCCCCCGGCTCTCATTGTCCCGGTTTCCCGGGGTCGGGTCCGAAGGGCCCGAGGCCAGATCGCCCGAGATCGGCCACAGCTGGCCCAAACCCGGAATTGGTCTCGATCCCCATCTCAGGAAGGAAATTAAGCCGTCACCTTTGCGGGATCGGGCACCCTCCGTCTCGGACAGGTCAGGGCGGAAGCGTCTGGCCGCCGCCCTGCCATCCGCCGAGGTCGCCCCCGGCGGAATTCTCTTAGTTGCCGGTCGCCGAGGTCAGATCGAGCGAAACGCCCGGACCCATCGTCGAGCTCAGCGACACCTTTTTCAGGTAGGTGCCCTTCGCGCCCGCCGGCTTGGCTTTCGTCACCGCTTCGACGAAGGCGCGCACGTTCTGGGCCAGCTGCTCCTCGGTGAAGGAGACCTTGCCGATACCGCCGTGAATGACGCCGGCCTTCTCGACCTTGAACTGGACTTCGCCGCCCTTCGCCGCTTCGACAGCCGCTTTCACGTCCATCGTCACGGTGCCGACCTTCGGGTTCGGCATCAGGTTGCGCGGGCCGAGCACTTTGCCCAGACGGCCGACGAGCGGCATCATGTCCGGGGTCGCGATGCAGCGATCGAACTCGATCTTGCCGCCCTGGATGGTTTCCATCAGGTCCTCGGCGCCGACGATATCGGCCCCGGCTTCCTTGGCTTCATCCGCTTTCGCGCCGCGTGCGAAGACCGCAACGCGCACGGTCTTGCCGGTGCCGTTGGGCAGCGCGACCACGCCGCGGACCATCTGGTCTGCGTGACGCGGGTCGACGCCGAGATTCATCGCGATCTCGAGCGTTTCGTCGAATTTCGCCTGCGCGTTGGCCTTGATCAGCGCGACCGCGTCCTCGACGGTGATGTTTTCCTTGCCGGCGAAGGCTTCGCGGGCGGCTTTGGTACGTTTACCGAGCTTTGCCATGACTTAGCCTTTCACCTCGATGCCGATCGACTTCGCGGAGCCGAGGATGATGTTCATCGCGCCTTCGATGTCGTTGGCGTTCAGGTCTTTCATCTTCGCTTCGGCGATCTCGCGGACCTGCGCAGCGGTGATGGTGCCGGCGACGACGCGGCCCGGCGCTTCGGAGCCCTTCGGACGGTTGCGCTTGCCGACGGGCTTGAGGCCCGCCGCCTGCTTCAGGAAGAAGCTCGCGGTCGGCTGCTTGATCTCGAAGGTGAAGGACTTGTCGGCGTAGTAGGTGATCACCGTCGGGATCTTCGCCTGCTTGTCCATCTCCTGCGTCTTGGCGTTGAACGCCTTGCAGAATTCCATGATGTTGATCCCGCGCTGACCGAGCGCCGGACCGACCGGCGGGGACGGGTTCGCGCCGCCTGCCGGAATTTGCAGCTTGAGCTGCCCGATTACTTTCTTGGCCATCTGGCCCTCTCCTTATCACTGTCACATCCCGGAGGATGCGAAGTTTAGTGGTCCGGTCCGGGACACCTTGTCAAAGCAAGGGGCCCTCGCCTCCCACGGTTCACACTCAGGCGGTTTTCTGCACCTGGGTGTATTCCAGCTCGACCGGCGTCGGCCGGCCGAAGATCGAGACGGTGACCTTGAGACGGCTCGCCGCCTCGTCCACTTCCTCGACCATTCCCGAGAAGCCCTCGAAGGGCCCGTCGGTCACATTCACGTTCTCGCCCACCTCGAAGGTGATCAGGCTGCGCGGCGCCGCCTGCTCGCCGGTCTCGTCGACGCGGCTCAGAATGCGGTTCACTTCCGCATCCGCCATCGGCATCGGCTTGCCCTGCGGACCAAGGAAACCGGTGACACGGTTCGTCGAGTTGATCAGGTGATACCCCTTGTCGGTCATCTCCATGCGCACGAGCACATAGCCCGGCATGAAGCGGCGCTCGGAGGTCACCTTCTTGCCGCGACGCACCTCGATCACTTCCTCGGTCGGCACGAGCACTTCCTCGATCTGGTCCTCCAGACCCTGATCGATCACGGCCTGACGGATCTGCTCGGCCACCTTCTTCTCGAAATTCGAGAGGACGCTAACCGAATACCAACGCTTCGCCATGCCGAACCTGTGCCCCTTGCCATCAACGCAATCGCGCCGAAAATTCCTGTATTTACGCGGAGTTATCCGCCTGATCCGGAACAAAAAACAGCGCGCACCATGCGAATCGATGCACGCCGGTCCCAGAAAAGTCCCGCCCCTTTACCGCTGCGGCCCAATGAATTCAAGACCGTTACGCGGTTTTGCGATCACTTCCTCGCTGCGTCTGTACACAGCCGCGGAGGTGTCAGAGCTCAGCTGCCGATGACCTGCGTGACGCCGAGACGGATTATCCAGTCCACCAGCGAGAAGAAGATCGCCGTCAGCGCCGCCATGAAGAGAACCATGCCGGTGGTGAGCAGAACCTCGCGCCGGTTCGGCCAGGACACCTTGCCCGCTTCCGAGCGCACCTGCTGGAGAAACTGGAGGGGGTTTGCCATGCTCGTCATCCCTGTTGGGCGCCTCTTGCAGGCGCCGCCCTGTATCGCGGAATACGCCTCACGGGAGGCGCAACTGCCGCCAGATACGCGCTCATTGACGAGAATTCAAGGCCGTTCGCCCGGCCGGATGCCGAGACCACCAGATCGACGCCGACGGCGACGAGCAATTTCGTTGCGTCGATCAAGCGCCACATCGTAAAAGGGAAACAACTCCAGATTGAAACGGAGCACCCGTTGGCCGCGACTCCCGCCCGTCTCTCTCGTGCCGCGCGCCTGTGGCTGCGCCTTCGCGGGTATCGCGGCGCGCTCGAACGGATCGAAGGCGGCGTGGTCAGTGGCTGGGCGGCGCGGCGCGGAGACCCTGCGCCCCTAGCGATCGAGCTGCATGGTGCGGAGGGGCGGCTGATCTCGGGTCGCGCGGATGCCTTCCGGGCCGATCTCACCGCAGCCGGTATCGGAGAGGGGCGCCACGCTTTCGCGCTGCCCGTCCCGCCGGCACTTTGGGACGCAAGCGGGGAGATCACGCTGCGGATTGCGGGCCACACGCTCGACCTCGCGCAGCTGAACTTGCCGGGCCGCGCCGTCTCGAGTGCGCCCCCTTCCCCCGATGCGCTCGCGCGCCATCTCTTCGGGCCGCTCCTCCGGCTGCGCGCGGCCCTTCCCGCCACCGACGCCGCGCCGCCGCTACGTCCCCACCAGGCGCTTTTCGCGCAATCGGGCGCGGTGGCGGATGCTCTGCCCTCCCCGCTTTTCGCCTACACGGATTTCATACGGCACCGCGAGAATGTCGCGGAGCATTTTCCGCACCCAGAGGCACCGCACGAAACCGACGCCTTCCTGCGCTGGTACCTGGCCGATTACGGCGCACGCCGGAAAGGGGTGCAGCTTCCAATGACGCGGGAGGCGATCGACTGGCTCAATACCAAAGTGGACGGGCTGAGCCGCGCGATGCGGATCTTCGGCCTTTCGGGCTCCGAGCCGGAGAAGGATCTCTGCCGCTGGAGCGCCGAGATCGCCCCCGCTCTCGGGGTCGGCGACTGCCTCGTTCCGGAGACCGCCCGGGCGCGCCTCTCGCGCCCCCTCGCCTCCGAGCCCTGGCCGCTCACGCCGTTCACCGCGCATCTGCACGCCACGACGCCCGCGCTGCGCAATCTCGATCCGGGTTCCGAGGCGGATCGGCAGAGGCTCGTCCTCAGCGTGGTGCTTCTCGCACTCGAGCATCCGGAATTCCTCGGCTACCTACCGAATGGCGCGGCGGAGCAACTCCTGGACAGCGGCGCGCTCTCGGCCTTCGTGCAAAGCCTGCGCCCCGGCCCGCTCGTCTCGCGCGATCAATACGCCGCCGCCCTGCGCCGCGAAGGCTTCGATCTCGATCGCAAGGAGTTCCTGCGCAGCGCCGAGGGCCACCGGATCGAGGCCGCGCGTCGCCCACGACCGACCGGCCCCCGCGTCGACATCCAGATCCTCGGCCCGTTTCGCAAAGCCGCTGGGCTCGGCCAATCGACGCGGCTGTCCCACCACATCCTGCAGCATTGCGACTACAGCCTGAACGCCGTCGATTACAGCCGTGACAATCCCGCGCCATCCGGCGCCGGCGCTCCCGTCACGCTCGGCGCGCCGCGGCCCGCCCGCATCAACCTCCTCCATCTCAATGCCGAGGCGGTTCCCGATGCCTTCGCCTTCGAGCCCGACATCTTCTCGGGCGCCTATAATATCGCCTATGTCTATTGGGAACTCGACAGCCCCGCCCTGTGCCATCAGCTCGCGCTCGAACTGGTCGATGAGATCTGGGTTTCAAGCGACTATTGCGCGCAGACCTATCGCGGCGCGACATCGAAACCCGTCACCAATGTCGGGATGTGCTTCCAGCCCCCGCCGGAAATCGACCGCGACGCGGCACGTCGCGCCTTGCATCGCCAACTCGGCGTGGGGACACCCCCCTTCACCTTCCTCGCAAGCTTCGACAGCTTTTCCTACCTGCAACGCAAGAACCCGCTCGGAACGCTGCGCGCCTTCTCCGCGGCGTTTCCGACCGAGCAAACCGTCCGCCTCGTCATCAAGACCCAGAACCGTCAACGAGTGAGCGACCCCGCGCAAGCCGCGCTCTGGGCCGAGATCGACCAAAGGATCGCCGCCGATCCGCGGATCACACTGATCGACGAGACGCTCGCCTACGGTGGTGTTCTCGAGCTCATGGCCGGGGCGGATTGCTATGCTTCGCTGCACCGCTCGGAAGGCTGGGGGTTCGGGATGCTCGAGGGGATGGCGCTTGGCGTTCCGGTTCTCTGCACCGGCTATTCCGGCAATCTCGAGTTCTGCGACGAGGAGACCGCCTGGCTCGTTCCGGCGCGATCCGTGGAACCCGGCCCGCAGGATTACATCTTCGTGACCCCCGGCCAGCATTGGGGGGAGCCGGATCACGCCGCCGCCGTCGCGCAGATGCGCGCGGTTCGGAGCGACGCGGCAGCCCGCATGCAAAAAGCGGCGCGAGCCCGGGAGCGGGTGCGCCGCGATTTTTCCGTCGCCGCGATCGCGCGCCGCTACGACGCGCGGCTCAAGGAGATTTTCGCCGCGCTCGCATCAAACCCGGGTGAGAACACGTCGGCTCGGTGATCAGGCCCAGCGACCGATCGCCGTGACCGACACTTCGCAGCTCTCGCCCGCGGCGAACACATTCCCGGTCGCGGCATAGATCGCCGCGCGCGCACCGCTCGCCGCGACACCTTCGAAACCCGCAAACGAGATCCCCCCGGCGCCGATCGTGCTCCCGGCCACGAGACTATCGGCATCGACCGCGATCGAGAGAGTGGGGGCGGACGCGAAATCGACAGGGAAGGCCCAGTCGAGCTTGAGCGCCCAATCGGCATCGTAGCCAAGAACCAGCGTGGCGGTGCAGATCTGCGTGCCATCGGCGAAGCGCACATAGTCACCGCCCGCGCCGCTGCCGCGTTCGATCACAGCCCCGGTCGATACGCCCCCAACCTGCGCCACCGTACCGACAACACCGGAGCCGGTCAGCGCCCCCTCGATCGCCGCGCCTTGCGGCATCACCACCCGGCCGGTGGCCCCTTCCATGCGCAGCCCTTCGGCCCAGGACGCACCGTCCGCGCTCGCCTTGATCGCGAAATCGTCGCTGCCCGCGAGCCCCATCTCGGCGCGGCCCGACCAGTTCGACTGGAAAAGGAGGCTCGCCGTCTCCGAGCTCGCAGCCTTGTTCACCTTGAGCTGGTGCCCCGCGCCCGAATGGCTCAGCAGCGTCGCCGGAGCGGAAACCGACAAGCGGTTGCTCGGATCATAGACGGTCGCGATCCCGAGTCCGGGAAGGTTGTTCATCTCGGGCACAGGCGCCGCCGCCCAGCCCCCGGCAGAAAAAACGAGCTCCGCCATTTCGTCGAGCACGAGCGTGCGCCACCCCTCGCGCGGGGAAAGGAACTGCCAGGCCTGCGCGGCCCAGACCGCGAGAGCCCCCTCTCCCTGTCCCGCCCACGCCCCGGTCGCATTCGCGGGCACGAGATAGCGCGCACCTTCCACCGGTCCGAGCGGCGCCTCCGTCAGGCTGCGCGAGAGAACCGCAAGCTGCACGAGCGTATCGAGGATCTGAAGCGCTTCGTTATGGGTGACATGCTTTTGCGCCTGGCTGCCGAGGATGTAAGGCAGCGCCAAATTCGCGGAGAGATCAGACATCGAGATTTCCTGCGCTGAGAGACGATGGCCCGGGACGATAGGCCAGCAGGGTTAACGGCCTCTGCGACGCGCGCGCGCTCCGCGCCGGTACTTTGCCCGGATCTGCGGTTGCGCCGATTTTCACCCCGACCTAATCTCCATTTGTCATTCTTCAGGAACGATTTCATGCCTCCGAAATTCGGAACCAGCGGCCTGCGCGGGCTCGTGACGGACCTCACCGACGATTTCATTACCGATTACAGCCGGGCCTTTCTCGATGCCTGCCCGCATGGCGGTGCGGTGCATGTGGGCTGGGATCTGCGCCCCTCATCTCCGGGCATCGCCGAGATCGTGATCGCCGCCATCCGCGCGGCCGGCATCACGGCAATCCGCGAGGGCGCGCTGCCGACCCCCGCGCTCGCGCTGGCCGCAATGGGTGCGGACCACGCCGCGATCATGGTCACCGGCAGCCACATCCCCGCCGATCGCAACGGTCTGAAATTCTACGTCCCCCGCGGTGAGATCACCAAAGCGGACGAGACAGAGATCCTGTCGCGGCTCGGGCAGAACTGGCCCCATGCCTCCTCAAACGGCGCGCTTTGCAACGGGCAGGACAGCGCCGCGCGCTACATCGCGCGCTATACCGAGACCTTCGGATCAAAGGCGCTCGAAGGGATGCGCATCGGAATTTACGAGCACAGCTCGGTTGCGCGCGACATCCTCGGGGAGGCGATGCGCGCCCTCGGCGCGACGGCCATTCCGCTCGCGCGGACCGAAACCTTCATTCCTGTGGACACGGAGGCAGTCGATCCCGGCACCCGCGAAAACCTCGCGAAGTGGTGTGCCGAGCACGACCTCGACGCGCTGATCTCGACCGATGGCGATGCCGATCGACCGATGGTCGTCGACGGGAAGGGCGCGATCGTGCCCGGGGACGTCCTCGGAGCGGTGACCGCGCGCGAGCTTGGCGCGAAGGTGATTTGCACGCCGATTTCGGCCAACACGATGATCGAGACGATGGCCGATTTCGACCGGATCATCCGCACGAGGATCGGCTCGCCCTTCGTGATCGCGGCGATGGAGCAAGCGCTGGCCGAGGCCCCCCAGGCGCGGGTGGTCGGCTATGAGCCCAATGGCGGCTTCCTTCTGGGATTTCTTGCGAAAGGTCCGAGCGGCGAGATTGCGCCGCTGCTTACCCGCGATTGCCTGCTCCCCATTGTAGCGCCCCTTGCTGCCGCGCGCCGCGCCGGGCAGAGCCTGTCCGGCCTAATCGCGAGCCTGCCCGCCCGCTTTACCGCCGCCGATCGGCTGAGCGACATCCCGCCCGAGCGCTCGCGTGCCCTGATCGAGAGCCTGAGCACAGATACGGCCGCATGTGCGGAATTCTTCGACGCGTCAGGTGCAATCGAGAGTATCGACCGGACCGACGGCCTGCGCGTGCGTTTCGAGACCGGCGAGATCGTGCATCTGCGCCCCTCCGGCAACGCGCCGGAATTCCGCTGCTATTGCGAGGCCTCGAGTTCTGATCGCGCCCACACCCTTCTCGCCGAATATCTCGGGAAACTACAGTTTCGGCTCGGCTGACCTCAGATCTCGATCATGCTGTCGGTGAACATGCCCAGATCGACATCGACGAATTCGATCGTCACCCCGAGGTCGTTGAAGATCACCTCGTCGCCCTGCTTGCTCAGATGGCTCCGGAGCTCGTCGGCGGAACTGTAATTGAACCCCTCGAAATTCAGCTGATCCCAGGGCTCGAGATCGATCACCACGTGATGGCCGCCCTCGTCGGCCCGGAAGACGAACTGATCGGCCATGATCCCGCCCTGCAACAGGTTGTATCCCGCGCCCCCGTCGAGCACGTCCTCGAAGCCGAGCGAGCGGAACCAGTCGATCTGGCTTTGCGCGGATTGCACGATCAGCTCGGGGCTTTGAGCGAGGGAGGCAACTACCCCCTCGCGCGTGTAATCGCCAGCGGTGAGGCGCTCGAGCCACCAGCTGAGACCGCCACTGTCGGGCTCGCGCCCGAGGACGTTCTGGTACAGGAGCGTGATGAAACCCTCATCGTCGAGATCGCCATAGGTGGTACGGAATTCCGGCGAGTTCACGAACCCGGCGACCATATCGAGGAAGTTCATTCCCTCCGCTTGCATCTCGCTCCAATAGGTCAGCCCCCCGAGATTGGGCTCGCGACCGAGGGTGGCCTGATAGAGACGAAACACATCGTCGGTGAAATCGGTCTGCATGCTGGCGCGCGAAACCGAGAGCGTATCGATTGCGGTCATGGAGCGGAATTCACCGCTTTCCGAAAAGCCCAGGACCGCTTCCTCGCGGGTGCAGGCCCCGCTTTCCAACTGACCGAGCCACCAGTTGAGGCCTCCCGCATCCGGGCTCCGGTCCAGCACGTTCTGATAGAGCAGGGTCAGAAACTCGTCGTCACTCGTGTCGTTGTAGAGCGCCTGGAACTCGGGAGAATTGATGAACCGTTCCGCGACCTGCTGCAGGTCGAGCGTCCCATTGCTCAGCAGATCGGCCCAGTAGGCCAGCCCGTTCGTGTCGGGGGCCCGGTCGAGCGTCGCCTTGTAGACCCGGTACACCTGGGCGGCGAACGGATCGAAACCACGGTCGATGCGTCCGCCATTGAGCAGGTCATCGCCACCCAGGCCCTGCAGGATATCCGCCCCGTCATTCCCGACGAGCGTGTCGTTGCCCCCGCGCCCGTCGATGAAATCGGCCTGATGGCGACCCTCGCGATGGATATTGCCGGTCTCGGGCGGATTGATCACGCCATGCCACATGTCGCGCAGATCGCCGGTCTGGAAATCCTCCGCGCTCAGGCTGCGCCCGTCCGCGCTCTGCACGAAGACGCGTTCGTCTCCGATGCGGATCTCGGCCCCCGTCGCGGTGGAGGTAATGTCGAGCGCGTCCTTGGTGTAGAACCAGGCCATGCTCGACATGTCGAGCCGGTCGGTACCGGGCTCGTAATCCATGATCCAGTCGGTGCGACCATCCGCATCGAGCACGAAGACATCCTTGCCCGCCCCGCCCCAGAGCGAATCCGAGCCCGCTCCATCCTGAAGAATATCTGCGCCGGCGCCGCCGCTGATCCGGTCATCCCCGGCGCCGCCACTGATCTGGTCGTTCTCGTCTCCTCCCGTGGCCTGCGCGCCCCCATCGGCCAGCTGGAGCGCCAGCCCCGCAGGCCCCAGCTCGACACGCAGCTGGGTAAGCCCCGTGCCTTCGAGGCTCTGCTCGGGGGGGACATCTCCCACGACGAAGAGATCGAGCCCCGTCGCATCGGCGATGATCGCCGCCGCGCGCGGATCGGCCAAGGCGGTCTCGAGCCCGTCGGCGATCGTCCCGATCTGCACCAGCCGCCCCGCTGGCAGAAGCGTCAGCAGGCTCACCCCGTCATCGGCGCCGCCCGCAAGCACATAGGTCTGATCCCCCATCGCGACGGTCTCGAGCATGGTGACGCCGGAGAAGCGCGTGGCAAGATCGTCGTTGATCTGGTCGGTCACGCTCATCGCGCCCCCCGCCCCGAGCTTGACGACGGAGATCGAGCTCGTTCCCGCCGCACCGAGAAGCGCGTAGGACTGCCCCCCGACCGTCGCCGTCTCGAGTGAATTCGGCGTATCGATATAGAGACCGTCGCGCCGGTCGACATGTCCCACCGGCGTGAGCTGTCCGTCCGGATCAACCGAGAGGCTCGTCAGGCTGTTTTCGCTGGCGGATGCGGCGAGGATGAAGTTCTGGCCTCCGATCTCGACCGCGCTCATCGCGTGAATGTCGTTCGCGGCCCAGATTTCCCCCGATGGGCCCTGCGGGATCGCACTGATCGCACCGCCCGAGCCGATTTCCCAGACATGAAGCCCCGGCTCCTGTTGCAGCGCGCCCACCAGAAATTGCCGCCCCCCGAGGTCGAGCGACGTAATCGAGAGGACCGCGCCGGACGCGACCGCGCCGGGCAGAGTGAAAACGTCGCTGATGCCGCCCTGCGCCTGACCTTGCCAGACCGCCTGAAACGCTCCGGTCGCGCTGCCGGTGATCAGCAGCGCCGGACTGCCGTCGATCGTGATCCGGGTCAGCTGTCCTGGTGCGTCGAGCCCCGCGGTTTCGAACAAATAGGCGGTATCGTTCGTGGCGAGGCCGTCATCGGGCAGATATTGCCGGATCCCGCCCGGCGCACGCGAAATCGTGTAGAGTTTCGGACCGTCGGCCTCCTGAACCAGAAGCAGGTCCGATATCGACGCCATGAAGCCTTCCGGCCCGTCGACCTGCGTCATGATCGGTGTGATCTGCGCCATAGGCTTCGCAAGCTCCGCTGGGTTTCCGACGCCCACCCTCGCCGATCGGCCCGCAACCGAAAGGATCGGATCATGGCGCAGATGCGGCTTTCGCTGAGAGTTTTTCTCAAATTCAGCCGGTCGCGGCCCGCGCCGACCCCGCCATGTTGCGTTCATGCTGGGCAATCGCGGCTTCGACGTCGCCGAAGAGCGTCAGTCGCCCAGCCTCGAGCACGGCGGCGGCATCACACAATTCACGCACCTGCGACATCGAATGGGTCACCATGATGGCCCCGGCATGGGCCATGCGTGCGCGAAACAGCTCCGCACTCTTCTGGCGGAAAGCGGCGTCGCCTACCGCCGTGATCTCGTCGACGAGATAGGTATCGAATCCGATCCCCATCGACACGCCGAAAGCCAGACGCGAGCGCATCCCCGAGGAATAGGTGCGCAGGGGCATTCGGAAATGGGCGCCAAGCTCCGCGAACGCCTCCACGAAACCGACAAGATCATCGGTGTCGACACCGTAGATCCGCGCGACGAACCTGCAGTTCTGGGCGCCCGTGAGATCGTTGTGAAACGACCCCGCGAAGCCCACCGGGAAGGAGACCGTGCCCTGCGTGACCACCCTGCCGCTCGACGGGGCTACGGTCCCCGCGATCATCTGGAGAAGCGTGGATTTTCCCGCCCCGTTTCGCCCCAGCAGCGCGATCGCGCGGCCGGGTGGAAAACTCGCGCAGATATCGTCGGCGACGCGTTTCACGCCGGTCCCTGCGCGGAAGGATTTGCTCAGGTGATGCAGACGGATCATCGGCGCCGCCTCAGCGCCGATCCTTGATCGAATAGCCCGCCAGAGCGCCGATCGCCCAGAGGAGGAAGAGCGTGCCGACCGTCATCAGAAGCAGCATGATCCTTCGCGGATATTCGGCGCTCTGGGCGAAGGTCGGTTCCATATAGGCCGCGAGATAGCGGCTCTTGCGGCGCGCCTCCGCGACCGCGGCATCGTAATTCGCGAGCGTTGCGGCATAGGCGCGCTCCGCAAAATCCCGCTCCGCCATCAACTTCTCGAACTCGCCCACGATATCGGCATAGGCCTGCGCCTCCTGCCCCCCCTCCCGCGCGCCCAGCTTTTCGCGTTCGGCGCGGATGCGGTCCTCGATCACGGAAAGCCGCCGCTGCGCTTGCCGCAGCCGCGGGTCGGAATTGCCACGGATCATGCCGCGCAACAGATCGATCTCGATCATCACCTGCGCCTGCTGTTCGTGGAGAGTCCCGAGGATACCCGCCTGGCTTTGCAACTCCATCTCGGGGCTGATCAACTGGTGGGCATTGCGAAACGCGGTGAGGCGCGTCCGCGCGCCCTTCAGCCGGTCTTCGGCGCGCCCGAGCTCGTCCCGCGCGTACCCGATCGCATCCTCGCGGGCGATCGCGCTGAGCCGGTTGATCATCTCCGAGCTCGCCGTAAGGAGCGCCTGCGCGATCCTCCGGGCTTCGACGGGGTTGAAAGCCCGGACCTCGATATTGAGGAGCCCCGCGCCGCTCCCGTGACCGACCCGAACCATCCGGCGCCAATACTCGGCCAGATCCTCGATCGGAACCTCGGGCGCAAGGCCGAACACGACATCCTCGGAGGCCCTTCCCCAGATCGACCGCAGATCGACCCGCCTGTCGAGTTCGGCGACCAGTTCCTGACTGTGAATGAACTCGAAGAGGAGGTCGGTATCGCTCGAACTGTTGCCCGACAGGCTCGACAAGCCCCCCAGCAAATCGGCGCCGGCGCTCGGCTCCTCCCGCTGAACGGTGAAGCCGAGGCGCGAGACATACTGATCGGCCGCCCGCTTCCAAAGGTAGGCCCCCGCCCCGCCGGACGGAAGAACAACCACGAGAAGAAAGCTCAGCAGAACGAGCTTGTGCCGAAACCGCCTGAATCCTGCCCGCGCCGGAGCGGCGAACTGCCTCGTCGGCGTGTCGGGCTGCGCAGGGCCGGCAGGCGCCCCGGGCGCGCGCGGCACGGCGGGGTCCGTACCGCCCTCACGCAGGGGATGGATGTTGTTCGAAGCGCCCTCCATGGAAAGGCCTTCCTCCTTGTTTTTGCGGGCCATCCGCCGCAAGATCAGCGTCAGAGTCGGCTCGGCCAGATCCTCGTTCGAGGTCATTAAAGACGATCCGGATTGCGGTTAGGTTAAGAGAGAACGACGGCATGGCGCGCCCTCCATCCCCCGCTTCGGAAGCTCCCCCACGCGCCCGCGTCCGGCGCGCGCGTCCCGCCTTGCGCGCCATCCTGGCTCTGGTCCTGCGCGAAATGTCTGCAACCTATGGACGATCTCCGGGCGGATATGTCTGGGCGATTCTCGAGCCGATCGGCGGCATCGCGCTGCTCTCCCTTGTCTTTGCCCTGACCTTTCACGCCCCCCCGCTCGGAGTGAATTTCCCCCTCTTCTACGCGACGGGCCTGCTGCCCTTCATGCTGTTCTCGGACGTTCAGGGTAAGGTCGCCAATGCGCTGAATTATTCCCGAGCGCTGTTGGCCTATCCTGCGGTGAATTTTCTGGACGCGCTGATCGCGCGGTTCGCACTCAACACCTTGACGAAGATCGTCGTCTCCTACGTCGTGCTGGGCGGATGCATCCTCCTGTTCGAGACCCGCACCACGCCCGATCCCGTCATCATCCTCGAGGCTTACGGGCTCGCAGCGCTCCTTGCGCTCGGCGTCGGCGTTCTCAACGCCTATCTGTTTTTGCGCTTCCCGCTCTGGCAGCACGTCTGGTCGATCATCATGCGACCGATGTTCCTGATTTCGGGCATCTTCTTCCTGATCGACAGCCTTCCGCGCTGGATTGCGGACTGGCTCTGGTTCAACCCGCTCATCCACGTCATCGGGCGGCTGCGCGCGGGTTTCTATGGCACGTACCGACCAGACTACATTTCCCAGCCCTACGTGGTCGGGGTCGCGCTCGTCTGTCTTTTGCTCGGCCTCCTCTTTCTCGGACGCACTTACCGAGACCTTCTGGCCCGCTAGGGCTGGAGCGCAAGGATGGCCGCCGCGCGGGCATTGAGACCGGCGGGCCCGGACCAGGCCCAACGCCGTCGGAGTACGCGGTCGCTTCGGGTCAGCGCCTCGATCCGCGTCGCAACCTCCCTGTCGAGCATCGAAAGAGAACCCGCCTCCTTGGGCGAAGAAACGCGCCGGAGCGTCCTTTCGCCTTCGCTCCGCGCGGCTTTCTCAAGTGCGGCGTCGAGCTCGATCAGGAGCGCATTCAGATCATCGCGGCTGTCGAGAGGGCTCGGCCCGCTCTCGATCTGCGGGAGAAAAGGGCACTCTCGCTGCCAGAGCGGGTCATCGAAGAGCGCCGCACAGATATCGGAAGGCAGGCAGGTTTCGAGCTCCCGGCGGTTGTCGCGGGTCAGCGCGGCGAGGCGGCCCAGATGATGAGGCTCGATGGCCCAGGGCCTTTGCGGGAAGCGATCGGGCAGCCACCGCTGCAGGACGAATTCCAGCGCGGCGTCGTGACCGTCGCGCCGGAAACGACGATTGCGCAGAAGAAAACCGATCAGCGCAGGCGGGGCGGCGCGATGGCGCAATCCGGCAGGGGGCAGGACGATTCCGAAATCCGCGGCGAACTGAGCCACCACATCTCGGGCCGGCGACACATGCAGGCGAAGGTTGGGAATACGCGCCCAGCGACGCAGGTCTGCACCAAAACTGTAGGAGCGGAGACCCCGGCGAAGCCATTCATCGAAACCCGGCCAGGACCAGACCCCCCATTGCCAGAAAGCGGCATTCATCCATGGCAGCGGCGGCCGCAGGTAGACCGCGACCTCGACCGGCGGATAGCCAAGCGCCGAGAGCATCTCGGCGAAGGCGTCGGGGTGGCGGATCCAACCCTCGTTCGACAGGATCGGCACATAGCCCGATTTCCGTCCGCGCATCAGCTCTGCCCTGAACGCTCCGAACAGCGCGCGCGCCGATACTTCACGGCCGAGGTCGGGCCAGGAGGCATAGCCATAGGGCGAAAACGCAGCGGCGCGTTGCAGCCAGTCCCCGCGGTATCGCAGCAGCCGGCCGCGAACCGGTTGCGCAGCGACATAGCGCAGCTCCCTGCCCTGCATATCCGTGAGATCGGGCTGGGCGCTCAGCGCGGCTTGCAAGGCGGAACTCCCGCATTTGGGCGCGCCGAGATGCAGGATCGCGGCCGGGCCGTGCTGCAGGCTCATGCCGCCATCGCTTCGCGCGTCATCGCGCGCAGGAGAGGCGTCAGGTCGCACTCGTCCGAGACGCCGGGACATGGCAGCAGGATGCCTTGCGCGCCTGCCCCGCTGACCGCCTCGGCCTGCGCGCCCAGATCGAAGCAGGCGACCGGCAATCCCGTTGCGAGCGCCTCGTGGGTGGTGAAGGAGAACGTCTCGGGCCAGATCGAAGGGATCAGCCAGCCGGTAATGCCGTAGCGCGAAACGAGGAGCGGCAGATCCTTCGGTTCGTAGCTCCCGTGCACCAGCGCGGGTCGCGCGAGACGATAGTGCGGATCGAGGTTGCCGATCACCACCAGCTGGGCGGCTCCGCTCCGTGCCAAATCATGGCTGAGCCGTGCGACGATGGCAGCGCCTTTCTGTGCGCCGATATTACCGAGCACGCCGATCACCGGCGGTGCGGCGCCAGGCCGGATAGCGGGGCTCCGCAACGCGGCCCCGGATTGCACTTGATGCGGCGAGATGACGATCCGACTTGCCGCCTCTGGCCAGACCTGAGCGACGATGTCGCGCGACGCGCGCGAGAAAACGACAAGCCGCTGCGCTGACGAAATCAGTTCCCCCCAGGCGGCCTGCCACTCATCGAGCCCACCCGGCAAGCCGGCCCATCGATGCGCAGGATCGGCGGCGATGGGCGTGCCGGGCCGGGGTGGGCCGTGATAAAGGCCGTCCTGGCCGAGAAGGCAATAGGAGGGGCTGATCGGGTAATAGTCGTGAAACAGCACTTCCAGTTCCTGCCCCTTGGAGAGCCGCAACAGCATCTTGGGCAGACTGATCGGGTCGGGATCGTTCACGCCGCAGGAATAGACGACGCGTCGTGTGCCTAGGAGCGCCACGAGCCGGGTGATCTGTTCGTCATCGTCACTTCGCGCGACCAGCGTGCCGCAGGCCTGATGCAGTTCCAGTTGCCAGCGGTGGCGCAACCCGACCCGCAACACGACCGCCGAATGTCCGCGCGCAATCTCCTCAGCGATCCGTTCGCGCAGATAGCGCTCCGCCCCGCCTCCGAGCGCATGCCCGAGCCAGAGGCGCACGGGCGCGTCCTGGACCGCCCCTGCCGCCGCGAGCGCGAGGGCCATCCGTGCGGGGGCGAGCGGATCGTCGGACAGGAAACGGGCCAGCGCCGGCTCGTAGCACGGGTGGCGGCGGAGCACCTGAGCGTGGTTGCGCGCGAGCAGCTTCGATTTCCGTTCGACATCGAAAGACTGGGTTCCGCGATGCTCGACGAACAGGTTCCCGATCCCGACATGGCGCCCGCCCAAAACCCCTGCGCGCTGACACCAGTCGGTCTCCTCGCCATAGCCCTTCCCGAAGCACGGATCGAAGGCGGGCAGCCGGGCCAGAAAACGTGGTGAGATCGCCATGCAGAAGCCGATCCCCGTCGGCAGGTCCGCGCGCGTCAGTTCGGGCGTGAGCAGGCGCGCCGCGGCGTCGATCCGGTCGACCGCACCGACAGGCAGGGCGCCGCCGCCGGGGATGGGAACAGAAAGGATCTCGGCATTGTCAGACATCGGCGTCACGCTTGCCACCGCCGGATCGCGCAACGGCGCGATCAGCCGCGATGCCCAGCCTGCGGGCACCAGCGCATCGGAGTTGATCAGGATCACCGAGCGGCCCGGGAATTGCGCGCGTATCCGGGCAAAACCGCGGTTGACCGACCCGACAAAGCCGAGATTCGTCGGGTTCTCGAGCAAAGTGACGCGGGGCGCGCGCGACAAGTCGCGCGCCCAGTTGCGAAGGAAGGGACGGACCTGCGGATCGCTGGATGCGTCCTCGATGAGGATCAGATGCCAGTCGTGATCCGTATGCCGTTCGATCCGGGACAGGGCTTCGCGCAGCAGATCGAGCGCGTTGAAGACCGGCATCACGAGGACGATCTTGGCGGTGCCCCCCTCGCCCCGCGCCGGCGCAGGCAGTACCAGACCGTGCGGCAGCATGCAGGCGGCCACCTGTGGCGCGAGGCCCAAGGCCTCCTTCACGGCCTGACGGGCGACACCATCCCCACGCCACCGCCAGAGCCAGATTTGCGGGGTGAGGCGTATCACCTGAGCTGCGAATCGCAGCCCGAGTCTGAGACGGGCGAGCCGCAACCGCCAGCCCGGCACCTCGGGGAGGAACCGTTCCGTGACCTCGCCTTGCTGCTGCAAGACGAGGACGGGGCGACCACGCGCGTAAGGTATGTAAGGTATGTCGAAGTGGAAAGACTGGCCGAGAGGTTCAGCTCTCGCCGACCAGATCGTCTGCGAACCGATCCGCAATCCGATCTTTTCTACCTTAGCCTTCCCTTCGAGGATCAGGCGGTTGCGGTACAGCTCCGCCCTCTCGATCCGCAGGGGCGATTCGTCCGTCTCGTCCTGCCGGGGCACCGGAAACGAGAGGCGCAGGTTTGCCTCGACGTAACGCCCGAAGATCCTCGCGATCCTGCCCAGCACGGTGCGGCACCCTCTCACGACATGCGAAATGTGGCCCGTTCTCGAACGGGACCAGATCCTGCTTACGCGTGGGACGGTAAATTTTCAGGAAACGGCTGGCAGGGGCAGAGGGACTCGAACCCACGACCCTCGGTTTTGGAGACCGATGCTCTACCAACTGAGCTATACCCCTAGGCCGTGGCGAGGGTGCTAAGCCAGCGCGCGGGTGAAATCAAGAGCGATCTTTCCGATTTCGCCGCGCAGCACACGGCAGAGGCCCGCTTGCGTCCGCCCCTTCAAGAGACCGTGTGGGAACGAAGCCGCGCGGCGCCTCGTTTTCCCTCCACAGCCGCGCATTTTGCCGCGGAATTGGAAAGGAGTTTACGATGCCGAAGATTACTGACGCGAAGATTCTCATCATGGCCACCAACGGCTTCGAGCAATCCGAACTGATGGTCCCGCTCGAGAAGCTCCGCGATGCCGGGGCGCAGGTTCATGTGGCCTCGCTCGACGGCAAGGAGATCAAGGGCTGGGATCACACCGACTGGGGACGCACCGTGCCCGCGGACGCCAAGATCGCCGATGTGGACGCCTCCGATTACGACGCGATCGTCCTGCCCGGCGGTCAGATCAATCCCGACCTCCTGCGCGTCGAGCGCGCCGCCACCGACCTGGTTCGCGCCTTCTTCGATCAGGGCAAGGTCGTGGCCGCGATCTGCCACGCCCCCTGGCTTCTGATCGAAACCGGAATCGCGAAGGGCCGCAAGCTCACCTCCTATCATTCGATCCGCACCGACGTGATCAATGCCGGGGGCGAATGGGCGGACCGCGAGGTCGTCACCGACAAGGGGCTCGTTACCTCACGCAACCCCGACGATCTCGACGCCTTCGTGGCAAAGATCATCGAGGAGGTCAAAGAGGGGCCGCATATGCGCGAGGCGGCGTGACCTAGCGCTTCCTGCGTTTGTTCAAAACGTGGAACACCCCCATCACGGCGAGCTGCGCGAGCACCAGAAGCGCGCAGCTCGCGACCAGATAGGTGAATGCCGTATCCGAATTGAGCCCCGGCATCCCCCCGAGATTGACCCCGAAAAGCCCGGTCAGGAACCCGAGCGGCAGGAAGATCGCGGTGACGACCGAAAGCACGAAGGTGTTGCGGTTGACCCGGTCCGAAAGCTGGCTCGAGAGCTCCTCGCGCAGAACCTGCGCCTGATCGCGCAACTCCTCCATGTCTTCGGCGATCCGCGTCATCTTCTGCGCCTCTTCCTCGATCTCGCGCCGGGTGACCTCGTCGATGACCGGACTGGCGGCCTGCGAGACCCGTAACAGGGCGTCGCGATGGGGCACCAGATACCGCCGCGCCGCGATCACCTGGAGCCGCAAATCGAGAACGTCGCGACGCATGTGGTCTCCGCGCCCGCCATAGACCTGATCCTCCAGCCGCTCCGCGCATTCGTCGAGCTCGCTCTGGAACGCCCCGATATTGGCGACGATATCCTCGGTGATCCGCGCGAGGAACGTCCCGGGATCGGTGGGTCCTCCGCCCTTGCGCAACCGCTCGTCCATCCATTCGATCGCGCGGACCCGTTTGCGCGAGATCGTCAGGATTCTCTGCATGTCGAGATACATGCGCAGCGAGACCATGTCCTCGGGGTTTTCGCCGGCATTGAAGTTGATCGCGCGCTGGATCACCAGAAGGCCATCGCCCACGACGCTCATCCGGGGCCGCGTATCGACATCGAGCAGCGCCTCGACCGCCTGCGGGTCGAGATAATCGAGCTCCTTGCGGATCCATTGCTGCGCTTTCGGGTGGGTCCCGTCGAGATGCGCCCAGGCGAGCCGCTCATCGCGCAGGGCTTCGACGATATCAACCGGGCCTTCGGGGTCGGGGACGCCTGAAAGCAGATGGGAAATCAGGATCGGGCTGTCGGTCATCACGGCTCGTTGAGTGGGATCGGGGTCGCTCACAGCCTAGCGCACAGACCGGGCGGGGCAAGCCCGCTCGGTGCGGTCGCTCCGCCCGAGAAAGGACAACCGCATCCGCGGCAAACCGCCCCGTCCAGCAATGAGATGATCCCGTTACTGCTCCTGAAGGGACGCGATATAGTCGATGAGCGCAAGGATACGGCCCCGAACGAAGGCCCGTTCGTCCTCTGCCGTGCCGAATGGCCCGACCATCGAGGGCGCGTTCACCCGGTAGCGGAACCCCCAGGCGGGCATTTCCTGCGAGCCATGCGCGCCGGTGATGCCGTCCCCGGCGATCAGGGCGTAGACTTTCGAAACCGGAAAGACCTCGCCATTATCCGCCTGCAGTCGCGTCAGGTCCGGAGCGCCGTTCTTCAGCACCACCGCCATCGGACCGTCGCCCTTTCCCGCGGGGCCGTGACATTGCACGCAGCTGTTTTCGTATTCGATTTGACCGATCGTCATAGGATCCGCCGCCCAGGCTCCGCCTGCACATGCCAAACCCAGCACGACCGTTGCCGCCATCCCCCGGTTCATGATGCTCCTCCTCCGATGCCACGCCACGCGAACTCCCATTGGAGCGGAGCGGCAGCAAAGCGCATTGACGCGCATCAACGGGTGAGGGCGCAAAGCAAAAGGGCCGCTCGTGCGAGCGGCCCTTTCCGTCACGATGTGATCGCGATCACTCGATGATTTTGGACACGACGCCGGCGCCGACGGTGCGGCCGCCTTCGCGGATGGC
>NZ_AQRC01000018.1 GCF_000737065.1 Thioclava atlantica | reverse complement strand
TACCAGGAGATGAAGCATGAAGACTGTCGCCCCCGCCGACGTGAAGCCCGATTTCGAGATCGAAGTCGAACGCGCAGTTCGGCATTACATGTCGGCGCATGATGGGCATTTCCCAAGCCGCCGTAATTTGCTCGCAACTCTCGGTGGATCGCTTCGCGACCTCAACCCGGTCGCGAAGCGTGTCATCGAACGCATCCGAGAAGAACAGACTGCCCTTGCGGCGCTGCCTGAAATGCCGGATGCGGTTCGGGAAGTGAACGATCGCTTGGCACAGGTTGTCTGGAAAGCCGCATGTGAAATCGCGAACAGCGACATTGAGGCACTCCGCACTTTGCAGGGTAAACGCGATGCGACCCAGCGTGCGGAACTCGCGGATCTTGAGGACGTAATCGACGATCTTGAGGAAGCCCGTGACGCCGAACGCCTCCGCGCCGATGGTGCGGAGAAGCAGATCCGCACTCTCGAGTGTCGGCTCGAAAAGGCAGATCGCGAGATCTCCGCGCTCAATGGCCGTCTCGCGGAACGTGCCGAATTGCTCGAAAGCCTGCGCACAGAGATCACGCAGCCGGACCCCGCGCGCGGCTCAATGCGCGAGAATAATTCCGGATCTGACCGCCACGACTCTCCCGACACGTGACGACGAGCGCGACGGCCGGTGCGGCACTCACCGTTCATCGCCGCCCCGGCTCTTGTCGTCCCGCTTTCTTCGTTCGTTTCGTGTCTTTACCCGCGCGACGTTCATGAGCAGTTTTCTGAGCTTGCCATGTTCGTTTTCCCGGCTCGCTGGCGGCACGAAGCGCGCGATCAGTTCCGCCGCGAAGTTGGTCACGCGCGCTACGGCGTCGAGACCTTCAGCGAGTTCACGACGCTCATTTTCGACCAAGGTCTCGGCCTCGTCCTGGGCGGTCGCTCGCAGACGCGTCAGCACTGCCCCGAACATCTCCGCCATGCGCACCGCCGCATGTGGTGCGCGTCTCATACGTGCCAGTTTTGCACGAACGTTTTCGTTCGCCTGCACCGGCGCGGCCTTCAGTAATTCCGCTACCTGATCTGGCGTGGGTCCTCCTTTTTCGAGCAGGTCCACTGTCGCGAGAACGGCATCCGCAGATCGATATCTTCGATCCGCGATCTTCTCTTTCTCCGCTATCTCTTTTTTCTGAGCGACCAGATCTTCGCGCGCATCCCGCAGGCTCCGTTCCTGGGCATCGAGTTGGCGCGCGCGCGCCACATTCGCTTCAGCCTGATGCGCGTTTTCTCGACGCAAAGTTTCGTCGCGCTCCTTCTCTTCGTTAAGTGCGGCTCGCTCCGCTGCAATCTCCGCGAGTTGTTCATTGCCGAGCTCGAAAAGACCGTCAGCAACTCGCTTGAGGCCCTCCGCCGCCTCGCGTGTTTTCCGAGCCTCCGCAGCCCGGCGCTCATCCATTGCGTGCTGTTCACGAGCCGCCATTCGGCTACGATACTCTCCGCGTGACAACCGCTCGCGCCGGGGACCGAACCTCAGCAATCCTGCATGGCGCGAGACCGCCTCGTAGAGGTCGTCCTGCCACTCCCTCATCGCATCTTTGTAGAGCTTATCGCACGCTTCTTTCGATAACGACCGCTCGCGCCCGCAGGCTCGCAGATGCCTTCTGCGGTCTTCAAAAGCGGCGCGACCTGGATGCAAATCGATCACCGACCCTCGCTCGCGATCGAGCGCGAAGAGATGGACGTGCATCTGCGCTTCATCAGTGTGAATAACAGCGAGCGCAAACTCTCCCCCAGCCGCCGCGATCCGATCCTTCTCAAAGGCGACAAAGTCGTCGAAGACGGCGCGGCACTCCTTCATCAAAGCTGGATCGGCGCGCGCGTCGGCGCTCGTGATCGGAAGCGAGAACACGCTTGAATAAAGCGTATGCGCATCTTTCCGAAGCTTGCGCTTGCGCGTCGTCTTCGTGCCGGTCTTCGGATCTGTGTATGGAAAGCTTTGAGTGACATTCGCAGTCTGCTCATACGCGGCGCGCAGTTCAGTGAAAGACCCACACGTGCCCGCAATGATCTGGGGCGCCGGATTGGGGCGGCTCACATGATCGCAACTCCCCTCGACACGCTCAGCTTCGTCGAGAACCTGCTCTGCACGCCAGGCGCGCTGACCGTTTTTGCGCACGCGTCCGACCTTGCCACTCGACCTCGTAGCTCCCTGCTGCGACCAAGTTTCCACATGCCCGAATTGATAGCCCCGCATCCAATTTGCCTCGCGTCCCGTTTAATGGATGCGGGGGAACTAAGGACAACTGAGAACGATCAAAAAATGCGCGCGCCGCCGCGTTCTTCGGGCGCTGTGACAACAGGCCATAGGGACCGACTATACGTATTCTCGCAGGGCTTCGAATACGTGTCGGCCAAAGTGAGGCATAGCCCCCCTCTGGACACCCCCCCGCACCGCTTCGCGGCACATTGGGGGAAGCTCCACATCCCCCAAACCCCCTGGCGCTTTCAGCGAGACGATGGGGAAGCCGCGCATCCCCCTTCGGACCCCCAGCCCATGGGCCGCTCGCCGCTCTTCCTGGACCTTCCGGCGCTCCCGGCGGGTCGAGAGAAGGACCTCTCGACGCTCTCCCTGATACGCATCGGGATCGCTTGACTGTTCAAGCGATCAATCGCGGTCGCGAAGGAAGCCTCGAAGCATGTCTTGCTTGCGTGCAGCGTCTTTGACGCACGCAATCAAGCCACGCTCCGATACTCCGATATCGGTGAAGTGGTGAGGTATTGCGCGTCGTTTTCTCTACTCAAAAAACGAGGCTCTCATGCTCCACGATCGATACCTCCGACTGCTCCCGGGCGGCCAACTCAAACCTGGCGATATCTTTCTGATGCGCTTCCCGTATGGTTCCGACCGCCGTCGCGACGGCGAGTTCGAAATTCCGCCAGGCACACGTCCGTGCTTACTGCTCTCTCGCGGTCTAATCGGCGACACCCCCATGAACATTGTCGCTCCAGGCGTGAGCCCCGAGGGGCGGCTGCTACGAGAGGATGACATCGTCATTTCCGATGAAGACCAGGCGTCCGCCTGTGGCCTCTATCGTCCAACGATGTTCCGCGCGTCGCATCGGCTCTTCATCGCAACCGGATCTGACCTGTTCGAGCGCAATGCCCGCATCGGGCGCCTCGGACCCGCGCAGCGCGAACAATTCGAGGCAGTCGAAAAGCTGCTCGCAACCGCACCGCGTGAAGTCCGGTCCCGGTTGAGGCCGCGTGTCGCGATCTACCGCCCGAAACCACTCATCCAACCGTAAACCGCGCCGCCGATCGGGGCTGCAGCGTCCGTCCGCCGTCTTGCCGAGGCGGACGGATCTTGCAGCCCTGCTTCGTCTTCTGAACCCCAAAATTTTCGAAAGATTAACCATGACCCACGATAAACATCCCTCGGAACTCACCGCCGAAGAACTCCGCAAAGAGCGCAATGTGCTCGCAAACGTCGTTCACGGAGCGACCGCGAAGCCGTCCCAAAAGGATCTCGAGAACGCGCCGTTTCTCGAAGACTGGATGCTTTTCACTGGCTTCGAAGACATCTCGCTCTTTGGCCGCCTGACGGAAGCCAGCGGTCGGACCCGAAAGCTGATCACGCGAGCTCTCATCGCGCTCGATGACGATCTCGAGTGGGTCTATCTCGAAGACGGATACATGCGCCTCGGACCGCGGTTCTCCGTCGAAGAGTCCCCGCCGCATCTCGCGATGCGAGCCGTCGCGACAGATCTGAGAGGGATCCGCACGCAACTCGAGGGACAAGCATTTTGGGCGCAGAAGGCGCTCGATGCGCTCGGCGAGATGCGCTGCGATGCGTGATCGCGAATTTGCGAGAAATGATCCTGACGGGATCGGCTGAACCGCAACCGCCGCGGCCCCTCGATGAGGGCCGCAGCGCCCGCAGTTCAGCTTTGAAAGGATGTCCGATGTTTCAACAACCGAACCGGATCGACAATGTGAAAGCGATGGCACGCGTGGCAATCGACGCTCTCCATGCGCTGCCGGCTGACGCTCTTCGGGGCGCAGAGCGCGATTGCGATTTTTGCGAGCGACTTGTGATCAACGGCGAGGTGATCGGAGAGGATTTCCGGGCGGCAGGCGCGGCGATCCTGCGTCATCTCGCGCGGATCGAGGCCGAGGAAAGATTTGCGCGCGAACTCGACAACGCGATGCGTCAACTTCGGGACGTAATCAATAGCTCTTATCGCGTTTCTGTGGATCTCGGCGCCGCATGCGCGACCAGTATCGAGCGAGCAGCATGATCAAAGTATGACGCCGAGCGGCGTCTACTCAATGGCGGTGTGAACCCGCCCGGGCGCGCCACAGAAACCTTTCCGCACTTGCTCCACAAACCAAACGGAACCGGCGCGCCCGACTTTCCCTCAATACCAGCCAATCTGAAGCGGAGGCTGGAAGATGATTTCATATGAAATCTGAAAAGCCTAATAAAAACAAGGGACTCACAATTTTCTTCGACTTTGATGGAGTCGCTCCAACTGGTCGAACGAATATTGAATCCAGAATGAATTTTCTGGAGCCAAAAATGTCCTTTCACCCCCGCGATTTCACCAGCCGTCCCGCCGCGAACGACAACGGCGACACCCCGGCATCCCATGACTTCTCCCAGATCGTATCGGCGGAGCAATTCGTCCGCTTCCTCGCACGCGTCGAAGCGCATCGTCTGCACGCGGCAAATGAGAATGCAGCTCCGGGTCCGGGCCAAATTCAGGAGTAAACCAAGATGACGAAACGTGTCGCTGTCTACGCGCGCTACAGCTCGAAGCTTCAAAAACCGACTTCGATCGACGATCAGTTCGAAATGGCAGAGCGGTTTGCAAAGGCAAAGGGATGGACAGTGACGCAACACTTCTCCGATTCCGAAATCTCGGGGCGCCTCGGTCAGCGACCGGGTCTCCTTGAGTTGCGCGAGGCAATCCGGCGGAACGCAGTCGATGTTGTTCTCGTCGAAGCTGTTGATCGACTGACGAGAAACGTGACGCACGCGCTCCAGGTCTTCGATCTGATGAGCTTCGCAAACGTTGAACTGCACTCGTTGGCCGAGGGGCCCCAGAACTTCATGTCGGTCATGCTCACGGCGTGGGGGGCGCGTGAATATTCGAACAACGTGAGCATCCATACTAAACGCGGTATGCAAGCGGCGCTGAAACGTGGCACGTTCCATATGCGCCCTTACGGCTACCGCAAATCCGAGGGTTCTGGCGATCACAACCGAGAGGTCGATCCCGAGCAGGCTGCGATAGTGTGTCGGATTTTTCAGGCGTTCGCCGACGGGCAGTCCGCCCTCGCGATCGCGCGGAGGCTGAACGCCGAGGGTGTTCCCGCGCCGCGTGGCGGTACGTGGGAACCAAGGACAATTCGTGGCAACATCGAGCGACAGGAGGGCATCCTCCACAATCCGATCTATGTTGGGCGTGTACTCATGTTTCGGACGACGAAGCGGGTCCACCCGGAAACCGAAGCCTGCATCACCGAAGCGACGCCTGATCGAGTCGAAGAGATCGAGATCCCGGCGCTCAGGATCATCCCTGATGATCTCTGGGAAACAGTACAGGCGCGCGCCGCGAAAACCCGACGCAAAGTCACCACTCGCAATAATCCGGAGGGTGCACGGCGTAAGAAATACCTCCTGAGCGGGCTTCTCAAATGCGGCTGCTGTGGGCGGAGTTTCGTCATGCGGTCGAAAGAGGCGTACGGCTGCGCTGAGAACATCAAGGGAGCCTGCCGGAACCGATCGTACATCAAGCGCGAAGAGATCGAAGCGCGCGTCTTTGCGGCGCTCCGGGCACCGCTCGCTTCGAAAAGCCTTTCCAAGGCGTTCGACGCCGCATTGAAGCAAGAGATTCAGGAGCTTCGTAAAAACCCGCCAGATGCGGAGCTAACCGCTAAACGTGCTGCACTGGCGCGAACAGAGAAGGGCTTGCGCACACTCGTCCGCTCGTTGGAGGAAGGAGCACCGTTTGCCCAACTAAAGGCGCGTATGAACGAACTCGAGGCACAGCAGCTGAAATTGACCGAAGAAATCTCTCGCCTCAGCACCGGAAAGCCGACGGCACCTCTCGTCGAGAGCGCCCCTCGGGCCCTTGAGCAGGTTCTCTGTGGACTCGAAGAGACGCTGAGCGATCCTAACTGGGTGCATCTCGCAAACGAGCATTTGTCGGCTCTGATCGAGAGGGTGACGCTGCTACCAAACCAAAAAAAGGAAGGACATATGGACGCCGAGATCTCGATAGATCTCGGCGATTTGCTTTCCGCCGCAGACCAGCCGAAAGTGCTCACCGACGTATTCCGCGGCAGGCAGCAAATAACGGTCAAACTGGGGGCGCTGCCCCCTCTGGCTTCGGCATTCACCCCCGGGATATTTCGGGCATTTGGAAGCAAGTGGCGCCCGCTTCCAAATGCCTCAAATATCCCCGCCGGAGGCGCCCGCGGGGATCGTTGGCTCAGGTGCCGGGAGGTTTCGCGCGCGGCACAAGATGGGTGATCCCGGCGGCGGCGGCGCGCGCGAGGCCCGGATCGAGCGACATCGGGATATATTCACCCGAGCGCCAGAGCTCGGAGAGATCGTCGTAATGGCTCGAGAGCGGGTGGCCCGATTGCCCGGTCGAGATGATGAAGACCGAACTGTCGGGATCGGCGAAATCGAGCACTTCTCGATAGCCCGCCGCGTGGACATTGGCGAAACCGTCCGGTCCGTCGCCGCCGCGGGTCTGGCCGCGCATCAGGGTGAAATCGCCCCCCGAGGTGGATTGCCGGATATTCACGAACCATTTCAGGCCGGGGATCTTGCCCAGGACCGGGTTGTCCTGCTCGGCCATATGCGCATCGCCCCACCGCCAGCTCTCGATATTGGGGCCGTATTGCTTGGACAGGTCGAGAAGCGCCGCGTCGAGCGATTGGCGCGCGATATCGGTGCAGGTCTCCTTGGGGGCGGATTGGACGATGTCGCACCAATGGCTCGCGCCCTCGGTGTCGCGGAAGACGCGTTCGATGAAGACCGGCTCGAGATGGTCGAATTTCCTGGCCAGCGGCCCCAGCTCGTCGCGGATCAGGCGGTTTTGCAATTCGCGCATCCAGGCGGCGTAGATCAGCGGCTCGGGCAGGTGCTCGGACATCTCGCCATCCCAGCTCGCCAGCATCTCGAGCGCGCGCTGGCGCATCCGCTCGGGCGTGCCGGCGGGGGCGGGGTCTCCGGTGAACCACAGGTTGCGCCCCACCAGCGGCAGCAATCCGCGCGCGGCGGGGCTCACCGTGTCGAGCTGGGCCGAGATGAAACTGTCGCGCGAATGGACCTCGCGCTCGCCCATCAGCTTCTTGAGCCGCTGGATGCGCTGCGTGTCGCCCCAGCGGAAGCTCACATTGTAGGGGAAGGGGCGGTCCACCGTCTTGTTGTTCGTGTTGACGACGATCCCGCCCTTGGGGTCGACGAATTGCGGATTGTCCTTGAACGGGAGATAGCCCTGCCAGCGGTTTTCCGGCTTCCAGCCGGCATTGGGCATCCGGCCCTGCGTGTCGTTTGCCGGATCGCGCAGCGGGATCTTCCCCGCGGTCACCAGCGCCACCCCTTCCTGATCGGCGAGCGTGATGTTCTGCGCGGGCACCACGACCTGCTTGACCGCGTCGAGCGCCTGCGGGATCGAGCGCGCCCGCATCAGCTCCATCGCACCGCTCAGCGTCGTGTCGTGGCGGTCGAAGGCGGTCCAGCTCAGCGAGACGACCGAATTGGGGGGCGTGATCGTGGCGAGGTCGAAATGGCTGCCGGGGAGCACCGGGCCGTTCTCGGTCCAGCGCAGGGTCAGCGTCACGGGCTTGGCGTCCTTGACGTTGACGATGACCCGTTTCGTCTCGAACGGCTTGAACCCGTCCGGCGTGCGGTATTTCGTCGGATCGTCGTGGTCGAGCTCCTCGATATGGAGATCCTGATCGTCGACATAGGCCGTGGTCAGCCCCCAGCCGAGATCCCTGTTGCGCCCCGACAGGATCAGCGGCATCCCGGGGATCGTGCCGCCGATGACGCCGCCCGATTGCAGCTGGAGCCGCGCGAGATACCAGATCGAGGGCGCGATGAGACCGAGATGCGGGTCATTGGCCAGAAGCGAGCCCCCCGCGGCCGAGCGGTCGGGCGCGGCCGCCCAGGCATTCGAGGCGCCCGCGAGGTCGCGGCTCGGAAAGGGCGAGAGCGCGCCTTCGCCGTCATTCTTCGCCACCGCGATCCCGCGCGGCATGGTGGGGAAGAGCTGCGCATAGGCGGGCAGGGCGGCGACGGCCTGTTGCGGATCGTCGGGCATGATGTCGCGCAACAACCCGTCCCCCGCGAGCGAGACCCGCGCGCGCAGCACCTCGTCTTGCAGCTGCGACGAGAGCTCGACCGCCATCAGCTTCATGATCGCGATCGAATCCGCGGGCGTCCAATAGGAGATCTTGTTGTCGAAGAGGAAGAATTCCGGCGCGCCGCGCCCCATCGCCCCCTTGTTGACGATCTCGATCCACTGGTTGACCCCGCGCGCATAGGCCTCGAGCGCCTTCTTCGTGTAGTCGTCCTGCGCCGGGACCGAGGCGAGCGCCGCGTCATAGAGCCCGAGCCGGCGCATCAATTCGTCGGTCTTGAGCGTCTCGGCGCCGAAGATCTCGGAGAGCCGACCCTGCACGGTGCGCCGCAGCAGCGTCATCTGCCAGAGCCTGTCCTGCGCATGGGCGAGGCCGAGGGCGAAGAACACGTCCGGATCGCTCTTGCCGAAGATATGGGGGACGTCCTCGGTCGAGCGCACGATCTCGACCGGGGCGGTGAGCCCGTCGACCCTGTAGGTGGCATTGTAATCGGGCAGCGAGCGCGAGGCGAAATACCATACGCCCGCACCGACGAGAACGAGCACGAAAATCGCGGCCATGATGAGCCGCACGCCCCAGCGAAATGCCTTGTACATCCAGTTCCTCTGAACCTGTCCCTCGGGACGCGCAGGTTGACGCGCCCGGTTGTGGCGTTAGTAGTTGAGCGCAAAGCCACAATCAACGCGCCTGCGCCATTGAATGCGGGCACGGAGCATCACGCAAGGGAGAGGTTCATGGCGAAACTGGCATTTCTGGGGCTCGGGGTGATGGGCTACCCGATGGCGGGCCATCTCAAGGCGGCCGGGCACGAGGTGACCGTCTATAACCGGACCCCGGCCAAGGCCGAGAAATGGGTCGCCGAACATGGCGGCGCCGCCGCGCCCACGCCGCGCGAGGCCGCGCAGGGGGCCGATTTCGTGATGTCCTGCGTTGGCAATGACGACGATCTGCGTGAGGTCTGTCTCGGCAAGGACGGCGCGTTCAAGGGGATGAAGACCGGCGCGGTCTTCGTCGATCACACCACCGTCTCGGCCGCCGTCACCCGCGAGCTCGCCGGGGAGGCCGCAGGTCACGGCGTGGCCTTCGTCGACGCGCCGATCTCGGGCGGCCAGGCGGGCGCCGAGAACGGCCAGCTCTCGGTGATGTGCGGCGGCGATCAGTCCGCCTATGACAAGGCCGAGCCGGTGATCGCGGCCTATGCCAAGATCTGCCGCCGCCTGGGCGAGAGCGGCGCGGGTCAGGTGACGAAGATGTGCAACCAGATCGCGATCGCCGGGCTCGTGCAGGGGCTCGCCGAGAGCCTCAACTTCGCCGAGAAGGCCGGGCTCGACAGCGCCTCGGTCGTCGAGGTGATCTCCCAGGGCGCGGCCGGATCGTGGCAGATGGCCAATCGCTACGAGACGATGGCGAAGAACGAATTCGAGTTCGGCTTCGCGGTGGACTGGATGCGCAAGGATCTTGGGATCTGTCTCAAGACCGGCGACGAGATCGGCGCCTCGCTGCCGGTGACCGCGCTGGTCGACCAGTTCTACAAGGAGGTCCAGGCGATGGGCGGCAATCGCTGGGACACGTCCTCGCTGATCGCGCGCCTGCGTAAGCTGGGCTGAGGGAAGGAGTTTGAGGGCAGGGGGCGCTGCCCCATCCGTCGCCGGATGGCGACAATTCACAGTCCAAGAGGGGGCTCTGCCCCCGCACTGACGCGCCCCCCGGGATATTTGGAGCATTTGGAAGGTCATGAAACGGGTTCTTTCGGTCGCTTCGGAAGCGGTTCCGCTGGTCAAGACCGGCGGATTGGCCGATGTGGTGGGCGCGCTGCCGGGGGCCCTGGCGCCTTTGGGCTGCGAGATGCGGGTGATGATCCCCGCCTATCGGGGAATTCTGAAAAAGCTGAAATCGCCGAAACCGGTATGGGAAAGCCCGGATCTTCACGGCGGGCCTGCGCGATTGGTGCGGGGGAAGGCGGGCGCGATGGAGGTGCTCGTCCTCGAGGCCGACCATCTCTATGACCGCGACGGCGGCCCTTATGCGCAAGACGGGCGCGATTATCCCGACAATGCCGCGCGCTTCGCCGCGCTGAGCCAGGTCGCGGCCCTCGTCGCGCGCGAGGGGATCGCGGGATGGACGCCCGATCTGGTGCATTGTCATGACTGGCAGACCGGCCTCGTGCCCTGGTATCTGCGCGACAGCGGCATTCCGACGGTGATGACGATCCACAATATCGCCTTCCAGGGCCGGTTCGGGCGCGAGACCCTTCCCGTATTGGGCCTTGCCGCGGAGGATTTCCACCGCGACGGGGTGGAATTCTGGGGCGATGTCTCGACGCTGAAGGCGGGGCTGATGGCGGCCGATGCGATCACCACGGTCAGCCCGCGCTATGCCGAGGAGCTGATGCGGCGCGAGTTCGGGATGGGGCTCGAAGGCGTGATCCAGGCGCGGGCAGGGGAACTGCACGGGATCCTCAACGGGATCGATACCGAAGCCTGGAACCCCGGGACCGACCCGGAATGCAGCCCCTTCAGCGCGGCGCGGCCAGGCGGGAAGGCGAAGAACCGCGCGGCGCTCGAGGCCGAGTTCGGTCTCGAGGTGCCCGGACCGCTTGCGATCGTGGTCTCGCGGCTCACCGACCAGAAGGGCATCGACCTGATCGCCCCGGCGATCGAGCCCTTCCTCGCCGCGGGGGGCGGGCTCGCGGTGCTCGGCTCGGGGGATGGCTGGGCGGAAAGCGCGTTGAGCGATCTGGCCGCGCGCCATCCGGGCAGGGTCGGTGTGAGGATCGGCTATGACGAGGCGCTCAGCCACCGGATGTTCGCGGGCGGCGACGCGGTTCTGGTGCCCTCGCGCTTCGAGCCCTGCGGCCTGACCCAGCTCTACGGGTTGCGCTATGGCTGCCTGCCGGTCGTCGCGGCGGTCGGGGGGCTCGCCGATACGGTGATCGGCGCGAGCCCGGCGACGCTCGCGGCGGAGGCGGCCACGGGGGTCGCCTTTCACCCGGTCGACGATCTGGCGCTGCGACAGGCGCTGATGCGGCTCGTGAGCCTGCATGCCGATCGCAAGCTCTGGGGCCAGATGATGCGTCGCGCGATGAAGAGCGACTTTAGCTGGGCCCGCTCGGCGCAGCGCTACGCCGCGCTATATGACGCCCTATGCGCAAGCTGACGATCACACCGGGGCGGCCCGATCCGCTCGGCGCGACGCCTGGCGACGGCGGCGTGAATTTCGCGCTCGCCTCCGTCCATGCGGAGGCGGTGGAACTGTGCCTGTTCACCGGCGAGGACGAGACGCGGCTGGAAGTGCCGGGGCGGGCCGGGCCGGTCTGGCATGGCTTCGTGCCGGGGCTCAAACCCGGTGCGCGCTATGGATACCGCGTGCATGGACGCTGGGCGCCGGAGGAAGGCCACCGCTTCAACCCGCACAAGCTGCTGATCGATCCCTATGCCCGCCAGCTCGATGCGAAGATCACCTGGCAAGCGGCGATGCAGCAGGGCAAGACCAAGCCTGATCGGCGCGACAGCGCGCGTGTCGTCCCGGCCTCGGTCGTGGCCGAGATCGCCCGCCCCAACTGGCAGCGCCCGGGCCATTCCTGGGCCGAGACCGTGATCTACGAGGCCCATCCCAAGGGGCTCACCATGACCCATCCGGAGGTGCCAGAGGCGCTGTGCGGAACCTGGGCGGGACTGGCCTCCGATCCGATCCTCGCGCATCTGAGCGATCTGGGCGTCACCGCGATCGAGCTTTTGCCGAGTTGCGCCTTTCTCGATGATCGGTTCCTCGTCGAGAAGGGGTTGTCGAATTACTGGGGCTACCAGCCGATCGGCGTCTTCGCACCCGAGCCGCGCTATTCCGGGCCCGACCCGCGCGGTGAGTTTCGCGAAATGGTGCGGCGCTTCCATGCGGCCGGGATCGAGGTCATCCTCGACGTGGTCTTCAACCATACCGGCGAGGGCGATGCGCGCGGGCCGATCCTGTCGTTGCGCGGGATCGACAATGCGAGCTATTACCGGCTCGGGCCCGGGGGCGCCTATATCGACGAGACGGGCACCGGCAACACGCTCAACCTCGCAAATCCGCTCGGATTGCGGCTGGTGATGGATTGTCTGCGCCACTGGGTCGAGGAGATGGGCGTGGACGGGTTCCGCTTCGATCTGGCGGCGACGCTGGCCCGGGGCGGCACGGGCGCGGTCGAGGCGCATGCGCCCTTTCTTACCGCTATTCTGCAGGACCCGGTGCTGCGCGGCGTGAAACTGATCGCCGAGCCCTGGGATGTCGGCCCGGGCGGCTATTATCTGGGCGGCTTCCCGCATCCGTTTTGCGAATGGAATGACCGCTTTCGCGACGACACGCGGCGGTTCTGGCGCGGTGATCGGGGCATGGCGGGCGATCTGGCCCGGCGGGTCGCGGGCTCGGCCGAGCTTTTCGACCAGCACGGTCGGCCGGCGACGGCCTCGGTCAATTTCGTCACCGCGCATGACGGATTCACCCTGCAAGATCTCGTGTCCTATGGAGAAAAGCGCAACCACGCCAATGGCGAGAACAATCGCGACGGGCATGACGCGAATTTCTCGGAGGCGCTCGAGGACCGGGAAGCGCAAGAGGCCCGCAAGCGCGCCTTGCTTGCCACGATGCTTTTGTCGCAAGGCGCGCCGATGCTGCTGGCCGGCGACGAGATCGGCAATTCGCAGGGCGGCAACAACAACGCCTATGCGCAGGATAACGAGATCGGCTGGATCGACTGGAGCAGCCCCGACGAGACATTGCGGGCTTTCACCAGGCGCTTGATCGCCATTCGCAAGGACCACCGGGTTCTGCGCCAGACGCGGTTTCTTCATTCGCTGACCCGCAAGCAGGACGGTATCCGCGACCTGATCTGGCGACTTGCCTCGGGCGCGGAGCCGCAACCGGCGGACTGGAACGATCCCGAACTGCGCTTCATCGGCGTCGAGATCCGCGGCGCGGCCGAAGGCCCGGCGGGCGAGGCCGGATCCGAAGCCGTCTATCTGATCTTCAATGCGGGGGGCGACTGCAGCGCGACACTGCCGCCGGGCCGCTGGACGCGTCTCCTTGATACCGCGCGTCCCGAAGCCCCCGAGGAACTCTTCGACGCGGCGGAGACTTGTCTTGCCGCGCAATCCGTTCAAGTCTTCACCCGTGCGACATCGCAGGAGGAACAATGACCCGCCACGAGACCCAGCCCTTCGACGGCCAGAAACCCGGCACTTCGGGGCTGCGCAAGAAGACCCGCGTCTTCATGCAGCCGAACTTCCTCGAGAATTTCGTTCAGGCGACCTTCGACGCGGTGGGCGGCGTTCAGGGCAAGACGCTCGTGCTGGGCGGCGACGGGCGCTTTTTCGGGCGCGAGGCGGCGCTGACGATCCTCAAGATGGCGGCCGCCAATGGCGCCGCGCGGATGATCGTGGGGCAGGGTGCGTGGCTCTCGACGCCCGCGGCCTCGAACCTGATCCGTCAGCGCGGCGCGGATGGCGGGATCATCCTTTCGGCAAGCCACAATCCCGGCGGCCCGGACGAGGATTTCGGCGTGAAATACAACATGTCGAATGGCGGTCCCGCGCCGGAATCGGTCACTTCCGCGATCCATCAGCGCACGCAGGAGATCACCGAGTATCGCAAGCTCGACGCGCCCGATCCCGATCTCGACAGCCTGGGCGAGACCGGTCTGGGCGAGATGACCGTCGAAGTGGTCGATCCCGTTGCGGCCTATGCCGATCTGATGGAAACCCTGTTCGATTTCAAGGCCTTGAGGGATCTCTTCGACTCCGGCTTCCGGATGCGGATGGATTCGATGTGCGCGATCACCGGGCCTTATGCGGTGGAGATTTTCGAAAACCGTCTCGGCGCGCCCACGGGCACGGTGACCCATGCCACGCCGCTGCCCGATTTCGGCGGCATGCATCCCGATCCGAACCCGACCTGGGCGCATGAGCTGATGGACGAGATGATGGGCGACGCCGCCCCGGATTTCGGCGCCGCCTCGGATGGCGATGGCGATCGCAACATGATCCTCGGGGCGGGCACCTATGTCTCGCCCTCGGACAGTCTTGCCGTGCTGGCCGCGAATGCGCATCTGGTCCCGGGCTATGCCGGCGGGCTGAAGGGGATCGCGCGCTCGATGCCGACCTCGGCTGCGGTCGACCGGGTGGCCGAGGCGCTCGGGCTCGATTGCTACGAGACGCCCACGGGATGGAAGTTCTTCGGCAATCTGATGGATGCGGGGCGCGTGTCGCTCTGCGGCGAGGAGAGCTTCGGCACCGGCTCCGACCATGTGCGCGAGAAGGACGGGCTCTGGGCGGTGCTGATGTGGCTCAACATCCTGGCGGCGCGGAAGATGAGCGTCGCCGAGATCATGGCCGATCACTGGGCGCGGTTCGGGCGTAACTATTACTCGCGCCACGATTACGAGGCGCTGCCGATCGAACAGGCCGAGACGATGCTGGGCGATCTGCGCGCGCGGCTCGGGGATCTCGTGGGGAGCGAGGTCGAAGGGCTGAGCGTGGCGAGTGCGGATGAGTTTGCCTACACCGATCCGGTCGATGGCTCGATCTCGCGCGGACAGGGGTTCCGGATACTCTTCGAGGGCGGTTCTCGTGTGGTGCTGCGGCTCTCGGGCACCGGCACCGAAGGCGCGACGCTGCGGGTCTATCTGGAACGCTACGCGCCGGAGCCAGACGGGCTCGATCATGATCCGCAGGAGGCGCTCGCGCCGATGATCGCGGCGACGGAAACGCTTGTCGGCATTCGCGAGCGCACCGGGCGCGCGGGGCCGGACGTGATTACCTGAGCTGAAAACGCGTTGTTTTTACCGCGCGGAATCAAAGGCTTCCGCAGCGTTCTTGAAAAAAGGGCGCCGCGGAATTTCTACCACGGCGTGCATACAATAACCCGATAATCGGTATTATGTAACTTATGGGGCTGTTTCCGGCCAGATCACGGGATCAGAACCGTGCTCCCCACCGTCTTGCGGCCTTCAAGCGCCTCATGCGCCTGCGCCACATCGGAAAGATCGAAGCGTTGCGCGATCTCGATCTTGATCTTGCCCGAGGCGATCATCTCGAAGAGTTCCCCCGAGGCCTGTTGCAGCCATCCCGGGCGCACCGTGTGATGAAACAGCGTCGGGCGCGTGAGCCGCAGCGAGCCGCGCGCGAGATCGCCGATCTTGAACTCGCTCGGCGGACCGGAGCTTTGACCGAAGGCCACGAGCGTGCCGAAGCGCTTGAGGCAATCGAGCGACTTCATCAGCGTATCGGCGCCCACCGAGTCATAGACCGCCTCGACGCCGGCATCATCGGTCAGCGCCTTCACCTCGGCGAGAAAATCCTGCGCCCGGTAATCGATCACCGCGTCATAACCATGCGCCTTCGCCAGCGCGCATTTCTCGGGCCCGCCAGCGGTGCCGATCGCGCGCACGCCCTTGGCGGCGAGCCATTGCCCGGCGATCAGGCCGACGCCACCGGCTGCGGCGTGGAAAAGAACGGTTTCCCCGGAGCTTACCGGATAAGAGTGATGGATCAGGTAATGCACGGTCAGGCCCTTGAGCATCACCGCTGCCGCCACCTCGTGGGAAATGGCGTCCGGCACCATGACGAGCTGGTCGGCCTTGACGACACGATGGCTCGCATAGGCGCCGTTGGGCATCGTATAGGCCACGCGCTGCCCGACCCGAAGACCGACGCCTTCGCCCACGGCCTCGATCACCCCGGCGGCTTCACCCCCGGTCACCAGATCGCGTTCCACCGGCCAGGGATAGGCACCGGTTCGGAAGTAAACGTCGATGAAATTCAATCCGATAGCGGTATGTCTTAAAGTGACCTCACCCGGTCCCGGCTGCGGGATATCGATCTCGATCCGGTGGAATTGGTCGCGCCCGCCGGGCGCCTTGATTGCCATTGCATATGCCATGCGCACCTCCCTGTTCGGCGCCAGAGTGGCGCTCCGCAAGGGCAAGGTCAATCGGCAAGCGGATGCGGCAGAAAGCAGCCGTCGAGCTCCACGATCTCGTCCCAGATCCGCAGTGCCAGCTCGCGCGGCCGGTCGTTCTCGCGTCGCACCATGAACCAGTGCCGCATCAGCGGCAGCCCCGGTGCATCCACCAGCGCCAGCCGTCTGGTCTCGAGCTCGTCGGTGACGGTGTGCAGGCTCAGGAACGCGATGCCGAGCCCTGCCATCACCGCCTGCTTGATCGTCTCGTTGCTCTCCATCTCGAGCGTGTCGTAAAGCCGCCCGTCGCCGATCCTGTCGAGCCAGCGCGTCATCAGGATCCGCGTTCCCGAACCCTGTTCACGCGCGAGGAAGGTCTCCTCGAAGAGAAGATCGACCGAGGCCCCCTGCCCGATCAGCGGATGATCCGGCGGCGCGACCAACCCGTGCGGATGCGCGCCGATCGGCGCCGCGATCACCGGCGGATGGCGCGGCGGACGGCCCATGATGGCGATGTCGAACGTGCCGCGCTCGACCCCTTCGATGATCGTCGAGCGGTTCCCGACGCGCAGCGCGAACTCGATATCGGGATGTGCATCTTGCAGCATCTTCACCAGGCGCGGCGCGAAATACTTGCCGGTCGAGACCACCCCGAGGGTGACGCGCCCGACCTCGCCCCGTGCGATCGCGCGCAAATTGGCTTCGGCCTGCGACAAGTTGTCTTCGATTCGCAGCACCGTCTCGCGCAGGGTCTTGCCCGCCTCGGTCAGCTCCGAGCCCGCGCCATCGGCTGCGCGCTGGATCAGTTTCATCCCGATCGCTTCTTCCAACCCCTTGATCTGGGTGTGGATTGCGGGCGTCGTCAGCCCGAGGGCCTCTCCGGCCGCCGTCAATGAGCCGCCCCGCGCCACCGCATCGAGCGCGCGCAACTGTTTCAGGGTCAAGGCATTCATCCGCATGGATATTAGATTCCCTTTAACACACATTCCTATTATTTAAATTTCATATAAATTCAAATTCCGCAATGCTTCCCCTCGACGAGCATATCGTCTGGGAGGAGAAAGCGATGTCAGTGAATTTCGACGGCCTCGGCCTGTCGGCCGATCTTGCCGACACTATGACCCGTCTGACAGGGGTCGGTGCCCGTCTCGCCCGCATCATCGCGCGCAATGGTCTCGATGGCAATCTGGCCGAGGCCGCGGGCACCAATGCGGGCGGCGACGGCCAGAAGGCGCTCGATCTCATCGCCGATGACATGTTCATGGATGCGCTGCGCGATGGCGCGGTGTGCCACTATGCCTCCGAAGAACAGGACGAGGTGGTCGATTTCGGCGCCGGCACGCTGGCGCTTGCGATCGACCCGCTGGACGGTTCGTCCAATATCGACGTGAACGTCTCGATCGGGACGATCTTCTCGATCTTCCCCGCGGCCGAGACGCCGGAGGCCAGCTTCCTGCGCCCCGGCACCGAGCAGATCGCGGGCGGCTACATCATCTTCGGGCCGCAGACCGCGCTCGTGGTGACCTTCGGCAATGGCGTGCAGCAATGGGTACTCGAGCCGGGCACCGAGATCTGGACCCGTGTCGCCGATCCGAAACCCCTGCCGACCGAGACCTCGGAATACGCGATCAACGCCTCGAACTACCGTCACTGGCCGCAGCCGATCCGCGCCTTCGTCGATGACATGGTGGCGGGGGCCGAGGGGCCGCGCGGGCGCAATTTCAACATGCGCTGGATCGCGTCGCTCGTGGCCGAGACCCATCGGATCATCACGCGGGGCGGCGTCTTCCTCTATCCGGGCGACGATCGCGAGGGCTATGAGCGCGGCCGTCTGCGCCATGTCTACGAATGCGCGCCCATCGCGATGCTCGTCACCCAGCTTGGCGGCGGGGCGACCGACGGGGCCGACCCGATCCTGACCGCCCTGCCCGACCGGCTGCACGCGCGCACGCCCTTCGTGTTCGGCTCGGCCTCCAAGGTCGCGCGCGTCGCCGCCTATCATGATTTGCCGCAGGACGAGACCAACGCGCTCTTCAACAAACGCGGCCTGTTCCGGAGCTGAGAATGTCCAAGAAACACCCCATCATTTCCGTCGTCGGGTCTTCGGGAGCTGGCACCTCGACGGTCAAGTCCACCTTCGATCAGATCTTCCGCCGCGAAGGGATCAAGGCGGTCTCGATCGAGGGCGATGCCTTCCACCGGTTCAACCGCGCGGACATGAAGGAAGAGCTTCAGAACCGCTATGAATCCGGCGATCAGGGCTTCTCGCATTTCTCCTACGAAGCGAATGAACTCAAGGAGTTGGAGCGGGTCTTTCGCGAATATGGCGAGACCGGCAAGGGCAAGACCCGCCATTACGTTCACGATGATGCCGAGGCCGAGAAATACGGCACGCCGCCGGGTCATTTCACCGACTGGAGCGAGTTCGATTCGCAATCCGACCTGCTCTTCTACGAGGGCCTGCATGGCTGCGTCGTCAATGACGAGGTGAACCTCTCGGCCCTGGCCGATCTCAAGATCGGCGTGGTGCCGGTGATCAACCTCGAATGGATCCAGAAGATCCATCGCGACCGCGCCAGCCGGGGCTACACGACCGAGGCGGTGACCGACGTGATCCTGCGCCGGATGCACGCCTACGTGCACTGCATCTGCCCGCAATTCACCGAGACCGACATTAATTTCCAGCGCGTGCCGGTGGTCGATACCTCGAACCCGTTCATCGCGCGCTGGATCCCGACCGCCGACGAGAGCCTCGTGGTGATCCGCTTCAAGAACCCGCGCGGGATCGACTTCCCCTATCTCACCTCGATGATCGCGGGCTCCTGGATGAGCCGCGCCAACTCGATCGTCATTCCCGGAAACAAGCAGGATCTGGCGATGCAGCTGATCCTGACGCCCCTGATCGAGCGCCTCGTGCGCGAGGCACAGCGGGCCTGAGAAGGATGAACAGAGCGATGAAAGATATTCATATCACTCAGGAAACCCGCATGGCGAACGCAATCCGCGCGCTCGCGATGGATGCGGTGCAAAAGGCCGATTCGGGCCATCCCGGCATGCCGATGGGCATGGCCGATGTGGCAACCGTCCTGTTCAACCGCTTCATGAAGATCGACCCTTCCGCGCCGAAATGGCCCGACCGGGACCGTTTCGTGCTGTCGGCCGGTCATGGCTCGATGCTGATCTACGCGATCAACCATCTGCTGGGCTACGCCGATATGGACATGGACCAGATCAAGGCGTTCCGTCAGCTGGGCTCGCGCACCGCCGGCCATCCCGAATACGGCCATGCCGACGGAATCGAGGTCACCACCGGCCCGCTCGGCCAGGGGATCGCGACCGCGGTCGGAATGGCGATCGCCGAGAAGATGAACAACGCACGATACGGCGATGATCTGGTGGAACATTTCACCTATGTCATCGCGGGCGATGGCTGCCTGATGGAAGGGATCAGCCACGAGGCGATCGACCTCGCGGGGCATCTCAGGCTCGGCAAGCTGATCGTGATGTGGGACGACAACGCGATCACCATCGACGGCGACACGGATCTCTCGACCTCGATGGACCAGAAGGCGCGCTTCGCGGCGGCCGGTTGGCATGTTCTCGAATGCGACGGCCACGCGCCGACCGAGATTGCCGATGCGATCGAGGCCGCGCGCAAGGATGATCGTCCCTCGATGATCGCCTGCCGCACGATCATCGGCTTCGGCGCACCCAACAAGCAGGGCGGGCACGACGTGCATGGCGCACCGCTCGGCGACGACGAGATCGCGGCGGCGCGCAAGCGGCTCAACTGGGACCATGCGCCCTTCGAAATTCCCCAGGCGATCTATGACGAATGGGGCCGGATTGCGTCGCGAGGCGCAACGGCGCGGGCGGAGTGGGAAACGCGGCTGAACACCGCGACCGCCCGCGCCGATTTCCTCGCCGCGCAAGAGGGCGACGTGAGCGCCCTGCCCGCCGCGATCGACGCCTACAAGCGCAAGCTGGCCGAGGACAAGCCCAAGGTCGCCAGCCGCAAGGCGAGCCAGATGGCGCTCGAGGTGGTCAATGCGACCCTGCCCTTCACCGTGGGCGGCTCGGCGGACCTGACGGGCTCGAACCTCACGAAATCCTCGGGGATGACCTCGATCACGCCGAATGACTTCTACGGTGACTACCTTCATTACGGCATCCGCGAACACGGGATGGCCGCGGCGATGAACGGCATCGCGCTGCATGGCGGGTTCAAGCCCTATGGCGGCACCTTCATGGCCTTCGCCGATTACTGCCGCCCGGCGATCCGCCTCTCGGCGCTGATGGGTGTGCCGGTCTGCTACGTGATGACCCATGACTCGATCGGCCTCGGCGAGGACGGTCCCACCCATCAGCCGGTTGAGCAGCTGGCCTCGCTCCGTGCGATCCCGAACCTGCTCGTCCTCCGGCCGGCTGATGCGGTGGAGACCGCCGAGGCCTGGGAAATCGCGATGACCTCGCAAGCGACGCCGACGATGATCGTGGCCTCGCGGCAAAACTTGCCGACGCAGCGCACCGAGCATCAGCCCGAGAACCTCACTGCGCGCGGCGCCTATCTGCTGCGCGATCCGGGCACGCGCGACGTGACGCTGATCGCGACGGGCTCCGAGGTCGAGATCGCGATGGCCGCCGCCGACGCGCTGGCCGAGCAGGGCCTCAAAGCCGCCGTCGTCTCCGCTCCCTGTTTCGAACTCTTCGCGCAGCAGGACGCGGCCTATCGCGCCTCCGTTCTGGGCGAGGCCCCGCGCGTGGGCTGCGAGGCGGCGATCCGTCAGGGCTGGGATCTCTTCCTGCGCCCCGAGGATGCCTTCGTCGGAATGACGGGCTTCGGTGCCTCGGCCCCGGCCCCCGCGCTCTACAAACACTTCAACATCACCCCCGAGGCAATTGTCTCGGAAGCGAAAAATATGATCTGAGGGACGAAGAGAGAATGACGGTTAAAGTTGCCATCAACGGGTTCGGGCGCATCGGTCGCAACGTGCTGCGCGGAATCATCGAATCCGGCCGCACCGATATCGAGGTGGTCGCGATCAACGATCTCGGCCCGGTCGAGACGAACGCCCATCTGCTGCAATTCGACAGCGTCCACGGGCGCTTTCCCAACACGGTCACGACCGGCGAGGACTGGATCGACGCGGGCCGCGGCCGGATCAAGGTGACCGCGATCCGCGACCCGAAGGACCTGCCCTGGGGCGATGTCGATGTCGCGATGGAATGCACGGGCATCTTCACCGCGCGCGACAAGGCGGCCTTCCATCTCGAGAACGGCTCGAAGCGCGTGCTCGTCTCGGCCCCGGCCTCGGGTGCCGACAAGACCATCGTCTTCGGCGTGAATGACGGTGCGCTGACGAAGGACGACCTGGTGGTTTCGAACGCGTCCTGCACCACGAACTGCCTGTCGCCGGTGGCCAAGGCGCTCAATGACGCGATCGGGATCTCGAAAGGCTTCATGACCACGATCCACTCCTACACGGGCGATCAGCCGACGCTCGACACGATGCATTCGGATCTCTATCGCGCCCGCGCCGCGGCGCTCAGCATGATCCCGACCTCGACCGGGGCTGCGAAGGCGGTGGGGCTGGTTCTGCCCGAACTCAACGGTCGCCTCGACGGCGTCGCGATCCGCGTGCCCACGCCGAATGTCTCGGTGGTCGATCTCGTCTTCGAGGCGGCGAAGGACACCACGGTCGAAGAGGTCAATGCCGCGATCCGCAAGGCCGCCGACGGCCCGATGAAGGGGATCCTCGGCTATACCGACAAACCCAATGTTTCCAGCGACTTCAACCACGATCCTCATTCCTCGGTCTTCCATATGGACCAGACCAAGGTGATGGACGGCAGGATGGTCCGGATCCTGAGCTGGTACGACAACGAATGGGGCTTCTCGAACCGCATGGCCGACACGGCCGTCGCGATGGGCAAGCTGATCTGAGCGGGCAAGGCCGGGGGCGCCGCCCCCGGACCCCCGGGATATTTCGGTCAAGAGGAAGACCACGGAGATGAGGAGAACCTGACATGGCATTGATAACGCTCAGACAGTTGCTCGATCACGCGGCCGAATACGGCTATGGCGTGCCCGCTTTCAACATCAACAACATGGAACAGGGCCTGGCGATCATGAACGCGGCCGCGAAATGCGACGCGCCGGTGATCATGCAGGCCAGCCGCGGGGCGCGGTCTTACGCGGGCGACATCATGCTGCGCCACATGATCCAGGCGCTCTCGGAGATGTATCCCCACATCCCGCTCTGCATGCATCAGGACCACGGCAATAACGAGGCCACCTGCCTCACCGCGATCCGCCACGGCTTCACCTCGGTGATGATGGACGGCTCGCTGAAGGAAGACATGAAGACGCCCGCCGACTGGGATTACAACGTGGGCATCACCAAGCGCGTCGCCGACATGGCTCATTGGGTCGGCGCCTCGGTCGAGGGCGAGCTGGGTGTGCTCGGCAATCTCGAGACCGGCGAGGCCGCCGAAGAGGATGGCTCGGGCGCGGTCGGCAAGCTCAGCCATGATCAGCTTCTGACCGATCCCGACGAGGCGGCCGAATTCGTCAAGCTGACCAGGGTGGACGCGCTCGCCATCGCCTGCGGGACCTCGCATGGCGCCTACAAGTTCTCGCGCAAGCCCACCGGCGACATCCTCGCGATCAGCCAGATCGAGAAGATCCACGCCCGCATCCCGAACGTGCATCTGGTGATGCACGGCTCGTCGAGCGTCCCGCAATACCTGCAGGATCTGATCAACGAATCCGGCGGCGAGATGCCCCAGACCTATGGCGTGCCCGTCGAGGAGATCGAGCGCGGCATCAAGTCTGGCGTGCGCAAGGTGAATATCGACACCGACAACCGCATGGCGATCACCGGGCAGTTCCGCAAGGTCGCGATGAGCAAGAAGACCGAGTTCGACCCGCGCAAATTCATGATCCCGGCGATGGAGGAGATGGAGAAGCTCTGTCTCGACCGGTTCGAACGCTTCGGCACCGCCGGCAACGCCTCGAAGATCGGCGTGATCGACATGGACGAGATGGCCAAGCGCTATGCGAGCGGCGCACTCGACCCGTCCGTCGCGAAGGCGCAGGCCGCATAACCCGCTTTCCGGCGGGGCGCTGCCGGGACGCATCGGAGATTCAGGGAGACAAGGAGACCCTCAGATGAACCAGCAAACGAATCCCGGCAAGTATTCCGCCGGCGTCAAGGAATACCGCGAAACCTACTGGGAACCGAACTACACGCCCAAGGACAGCGACGTCCTGGCCTGTTTCAAGATCACCCCGCAGCCCGGCGTGCCGCGCGAAGAGGCGGCCGCCGCCGTCGCCGCGGAAAGCTCGACCGGCACCTGGACCACGGTCTGGACCGACCTGCTGACCGATCTCGATTACTACAAGGGCCGCGCCTATGCGATCGAGGACGTGCCGGGCGACGACGAGAGCTATTATGCTTTCATCGCCTACCCGATGGGCCTCTTCGAAGAGGGCTCGGTGGTCAACGTCTTCACCTCGCTGGTGGGCAACGTGTTCGGCTTCAAGGCCGTGCGTGCGCTGCGTCTCGAAGACGTGCGCTTCCCGCTGTGGTTCGTGACCACCTGCGACGGCCCTCCCCACGGCATCCAGGTCGAGCGCGACAAGCTCGACAAATACGGCCGTCCCTTCCTCGGCTGCACGATCAAGCCGAAGCTGGGCCTCTCGGCCAAGAACTACGGCCGGGCGGTCTACGAGGCGCTGCGGGGCGGTCTCGACTTCACCAAGGATGACGAGAACATCAACTCGCAGCCCTTCATGCGCTGGCGCGACCGTTTCGAATTCTGCCAGGAAGCGATCGAGAAGGCCGAGAAGGAAACCGGCGAGCGCAAGGGCCACTACCTCAACGTGACCGCGCCCAACATCGAGGAGATGTACAAGCGCGCCGAGTTCGCCAAGGAGATCGGCTCGCCGATCATCATGTCGGACTATCTGACGATGGGCTGGGCCGCGCAGGCCTCGCTGAGCCGCTGGTGCCGCGACAACGGCATGCTGCTGCATGTGCACCGCGCGATGCACGGTGTGATCGACCGTCACCCCAAGCACGGCATCAACTTCCGCGTTCTCGCGAAGATGCTGCGCCTTCTTGGCGGCGACCACCTGCATTCGGGCACCGTCGTCGGCAAGCTCGAGGGCGACCGCGAGGCGACGCTGGGCTGGATCGACCTGATGCGCGAGAAGCACGTCAAGGAAGACCGCTCGCGCGGCATCTTCTTCGATCAGGACTGGGGCCAGATGCCGGGGGTTCTGCCCGTGGCCTCGGGCGGGATCCATGTCTGGCACATGCCCGCGCTCGTCAACATCTTCGGCGATGACAGCTGCCTTCAGTTCGGCGGCGGCACGCTGGGCCACCCCTGGGGCAACGCCGCGGGTGCGGCCGCGAACCGTGTGGCGGTCGAGGCCTGCGTCAAGGCGCGCAACGAGGGCCGCGAGCTGGAAAAGGAGAGCAAGGACATCATGACCGAGGCTGCCAAGCACAGCCCGGAGCTGAAGATCGCCATGGAGACGTGGAAAGAGATCAAGTTCGAGTTCGACACCGTGGACAAGCTGGACGTGGCGCACCGCTAAGGTGCGCCCCTCACGAACGCCTGAGAAAGGATTGAAATCATGAGCGGAATGCAGGATTACGGCTCGCGGATCTCGGATCCGAACAGCCGCAAGATGGGCACCTTTTCCTATCTGCCCCAACTGACGGATGACGAGCTGCGCAAGCAGGTGGAGTATATCGTCTCGAAGGGCTGGAACCCGGCCATCGAACATACCGAGCCCGAGAACATGCGCTCGAACTTCTGGTACATGTGGAAACTGCCGATGTTCGGCGAGACCGATGTCGACGCGATCTTCAACGAGATCGAGATGTGCAAGAAGGCGAACCCGGGCAATCACGTGCGTCTTGTGGGCTACGACAACTTCAAGCAGTCGCAGGGCACCTCGATGGTGGTGCACCGCGCCGAAATGAAGGCCTGACAAGGCTTTCGGGACGGGCTGCCGGTCTGCGGTGGCCCGCCCTGCCCCGTTTCACGGAATTCCCTAGCGCGAACGAGAAGGCCATCCCATGAGCGAGATCGACACCAGCCAGTTTCGCATCGAGAACGAACCCTATTACAAACCCGTCGGGAACGAGGTGGAGCAATTCGCCGCCGCCTATGACGTGCGGATGCCGGTGATGCTCAAGGGGCCCACGGGCTGCGGCAAATCCCGCTTCGTCGAATACATGGCGTGGAAGCTCCAGCGTCCGCTGATCACGGTCGCCTGCAACGAGGACATGACCGCCTCCGACCTGATCGGGCGCTTCCTTCTCGATATCAACGGCACCAAGTGGCAGGACGGCCCGCTGACCATCGCCGCGCGGATCGGCGCGATCTGCTATCTCGACGAGGTCGTCGAGGCCCGTCAGGACACCACCGTTGTGATCCACCCGCTGACCGACCACCGCCGCCAGCTGCCGCTGGAGAAGAAGGGCGAGGTGGTCAACGCCCATCCCGATTTCCAGGTCGTGATTTCCTACAACCCCGGCTACCAGTCGATGATGAAGGATCTCAAGCAATCGACCAAGCAGCGCTTCGGCGCGATGAGCTTCGACTATCCGCAGGCCGCGACCGAGGCCGAGATCGTCAGCCACGAGGCCGGGATCGACCTGAAGACCGCCGAGCGGCTCGTGCAGGTCGCCGAGCGTTCGCGCAACCTCAAGGGCCACGGGCTCGATGAGGGAATGTCGACGCGCCTTCTGGTCTATGCCGGCCAGCTGATCTCGCAGGACATCCCCGCGCCCGCCGCCTGCCAGATGGCGCTGGTGGAGCCGCTGACCGACGATCCGGACATGCGCGACACGCTGCAGGCCGCCGTCCAGACCTTCTTCCCCGAGATCACCGACAGCTCCAAGGTCGCGTGAGGCAGGGATGAAGGTCGATCTCGAGGAGTACCGCGAGGAGCTGGTCAAGGCGGCTTCTGAGCTTGAGGACAGTCTCGAAGGGCTGTTCCACGAGGCCGCGCGGCTGATGTCTCCGGCGGGGCTGAAGGACTACATGGATGGCGCGCGGGCGATGACTTCTCTCGGCAAGGGGCCGCGGCTGCTGGTGAGCTATCTCGACGAGATGCCGCAGGTGGCCAAGGAATGCGGCGAGGACGTGATCCGCGACGTGGTCGGCGCGGTGCTGAAACTCGCCTCGATGGTGTCGGGCGAAGTGCTCACGCTGATGATCTCCACCCTGCCCGGCGCGGCCCGGCGTTTCGGCGATCCGGAACTTCTGCGCGGCTATCTCGGCCTTTTGCACCGGCTCGCGGCGATCGCGCCGCGCGGCCTTCGGCCGATGTTCGGCGTGCTGGAGGAATTGCTGGGCAAACTCACGCTGTCCGGCCTGCGTCGCTGGGTCGATTTCGGCGCCGAGGCCTATCGCCGCGACCTGCCGAAACAGGCGGATTATTTCGGGCTGGTCTCCGAAGACAGCCGGGCCGTTCTGAAACAGGAACGCCGTGGAACGCTCTTCATCGACAGCCAGCGGCGGCTCAATTTCTACCTGCGCGCCTTCTGGGGGCGCGATTTCTTCCTGCGCCCCTCGGCTGCGGATTTCGCGGGCTTCCGCCCGTTCATCGAGGATGGCGCGCTGCACCTGCCCGACGCCGTGGACGGGATCGGGGGCCGGACCGGGCTCGATCTCTATCGCGCGATGTGCGCGCATATGGCCGCCCATATCGTCTATTCCGATCGCGGTCTGGGCCAGCAGGCGCTCAATCCCGCACAGATTTTCCTGATCGGGATGATCGAGGATGCGCGCGTTGAATATTGCGCCACGCAGGCCTTCCCGGGCCTGAAGGCGCTCTTTGCCTCACTGATGCCCGAGACCGGGCCGAAGGCCTACGAGCACGAAACGATGTATCTGCTAGAGAAGGTCGCCAAGGCGCTGAACGTGCCCGGGCTGCGCACCGGCGATCTCGAGATCGACAATCTCGTCGAGACCTTCCATTCCGAGATCGCGGGCAATGAGCGCGAGACGATGTTCTCATGGTCGCTCGGGGTGGAGCTTTACAATATCCTCGCGCAGCGTCGGGCCGTGCCCTCCCTGCGCATCCTTGAATCGCTCAACATCCCCTATCGCGACGACAACCGCTTCATCTGGGCGCTCGAGGAGTACGATTGGGACAACATGTCCGCCTACCAGCCCGACCAGGGACAGGTGCGCAAGCATGTGGGCCTGATGGAATTCGTCAACGAGGTCGATGTCGAGACCGCGGGCGACGATGCGCAAGAGGTCTGGGTGCTGTCCTCGGAGCTTTTCCCCTACGAGGACGAGGGCGTCTCCTATAACGAGATGGAGGGCAAGGAGCCGGTCTCGGACCCGTTCCATTACGGCGAATGGGATTACAAGGTGCAGCTGATGCGCCCGAGCTGGGCCACCGTCTACGAGCGCCGTGCGGGCAAGGGCGATCCGAAGATCATCGACCGGGTGCTGAGCGAGCATCGCGGCATCCGCCACCGGATCAAGCAGATCGTGGACCGGCTGCGCCCGCAAGGGGTGTCGCGCCAGCGCCGGCTGGAGGATGGAGACGAGCTCGACATCAACGCGGCCGTGGATGCGATGGTGATGCAACGCATCGGCATGCAGCCCGACATGCGCATCACCATGCGCAACGTCATCAACCGGCGCGATCTGGCGGTGGTGATCCTGCTCGATCTGTCGGAAAGCACCAATGAAACCGTGCGCGGATCGGACAAGACCGTGCTGGATCTGACGCGCGAGGCATCGGCGCTGGTGGCTTCGGCGATCTCGGGGATCGGCGATCCTTTCGCGATCCATGGTTTTGCCTCGGACGGGCGCCATGACGTTCGGTATTTCCGCTTCAAGGACTTCGAGGAACGTCTTGACGAAGAAGCGAAATCCCGGATGGCGGGAATGAAGGGCGGGCTCTCGACCCGGATGGGGGCCGCGATGCGCCATGCCGCCCATCACCTTGCCGCGCGTCCCGAGGCGCACAAGCTTCTGCTGATCGTCACCGATGGCGAACCCGCCGATATCGACGAGCGCGATCCGCAATATCTGCGCATGGACGCCAAGAAGGCGGTTTCCGAGTTGCAGCAGATGGCGGTGAACAGCTATTGCCTGACCCTGGACCCCGAGGCAGACCGCTACGTGTCGCGGATCTTCGGGACCAACAACTACACGATCATCGATCAGGTCGAGCGCCTGCCCGAGAAACTGCCGACCCTGTTCGCGCAACTGACGAAATAGGCCCCACGGAGGACCCCATGAGCTTTGACCGTTCCATCAAGATCGCGCCCTCGATCCTTTCGGCCGATTTCGCCAATTTCGGCGCCGAGATCCGCGCCATCGAGGCGCAGGGCGCCGACTGGGTCCATGTCGATGTCATGGACGGGCATTTCGTGCCGAACCTGACCTTCGGTCCTCCGGCCGTGAAGGCGTTCCGCCCGCATGTGAAGACCTTCATGGACGTGCATCTGATGATCGCGCCGGTCGACCCCTATATCGAGGCCTATGCCGAGGCGGGCGCCGACATGATCGTGGCGCATTGGGAGGCAGGCCCCCACCCGCACCGCACGCTTCAGGCGATCAAGGCGCAGGGCGTGAAATGCGGCATCTCGCTCAACCCCGGCACGCCCGCAAGCGTGATCTCGGAATTGCTCGACCTTGTCGACATGGTGCTGGTAATGAGCGTGAACCCCGGTTTCGGCGGGCAGAAATTCATCCCCTCGAGCATCAACAAGGTGCGTCAGGTGCGCGAGATGATCGGCGACCGCGAAATCCATATCCAGGTCGATGGCGGCGTCGATCCCTCCACCGTCGGCTCGCTCGTCGAGGCGGGCGCGGATTGTTTCGTCGCGGGCTCGGCCGTGTTCAAGGGCGGCTCGGTCGACAAGCCGGAGGTCTATGGCCAGAACATCGCCGCGATCCGCGCGGCCGCCGAAGGGGCGCTGAAGGCGGCGCAGTAAGGGCAGCGGCGATCAAACCGCCATCGCGGATGCGTGATCTGAGCGCTTGCCCCGCGACGTCGGGTCGGTCATATTCGCAGGATTGAATACCTGTCGAGGGAGGAACAGGCATGAAATTCACGCGACGCACGATTCTGCGCGGGGCGATGGCGGCTGGTGCGATGACCGCCCTGCCCCGGATGACCTTCGCCGCCAACACGCTCGAGCTCGGCGCGGCCCGGATCGACACGCTCTCGGATGGCAATCTCATCCTGCCGATGGGCTTCGTGAGCAGCGATCCGGCCGCCAAGCCGATCCTCGAGGAATACGGGATCACCGGCCCCCAGGTCGAGCCGCCCTGCAACGTGACGCTTTATCGCGACGGCACCAACACGGTGCTGTTCGATGTCGGCGCAGGCCCCGATTTCATGCCCACCGCGGGCAAGATCATGGAAGCGATGGATGCGCTCGAGGTGGCCCCCGAGGACGTCACCCACGTCGTCTTCACCCATGGCCATCCCGACCATCTGTGGGGCGTGCTCGACGATTTCGACGAGCCGATATTCTTCAACGCCGCGCATATGATGGGCAAGGACGAGTTCGACTATTGGCGCGACCCGGATACGGTCAACACGATCGATGACGGGCGCAAGACCTTCGCCGCGGGCGCCCTGCGCCGGCTCGAGACGCTTGAAGATCAGATCGCAACCTTCGGGGATGGCGAGGAAATCCTGCCCGGTATCGCGGCGCGGATGACGCCCGGCCACACGCCGGGCCACATGTCCTTCGAGATCCGCAACGGCAACAGCTCGGCCTTCGTCACCGGCGATGCGATCGTCAATCACTACCTCGCCTTCGCGGCTCCCGCGATGGCCTCGGGCTCGGATCAGGATCCCGATCTGGGGGCGAAGACCCGCGTCGCGCTGCTCGATCAGCTCGCCTCGGAGAAGATGCCGATCATCGGCTTCCACCTGCCCGAGGGCGGGGTCGGCCATGTCGAGCGCAAGGACGATGCCTACCGCTATGTGCCGGAGGCCTGACGTGAAAGCCTTGTTGGTAACGTGTCTCCTGTCGGGGATGTTGCAGGTCGGCGCCGCTGTCGCCTCCGAGGACATCCCCGACCAGTATCCGCAGTCGGTCCTCTATTCGAAACCCTATGAGGTGATCCCCGGCATCTGGTCCTCGATCGGGGCCACCGCGCCGCCGACCTACGAGAATGCGGGCCATAACAACAACCTCACCTTCATCGTCACCGGTGACGGGGTGGTCGTGGTCAATTCGGGCGCGTCCTACAAGCTGGCCGAGGCGCTGCATTCCGAGATCAAGGCGGTCACCGATCAGCCCGTGAAGCTGGTGATCAACGAGAACGGCCAGGGCCATGCGATGCTGGGCAACAATTACTGGATCGAACAGGGCGTGCCGGTGCTCGCCCATGTCGATGCGGCGGCCGAGTTCGAACATGACATGGCCGGCGCCTGGACCGCGCTGAAATCCTACGCGAAGGAAAACGCCGAAGGCACCGACCCGATGGGGCCGACCGAGACCTTCGAGGAGGAAAAGATCATCACTATGGGCGATTTCGAGATCCACGTGATGCATCTCGGCCCCGCCCACAGCCCCGGTGACACCCAGGTCTGGCTGCCCGAGCAGGGGTTCCTGATCGCGGGCGATATCGCTTTTTCAGAGCGCATGCCGCCGATCTTCTCGGGCACCTGCACCTCGTGCTGGATCGAGACCTTCGAGACCAAGCTCGTCCCGCTCGACCCGAGTTTCGTGATCCCGGGTCATGGCCATCCGACCAATCTCGAGAAGGTGACTCGGGGCACGACGGGCTATCTGAAATACCTGCGCGGCAAGATCGGCGAGCATATCGAGACTGGCGGCGACCTGGCGCAGGCCTATTACGTCGACCAGTCGCCCTACGAGACTCTCGACACGTTCGAGGAACTGGCGACGAAGAATGCCGGCGTCGTCTACGAGGAAATGGAATTCGAATAGGAGAGATCATGGCCGTCACACCCCCCGTCTGCGACTTCGGCTGGAAGGCTCCGGGCTTCACCCTGCCCGGCACCGACGGCAAGGATTACAGCTTCGAGGACATCCGCGGCCCCAAGGGCACGCTGGTGATGTTCATCTGCAATCACTGCCCCTATGTCCGGTCGATCCTCGATCGCATCCTGCGCGATGCGGCCGGGTTGCAGGCGGCGGGGATCGGGGTTGTCGCGATCTCGGCCAATGACGCGACGGAATACCCGCAGGACAGTTTCGAGAACATGGCGAAGCTCGCGCAGGAGAAGGGCTTCACCTTCCCCTATCTCCATGACGAGAGCCAGGAGGTCGCGAAAGCCTATGGCGCGGCCTGCACCCCCGATTTCTTCGGTTTCGACGCCGAGGACGGGCTGCAATATCGCGGCCGACTGGATGCGTCGACCAAGCAGGCGGGTCCGGCCGACGCGCGCCGCGAGCTGTTCGAAGGGATGATGATGGTGGCCGAGACCGGCGTCGGCCCGAAGGATCAGATCCCCTCGATGGGCTGCTCGATCAAGTGGAAAGCCGCATGAGCGCCGGTTCCTCCCCCGCCGTCATCTTCGATCTCGACGGCACGCTGATCGATTCCGTGCCCGCAATCCATTCGGTCTCGAACGCGGTGCTGACCGAACTGGGGTTCGAGCCCCTCTCGCTGCCGACGATCCGCAGCTTCGTCGGCAAGGGCGTTCCCAACCTCGTGCGGCAATTGCTGATCACCTCCGGCGAGGATCCCGACGGGCCGCTCTTCCCCCGCGTCGAACATGCCCTGATCGCGCGCTACGAGACCGATGTGGAGGGCAACGTGCCCTATCCGGGCGTGGTCTCCGCGCTCGATACGCTCGCCGCGATGGGCTGCCGGATGGCGGTCTGCACCAACAAACCCTTCGGTCCGGCCGAGGCGGCGCTGCGCCATGTCGGCCTGTGGGAGTATTTCGAGATGACGCTGGGCGGGGATTCCCTGCCCACCCGAAAGCCCGAACCCGCGATGCTGCATCACTGCCACGAGGCCCTGGGCGGCGGGCGGATGATCTATGTGGGCGATAGCGAGGTCGACGCCGAAACGGCGGTGAATGCCAAGGCCCCCTTCGCGATCTATTCCGAGGGGTATCGCAAGGCACCGCTGCATGAGGTGCCCCATGACGTGGCCTTCTCGGACTGGGCGATGCTCCCCGGTCTGGTGGAGGGCTGGAAATGGTGAGCGCGCTGATCTTCGACGTCGACGGAACGCTCGCCGAGACCGAAGAGGCCCATCGCCGCGCCTTCAACGAAACCTTCGCCGCCCAGGGGATCGACTGGGCGTGGTCGCCGGAGGATTACCGCGAACTTCTCAAGACCACCGGCGGCAAGGAGCGCATGGCGCGCCATCGCGACGAGCTGGGCCATGGGCCCTCGGACGCGGAGATCGCGGAGCTCCACAAGCTCAAGACCGCCCGCTATGTCGAGATCATCGCCAGCGGAGAGGTACCGCTGCGCCCCGGGGTGGCGCGCCTCATCGCCAATGCGCGCGATGCCGGGATCCGGCTCGCCATCGCGACCACCACGAACCGGCCCAATGTCGATGCGCTGATCCGCGCGACGCTGGGCGCCGATCCCGATCACCTGTTCGACGCGATCGCCGCCGGTGACGAGGTCCGCGCGAAGAAACCCGCCCCCGACGTGTTCGAGCTTGCGCTGAACCGCCTGTCGCTGCCGCCCGAGGCCTGCATCGCCTTCGAGGATAGCGAAATGGGGCTGAAATCGGCGCAAGCGGCCGGTCTGCGCGTGGTGCTGACGCCCTCGGCTTATACCGAGGACGGAGAGTTCGGCAGTGCGGACTGGCTGCTGCCCGACCTCTCCCATCCCTTACCGGTTGAGATCACGCGGGGGCTGGGACAGAGTGACGCAATCACCTAGATTGGGAGTGACCTAGATAAGGTCCGCGCAGATCACGGAGGCCACGATGATCAAACCCGACGTTAAAGCGTTTTTCGACGCCGCCACCTTCACCGTCTCCTATGTGGTGAAAGACCCGGGCAGCACTGCCTGCGCGATCGTCGATAGCGTTCTCGATTTCGACTATTCCTCCGGGCGCACGGATACCAAATCCGCCGATGAGGTCATCGCCCATGTGAAGGCGCACGGGCTCGAGGTGGCGTGGATCCTCGAAACCCATGTCCATGCCGACCACCTCTCCGCCGCGCCCTATATCCAGCAGCAGGTCGGCGGCAAGATCGGCATCGGCGACCGGATCAAGGTCGTGCAGGACACATTCGGCAAGATCTTCAACGAAGGCACCGAGTTCCAGCGCGACGGATCGCAATTCGACAAGCTCTTCGTCGAGGGCGACACGTTCACCGTCGGCGCGCTGGAAGGCCGGGTCCTGCACACGCCGGGCCACACGCCTGCCTGTCTGACTTACGTGATCGGCGATGCCGCCTTCGTGGGCGACACGCTGTTCATGCCCGATTTCGGCACCGCGCGCTGCGACTTTCCCGGGGGCTCGGCGGAAACGCTCTATGCCTCGATCCAGAAGATCCTCGCGCTGCCCGACGAGACCCGCATCTTTGTCGGCCACGACTACAAGGCGCCGGGGCGCGACGAATATGCCTGGGAGACCAGCGTGGCCGAGGAGAAGGCGCGCAACATCCATATCGGCGGCGGAAAATCGGCCGAGGAATTCGTGCGCATGCGGACCGAGCGCGACGCGACCCTCGCGATGCCCAAGCTGATCATCCCCTCGCTGCAGGTGAACATGCGCGCCGGGCAGATGCCGCCCGCCGACGAGGACGGCAAGACCTATCTCAAGGTGCCCGTGAACGGGCTCTGAGCAGAAAGAGGGGGCGGGACGCGAACACCCGCCCCTTTCCACCACGACAGGCAGGACGTACAGGAAACCACATGGAACCGCGCAAACTCTCCGATGATTTCTCGGTCGCGCCGCAGATCGAGCCCGAAGACGTGGCCAAGCTCGCCGAGATGGGCTTTCGCACGCTGATCACCAACCGCCCCGACGAGGAGGTGGACGAGGCGCATTCGAGCAAGGCGATGGCCGAGGCCGCCGCGAAGGCGGGGATGAACTACCACTACCTGCCCTATTACCCGGGCGAGATGACCTTCGATCTGGTCGCCGATTTCGAGGCGGTGATGAAATCGGCCCCGAAACCGGCCTTCGGATATTGTCGCTCCGGCACGCGCTCGTCGCATCTGTGGGGCATGAGCCAGGCAGGCAAGATGGAGCTCGACAAGATCATCGAGACCGCGGCCCATGCGGGCTACGATCATTCCTCGCTGATGCCGGTCCTGAAATTCTACGCCACGCGTCGCGGCAAGATCCTCTGATAACCTTCTATGCTCAAACGCTATTTCCCGATCCTTGGCTGGGCGCGCGACTATACGCGCGCCACCTTCGAGGCGGACATGATCGCGGCGGTCATCGTCACGATCATGCTGATCCCGCAATCGCTGGCCTATTCGCAACTGGCCGGGCTGCCGCCTGAACTGGGCCTCTACGCCTCGGTGATCCCGCTCCTGATCTACGCGGTGCTCGGCACCTCGCGGCCGCTCGCGATGGGGCCGGTCGCGGTGATCTCGCTGATGACGGCGACGGCGATCGGGGATCTGGCGCTTCGCGGCACGCCGCAATACACGACCGCGGCGATCGCGCTGGCCTTCCTGTCGGGGGTGATGCTGCTGGTGATGGGGGTGCTGCGCCTTGGCTTCATCACCTCGTTTCTCAGCCATCCGGTCATCTCGGGGGTGATCTCGGCCACGGGCCTCCTGATCGCGGGCGGGCAGATCAAGCATTTCCTCGGCGTGAAAGCCCCGAGCGACACGCTGCCCGAGATCGCGGACGGGCTCTGGCGCAATATCGGCCAGACCAACGCCGCAAGCGTGGTGATCTCGATCCTCGCGGTGGCGTTCCTCTACTGGGCACGGCGCGGGCTGAAACCGGTGCTGATCCATCGCGGACTGGCGCCGAGGCTTGCCGATATTCTCGTGCGCGCGGCCCCCGTGGTCGCGGTCGCGGTGACGGTGATCCTTGCCTGGGCGCTGCGGCTCGACAAGCACGGCGTCGCGGTCGTGGGGACGATCCCGCGCGGGATGCCCGCGCCCACCCTGCCCCCGTTCGATCCGGGGCTCTGGAAGCAGCTCTTCATGCCGGCGCTGCTGATCTCGATCATCGGCTATGTCGAGACGATCTCGGTCGCCCAGACGCTGGCCGCGAAGAAGCGTCAGCGCATCGACCCGGATCAGGAACTGATCGCGCTCGGCGGCTCGAACATCGCCGCCGCCGTCTCGGGCGCCTTCCCGATCACCGGCGGCTTCGCGCGCTCGGTGGTGAATTTCGAGGCGGGCGCGGCCACCCCCGCCGCGGGCGCCTATACCGCGGTCGGCGTGGCGCTCGCGACCTTCACCATCACCCCCGCGCTCTATTTCCTGCCGCAGGCGACCCTTGCCGCGACGATCTTCGTCTCGGTCCTGACGCTGGTCGATCTCGGCGCGATCCGCAGCGTCTTCACCTATTCGAAATCCGAAGGGCTGGCGATGATCGCGACCATGGCGATCACGCTGATCTACGGCGTGACCGACGGGATCGCGGCCGGCGTGCTGCTCTCGATCGGGCTGCAGCTCTGGCGCAGCTCGCGCCCGCATGTGGCCGAGCTCGGGCAGGTCCCGGGCACCGAGCATTTCCGCAACATCCTGCGCCACCGCGTCGAGACCGCGCCGGGCATCCTGTCGCTCAGGATCGACGAGAGCCTGTGGTTTCCCAATGCGCGCTATATCGAGGAGCTGATCTACGACCGGATCGCCGAGGACACCTCGATCAAGCATGTCGTGCTGAACTGCCCCGCGATCAACCATATCGACGCCTCCGCGCTCGAGGCGCTCGAGGAGGTCAATGCCCAGCTGCGTGACGCGGGGGTCCGGATGCACCTCTCGGAGGTGAAGGGACCGGTGATGGACCGCCTCACCCGCTCCGATCTTCTCACCCAGCTGACCGGCCAGATCTACCTCACCCATTACGACGCCCTGGCGACTCTCGCGCCCAAGATGACCCGGGACACGCTCGAGCAATCTCGCTGCGAGACGCATCGCTAAACACGCGTTCCACCGGGGTTCAAAAACTGTTAACCTTGTGATCGACTTGATCGGTCGGTTTCATTTGCGCAATGCAAGAGGACGGTCGTCGAAGGGGGACCTCTTCTATAGGAAGAGGTGTGGGCATGCTGGAATTTGTTGAAGCTGTTCTTAAATCTAACGGCATCAAGGAGATCTGGGATCTTCACTGCCGCGAGATGGCTAAATTCGGATTCAACCGTCTGATCTACGGCTTCACCAGCTTCCGGCAGGGCACGAATTACGGCGATATCGACGACATGCTCATCCTGTCGAACCACGTTCGGGAGTATCTCGACGTGTTCGTGGGCGAAGGGCTGTACCGCAATGCCCCGATGGTGACCTGGGCCGCGAACCATGACGGTCCCTGTTCGTGGCGGATCGTGGCGGAACGCTTCGCGCGGGGCGAATTGACCGAAGCCGAGCAGGAGGTGATCGAGTTCAATCACAAGTTCAACGTCACCGCAGGCTATTCCATCGGGTTCGGCGACCCGGCGAGCCGTGCCCGCGGCGCGATCGGGCTCTGCGCCCGCCCAGGCCTGCCGCAGGACGCGGTCGACCGGATCTGGGCCGAGAATGCACGCGTCCTCATGGCGATGAATTCGCTCGTCCACCTGCGGATCTCGACCATGCCCTATTCGACGGCCCGGCGCGCGCTCACCGACCGGCAGCGCGAGGTGCTCGAATGGGTCGCCGAGGGCAAGACGATCGCCGATATCGCGGTGATCATGGGGCTGACGAACTCCACCGTCGAGAAGCACCTGCGGCTTGCGCGCGAGGCGCTCGACGTCGATACGACCGCGCAGGCGGTGCTCAAGGCCTCGCTGCAAAAGCAGATCTTCCTCAACGCCGCGCCGGTGCGTGCCTGACATGAAAAAGCGCCGCTCCCGGGGGAGCGGCGCCCATCATGTCATCGAAGATGCGGGGCTCAGTTGCCCGCGGCGGTCTTCGCCACTTCCGCGGCGAAATCCTCTTCCTTCTTCTCGATGCCTTCGCCCACTTCCATGCGCACGAAGCCGGTGATCTCGACGCCCGCATCCTTCGCCGCCTGAGCGACGGTGACGTCAGGGTTGATCACGAATTGCTGGTTGAGCAGCGTCACCTCGGCCACGAATTTCTTCATGCGGCCTTCGATCATCTTCTCGATCACCTGCTCGGGCTTGCCCGATTCACGCGCGATGTCGATCTGGACCTGACGTTCCTTCTCGACGATCGCCGGGTCGAGATCGGCTTCCGAGAGCGCGGCCGGGTTGGTCGCGGCGATATGCATCGCAACCTGCTTGCCGATGCCGTTGTCAGCACCCTTGAGCGCGACGAGCACACCGATCTTGCCCATGCCTTCGGCCGCGGCGTTGTGCACGTAATGCACGAGCGTGTCGCCGCTCAGCAGGTGCATCCGGCGCAGGGTCATGTTCTCGCCGATGCGCGCGATGGCGTCGGTGATCACGTCTTCGACCTTCTTGCCGTTCAGATGCGCGGCCTTGACGACCTCGACATTCTCACCGGTCTCCAGCGCCACTTCGGCGATGTCGGAGACGAGTTTCTGGAAGTCGGCGTTCTTCGCGACGAAGTCGGTTTCCGAGTTCATCTCGATCGCGACGCCCTTGCCGTCGGTCACGGCGAGCGCCACGAGCCCTTCGGCGGCCACGCGGCCGGATTTCTTGGCGGCCTTCGCGAGGCCCTTGGTGCGCAGCCAGTCAACCGCGGCTTCCATGTCGCCATCGGTTTCGGTCAGCGCTTTTTTCGCGTCCATCATGCCTGCGCCGGTCGATTCGCGCAGTTCCTTCACCATTGCAGCCGTAATCGCCATGGTCGGATCTCCTTCAAGAAGTCTGCGAGGGCGGGATAGCCCGCCCTCATGTCAACTGGGTGACGGTCTGGGATCAGGCCTCGGACTCGATCCCGGCCTCGGCGAGCGCTTCCTCGACCGGGGTCTCGGTCAGCGCGCCGACGTCGACGCCCGCGGCACCCATCTGGGCGCTCATGCCGTCGAGAGCGGCGCGCGAGGCGAGATCGCAATAGAGCCCGATGGCGCGCGCGGCGTCATCGTTGCCCGGGATGACGTAATCCACACCATCCGGCGGGCAGTTGGTGTCGACCACGGCCACGACCGGGATGCCGAGCTTCTTGGCTTCGGCGATGGCGAGGTCTTCCTTGTTCACGTCGATCACGAACAGCAGGTCCGGCAGACCGCCCATTTCGCGGATCCCGCCGAGCGAGGCCTGCAGTTTCGCCTGATCGCGCTCGAGGCCGAGACGCTCTTTCTTGGTCAGACCTTCCGCGCCCTGCTCGAGCTTCTCGTCGATCTCGTTGAGACGCTTGATCGACTGCGAAACGGTCTTCCAGTTGGTGAGCGTACCGCCCAGCCAACGGTGGTTCATGTAGTATTGCGCGCAGCGTTCCGCGGCATCCGCGATCGGCTTGGCGGCCTGACGCTTGGTGCCGACGAAGAGCACGCGGCCGCCCTTGGCGACGGTGTCACGCACGACTTGCAGAGCCTGGTCGAGCATCGGCACGGTCTGGGTGAGGTCGAGGATGTGAATCCCGTTCCGCTCGCCGTAGATGTACTGACCCATGCGGGGGTTCCAGCGCTGCGTCTGGTGACCAAAGTGAACGCCAGCTTCGAGAAGCTGACGCAGGGAGAAATCGGGAAGCGCCATGTCCATTTCCTTTTCCGGTTTGCGCCTGAGCGGAGGATCTCAGGGCATATGCCCCAACCGGTGGACCTTCGGGGATGTCTCTCCCGTCGGCCCGCCTCCGCCTGTGAAGTGCGCGCCATATAGACGCTGCGTGCGGCGATGGCAAGCCCCAGGCGCGCCTGTGCGCATCGGGCGCGTTCGGGGCGCTGCGCGCGGGCCCGACACTCTCCTCTTGCACCGCAGCGCGCGACGGTGCAATCGGAGCCCATGACACAACGACCTGACATTCTGTGTATCGGATCGGCCCTTTGGGACATCATCGGCCGCGCCAGCGTGCATATGCGCGCGGGCGCCGACATGCCCGGTCGGATCGAGCGGCTGCCCGGCGGGGTGGCGATGAATATCGCGATGACGCTGCGCCGGTTCGGCCTGCGGCCGGCGATCCTCACCGCGCTCGGGCGCGACAGCCAGGGCAGCGATCTGATCCGGGCGGCGGAAGTGCTCGGGATCGATTGCAGCTATCTCTACCGCTCCGACGACCTGCCGACCGACCGTTACATGGCGATCGAGGGCGCGAACGGTCTGATCGCGGCCATTGCCGACGCCCATAGTCTCGAGGCGGCGGGCGACAAGATCCTGACCCCGCTTTCCGACGGGCGGCTCGGTTCGGAGAGCGCGCCCTGGGCGGGGCCGATCGCGCTCGACGGCAATCTGACCGAGGCGCTGCTGTCGCAGATCGCCCGCTCGCCGCTCTTCGCGAAATCGGATCTGCGCGTGGCGCCGGCAAGCCCCGGCAAGGCCGAGCGCCTGATGCCGCTTCTGGGCGACGGAAAGGCGACGCTCTATCTCAATCTCGAAGAGGCGGGCATCCTGTGCCAACGCAATTTCGAGAGCGCGGCGGAGGCGGCCTCGGACCTGCTCGAACGCGGCGCCCGGCGCGTGCTCGTGACCGATGGGGGCAAGGCCGCGGCCGATGGATGCGCAGCGTCCGGCGGGGTCATCTCGGCCGCGCCGCCCGCCGTTCTCGTGACCCGTGTGACCGGCGCGGGCGACACTTTCATGGCCGCGCATCTGGTGGCCGAACAGCGCGACGCGACCCGCGAGGAGGCGCTCGACCGTGCGCTTCGTGCCGCCGCGCGCTACGTTTCCGGAGAACTCGCGACATGACCGAAGCCCCCCTGATCTTCTCGGCCGAGGTGGCCGATGCGCGCGCGCAAGGCGCCCCGATCGTGGCGCTGGAATCGACGATCATCACCCACGGGATGCCCTATCCGCAGAACCTCGAGACCGCGCGCGCGGTCGAGGCCGAGATACGCCGCGCGGGTGCCGTGCCCGCGACGATCGCGCTGATGGATGGTAATATCCATATCGGGCTCGAACCCGAGACGCTCGACCGGCTCGCCCAGACACCCGATGCGATGAAGGTGAGCCGCGCCGATCTGGCGGTCTGCCTTGCCAAAGGCGCGACCGGGGCCACGACGGTCGCGGCGACGATGATCTGTGCGCATCTCGCCGGGATCGCGGTCTTCGCCACGGGCGGGATCGGCGGGGTGCATCGGGGCGCGGAGGAAAGCTTCGACATCTCGGCCGACCTGCTCGAACTGGCCCAGACCCCGGTCACCGTGGTCGCGGCCGGCGCGAAGGCCATCCTCGATCTGCCGAAGACGCTCGAGGTTCTCGAGACCCACGGCGTCCCGGTCATCGCCTATGGGCAGGACGAGTTTCCCGCCTTCTGGTCGCGCGGATCGGGCCTCCCTGCCCCGCTGCGCGCCGACAGCGCCGCCGAGATCGCACAGGCGCAGCTGATGCGGGCGCGGCTCGGGCTGCCGGGCGGGCAGCTCGTCGCGAACCCGATCCCGACCGAGGCCGAAATCCCCCGCGAGGAGATCGTTCCGGTGATCGAGGCCGCGCTTTCGGAGGCCGAGGCGCAGGGCATCGCGGCCAAGGCGGTCACGCCCTTCCTGCTGCAGCGGATCTTCGAGCTGACCTCGGGCCGCTCGCTTCAGGCCAATATTGCCCTCGTTTTGAACAATGCCCGGCTCGCCGCCGCAATCGCGGGCGAAATCGCCTCGGCCACGCGAGGGTGATGCAATGCCCATTGCCCCGGTCTGCGGCTCTGCCTAGATAGAAGACACATTCACCGCCGAGAGCCCCATGACCGATCCAGAAGAGCACCCCGCGCGTCGCCGCTCGCGCTTTGCCGCGCTGCGCACCTCTTTCTTCACGGGGCTGATCGTGGTCGCTCCGGTGGGGCTGACGATCTGGATCATGTGGACGATGGCGGGCTGGGTCGATGGCTGGGTGCTGCCGCTCGTGCCGCAGGAGATGCGCCCCGAGCATTATATCGGGATCAATGTCCGCGGCATCGGCGTCATCATCTTCCTGTTCTTCACGGTGATCGTGGGCTGGCTCGCCAAGGGGCTGTTCGGGCGTACGATGATCCGTTTCGGCGAGAGCATCGTCGACCGGCTGCCGCTGGTGCGCACCGTCTATAACGGGCTCAAGCAGATCGCCGAGACGGTGCTGAGCCAGTCGGAGGCCAAGTTCGACCGCGCCTGCCTGATCGAATATCCGCGCGAGGGGCTCAAGGCCATCGCCTTCGTCTCCTCGAGCGCGAAGGGCGAGATCGCGGCCACGGCGGAGGAGGATGATCCTCTGGTGTCGGTCTTCCTGCCGACCACGCCGAACCCGACCTCGGGCTTTCTGCTCTTCGTGCCGCAATCTCAGGTGAGCTATCTTGACATGTCGGTCGAGGATGCGGCCAAGCTGATCATCTCGGCCGGCCTCGTCTATCCGCAGCCGAAAGAGGCGAAGAAGACCAAGGCGAAGCTAGCCGCGACCAAGGCCTGAGACCAAGGCCTGACGCGGTTCACCCCAGCAATTCGTGGCAAAGCTCGAGCGCCGAGACGAGCGCATCGACCTCCTCGCGGGTATTGTACATCCCGAAGGACGCCCGCGCGGTGGCCGAAACGCCGAGCCAGTCCATCAGCGGCATCGCGCAATGGCTGCCCGCACGCACCGCCACGCCGCGCTTGTCGAGGATCGTCGAGATGTCATGCGGATGGGCCGGGCCGTTGAGGGTGAGCGAGAAGATCGCCCCCTTGTCCGGCGCGCTGCCCTGCAGGTTGAGCCAGTTCAGCCCCGAGAGCTTCTGCTGCGCATAGTCGCGCAGATCGCGCTCATGCGCGGCGATATTCTCCATGCCCACTTGCATCAGGTAGTCGAGCGCGACGCCCATCCCCACCTGCTGGACGATGCCGGGGGTCCCGGCCTCGAATTTCATCGGCGGCTTGTTGTAGGTGACGCTGTCGCGGGTGACGGTGTCGATCATGTCGCCGCCGCCGAGGAAGGGGCGCATCTCCTCCATCCGCTCGCGGCGGATATGGATCGCGCCCGACCCGCTCGGCCCGTAGAGCTTGTGGCCGGTGATCGCGTAGAAATCCGCGCCGATATCGTCGAGATCGACCGGGCCGTGCACCGCGCCCTGCGATCCGTCGACCAGCGTCGCGATCCCCTTCTCGCGCGCGGCATGGGCGATGGCCTTCACATCGACCTTCGTTCCCAGAACATTCGACATATGGGTGATCGCGATCAGCCTGGTGCGGTCGGTCACCGCCTCGAGAACCTTCTCGGCCGGCAGCGAGCCATCCGCCTCCGGCTCCACCCAGACCAGTTTCACGCCCTGGCGTTCGCGCAGGAAATGCCACGGCACGATATTGGCGTGATGCTCGAGCACCGAGAGCACGATCTCGTCGCCCGCCTGCAACCGCGGCGCGGCCCAGGCATAGCTCACGAGGTTGATCCCCTCGGTCGATCCGGTGGTGAAGACGATTTCCTCCGCGTCCTTCACGCCGAGGAACCGCGCCACGATCCCGCGCACGCCCTCGTATTTCTCGGTCGCGATATTCGACAGCGTATGCAGCCCGCGATGGACGTTGGAATAATCCTCCTCGTACATCCGGGTCATCGCGTCGATCACGACGCGCGGCTTTTGCGCCGATGCGCCGTTGTCGAGATAGACCAGCGGCTTGCCGTTCACTTCACGCGACAGGATCGGGAAATCCGCGCGGATCTTCTGAATATCGTACATGGCCTGTCCTTACTGCGGCATCGGCGGCGCGGGCATCTGCACGAGCCCGGTCGAGACCAGGACGATGCCCGCGACGAGCGCCGAGCCGATGAATGTCAAAAGCACGCCGACCGCGACGGCGAAAGGGTTCTCGAAGCCGTGCAGTTCGATCGTGAACTGCACCAGCAGGAAGAACATCAGACCGATCAGCAGGATCGACATCAGCGTGGCCGAGATCGGGAAGAAGACCATCAGCAGGACCTGGATCACCTGGCCGATCATCAGCACGAACTCGATCCAGGTGAGCAGGATCAGCGCATCCGAGAAGCTGCCCTTCCCGCCGAAGCGCTGGCCGACGAAACTCATCGCGAAGGCGCCGTAGACCAGGAGCGTCGCCTGCAGCCCGACCACGGCGAGCGGCGGCGTCAGCGCGCCCATCTCCACCCCGGTGATCACCCCGAAGACCATCTGCGCCAGCGTGCCGAGGATCGCGGTCATGATGACCACGAGCATCATCGCGAGAAAGCGGGTCGCGTTCGACAGCGGCAACGCCATCAGGTCGCGTGCGACACCGCGCGGGTCGGAAAAGCTGCGCGTCAGCAAGTCCTTCAGGTCGATCTGCATCAGCTCGAAACCTCTTCGAATTCCGCCACCCGGAGCCCGGCGATCCAGAAGATCGCGAAGACCGCCGTCACCACCACCGAGACGAGCGACAGTTGCGCCCCCTCCCCGATGAAACCCGCGACCAGCCCCTGAAGCAACATCAGGGGCGACACGGCGAGCAGCGCCCAGAACAGCGCCACCCGTGCCCCATACCAGCTACCCCGGCCGCCGAACAGTTTCATGACGACATGGCCGAGCGCCGCGAGCAGGTAGAAGATGGGCACCGTCGCGAGAAGCGCAAGCGCCGTGCCCATCATCAGGCCGACCATTGGCTGATCGGGGGTCTCATGGGCCAGCCGCGACAGGCGCGGCCATTGGCCGATGAAGATCACCGTGAGCGCGGCGAGCAGGAAGACCAGCGCGCGCGGCTCGGACCGCGCGCGGGAAAGATGCTCGCGCATCACCGCGCGCGGACGCCGGTAGCTCCGCAGGATATCGTCCGTCGCCGCCATTTGCGCTCAGCCGCGATGGCGCGACAGCCAGCCTTCGAGACGGGTCAGGATCGCGTCGCGGAACCGCTCTTCCTCGATCTCCTCGATCGCATCGGCGAGGAAGCTCAGGACGAGAAGCGCCGTGGCCTCTTCATACGGCACGCCGCGCGAGCGCAGGTAGAAGAGCGCCGTCTCGTCGATCGCGCCGGTGGTCGAGCCGTGCGAGCATTGCACGTCATCGGCGTAGATCTCGAGCTCGGGCTTGGCGAGGAACTGGCTGTCCTCGTCGAGCAGCAGCGACTGGCTGATCTGGTAGCCATCGGTCTTCTGCGCGCCCGATTTCACGAGGATCTTGCCCTGGAACACGCCCTGGGCGCCGTTCTTGAGCACCTTCTTGAAGACCTGACGGCTCTCGCAACGCTCGGCGTCATGGGTGATGAAGACCGTGTCGTCATGGTGGAACGCGCCGGTCTTGCCATCGCCAAGCGCCGCGCCCGCGACATGCGCGTTGGCGTCGTCGCCCACGATGTCGATCACGCATTCATTGCGCGTCAGAATACCGTTCGAGGTCAGCGTGAAGCTCTTGAACAGCGCCCCTTCCGCGACCCGGGTGAAGATCCCGGTCACGGCGCGGCGCTCGTGGTCGCGGCCCTGCACGCGGATATGGTGGAAGCGCGCATCCTTGGCGACATCGACTTCCATCAGCATGTTGAAACGCGCGCCCGCGGGCCCGTTCTCGAGGATCGTGATCTCGGCGCCCTCTTCCAGCTTCACCAGATGGTGCAGCACCGGGTCGGAGCTCTCGTCCTCGTGCAGGTAGACCAGGCTCACCGGTTTCTCGGCCGCGCCGGTCACCCGGATCAGCACGCCATCGGTGGCGGTCGCGGTGTTGAGCGCGGCGAAGGGACGCTTGACCGGGGTCTGACCATCGGCCTCGAGCGTGCCGTAAAGGCTGCTCGCCCAGTTCACGTCGCCCGCTTCGGCCAGACGCAGGATCTCGACGCCCGACATGCTCAGATCGTCCGAGGCCTGCGCATCGAAGACGCCATCGCGGAAGACGATATTCAGCCGGTCGATCTCGGCGAAGAGATCGGGCTCGTCATCCTGGAAGGGCGCGGCCGCGGGCGGCTCGGGCGCGATGAAATCGGTCGGGTTGGACCAGCGCCAGTATTCGTCGCGGCGGCCCGGCAGGCCCATCGCAGTCAGGCGTTCGAGCGCCGCGCGGCGCGCAGGGGCGAACCCTTCGGGAAGCGTGAGACGCGCCAGCCGCGTCTCGGCGGGGGTCATCTTCTCGACTGCCGACATTACGCCATCACCTCCGAGATCCCGTGTTTCGCCAGCAGATCGGCATAGCCGTTCTTCTCGACCTCGAGCGCAAGCTCCGGCCCGCCGGTCTCGATGATGCGGCCATCGGCCATGATGTGCACGACATCGGGTTTGATGTGGTCGAGCAGGCGCTGGTAGTGGGTGATCACGAGGAAGGAGCGGCCTTCGTCACGCAGCGCGTTCACGCCATCGGCCACCAGACGCATCGCGTCGACGTCGAGACCCGAATCCGTCTCGTCGAGGATGCACATCTTCGGCTCGAGGATCGCCATCTGCAGGATCTCGTTGCGCTTCTTCTCGCCGCCCGAGAAGCCCACGTTCACCGGACGCTTGAGCATGTCGGCGTCGATCTTGAGCGATTTCGCCTTCTCGCGCACGAGTTTCAGGAAGTCGCCGGCGGAGATTTCTTCCTCGCCGCGCGCCTTGCGCTGCGCGTTGAGCGCGGTGCGCAGGAAGGTCATGTTGCCCACGCCCGGGATCTCGACCGGGTACTGGAATGCGAGGAACAGGCCCGCGGCCGCGCGCTCCTCGGGTTCGGCCTCGAGCAGGTCGAGCCCTTCGAGGCTCGCCGCGCCATCGGTCACCTCGTAGCCGTCACGGCCCGAAAGCACATAGGACAGCGTCGATTTGCCCGAGCCGTTCGGCCCCATGATCGCATGGACCTTGCCCTTCTCGACGGTCAGGTCCACGCCCTTGAGGATCTGCTTGTCCTCTTCTTCCAGTTTGACGTGCAGGTTCTTGATCTCAAGCATGTTCTCGGTCCTTCAGGAAACGGTTACGGCGGTGCCGGAAGCCGACACCATCAGCATGGATTGGCCGACGATCTCGTAATCGAGATCGACGCCGACGACGGCATTCGCGCCCAGTTCGCGGGCGCGATCCTCAAGCTCGCGGAGCGCGGTGGCCCGGGCATCTTGCAACTTGGATTCGTAGGCGCCCGAGCGGCCCCCGACGATATCGGTGACCTGCGCGAAGAGATCGCGCACGATATTCGCGCCCATGATCGCCTCGCCCACGACGATGCCGTGATAGGCGGTGATCGGGCGTCCCTCGACGCTCGGAGTGGTGGTGACGATCATGCGCGGCCTCCGGATTTGCCCTCCGGGAGGCCTGCACATCCGGCGATCAGAAGCCGATCGCGATCCCGCCCAGGGCCAGCGTGCGCGGTGCGTGCAGGTCCTGCTGGGTCTGCACCCAGCCGGGCGTGAACACCGCATCCGAAAGCGCGGGCTGCCAGAAGGCGGCATTGTGCAGGCTGGCGAGCGCGAACACGACCCCGATCGCCTGCCAGACCAGCAGACGCGCCGAGAAGAAGTTCAGCAGGACGCCGAACAGCACCGCCACGGCCAGCGCCATGCCGAAGCCCGCAAGCTCCGAATGGGCGGCCAGCCTCAGCTCGATCTCCGGCGGCAGGAAGCGTACCCGCAACGCGGTGACCACGACGACGCCCGCGAGCCCCGTCAGAAGCGCCGGAACCACGCTCAGCCAATGACCGCGCGTCCGCGCTTTGGCGTGGAGCGCCTGGCGCAGCATCGCCGAGTCCGCGCGCACCTGCATCTCGCGATCGCCGACATGCAGCCGCACCTTGCCCTGCGTCGTGATCCGGTCCCGTTCGATCCGCGCGATGCGGTCGCTGAAATTGGATCTGGCAATCGTCATGGCTCACCTCACCTGTCTCTTTAGACAGGTCGAGAAATGGCCAGCAATTACGCCCGAATTTGGGCGAGGCCGGGGAAATTTCCGTCTGTAAGGCGGAGAGGATCACCCGACGCTCCCTTCCAGCGAAATCGCCACAAGGCTTTGCGCTTCCATCGCGAATTCCATCGGCAGCGCCTGCAGCACTTCGCGGCAGAACCCGTTCACGACGAGCGCCACGGCCTCTTCCTCGTCCATCCCGCGCGCGCGGCAATAGAACAGCTGATCGTCATCGACCTTCGAGGTGGTCGCCTCGTGCTCGACGCGCGAGGAATTGTTCTTCACCTCGATATAGGGAACCGTGTGCGCGCCGCATTTGTCGCCGATCAGAAGGCTGTCGCATTGCGTGTAGTTGCGCGAGTCGGTGGCTTTCGGATGCATCGCGACCTGACCGCGATAAGTGTTCTGCGCGTGGCCCGCCGAGATCCCCTTCGAGACGATGCGCGAGCGGGTGTTCTTGCCCAGATGCAGCATCTTCGTGCCGGTATCGGCCTGCTGGTAGTTGTTCGCGATTGCGATCGAGTAGAACTCGCCCTGGCTGTCATCGCCGCGCAGGATGCAGGACGGGTATTTCCAGGTGATCGCCGAGCCGGTCTCGACCTGCGTCCACATCACCTTGGCGCGGTCGCCACGGCAATCGGCGCGCTTGGTGACGAAGTTGTAGATGCCGCCCTTGCCGTCCTCATCGCCGGGATACCAGTTCTGCACGGTGGAGTATTTCACCTCCGCGTCTTCCTCGATGATGATCTCGACGACCGCGGCGTGCAGCTGGGCGACATCGCGCTTGGGTGCGGTGCAGCCTTCGAGATAGGACACGTAGGAGCCCTTGTCGGCGATGATCAGGGTGCGTTCGAACTGCCCGGTGTTTTCCGCGTTGATGCGGAAATAGGTGCTCAGCTCCATCGGGCAGCGCACGCCCGGCGGCACGTAGACGAAGGATCCGTCCGAGAACACGGCCGAGTTCAGCGCGGCGTAGAAATTGTCCGCCTGCGGCACGACCGAGCCGAGATATTTCTTCACCAGTTCCGGGTGATCCTGGATGGCCTCGGAGATCGAGCAGAAGATCACGCCCGCCTCCGCGAGCTTCTCCTTGAAGGTGGTGCCGACCGAGACGCTGTCGAAGACCGCATCCACGGCAACCTGACGATCGCCCGGCACCATGTCCTCGGCCCCCTCGACGCCCGCGAGGATCATCTGCTCCTTCAGCGGGATGCCGAGCTTCTCATAGGTCGCCAGCAGCTTGGGATCGACCTCTTCGAGCGATTTCGGCTTCTCGACCATGCTCTTCGGACGCGCGTAGTAATACTGGTCCTGGAAGTCGATCTCGGGAATGTCGAGAAGCGCCCACTCGGGCATCTTCATGTCCTGCCAGCGCGCGAAGGCCTTCAGGCGCCATTCGGTCATCCATTCCGGCTCGTTGTTCTTTTCCGAGATCAGGCGGACGATGTCCTCGTTCACGCCCTTGGGCGCGTATTCCATCTCGATCTCGGTGTTCCAGCCGTATTTGTAGGCGCCCATGTTCTGGACGGTCTCGACCGTCTCGCGGTCCACACCCTCACGCACTTCGACCTGATCCACGCTCGCCATATCCGGCCTCTCCTGTCGCTCATCCGCGCCGTGCGCGGTGTTTCCCTTCGCATTTCAGCCAGTGTTCGGCGAAACGCATCACATCCTCTTCGCGCGTATCGGGCCCCAGCGAAACCCGGATCGCGCAGCCGGCTTGCTCCTCGTCAAAGCCCATCGCGCGCAACGCCGCGCTCGATCTGACCTTGCCGCTCGAACAGGCGGAGCCCGCCGAAACCGCAAAGCCGCCCAGATCCATCTGCATCACCTGCGTCTCGCCCTTCCATCCGGGCGTGAGGAAGCAGGAGGTGTTCGGAAGCCTGTGCGACTCTTTCCCGACAAAAATAGTTTCTTTTGCCCGATCCGCAATGGCGTTCTCTAGAATGTTTCTAAGTTTTTCCACCCGGCCCCAGATCCCGGCCTCGAGATCGTGCGCGGCCGCCTGGGCCGCGGCGCCGAAAGCGGCGATGCCGATGATGTTCTCGGTGCCCGCGCGCCGGCCCATTTCCTGCCCGCCGCCCTTGAGCTGCGCGGCGATCTCGGTGCCGCGGCGCACGACCAGCGCCCCCACCCCTTTCGGGCCGCCCAGCTTGTGCGCCGAGATCGCGCCCGCGGTGCAGCCGAGCCAGTTGAAGGCGAAGGGGATCTTGCCGAAACCCTGCGTGAGATCGGAGAACCAGAGCCCCTCGGGCAGCTCCTGCACCACGCCGGTCTCGGAATTGGCAAGCTGCACCGCCGAATGCGCGGGATCGGCCACCGTGATCCGCCCGGAGGCCGAAACCGGCAGATCCTCGATGCACCAGCTGCGCACCGCGTCATGTTCGACCCCGGCGCAATGGATCTCGCGCCCCGCCAGTGCCAGCGCCGCCGCCTCGGTCGCGCCGGAGGTGAAGACCACATCCTGCCCCTCGGCCCCGAGCGCGGCCGCCACCTGGGCGCGCGCGCGCTCGATCAGCGCCTTGGCCGCGCGTCCCTCGCTATGGACCGAGGAGGGATTGCCCACGACATCCATCGCCGCGATCATCGCCGCGCGCACTTCCGCGCGCAGCGGTGTCGTCGCATTCCAGTCGAGATAGGTTCTGTCAGCCATCGCGGATCGCCCGGGATAAAGAAAGAAAGTCTGCGGCGGAGAGAATTCCGACGAGAGGAAACGGCGCCCTGCGCTCCCCTTCACCTAGATGAAAATACCCGTCACGACCGCTCGAGATGGTGCGCGGGTGTTATTCGTCCACCACCGAGAAGAGATGCGGCACTGCCGGACAGGGTTTGAGCTGGTTCTTCACCACGTCCTGAAGCGTGGTCTGATGCAGGAAGACGAAGACCTGCGCCGAGAGGCTCTCCCACAGCCGGTTGCTCAGCGATTGCGCGCGCGAGCCGGAAATGCCGCCCGAGGCGCCTGCCCCGACATGCATCGCCGAGACGGTCTCGTCGACGGCCTCGAAGATATCGGAAATCCGGATCTCGGCAGGCTCGCGCGCAAGCCGGTAGCCGCCGCCCGGTCCGCGTACCGAGGTCACCAGCCCCGCCCGGCGCAGCCGCACGAAGAGCTGTTCGAGATAGGGCAGCGAGATATCCTGACGCTCGGAAAGCGCCGAGAGCGAGGTGCGTTGCCCCTCGCCTGCCAGCGCCAGATCGACCAGCGCCACCATCGCGTAGCGCCCTTTCGTCGAAAGTTTCATGCGACCCTCTCCCGTTTCCCGGTGATCCGGCGGGGAAAACCTCCGCCAAAGCATGCAAATCCCGCTCAAAGCATTGACGCAAGCGCGCGGGCCGATTACCTCCACCAATACCCGATCTCCCGGCATGGCGCCGGGGGTGGCTTCCTCCTAGGGCAGCCGCGCCGACCCGTCAAGAAATGCGGTGGCGGTCGCGACCCCTCCCTCAGGAAAGCTGGCGAATAAAAACGAGAGACGATGCCCGAAGTCATTTTCCCCGGTCCCGAAGGTCGCCTCGAGGGGCGCTATCATCCGCAAGCCGCCCCCGACGCGCCGATCGCGATCATTCTGCATCCCGACCCGCAATTCGGCGGCACGATGAACAATCGCGTCGTCTACAACCTGCATTACGCCTTCCACAAGCTCGGCTTCACCGTGCTGCGTTTCAATTTCCGCGGCGTCGGCCGGAGCCAAGGGGAATACGATCAGGGCGTGGGCGAATTGTCGGATGCGGCCTCCGCTCTCGACTATCTGCAGGCGATGAACCCGAATTCGAAACATTGCTGGGTCGCGGGCCATTCCTTCGGCGCCTGGATCGGCATGCAGCTCCTGATGCGCCGCCCCGAGATCACCGGCTTCATCTCGGTGGCCCCGCCCGGCCCCTCCTCGCCCGGCCCCGGCAACTACGATTACAGCTTCCTTGCGCCCTGCCCCTCCTCGGGCCTGATCATCAACGGCAGCAATGACCGGATCGCCCAGCCGAAAGAGACCGAGCAACTGGTTTCCAAGCTGCAGGAGCAGAAGGGCATCACGATCACCCATGAGGTGGTCGAAGGCGCGGATCACTTCTTCAAGAACGAAGAGGCGCATATGAAGCCGATGATCGAAACGGTCCAGGCCTATGTGCGCCGGAGGCTGACGGAGGGCACGCGCTGATGGCGCTGATCGACGAGCTTGCCGAGAAACTCGCCGCCGACACGATGGAGGCGATGACCAAATATGGAGACGATCGCCTGTTTCTGGAGATCGGCAACCATATCGGCACCTCGTCGCCCTCGCTGCAGGAAGCCTATCTGACGGCCTGCCGCCTGCATCTGGCCGAACGGCGCGGTCGGACGTTCTTCGAACAGAAGATCGCGGCGCTCGAGGCCCGCGCCGGCAAATCCGACGACAAGGACCCGGCGTGACCCGGCTCGACCAGCAATTCGCCTTCCTGGCCGAAGCTGAAAAGCTCAAATCGGTCACCCGCGCGACGCCGATCCACGATGCCTCGCGCCCCGAGAATTCCGGCGAGCACAGCTGGAGCCTCGCGCTCTACGCGCTGGTGCTCGCCGATCACGCGCCCGAGGGCGTCGACGTGAACCGCGCGATCCGGATGCTGCTCCTGCACGACCTCGTCGAGATCGACGTCGGCGACGTGCCGATCCACAGCCAGAACGGCGCGGCGCATGGCGCGCCCGAGATCGCGGCCGCCGAGGCGCGCGCGGCCGAACGGATCTTCGGCCTGCTGCCCCAGGAACAGGGCGCGGCGCTGCTCGATCTCTGGCACGAATTCGAGGCCAATGAGAGCGCCGACGCGATCTTCGCCAAGTCGCTCGACCGGGTGCAGCCGGTGCTGCTCAACCATCTCTCGGGCGGCGGCTCCTGGGTCGAGTATGACGTGCAGTTCGGCCAGCTCGAGAGCCGGGTGGGCCAGAAGATCGCCCGCGGATTGCCGGGGGTCTGGGACTGGGTGAAGGCGAAGGTCGAACCCTGGTTCGCGGCCCGCGACCGCGTCTGACCCCTGCCCCCGCGACCCCTCGGCATACAATCGCATACCGCCTAGCCAAGCGTCCCGGAATGGGCTATGACGCGCGCAATCCCGAGTCACCCAAACCAAGAGGGCCTTCATGACCAAGATCAAGGTAGAGAACCCCGTCGTCGAGCTCGACGGCGACGAGATGACCCGGATCATCTGGGACTTCATCAAGAAGAAGCTGATCCTGCCCTATCTCGATATCGACCTGAAATATTACGATCTGGGCATCGAGTCCCGCGACGCCACCGACGACCAGATCACCGTGGACGCGGCCGAGGCGATCAAGAAATACGGCGTCGGCGTGAAATGCGCGACCATCACCCCCGACGAGGCCCGCGTCGAGGAGTTCGGCCTCAAGCGCATGTACCGCTCGCCCAACGGCACGATCCGCAACATCCTCGGCGGCGTGATCTTCCGCGAGCCGATCATCTGCAAGAACGTCCCGCGCCTCGTGCCGGGCTGGACCAAGCCGATCGTCGTCGGCCGTCATGCCTTCGGCGACCAGTACCGCGCCACCGATTTCCGCTTCCCCGGCAAGGGCAAGCTCTCGATCAAGTTCGTCGGCGACGACGGCGAGGTGATCGAGAAGGAAGTGTTCGACGCGCCCGGTTCGGGCGTGACCATGGCGATGTACAACCTCGACGAGTCGATCATCGACTTCGCGCGGGCCTCGATGAACTACGGTCTCGTCAAGGGCTGGCCGGTCTACCTCTCGACCAAGAACACCATCCTCAAGGCCTATGACGGCCGCTTCAAGGATCTGTTCCAGAAGGTCTACGAGGAAGAGTTCGCCGAGAAGTTCGAAGCCGCCGGCATCACCTATGAGCACCGCCTGATCGACGACATGGTCGCCTCGGCTCTGAAATGGTCGGGCGGCTATGTCTGGGCCTGCAAGAACTACGACGGCGACGTGCAGTCGGACACCGTCGCGCAGGGCTTCGGCTCGCTCGGACTGATGACCTCGGTCCTCATGACGCCCGATGGCAAGACCGTCGAGGCCGAAGCCGCGCATGGCACCGTGACCCGTCACTACCGCCAGCATCAGGCCGGCAAAGAGACCTCGACCAACTCGATCGCGTCGATCTTCGCCTGGACCGGCGGCCTCAAGCACCGCGCCAAGCTCGACAATAACGAGCAGCTGATGACCTTCGCGACCACGCTCGAGAAAGTCTGCGTGCAATGCGTCGAGGACGGTTTCATGACCAAGGACCTCGCGCTGCTCGTCGGTCCCGACCAGAAGTGGCTCACCACGATGGGCTTCCTCGAGAAGGTGGACGAGTATCTCAACAAGGCGCTGACCGTCTGATCGCCAGGCGCAATCGCGAGAAGAAACTGATGGGGGCCGGGCGCGTGAGACGCCCGGCCCTTTCGCTTACCGGAGCAGGCTCCACGGCTCGGGTGGAGGCTCGGCGGGCCCCAGCCCGATATCGCGCCGCAGGTGATCGCTCAGCTGCCCCGCATCGAGCTTGCTGGGCTTGGGCCCCCGGGCGATCAGCGCGACAAGAGCCGCACGCAGCAATTTCGCGGCGCCGAACTTGGCGATTGCGGCCTCGATGGTGACGGGGTCCGCCTTGTGGTCGATGGTCTGGATCATGGATCTCTCCCGGCGCGAGGGTCCACCCCGCAACCGGCCTTTCATTTTGCAGTTTGAAGAGACGATCCGAACCCGCGGTCACGGCTGTGACGTCACGGGACGGCCCGGGACGCGGAATCGGATCAGGTTGCGGGATGGAGCCGATCAGGCCCCGAAAACGTCAGCGGCGGGTCAGGCGCGAAAATTGCTGTCGACGCTGGAGGCCGATGCGATCTGCGGTGACGCGATGGGTGCTGACGGAATGTCCGCGACGCGACGCGAGGGCGAGACGACGATAAGTCATGTAGGCCCTCCTTTCGTGCATGGGCGTTGCGAACTGCCGGCACTTGGCCCGATGCGACAAAAGCGCGCAACCTTTTCAAGCCGCGATCCCGACCTTTGCGGCGCACCTGTGGCGGAAGCGCCGCAGTACTTGCGCGCGCGCACGGCGCATGGCATCTGGCGGCCATGACCATGTCGCGCCACTCCAATCCGACCCGTCACTCCCTCGTGGAGGACAGCCAGGGGCTGCTTACTGGCACGCTTCTGGTCACGCTCTCGGTGCTGCTGCTGCATGGCGCGGGGCTGTTCACGGGGCAGATCGCGGGCCTGTCGCTGGTGCTCTCCTATGTCACCGGCTGGAGCTTCGGCGCGATCTTCTTCACCCTGAACCTGCCCTTCTACTGGCTGGCCTTCCGGCGGATGGGGATGCGCTTCACCATCAAGACGGTGCTCTCGGTCGCCCTGCTCTCGGGCTTCACCGAGATCTTCCCGCAGCTGCTGCAATTCGCGACGCTCCATCCGGCCGCCTCGGCGGTGCTGGCGGGGGTGACCGCGGGCGCGGGTCTGCTGGCGCTCTTCCGGCACGGGGCGAGCCTGGGCGGCGTCGGGATCGTCGCGCTCTATCTGCAGGACAAGACCGGCTTCAAGGCGGGCCGCACGCAGATCCTGTTCGATTGCTGCGTCTTTCTCTTCGCGCTTTTCGTGCTGCCGCTCGACAAGGTGCTCTGGTCGCTTCTGGGCGCGATGGTGCTCAACGTGATCATCCTGATCAATCACCGCCGCGACCGCTACATCGCGACCTGAACGCCCCCTGACCCATTCCGCGCGCTCATAGCCGCCCTGCATGGGGCGGTTTTGAAATTCGGCGAATCTGCCTCATATTTAGGTCATGGATATTGACCTTCATACGCAGCCGCGCCCGCGCTACTCCCGGATCGAGGATTTTCAGGGCCTCGTCATCGCCTCCGCGCAGGCGGCGCTCGGCATCCACCTGCTGCGTGCGGCAGGGCTTGTGACGGGCGGCACGGCGGGGGCCGCGCTGATCCTTTCCTATGTGACGGGGATCAGTTTCGGCCTCGTGTTCTTCGCGATCAACATCCCCTTCTATGCCTTCGCCTATCATGCGCGCGGCACGAGCTTCGCGCTCAAGAGCCTCTTCACCGTGAGCCTCGTCTCGCTGATGGCCGAGGCGCTCAAACCCTTCCTGCATGTCGCTCAGATCCACCCGGCCGTCGCCGCCACGCTTTTCGGGATCTCCGCGGGGGTGGGCCTGCTGGGACTTTTCCGGCATGGCGGCTCGCTCGGCGGCGTCTCCATCGTCGCGGTGATCTTGCAGGACAAATTCGGCTTCCGTGCGGGCTGGACGCAGCTCCTCCACGATCTGATCCTCTTCGTGATCGCCAGCCTCGTCCTCGCGCCGCCGCAGGTGCTCTGGTCGCTTCTCGGCGCGATGGTGCTCAATTTCGTCATCGCGATGAACCATCGACGCGACTGGTATGTGGTGACCTGATCTGGCACCCTGCACGCCATGCTCAAGACCTATCTCTTCCTGCTGATCGCGGTCGCCTTCGAGACCTTCGGCTCGGCCTGCCTGCAGGCGAGCCAGCAATTCACGCGCCTGTGGCCCTCGCTCGGGGTGGCGGCCGGGTTCCTCGGCGGGCTCTATTTCTTCACGCTGGTGCTGAAGGTCCTGCCGCTCGGGATCACCTATGCGCTGTGGTCGGGCATCGGGATGGTGCTGATCGCCGGGGCGGGCTGGGCGCTCTTCGGCCAGCGCCTCGACGCGCCTGCCCTGATCGGGATCGCGCTGATCCTGGCCGGGATCGTGATCATCAACCTCTTCTCGAAGTCACATTTCCAATGAACTGCCACCGCGATCGGTTTCCGGGGGCTAGCCGCGCCCGGTTTTTTCCCTTAAGGGCGGGGCAACTTCAAAACAGGCGGACCTCCCATGGATCTTCGCAACATTGCGATCATTGCTCACGTGGACCACGGCAAGACGACGCTCGTGGACCAGCTCCTGCGCCAATCCGGCGCGTTTCGTGAAAACCAGGCCGTCGCCGAACGTGCGATGGACAGCAACGACATCGAACGTGAACGCGGCATCACCATTCTCGCCAAGGCCACCTCGGTCGAGTGGAAAGGCACGCGGATCAACATCGTCGACACCCCCGGCCACGCCGATTTCGGCGGCGAGGTCGAACGCATCCTGTCGATGGTCGATGGCGTGGTGCTGCTGGTGGACGCGGCCGAAGGCCCGATGCCGCAGACCAAGTTCGTGACCTCGAAGGCCCTCGCGCTCGGGCTCAAGCCGATCGTCGTGCTCAACAAGGTCGACAAGCCCGCGGCCGAACCCGACCGCGCGCTCGACGAGGTCTTCGACCTCTTCGCCAATCTCGGCGCCGATGACGACCAGCTCGACTTCCCGCATCTCTATGCTTCCGGCATCGGGGGCTGGGCGGATACCGAACTGGACGGGCCGCGCGAGAACCTCGACGCGCTCTTCGACCTGATCCTGAAGCATGTCGAGCCGCCGAAACAGGAATTCCGCGCCGACGAGCCGTTCCAGATGCTCGCCACCACCCTTTCGGCCGACCCGTTCATCGGCCGCATCCTCACCGGCCGCGTCGAGGCCGGCCGGCTGAAGGTGGGAGACCAGCTCAAGGCGCTCTCGCGCAAGGGCGAGCGGATCGAGAGCTTCCGCTGCACCAAGATCCTCGCCTTCCGCGGCCTCTCCCAGCAGCCGATCGACGAGGCCGTCGCGGGCGATATCGTCACCGTCGCGGGCATGACCAAGGCCACCGTGGCCGACACGCTCTGCGCCCCCGAGGTCGAGGAAGCGCTCCCGTCGCAGCCGATCGACCCGCCGACGATCTCGGTGACCTTCGGTATCAACGACTCGCCCCTCGCCGGCAAGGACGGCTCCAAGGTGCAATCGCGGGTGATCCGCGAACGCCTGATGAAGGAGGCCGAGACCAATGTCGCGATCAAGGTCGAGGACACGCCGGGCGGCGAGGCCTTCGTGGTCTCGGGCCGTGGCGAATTGCAGATGGGCGTGTTGATCGAGAACATGCGCCGCGAGGGCTTCGAGCTGTCGATCTCGCGTCCGCGCGTGATCTTCCGCGAGGAGGACGGCCAGCGCATGGAGCCGATCGAGGAGGTCATCGTCGATGTCGATGACGAATTCTCCGGCGTGGTGATCGAGAAGCTCACCGGCGCGCGCAAGGGCGAGATGACCGAGATGCGCCCCGCCGGCCACGGCAAGACCCGCATCGTGGCGCTCGTGCCTTCGCGCGGGCTCATCGGCTATCAGGGCGAGTTCATGACCGACACGCGCGGCAACGGCGTGCTGAACCGGATCTTCCACGGCTGGGCGCCCTACAAGGGCCAGATCGAAGGCCGTCGTCAGGGCGTGCTGATCTCGATGGAGAACGGCGTCTCCGTGGCCTATGCGCTGTGGAACCTCGAGGAGCGCGGCAAGCTCTTTATCGGCGCGCAGGAGCAGGTCTATACCGGCATGATCATCGGCGAGCATTCGCGCGACAACGATCTCGAGGTGAACCCGCTCAAGGGCAAGAAGCTGACCAACGTGCGCGCCAGCGGCACCGACGAGGCGGTCCGCCTCACCCCGCCGGTCCGGATGAGCCTCGAGGAAGCCATCGCCTATATCAACGATGACGAACTGGTCGAAGTGACGCCCAAGGCGATCCGCCTGCGCAAGCGCCATCTCGACCCGCATGAGCGCAAGCGCGCCGCACGCGCCGAGGGGTGAGACAAGAGGGGGAGCGGCCCCCTCCCTCGACGGATGGCGACATTCAACCGTCAAAACGGGGGCTCTGCCCCCGCCCGCTTCGCGGTCTCCCCCGGGATATTTGGATCAAGAGGAAGCAGGCTTCCAAATGCCCCAAATATCCCGGGGGTGAATGGCGAAGCCAGAGGGGGCAGCGCCCCCAGTTTGACCGTTATTTGTCGTTTGTCACGGAAGGCGTCTGCGAGCGCTTGTGGCTGGCCTGCGGCAGAAAGCAAATCGCCGAGATCGATCATGATCTCGGCGTTCATACGACCTTCGTCATCTGGGTCGGGTAGCAGCGTCACCCTCCCTATCAGCGCTGATAAGTGCTCGTTTGCGAGATGGACCCAGTCTGGGTCATTCAGCACTTCTTCGAGCCTCTGCAGCACCTGAGAGAGAGCTCGAGGCGCGCTCTCGACGAGGGGCGCACTTGGCGCTGCAGCACTGAGGCGAGCGATTTCGTCCTTAAATTTCACCTGCTGTGCCTCAAGTTCATTCATGCGTCCCTTAATCTGAGCAAAAGGCGCGCCATCTTCGAGGGATTGCACAAGCGCCCGCAGCTTCCTTTCTGTTCGCGCCAAGGCGGCGCGTTTGGCTGGCAGTTCCGCATCTGGTGGGTTCTTGCGAAGCTCCTTAATCTCTTGCCTCAACGCGGCATCGAACGTCTTTGAAAGGCTTTCCGAGGCGAGCGGCGCGCGGAGCGCCGCGAAGACCCGCGCTTCGATCTCTTCGCGCTTGATGTAGGAGCGGTTTGGGCACACCCCTTTGATGTTCTCTGCGCAGCCGTAATGGTCCCGGGAACGCATAACGAAGCTCCGACCGCAGCAGCCGCACTTGAGAAGCCCGCTCAGGAGGTATTTCTTACGCCGTGCGCCCTCGGGGTTATTGCGAGTGGTGACTTTGCGTCGGGTTTTCGCGGCGCGCGCCTGTACCGTTTCCCAGAGATCATCAGGGATGATCCTGAGCGCCGGGATCTCGATTTCTTCAACCCGATCTGGCGTCGCTTCCGTGATGCAGGCTTCGGTTTCCGGATGGACGCGCTTCGTCGTACGGAACATGAGTACACGCCCAATATAGATTGGGTTGTGCAGAATACCCTCTTGGCGCTCGCTGTTGCCACGAATCGTCCTTGGCTCCCACGTGCCCCCGCGCGGTGCCGGAACTCCTTCGGCATTCAGCCTCCGCGCGATAGCGAGCGCGGACTGACCGTCGGCGAACGCTTTGAAAATTCGCCGAACGATCCGCGCTTGATCGGGGTCGATCTCCCGGTTGCGGCCTTCGCCGCCTTCGCATTTGCGATAGCCATATGGACGCATATGGAACGTCCCACGTTTCAACGCCGCTTGCATGCCACGTTTAGTATGGATGCTCACGTTGTTCGAATATTCACGCGCACCCCAGGCCGTCAGCATGACCGACATGAAATTCTGAGGTCCTTCTGCAAGCGAGTGCAGTTCAACGTTTGCGAAGCTCATCAGATCGAAGACTTGAAGCGCGTGGGTCACGTTACGTGTAAGACGGTCGATTGCTTCGACGACGACGACATCGACTGCTCCCCGTCGGATCGCCTCGCGCAGTTCCAGAAGACCGGGGCGTTGGCCGAGGCGCCCGGATATTTCCGAGTCCGAAAAGCGCTGTGTCACGGTCCAGCCCTGTGTCTGCACAAACCGCTCCGCCATGTCGAACTGATCGTCGATCGAGGTCGGTTTTTGAAGTTTCGAGCTGTAGCGTGCATAGACTGCGACCCGTTTAGTCATCGTCGTTTACTCCTGAATTTGGCCCGGACCCGGAGCTGCATTCTCATTTGCCGCGTGCAGACGATGCGTTTCGACGCGTGCGAGGAAGCGGACGAATTGCTCCGCCGATACGATCTGGGAGAAGTCATGGGATGCCGGGGTGTCGCCGTTGTCGTTCGCGGCGGGACGGCTGGTGAAATCGCGGGGGTGAAAGGACATTTTTGGCTCCAGAAAATTCATTCTGGATTCAATATTCGTTCGACCAGTTGGAGCGACTCCATCAAAGTCGAAGAAAATTGTGAGTCCCTTGTTTTTATTAGGCTTTCAGATTTCAAATGAAATCATCTTCCAGCCTCCGCTTCAAATTAGCTGGTATTGAGGGAAAGTCGGGCGCGCCGGTTCCGTTTGGTTTGTGGAGCAAGTGCGGAAAGGTTTCTATGGCGCGCCCGGGCGGGTTCACACCGCCATATCTGACGCAATTTCGCGTCGTATCTCGGTCATGCGGCTCGCAGGATGCCGGGCTCGCAATCGTTGGCAAGGCCTCCTGCAATGCAGTACGAGCCGTTAATAGCATCTCGGATCTGACGGATAGCTGTGTCGATATTCCGCTCGAATTCTTCGTCAGGTTCAACTCGTGCCAAGTGCCGCAAGAGGCTTGCACCGCAATCACGAAAATCCTCGCCGAGTACCTCGCCGCGTGTCACGATTTCCTGGAAAAAATTGCGATCTTCCTCGGTGCCGAACAAGCACACGGGAGGCAAGACGTCGAGCGCCTCGAGAGCTGCGCGCGCCGTCGAGATCACGTCGTCAATCGGGTTCATTTGATGAAACATCTGGCATCCTCTCGAAGCTGAACGGTGGGCGCTGCGGCCCTCACTTGCAGGGCCGCAGCGATCGTAGTTCAGCCGCCCATCGGGCGATCCTGGAGTCACGCATCGCAACGTGGACTGCCGAGAGCATCCAGCGCCATCTGAAGCCACTTGGCCTGTCCTTTCAGATGGTCGCGGATCTTGCGTAGATCCACCGGTGCAGCATGATAGACGACATAGGGAGCAGCCGGCTCGAAGCCGAACCTCGGTCCGAGACGCATCCATCCGTCTTCAAAACGCACCCAGTTCAGATCATCATCGAGTGCGATGATCGCGCGCGTCGTTCGTACTCGGGACCGTCCGCTGGCTTCCGTGATGCGGCCCACGAGCGAGAGGTCATTGAAGGCGGTGAACAGCGACCAATCGTCGATAACGGGCGCGTTCGCCAGTTCTTGCGGAGTCGGGCGCTCGGTTGCGGCAGCGACGATTGTCGTGAGCAGATCGCGCTCAGCGCGGAGTTCCTCGCGCGTCATTTCGGACGGGTGTTTTGCGTGGGTCATGTCGGGGCCTTTCAAATGTAGAATGGGAGAGAAACAGAGCTGCAAGATCTGTCCGCCTCACGAGTTAGGCGGACGGAAACTGCAGCCCTGTGAGGAGCGCGGTTCACGGTTTCAGGAGGCGCTTCGGACGGTAGATTTCGACCGGCGGCTTGAGCCGCGATCGGATTTCCAGTCGCACGTTCGCAAGCATCTTATCGACTGCTTCGAACTGCGCTCGCTGTTCAAGCCCGAGTCGACCAATGCGTGCGTTGCGTTCGAACAATTTGGAGCCGGTCGAGATGAAAAGGCGGTGCGATGCACGAAACATTGTCGGGCGATAGAGGCCGCAAGCTTTCGCCTGATCGTCATTTTCGACGACGATGTCATCAGGCCGCACCAGCCGCCCTTCGGGGCTCAGCCCTGGTGCTACGATATTCATCGGTGCATCGCCGATACGACCCCGAGAAAGCAGCAAGCAAGGCCGTGTGCCGGGCGGAATATCGAACTCCCCGTCGGGCCTTCGATCAGAGGCGTAAGGGAAGCGCATCAGAAAAATATCACCTGGCTTGAGCTGCCCACCCGGCAGCAGGTGAAGGTATCGGTCGTGGAGCATGAGAGCCTCGTTTTTTGAGTAGAGAAAACGACGCACAACACCTCACCACTTCACCGATATCGGAGCGTCGGAGCGTGGCTTGATTGCGTGCGTCAAAGACGCAGCACGCAAGCAAGACATGCTTCGATGCTTCCTTCGCGACCGCGATTGATCGCTTGACCAGTCAAGCGATCCAGATGCGCATCAGGGAGAGCGTCGAGAGGCCCTCCTCTCGACCCGCCGGGGGCGCCGGAGGGTCCAGACAGAGCGACGAGTGGGGCTGGGCTGGGGGTTCGAAGGGGGATGCGCGGCTTCCCCATCGTCTCGCTGAAAGCGCCAGGGGGTTTGGGGGATGTGGAGCTTCCCCCATGTGGCGCGTAGCGGCGCCGGGGGTGTCCAGAGGGGGCCGGCTACGCCCCCCTTTGGCCGACACGTATTCGAAGCGAAGCGGCGAATAGGTATAGTCGGACCCTATAGCCTGTTGTTACAGCGCCCGAGGCACGCGGCGGCGCGCGCGTTTTTTGATCGTTCTCAGTTGTCCTTAGTTCCCCCGCATCCATCAAACGGGACGCGAGGTAAATTGGATGCGGGGCTATCAATTCGGGCATGTGGAAACTTGGTCGCAACAGGGAGCGACGAAGTCGGGTGGGAAGGTCGGTCGCGCGCGCAAAAACGGTCAGCGCGCCTGGCGGGCGCAGCAAGTTCTCGACGAAGCCGAGCGTGTCGAGGGAAGTTGCGATCATGTGCACCGCCCGGACCGGACACCGCAAATCATTCCCGGCTCGTGTGGGTCTTTCGACGAACTTCGCGCAGCACATGAGCAAGCCACGAATGTCAGGCAAAGCTTTCCGTACACAGATCCAAAGACCGGCGTGAAGACGACGCGCCAGCGCAAGCTTCGGAAAGATGCGCACACGCTTTATTCGAGCGTGTTTTCGCTTCCGATCACGAGCGCGGAAGCGCGCGCCGATCCAGCTTTGATGAAGGAGTGCCGCGCCGTCTTCGACGACTTTATCGCCTTTGAGAAGGGTCGGATCGAGGCGGCTGGAGGAGAGTTTGCGCTCGCTGTTATTCACACTGATGAAGCGCAGATGCACATTCATCTCTTCGCGCTCGATCGGGAGCGAGGATCGGTCATTGATTTGCATCCGGGACGCGCGGCTTTTGAAGACAGCAGACGGCATTTACGCGCCTGCGGGCGCGAGCGGTCGTTATCAAAAGAAGCGGGCGACAAGCTCTACAAAGAAGCGATGAGAGAGTGGCAGGACGACCTCTACGAGGCGGTCTCGCGCCATGCAGGATTGCTCAGGTTCGGCCCCCGGCGCGAGCGGTTGTCACGCGCAGAATATCGTAGCCGAATGGCGGCTCGTGAACAGAACGCAATGGATGAGCGCCGGGCTGCGGAGGCTCGGAAAACACGCGAGGCGGCGGAAGGTCTCAAACGTGCCGCTGACGGTCTTTTCGAGCTCGGCAATGAACAGCTCGCGGAGATTGCAGCGGATCGCGCCGCAGTCAACGAAGAGAAGGAGCGCGACGAAATTTTGCGCCGAAAAAACGCCTCTCAGGCTGAAGCGAATGTGGCTCGAGCGCGCGAACTCGATGCCCAGGAACGGAGCCTGCGGGATGCGCGCGAAGATCTGATCGCTCAGAAAAAAGAGATAGCGGAGAAAGAGAAGATCGCGGATCGAAGATATCGATCTGCGGATGCCGTTCTCGCGACAGCGGACCTGCTCGGACAAGGAGAATCCACACCAGATCAGGTGCCTGAATTGCTAAAGAGCATGCCGACGCAGGCGAACCAAAACGTTCATGCGAAACTGGCACGTATGAGACGCGCGCCGCATGCGGCGACGCGATTGGCAGAGATGTTCGGCGCAGCGCTGATCCGTTTGAGAACGACCGCCCAGTCCGAGGCCGAGGCCTTGGTCGAAAATGAGCGCCGTGAACTCGCTGATGGCCTCGACGCCGTGGCGCGCGTGACCGAATTTGCGGCGCAACTGATCGCGCGTTTCGTGCCGCCAGCGAGCCGTGAAAACGAACACGGCAAACTCAGAAAACTGCTCATGAACGTCGCGCGGGTGAAAACACGAAACGAGCGAAGAAAGCGGGACGACAAGGACCGGGGCGGCGATGAGCGGTGAGTGCCGCACCGGCCGTCGCGATCTTCAAGTTTCGGGAGTGTCGTCGCGGTCGAAACCGGAATTGTTCTCGCGCTTTGAGCCCCGACCCGGGGTCGGCTGCGTGATCTCTGCACGCAGGCTTTCGAGCAATGCAGCACGTTCAGCGAGGCGGCCGTTGAGCGCGGAGATCTCGCGATCTGCCGTCTCGAGCCGACACTCGAGAGTACGGATCTGCTTCTCCGCGCCGTCGGCACGGTGGCGCTCGATATCAAGCGCTTCCTCAAGATCATCGATTACGTCTTCCAGATCTGCGAGTTCCGCGCGCTGGCTCGCTTCGCGTTTACCCTGCAAAGTGCGGAGTGCCTCAATCTCGGAATTTGCGATCTCGCACGCGGCTTTCCAAGCCGCCTGCGCGAGGCGATCGGTCGCATCCCTCACAGTCTCCGGCATTTCGGGCAGTGCCGCAAGAGCGGTCTGTTCTTCTCGGAGACGCTGGATCACTCGCTTCGCGACCGGATTGAGGTCGCGCATCGAACCGCCGAGGGTTGCGAGCAAATTACGCCGGCTGGGAAAGTGTCCGTCGTGTTCGGACACGTAATGCCGAACAGCGCGTTCGACCTCGATCTCGAAATCGGGCTTCACGTCGGCGGGGGCGACAGTCTTCATGCTTCATCTCCTGGTA
>NZ_AQRC01000017.1 GCF_000737065.1 Thioclava atlantica | reverse complement strand
AGCCAGGAAAGCTTAGCCGAAAACTCCAGCTTCAAACGGTCCAGTTTTCAGGGGGCAGAGCACGCGTAATACGAAATCGCTCGTGCGAAAAACGAACTCGAACGGAAGCGAGTGACGTTCCTGCCGCAGGCCGGTCACCCATCCTGTGGGTCACAGAACGAATCTTCGCCGATATCGCGCCACCAACCGCACACTTTACAGCCTGCACAGCATGTCCGACCAGAGTCGTGCGCCGGCCTCACCATGTGCGAAAAACACTGAAAGAACAGTGGGTTGACTCACACACCCTCTGAGACCAGAAGAGCGACCTAGAAGAGAATCGTCGTGTTGCGGTCGCTATCCCCAAAAGATCGGCTTGTATCGTTTGGAACCGAAGCCTCGTGCCGCCCGCGCTTCCCATAGTTGTGCTGCGAGGAACATCAGATGAAGACTTCCTGGGGAGCCCATGCGGGGCGGTCAAACGCCGGACCGGATGCCGATATGTTGCGAACTTCAACCGTGCAGATCGCGCATGTGAAGTTCTTTCCGAAGCAGACAGCACAAGACATCGAAAACCGCCTTTCAAAGACGCAGGCGCAGCTTCGACGACGCGCACTCGGGATCGACGAGATCTGGTTCTCATCGCTCGAAAAGGGAGAAGAATGGACAGATATCATGGATCAGACCGCCCCGAGCCGAGTGGATCGGGAAAAAATCGTCCGTCGCGCCCAGCGGTTCGTGCAGTTACGCGAGTTGGCGTCCGGCCAGAGCCATCTCGGACATGAAGACCGAAAACGGCTCTCATCGCTGGAAGACGGGATCACGCTCACGCAGCTCAGAACTGAGCATCAGGCTGACGAAATTGCGGCTCGCTTACACGAGGAGATGCCCTGGATGTCCCGGGCGACTGAAATCGCCTGGAACGCCATGCGTGAAAGCGTCCGTGAAGGTAAACCGGCCCTGAGCTTGCCGCCCATCCTGCTCGACGGCCCCCCTGGGATAGGCAAGAGCCACTGGGCGCGACGGCTGGCAACTCTCGTCGGCACGCCATCGGAACTGATCGATGCCGCGACTGAGCCCGCGGGATTTTCCATAGCCGGCAGTCAAAAAGGCTGGTCGACGGCAAATCCCGGTCGGCCACTGGAACTCATCCTACGCGAGCGCGTGGGCAATCCGTTTATCGTTATCGATGAGGTGGATAAGGTGGGCGATGTGCGGTCGAACAAAGGTTTGAGCTTCGCACTGAGCAATGCGCTCTTGCCGCTGCTTGAGCCCCTCAGCGCCCGCACCTGGAGCTGCCCCTATTTCCGGGTGCGTTTCGATATGCGGTGGATCAGCTGGGTTCTGACCTCGAACAACCGCCGCAACGTTCCTGCGCCTTTGCTTAGCCGCTGCCGGGTTGTGGATGTAGCGCCTCTCACGGGCGTGCATCTAGCCCACTTTGCGCGGAGGGAAGGGGCAAGGCGCGGTTTGTCCGATGGGAGGATCGAGGCGCTGTCGCAAGTGCTGGCGCGCACCCATCAGAACGTGGATTTGCGGGCCATTATCAAGCTGATCGATGGCTTGTTTGCACGTGAGAACCTGCCACCGCTGCATTGAGGGTAATTCGTATTCAGCCCTTTGCGGCGGAGCTCAGAGGCGCGCTGCCAAGGGGCGTCGCCCTCGGCAATCCGGCGCAACTCGTTTGAGCCGAAGACCGAACCGACCCGTTTTTGTCGAAGTGAAAACAACCTGCTTGCGGAGAGAGCGGATGGAGATCGAAGGCAACAGCTTTTCTCAGGTGGAGATCGAAGTGTTCCTGAAGGCCTATTCGCGCCTTGCGCGCGCATGGGGCCTGTCGGAGCACGAAGCCTCTGGTCTCCTCGGAATGCCTGAGCCAGTTTGGAGCGGCCTGCAGGAGCCGGGCGATGCCCCGTCTCTGACGGAGGATCAACTCCTTCGCCTTTCTGGCGTGCTCGGGATCTACAAGGCGCTTGACCGAGGGCAAACCCGCGCTGACCGACGTGATCGCAGAGGGCGCCTCGGAGGACGAGGTCAAATCGCTCGCCGCCGCGCTGGAACGCGGCGCGGAGCACCCGCTGGCCGAGGCGATCGTGCAGGGGGCGGAAGATGCGCCGAAGCGCGAGGCGGAAGGCTTCGAGGAGGTCACTGGCAAGGGCGTCACGGGCCGCGTGGATGGCGCGCAAATCGCGCTCGGAAATGCCGCCCTGATGGCGCAGATCGGCGCGGAGTTCTCGGGTCAGTCCGCCACCGTCGAGCACCTGCAATCGGACGGCAAGACCGCGATGTATCTCGCCCGCGACGGCGCGGTGATCGGCGTGATCGCAGTGGCCGACCGGATCAAGGAAACGACGCAAGAGGCGATCCGCGCGCTTCATGCCGAGGGGCTGCGCATCGTCATGGCCACCGGCGACAGCGAAGCCACCGCAATGGCCGTCGCGCGCGAACTGGGCATCGACGAGGTCCATGCCGGGGTTTCCCCCGAGGACAAAGCCGCGCTGGTGGAGAAACTGCGCAAGGGCGGCGCCTCGGTCGCGATGGCCGGTGATGGTGTAAATGACGCCCCCGCGCTGGCCGCCGCCGATGTCGGGATCGCCATGGGCACCGGCGCCGACGTGGCGGTGGAAAGCGCGGGGCTCACGCTGGTCAAGGGCGACCTGACCGGGATCGTGCGCGCCCGTCGCCTCGCCGAAGGGGTGATGCGCAACATCCGCCAGAACCTGTTCTTCGCCTTCGCCTATAACACGGCGGGCGTGCCGATCGCGGCTGGCGTGCTCTACCCGGTCTTCGGCGTGCTGTTCTCGCCGGTGATCGCCGCGCTTGCGATGAGCTTCTCCTCGGTCTCGGTGATCGGGAACGCGCTTCGGCTGCGGCGCTTGAAACTGTGACGCGCGCACCTCGAGATGATAGGTTGGACCAAACACTTCGGAGATCACATGAAACGACATCTTGCTATCGCCGCGCTCGTGGCGGCCCCGGTTCTCGTCCCTGCCATTTCCCATGCGCAGAGCATGGACGCTCACGACATGATGTCGGGCGATCACGCGATGACGCATAGCGCGGACATGGCGGAGCACGCGGGGATGATGACAGCGGGTTCACCCGAGGGCGAAACGGGTGCGATCACCGAGCCCGGCCAGTCCGCTTTCGCGGCGATACAGGAGATCGTGGCCCATCTGCTTGCCGATCCCGAGACCGATTGGAGCCGCGTCGATATCGAGGCCCTCCGCCAGCATCTGATCGACATGAACAACGTCACCCTGCACGCTCAGGTCAGCGAGAGCGACATCCCCGGTGGCGCACGCTTCGAGGCAATCTCGGAGGCTCCGGAAGTCACCGCGTCCATCCGGGCGATGGTGCCCGCCCATGTCGCAACGATGAACGGGGTCGAAGGCTGGAAGATGAGCGCGGAGGAGATCCCCGGCGGCAGCGCCCTGACCGTGACCGGGGCGGATGCGCAGAAGATCCGCGCGCTCGGGTTCATCGGCATCCTGACGGTCGGCGCGCATCACCAGGCGCACCACCTGGCAATCGCGAAGGGCGAAGCGATGCATGGGCACTGAGGCCCTGACGGCCGCCGATGTCGTTCGGCCTTGAAAGCCATTGAGGTCGGTCGTCGCTCGAACTCGCGACCGTCGCCACGTTTGTGGCGGATGGTCACGATGGGCCTTGAAAAACCTCATTGGCGAAAGGGCGTAGACCAGTCATTCGCCGCGTTTTGCCTCGATGGTTGCTTTGGGCCGACAGGCACCAAGGATTGCACGGCGGTAACACGAAATAGCGCCGCACACACTTCACGTATAGTCGTCGATGCTGTCCTCAAAACTTTCGCCGGTCAGCTCGCAGAAGACCTTCAGCGCTCCCTGAAGCGTGAAATATTGATGCTTGCTGCTATGAACAAACAACTCGCCACGGATCGTGATCATAGCGACAGCCCAGTCCTTGATCGCGTTAGCTTCCGCAGCCCGGGTGAGAACAACCAGCCCGCCCTCGACCAGCGCGCGTTGCACGACCAAGCTCTGGTAGATGCGGTTCCGGGCGAAGACATCACCGAACCGGAGGTTCTGAGCGTATCGCTCCAACCCATCTTCTGACACTGCCTCCGGGCATCCGGGAAACTCGGTCGGAACCCTCCACTTCACTTGGATTGCCGATGGTGTCAGGCTTTCATACTCTTCCGGCTCCGGCTCGAAGTCAGCTCGCTCACGGGTGCCGTAGAGCCACTCGCCGATTGCGCCTCCGCTCGGAACCGACCCGCTCTTCGCCCATGCCTCAAAGCGGGACATGGTTCTGGCACCCTCTTCCTTGGTCACGGTCCGCATCCATGAGACGTCGGGAAAGGATGTCTCGTTTATGGGCTTGGATGGATCTTTGAGAAACGCTTCTATCGACCCGTAAGCCAGCTCAATGCGGCGGGCAGTTGTTTCGTTCAAAAGTGCATTTTCCAGCCTCGTGAGCCAGCGTAGGTTCTCGGGTCTGTTATTCGCCCGATTGGTGTCGATGTGATCAACGACATGTTGATCGGAGGGTGGCGGGCCGTTGAAGGCGGTGCAAACGATGCGATGGATCGGCACACCGGCCAGAAAATGATAGCCGGTCATGAGGTTCTGGCGTCCGAAGGTCCACGTCTTGTCAAGCGGACGGGCGCGTTTTCGGAACTCGTTTAGTCGATAGACCGCGCCGTTGTCACGAACGCGATATCGCTCGCCGCGATATTCGACCTCGACTTCGGATTCATAGAGTTCCAACAGGTGGTTATGCTCGCCCACAAGCGTTTTCGAGGATGGCATCTTGCTCTCCAGTGCAAGGGTGTCTCGGCCTTCCCCGGTTTGGTCCGGTGCCGGTTCTTGTTGGCAGACGTGAGATAGCGCGTCTGGCGCTGCCTTATGCTCTGGACGCACCGGAAGAATGTCGAATTTGCAAGGTGTGTGTCAACGACAAACGGGGACAGTGCACGTTCATGCGACGCGCACTAATGCGAGCCCCTCTGATGTCAGCTACGCGGGTGCAGCCGCAGCATCAAAGCACGGTGCTGAGAGACCGGTATGGGCCGATTGCAACTGATGGGTCGAAAGGGCGGAAAGCTGTCGTTCGCTGCGAAGACAAAGTAGTGCCTCTATCATTTGGAAGCGGCCATTCAGGGCGCGCTATCCCACAAATCGCCGCGGCGGATTCCTTCAAAGAAAGAGTAGGCACGCCAGCTTCGAGTTGCCTCAAACGTTTTCGGCTGCCCGGTTGAACGGCACGGGGTTTGTCGATTTAGGAAATCTCCAGCGCTTGAGCAGAGATTTCAGGCCTACTGCGCCTCCGCCTTGAACCGCAGCAGGCGCAGCGCGTTCATCGTGACCAGCACCGTCGCCCCGGTATCTGCCATTACCGCGATCCAGAGACCGGTGAGACCGAGGAGCGTCGTCACCAGAAACACCCCCTTCAGCCCGAGCGCGATGGCGACGTTCTGACGGATGTTAGCCATCGTCGCGCGCGCCAGCCGGATCTGCTCGACGACATCGGTGACCCGGTCGCGCAGCAGCGCTCCGTCCGCAGTCTCGAGGGCGACATGGGTGCCCGATCCCATCGCGATGCCGATATGGGCGGTGGCGAGCGCCGGGGCGTCGTTGATGCCGTCGCCCACCATCATCACATGCGCATCCCGCGCCAGATCGCGCACTGCCGTCACTTTGTCCTCGGGCAGCAGCCCGGCACGGGCTTCGATGCCCAACCCGTCGGCAATCGCGCGGGCCGTCACCGGGTTGTCGCCGGTCAGCATGACCGACGAGATACCCATTTGCTTGAGCGCGGAGACCGCCTCTGCCGCATCAGCGCGCGGCTCGTCGCGAAGAGCCATCAGGCCCAGAAGGCGCTCAGGCGTGAAGACGGCGACCACGGTCTTACCCGCGCTTTCCAGGCGGTGGGCAGTGGCGCTGTCGGCGGCGCTGAGCACGCCCGTTTCGTTTGCGAGGCGCGGCGCCCCGACATTCCAGATTTCACCGTCGATCTCGGCGCGCGCACCGCAGCCCGGGATCGCCGTGGCGGAGGTGCTCTGCGGCACCGCGATGCCACGTGCCTCCGCCCGGGCGACGATCGCCTGTGCGAGCGGATGGCTGCTGCCGGTCTCGACCGCCGCGGCGGTAGCGAGAAGCTCAGCCTCGGTCCCGTTCAGGGGCAAAAGATCGGTGATCTGCGGTCGCCCCTCGGTCAGCGTGCCGGTCTTGTCGAAGGCGACGAGGCTGGTTTTAGCCGCTGTCTCCATCACCGCGCCGCCCTTCATCAACAGCCCGTGGCGCGCCCCGGTCGAGAGCCCGGCGGCGACCGCGGCGGGAACCGAGATCACCAGCGCGCAGGGGCAGCCGATCAGCAAGAGCGCGAGGCCGCGATAGATCCACGTCTCCCAGGGCGCGCCGAAGGCCAGCGGCGGCACGATCGCGGCCAGAAGCGCCACGCCCACCACCGCGGGCATGTAGACGCGGCTGAACCGGTCGATGAACCGCTCCACCGGGGCGCGCGCGCTCTCGGCCTCCTCGACGAGGTGCAGGATGCGCGAGATGGTGTTGTCCTCGGCGGCTTTCTCGACGCGGATGCGCAGCTCGCCCTCGGTGTTGATCGCGCCGGCGAAGACCGCGTCGCCGGGCTCTTTCAGGACTGGCACGCTCTCGCCGGTCACAGGGCTTTCATCGACACCCGAACTGCCGGAGACGATGACGCCGTCCGCCGGGATGCGGTCGCCCGGGCGGGCCTGCACGATCTGCCCGATGGCGAGGCTGTCCGCCGGAACTTCTCGGATCCGGTCTCCGGTGACGAGCCGCGCGGTCTTCGGCACAAGATCAGCCAGCGCCCGGATCGAGCCGCGGGCGCGCGACGCCGCAAGCCCTTCGAGCATCTCGCCGACAGCGAAGAGGAAGACGACGAGCGCGGCTTCCTCCGCCGCCCCGACGAAAAGCGCGCCGATCGCGGCGATGCTCATCAGCATTTCGATGGTGAAGGGCATCCGCGCCCGCGCCATCAGGGCGGCCCGCCGCGCCACGGGGGCGACGGCGATCACGGTGACGAGCACGAAGACCCAATGCGCGATCGGGCCGCCGACCAGCAGCTCCACCACCCAGGCGGCGGCCAGCAGAAGCCCGGTCGCGATCAGGTAGCGTCCCTTCGGGATCGCATACCACGCGGGATCGGCAGGCGGCGTTGGCGCGCTCTCGACCGCAGGCGTCTCATTCGTCTCGCTCGCCCCCGGAAGGGCACCCTCGGGAAGAACGAAACCGCCCTTGGGCTTTTCCGGCTCAGCCCCTTTGGCCGAGACGCCGTAGCCGAGGCGGCGGATCGCCTTCTCCACGCTTTCGCGCGAGGTGGTGGCCGTATCGAGCCGCAGCCGCAGACGCTCGTTCATCAGCGTCACCTCAACCCCGTCGACACCGGGCAGAGCCTCGACCGCGCCGCGCACCTTCGCCGCGCAGGCGCCGCAATCCATGCCCGTCACGCGCCATTCCTGAAGGTCTGCTGTCTCGGTCATCTGCTGTCCTCTCGCGTGGTTTTCTCGACAGAGGGGAAGATAGGAGCTACAGCAACTATAGGTTCAAGGAGGAAATCCGCACTCACGCAACCGTGAAGGGAGGTGCAGCATGCATACGATCGGAACATTGGCCCGCCGCACCGGAACCAAGGTGCAGACGATCCGCTATTACGAGCAGATAGGCCTGATGCCCGAGCCCGGACGGACCGAGGGCGGCCAGCGGCGCTACGGCGATGTCGATCTCGACCGGCTCGCCTTCATCCGTCATTCGCGCCAGCTTGGGTTCCCGCTCGAAGCGATCCGCGAATTGCTGGACCTGTCAGATCATCCGGCGCGCGATTGCGGAGCTGCGGATTCGATTGCGCGGCGGCAATTGCGCGAGGTCGAGACCCGGATCGCGCGTCTCCAAGCGCTCAGGAGCGAACTGGAACGGATGATCGGCGAATGTCGGGGTGGGACAGCCTCGGAGTGCCGGGTGCTCGAGGTGCTGCGCGACCACTCGGAATGCCTCGCCGACGATCACGACGCGATAGACTGACGCCTCGGAGCATAGGGGCCGATCAGCGAAGCTTCCGGAACAGGCTGAACTGGAAAGACTGCAGGTTGCCTGAGGGCGTCGTGTGTTTCTGGAACCGTTTCGCCACCAACTCAAAATTGGGGCCCAGCACACCGCCGAGGGCCTCCGGACTGTAGCGACGAACGGGAAGGCCGCTGCAGGTCTCCGGCCCGTCAGGAGCGAAGGTCGCGATGATCGCGTGCCCCCCAATGCGCAGGGCACGAGATAGGCGCGTCACATAGGCAGCCCGGTCCGATGGATCGACCAGAAAGTGGAACACGGCGCGATCATGCCAGAGGTTATAGACCCGCTGGGGCGACCAGCGCGAGATATCGGCGACGATCCACTCCACGTCCGCGCCGCGCGGCCCAAGCCGGGCACGCTGGGCGTCGAGGGCCGTCTGGGAGAGGTCGAGAACGGAAAGGTCGTGCAGGCCACGCGCGATCAAGCCGTCAACGACCCGGGACGTGCCGGCGCCCACGTCGATCACCCGAGTGTCCGGCGTCAAACCGGCGCATTCGGCAAGTCCGAGCGAGGTCTCCGGAGCGTCCTGATGCCAGCTGAGGTCACTGTCACTCTTGCTGCCGTAGATCCGGTCCCAGTGATCCTTTCGCGCCTCGTTCATCCAAATCCCCTATTCTCTGGCAATAATAGCATTGCTATCAAGGCGCCTGGTGTTCGTGATCCATATGCTTTTTCAGATTTTGACGCCGCCCCGCCCAGGGTTCGACATTTCAAAGTTTTCACCTTTGGCTCCAACCTTCTCAAGGCCAAAGCTTCCAAAGATAGATACCGTAGCCCGCGATTAGCGCCAGCCCCTCCCATCGGGTGATCCGTAGCCCGGTGGTCGCGAAGACCACCAGAAGGAGTGAGACAAGAACCATCAGCGGGGCGTCAAATCGCGCGATTTCCTCGGGCACGCGCGACGGGGCGATCAGCGCCGTCGTCCCACCGATGCCGAGAATATTGTAGATGTTTGATCCGACTACATTTCCGAAAGCCACCTCGCCCTGACGCTTCAGCGCCGCCACGATCGAGGTGATCAGCTCGGGCATCGAGGTGCCAATCGCCACGATGGTCAGACCGATGACCGTTTCCGAGACGCCAAAAGCCCGCGCGAGCGATACGGCGCCACCAACCAGCAATGAGCCACCGAAAACCACGAGTCCCAATCCGGCGAACGCGAGCAACAGCGGCATGAGAATACCGTGAGGTGCATGCGGTGGCGCGAGGCCGGGATCCGCGTCAGCAAGGGCCACCGTCTTGTCGTAGATCGCGCCGCGGTCAGCGTGCTGGCGTTCCTGATGGATCACGAAGCACAAATAGCCGACCAGCGCTGCGATCAATCCAACTCCGGCGATCCGCCCCATCGGAGCGAACGGCGCGACCCCAGCGAAGACGACGGCGACGACCAGCATCACCATCGCATCTCGTCGCAGGGCGACGCGCGCCACAACGAGGGGCGCAATAACGGCAGAAACGCCAGCGATCAGAAGGATATTCGCGATGTTTGAGCCCACGACGTTGCCGAAGGCGATGCCTGGCGATCCACTCAGACCGGCCTGAACCGATGTCACCAGTTCCGGTGTCGAGGTGCCGAACCCCACCAGTGTCAATCCGATCACAAGCGGTGAGATACCGATCCGCTCAGCGGTCTGGACCGCCCCGCGGACCAAAAGCTCGCCTCCGACCACCAGCGCGACCAGCCCCGCCAGAATGGGCCCCCAAATCTCGAACATCTCAGTCCATCCCTATGCGGTCATCGCCGCTTACCGCACGCAAAATGGCGGTGGCGCGCGCGGGTATCAAGAGAGTTGCGCGAGGTGTGTCGCGGTGTAGAGCAGCGCTCCGGCATGCGTATCAACGGCAGCAACTGGCCGTCCATGAACGGCGACCCGGTAGCAGACACCAAGCGGAGGTTGCTTCCATCATGAGATCTCATGTGAAGTCTGGGCGAATTGTCATTGCACTTTTGAAGGCCTCGCATGCAGTGCGATCACATAGTCAGGTCGACCCGTAGCGACATCGAATAAGGCCTTTGTCGATCAGGATGTTGCCTGAATGGCTCGACCGTCTTCGCGCCACTCAGGCAGACCGCCGTCAAGCCGACGAGCGTTGAAGCCATTCTTGCGCAAGAACGCCACGGCTTGGTGAGCGTAGACACAGTATGGACCACGACAATAGGCCACAATCTCGGTGTTTCGGTCGAGATCCGTCAGGAACTTGTCCAGCTCCGTCACGGCCATGTTGAGCGCGCCCGGGATATGAGCATCGGCGAACTCGTCGGCGGGGCGCACGTCGAGGACGGTCACCGACCCTTCACTCAGTCGAGCGGCAAGCTCGTCGCGGTTGATCGGTTCCGGCGCGTCTTCGCCGTTTGATAGCCCGCGCAGAATCTCCCCAACCTGTGCGAGGTTCCTTTCGGCCACATCGCCCAAAACCCCCAACAACGTCAGTGTCCTCGCGTCGGTCAGCCTGTAGATTATCGCCTTGCCGTCGCGCCGACTGGTGACAAGGCCAGCACGCCGCAATTGCTGCAAATGTTGCGAACTGTTCGCAACAGTGAGCCCGGTTTTTTCCGCAAGCGCCTCTACCCTGCGCTCGCTCTGGGCGAGCTGCTCAAGAAGCATAAGGCGTGCGGGGGCCGACAAGGCCCGCGCGACAAGGGCGTATTCTTCGAGAAGGGCCATCTTTGGGCTAATTGACATGGGCTGCCTCGGGATATTACATCATTCAATCGAATAATTGAATGGTAGCGAATCCAGCCTGCGCCACAAGAGCAAAGCCGACCGCATGACCGAAACGATTCTCACCGCTGAGCCGACGATCCGACTTGCCGCTTTCCTGGGCGTATTGGCGGCGATGGCGCTATGGGAGGTCGTGGCCCCCCGGCGGCGCAGAGAGATCCCGCGCTTGATCCGTTGGACGAACAATATCGCCCTGGTCTTTGTGGATACGGTGATCCTGCGCCTGGCATTCCCGATCCTCGCAGTCGGATTGGCCATCATGGCCGAGGATCGTGGCTGGGGGCTGTTCAACAATCTTGATTGGCCCAGCTGGGCCGCGATCCTTGTTTCGATGCTGGTGCTCGATTTGGCGATCTACCTTCAGCACGTCATGTTCCACGCAGTTCCCGGACTTTGGCGGCTTCATAGGATGCACCATGCCGATCTCGACTTCGACGCAACGACGGGCCTGCGGTTCCATCCGGTGGAAATCCTGATCTCGATGGGGATCAAGCTGGCGGTGGTCGCGGCGCTCGGGCCGCCTGCGGTCGCGGTGCTGCTGTTCGAGGTGATCCTGAATGCGACCGCGCTTTTCAACCACGCTAATATCGATCTGCCGCGCCCGGTTGATAGAGTGCTGCGCCTGTTCGTGGTCACGCCCGACATGCATCGCGTCCACCATTCCATCGATCCGCGTGAGACCAATTCGAACTACGGCTTCAACCTGCCTTGGTGGGATCGGCTATTAGGCACCTATGTCGCGCAACCGGCCAGAGGGCATCAGGACATGGAGATCGGGATCGAACAGTTCCGCACGCGCCGTGACCTTTGGATCGATAGAATGCTGCTCCAGCCCCTGCGCGGCCCAGCTTCGGGTCATGCCCTTGATCCACGCATCGCGGTGGAGGAAGAGGAATGACTTACATCCTCGGCATCCGCGAGAACCTGCGCCTTTTCTTGAACAGCTCTTGCAGGTTCTCTTTTCGGCTTTCAGGAAGCCCGTTGACCCTTGGAAACGCACTCCGCTTAAATCCCGCCTCCGATCAGAAAGATACAGATGCTTGAAATCACAACGCGACGCCTTGGCTTTGCGGCGATCCTTCTCGGCCTTGTGTCCCTTGCGCTTCTTGCTTTGTCCGTCTGGGGGTATCCCCCCGTCGATAGATCGTCGTCCCAATCTCGCGAGGTTTGAACAACGGCTCGATACCGTGCTTGTCCAAGAGGGATTTCGCGGCGGATCTCTTGATATGATATTCGAGTTCCAGTTTGTGCCCCAAAACGAAATGCTTCCGAAATTCGTAAAGCGCCCCAGGCAAGACCCATTTTCCATATCGATCTGGAGCATCAATTGCTTCGAGAAGCGCACCGCCTTCCCGCTCCCGGGTCAACGAATTGATCGCGGCACGGGTCAGGCCCAGCACTACCATCGCCATCTCCAGAGACATACCCGGCTGAGGGAGATTGTCAGACGTGGCGAATTCTTTTGGATCCAGAACAAGCCCCTTGAACCCCTTGACGTTCGCCAGTCGAAATACCCGCCGAATTCGTCTGGCGAGTAAGCGGCGGAGAACCCGTTCGTTCGTCAGGCGCGAGCGTTCAAGGCATTCCGAAATCGTCGCCATACCAGGAGGGATGCGGTCGACGACACGAGGCACCAAGTTCCCGAGCCGATTGAGCAAGTCGTGAATCTCCCTCGCATCGATAGAGCGGCTGAGTTTTCCTCTGGCCTCGCCATCAAGTCGAACCTGCGAAAGCGCACCGATTTCAATGAGTGTGGACACCATAGGGCGCGACGCATTGAGGATTTCGCCGACGCACGTGACCGGGACCGCGCAACGGATCGCATAGGTTGCTTGTCGTCCTTTTTTTGTATCGACAAGGAGTTCCGAGCACGTTCGGGACGCGGCGTGGCAGTCAAGAACGCCGCGAGCGATCAAAACATCGCGCAGCGTCAGCGCATTAACTCTGTCTACCTTTGACAAGGTGGTTACGCTGGAAAGTCTCGGGGTTCGGACTTCCTGACCAAGGACTACCTCCCCGGGTGCGACGTCCATGGTTTCGACGATATGGCGGCGAAGAACCTCTCGGATTTCACCGGGATCCTTGCGCTGCTTGCTGGAGGCGAGCCAACGATAGAGCATCCCGAAGACGGCACTTCGGCTCAGCCAGTCCCGTCCTCTGCCCTTTGCGGCTTCCTGCAACTCCGTGAGAGCCCTGCGCACACCATGCTCACCGCAGCGCACGTATTGCCAGCCCAACTCTCCCGCCTTAGCCCAGTCGAGCATGGTCAGCCCCCCCGGCTTTGCTTTCGGGCCGAATGCGAGCACGGCCCCCAGCATTTCTGTGGCTCTCACTGCCTGCTCGATCGGCTGCCTGTCCAACCACTGGGGGCCGTTCTGCCCCTCAAATCGCGCCAAGACGTAGTCTTGGAGTCCCAGTCGCTGCACTGTAGGTGCCGCACCGACCAGACGGAGAAGCTGCTCGCGCGTCTCTGGCACGAGGACGGGAAGCTCGTGGAGAAAGTCATCCCACACCCCCCGGCGCCTCTCAAGGAGCGGTAATTTGTGGTGAGGACAGATTCGGATCGGCTGCAGACCCCAACTCAGCCTGTGCTTGCGCGCGACAGAAATTCGCGGCTCGCGGGTATCATCCTCAGCCAAACACGCGGGGCAAAAGCGCGTCACCGCCCCTGTCGTGAATTCGGCACTAAAGGTCTCCCGGCGGAGGCGATATTGACGCGGGCCGTTCCGCGCGATGGCGTTGCGATGAAGATCGGACAGATTTTGGCCTGTCTTGTCAGACAGTCGAAGAAGCGCGTCCTCACCGCCTGCAGTGAGGCGATTGGGAGCGATCCCCAGATCGTTCAGGAATGGCCCCAGCCGCCCTCCCGTATGAAAGGCAGCAAGGCGTGAAGCCCACGACAGAACGCTCTCTTCGGCTTGGAAGGGAAGGTAACCGAAAGGAAAATACCAATGATACCGTTACCGCTTTCGCGCACTTTCACCTTGATCGAACCCGGGCCGGTGGTCTTGGTGACGACCCATGACGGAACAAGGGCTAACATTATGACCATTAGCTGGACAATGGTCCGTAGTTTCGACGCTACCTTTGCGCTCACTACCGGCCCGTGGAACCACTCTTGGAAGGCATTGTGCGCGACTGGTGAATGCGTCTTCGCCATCCCCACCGCCGACATGATCGACACAGTCGTCGGCATCGGGATGTGTTCGGGCGCCGACACCGACAAGTTCGAGCGCTTCGATCTGACCGCCGTGCCTGCGCAACATGTCAGGGCGCCGCTGATTGGCGAGTGCCTCGCTAACATCGAATGCCGCGTCGAGGAGATTGTCGAACGGCTGAATCTTGTATTGCTTCAGGGCGTCGCCGCCCATATCGACACCGACCGGAAGGATATGCGCCTACTTCACGCGGTTGGCGACGGGACCTTCACCGCTGACGGCGAACGGTTTGACCGAAGCGCGGCCATGCGCGCCAAGCTCCCCACCGGACTGTAGGCGGCGAACGGAAGCCGAGTTGTTTTACAGCAATGAAAGCCCGGGTTGAGAGGGCGACACCATGTGAGAGGTGCGACCGGCCAATCCTGTCGTCCGGCTTCATGCGGTTTCTGCGGCGCGGTTTCTCCAAACCAGCCGCTCGATGTTGGGACCCACTCAAACTCTGCTGCGGAGCAGTCCCTAGGTCTCTCGTGGAGATGGTAGCTCAGAACCGCTTGCGTCGTCGTGATGCCCCTTCAGGTTGCCCTCGCCAGAATTGGCCGACGCGTCATCAGAGGGGGCACTTCTGGCAGAACCGTGACGGGAACGGTCAGTCGAAGCGGTCGCGCAAGCGGTAGTATTCGATTGCGACGGTGCCGTAGAGCGCATGCAACGCATGAAACGGGAGCGTCTTGATAGTCTTGGCAACGGGAAACGGCATTGCGGCGCCTTGGGTCAGATAGGCGGCAAACGCCTTACCGAGTGCCGTCGACAAAGCCACCCCACGTCCGTTGAACCCGGTCGCGAGCAACATCCCCGGTTCCGGCTCACAGATCCGGATCCGATGATCGGCGGTCATACCGACGCGCCCGAACCAGCGATGCTCGATTTCGATGTCTTGGCCCAGAACCGAACCGAAGCGCGTGCGCATCTCAGCCTCGATACGACGAAAATGCGTGGCGCGGGTCGGATCCGAGAACTGCCCGCGTCCGCCGAGCATCAGCCGGTTGCCCGGTCCGATCCGGAAATAGGTGCCGACGCGGCGCGCTTCCGAGACGACCGCGCCATTGGGCAGGATCTGCGCGAGCAGCGCGGGGGGCAGCGGCCTTGTCGCGATCTGGAAGCTGTTGGCCGGCACAGTGGCGCGGGCAAGATCACGGTTGAGGGTGGGCGGCGTGTAGACATTGGTTGCCAGCAAAACCCGCTCGGCGCGCACGGCGGGCCCCGAAGCGAGTTCGGCTCGCCAGCCTGTCCCTTCGCGCAGAAGCGAGGCAACGGGCGAGCCGCCGAAAATCCGTGCTCCGGCCGCCGTCGCGACCCGTGCCAGCTCCCGGGCGTATTTCAGCGGATGCAGCTTGCCCGCACGCCGGTCGATCCAGCCTCCCGCGAAACTCTGCGAGCCGATCTCGCGCGCCATGTCTTCGGCTTCGAGCCATTGCACCGGAGCACCGCGCGCGGCCCATTGCGCCATCCGCTCGTGCAAACCCGCCAGATGCACCGGCTTGGTCCCGGCCTGGATCCAGCCGTCGCGGACCGCGTCACAATCGAGCCCAAGCCGCGCGACCAGATCGAAAACCACATCGGCGGTCGACCCGGCGAATTCGGTCGCTTGCGGTCCCCAGAGCCGGTCCAGCGCATCGGGATCGTCCTTCAGCCCCGGGATCACCTGCCCGCCATTGCGGCCCGAGGCGCCCGAACCGGGCTGCCCCGCCTCGAGCACCACCACATCGACCCCGGCCTCGGCCAGATGCAGCGCTGCGGACAGGCCCTGGAACCCGGCGCCGATCACGAGGACATCGGCCTGGAGGCTTTCCGTCAGGCGCGGAAAGGCCGGGACGTCCGGTGCGGTCGCGGCCCAGAGGGATTGAAAGCTCATGATCGGCTCCGCTTACAGCAAATGACTGACGCGACGCAGGAATTCCTGCGTCCGCTCGCTTTTCGGGCGGGAGAGAACCTCTTCGGCGGTGCCCTGCTCGGCGATCCTGCCGCTGTCGAGGAAGAAAACCCTGTCGGCCACTTCGCGCGCGAACTGGATTTCGTGGGTCACGATCAGCATGGTCATATGCGCGTCCGCCAGATCGCGCAGCACATTCAACACCTCGCCCACCATTTCCGGATCGAGCGCCGATGTCGGCTCGTCGAGCAGGATTGCCTCGGGTCGCATCGCAAGGGCGCGGGCGATCGCGACGCGCTGCTGTTGACCGCCGGAGAGCGCGGAGGGGTAGAAATCCATCTTGTCGGCCAGACCGACACGGCGCAGATGCTCCTCGGCCCGGGCGCGCACCTCCTTGCGATCCTCTCGCAGCACTTGCGCTGGCCCCTCCATGACGTTTTCGAGCGCGGTCATATGAGGAAACAGGTTGAAACGCTGGAACACCATCGCGACGCGGGTGCGGATGTCGTGGATGCTCGCGGCATGGGCATCGACCTTGCGATCATCGATGAAGATGCCGCCCGCCTGGTAATCCTCCAGCCCATTCACGCAGCGCAACAGGGTGGACTTGCCCGAGCCGGACGCCCCGATCAGGCAGACGACCTGCCCCTTCTCGACCTCGGCGTCGATCCCCTTGAGCACCTCGTGACGCCCGTAGGACTTGTGGACATTCTCGAAGCGGATCATCGCGATTTCCCCATTTTCAGCTCGACCTGGCGCATCACGATGTTGAGCGGGATGGTGAGGCAGAGATAGAGCGCGGCGACCATCGTGAAGACGGTCATGTTGTCGAAGGTCGAGGAGGCAAGCATCTTGCCCTGCATCGTGAGTTCGGCGACCGAGATCACCGAGACCTGCGAGCTGTCCTTGAGCAACATCACCATGTTGTTGCCATAGGGCGGCAAGGCGATCCGCACTGCCTGTGGCAGAATGATCCGGCGCATCATCTTGCCGTGGCGCATGCCGATGGACTTCGCCGCCTCGACCTGCCCGCGATCGACGGCTTCGATGCCGCCCCGGAAGGTTTCACCGATGTAGCACGAATAGGTCAGCGCGAGACCGATCACCCCGGCCTGAAAGGCGCTCAGATCGAGACCGATCTCGGGCATCACGAAATAGATGTAGAACAGCACGACGAGGATCGGGATCCCGCGCAGGAATTCGACGATGAACCGCGCGGGGCGCTCCAGCCAGACATTGCGCGAAGTGCGCAGCATGGCCCAGACAAGGCCCAGTGCCGTCGCAAGGATAAGGGCGAGCAGCGACACCGCGACGGTGCGCCACAGGCCGGTGATCAGCAGCGGCAGATAGTCCTGCATCCGCTCGGTGAGGGGCGCCATGATGGCCTCCTGTAGAAAGGCAGGGGCCCGACGCCGCCGCGCCGGGCCCGGGATCGGATCAGAGGCCGTATTTCGCGAAGATCTCGGTCAGCTCGCCGCTGTCCTTCATGGCCGCGATCGAGGCATTGACCTTGGCCAGCAGTTCCGGATTTTCCTTGGATACCGCAAGCGCCACATTGCCGATCCCCATCGGGGTGTAGCCATCGACCAGATGCACGCCGAGCGCGGGGGTCTGCGCGACTTGATAGGCGATGATCGGCTTGTCGCCGAAACCGGCCTTGATCCGGCCAAGCTTCACGTCGCGCATGATGTCGACGAGGCTGTCGTAGAGTTTCACCTCCTTGAAGATCCCCTTCGCCTGCAGCTTGTCGGCAAAGGTCGTGCCGATCTGCGCACCGACAACCTCGCCGGCCAGATCGTCGATCTGATAGGCGGTGTCGTCATCGGCGGCCACGAACATCGCATCGCCATAGCTGTAAACCGTGTCCGAGAAATCGACGACCTCCTTGCGCTTGTCCGTGGCGAACATGCCCGCCGAGATCAGGTCGATCTTGCCGGTTTCGAGCGCGGGGATCAGTGCCGAAAACTGGGTGACCGCGAATTTCGGCGTGTCGCCGATATCCTCTGCGATCGCCGCCGCAAGATCCACCATCGCGCCGGTCGGCTGCTGCGTCGCGGTATCGACGAAGGTGAAGGGGACGCCGGTCGTGGTCACGCCGACGGTCAAATCGCCGGCATGGGCGCCAAGCGCAGTCAGGGTGAGAGTGCTGACGAGGGTGAGCATTCGAAGTTTCATCGGAGTATTCCCTGTTGTGAGCGCGTCTTCGGGCGCATTTGAACGAACTTCACTATAATGAAGAACATTGCATTCTCAAGCGACAACCTTCACAATCTTCATATTGGTGAAGAATTATGCGAAATCGTAGATTTTTCTTATCCACAAGCTGAACGTTTCATATAAAGAAGTTCCGATCGACGTTGCCTTCCCTAGTGAAAGAAGAGCTCCCCATGCCCCTCGCCCCGACCGAAGCAAGATTACAGCCCGACCCGCTCGGCGGTCTCGATGATGTGTCGCTTGGCGATGCGGTGCGCCGCGCGCGCAGGGATCGCCGGCTGTCCCTGCAGACCGTCGCGGACGGGGTCGGGATCTCGACGGGGCTGCTGAGCCAGATCGAGCGTGGAATTTCCTCCCCCTCGGTGCGAAATCTGCGCGCGATCTGCGAGGTGATAGGCATCCCCTTCATGTCGCTCTTCGAAGCGGCACCGTCGGCCGATCGCGAAAACGGGCTGATCGTGCGATCAGGGCATCGACGCACGGTCGATTTTGGCGACCGGGGCATGGTGAAGTCTTTCCTGACGGCCCATGACGAGGGCAGCTTGCAGGTCATGGAAATCGTGATCGAGCCCGGCGGCGGATCGGGCGATGAATCCTATAGCCACGAAGGCGAGGAATGCGGTGTCGTGCTTTGCGGCGAGGCAGAACTATTCGTGGATGAGGACAGCTATCGGCTTCGCGAAGGAGATTCATTCCATTTCGAAAGCAAGCGGCCGCACCGGTTCCGCAATATCGGCCAGGACATCTGCAAGATCATGTGGGTGACCACACCGCCAGTCTGGTGATCCGCGTCGACCTAATCGGCCCAGTCCTGCCGTTCGAAGCGACCGTCGATGACTCACCGCACCGTCACCGAAGCGGCCATTCGTGAATCGCGCAGCAATTTTCGTGGGTGAAGGTCGGCAGTGCGGACAAAGCCGCCCTTCGTCCAATGTCCGCTCATGGCGATTATCCTCTCGCCTTTTCCTCGACTTTCGCCATGAACCGGTCGAGATCGATCACCGCGCGGTGGTGACTGCCTTTTCCGATCAGGCCGACATCATCGAATGCCTCCACCTTGAAGGTAAGCATCCGGCGCTCCACGCCAGTCAGGCTGACCTCGGCCCGCAAGCCCATTCCGGCGGGCGTCGCAGCGGTGTGGCTGATATTGATGTGCGTTCCAACCGTGTGTTCTCCATCACCCAAGTGATTCGCGATGCACTCGATGCAGGTGGCTTCGATGAAGCCCACCATCATCGCCGTAGCGAACACCGGTGGCATATCCGCGAAGGCCGTCAGCTCCGCGCTGACATTTGGAACGGTCATCGAGGGCAACACCTTCAGCGTGCCGGCGTGTTTCAGGCCGGGTTTCAGCGTGTCCTTCATAGGTGTTTTTCCTTTCGGTCGATGGGCCGCTCCTTGAAGCGGGCGAAGCAGAGGATACCGCCGCAGACGATAGCGACGGCAATCAGCAACGAGGGCGTCATGTCCGTCGCGAGGGAGACCAGCGACAGAACCGCAGCGGTGATCGGGCTGAGAGCGAGAAAACCGGTGACGAGGGTTGCGGGCAATTTCTCGATGGCGTGGAACCACATCAGGTAGCCGATGCCCGAGGACAGGCCGATTGCCAGGATCAGCCACCAAATTGCACTCGTCCATTCATTCGGTGTCTGCGCAGATGGCAGGATTACCGCGATCAGTCCAAGCGGAATTAGCGAGACTGTAAAGGCAACGGAGCTGATCTTGACGGGGCCGTATCGCCTCACGAAAGGCGCGTAGAGCGACGAGCAGACTGCAACGCAGAGTGTCGCTCCGGCGGCGGCACCCATGCCAATGACATCGTTTGTGCGAACCCCGCCGGTCATCGCATCTGCGCCGACCAGGACCGCCACACCGCCTATCGACAGCGCGACCCCAAGACCGATGCGCCTGCCCCCGAACGGACGACCAAGAGCAAGGTCGATAAACATACTGACGGCGGGCAAGGTCGCGAAGATCAGGGCGACCCGTGCGGCGCTGGTATAGGCGACGGCCGTGTTGAGCAGGGCGATCATCATCCCGATCTGACCAAGACCGAGCAGGATGATCGGGAGCCAATCGGCACGTGCGATCGGCGCGGATGGTCTTAGGAGCAGGAGAGGGAAAAGGAGCAGCAGGGCGATGCCGTATCGCAGAAGCCCCAGCAGCCCGACTCCGACATCGCTGACGATGAGCTGGCTGGCAAAGAGCGCCGCGCCGACCTGTATTCCTGTCAATAGCCCCGCGACGGCCCCCGATCCCGAACCAGTTTCTGTCACAAATCGCGGCCCCACACCTGCCCGACCAAATCCTTGCCGAAGCTGTGATGGGGTTCCTCTTCCAGAAGTTCGAATCTGGCCGCCTCGTAGATGCGCCTCGCGGAAACAAGCACATCATTCGTCCAGAGGATCATCCGCTTGTAGCCTTTAGCGCGGGCGAAGCGCAGGGTTTCCTCGACCAGCCGCCGCCCGAGGCCGAGACCGCGCGCGCTTTCATCCACATAGAGCAGGCGCAGCTTGGCGGTGTCGTCGTCCTGCCGGACGACGAAGACCGATCCGATGACTTCGCCCTCGCGCTCCGCCACCCAGCAACGTTCACAGGACGGATCATAGGTCTTGGCGAACTGGCCGACGATTTCCGCAACCAGAGCCTCGAAGGTCCAGTCCCAGCCGTATTCCTTGGCGTAGAGACGCCCATGCTGATAGGTGATCCATCCCAGATCACCCGGTTCAGGGTCACGCAGTATGAAGGTTGCTTCGTTTGTCCCGTTACCCAGCAGACGGCGCACCTTCCACATCGCACCGATCAGCTCGCGCTGTTCCTGGTCCGACAGGCCTTCGAGCATCGTGGCCGCTTCCTTGGCTGAGGCGTCGTTCAGTCCCTTGAAGACCTCGCGGCCTTTGTCGGAAAGCGTCAGCGCCAGCCTCTTCGCGTTCCCGTCCGAAGGCACACGGTCAATCAATCCTTCCTCGGCCAGGCCGGTAACGATCCGGCTCAAATAGCCGGTGTCCATACCGAGAGCTTCGCCCAGATCGCGGGCCGAAGGTGGAGCCTTCCGCGGTGCGTTGGCCACTTCATAGAGAACCCGTACCTGCGGCAGCGTGTAGTCAGATGCCAGCAGATGTTCATTCAGCGCACCGATCAAGCGCGTGTGGAAGCGGTTGAACTCCCTGAACTGCGCAATGCGATCCTCCGACATATTGACTATTCCTTATATATGTTGCTTTTAGCAATATGCTGATTTGGAGGTTATTTGCAATGATTGACAATGACGAACACAGCGCGGCGCGGCGCATGTTCGAAGGCGATGCGTTGATGCGGCAATTCGGGGCGACGCTGGATGATGTGGGGGACGGCGCAGCTACTCTTTCGCTGACGGTCGGAAAGAACATGGTGCAGGCTCATGGCACCTGTCACGGAGGGACGATCTTCGCGCTGGCCGATGCCGCCTTCGGGGTCGCTTGCAACAGCGGCGAGCATCCGGCTGTCGCACAGCAATGCTCGATCATTTACCTGCGTCCGGCAAATGTCGGTGACATGCTCACGGTCAGGATTGCCCACCGCTCCGAGAGTGGGCGAACCGGTGTCTATGATGGGTCTGTCGTGACCGGAGACGGCACGCTGATCGCGGAGTTTCGGGGGATTTCGAGAAGCCTGCCGCCCCGGAAGTGATGAAGAAAGCGGCCGTTCGCTGCACGTTGTCGAATGGGCAAGTTGGGCTCAAAGCGGTCATGCGGCGCTGCGGCGGGCCGCGTGACCAGCCTGGCGGTGCTGCGTGATGCTCACGGCCCATTGCGGACTTTCGCCTTTACGATCGATGCTGCATTGCAGCTTCCTCAAAGCTGACCTTGGCGCGGCGACCCATATTTGCGGCGTCGCGATCACACTTCTGCCACTCGCGGACTTGGCGACGTCTTTACAGTAGCGTTTTCAGCACTGTAGGGTTTCGAAGGCCCTTACATCTCAAGAGCATAACCGGATTTTGAATTTGCGCGGTATTCCTCAGGTGCACACCCTCCATTGGGGCCAAAATAGTCAATGCGAAGGCCGTTTACTTGAGTGAGATGTATAGAAAAGATGCCAATTTTCGAGATTGAAAAAGATGACCTTCTTGGCCTTGATGATGGTCAGTTAGAGGAGCTGATTGCACGCCTTTGTGAGGCTGAAGTCGCCGCAAAAAGCCATGCAATCAGCAGCGTTCGTTGGGGCGGAAGTCTCACAGCGGCGGATGGCGGTGTCGACATTCGCGTAACTGTCAAAGATCCGACCTTTGTGGGTGATTTCATTAGGCGCAGGGATACGGTCTACCAGGCCAAAGTGCCATCTATGGCACAGGCGGCCATCAAGAAAGAGATCTCAGGCAAGGACACCAGCAAAGATCTATTTCAAGAGTTGGCTATATCTCAGGGCGCATACGTCATCGTCAGCCTAAAAGATGACCTTGCGCCTGCCAAGCTGACAGAACGCCGTAAGCTCATGTCGGAAGAGGTGGACAAGCTTGTCACCCCAGGCTCCGTTGCGTTGGATTTCTTTGATCGCTCCACTCTCCATCAGTGGCTTCGTCAACATGTTTCCGTCCAACTGTGGGTTCGCCGCGCCTTGGGAAAAACGCTCTCTGAGTGGCGGCCATTTGAGCGTTGGACGAACGTCCAACCTGATGCCGACGACACCTTGATCGTCGGAGAGGGGCTATATCTCTCGCTCCCCGGACAGAACTCCGATCTACCATTGGCAGAAGGAATCCCCGCTGTCCACTTTCATCCTACGACAAGGGCGCCTTCGCACGTGCAGAGAAAGCCAGCTTTCCGCCCGAATTACCCCTATAGTCCACGCCCCGAAGCCCTTCGGACCGGATACGCTCAATAGCGGGACTGAACTGGCGCCGTCCGCTGACGGTGCGGCCCACTCCTCACGCCCCGGCGAGGCAAGCATTGAGATATTTCCGGATCTCCAGGATCTGTTCCAATCCTCCTTTGATCGCTACATCAACCGGGCGCGCTCCGAGAAACAGCGGCCCGGTGTTGGGCCGCGTCATCCAAGTGCGCGCGAGCGGCTTGGAGAAATAGAGTTCAAGCGCCTTGTAGATCCCGAGCACAGCAGAAAGGCGAAGGAGTTGAACCTCCGTCAGAGACGGGGCATCGCCCGGCTCCTGTGGGGTGCTCCAAACTGGCCCAGGCATTCCGAGGAGGCCAGAGGCTTCGTGCTCCGACAGACCCCATGCGCGCGCAAGGCGCGAATAGGCCTTCAGGAACACTTCGATCTCCACCTGAGAAAAGCTGTTGCCTTCGATCTCCATCCGCTCTCTCCGCAAGCAGGTTGTTTTCACTTCGATACGACCAGGTCGGCTCGGTCTTCGGCTCAAACGAGTAGCGCCGGATTGCCAAGGGCGACGCCCTTTGGCAGCGTGCCGCTGAGGTCCGCCGCGCAGGGCTGAATACGAATTGCCCTCAATGCCGCGGTGGCAGGTTCTCACGCGCAAACAAGCCATCGATCAGCTTGATAACGGCCCGCAAATCCACATTCTGATGGGTGCGTGCCAGCACTTCCGATAGCGCCTCGATCGCCCCATCGGACAAACCTCGCCTTGCCCCTTCCCTCCGCGCAAAGTGGACCAAATGCACGCCCGTGAGAGGCGCTACATCCACAACCCGGCAGCGGCTCAGCAAAGGCGCAGGAACGTTGCGGCGGTTGTTCGAGGTCAGAACCCAGCTGATCCACCGCATATCGAACCGCACCCGGAAGAAGGGACAGCTCCAGGCCCGGGCACTTAGTGGCTCCAGAAGGGGAAGAAGCGCGTTCGAGAGTGCGAAACTTATGCCCTTGTCCGACCGCACCTCCCCCACCTTGTCGATTTCATCGATAACAATGATCGGATTGCCCACCCGCTCACGTAGTATCATCTCGACTGGGCGACCCGGATGCGCCGTCCCCCAGCCTTTCTGGCTTCCGGCCACCGCGAACCCCGCCGGCTCTGCTGCGGCATCGATCAGTTCCGAGGGCGTGCCAATCAGCTCCGCCAATCGACGCGCCCAGTGACTCTTCCCGATTCCCGGCGGCCCGTCGAGGAGGAGCGTCGGCAGGCGCAGCGCGGGCGCTCCGGAGCGCACACTCTCACGCATCGCATTCCAAGCGATCTCGCTCGCGCGGGACATCCAGGGCATCTCCTCGTGCAGAGCGGCGGCGATCTCGTCGGCGCGGTGTTCACTCGCGAGCTGTTCCATGCGCACGCCGTGCTTGAGCCCCGTCAGCGTCTCCCGTGCGTCACGACCCAAATGCGCCATTCCTGACGCGCTCAGCCGCCGATCGGCGAGCGCAGAGGCGCGACGCCGGATCCTGTCGCCATCATGCAAGCTGGGGCGACACGCACGCATCGCGTCGTCCCAGCGGTCATCATCGCGCACCGCGTCAAAGTCAGCCCGATCGTGGCCCTTTGCCACCCAACGCAGCTTGCGCAGGAAACTGGTGAGTTCGGCCTCGATCTTCGCAGGCGAGGTCTCGAGATCGAAGCGTAGGTCGCAGATCGGGAAATGGTCGGACATGGCAGGCTCCTTCTGATCAGGCGGCACGCGCCGCTGAAGCCCCTCACGAGACGGCTGCTCGCGAGGCGTTGATGATGAGGAACCCGGGTTTGGGTGGAGGTTAAGTCGATTTCCCGAGGCGACGTCAACCGGCCTGGAGCGCCGGAAAACTGATAAGAAAGCCCCTTTGCCGGAGACGAACCAAAGCATTGAAACAAAAGAAAAACCATCGAAGGAAGAACCTTCGATGGTCACTTTATGCTTTCCGGAATGGACAAAAACCTACCGGAATGGGTATTTTATGCGGCGCTCAATATCTTGCCCCGCGCGCGCGATCAGCCGCACTTGCTGTGGCCGCAATCGGCGCAGGTCATGCAGCCTTCGACCATCCGCATCGAGAACGAGCCGCAGGAGGGGCAGGTCTTGCCGCGCGGGGCCTCGTTGACGATCATCTTCTCGGCTTCCGGGTCGGATTTGAGCCCCATCCCCTCGCCTTCGATGAAGCCGATCGAGATCAGGTGACGCTCGATCACCCCGCCGATGGCCGCGAGGATCGAGGGCACGTATTTGCCCTGCACCCAGGCGCCGCCGCGCGGATCGAACACCGCTTTCAGCTCCTCGACCACGAAGGACACGTCGCCACCGCGGCGGAACACGGCCGAGACCATCCGGGTCAGCGCCACGGTCCAGGCGAAATGCTCCATGTTCTTCGAATTGATGAACACCTCGAAGGGCCGGCGATGACCGCCCTGCACGATGTCGTTGATCGTGATGTAGATCGCGTGCTCCGAACCCGGCCACTTGATCTTGTAGGTCGCGCCCTCGAGCGCCGCCGGACGGTCCAGCGGTTCGGTCAGATAGACGACATCGGCACCGCTATCGGCCTCGGGGGTCTTCTCCGAGTTTTCCGACACGCTCAGCACCGACCCGGTCACCTCGTTCGGACGGTAGGTCGTGCAGCCTTTGCACCCCGTCTCGTAGGCTTCCATATAGACATCCTTGAACCCTTCGAAGGAGATGTCCTCGGGGCAGTTGATCGTCTTCGAGATCGAGCTGTCGATCCATTTCTGCGCCGCCGCCTGCATCCGCACGTGATCGAGCGGGGCGAGCGTCTGGGCGTTGACGAAATAGTCCGGAAGCGGCGCATCGCCGAACTTGTCGCGCCACATCTGCACCGCGTAATCGACCACCTCTTCCTCGGTGCGCGAGCCGTCGGGCTGGAGCACCTTGCGCTTGTAGGCATAGGCGAAGACCGGCTCGATCCCCGACGACACGTTGCCTGCATAGAGCGAGATCGTCCCGGTGGGCGCGATCGAGGTCAGCAACGCGTTGCGGATGCCGTGTTCGCGGATCGCCTCGCGCACGTCATCGTCCATCTGCATCATGTTGCCGGAAGCGAGGTATTTCTCGGCGTCGAAGAGCGGGAAGGCGCCCTTTTCCTTCGCCAGATCGACCGAAGCGAGATAGGAGGCCCGCGCGATCTGCTTCATCCAAGACTCGGTCTGCGCCGCGGCCTCTTCCGAGCCGTAGCGCAAGCCCAGCATCAGGAGCGCATCGGCGAGGCCGGTCACGCCAAGGCCGATCCGGCGCTTGTTCTGCGCCTCTTCTTCCTGCTGCGGCAGCGGGAAGCGCGAGGCGTCGACGACATTGTCCATCATCCGGATCGCGAGGCGCACCAGCTCGTCGAGCTTCTCCGGATCGAGCTCGGCATTCGCCTCGAACGGGTCGGTCACGAGCCGCGCGAGGTTGACCGAGCCCAGCAGGCAGGCGCCATAGGGCGGCAGAGGCTGCTCACCGCAGGGGTTGGTGGCCGCGATCTGCTCGACATAGTTGAGATTGTTCATCTTGTTGATGCGGTCGATGAAGATCACGCCCGGCTCGGCATAGTCGTAGGTCGCGCGCATGATCTTGTTCCACAGATCGCGCGCATTGACGGTGTGATAGACCTTGCCGCCGAATTTCAGATCCCAGGGTTTGTCGGCCTTCACGGCCTCCATGAAATCATCGGTCACCAGCACCGAGAGGTTGAACATGCGCAGCCGCGCCGAATCCTGCTTCGCGGTGATGAAATTCTCGATATCGGGGTGGTCGCAACGCATCGTCGCCATCATCGCGCCGCGGCGCGAGCCGGCCGACATGATGGTGCGGCACATCGCATCCCACACATCCATGAAGCTCAGCGGCCCCGAGGCATCCGCCGCCACGCCCTTCACCTCGGCCCCGCGCGGGCGGATCGTGGAGAAATCATAGCCGATCCCGCCGCCCTGCTGCATGGTCAGCGCGGCTTCCTTCAGCATGTCGAAGATCCCGCCCATATTGTCGGGAATCGTGCCCATCACGAAGCAGTTGAACAGCGTCACCGCGCGGCCCGTCCCGGCACCTGCGGTGATCCGGCCTGCCGGAAGATATTTGAAATCCTCCAGGGCGTTGTAGAATTTCGCCTCCCACTCGGCGGGATCCTTCTCCACCGAGGCGAGCGCGCGCGCGATCCGGCGCCAGCTATCTTCGACAGTGGCGTCGATCGGCGTGCCATCTTGCTCTTTAAGACGGTATTTCATGTCCCAGATCTGTTCGGCAATCGGGGCGGCAAAACGGCTCATTCTATCCTCTCAACGGTTTGGACTGGACGGGGCTGAATCCAAAAACCCCCGCCGCATATTGTGCGCCGGAGGCGGACAACCACTATACATAAGGCGGCAGGCTCTGGCCAGACGCCATTTACCCGGTTGCCGCCGCGGGAGGCAGCCCCTACCTAGGGAAAAGAGCGGGGGTCGGCATGATTCATCTCATCAAACTTTGCGTAGGCGCCGAGAAGGTCGAGGATCTCATCGCATGGCAGGCGAGCCGCTACGGCGCGGGCCCGGCGATGCATGTCACGCGGATGTGGCCCAAACGCGCACCGGAAATCCTCGAAGGCGGCTCGCTCTACTGGGTTTTCAAGGGGGCGGTGCTGGCGCGCCAGAGGGTGCTCGCGCTCGACGAGGTGATGGGCGCTGACGGGATCGCGCGCTGCGCCATCGTTCTCGACCGCGACGTCGTGCGCACCGAAGCGCTCACCCGCCGCCCCTTCCAGGGCTGGCGCTACCTCAAGCACGAAGACGCCCCGCGCGACCTGCCGAAGGGTCGCGGCCGCGAAGAGACCCTGCCGCGCGAACTCGCGGTGGCGCTCTCCGAGATCGGCCTGCGTTAAGCTGCGAGCCAGCGCTCGGCTTCGTCTCGGGCGGTGAAGACGCGAAACCCGTCGCCCTCGCCCTGCATCGTCGCTTCGGAGCGCATGTCCTTGGGCACGATCAGCGCACAGCGCTCCGCCTGACCGTCGCGGCAGGCCCGGCGCATGCCCCCGACCAGTTCGGCCATGTACCCATCGAAGCGCGGCGCGACCTGCACCAGAAGGCGATCGCTCGGCGCGACGACCCGGAGCGCCTCGGTCACGTCATGCGCCAGAACGGTGCCCGAAACCTCGAAGCCGGTGATCCCGCCAGGGGCGTTGTCCATCTTCTCGATCATCGCAAACCTCCTTCGCACTCACACGTTTCGACACGAAAACCTGCGAATGCGGGAGAGCGTTCCGTCACGATCGCGGGACGTCAGCCCCAGAGGTTCCGGATGCGGGCGACGAGCTGGCGGGTGGAGCCGTCCAGCTCCGCGCCGCTATCGCTGCCTTCGAGCACCGGGCCGAGCGCGAGGGCCAGCTCCTTGCCCAGTTCCACGCCCCACTGGTCGAAGCTGTTGACCCCGAGGATCACCCCTTCGACGAAGACGCGGTGCTCGTAGAGCGCGATGATCCCGCCCAGAACCGCCGGGGTGAGCTTCGGGTAGAGCAGCGTGGTCGAGGGCCGCGATCCGGGGAAGACCCGGTGGCGCGCCTGCCGGTCGAGCTCCGCCCCCTCGAACCCTTTCTTGCGCATGATCGCGGTCGCCTCTTCGAGCGAGCGACCGCGCATCAGCGCTTCGGACTGGGCAAGGCAATTGGCGACGAGGAGAAGATGCTGATGGGCCAGATCGGGCTCGTGCCCCTCGGCGGCCACCATGAATTCGCACGGGACAACCCGCGTTCCCTGATGGATCAGCTGGTAGAAGGCGTGCTGGCCGTTCGTGCCGGGCTCACCCCAGACGACAGGGCCCGAATTCACCGCCAGATCCTTGCCATCCATGCTCACGCGCTTGCCGTTGCTCTCCATCTCGAGCTGCTGGAGATAGGCGGGCAGACGGGCGAGCCGCTGATCGTAGGGCAGCACCGCGCGGGTCGCGCAATCGCAGAACTGGTTGTGCCAGACCCCGACAAGCGCGAGCAGGACGGGCAGGTTCTCGGCATAATCGGCAGAGCGGAAATGGGCATCCATCTCGGCCGCGCCCTTGAGGAAATCCGCGAAATCCTCGGGTCCGATCGCGATCATCAGCGACAGCCCGATCGGCCCCCACATCGAGTAACGTCCGCCGACCCAATCGGCAAAGCCGAAGACCCGCGCGGGGTCGATCCCGAAGGCGGCGGTCTTCTCGGCCGAGGTCGAGAGCGCGGCGAATTGCGCCGCCGGGTTGGAAACCTTCTGCGCCATCCAGCGCTTGGCGGTCTCGGCATTGGTCATGGTCTCGATCGTGGTGAAGGTCTTCGAGGCCACGATCACCAGCGTCGTTTCCGGGTTCAGATCTTCAAGCGTATCGTGGATATGCGCACCATCCACGTTGGAGACGAAATGGCAGCGCGGCCCGTCATGATAGGGCGCGAGCGCGAGCACCGCCATCGCGGGCCCGAGATCGGAGCCGCCGATACCGATATTGACGATATCGGTGATCTTGCCCCCCTGCCCCGTGAAACGGCCGTCGCGGACGTCGCGGGCGAAAGCGACCATGCGCTCATGGGTCGCGCGCACCTCGGTCATCACGTCCTGGCCGTCGACGCGGATCTCGGCTTCGAGATTGCGCAGCGCCGTGTGAAGAACCGCCCGATGCTCGGTGTCGTTGATCTTCTCGCCGGAGAACATCGCCTCGGCGCGGCCCGCGACATCCCGCTCGCGCGCCAGGTCGACGAGCATCTCCAATGTTGCAGCGTCGATATTGGTCTTGGAGAAATCGAACAGGAATGGCCCGAATTCCCGGGTGAACTCGGCGGCTCGCTTGTCGTTTTCGAACAATTCCGCAAGGGGGCGGGATTTCACAGCGGTGGATTTCTCGAGAAGGTCTTGCCAGATCGTCATGTCATTCGGCCCAGTGAACGGTCGCATTTTTCAGAACGGCGCGCACCGGCGCCTGCTCGACGGGGAGGCTCTCGGCCGCTTCGATCGCGGCGCGTTTCTCGGCGCCCGTGATCAGGATATGCGTGTGCATCGCATCGCGCAGCACCGGTGCCGAGAGGGTGATGCGCGGCTCGCCAGCCGCTTCGGCGCGCATCGGCAGCAGGATCGGCGCGGCTTCGGAGAGCGCCTCCGCGAGCCGGTCGGCGCCGGGAAAGAGGCTTGCCGTATGCATGTCCCCGCCCATCCCCAGCAGCAGGACCGAAATCGGCAGATGCGGCGCGATCCCCTCGGCCAGCTCATCCATCTTGTCCTCGGGGCGCGGCGCCTCGCAATAGAGCGGCACCAGCTTCGCTTTCGCCGCGCGGCCGGTCAGCAACCGCTCCCGGATCAGCCGCGTGTTCGACCGCTCGGAGCTTTCTGGCACCCAGCGCTCGTCATTAAGCAGCACCGCGACCTTGTCCCATTCGAGATCGAGATCGGAGAGGATGTCGAAAATCGGACCCGGCGTGGTTCCGCCCGGAACCGAAAGCGTCGCGCGCCCATCGCTGCGGATCGCGGCGCGCAATTCGCTTGCGATACGGTCGGCGAGGCCCATCATCAGCGCCTCGCGGTCAGGGTAGGTCGTGAAGTTCATTCGCGGATATCCCTCCAGCGGCGGCCATCGCGATGCATCAGCATCAGGGCGTCATCGGGGCCCGAGGAGCCGCTGTCATAGGGTTGCGGCCGGTCGCCCCGCTTTTCCCAGCCCTCGATGACCGGATCAGTCCAGGCCCAGGCCGCCTCGACCTCGTCGCCGCGCATGAACAGGGTCTGGTTGCCGCGGATCACATCCATGATCAGGCGCTCATAGGCATCGGTGATATCCGCCCCCTCCGGCCCGAGCGCCTCGGCGAAGGACATGTCGAGCGGCACCTGGACGAGACGCATCCCGCCCGGCCCCGGTTCCTTGATCATCACCTTGAGGTTCATCCCCTCATTCGGTTGCAGCCGGATCACCAGCACGTTCTCGCGCCATTCGCCCTCGGCCTCGTCGAAGATCGAATGCGGCGGCGCCTTGAAGGTGATCGCGATCTCGGAGGTACGGGCCCGCAAGCGCTTGCCGGTGCGCAGGTAGAAGGGCGTATCCGTCCAGCGCCAGTTCGCGACATGGCATTTCAGCGCGATATAGCTCTCGGTCGTCGACTCCGGGTCTTCGGAATCCTCCAGGTAACCCGGCGCATCCTTGCTCGCGAGATACTGGCCGCGCACGATATCGGCGGGTGCGACCGGCTGGAGCGCGCGGATCACCTTGAGCTTCTCGTCGCGTACCGCGTCGGGATCGAAGTGATAGGGCGGCTCCATCGCGATAAGGCACAGAAGCTGCATCATGTGGTTCTGCACCATGTCCCGCATCGCGCCGGACTTGTCGTAATACGACCCGCGCCCGCCCACGCCGACGGTCTCGGCCACGGTGATCTGGACATGATCGATGAACTGGCTGTTCCAGAGCGGCTCGAACAGGATGTTGGCAAAGCGCACCGCCATCAGGTTCTGCACCGTCTCCTTCCCGAGGTAATGGTCGATCCGGTAGATCTGCGTCTCGTCGAAATACTCCGCGAGCGTCGCATTGAGGGCACGCGCCGAGGCAAGATCACGCCCGAAGGGTTTCTCGACCACGATGCGCGCATCGGGTCCCGCGATGCCGCGCGTGTGCAGCCGCTCGGCCAGATCGCCGAAAAGCGCGGGCGCGACCGAGAAGTAGAAGGCATTGACGGCCTCGGTGCGAACGAGCGACTTGAGCGTATCCCAGCCACCGTCCCCTTTCGCGTCGATCGCGACATATTCGAGGATCTCGAGGAAGGCCGTGACGGCTTTCTTGTCATCGGCCATCGGGCCGGCATGTTCGGCGATCGCCGCCCGCGTCTGGTCGCGGAACTCGTCGGCGCTCATCTCGGTCCGCGCCGCCCCGATGATCTTCGAGCCTTCGGGAATCTGTCCGGCGCAATAGCGGCGATAGAGACCGGGCAGGATCTTGCGATTGGCGAGATCGCCGGTGGCACCGAAAATGACCAGATCGAACTGATCCACCGGAATGACGCGCGATACCATGGGATGCTCCGTTGTTGAGGTCCGTTAGCGCTAACGAGCGTCTTCTAATCCGCTTCGCTCCCGAAGTCTAGCGCTGCCGGCCCTCAAGGCAAAGGATCGCGGCCTTCCCTATAGGCCCGCGACGAAGCTTTCGAGCGCATCCATTTCCGGCGCGAGCTCCTCGCCCAAACCCGCCGAGAAAGCATCGAACTCCGCGCGCGTCTCGGGCGGCACCGAAATCAGCACCGGCAGCCCGGTTTCGAGCGCCCGCGCGATCAGGTCACGACAGCCGCGCCCCGCGGCCTCCTGCTTGCCGAACTTGTTGAGGATCACGACCGTTCCCGGCTCCGCCATGTCGAGCGCCCGGTTCACCTGCGCGACCACCTCTTCGAGCGCGCCCGCATCGAGAGAACAGGCCTCGGCCTCAGTGCCAAGAGCCTGGGAGATCGAGCGCACGCCCAGATCGGGCAGAAGCCGCAGATGCATCTCGCAGTCGAACCGCTGGGGCACATCCGCCCGCACCATGCCCACCACGGGCCGCCCCGCCGCGACCAGCCGGTCGGCGAAGCGGGCGAGAAGGCGATCTGCCGCCCCTTTTTCGGTGCAGGTGATGAAGCCAAGCATACAAGTTCAATGGCGGGGCTTTGCGCCGGGGTCAAGACGGCTCCTAGGCGGCGAGGCCGCAAAGGGGGCGCTGCCCCCTCGCGCGGACGCGCTCACCCCCGGGATATTTGGATCAAGAGGAAGGAAACGCCCTCTGACTTCCTCTTGACGAAAATATCCCGGGGGAGGCTCCCGCAAGGGAGACGGGGGCGGAGCCCCTACCCGGCCAGCGCCTTGCCGAAACGCGGCAGGCGGGCGCGCTTCATCAGCGGTCGGATCGGCTGCGGCTCTCCCGAGAGACGCTCGGCCTCTGTGCGCACCGCTTCGACGACCGCACGCATTTCGGCGGGATGTTCGGAAAGAAGCTGCCAGAGGAAACCGTCGGGATCGCGCCGTTCCAGCCCCTCTCCGGCAAGCGTGCCACGCGGAAAATCGCTGGCGTTGAAGGTCAGGATCGCATCGGCCGAACCCGCGATCGCGGCCGCGAGCACGTGAATATCGTTCGGGTCAGGCAGGACGAGGCGCGCCTCGATCCCCGGCTGCGGCGGCACCTCGGCTCTTGGGAAAGCCGCGCGCAGAAGCGCGATCTCGCCGCGTGCGATCGCCTCGTCGGCAGGCCCGGTCCGGGCCGCGGCCCGCGCCCATTCCTCGAGCAGCCGCGCCGACCAGAGCGGGCGGTAGAGCCCCGCCTTCGCTGCGCCGATCAGGATCTCGCGCAGCACCGTGGGATAGAGCACGCAGGCGTCGAGCAAGACCTTCTGCATCAGTCCAGCCGGAAGAACAGCGATTTCAGGTAGCCCGATTCGGCGAGCTGCGGCAGCATCGGGTGGTCGGGCCCGGCAAAACCGGTATGGATCAACTGCGCGGCCCGCCCCGCCTTGCCGATCCCGCGGGTGCAGGCGGCGCGGAACTGCGCGAGGTCGGCCGCATGCGAGCACGAGCAAAGCACCAGATATCCACCCGGCGCCACCAGGGGCGCGGCCATGCGCGCGATCCGCTCATAGGCGCGCAACCCGGCCTGAAGCGCGGGTTTCGCCGGGGCGAAGGCCGGCGGGTCGCAGATCGCCAGATCGAAGCGCGCACCCTCCCGGCCCAACGCTTCGAGCGCGTCGAAGGCGTCGCCCTGCCGGGTCGCGAACCGATCCGCCGCGCCCATCGCCGCGGCCCCGCGCGCGGCGAGATCGAGCGCCGGAGCGGAGGCATCGACCGCGAGCGCCTCGCGCGCACCGCCCGCGAGCGCCGCCAGGGCAAAACCGCCCACATGCGAGAAGAGGTCGAGCACCCGCGCCCCCTCGGCAAGCCGCGCCGCGAAGGCGTGGTTCGGGCGCTGATCGTAGAAGAGCCCCGTCTTCTGCCCGCCCATCAGGTCGGCCAGATAGATCGCGCCGTTCATCGGCACTTCGATCGGCGCGTCGACACCGCCGCGCAGGGTCAGGGTTTCCTCGGCCAGGCCCTCGAGACTGCGCGCGCGCCCCGAGCCGTTCTTGATGATCGTGGTGACGCCCGTCACCTCGGCGAGCGCGCCCTCGATCTCCCCGATCATCGCCTCGGACCAGGCGGCGTTGGGCTGGATCACCGCCGCATCGCCGAACCGGTCGATGATCACCCCCGGCAGGCCATCGGCCTCGGCATGGACAAGCCGGTAGAAGGGGGCCTCGAAGAGCCGCGCGCGCATCTCCAGCGCGCGCGACAGCTTGGCCGCGATCCAGTCGCGGTCGATTGTGGCCTGCGGATCGCGCTCCATCACCCGCGCGATGATCTTCGAATTCGGGTTCACCGTCACGGTGGCGAGCGGGCGGCGCTCGGCATCCTCGAGCGTCGCGATCGTGCCGGACGCCAGCGCTTTCGTGCGCCGGTCCGTCACCAGCTCATCGGCATAGACCCAGGGGAACCCGTGGCGGATCGCGCGGGCCTCGGCCTTGGGACGCAGGCGGATGACGGGGCGGGTTTCGGACATGATGCACTCCTTGCTCTCGGGCGCCTCTCTATCCGCTCGCGCCCGCCCGCGAAAGCCCGATCCTTGCCGATCGGGCGCCGCGGCCCAGATATTCGCGTGGGTTTCCGGGTTGCCACGTTAGCGCTAACGGAGTAGAAGACGGGCAACCTCCCCGCAATGGCAGCCCAGGGGCTGCGACCCGCGACGGACTGATAGCAAGGAAAGGCCCAGCCGATGACACTCGATGCCACGATCGCCCGTGTGACCGACCGGATCCGCGCCCGCTCGGAAGGACCGCGCGCCGATTACCTCGCCCGCATGCGTGCGGCGGCGGAGAACGGGCCCTCCCGCGCGCATCTGAGCTGCGGCAACCAGGCCCATGCCTATGCGGCGATGGGCGAGGACAAGGAGGCGCTCGCCACCGGCCGCGCCCCGAATATCGGGATCGTCACCGCCTATAACGACATGCTCTCGGCCCACCAGCCCTACGAGACCTTCCCGCAACTCATCAAGGCGGCGCTGCGCGACGTGGGAGCGACCGCGCAGGTCGCGGGCGGCGTGCCGGCCATGTGCGACGGGGTCACGCAGGGCCAGCCTGGGATGGAACTGTCGCTGTTCTCGCGCGACGTGATCGCGATGGCGGCGGCGGTGGCGCTGTCGCACAACACGTTCGACGCGGCGCTCTATATGGGCGTATGCGACAAGATCGTGCCGGGGCTGATCATGGCCGCGGCGACCTTCGGTCACATCCCGGCCATCTTCATCCCCGCGGGCCCGATGACCACGGGTCTGCCCAATGACGAGAAGGCGCGCGTGCGCCAGCAATTCGCCCTGGGCGAGATCGGCCGCGACAAGCTGATGGAAGCCGAGATGGCCTCCTATCACGGGCCGGGCACCTGCACTTTCTACGGCACCGCGAACACCAACCAGATGCTGATGGAATTCATGGGGCTGCACCTGCCCGGCAGTTCCTTCGTGAACCCGAACACGCCGCTGCGCGAGGCGCTGACCGTGGCGGGCGCGAAACGCGCCGCCGAGATCACCGCGCTTGGCAACGAGTATCGTCCGGCCTCCGAGATCCTCGACGAGAAAGCCTTCGTGAACGGGCTGGTCGGATTGATGGCGACGGGCGGCTCGACCAACCATATCCTGCACCTGCCCGCGATGGCGCGCGCGGCCGGGATCGTGCTCGATCTGGAGGATTTCGACGAGGTCTCCTCGGTCGTGCCGCTCATGGCGAAGGTCTATCCGAACGGCCTGGCCGACGTGAACCATTTCCATGCCGCGGGCGGGCTGCAATTCATGATCCGGCACCTCCTGAAGGCGGGCTTGCTGCATGAGGATGCCAAGACCATCGCCGGCGACGGCCTCCAGCGCTACACGCAGGAGCCGAAGATCACCGAGGACGGTCTCACCTGGGTCGAGGGCCCCGAAGAGAGCCAGAACGACAAGATCCTGCGCAAGCCCGCCGACCCGTTCCAGAAGACCGGCGGCCTCAAGCAGCTCGAGGGCAATCTCGGGCGCGGCGTGATCAAGGTCTCCGCGGTGGCCGAAGAGCGCCGCCAGATCGAGGCGCCGTGCCGGGTGTTCCAGGATCAGTCCGAGGTCAAGGAGGCCTTCAAGCGAGGCGAGTTCACCCAAGACACCGTCGTGGTCGTCCGCTTCCAGGGGCCGAAAGCCAACGGGATGCCCGAGCTGCACTCGCTCACCCCGACCCTTTCGGTGCTCCAGGATCGCGGGCTGAAAGTGGCGCTCGTCACCGATGGCCGGATGTCGGGGGCGTCGGGCAAGGTGCCTGCGGCGATCCATGTCTCGCCCGAGGCCGCCGATGGCGGGCCGCTCGCGAAACTCCAGGACGGCGATATCGTCCGGCTCGACGCGCAGTCGGGCGAGCTTGTCTGCCTCACCGAGGGGTTCGAGAGCCGCGCACCCGTCCAACCCGATCTGAGCGGCAACCAGTTCGGCCTCGGCCGCGAGCTTTTCGGCGCCTTCCGCACCCATGTCGGCCCGTCCACCGCCGGGGCCTCCGTGGTCCTCTGATCCATTGCCTCCGCGGGGGATATTCGAGCGGAGTCGAAGTCGAGACTGCATGACCTTCGACTTTACCGAGACATCCCCTGCGGCGCATTCCGCCATTCCCGCCCCTGCGGCGATCCGAGACAGGAGAGAGCCAATGACGCCTTCCGAACAATCCCAGGCCACCCGCAAGGTCTGCCAGCTCGCGCCGATCGTGCCGGTGATCGTGGTCAAGGACGTGGCCCATGCCGCCCCGCTCGCGAAAGCGCTGGTCGCGGGCGGCTTGCCCGCGCTCGAGGTCACGCTGCGCACGCCCTGCGCGCTCGACGCGATCCGCGCGATGGCCGAAGTCGAGGGCGGCGTGGTCGGCGCGGGCACCCTGCTGACGCCCGCCGACGTGAAGGCCGCGAAGGCGGCAGGTGCGAAATTCGGCGTCTCGCCGGGTGCGACCGAGCGACTGGTCAAGGCCTGCGAGGACGAGGGGCTGCCGCTCCTGCCCGGGGCCGCCACCGCCTCGGAAGTGATGAAGCTCTACGAGATCGGCTATGACGTGCTGAAATTTTTCCCCGCCGAAGCCTCGGGCGGCGCCCCTGCGCTCAGGGCGATCGGTGCGCCGATCCCGCAGGTTTCGTTCTGCCCGACGGGCGGGGTCAGCATGAAGAATGCCGATGACTATCTGAGCCTGCCGAACGTCCTCTGCGCGGGCGGCTCCTGGGTCGCGCCCGATGCGATGGTGCAGGCGGGCGACTGGGACGGCATCGAGGCGCTCGCCCGCGAAGCCGCCGCCTTGCCGCGCTAGGACCGGCGCCCGCGCGCCCCGCCGCGCCGCGCCGGCGGGCGGCTCTCGCGGGTCAGACCCTCCCCGAGCACCCGTGTCATCGGGTGTTCGGATTGCCCCTGATAGGCGACCAGCACGGTGCGCATGGCCTCCTTGGGATCGAGCCCGGGATGCAGGCTCAGCGCCCAATCCATGAAGATCGACCGGCATTCGGCGTCGCCGATCCCGTCGATCCGGTAGCTCTCCCGGATCAGCCCTTTCGGATCGGCCTCACCCAGATCCATCAGCTTGCGCCCCATTCAGCCCTCCAGAACCCGATCCACGATCGCGGCGACATCGGTCGTCGCCTCGCTCAGCCGCGCGGCCAGCGCCTCGAGACTGTCGAGCCCGGTCTCGCGCAGAAGGAAGGCCCGCCCCCCCTCGCCGATCGCCGCCATGTCGAGCGGCTTGTCGCTGAGGAGCCGCCCCCCCGCCTGCAGACGCCACAGGAACCGATAGGCGGAGGCGAGACGCTCGCCTTCATCGCGGGTCACATATCCCGCCCGAGGCCCGATCCGCAACTGCGCTTCGACCCTGCGCGCAGGCGCGCCTTCGCGCAGCGCGAAACTCTGCGCCAGCAATTCGATATCCTGCAACCGCCCGGGCCCGATCTTGGCCTCCCATTCGGCATCGGGCGCCTTGGCGGCGAAGATCCGCGCCCGCATCTGGGCCAGATCCGGAAGCACCTTCGGATCGCGCCCTTTACAGCTCAGCACCCTGTGCCGGATCTCCTCGACGCGCGCGGCGAGATCCGGGCTTCCCGCGACGGACCGGGCGCGGGTCAGCGCGAGATGCTCCCAGGTCCAGGCCTCCTCCATCTGGTAGCTCTCGAAACTCTGGATCGAGGTGGCAACCGGTCCCTGCCGTCCCGACGGACGCAGGCGCATGTCGACCTCGAACAGCGTGCCCTCCGGCATCGGCGCCGACAGCGCCGTGATCAGGGCTTGCGTGAGCTTCGCGTAATAGGCCCTTGCCGCCAGGGGTTTCCTGCCCTCGGACCAGTCCTGTCCGGCAGCATCGTAGATCACGATGAGATCGAGATCGGATTGCGCGTTGAGCCGCTCGGCGCCAAGGCTCCCCATCCCCAGAACCACCGCGCCATTGCCGGGGCACGGGCCGTACCGGCGCGCGAATTCGGATTGCACCACCGGCCAGAGCGCGGCCAGAACCGCCCCCGCCACGTCGGCATATTGACCCGCCGCCTCGGCCGCCTCGACAAGCCCGCGCAGGTGATGCACGCCGACGCGGAATTTCCACTCCTTGGCCCAGCGGCGCGCCGCATCGAGCGCGGCCTCGTAATCGGGCGCCTGCGCCAGAACCCGTTCGAGATCCGCCGCAAGCTGCGCGCGCCCCGGCCAAGGCGCGAAGAAACTGCCGCCCAGCACCGCGTCGAGCACACCGGAATGGCGCGAGAGATAGCTCGCGAGCGCCGGCGCGGTCGCGCAGATATCCACGATCAGGTCGATCAGTTGCGGGTTCGCCTCGAAGAGCGAGAAGATCTGCACCCCGGCGGGCAGGCCGCGCAGGAAGCCGTCGAACTGGGCAAGCGCCTCTTCCATATTCGCCGCCCGCGCCATCCGCCGCAGCAATTCCGGCTCGAGCCGTGCGAAGATCGCGCGCCCCCGCTCCGAACGCAGCGCCGGGTATCCGCTCCAGCCCTCGACGATGGCGCGCGCGGCTTCCGAGAGCTCGGGGCGCTCCGCCGCCTCGTCGGGGGAGAAGAACGCCTCGGTGAGGCTCTCGACGCGCTCGAGCCGGTCGCGCAACCGCTCGGACCACCGTGCGGGATCGCCCTCGCCCATCATCGCGGCGATACGCGCGATCCCCTCTTCGTTGCCCGGCAGCCGCTGGGTCTGCGCGTCGTTGACCATTTGCACCCGGTGTTCGATCTCGCGATGTTCGCGGTAATGGGCGATGAGTTCCTCGGTCACCTCGCCCGGGACCCATTTCTTTGCCGCGAGCGCGCGCAGCCCGCCCACGGTGGTGCGATCGCGCAAGGATTCGTCGCGCCCCCCGGCGATCAGCTGGCGGGTCTGGGTGAAGAACTCGATCTCGCGGATGCCGCCCTGCCCGAGCTTGATATCGTGGCCGCGCACCTCGATCGGGCCGTGCAGGCCCTTGTGCTCGCGGATCCGCAGCCGCATGTCATACGCGTCCTGGATCGCCGCGAAATCGAGATGCTTGCGCCAGACGAAGGGGCGCAACGTCTCGAGAAACCGCTCGCCGGCCGCGAGATCGCCTGCGCAGGGCCGCGCCTTGATATAGGCGGCCCGCTCCCACGTGCGCCCCTCGGCCTCGTAATAGAGCTCCGCCGCCCCCATCGAGATGCAGACCGGGGTCACGCTTGCATCGGGACGCAGCCGCAGATCGGTGCGGAAGACATAGCCCTCCGCGGTCCGGTCGTTGAGCATCGCCGCCATTTTCCGCGTCGCCCGGATCAGTGCCGCGCGCGCCTCCATCCGGTCGCCCGCATCGTATCGCTGCTCGTCGAACAGGCAGATCAGGTCGATATCCGAGGAGTAGTTGAGCTCCCCTGCCCCCATCTTGCCCATCGCCAGCGCCACCATCCCAGCCGCCGTCTCGGCATCTCCCTCGCCCGCGCCGGGGATCTTTCCGCGCCGGATCTCCTCGCCCACGAGCCGCTTGAGCGCCAGATCGACCGCCAGATCGGCAAGCCGGGTCAGCGCGCCGGTCACCTCTTCGAGGCACCAGACGCCCCCCAGATCGGCCAGCCCCGCGAGAAGGGCCACCCGGCGCTTGGCGCGGCGCAGCTCCGAGGGAAGTTCGGCGACCGGAACCGGCGCGAGCCGCGCGAATTCCTCGGCCAGCGCAGCTTCGGGATGGATCGCGAGCGCCGCGCGCAGCCAGTCCTCCTCAGACTCGATGAGCCCCTTCAGATATGGGCTGCATCCGGCCGCCCCGGCGATCAGCTCGCCCAGTTCCGGAGCGAAGTCGGAGAAGCGCGCGCGGGCTTCGCTCCCCCTTTCGGGTTCGAACGGGATCGGACAGCGGTTCAGGCGGGACACGAAGGGCATGGGCGCATCGTTACCCCGCCTGCGGCAAGGGTCAATGGCGATTGGACACGTCCCCCCTTAGCGATAGTTTCCCCACATGAGGCGGTGCCGGGACCGACCCGGCGCCGCGGCGAGGCAAATCGAGGAACAGGCAGGATGAGCAAATCCCTCAAGAGGGTCCGCGCGGCACTGGAAGCCACCGGGGAGCCGCATGAAATCCGCGAAGCGGGCGAGGCGCGCACGGCGGAACTCGCGGCGCAGGCGGTGGGCTGCGAGGTCGACCAGATCGCGAAGTCGATCATCTTTCGCGGCGAGACCAGCGGCCAGGTCACGCTCTTCATCACCGCGGGGGGAAACCGCGTGTGCCACGAGAAGGCGAGCGCCGTCGCGGGCGAGCCTCTGGGCAAGGCGGATGCCGCCCTGATCCGGGCCGAGACCGGGTTCGCGATCGGCGGCGTCGCCCCGCTCGGGCATCTCTCGCCGGTGCGGGCCTTCCTCGATCCGCGGCTGTTCGATTTCGACGAGGTCTGGGCGGCCGCAGGCACGCCGCGCCACGTCTTCCGCATCGCCCCCACCGACCTGGAACGCATCAGCGGGGCCGCCCGGGCCGATTTCACCGAATAAAATCCAATGAGATCGCGCACTTCTTCCGCGGGATGTAAAAAACATTCACATCCCTCTTGCAAGCGCGGCCAGGGCTACCGATCTTGAGTGATGTAAAAGGCATTTACATCTTCAACCCGGAGGTTCCCATGTCCACCTATTCCACCAATTCCGCGATGCCGGTCGCACGCGGCAACTGGTTCACCCGCGCCATCGACTGGATGGACGGCCACGGCCCCGGCGCTTGGATCGCGCTGATGGTCGCGGGCTTTATCGTCGCCGGGCCGCTGGGTCTGGTCCTGCTGGCCTATATCCTCATCACCGGGCGCTTCGGCCGCCGCTGGCGCAACGGAGGCGCGCAGGTGCAGGCCCGCAACTGGGGCTGCATGGGCTCGACCCGCGTGCATGTATCGCGCTCGAGCGGCAACGCCGCCTTCGACGCCTACAAGGCCGACACGCTTGAACGGCTCGAGCGCGAACAGCAGGAATTCGAGGACTTCCTGCGCCGCCTGCGCGAGGCGCGCGACAAGGCCGAGTTCGACCAGTATATGGAAGACCGCGCCAAGGCCGCTGCGCAGGACACGCCTGCCGAAGACGAGAACAGGGCCTGACCACCGCCCTCGAAAGAGGCACGCACATCCCTGACGGCGTATTCTCTCGCTCCCTTGCACCGCCCCGGTTGACGAAACCGGGGCGGTATCTATCTCTACGCACGAAACACTTGGCGGTCGGGAGGCGGTTTGCTAGCCTCTGGCAATTCCGCCCCGATCGAGGCTCTTATGCGCCACTCGCTTCCGCTTGCCCCGCAGTTCTACGTGACCGCGCCGCAGCCCTGCCCCTATCTGGACGGCAGGTTCGAACGCAAGCTGTTCACCGCGCTTCAGGGCGAAGGGGCCGAAAAGCTCAACAACGCGCTCTCGCGTCAGGGTTTCCGGCGCTCGCAGAACGTGCTCTATCGCCCCTCCTGCGCCGATTGCACCGCCTGCCTGTCGGCCCGGATCCGGGTGGCCGATTTCAAGAAATCGCGCTCGCAGAAACGCGTGCTCAAGCGCAATGCCGATCTCCAGCGCACCGCGACGAGCCCCTGGGCGACCGAGGAACAGTTCGCGCTGTTTCGCCGCTATCTCGATGCGCGTCACGCCGATGGCGGCATGGCGGACATGGATATCTTCGAATTCGCCGCGATGATCGAGGAGACGCCGGTCAAGTCGCGCGTGATCGAATATCGCGAGAGCGCCGAGACGCCGGGCTCGGTACGCGCTCTGATCGCGACCTGCCTGACCGATGTGCTCGATGACGGGCTGTCGATGGTCTATTCCTTCTACGAACCCGAACGCATCGGCGACTCGCTGGGCACCTATCTGATCCTCGATCACGTCGCGATCGCGCAGCGGCTCGGGCTCCCTTATGTCTATCTCGGCTACTGGGTGCCGGGCTCGCGCAAGATGGGCTACAAGGCGAATTTCGCGGCGCTCGAGATCTACAAGGGCGGCCGCTGGGTCGATATCGGCGACCCGAAGGACCACGAGACCGAGACGCATCCCCTCTCGGTCGACCCGATCGCCGAACAGGTGGCCCGGATCCAGCTCCCCGATACCCGCAGCGGCTGATCGTCGCATCTCGCCCCTGCGGGATTCGCAAGCGTGCGAGAAAAACCTCGGCAGACAAGGCCCGGTCAACACGATTTCCAAAAAACTTTCCGTGATCTCAGGTGATTACCTGCGTGTGGTCTCTGGACACTCGCCCTGCACAGTGGAAAGGCTCCGGCCAAGTCCGCAGCGGAGGACTCGTCGCGGGCGGCGGAACGCAGAGGCGTTCCGCGAACCGAAATAGATTTGGGAGGATCCTTCATGGACCGTCGTTCCTTTCTGACGAAGGCCGCACTGGGTGGCGCGGCCGCAAGCACGCTGGCCGCCCCCGCGATCGCGCAGAGCAACCCGCAGATCACCTGGCGCCTCGCCTCGTCCTTCCCGAAATCGCTCGACACGATCTATGGCGGCGCCGAGGTCCTGTCGAAGATGGTCGAGGAAGCCTCGGACGGAAATTTCAAGATCCAGGTCTTCGCCGCTGGCGAGATCGTCCCCGGCCTGCAGGTCGCCGACGCCGTGATGAACGGCACCGTCGAGGCCTGCCACACCGCGGGCTACTACTTCTGGGGCAAGGACCCGACCTGGGCGCTCGCGGCGGCCGTGCCGTTCTCGCTCAACGCGCGCGGGCTCAACGCGTGGCACTACCATGGCGGCGGCATCGACCTCTATAACGAGTTCCTCGCCAAGCAGGGCCTCTACGGCCTGCCCGGTGGCAATACCGGCGCCCAGATGGGCGGCTGGTTCCGCAAGGAAATCAACTCGGTCGAGGACTTCAAGGGCCTGAAGATGCGCGTCGGCGGCTTTGCCGGCAAGGTGCTCGAGAAGCTCGGCCTCGTGCCGCAGCAGATCGCCGGCGGCGATATCTACCCGTCGCTGGAAAAAGGCACGATCGACGCCACCGAGTGGATCGGCCCCTACGATGACGAGAAGCTCGGCTTCTACAAGGTCGCGCCCTATTACTACTACCCCGGCTGGTGGGAAGGCAGCCTGACCGTCCACTTCTTCTTCTCGAAGAAGCAGATCGAAAGCCTGCCGAAGCAATACCAGGGGCTCCTGCACACCGCGGCGCAGGCGGCCAACGCGGACATGCTTCAGAAATACGACATGAAGAACCCCGCGGCGATCAAGCGCCTTGTCGCTAACGGCACCCAGCTCAAGGCCTTCAATCCCGAGATCATGCAGGCCTGCTTCAAGGCGGCCAACGAGGTCTACGCGGACATGGAAGCCTCGAACCCCGAATTCGCCAAGATCTGGGGCTCGATCAAGGACTTCCGCAAGGACTACTTCACCTGGGAGCAGGTGGCCGAGTACAACTACGACACCTTCATGATGCGCGAGAACATCGCGGGCAAACTCTGATCCGCCCCGCTTCAAGCGGTCAAGTCACTGACCCCGCCCCGGCGCCAACAGGCGCCGGGGCTTTTTCATCCCTGTCCTTTTGGTCAGGTGGGGCTCAAGCCAAAAAGGTATCGGGCCATCAATCTGACCGAAAATCCGCAAAAGGCGAAACTCGCCGGTTTACAGGCCGAACCGGTCAAGTAAAGTGACCGCCATGATCGTCCGTGAGGGAGCCTGAGGGCACGGAGGCGGGCGGTTAGAAAAAAAGACGAGAACCAATACCGGGAGGAAAACATGGATCGTCGCTCTTTCCTGCGCAAAGGCGCGCTTGGCGGGGCCGCCGCCGCTGCGGCTGGAACGCTGGCCGCACCGGCCATCGCACAAGAAACCCCGAGCGTGACGTGGCGCATGACCTCGTCCTTCCCCAAGTCGCTCGACACGATCTACGGCGCCGCCGAGACGATGGCGAACTACGTCAAGGGAATGACGGACGGCAAGTTCAACATCCAGGTCTTTGCCGCGGGTGAGATCGTGCCCGGCCTGCAGGCCATGGACTCGGTGTCGAACGGCACCGTCGAAGCCTGTCACACCGCGTCCTACTACTACTGGGGCAAGGATCCGACCTTCGCCTTCGCGACCGCAGTGCCCTTCGGCCTCAACATGCGCATGCAGAACGCCTGGTTCTACTATGGCGGCGGCAACGACCTGATGAACGAGTTCTACGCGAACTACGGCATCACCGCGTTCCCCTGCGGCAATACCGGCGCCCAGATGGGCGGTTGGTTCCGCAAGGAAATCAACACCGTCGAAGACCTCAAGGGCGTGAAAATGCGCATCGGCGGCTTCGGCGGCAAGGTTGTCGAGAAGCTCGGCGTGGTGCCGCAGCAGATCGCCGGCGGCGACATCTACCCGTCGCTGGAAAAAGGCACGATCGACGCCACCGAATGGGTCGGCCCCTACGATGACGAGAAGCTCGGCTTCTACAAGGTCGCGCCCTACTACTACTATCCGGGCTGGTGGGAAGGCGGCGCCTGCCTGCACGCCATGTTCAACAAGAAGGCCTATGACGAGCTGCCGGAGGCCTACAAGGTCGCCCTGCAGGCCGCGACGCAGGCTGCGAACTCGGACATGATGGCGTCCTATGACTACAAGAACCCCTCGGCGCTGAAGAAGCTTCTCGGCCAGGGTGCGCAGCTGCGTCCGTTCTCGCAGGAGATCCTCGACGCGTGCTTCAACGCCGCCAACGAGGTCTATTCGGAACTGAACGCCTCGAATGCCGCGTTCAAGAAGGTCTATGAGAGCCAGTTCGGCTTCCGCAACGACGCCTATGGCTGGTGGCAGCTCTCGGAGTTCAACTTCGACTACTTCATGATGCGCCAGCAGGCGGCGGGCAACCTCAAGATCTGAGGCGACTTCCAACAAATCGCGAAGGCCCCGGAGAGATCCGGGGCCTTTTTCGTTTGCACTGCCTGGGCCCCGAGAAGGGCGCGGGGCACGAGATTACTTCGTCGTGGCCGCTCCGGCCGCCGCGCCCGCCGCCGCCCCCACGGGCCCCGCAACAAGCAGTCCGCCCACGCCGCCGGTGGCCGCGCGCTGTTCGGTCGTGTTCCCGCAAGCCGCGAGCGAGACGAGCATCCCGCCCGCCATCAGAAGTGCCAAGATACGCATGTCTTCGTCCTTTCCCGTTTCAAGGCCGTATTAGGCCACCCGGGGAAAAGACGCGCCAGCCCCTGCCCCGGTTCCCACCGGGGCGCGGGCGGCCTGCGGCTCTTCTCAGTTCTTCTTGGTGACGACGCCGAGACCGGCCCCGACCGCCGCGCCGACCGGGCCCGCCACGACGAGCCCCGCCACCCCACCGGTGGCCGCGCGCTGCTCGGTCGTGCTCCCGCAGCCCGCCAGTCCGAGCGCCACCATCCCCGTGAAGACCAAACCCAAGATCCGCATCGTTTCTATTCTCCGTTGAAACTCGCCGCCGGCGAATGCGCGGTCAGCGCGAAAGCAAGAGGCGGCCCCGCAGGGCCGCCTCGATCACTCAGTTGCTGCCCGGTGCCGGAAGCGGAGGCAGACCGCCTCCATCCGACGAAGGCGCACCACCCGGAGGCGCCAGGGGCGGCAGCCCGCCCAGGCCTCCCAGACCGCTGCCATCGAGGCCCGGCATCGTCGGCAGCTTGATCTCGACCGTGGAGGGATCCACCACCTTGCCCTTGTAATGCATCACCATGCCCGGGAAGGCGATCACGATGGCGATCATCGCGATCTGGATGAACACGAAGGGAATGGCGCCCCAGTAGATCTGGGAGGTCTTCACCGGCTCCATCTTCTTGCCCGTGACCTTGTCGATATAAGGCACCTTGGCCGCGACCGATCGCAGGTAGAACAGCGCGAAGCCGAAGGGTGGGTGCATGAACGAGGTCTGCATGTTCACGCCCAGGATGACGCCGAACCAGATCAGGTCGATCCCCAGTTTCTCGGCGGCCGGCGCCAGAAGCGGCACGATGATGAAGGCCAGCTCGAAGAAGTCGAGGAAGAAGGCCAGGAAGAACACCAGCAGCGAGACCACGATCAGGAAGCCCAGCTGGCCACCCGGAAGCGAGGTCAGCAGATGCTCGACCCAGATCTGCCCGTTCACCCCGTAGAAGGTCAACGAGAACATCCGCGCGCCCAGAAGGATGAAGAGCACGAAGGCCGAGAGCCGCGTCGTGGCCGCGAGCGCGTCGCGCACAACCTGGTAGCTCAGGCGCTTCTTGATCGCCGAGAGCACGATCGCACCGACCGCACCCATCGCGCCGCCTTCGGTCGGGGTCGCAACGCCGAGGAAGATGGTGCCGAGCACCAGGAAGATCAGCGCCAGCGGCGGGATCAGCACGATCACGACCTGTTGGGCCAGACGGCTCATCACGTTCGTCTTCAGCGCCTTGTCGAGCACGGCGACGATGTAGATCGCGATCACGGCGACGCCCGCGGCGAGGATCTCGGCATTGTTGACGCTCGATCCGGTCTTCTCGAAATACGCCAGACCGAGATAGTAGATCACGCCCGCGCCGACCAGCGCGACAACGAGCGAGGTCACGCCCGAGCCGAGCGTCCGGGCTTCCTTCGGAAGGGCCGGCATCGAGTGCGGGCGGATGATCGACATCAGCGCGACATAGCCGAGATAGATGCCGGTCAGCACGAGACCCGGGATCATCGCGCCCTTGTACATGTCGCCCACCGAGCGGCCGAGCTGGTCGGCCAGGACGATCAGCACCAGCGAGGGCGGAATGATCTGCGCCAATGTGCCTGAGGCCGCGATCACGCCTGTCGCCACCTTCCGGTCATAGCCATAGCGCAGCATGATCGGCAGCGAGATCAGGCCCATCGCGATCACCGAGGCCGCAACGACGCCGGTGGTGGCCGCGAGAAGCGCCCCCACGATGATCACCGCATAGGCGAGACCGCCGCGCACGGGGCCGAACAGCTGGCCGATCGTGTCGAGCAGATCCTCGGCCATGCCCGATTTCTCGAGCACGATCCCCATGAATGTGAAGAATGGAATGGCCAGAAGCGTCTCGTTACTCAAGACCCCCCAGAACCGTTCCGGCATCGCGCTGAGCAAGGGCCAGCTGAGGTTGATCGCGCCGCCGGAATAGCCCGACAGCTCGACGCCGATCACGAAGAAGAACAGGCCGTTCGCCGCCAGGGCGAAGGCGGCCGGGTAGCCGATCAGAAGGAACACGATCAGCGACACGAACATGATCGGCGCCATGTTCTGAGCGATAAGCTCGAGCATCAGAGCGCCTCCTCTTCCGCGATCGGATCATGGCCGTGATGGCCCGCCGAGAGCGCATGCGGGTCTTCGATCAGGCCGCGCATCACCGCGATTTTCTTGATGATCTCGGAAATGCCCTGGAAGAAGAGCTGCATGAAGCCGATCAGCAGCAGCATCTTGGCAGGCCACAGGATCAGGCCGCCGGCATTGGTCGACATCTCGCCCGAATGGACCGAGAGAAGAACGTAGGGCACGAGCTTGAAGAGCATCAGGATCACGAAGGGCATCAGGAAGAAGATGTGCCCGAGCAGGTCGATCCAGTGCTGCACCTTGCGCGAGAAGGCACCGTAGACGATGTCGATGCGGATATGCTCGTTCTGCTTGAGCGTATAGGCCGCGGCCCCGAGGAACGCTGCACCGAAAAGATACCATTGCAGTTCCAGCCACGCATTCGACGACATGTCGAACAGCTTCCGGACAATGGCGTTTGTCGCACTCACGATGATCGACACCAGGATCAGCCAGGCGACAGCCTTTCCGATCTTCTCGTTTATCGTGTCGATAAGACGTGAAAGGGCAAGTAAAGCGCCCATTTTCCACTTCCTCCCTTGGTTTCCCACCCGGCTTCGGGCCGTTGCCTGTCCTTGACCGAGGAGCCCGAAAAGGTCAAGCGTTTAAGGGCCGATGCGGTCTATTCACCTTACCACCTGCGGCTGATTGGGCGAGAAGCAAACTCGCGAGTTGAGCCCGGTTTTTCCGGCGGTTCCGGCCGAAGTGACCGGCAATCCACGCGCAAGGCCCTTCCGAACCACCCCGTTTTTTCCCAAAATTGCGACCTTGCGCCGCAGCGGCGCAACAATCAGGAAGATTTCACCGCCTGACGCGACATTTTATTCAGCTTTTGCCATTGACGCCCAAATCCGCCGCTCCTAATGTCCGCCCGAAGCATTCGAAAGGGATCCGCAATGGATGCGATTCTTCTTGTCGTCGTAGGAGCCAAGCGCATGGGCCGGTAACGGTTTGACCATGAAGGTTCCCATGCGCCCCCGCCTGAAAGCCGGGGGCTTTTTCTTGACAGGACGATGCGGCAGCGACAGACGGGAGAGACCCGTCGGCGGGAATATGGAGTGAGCAAATGGCACGGCAGATGACCGGCGCGAAGATGGTGGTGCAGGCGCTGAAGGATCAGGGGGTCGATACGATCTTCGGCTATCCGGGCGGCGCGGTCCTTCCGATCTATGACGAGATCTTCCAGCAGAACGATATCCGCCACATCCTCGTGCGCCACGAACAGGCCGCCGTCCACATGGCCGAGGGCTATGCTCGCTCAACCGGCAAGCCGGGCGTGGTGCTGGTGACCTCGGGCCCCGGCGCCACCAACGCGGTGACCGGCCTGACCGACGCGCTGATGGACTCGATCCCGGTCGTGGTGCTGACGGGCCAGGTTCCGACCTTCCTCGTGGGCACCGACGGGTTCCAGGAGGCCGATACGGTGGGCATCACCCGCCCCTGCACCAAGCATAACTGGCTGGTGAAGGACCCCGCGAAGCTCTCCGAGACGATCCATCAGGCCTTCCATGTCGCCACCTCTGGCCGCCCCGGCCCGGTTCTGGTGGACATGCCCAAGGACGTGCAATTCGCCGTCGCGACCTATACCGAACCGAAAGCCGCGAAGACCGACCACTATCAGCCGAAGGTGAAAGGCGATCTCGATGCGATCACCAAGCTCGTCGAGCTGATCGAAACCGCCGAGCGCCCGATCTTCTACACCGGTGGCGGCGTCATCAATTCCGGCAACGCCGCGAGCCAGCTTCTGCGCGAGCTGGTGGAGGCGACCGGCTTCCCGATCACCTCGACCCTGATGGGGCTTGGCGCCTATCCGGCTTCCGGCAAGTCGTGGCTCGGAATGCTCGGGATGCACGGGCTCTACGAGGCCAATCTCGCGATGCATGGCTGCGACCTGATGATCAATCTCGGCGCCCGCTTCGACGACCGGATCACCGGGCGGATCGCGGATTTCTCGCCGCGCTCGACCAAGGTCCATGTCGATATCGACGCCTCCTCGATCAACAAGATCATCCCCGTCGACCTGCCGATCCTCGGCGATATCGGCCATGTGCTCGAGGACGTGCTCAAGGTCTGGAAATCGCGCGGGCGCAAGCTCAACAAATCCGGGCTCGAGAAGTGGTGGAAGAAGATCGAGGAATGGAAGAAGGTCAACTGCCTCGCCTACACCGCCTCGGAGAACACCATCAAACCGCAATATGCGCTGCAGCGGCTCGAGGAACTCACCAAGAAATACGACCGCTACATCACGACCGAGGTGGGCCAGCACCAGATGTGGGCCGCACAGTTCCTCGGCTTCGAGGATCCGAACCGCTGGATGACCTCCGGGGGTCTGGGCACCATGGGCTACGGCTTCCCGGCCTCGATCGGCGTGCAGATCGCGCATCCCGACGCGCTGGTGATCAACGTCGCGGGCGAGGCGAGCTGGCTGATGAACATGCAGGAGATGGGCACCGCGACCCAGTTCCGCGTGCCGGTGAAGCAGTTCATCCTCAATAACGAACGCCTCGGGATGGTGCGCCAGTGGCAGGAACTGCTGCATGGCGAGCGCTACTCGCATAGCTGGTCCGAAAGCCTGCCCGATTTCGTCAAGCTCGCCGAGAGCTTCGGCTGGAAGGGGATGCAGGTCTCCGACCCCGCCGATCTCGACGATGCGATCATGGAGATGATCGCGCATGACGGGCCGGTGCTGTTCGACTGCCTCGTGGAGAAGCACGAGAACTGCTTCCCGATGATCCCGAGCGGCAAGCCCCATAACGAGATGCTGCTCGCGGCCGATGCCGAGGTCTTCAAGGAAGGCGCCGCGCTGGTGTGATGTGCAGGCTGGGGGGCCAGCCCCCCAGACCCCCCGGGATATTTGGATCAAGAGGAAGATCTGGTCCAAAGATAGAAAAGGAGAGAGGCGATGGCCGCTCTGAAGATCAAGAAAGGCTCGTCGAGCCACTCGGCCTACGACCTGCGTGACAGCCATTCCCAGGTCGAGAGTTCGCATACGCTCGCGGTGATCGTGGATAACGAGGCGGGCGTGCTCGCCCGGGTGATCGGGCTCTTCTCGGGGCGCGGATACAATATCGACAGCCTCACCGTCGCCGAGGTCGATCACAAGGGCCACAAGAGCCGGATCACCGTCGTCACCCGCGGCACCGAGGCGGTGATCGACCAGATCAAGGCGCAGCTCGGGCGGATCGTGCCGGTTCACGAGGTCAAGGACCTGACCGTGGAGGGTTCTCCGGTCGAGCGCGAGCTGGCGCTGATCAAGGTCTCGGGCACGGGCGACAAGCGGATCGAGGCGCTGCGCCTGGCCGAGATCTTTCGCGCCAACGTGGTCGATTCCACCCTCGAGAGTTTCGTCTTCGAAATCACCGGGACGCCCGAGAAGATCGATGCCTTCGCCGATCTGATGCGTCCGCTGGGGCTCGCCGAGATCGCGCGGACCGGGGTGGCGGCGCTTTCGCGCGGGGCCTGAGCCCCCCGATGCCCGATCAGCGCCCCGCCATCGGCGTCGTCATCGTCACCTACCGCTCGGCGGATGTGATCGGGGCCTGCCTCGCCTCGCTGCGCGCGATCGACGACGTCGCGCTGCATGTGGTCGTTGTCGACAACGCCTCGCCCGATGACACGCTCGCCGCGATCCGGATCGCCGTACCCGATCTGAAACCCGCGTCCCAGGCCGGGAGCGAGGGGGTCGCCCTGATCGAGGCGGGTGCGAATGGCGGGTTCGCAGCCGGGGTCAATCTCGGGCTCGCCCGGCTCGCGGCCAACCCGGCGCTCGACCGGTTCTGGCTGCTCAATCCCGACTGCACCGTGCCGCGCGATACGCCGCGCCGTCTCGCGACCCACGATCCCGGCCCGAAAGGTGCCGCGATGATCGCCCATCGGGTGGTCTATGGCGACGAGCCGGGCCGGATCCAGATCGATGGCGGGGTGATCGACCGGCGAACCGGGGTGACGCATAACCTCAACCAGTTCGCGCCCGCGCACTGCCCTGCCCCGGACCCGGCCCAGATCGATTTCGTGACCGGCGCGAGCCTTGTCGCGACGCGCGCCTTCCTTGAGCGTGCCGGGCCGATGGCGGAGGACTATTTCCTCTATTACGAAGAGGTGGACTGGGCGCTGCGCCGGGGCGACCTGCCGATCACTTTCTGCGAGGGGGCGGTGGTGCATCACATGGCGGGTACCGCGATCGGCTCGCAGCGGATGGGCTCGGTCGCCTCGCCCTTCTCGCAATATTTCAAGCATCGGGCACGGGCGATCTTCCTGCGCCGGCATTTTCCCTCGGGCCTGATCGGGGGCGCGGCCTGGTCGCTGGCGAAAGCCGCCCAGCTTCTGGGCCAGGGGCATCGCGCTGAGGCGGCGGCGCTGTTGCGCGGCTTCTTCGGGATGGCGCCGCCGAGAGCCGTTCTCGCGGCGCTCAGCCCCGAGGCGCGGCAGAAGATCGGCCGCTAGCCTCCGAGCGCGCCCTCGTAGAGCCGCACCAGCCTCTCGGCCTTGCCCGGCCAGAGCCCTTCGCGCAGCACTTTCGCCCGCCCCCCTGCCCCCAACCGCGCGCGCAAGTCGGGATCGTCGGCGAGGGCCGCGATGGCGGCGGCGACATCGCGGGCAAGCGCCTCGGGCGTGGTGACCGGGCATTTGAGCCCCGTCACGCCCTGCTCGACGATCCAGTCCGGCCCGCCCCGCGCCGCGGCGATCACCGGCAGGCCCCAGCGCATCGCTTCGTAGAGCACATTGCCCGCGGGTTCGCGCCAACTCGGGAACACGAAGATATCGGCCTCGGCATAGAGCGCCTCCACCTCGGCACGCGGGATCGGACCGAGGAAACGGCAGCGATCCGCGACACCCAGCCGTTCGGCCTCGGCGCGGCAGATCGCGATCTCTTCCCCTGCCCCGGCGCTCGTCAGATGCAGATCCGTCCGCCCCTTCAGCAGTCCCATCGCCCGCACCACGTCGCGCAGACCCTTGGTGCGCACGCCACGCCCCACATGCAGAAGCCGCATCGGGCCATCGCTGCGCGCCGGACGCTCGGGGGCGGCTCCGTCCACGCCAAGCTCGAGGACGTTCTCATAGGCGTGGATCGGCACCGGGGCGAGCTGGTCGCGGATATAGGGGGCGACGCCGAGCACGAGCGCCGCGTCGGAATAGGAGGCCCGGAGCGCCGGATCGAAGCGCAGCCGCAGCCGGTCGAGCCCGCGCAGCCGCGTATACCATTTCGCCCGCCCCGCCTCGACGGCGAAGGCGGGCGGCGTCGAGAGCGAACCGCCGAGCGGGCCGATCACATAAGGCAGACCATACCCGCGCAGCGGCGTCGCGTAGCGCATCGCCTGCGGCATGATCTGATGGGCGATGTCGAACTCATCCGCGTGCTCTTCGAGCCAGCCCCGGACCCGGCGCATGAAGACCGGCCATTCGGGCTTGAGCATCGCGCGCAGCCGCGGCGCCGCGTCGAAGATGCGCGGCGCGGGCCAGGTGATCGCGCGCACGGTCGGAAGCTGCTCGGCCAGAGGCGTGTGGCCGGGGCTTTCGAAGGCGGCCACCGTCAGATCGACCCGCTCGGCCAGCGCCTCCGCCCATTTGAAGGCAACGAAGGCCTCGCCCGTCGCCTCGCGCGACAGGAAGGGCGCGATCAGGAGAACCCGCAGCCTATCGCTCATTTGGCGGAGCGCGCCTTTCGCGCGGGAAAGCGGCTATAGGGAAGCTGGGCGGAAGGGCGACGCGGGCGCGGCTCGGGCCGGTCCCGGGCGGGTTCGGAATTTGCCGTGGGCGCGGCTTCTTCCTTCGCGTCGAGCAGCCACATCCCGGCGCCGAACATGAAGAAGACGAAGGCATAGACCGAGCCCCAGACATGCACCGTGCAGAGCGTGAAGGACAGGCCGACGAAGGTGAAGACCCAGGCGCGCCGGAACACCCGAAGCCTCAGATCATGGGTGAAGTTGCGCCGCATGATCTGCGCGAGGCCAAGCGCATAGCCGCCCGCGACCAGCGCGAAGCCCGGTATCCCGTAGCGCATCGCCATCAGCAGCCAGTAATTGTCGACGCTCGGCGAATGCATCCAGGCCGGACGCACCCAGTCGTTGAGCCCGAGGCCGAAGACCGGATTGGCCCAGACATTCACCATCCCCCATTCGAAGATCAGCATCCGCCAATAGGCGGTATGGGCCGAGAAGGTCGCATAGGACATGAAGACCTTGATCGGGCTGCGGTTGGAGAGCAGGTCGATGGCGACATAGGCGAGCACGACGAGCCCCACCAGCAACCACCAGCGCCAGACGATCCGCCGGAACATCAGGAACCAGCCGATCAGCCCGATTTGCAGCAGCACGGCGAGGATCGCACCGGAAGAGAGCGCGAGCATCCCCGAGGCACCGACGGTCGCAGCCATGAGGACGCGCCATTGCCGCGAACGGATGCCCTTGAAGGCGAGGAATGCCAGCGAGAAGGCGACCGAGGCGTAAAGCCCGAAATGGATCGGGTGATCGAAGGAGCTCTGCACCCGCTCGAGCCCGAGACGCGGATCGGTCACGACGAGGGTGATCGAGCCCAACCCCGGCAGCTTGCCTATCAGCGTCGGGATCAGGGCGATCCCGGTCTTCGTCTCGTAAAGCGTGAAGGGCAGCAGGAGCAGGAGCGACAGGACGAGGGCGTGGGAGAGCGCGGCGAAATCCTCGCGCGTGCGGATATAGGCCCGACCCAACAGGTAGCCGCCGAGAAACTCGATCCCGACCGAGCCCGATTGCTGGATCACCCGGTCGAAATTGTTCACCGCAAGCGCGAGGGTGAGCCATCCGAAATGCGCGAGAAACAGCCAGTCGACCCCCCGCATCCGCCCGTAGCGCCCGGAAAAGAGCCCCGCGAGCAACGGAAGCACCATCACCATCAGCACGAGCCGTACGCCGGTCAGAGCGAGCGGGCCGAGCTTGAAAGAGACCGGCACGAGGATCGCGATCAGGAAGAGGAGAACGGGCCTGGGAAGTTTCGCGCCTGCCAGCGCCGCATCGGGGAGAAACGGGCCGGATCGTCCCGCCTCTTGCGGCGCGCGCCCCCCCGCCGGAGGGGCCGCAGCCGCGCTGGCCGCATTCCCGCCCGCGCGGGTGTAGCGCAGCGTTCCCGAGCCGCTCACCGCTGCGCTCCCATCACCGCGGGGCCGGTGGCGCGCAGATCGAGCGCCCGGATCTCGCCGTGGAAGCTGGGGCGGTCGCCGAAGGGATTGCCAAGCGAAAGCCCCCAATATTCCATCGGCCGCACCCGTCCCGATACGGTGCCCTTGCCGATCACCTCGTCATCCGCCAGCACTTCGAAAAGCGTCTCGGCCGAGGAATAGCGCAGCGTGATATCGTGCCAGTTCCCGTCGTAAAGCGGCACCGAGCGGGTACGCAGCAACAGCCTCTGACCGTTCGCGGGCCAGAACTCGACCCGGAGCGTACCGCGTCCGGAGGCCGTCACGATCAGCGATTGATGGACCCGCAGGACCTCGCCCGCCGATTTGTAGCCCCCCTGCGCGCGCAGCTTCAGATGGATCTCGAAATGATCCGCACCGAAGAAGGGGGCGATCATCTCGGGCGGGATGTCGATCGAACCGCCGCCCAGGCCGAATTCGAGCGCGCCGGGGCTGATCTGGATGCTGTCGAGCGCTTTCGGCTCGGCCCCCGCATGCGAGATGATCCGCCCGAGCTGCGGATCGTAGCTCAGGATCCGGTCGTCGCGCACCACCACCCGGCCCTGGCTCTTCGCCACCCGCCCGTCGGGAAGCGTCGCGCTCAGCGTCACGTCATAGCTGCCGGGATGGGTAAAGCGCATCGGCACCCTCGCCCCCTCGACCGGCGCGGCCTCGGCGATCTGCCAGACGTAGCGAACATCGCCTGAAGCGATCCCCTCCGGCAGCACCGATCCGCTGGCATCGAATTCGAGCGCGGTGCCCCCCGAGGCATCCTTCGCGACGCGCATGACCGGCTGGAAACTGTTCCCGGCCCCGAGCGTATCGAGTTGCGGCGCCCCCACGCCAGTGCCCGCCAGTGCGCCGCCCGGAAGATAGGCGAAGTTGCGCAGATCGGTCGGCAGTCCGGTGCGCGCGGCCACGAAAAGCGCGTCGTAGTAATCCGGGCGGCCCGGGGTCAGGTCCTGGATGATCCGGTTGCCCGTCACCCTCCAGTCGCTCTGCCCCACGGGGCCGCTTATCTCGCCCACCGCATTGCGCGCGATGGTGACGTTGCGCGCCGATTTCGCGACCCGGATCTGCGGGATCCAGAGCCGCGGGTCGCGTTTCTCTCCCTCGGAGAAGACATCATGGATCAGCGTGTTGTTCTCGATGCGCAACCCGTCGGTCTCGCCCACGGAAATGCCGTGCAGATGCGCATTGACGATCACGTTGTCGCGGATGTCGAGATTGCGGTAATACATCTCGCGCCCCGCCTCGCCGCGATCGACCATCTCGTTGCGAATGAAGATCGACTGGGTGAAGCCGCCGAAGCCCGAATTGAGAACGTTCTCCGCGATCACCACGTCGCGGGTCGGGCGCTCGGTGCGCGCGGTCCAGAACTGGATCATGTCGGCATGATCGCCCGAGCCGAGCGCGCGGCGGAAATCGTGGATATGGTTCTTCTCGATCCGCACCCGCTCGACTTGCGCGAAATTGAGCCCGTCCATGCGCATGTCGTGGATGTCGTTGCCGCGCAGGACCACATCTGTGCAATCGGTGACGATCGCGCCGCGATAGAACAGCCGGAACTCGTTGTCCTCGATCGTGATCCCGGTCGAGGCGCGCACGGCAAGGCCGAAAGCCGTGGGCAGCGGGCCCAGTTCGGTCAGCGCAGGGTCAGGGGGCGCGAGATCGCCGTCGAAGAGGCTGTCACGGATCGTCAGGTCGCGGGTGGTGAAGACCTGAAAAGGGCGCAGATTGGCGGCATCCCCCTGCGAATGGCGGTAGTCGAAGATCAGGCGGTCGAGCACGAGATGGCTCACCTCGCGCAGATCCATGCGCGCGATCTGCGCGGGATGGCCAGGCTCGGCGGAGCGGATGGTGATCGGCGCGCCCTGGGCGCCTGCGACCTTGTTAAGAACGAGCTCCGGATACCGGCCGGGCGCCAGGTCGACCACATCTCCCGGTACGACGCGCTCAAGGACCTGCGCAAGCTCCCCGGGCGCCGCCACCCGCCAATCCTTCGCAAATCCCGGCGTGACAGCGACCAGCGCCAGCGCGCACCCGAAAAGGCCACGCCGTGCGGCGCGGGCGAATTGTCCCCAGCGTTGTGCGATTTGCTCCATCGCGACCTGCCCATCACGGCCGCTTGGCTGCGGCTCTCGAGATATCGTTGCCCGCGACGATAGTCGGCCGTTGCGCGGTCGGGCAAGGTTTTCGGGCCGCGCGCAAGGGCTTGGTCGCGGTCTGTGGCCCCTGAGCCGCTACAGTTTCCCGAAAAGCGCCTGCCGCAGCATCCAGACCATCCGCGCCAGCCGCAGGCGCGCCAGCGTGCCGACAGCCCGTATCCGCTCGCCCCCGTCGCGGAGCCCGGGATGCCTGAGGACCTTCGGCACATGGGCGAGGATCGAGAGCGGCATCAGGAGCGCCTTGCCCGCCCAGCGGAGCCGGTCGCGCGGCCCCGCGCCATTCACCCCGAACCCCTCCTCGGTGAGCCGTCGCCATTTCCGCGCCAGCGCCGCCCAGTCCTGTCGCGAGGGATGGCCCACGCGCAACTCATCCGCATAGACGAGCGTATAGCCCTTCGCGGTCGCGCGGCGGCACCAGTCGAGATCCTCCGAGAGCCCCGCGATGAAAGGCCCCGTCGCCGCGTAGACATCGCGCCGCGTCAGCAGGTTGCCAGTGCCCGAAAAGCCCTTCTCCTCGATATAGCGGCGGAAATCGAAGGCGAAGACGGTCTCGAAAGCTTCCGCGCCCGAACGCGGGGGCGGCGTTTCGTCGAAGACCGCGACATGTCCGCCCACGAGATCACCCCGTCCGGCCACGGCGAAGGCGGTGGCGATCCAGTCGCGATCGGCCACGCAATCGCTGTCGATGAAGAAGAGCCGCTCCGCCGTGGTCTCGGCCACGCCGCGATTGCGTGCCTCGGCCGCCCCGCGCTTCGGCTCGGTGACGATGCGCAAGTCGGGATAGGCCGCGCGCAAGGGCGAGAGATCGGCGCTCGAGCCGTTGTCCACCACGATCAGTTCGATCCGGTCGTCGAGTTGCGGCACCAGCCCGTCGAGGCAGCGCATCAGGCGCGCCACGTCATTGTAATGCGGGATGATGACGGCGGCTTCGGGGCGGGTCATGCTCGATCTGTCTCGGTTTTGCGGCGAGTTGAACAGCAATGCCCGACCGCAGGCAAGCCCGACCGCGGCGCTCAGGGCACAGCGATGGCGCGAGCGCCACAGCCTTCTTGACCTCTCCACCCGCGCGACCGGATGATGCGCCTCGAACCGCGCGGCCGCGAAAGGCCCGCCCAGCCGGACCGAGCATGCTGCGCACCGCCCTTCTGATCCTTTCGGGAAATGCCGCGACCTCCGCGCTGCTGCTGGCGCGCAACCTGATGGTGGCGCGGCTGATCCCGGTGCCCGATTACGGGATCGCGGCGACCTTCGCGATGGTCATGGCGATGATCGAGATGGCCTCGACGCTCGAGCTGCACCAGCAGATCGTCCAATCGCCCAAGGGCGACGAGCCCCGGTTTCAGGCTGCGCTACAGGGGTTCCAGGTGCTGCGCGGCGCGATCGCGGCGGCGGTGCTCTTCGCGCTGGCCGGGCCGATCGCCGCCTTCCTCGACGTGAGCGAGGCCGTCTCGGCCTATCGCTGGCTCGCGCTGATCCCGCTCATCAACGCGCTTCAGCATTTCGATATTCACCGCGCACAGCGGGGCGGGCGCTACCTGCCGATCCTGCTGACCGGCAACCTGCCCGCACTCGGGGCGCTGATCTCGCTCTGGCCGCTCGCGCATCTCTTCGGTGACTGGCGGGTCGCGCTCTGGGCGATGCTGCTTTACGCGGGGCTCGGGCTCGTCACGTCGCATGTCATGGCCGAACGCCCCTACCGTCTGAGCCTCGAGCGCATGGTAATCCGCGAGAGCCTGCGCTTCGGGATGCCGATGCTGGTCAATGCGGGGCTGATGTATCTTGTCTTTCAGGGCGACAAGATCATCGTCGGGCGCGTCTCGGGGATGGAGGCGCTCGCGGTCTACGCGATGGGCGTGACGCTGACACTCACGCCCACGCTGATCGGCGCGAAGACGATCCAGAACCTGTTCCTGCCGCGTATCTCGACCGCCCATGCCGCGGGCGACGCAGTCGCGTATGGGCGCCTGTCGGCCGCAACCTTCGAGGCCGCGCTGCTGACCGGAGCGGCGCTCGTGCTGGGCACCTTTCTGCTGGGCGCCCCGGTGGTGCATTGGCTGCTCGGGGCGAAATACGCGCCGCTCATCCCGCTCCTGATCCCGTTCGCGGTGCTCCATGCGCTGCGGGTGTTCAAATCCGGCCCCGCCGTGGCCGCGTTATCGGCAGGCGACAGCAGCAACGGATTGTGGGGGAACCTGCCGCGCGTGGCGGTGCTGCCGCTGAGTTACTGGGTGCTGCGCGAGACCGGATCGTTTGCCGCAGTGATCTGGCTCGGGGCCGCGGCGGAACTCGCGGGCTTCGCGCTCGGCCTGTGGCGTTTGCGCCGCGTCGCCCCCCTGCCCCCGATCCAGGGCGCGGCACTTGCCACCGCGATCACGCTGCTGGCAATCCCGCTGGTCACATGGCTCGCGCCGTCCGGCGGCCGGGGGCTCGTTCTCGCGCTCCCCCTCGTGCTGGTCCTGATCGCGTTGCAGGCGCTCTCGATGAAGGGATTGCGGGGCTATTTCGCGGAGCGCCTCCCCGGCGAACTCTGAGAGAACCGGCGCGCGGTGGCCGCGGACGAAAGCCGCGCGCCCCTAGTCGGAGACTTTCTTCACGAATTGGGACTTCAGCCCCATCTGCCCGATCCCGGGGATCTTGCAGTCGATATCGTGATCGCCATCGACAAGCCGGATGCCGCGCACCTTGGTGCCGACCTTCACCACCGAGGACGATCCCTTCACCTTGAGATCCTTGATCACCGTGACCGTATCGCCATCGGCGAGGAGATTGCCCACGCTGTCGCGCACCTGCGTCCCGGACTCCGGCGGTGCCTCGGCGGACCATTCATGGCCGCATTCGGGGCAGATCAGCAGCGCGTCCACCTGATAGGTATAGAGGGATTTGCATTCGGGGCACGGAGGCGGGGTCTCGGTCATGAACAGGCCCATAGGCCCACGGGCGAGCGATCGCCAGAAAATTCGTCACCCTGCGGCATAAAGCGGCCCCCTCCCGTGGGGTGGGAGGGGGCCAGTTTCGCCGATCAGGCTCATTCGTTGACCGCCCGAGCTTATCGTCGTTTTGCCTGGGCCTTCTCAGCGTCTGGGGCGAGCGCACCCGCCCCGGATCTCAATGCAAAGCCATCTCGCGGGTCGCGAGGAGCGTCACGGTGGTCGTGGCGCCGGCCATGCGGATATCGGTCACGTCGAGCGCGTGATGGTCGAGATCGCCGCCCGAGAGCGCGATCGAGGTGCCGCCGAAGGTCGCATCGAGCACCGAGGTGAGCCCCTCGCCCGCAAGCTCCGCCTCGACCCCGCCGGGGATCCGGCGCAGCGATTTCGGCGTCACCCGCTTGTTTCCGACGATCAGTTCCACGCGTTTCTCCGTTCCGTTCTTGCGCGCCGAGGCGCACACGCCCCCGCATTCGTCGTCGGGGCCCCGGGCGAACCCGGAGCCCCTGTCCCTCAGGAACAACCGCTGGTCGCCCCGCAGGTATTGCACTTCATGCAGGTGCCGTTGCGCACGAGCGTGTAGTTGCCGCATTCACCGCAGGCCTCGCCCTCGTAGCCCTGCATCTTCGCCTTGGTGCGCGCATCCATCTGCACCGATCCGGTCGCGACCGCGGTGGTGGTGGTCACGCTCGCCTGCAGGCTTTGTGCGCGCAGGGTCTCGATGCCCGCGCCGCCCTGCAGCACCATCAGCTCCTGCGGCATCCGCTTGCGCAGATAGCCGGTCGAGGAGATCTGGCGCAGCACTTCGAGCGATTTCGACGCGGTCTCCGAGACCGGCTCGACATTGCCCTCGCGCTTGCCCTCGGCCACGCCGCCGCCCAGATCGTCGAAGGTCGTGCCCTGCGGCTTGATATGCGCGAGATCCGTGCGGTCGAGATAGGACACGGCGAGTTCGCGGAACACGTAATCGAGGATCGAGGTCGCGTTCTTGATCGAGTCGTTGCCCTGGACCATGCCGGCGGGTTCGAACTTGGTGAAGGTGAAGGCGTCCACGAATTCCTCGAGCGGCACCCCGTATTGCAGGCCGACCGAGACGGCGATCGCGAAGTTGTTCATCATCGCCCGGAAGCCCGCACCTTCCTTGTGCATGTCGATGAAGATCTCGCCGAGATTGCCGTCCTCGTATTCGCCCGTGCGCAGATAGACCTTGTGGCCGCCCACGACCGCCTTCTGGGTGTAGCCCTTGCGGCGATCGGGAAGCTTCTCGCGGTGGCTGCGCACCAGCTCCTTGACCACCACCTTCTCGACGATCTTCTCGGCCAGAACGGCCGCCTTTTCCTGCGCCGAACCGGTGGCGAGGATTTCCTCGGCCTCCTCGTCATCCTCGACGAGCGCCGCGGCGAGCGGCTGGCTCAGCTTCGAGCCGTCGCGGTAGAGCGCATTGGCCTTGATCCCGAGAGACCAGCTCAACTCGTAAGCCGCCTTCACGTCCTCGATCGAGGCATGGTTGGCCATGTTGATCGTCTTCGAGATCGCGCCCGAGATGAAGCTTTGCGCCGCCGCCATCATGTAGATGTGGCTGTCGACCGAGAGGTAGCGCTTGCCCTTCTTGCCGCAGGGGTTGGCGCAGTCGAACACGATCAGATGCTCGTCCTTCAGATGCGGCGCGCCCTCGAGCGTCATTGTCCCGCAGACATGATCGTTCGCGGCCTCGATCTGCTTCTTGGTGAAGCCGAGATGGCGCAGCATGTCGAAGGTCGGATCGTTGAGCTTCGCAGCCGGGATGCCGAGAGTCTGGGTGCAGAACTCCTCGCCCAGCGTCCACTGGTTGAACACGAAGCGGATATCGAAGGCCGTGGGCAGCGCCGCCTCGATCTTCTCGATCTCGCGCGGGCCGAAGCCGTGGCCGATCAGTGCGGTGGTGTTGATGTCGGGGCAGTTGCCAAGCGAGGCGTGGCCCACGGCATAGGCGATGATCTCCTCGATCTCCGCCGGGCCGTAGCCGAGCGTCTCGAGCGCCGCGGGCACCGAGCGGTTGATGATCTTGAAATAACCGCCCCCCGCGAGCTTCTTGAACTTCACCAGCGCGAAATCGGGCTCGATGCCGGTGGTGTCGCAATCCATCACCAGTCCGATCGTGCCGGTGGGCGCGATCACCGAGACCTGCGCGTTGCGGTATCCATGCTTCTCGCCCAGGCTCAGCGCCTCGTCCCAGGCCTGCACCGCGAGCTGGACCAGATCTTGATCGGGGCAGTTCTTGTGGTCGAGCGCGACCGGTTTCACCTCGAGCGCCTCATAGCCCGTGCTCTTGCCGTTCGCGGCGGTGCGGTGGTTGCGGATGACGCGCAGCATGTGCTTGGCGTTCTTCTCGTAGCCCGGGAACGGCCCGAGCTCGCCCGCCATCTCGGCAGAGGTCGCGTAGGACACGCCGGTCAGGATCGCGGTGAGCGCGCCGCACAGCGCCCGGCCCTCGTCGCTGTCATAGCCGAGGCCCATGTTCATCAGCAGCCCGCCGATATTGGCATAGCCGAGACCCAGCGTCCGGAAGTCGTAAGAGCGCTGCGCGATCTCCTTCGAGGGGAACTGCGCCATCAGCACCGAGATTTCCAGCGTCACCGTCCAGAGACGGGTCGCGTGGATATAGGCCTCCGCGTCGAACTTGGCGTCCTTGTAGAAGGTCAGCAGGTTCATCGAGGCGAGGTTGCACGCCGTGTCGTCGAGGAACATGTATTCCGAGCACGGATTCGAGCCGCGGATCGGGCCGTCCTCGGGGCAAGTGTGCCACTCGTTCACGGTGTCGTGGAACTGGATGCCCGGATCGGCACAGGCCCAGGCCGCGTGGCCGACCTGCTCCCACAGATCGCGCGCCTTCACGGTTTTCGCGACCTTGCCGTCGGTGCGGCGGATCAGTTCCCAATCGGCATCGTCCTTCACCGCCTTCAGGAAGGCATTGGTGACACGCACCGAGTTGTTCGAATTCTGGCCGGAGACCGAAACGTAGGCTTCGCTGTCCCAATCCGTGTCATAGGTCGGGAATTCGATGGAGCCATAGCCCTGCCGCGCATATTGCAGCACGCGGTTGATATAGGTCTCGGGGATCATCACGCGCTTGGCGGATTTGATCGCCTCTTTCAGCGCCGGGTTCTTCACCGGATCGACCGAGCCCTCGTCCGAACCGTCGAAAACACGGATCGCCTCGAAGATCTTGTTGAGTTCGCGCTCGTGCAGCTTCGAGCCCGCGACCAGCGAGGCCACCTTCTGCTCCTCGATCACCTTCCAGTTCACGAATTGCTCGACATCGGGGTGGTCCATGTCGCAGATCACCATCTTCGCCGCGCGGCGCGTGGTGCCGCCCGACTTGATCGCACCTGCCGCGCGGTCGCCGATCTTCAGGAACCCCATCAGGCCCGAGGATCTGCCGCCGCCCGAGAGCGATTCCCCCTCGGCGCGCAGGCTCGAGAAGTTGGTGCCGGTGCCCGATCCGTATTTGAACAGACGCGCCTCGCGGACCCAGAGATCCATGATCCCGCCCTCGTTCACCAGATCGTCCGAAACCGACTGGATGAAGCAGGCATGGGGCTGCGGATGCTCATAGGCCGAGCTCGACTTGGTCAGCTTTCCGGTCTTGTGATCGACATAGAAGTGCCCCTGACCGGGGCCGTCGATGCCATAGGCCCAGTGCAGGCCGGTGTTGAACCATTGCGGCGAGTTCGGCGCGGCCATCTGCTCGGCGAGCATGTAGCGCATCTCGTCGTAATAGGCCTGGGCGTCGGCCTCGGTCGAGAAGTAGCCCCCCTTCCAACCCCAGTAGCACCAGGCGCCTGCGAGACGGTCGAAGACTTGCTTGGCCGAGCTCTCGCCGGTGAAACGCGCCTCTTCGGGGAGCTGGGCAAGCGCGTCTTCATCGGGCACCGAGCGCCACAGGAATTCCGGCACGCCCTTTTCGCGCACCTTCTTGAGCGCGGCGGGGACACCGGCCTTGCGGAAATATTTCTGGGCGAGCACGTCGGAAGCGACCTGGCTCCAGCCTTCGGGGACCTCGACCGACTCGTTGCGGAACACCACCTTGCCGTCGGGATTGCGAATCTCCGAGGCCGTCGTGGTGAAAGCGAGCGCTCCGTAGGCGCCGGTGTCTTCCGTGGTGAACTTGCGTTCGATCTTCATTGCCCAGTCCCCGTTCAATGTCCAATCAATCGCGACCTTTCGACGGGCAAAGACGAACCGACAGCCCGCAACCGGCGCTGCGAGGGAAAACGGGGGTATTTGCCCCCGTCAAAACCGTTGCTGTTCCTTGCCCCGCCGCTCCCACTACATGTGGTGGGTTTGCCGCTGGTAGAACACAACCTGCCGTAGCTTCGACAACGCGTCAACGAAACTTTCACCCTGTCGAAATGCATTTTCCGGTTGACCGGGCCGGAGTCAGAAGGCCTGCCCGATTCATCCACATTTGGTTAATGGGCGGGTGCCGCGACGCGGCATGAAAAAATGACGTTTTTCTTTGGGCTTAGGGCCCCTGCAGGGGAAATCCGTGCCATTCGATCCACAAACCGCAATATTTTGTGGATAGCCTGGGAACGAGGCGCTCAATTTTTGGGCATGATGCACAACCGTGCCGGCGGACCCGGTCTCGCGGCGAACCACAACATGTTGGGGATCATTTCAGAGCGATGCGAAGATGGTCGGGGCGGCGAGATTCGAACTCACGACCTTCTGTACCCAAAACAGACGCGCTACCAGGCTGCGCTACGCCCCGACGCCCTCTCCTTAGCGAGCGATCCCCGTCAAGAAAAGGGTCATTTGCAGGGAAAGACCGCCCGCGCCGGGTCGATCGCGGGATGGGCGAGTTGCGCGCCCGGGCCGAGGCCGAGCCGCGCGGCGAGGCCCGCATTGATCTCGAGCACGAAGCGCACCGGCATGTCGGAGGGAATCGGGGTGTCGTCATTGGGCCGGGTTTGCGCCGCGACCTTCACGACCCGCCCGGCCTCGTCGATGAAGAGCATGTCGAGCGGCAGCGGTGTGTCATGCATCCAGAAGGCGACTTCGCGCGGCGTCGGATAGACGAACAGCATCCCCGCCCCGGTCGGCATCGATTCGCGCCCCATCAGTCCCTGGGCGCGCTCATCCGGGTCATCGGCGATCTCCACCCGGAACTGCGCGAGCTTGCCATCCGTCCGCAGGATGGCGACATCCTCGCTGCATTGCGCCCCCTCCCCCGCCCGGACCGGGCCGGGCACGGCGAAGGCCAGAAGGAGACAGGCGCTCAGCGCCCCGATTTCAGACCGGCATCCCATGCGAGAACCTGCGCCGCCATGCGCCCGCGCTTGCCGTCGACCACGCGAAGGCAGACCGCCTCGCCTGGCGCGAGATCGGCAAAGCCCGAACGCCGCAGCACCTCCATGTGAATGAAGACATCCTCGGCCCGCTCGAAGACATTGGCGAAGCCGAACCCCTTGGCCTTCTCGAACCACTTCACCCGCGCCGGTTCGAGCGGCAGGGCCGCGATCTCGGCGGAGGCGTTCTCCCCGAGATCCTCGATCGGGACGAGGCTCTCGCCCTCGGGCGGCTGGATCTCGAGCACCTCGACCGCCTGCGCCCCGCGCGGCGTCATCTGCACGGTCACCCGGATCTGCGCCTGATCCGCGACCGAGCCCTGCCCGAAATTGCGCAGCACATTGGCATGAAGGAGAATGTCGGGACCGCCCGCATCGTCGAGGATGAAGCCAAACCCCTTGACCGCGTCGAACCATTTCACGGTTCCCGCGACCTCATGCGGCGCGCTCGCCGCCTCGCCTGGCATTTTCCATCCCGTCTGCATCTTCGGGTGTTCCCGGATCTACTCCGCGGCGCTCTGTCGAGAACTTGCGCCGCTGCGGGGACTGTTCAAGAGAAAACCTCGCGTTTCAAGACCCTAGGCCGAGGGCGCGAGGCCGGGCTCAGGGGTTGAGGCGCGAAATTTCCCAAGGATCGGCAACGCTTTGCCGCCGCCAGCGGAAGCGGTCATGCAGGCGGAAGGCGCCGTCGGCCCAGAATTCGATCTCCAAGGGCTTGATTCTGAACCCTCCCCAGAAGGGAGGCCGCTTAGGATTGGGTCCGAGCTGCGCGGTGAGCTTGGCGACCTCCCCCATCAGGCTCGCGCGCGATGACAACGGCTCACTTTGCCGCGAGGCCCAGGCGCCGAGCCGCGATTTGAGCGAACGGGAGGCATAGTAGGCATCCGCCTGCGGCCCCTCTTCGCGTTCGACGAGGCCGCGCACCCGAATCTGGCGCCGCAGCGACTTCCAGTGCATCACGAAGGCGGCCTTGCCCGACGCCTCGATTTCGCACGCCTTTACCGACCCGTAATTGGTATAGAAGACGAAGGCCCCGCCCGAGGGCGCCACCATTTCCTCGATTTCCTTGAGCAAAACCATGCGCGCATTGGGCAGGCCCGTCGCGTCGACGGTCGACAATGCGATCGCGTTGGGATCGTTGATCTCGCTGCCCTCGGCCTCGCTCAGCCAGGCCTGCGCGATCGCGAACGGGTCGTCGCCCGCGAAAATACCGCTCCGGTCGCTCATCCTACCCTCCTGTGCCCGCAGGTCTCGCCGCCGATCCCGCGCCCTTCGGCGCGCCGGGCGCGCGTCTGACGATGGGTCAGCAGCCTTGATGCGTCCTCACCTTTCGCCTAAAGCATTCGAACTTACCAGAGCGAAGCGGGGGAAAACCTGACATGTCGAACAACCTGATGGCGGGCAAGCGCGGGCTGATCATGGGCCTCGCGAATGACAAATCAATCGCCTGGGGAATTGCGAAGGCGCTTGCGGATGCGGGCGCGGAACTGGCCTTCTCGTATCAGGGCGAGGCCCTGAAGAAACGCGTGGGGCCGCTGGCCGGCGAACTCGGCTCGGATATCCTGATCGAGTGCGATGTGGCCGATAGCGGCTCGATCGACACGCTGTTCGACACGCTCAAGGAGAAATGGGGCAAGCTCGACTTCGTCGTTCATGCGATCGGCTTCTCCGACAAGAGCGAGTTGCGCGGCCGCTATGTCGACACCTCCCGCGACAATTTCGCGATGACGATGGACATCTCGGTCTACTCCTTCACCGCCGTGTGCAAGCGCGCCGCCGACATGATGACCGAGGGCGGCTCGCTCCTGACGCTCACCTATTACGGCGCCGAGCAGGTCATGCCGCATTACAACGTGATGGGCGTCGCCAAGGCCGCGCTGGAAGCTTCGGTGAAATATATCGCCGAGGATCTGGGCAAGGACGGCATCCGCTGCAACGCAATCTCGGCCGGCCCGATCAAGACGCTCGCGGCCTCCGGCATCGGCGACTTCCGCTACATCATGAAGTGGAACGAGCTGAACTCGCCCCTGCGCCGCAATGTGACCCAGGAAGAGGTCGGCAAGGCCGCGCTCTACCTGCTCTCGGATCTCGGCTCCGGCACCACCGGCGAGACGCTCCATGTCGATGCGGGCTATCATGTCGTCGGCATGAAGGCGGTGGACGCGCCCGATATCGACGTGGTCACCGGCCGCAAGGACTGAGCAAAGCGATGAGCCTCGCGGCCTTCACGGCGATCTATTTCGTGCATCTGGCGGCCGCGATGTCGCCGGGGCCCGCCGTGTTGCTCGCGGCCCGCACCAGCCTGCGCGAGGGCTTCTCGCGCGGGATCTGGCTCGCGGTGGGGATCGGGCTCGGCGCGGTGATCTGGGCTGCGGCGGCGCTCTTCGGCCTCGCGCTCGTCTTCAAGATCGCCCCGGCGCTCCTGACCACGCTCAAATTCGCGGGCGCGGCGTATCTGCTCTGGCTGGCCTTCAAGATGTGGCGCCATGCGGGCGAGCCGATGGATCAGGACATCGCCGAGCTGCCCCGCGCCCGCTCGATCCCGCGCCTCGTCTGGCTCGGTGTCTCGACCCAGCTCGCCAATCCGAAACCCGCCGTGTTCTTCGGCACGATCTTCCTGACCTTCATCCCGCCCTCGGCGCCCGGCTGGGCCTATGCCGCGATCCTCGCCATCGTGATGTTCAACGATGCCGGCTGGAACGTGATCGTGGCGCGGATCTTCTCGCTCGAGAAGACGCGCAGGGCCTATCTCAACCTGAAATCCGTGATCGAGCGCGTCTTCGGCGGCCTCCTCGCCCTGCTCGGTCTCAAACTCGCATTGACCTGAGGAAATCGTCATGTCCGACCGTTTGCCCCACGAAAAAGGCTTCCATGTCAGCTGGGACCAGCTCCACCGCGACGCGCGCGCCCTCGCCTGGCGGCTCGACGGCAAGGGGCCCGATGACGGCAACTGGCGCGCGGTGGTGGGCATCACCCGCGGCGGGCTGGTTCCCGCGGCGATCGTCGCGCGCGAGCTCGATATCCGCACCGTCGACACGATCTCGATCAAGAGCTACAGCCATCAGGACCAGCGCGCCGCGCAGGTCCTCAAGCCGACCCAGGCTGATCTGATGGAAAATGGCGGCGAGGGCGTGCTGATCGTCGACGATCTCGTCGATACCGGCAATACCCTCAAGCTCGTGCGCGACCTCTTCCCCAAGGCGCAATTCGCCACCGTCTATGCCAAGCCGATGGGCGCGCCGCTGGTCGATACCTTCGTGACCGAGGTCAGCCAGGACACCTGGATCTTCTTCCCCTGGGACATGGCGCTGCAATACGTGCAGCCCTATCGCGGCACGGACTGATCCCTTGCGGCTGGGCGCTCCCGGAACCGCGCTCGGGCGGTTCCTGCACTGGCTCTTCGAGGCGAGCCTGATCCTCAAGGGCCTGTTCGCGCTGGCCGAGACGCTCTCGGGGCTCGCGCTCTGGGGCTTGCCGGGGAATGCCGTCTTCAATATCGCGCAATGGATCACCCGGCGCGAGCTCAGCGAGGATCCAAAGGACGCGATCGCCTCGGCGCTCCTGAACGCGGCACAGCATTTCTCGATTCAGACGCAGAGCTTCTACGGCTTCTACTTCACCAGCCACGGCGCGCTGAAGCTGATCGTGGTGATCCTGCTGATGCGCGGCATCCTGTGGGCCTATCCGGGGGCGATCGCGCTCCTGTTCGGTTTCGTCGCCTATCAGCTCTATGTCTGGAGCCTGCATCACGACATCTCGATGCTGCTGCTGACGCTGCTCGATCTCGTGGTGATCGCGCTCACCTGGCGCGAATGGACGGTACGGCACGGGCGCGCCTGGTGGCATCGGTGACGATCACCCCTTCACCTGGATCGAAATACCCCCGCCGGAGGCTCCTGCCCCTTGCCAAGGCCGCCCCGCTCTGCTGATCTCGCCCGGCCAGCAACGAGGACACCGATGCCCCATCCGCTCAATCCCGCCTTCGCCCGTACCTTCGCCCCCCCGGTGATGGAGGCGCGGCGCTGGCTCGAGGGCGTCGTCTTCCCCTCCGACCGCCCGCTGATCAATGTCAGCCAGGCCGCGCCCGTCGATCCCCCGCCCGAGGCGCTACGCCAGGCGATCGCGGAGGCCGCACTGAACGATCCGCAGGCGCATCTCTACGGCCCGGTCCTGGGCATGCCGGAGCTGCGCGCAGAACTCGCCCGTCAATGGTCTCTCGCCTATGGCGGCACGATCGGGGCGGCGCAGGTCGCGATCACCCAGGGCTGCAATCAGGCCTTCTGCGCCGCGCTCGCGACGCTGGCGGGCCCCGGCGACGAGGTGATCCTGCCGACGCCGTGGTATTTCAATCACAAGATGTGGCTCGACATGGCGGGCGTGACCACGGTGCCGCTCGCCCCCGGCGCGGGGCTCCTGCCCGACCCCGAGGAGGCGGCGGCGAAGATCACCGGGCGCACCCGCGCGATCGTGCTCGTCTCGCCCAACAATCCGGGCGGGGCGGAATACCCGGCCGAGCTGATCCGCGCCTTCGCCGAACTTGCGCGGCATCACCGGATCGCGCTGATCGTGGACGAGACCTATCGCGATTTCGACAGCCGGACGGGCGCGCCCCACGATCTCTTCGCCGATCCCGACTGGGCCAGGTACTTCATCCATCTCTACAGCTTCTCGAAAGCCTATCGCCTGACCGGCCACCGCGTCGGCGCGATCGTCGCGGGCGAGGACCGTCTCGCCGAGATCGAGAAATTCCTCGACACGGTGGCGATCTGCCCCGGCCAACTGGGCCAGATCGCGGCGCTCTGGGGGATGCTGCACCTCTCGCAATGGGTGGCGGGCGAGCGTGCGGAGATCCTCGCGCGGCGGGCCGCGATGGAACAGGCGGTGGGGACGCTCGAGGGCTGGGACCTGCTCGGCTGCGGCGCCTATTTCGCCTATGTCACCCATCCCGATCCGCGCCCCGCCCCCGAATTCGCCCGCGCGCTGGTGCGCGAGGCGGGGGTGTTGATGCTGCCGGGCACGATGTTCATGCCGACCGATGCCGAAGCGGGCGCGCGGCAGATGCGGATCGCCTTCGCCAATGTCGATACCGCCGGGATCGCGGCGCTGCGCGACCGGCTCGCGGCTTACGCGCACCCATAGCCTTGCAGCCTATCGGGCAAAGCCCTAAACAGCCGCGAAGACCTGACCGCTCCGAGGAGGACCCCCTATGAAGCTGCGCAGCCACGGCAAGAGTGTCGTCGTCTGGATCTTGCTGGCCATGCTGATCCTCGGACTTGGCGGTTTCGGGCTGCGCTCGTTCTCCGGGCAGATCAAGTCGGTCGGATCGGTGGGCGACACCAAGATCTCGGTCGACGAATATGCGCGCGCCCTGCGTCAGGAGATGCAGACCCGCAGCCAGCAGATCGGCCAGCCGGTCACGATGGCGCAGATGCGCGCGAGCGGCCTCGACCAGCAGGTGCTGGGCCGCCTGATCGGCCAGGCCGCGCTTTCCGAAGCTGCGAGCAGGCTTGGCGTGTCGGTGGGCGACGAGCAGCTGCAAAAGCAGATCTTCGACATCCAGGCCTTCCAGAACGCCTCCGGCAAGTTCGACCGCGAGACCTACAAGTTCGCGCTGCGTCAGCAGGGCTATTCCGAGACCCAGTTCGAGGCCCAGCTTCGCGGCGATCTCGCCCGCTCGATCCTGCAAGGTGCGATCGCGGGTGGCGTGAAGGCGCCGCAGGAGGTGATCGACGCCTATACGAAATATGTAGGCGAGCATCGCGCCTTCACCTGGGCCGAGATTACCGAGGGCGACCTGACGACCCCGGTCGCGAAGCCGACCGACGAGGAGCTTCAGGCCTATTACAACGACCATATCGACCAGTTCACCGCGCCCGAGACGCGCGAGATCACCTATGCGTGGCTGACGCCCGAGATGCTCAAGGACAAGGTCAAGATCGACGACGCGACGCTCAAGGCCGAGTACCAGCGCCGCATCGACGAGTTCCAGCAACCCGAAAAGCGGCTGGTGGAACGGCTCGTCTACCCGTCGATGGACGAGGCGCAAGCCGCCAAGGACAAACTGGATGCGGGCAAGGCGAGCTTCGCCGATCTCGCCAAGGAGCGTGGCCTCTCGCTCGATGATGCGGATCTTGGCGACGTGAGCAAGGCGCAGCTCGGCAAGGCGGGCGATGCGGTCTTCGCGCTCAAGGAGCCGGGTGTGGTCGGACCGATCGACACCGATCTGGGCCCTGCGCTGTTCAAGATGAACGCGATCATCGACGCGCAGACGACCACATTCGAGCAGGCGCGCGAGGAACTCGCGGGCGAGGCGGAAACCGACATGGCGCGCCGCGAGATCAGCAGCGAGACCGAGAAGCTGCAGGATATGCTGGCGGGCGGGGCGACGCTCGAGGACATGGCCAAGGAAACCGACATGGAAATCGGCCAGATCCCCTATACCGCCGACAGTTCCGACGGGATCGCGGGCTACGAGGAGTTCCGCAAGGCCGCCGATGCCGCGCAGGTCGGCGACTATCCCGAACTCGACAACCTCTCGGATGGCGGTGTCTTCGCGCTGCGTCTCGACAAGGTCGTGCCGCCGACCCCCAAGCCCTTCGACAAGGTCAAGGACGAGGTCGCGACGGCCTGGCATCAGGACCAGCTCGTGAAGGCCGAGGAAGCCCGGGCGGGTGAAGTCGTCAGGGCGCTCGAGGGCGGCAAGTCGCTCGGCGAGACCGGTCTGCTGACCACGACGGTGCCCAGCATCGCGCGGGGCGGGTTCAACGACGAGGTGCCCCCGCAGGTCGTCTCCAAGGTCTTCGCCACCGAGCCGGGCAAGCCCGCGCAGGTGACCGCGAAGGGCAAGGTCTACGTGCTGGTGACCGACAAGGTGATCCCCGCCGACATGAACGACAGCGACACCAAGCTGATCTCCGGACAGGTCGGCAGCCAGCTCTCGCAGGCGCTCGCCAACGATCTGCTCACCTTCTACGCCAACGCCATCGAGAGCGAGGCCGGTCTGTCGCTCGACAATCAGGCGGTGACGGCGGTGCAGTCGCAGATGCAGTAAGGAGGCCCCAGGTGGTCGCGCTCTCTCCCTCCTTCGAGGAATTCGAGGCCCGCTGGGCCAAGGGTGAAAACCAGCTCGTCTATGCGCGTCTGGCCGCCGATCTGGACACGCCCGTCTCGCTGATGCTGAAGCTCGCCGAGGCCCAGCCCAACTCCTTCATGCTGGAATCGGTGACCGGCGGCGAGGTGCGCGGACGGTACTCGATCATCGGGATGAAACCCGACGTGATCTGGGAATGCCGGGGCGAGAACGCGCGGATCAACCGGCAGGCCCGTTTCGACGAAGCCTGGGAGGATCTGCCCGGCCATCCGTTCGAATCCCTGCGCGCGCTCATCGCCGAGAGCCGTATCGAGATGCCCGAAGGGCTGCCCGCCGCCGCGGCCGGTCTCTTCGGCTATCTCGGTTATGACACGATCCGGCTCGTGGAGAAGCTGCCCAACGTGAACCCCGACCCGATCGGCGTGCCCGACGCGGTTCTGCTGCGGCCCTCGGTGGTGGCGGTGCTCGACGGGGTGAAGGGCGACGTGATCCTCTGTGCGCCCGCCTTCCAGTCCTCCGGTCTGTCGGCGCGCGCCGCCTATGCGCAGGCCGCCGAGCGGGTGTCTGACGCGCTGCGCGATCTCGACCGCACGCCGGTCGAGAGCCGCGATCTGGGCGAGAGCCTGCAGGTCGGCGAGATGCGCTCGAACTTCACCAAGGAGGGCTACAAGGCCGCCGTGGAGAAGGCCAAGGATTACATCCGCGCGGGCGATATCTTCCAGGTGGTCCCGGCCCAACGCTGGTCGGCCGATTTCCCGCTGCCGCCCTTCGCGCTCTATCGCAGCCTGCGGCGCACCAACCCCTCGCCCTTCATGTTCTTCCTGAACTTCGGCGGGTTCCAGATCGTCGGGGCTTCCCCTGAAATCCTCGTGCGCGTGCGCGAGGGAGAGGTGACGATCCGCCCGATCGCGGGCACCCGTCCGCGCGGGGCGACGCCCGCCGAGGACAAGGCGCTCGAAGAGGATCTGCTCTCGGACAAGAAGGAACTGGCCGAACACCTGATGCTCCTGGATCTGGGGCGCAACGATGTGGGGCGCGTCTCGAAGATCGGCACCGTGCATCCGACCGAGAAATTCATCATCGAGCGCTACAGCCACGTCATGCATATCGTCTCCAACGTGGTGGGCGAGCTGGCGGACGATCAGGACGCCCTCTCGGCACTTCTGGCGGGTCTGCCCGCGGGCACCGTCTCGGGCGCTCCGAAGGTGCGGGCGATGGAGATCATCGACGAGCTGGAGCCCGAGAAGCGCGGCATCTATGGCGGCGGCGTGGGCTATTTCGCGGCCAATGGCGAGATGGACATGTGCATCGCGCTGCGCACTGCGGTCGTGAAGGACAAGACCCTCTACATTCAGGCGGGCGGCGGCGTGGTCTATGACAGCGATCCGGAAGCCGAATGGATGGAGACGGTCAACAAGTCCAAGGCGCTGCGCCGCGCAGCCGAGGATGCAGGCCTGTTCGTCTCCACCCGCGGGAACGGCTGAGGGGCCTGCGCCCGGCGGCGTCCGTGCGTTACTGCCCGGCGGCGGGCACGCTCGACAGAACCAGCGACGAGACCGGGACGAGCGCGAACCGGCTCTGCTCGGCGACATACCAGTCGTCGATCCCGGAAATCGTCTCGGGCCAGGCCGAAAGCATCACCGCCACCTGCCCTTCGCGGTCGGCTTCGAAGCCCGCGCGCGAGAGCATCCGCGAAATCGCAGGCGCCTTCTCGCGCCCCGCATCGAGTACCCGCCAGATCTGGGTATGAGGAAGACCCGAGGACGCCGCGATCTGGTTGGCGCTGTCGAAGCCCACTTTCTGCGTCACAAGCCCGAGCCCGTCGCGTGCCAGCGCACTGACCATCTGCCGCGCGAGCGGCCGGTTGTTCTGGAACTCGGGCTTGCGCCGCTCGACCACCGCGACCGCCTCGGGCAGCGTGTGGCGCCACGCTTCGAGCGCGACCTCGACATCGGCCGGGGTCGCATTTTCAGGCAGGTCGGCCGCGAGGATCGCGATTTCGTAACCGGCCTCGCGGAAGGCTTGCCCGTCCTCGGCCGCACCGGGCCGCGTCGGGTCGATCGCGATCGTCATCGGCAGGCCGAGCGAGGTGATCGTGTCGGGGTCGAGAGCGCCCGCCGCGATACCCGGATCGATCAGCACGATCGAGACGCGGGCCTTGGTTGGGTCGGGGACGACAGGCGCGGCGAACCGCTCGAGCGGGGTCATCGCGCGCGTGTCGGGGGCTGACGGCGGCGCGACGTCCGCAGGTGTCGCGCCCGGTGCCGCATCGGTCGGCGGCGCGGCCCCGACCTGCGGGAGCCGGTCGACGATGACGCCGGGGGCGGATTTGAACCCGCCGATCGACTTGCCCGGAAGGCTCGGCGCAGGATCGAGGGTGAGAACCCGCGGTTTCTGAGGTGTCAGGTCAGGCGTCGCGTCCGGGGCCATGTCCGGCTCACTGGCGGGCGGCGCCATCTCGGGCGCAGGCGCTGCAAAATCCGGCGTCAGGGGCGCGGCTTCGGGTAACGCGGGCATCGCCGCGGATCGGTCCGGAGAAGCCGCATCCGGTTGGGTCTCGGGCACTCTGTGCGCTTTCATGCCAGCCCCGCTGAGCGTGACCGGACCGGAGGCCCCCTCCCCGGTTTGCAACGCGGCCTCCCTTCCGATCCCCGCATCGACAAGCGGGCCTGCCTCGGGCGAGACGGGCAATGTCGGGGCCCCGGCAGGGGGCTGCGGCGCTTCGGGTATGCTTGGCGCCTTCGAAGGGGCCGCCGCCGGGCCGAGTGCGGGCACGTTCACATCACCGGGCGGCGGCACCGGGATGGGTTGTTCGGGCGTGACCGGCGCCTCGAGCGCGGCCACCTCGCCTTCGGGGTTGGGCTGCGGTTCGGGCGTCTCGGGCGCCGCTTCGGGGCGCGCTGCGGGTTGGGTATCGGCGATCTGCGGCGGGGGCGCGAGGCTCGGCTGGCTCAGCGGCGCGCTCGGCGGCGCGGTGGGGGCGGTGAGCGGCGCGCCCGCAGGTGCCGGCATCCGCGGCGCGCGATCAGTCGCGGCACGGGTGAAATCCGAGCCCGCCGGGACCATGACCGTGTCGGATTGCGGCTTGGGGGCGTAGGCGACGAGCCCTTCCTCGAACTGCTCCCCCGGCTCCTTCGGGCGCGGCAGCACGAGCGAAAGGCCCGCGATCGTCAGCACCGCGACCACGATGCCCGCCAAACCGCCTCTGATCACAGAACCGAACATTTGCCTGCCTCCACGCCTTCAAGGCCGTCCTCGCACGGCCCGCCGGGGGCATCTGCCCTTGACCCCGGCACATCGCTAATTGCATCTATAGCCCGACCCGATCCCCGGTTCACCCCCAATATGCGGCCCCTTGCAGGCCGATGACGGCGGGCATAGCTCGGGGGCACATGAAGAAAGGCCCGGCCATGCTGCTGCTCATCGACAATTATGACAGCTTCACCTACAACCTCGTGCATTATTTCGGCGAGCTGGGCGCGGATGTGAAAGTCTGGCGCAACGACGCGCTCAACGTGCAGGAAGCGATGGGCATGGGCGCCGAGGCGATCGTGCTCTCGCCCGGGCCCTGCGACCCCGATCAGGCCGGGATCTGCCTGCCGCTGGTGATGGCCGCGGCCGAGGCGAAACTGCCGCTTTTCGGCGTGTGTCTGGGGCATCAGACGATCGGTCAGGCCTTCGGCGGCCGCGTCGTGCGCGCCTCCGAGATCGTGCATGGCAAGATGGGCGAGATCCATCACGAGGGCAAAGGCGTGTTCAAGGGCCTGCCCTCGCCGCTTCAGGCGACCCGCTATCACTCGCTGGTGGTCGAGCGCGAGAGCCTGCCCGACTGCCTCGAGGTGACCGCCGAACTCAAGGACGGCACGATCATGGGGCTGCGCCACCGCGAGCTGCCGATCGAGGGCGTGCAGTTCCACCCCGAATCCATCGCCTCCGAACACGGCCACGCGATGCTCCGGAATTTCCTCACAGAGGCAGGCGTGAGCCTGAAGGTGCCCGCATGAGCCAACCGATGAGCGAGGCGATGAAGCCGCTGATCTTCGCGGCAAGCGAGGGCCCGCTGAGCCGCGCGCAGGCCGAGACCGCCTTCGAGATCCTGTTCAACGGCGAGGCGAGCCCCGCGCAGATCGGCGGATTGCTGATGGCGCTGCGGGCGCGCGGCGAGTCGGTCTCCGAATATGCCGCCGCCGCCGCCGCGATGCGCGCGAAATGCGTCCCCGTGAAGGCGCCCGAGGGCGCGATCGACATCGTCGGCACCGGCGGCGACGGGATGCACACGCTCAACATCTCGACCGCCACAGCCTTCGTCGTGGCCGGCGCGGGCGTGCCGGTCGCCAAGCACGGCAACCGGGCTGCCTCGTCGCGCTCGGGCACGGCGGATGTGCAGACGGAACTGGGCATCGACGTGATGGCCGGCCCCGAGGCCACCGAACGCGGGCTTGCCGAGGCGGGGATCGGCTTCATGATGGCGCAGATCCATCACCCGGCGATGCGCCATGTGATGCCGGTGCGGCTCGAGCTGGGCTGCAAGACGATCTTCAACATCCTCGGGCCGCTGACCAATCCCGCGGGCGTGACGCGGCAGCTGACCGGGGCCTTCGCGCCCGACCTGATCTTCCCGATGGCCGAGACATTGCAGATGCTCGGCGCGGAGAAGGCCTGGCTCGTGCATGGCTCGGACGGGACCGACGAGATCACCATCACCGGCACGACCGAAGTGGCCGCGCTGGAGAACGGCCGGATCGAGTCGATCCAGGTCCATCCCGAAGATGCGGGCCTGCCGGTGCATCCGTTCAAGAACATCATCGGCGGCACGCCGGCCGAGAACGCGGCGGCGCTGCGCGCATTGCTCGAAGGCGAGAGCTCGGCCTATCGCGACGCGGTTCTGCTGAATGCGGCGGCTGCACTGGTCGTGGCCGACAAGGTCGCCGATCTGAAGGCTGGGGCCGAGATGGCCGCCGAGAGCATCGATTCCGGGAAGGCCAGGGCCGCCCTTGAAACGCTGGCCCGGATCACGCAGGAGGTGGGCGCATGAGCACCATCCTCGACAAGATCAAGGCCTACAAGCTCGACGAGATCGCCGCGGCCAAATCGGCGCGCCCGTTGAGCGAGGTCGAGGCACAAGCGAAGCTGCAACCGCCCACCCGCGGTTTCGCCAAGGCGCTGAGCGCCAAGGCCGAAAGCGGTTACGGGCTGATCGCCGAGATCAAGAAGGCGTCGCCCTCCAAGGGCCTGATCCGTCCCGATTTCGATCCGCCCGCGCTGGCGAAGGCCTATGAACAGGGCGGCGCCGCCTGCCTGTCGGTGCTGACCGATACGCCCTCCTTCCAGGGCGCGCCCGAATTCCTGACCGCGGCGCGCGCCGCCTGTTCGCTGCCCGCTCTGCGCAAGGATTTCCTCTATGACACCTATCAGGTGGCCGAGGCGAGGGCCTGGGGCGCGGATTGCATCCTGATCATCATGGCCTCGGTCGACGACGGGCTCGCGGCCGAGCTGGAAGACGCGGCGTTCGGATGGGGCATGGACGTTCTGGTCGAAGTGCATGACATGGCCGAGACCGAGCGCGCGCTCGCGGCGCTGAAATCGCCGCTTCTGGGGGTGAACAACCGCAATCTCAAGACCTTCGAGGTCTCGCTCGACGTCACCCGCCAGCTCGCGCCGACGATCCTTGCCGCGGGCCGCGATCTGGTCTGCGAAAGCGGCATCTGCACCCGCGTCGACATGGCCGCGATGGCCGAGGTCGGCGCGCGCCGCTTCCTGATCGGCGAGAGCCTGATGCGCCAGGACGACGTGGCCGGCGCCACCGCGAAACTTCTGGAGGTCGCATGAGCCTTTCGCATTTCGACGAACAGGGCCGGGCCCATATGGTCGATGTCTCCGACAAGGAGGTGACCGACCGCATCGCCGTGGCCGAGGGCCGGGTCGAGATGACGCACGAGACGCTCGACCACGTGCTCAAGGGCACGGCGAAGAAGGGCGACGTGCTGGGCATCGCTCGGATCGCGGGCATCATGGCCGCGAAGAAGACCGCCGATCTGATCCCGCTCTGCCACCCGCTGCCGATCACCAAGGTCGCGCTGGAACTGACCCCCGACGAGGCGCTTCCGGGCGTGCGGATCGAGGCGACGGTGAAGACCTCGGGCCAGACCGGGGTCGAGATGGAGGCGCTGACCGCGGTCTCGGCGGCTGCGCTGACTGTCTATGACATGCTCAAGGCGGTCGAAAAGTCGATGCGCATCGAAGGCATCCGCGTGGTGCTGAAAGATGGCGGTAAATCCGGACGTTACGAGGCTTGATCCATGATTTCTGTCGAAGAGGCCCTTGAGAAGGTTCTGGCGCTGGTCGAACCGCTCGGCACCGAGCGTGTCGCGCTGCGTTCGGCCCTCGGCCGGGTGATGGCGGAGCCCGCGGTTGCGCGGCTGACCCAGCCGCCCTTCTCGGCCTCGGCGATGGACGGCTACTGGATCGCGGCCGAGGATCACAAGCCCGGAGCCACCCTGCGCGTCGAGGGCGAGGCGGCGGCCGGGCGTGCCTATTCGGGCCCCCTCGCCCCCGGTCAGGCGGTACGGATCTTCACCGGCGCGCCGGTGCCCGCGCCGGGCGGCGTGGTGGTGCTGCAGGAACATGTGACCCGCGAGGGCGACACGATCACCCTTGGCGAGACGCTCGAGACGCATGACAATATCCGCCCGCAGGGGCAGGATTTCGCAAAGGGCGAGACCTTCTGCCCGACCCGGGCGCTCACCGCGCGCGATCTCGGGCTGCTCGCCGCGATGAATGTGGCCGCGGTGACGGTGCGCCGCCGCCCAGTCGTCGCGATCATCGCGACCGGCGACGAGTTGGTGATGCCGGGCGAAGAGCCGGGCCCCGACCAGATCATCTGCTCCAACAGCTTCATCGTCGCCGCGATCGCCGAGAGCGCGGGCGCCGAGACGCGCATGCTGCCGATCGCGCGCGACGACCGCGACAGTCTGCGCACCGTCTTCGACCTCGCGAAGGGCGCGGATCTGGTGGTGACCTCGGGCGGGGCTTCGGTGGGCGCGCATGATCTCGTGGGCGAGGTGGCGCAGGAACTCGGTCTCGAACGCAGCTTCTGGAAGATCGCGATGCGCCCGGGCAAACCGCTGATGGCGGGCCGGATGGGCGGGGCCGCGATGCTCGGCCTGCCCGGCAACCCGGTCTCGGCCACGGTCTGCGCAGAGCTCTTCCTGCGCCCGATGCTCGCACGCCTGCAGGACCTGCCCGCGCAGACCCGCACCCGGGAGGCAGAACTCGCCTGCGATACCGGCCCGACCGGCCCGCGCACCCACTACATGCGCGCCCGTCTCGAACCGGGCACGCCGATGCCCCGCGTCACGCCCTGCGACAACCAGGATTCGGCGATGCTGAGCGTGCTGAGCGACGCGGCCTGCCTCTTGATCCGTCCCAAGGATGACGGCCCGCGCCGCGCCGGCGAGATCGTCGAGATCCTGCCTCTGCGCTGAGATCCGTCCCGGATGCGTTGACAGCGACGTGGAACAGGGCTAGAACATTCGCTGAACAGACTGCCCGCGACCGCGATCGGAGAGATGCGAATGCTTACGCGCAAGCAATTGGAATTGCTGGAATTCATCCAGAAGCGGATGGCGAAGGACGGGGTTCCGCCCTCGTTCGACGAAATGAAGGATGCGCTCGACCTGCGGTCGAAATCGGGCATTCATCGGCTGATCACCGCGCTCGAGGAGCGCGGGTTCATTCGTCGCCTCGCCCATCGGGCCCGCGCGATCGAGATCGTGAAACTGCCCGAGGCGCTGGAGAAGAAGCTCGGCAAACCGGCGGAGACGAGCGGCTTCGCCCCGCAGGTGATCGCGGGTGACAAGGTGGCCCCGCCGCCTGCCGCGATGCCGGTCGAGGTGGTGCACGCGCTCGAACTGCCGGTGATGGGCCGGATCGCGGCCGGTGTGCCGATCGAGGCGATCTCGGAAGTGTCGCATCACGTCGCCGTTCCGGGCTCAATGCTGTCGGGCCGGGGCGAGCATTACGCGCTCGAGGTCAAGGGCGACTCGATGATCGAGGCCGGGATCAACGATGGCGATATCGTGGTGATCCGCGAACAGGGCACGGCCGATAATGGCGATATCGTCGTCGCGCTGGTCGAGGGCCATGAAGCAACGCTCAAGCGTTTCTACCGCCGCAGCGGGATGATCGCGCTGGAAGCCGCGAACCCCGCCTACGAGACACGGCTTCTGCGCGATGACGAGGTGAAGGTGCAGGGAAGGCTCGTCGGGCTGATCCGCAGCTACTGATCCGAGGGGATACGAGAAAGCGGGGCGTCCGGTCGGGCGCCCTTTTTCATGGCGATGCTCGAGCGGCGCGGGCGCGTCTGCCTCCGGCGGGGATATTTTCCGGCATTTGGAAGTCAGGGCTTCGTCCAGAGACGGCGGCCCTTGGTTTGCACGGTCGTCGTGACCTGCCCCTGCGCGTCAAAGGCGACGGCACCGGCCTTGCGCAATCGGCGCTGATCCCAGACCTCGCAGGGCCCGTCCATCGCGGGCGCGCGCGCGGCAAGGATCACGATGCCGCCGCGAATGCAGGTCTCGAGCAGGCGGTCCGTGGCCCCTTTCCCGCTCAGATGGGTGAGTGGCGCGTCCCGGAATATCCCCGCGCGCGCGTTGCCGGGACCGGAAAAGCCCGCTCGGGCCGCGGCTTGCGCGAGGGGGGCGGCGTCGCCATCGGCTTCGAGCCATCGACCGGCGATGAAGCCGGCCCCCTCCTTCGAGAGGACCCGGCCGCTCGGGGTCAGCAGCCCCACTTGCTGGGCTTCGGGGGCGATGAGAAGCGCCGGGCGCGCGCGGGCGGCGTCGACCCAGAGAAACCCGGCCGCCCCGATCATCATCGCCCCGAGGCTCCGCCCTGCCCCGCGCGCCAGAACCATGCCCAGGGCGCCGAGCGCAAGCAGCGGCAGCACGAGCGGGCCGGGCTGCGCGATTCCGGGAACCGCGCCCTCGAGCGCCGCGATCCGTTCGGCCACGGCGAGGATCCAGCCGGTACCGATCCCCATCGCCCAGAGCGCGGGGCCGGCGAGCCCGAGCGGTGCGAGGAGCGCCGCGACCACCCCCATCGGCATCACCACCAGCCCCATGGCGGGCACCGCGAGCAGATTGGCCACGAGCCCGTATTCCGAGATCCGATGGAAATGCGCGGCAACGATGGGCGCGGTGGCGAGCCCGGCTATCAGAGAGGTCGCGACAAGCATCAGCACGGGGCGGAGAAGCGGGGACAGGCGGCGAGAGAGCCGCGTCCAGGGCCCGAGCGCCACGATCAGCGCGGTAGTCGCGGCGAAGGACATCTGGAAGCCCGGCTCGGTCAGGCTCTCGGGCTGCCAGATCAGCAGCAGGCTCGCGGCGAGGGCCACCGTGCGCAAGCTCAACGCGCGGCGATCGACGAGAACCGCCGCGAGCATCACCGAAACCATGATCCAGGCGCGTTGGGTCGAGACGGCCGGCCCTGCGAGCCAGAGATAGGCGGTGGCGGCGAGAAGCGCGCAGAGCGCCGCGATCTTCTTCGCGGGCCAGATCAGCGCGGGCCGACCGGCGGCAGCAAGCGCGGAGCGCACCAGCGCGAAGACGAACCCCGTTAGGAGCCCCATATGCAGCCCCGAGATCGCGATCAGATGCGCGAGGTTCGAACTCCGCATCGCCTCGCGCGTGGCTTCGGTCAGCCCCGAGCGGTCGCCGGTGAGCAGCGCCGCCGCGATCGCGCCGGGCTGGCCCGCGATCCGGGACTGGATGGCGCGGGAGAGCCGCATGCGGGCGCGGTGGGCGTTGAGCGTCCAGTCCGAGCGATCTGGCGCGGCCTGCTGCGCGACGGGGCGGCGGACATAGCCCACCGCCCCGAGCCGGTC
>NZ_AQRC01000016.1 GCF_000737065.1 Thioclava atlantica | reverse complement strand
GGCGGTGAAGAAATAGGTCTCCATCTCGACCCCGATCCGCGCATCGCCATGGCCCATGATCCGCAGATGCGAGGCCAGGTCCTCCATCGGGTGCATGATGTCGGACTGCACCATCTGGTCGCGATAGGGCAGGATGAATTCCTCCTCCATCCAGACCGTGCGGCGTGCGCCGTTGCCGTCCATGCCGCGTCCCCACCAATAGGGTGCGCCATCGAGCGGCAGGATCACCCCCTGATGGACGTAGAAGGACCAGCCGTTATAGCCGGTGAGCCAGTACATGTTCGACGGGTTGGTGACGAAGAGCACGTCGATCCCCGCCTCGCTCATGGCCGCTCGGGTCTTGGCGATGCGGCGGTCATATTCGGCCTGGCTGAAGGGGGCGTTCTCGATGGGCATGGGCGGGGTCTTTCGGCTTGGGGTAACGGGGGCAGGGTGGGACGGGGTGCGAAGCCCCGTCAAGGGGGAAACCGTTTCGTGATCGCAAGGGTTTGGCAGGTGAGCCTTCCGCGTGCGCCGAGGCCTGTGCGGCGGCGCGCAGAGGGCGCGATTGACACCGAAGCGCGGCTCTGAAACCCCTTGAGCCTCAACGGAAAAGGACGCGCCCGATGAAGAGGTTTTCCCTGCTCGATCTCTCGCCCATTCCCGAGGGCGGAACGGCGGCCGACGCGCTGGCCAGCAGCGCCGCGCTCGCGCAGGCGGCGGAGGTCGCCGGCTATCACCGGTTCTGGCTGGCCGAGCATCACAATTTCCCCGGCATCGCGAGCGCCGCGACCGCGCTGGTGATCGGCCATGTCGCGGCTGCGACGCGCTCGATCCGGGTCGGTGCGGGCGGCATCATGCTGCCCAATCACGCGCCCCTGGTGGTGGCCGAGCAATTCGGCACGCTCGCGACACTCCATCCCGGCCGGATCGATCTGGGGCTGGGTCGCGCGCCGGGAACCGACATGGAGACGGCGCGGGCCTTGCGCCGGCACATGGCACCCGAGGACAGTTTCCCGAACGACGTGGTGGAGCTGATCGAATATCTCGAGGACGGGCCCGAGAGCGCGCCGGTGCGCGCGATCCCGGGGCAGGGCACGAATGTCCCGGTCTGGCTCCTGGGGTCGAGCCTCTATGGCGCGCAGCTCGCAGCCTATCTCGGACTGCCTTACGCCTTCGCCTCGCATTTCGCGCCCGCGATGCTCGAGGAGGCGCTCGAGACCTATCGCGCGACATTCCGGCCCTCCGAGCATCTCTCCGAGCCCTACGCGATGATGGCGGCGGGGCTGTTCGCGGCCGAGAGCGATGCGGAGGCGGCCTATCTGCGCTCGTCGCATCTTCTTGGCTTCGCGCGGCTGCGGATGGGCAAGCCCGGCAAGCTGCCGCGCCCGACCGAGGATCCCGGTGCAGGCATTCCCGCGCCCGTCCTCGCGCAGGCCGAGCAGGCGCTTTCGGTTTCGGCGGTGGGCGGCTCCGCGACGATCCGGGTCCAGTTTGCGGCCCTGATCGAACGCTACCGGCCCGACGAGTTGATGGTCACGGGGATGATCCACGATCCTGCCGCCCGGATCCGCTCCTTCGAGATCGGGGCCGAGGTGTTGCGCGCGTTGCAGGAAGGGTGATGCTGCGCAATGCCGATATCGTCGAGCTCGTCGCCTTGCGTCGCGCGCTCCATCGCCGTCCGGAAGTGTCCGGGGCGGAGGTCGAAACCGCGCGCACGATCGCTGCGGCGCTGTCTGAGCTCGCACCATCGCGGCTGGTACGGGGTTTGGGCGGGCATGGCGTGGCGGCGGTGTTCGACAGTGGCGCGCCCGGGCCCACGGTGATGTTTCGCGCCGAGCTCGACGCGCTGCCGATCCCGGAGAGGCCCCACGTTGCGTGGGTGTCCGAAATCGCCGGCGTGTCTCATGTCTGCGGCCATGACGGGCATATGGCCATGCTGATGGGGCTGGGGCGTCTGATCGCGCAGCGTCCGGTTGCGCGCGGTCGGGTGGTTCTGATGTTCCAGCCCGCCGAGGAGACGGGAGAGGGCGCGCGGGCGGTCACGCGCGATCCCGGTTTTGCCGCGCTCGCCCCCGACTATGCCTTTGCGATCCACGGGCTGCCCGGACTGCCCTTCGGCACGGTCGGCATGCGGCCGGGGCTGATGAATTGCGCCTCGGTGGGGGTGAAGATCCGGCTTCTGGGAAAGACGGCTCATGCGGCCGAGCCCGAGGCGGGGCGCTCGCCGATGCGGGCCTTGGCGTCGCTCGTGCCGAGGCTCGAGGCGCTCGGGCCGGGCGGGGCGCTCGATGGTGATTTCCGGCTGGTGACCCTGACCCATCTGGGCGTGGGCGAGCCGACATTCGGGATCGCGCCGGGCGAGGGGGTGCTGCACGCGACCTTGCGGGCGGCGCGTGACGAAAGCCTCGCCGCGCTCGAAGACGAGCTTCGTGCACAGGTCGGTGAGGCGGCGCAGGCTGCGGGGCTGGAGGTCGAGATCTCCGAACACGACCGGTTCGCCGCCTCGATCAACGATCCCGAAGCCACCGCGATCGCGCGCGCCGCGATGGAGGCCCTCGGGATGATCCATCACGCGCAGGGCGTGCCGATGCGCGCCTCGGAGGATTTCGGTCTCTTCGGGCGCACGGCGAAGGCGGCGATGCTGTGTCTCGGCGTGGGCGAAGAGGCGCCCGCGCTGCACAATCCCGATTACGATTTCCCCGATGATCTGATCCCGCTCGGCGCGCATCTCTTCGAGCGGATCGCACGCGATCTGCTCGGGTAAGAGGCGCGGGTCAGGGGATCAGCCGGGCGATGATCAGGTCGGCGGCCTCTTCTGCATCCATCGTCGTGGTGTCGATCCGGATTTCCGGGGTCTCGGGCGCCTCGTAGGGCGAGTCGATGCCGGTGAAGTTCTTCAACTGGCCCGAGCGCGCCTTGGCGTAGAGCCCCTTCACGTCGCGCGCCTCCGCCACCTCCAGCGGCGTGTCGATGAAGATCTCGATGAATTCGCCCGGCTGCATCATCGAGCGCACCATCTCGCGCTCGGCGCGGAAGGGCGAGATGAAGGCGGTGATCACGATCAGCCCCGCATCGGTCATCAGCTTCGCGACCTCGCCGACGCGGCGGATGTTCTCCACGCGGTCGGCCTCGGTGAAGCCCAGATCCTTGTTCAGCCCGTGGCGCACGTTGTCGCCGTCGAGCAGGAAGGTGTGGCGGTTCATCCGCGCGAGCTTCTTCTCGACGATATTGGCGACGGTGGATTTGCCCGAGCCCGACAGGCCGGTCAGCCACAGCACGGCGGGCTTCTGGTGTTTCATGTTGGCATGATGCTCGCGGCCGATATCGGTCGCCTGCCAATGGATGTTCTGCGCCCGGCGCAGCGCGAAGTTGATCATCCCCGCGGCCGCGGTCTGGTTCGTCAGCTTGTCGATCAGGATGAAGCCGCCGAGGTCACGGTTCTCGGCGTAGGACGCGAAGGGGATCTCGCGGTCGGTGGTGATGTTGGCCACACCGATCGCGTTGAGATCGAGCGTCTTCGTCGCCAGATGCTCCTGCGTGTTGACGTTCACCTCGTATTTCGGCTGCGCGACCGTTGCCGAGACGGTCTGGGTTCCGATCTTGAGCCAGTAGGCGCGCCCCGGCAGCAGCTCGTTCTCGTCCATCCAGACGATGGTAGCCTCGAACTGGTCGGCCACCTCGAGCGGCTCCTGGGCCGCCACGATCACCTGCCCGCGCGAGCAGTCGATTTCGTCTCTCAGCGTCAGCGTCACGGATTCACCCGCCACCGCGATATCGCGATCGCCCTCGAGGCTCACGATCCGCGCGATCTTCGAGGTCTTGCCCGAGGGCAGGACTCGCACCGAGTCGCCCGGCCGCACCGTGCCGCTCGCGATCAGCCCCGCGAAGCCGCGAAAATCGAGATTGGGCCGGTTCACCCATTGCACCGGCATCCGGAACGGGCGTTCCTGATCGGCGGTTCCGTCCACCTCGACGGCTTCGAGATGGGGGAGCAGCGAGGGTCCGTCATACCAGGGCGTGTTCGCGCTCGGTCCGGTGATGTTGTCGCCCTTGAAGCCCGAGATCGGGATCGGCGTGAATTCCGCGATGCCGATGCTCTGGGCGAAGGCGCGGTACTCGGCCACGATCTCGTCGAAGACGGAGTGGTCGTAGCCGACCAGATCCATCTTGTTCACCGCGAGCACGATATTGCGGATGCCCAGAAGGTGCACGAGATAGGAATGGCGCCGGGTCTGGGTCAGCACCCCCTTGCGCGCGTCGATCAGGATCACGGCGAGATCGGCGGTGGAGGCGCCGGTGACCATGTTGCGGGTATATTGCTCGTGGCCGGGGGTGTCGGCGACGATGAACTTGCGCTTCTCGGTCGCGAAGAAGCGATAGGCCACGTCGATCGTGATACCCTGTTCGCGCTCGGCGGCGAGCCCGTCCACGAGAAGCGCGAAGTCGATTTCCTGGCCTTGGGTGCCGACGCGCTTGCTATCGGCCTCCAAAGCCGCCAGCTGATCCTCGAAGATCATCTTGCTGTCATAGAGCAGCCGCCCGATCAGCGTCGATTTTCCGTCATCGACCGAGCCGCAGGTGATGAAGCGCAGCATGGTCTTGTGCTGATGCGCCTCGAGATAGGCGTCGATATCCTGCGCGATCAGCGCGTCGGTCTTGTAGATCGGGTCGTTCTTCGTCATGTCGGGCTCACCTGAAAAGGGCGGGTAAGGGCGCGAAACGGGGCTCAGAAATAGCCTTCCTGTTTCTTCTTCTCCATCGAGGCGGCCTGATCGTGGTCGATCGCGCGGCCCTGGCGCTCGGAGGTGGTGGTCAGCAGCATTTCCTGAATGACTTCCTGCAAGGTCTGCGCCTCGCTCTCCACCGCGCCGGTCAGCGGGTAGCAGCCGAGCGTCCGGAAGCGCACCGAGCGCATCACCGGCTCTTCGCCCTCGCGCAGCGGGAAGCGGTCGTCATCGACCATCAGGATCAGCCCGTCGCGCTCCACCGTCGGGCGCGGGGCCGAGAAATAGAGCGGCACGATCTCGATGCCCTCGAGGTGGATATATTGCCAGATATCCAGCTCGGTCCAGTTCGAGATCGGGAAGACGCGGACGCTCTCGCCCTTGGATTTCTTCGCATTGTAGAGGCGCCAAAGTTCGGGGCGCTGGTTCTTCGGGTCCCAGCGGTGATTGGCCGAGCGGAAGGAGAAGACGCGTTCCTTCGCGCGGGATTTCTCCTCGTCGCGGCGCGCACCCCCGAAGGCCACATCGAAGCCGTGTTTATCCAGCGCCTGTTTCAGCCCTTCGGTCTTCCACATGTCGGTATGCAGCGAACCGTGATCGAACGGGTTGATGCCATTGGCCTTCGCCTCGGGGTTCTGGTGCACGATCAGCTCCATCCCTGCCGCTTTCGCCGCCTTGTCGCGCAGCGCATACATGTCGCGGAATTTCCAGGTCGTATCCACATGCATCAGCGGGAAGGGCGGCGGCGAGGGGTAGAAGGCCTTCTTCGCCAGATGCAGCATCACCGCGCTGTCCTTGCCGACGGAATAGAGCATCACCGGGTTTTCCGCCTCGGCAACCACTTCGCGCAGGATGTGGATGCTCTCGGCTTCGAGGCGTTGCAGGTGGGTGAGGGTTTTCTGGCTCATGGGAAGGTCTTTGTCTGGACGCGTTTTCCCCCGTATAGGGAGCGGGTTTGACTGGATAACCTCCCAAATGGGGGGTAATTTGGGCGCATGTTGGGCATTTCCGAAGAGACAGCCTTGGTCAACGCGCTCTTCGCCGCGGCGAGCGGCGCAGACGGCGCAGACGGCGCGGCGTGGGAGGCGTTTCTCGACCGGCTGTGCGTGGCGACCCATGCCGATGGTGCGGGGTTGCAGCTCGGCGCCACGGCGTCGGGCGCCGCGAACTGGCGGGTCGGGAAGATCGTGATGCCGGACCCGGACCGGTTGCGCGCGATGCGCCGCGACCGGGTCTATTCGCAGATCGACCTGCCGGGTGCGGAGAGCTGGCCCGACCCGCTGCGTGCGTTGAAGGTGCACGAGGGGGAGGCGGGGCAGGCGGTTCTCGCGATTTCCCGGCCCCTGCGCGATTTCCGCGCGGCTGAGGCGCTGCATCTGACCCATCTTGCGCCGCATCTGGGGCAGGCCGCCCGGATCTGGACGCAACTCGGGGGCGAGCGATCGCGCGCCGCACGCCATCTCGGAGCGGCCGCCGCGCTCGGGGCGGGCTGGATCGTGCTCGGTCCGACCGGGGCGGTGCTCGATCTCGATCCGCAGGTCGCGCGCCGTCTCGAGGCGGAAGGCTGGATCCGGTTTCGGATCGGGGCGCGTCCGGAATTTGCCGAGGCCGATGCGGCACTCGCCTTCCGCCAGGCGCTCGCGGAACTTGCGGTCGGAAGGGCGGCGGGGCGGCCCATCGAACTCTCGGACGATCCGCCCGCGCATCTGTGGATGCAACCGGGAGAGTGGCACGGCGCGCCCGCTCTGATCGGGCATCTGCGCCAGGCCCCCGTGGCACGGGCGGTTTCGGTGGAGCGGGTCGCGGCGCATCTCGATCTCAGCCGGTCCGAGGCGCGGCTCGCCATGCATCTATGTGACGGGCTGAGCCTGCGCGAGGCGGCCGATCAGCTCGGCTGGACACTCGAGACCGCGCGCTCGGTCTCGAAGCGGATCTTTGCCCGGGCCGGGGTGAACGGCCAGACCGGGCTGCTGCGCAAGATGCTGACCGGCACGCTCTGGTTCGGTTAGCCGCGCAGGAAGAACACCACGGCCATTCCGAGCCCGACCAGGAGGATGAAGGCGCGCAACAGCGCGATATTGGTGATCCGCTTCGACAGATGCGCGCCGAGCCAGCCGCCCGTGGCGCTTGCCAGCCCCAGCACGAGCACCGCATGCCAGTCGATCAGCCCGGCCGCCGCGTAGGTCGCGACCGAGACGAGCGAGAGCACCGCCGAGACGAGGTTCTTCAGCCCGTTCATCGCATGCAGATCGGTGAAGCCGATCAGCCCGAAGGCGGCGAGCAGCATGATCCCGAGGCCGCCATTGAAATAGCCGCCATAGATCGTGACCGCGAGAAGGAGCGCGAAGGCCACGGGGAAGCTCAGGCTGCGCCCGCCGCGCCGCAGGCTCTTCAGCAGGGCGGGGCCGAAGGCGAAGACCGAGGTGGCCAGAAGCAGCAGCCACGGCACGACGCCCGCAAAGAGCTTTTGCGGGGTCGCGAGCAGCAGCATCGCGCCCAGAAATCCGCCCAGTACGGCGGCGACCAGCACCGCGCGCATCCCCATCGGGCCGCGGTGGCGCAGCTCGTGACGGAAGGCCCAGGCGCTGCTCAGATAGCCCGGAAGCGCGGCCAGCGTCGCCGTCGCATTGGCCGAGATCGGCGGCACGCCGGTCCAGACCAGCGCCGGGAAGGAAATGAAGGTGCCCCCGCCCGCGACCGCATTGAGCGCGCCCGCCGCGAGGCCTGCGAGGACGAGGATGAGGATCTGCTCCATCTGGCTGTGCCTTTTTCTTGCGAGAATCGAGATGGCTCATTGCAGATCGCGGGAATGGTCTGCAAATTGGTCTGAAATCGGGGGCGGGATGTCACGCAAAGGCAGGTCAGAGGTTCTGGAGCGGTTGCGCGCGCTCGTGGGCGAGGCCGAGGGGCGTCTGCCTGCCGAACGCACGCTTGCCGCGCAGATCGGCTGCAGCCGCGAGACGCTGCGGGCGGCGCTCGCGGTGCTGGAGCAGGAGGGCGCGATCTGGCGCCATGTCGGGCAGGGGACCTTCGCGGGTCCGCCGCCGCGCGGTCATCTCGTGCGCGAGCAGATCCTGATCGAGGCGACCTCGCCCGCGCAGCTGATGCAGGCGCGGCTGATGATCGAGCCGCCCGTGGCGGCCCATGCGGCGCGCGCGGCCTCTTCCGCCGATCTCGGTTATTTGCGGAACCTCGTCGAGGAGGGGAGGTGCGCGGGCGACCGTCGGACCTGCGAGGAAGCCGATGCGCGCTTTCATCGGGGCATTGCCGAGGTGGCGGGCAATCCGGTTCTGCTCGGGGTGCTCGATTATCTCGCAGGCGCGCGCCGGCGCGCCGCCTGGCAGCGCGAATGGGAGCGCACCTATCGCCGGCTCGGCGTTGCGGAATTCACCGGGGCGCACAGCGCCCAGCACGGGGCGATCGTCGCCGCCATCGCCGCGCGCGACCCGTCCGGGGCCGAGGCGGCGATGCGCGACCATCTTCAGACGATCGAGGCGGCGATGCGCGCGTGAACTCAGCCGAGATCGGGCGCGACGGGGACGACGATCCGACCCTTCACCTTCCCCTCGAGGAATTTCGGCGCGACCGAGACGACATCTTCCAGCGCAACCTCGGTGACCATCTCCTCGAGCTTGCCCATGTCGAGATCGCTCGCGAGCCGTTCCCAGGCGGCGATCCGGTCCTCGCGCGGGCACATCACGCTGTCGACGCCCGCCAGGGTCACGCCGCGCAGGATGAAAGGCGCAACCGAGCTGGGCAGGTTCATGCTGCCGGCCAGCCCGCAGGCCGCGACCGTGCCGCGATAGGTCATCATCGAGATCACGTTGGCCAGCACCTCGCCGCCCACCACATCGACCGCGCCCGCCCAGCGTTCCTTGCCCAGAGGGCGCGGCTTGCCGGTAAGCTCCTCGCGGGGGACGATCGACGCCGCGCCGAGCGATTTGAGATAGGCTTCCTCCTCGGGGCGGCCGGTCACCGCGGCGACGGTGAAGCCCTTCGCCGCGAGCAGCGCGGTCGCGACGCTGCCCACGCCGCCCGTCGCGCCGGTCACCACGACCTCGCCGCGATCGGGCGTCACCCCATTCGCTTCGAGCGCCATCACACACAGCATCGCCGTGTAGCCCGCCGTGCCGATCGCCATCGCCTGGCGCAGCGAGACGCCCGCGGGCAGTTTCACCAGCCAGTCGCCTTTCAGATGCGCGCGGCCCGCCAGACCGCCCCAGTGTTTCTCGCCCACGCCCCAGCCGTTGAGAACGACCCGGTCGCCTTCCGTGAAATCGGGATGGCGGCTCTCGCGCACGATCCCCGAACAGTCGATCCCCGGCACCATCGGGAAGGTGCGCACGACGGGCGCCGCCCCGGTGATCGCGAGCGCGTCCTTGTAGTTGAGCGTCGAGAAGGCGACATCGACCGCGACATCGCCCTCGGCCAGCGGCGGCAGCTCGATCTCCTTGAGCCCGACAGTCTGCGTCTCGCCGGTCTTCTCGATCAGAATGGCTTGCGTCATGGAACGTCCTTTCAGCAGGTTGCGAGCCGCTCGAACCCGGCGGCGAAGCGCCGGAGCGGCCCGGGGTTGCGTTCGAGCTTGGCGCGCAGCACCGCGCCTTCCCAGCCCGTCCAGAAAAACTCAGCGAGCGCGTCGGGGTCGTGATCGGCGGAGACCTCTCCGGTCGCCTGTCCCTCGCGCAGGCACGCGGCGGTCGGCGCCTGCCAGCTTTCGAGCACGGCGATGAGGCGCGTGCGATAGCCTTCGGGCAACGCCGCCATCTCCTGCCCGAGATTGCCGATCAGGCAGCCGCGCCGGAACCCGAATTTCGCCATGCCGGCCTCGGCGATCACGGTGAAGGCGCGCAGCCGCGCAAGCGGTCGCAGCTCGCGGCGGTCGAGCGAGCGCAGGAGCTTGTCCCGAAAATACTCGCCATAGGCGTCGATCAATGCTTCGCCGAAGGCGGCCTTCGAGGCGAAGTGATAATAGAAACTACCCTTGCTCACGCCCGCCGCGGTGACGATCTCGTCGATCCCGACGCTGGTATAGCCGCGCTCGGTCAGGTGGACGAGCCCGGCCCGGATCAGCGCCTTGCGCGCGGCCTGTTCAGCCGGACCGCGCCGGGGGCGGCCCCTCGGGCGGGGCAGGTCTGATGGCGGCGCGGATGCGGTCATGGAAATTAATTATACCAACCGGTATGCGAAATAAAGACGCGGTTTTCGTGCCGGTTTCAGCTCGCGATGCGGGGCGCGACGCGGGCACCGTCGGCAAGGCCTTCGACCGGGTAGAGCACGACCTGATCGCCCTCCGAGAGCCCCGAGGTGACCTCGGCCACCTGACCGTTATCGGTGCCGATCTCGACGGGGATCTCGTGCGCCCTTCCATCCTTCACCCGGAAGACCGCCCAGCCGGAACCGCGCCGGAACAGCGCGCTCGAGGGCACGCGCAGAGCGTCCTGCGCCTGCCAGACGACGATCCCCACCGTCACCTGAAACCCGTGCCCGAGCCCTTCGCGCCGCGCCGGATCGCCGGTGAAGCCGATGACGACACCCACGCGCTGTTCCTCGACGCCGAGTGCGGAGACCTTGGTGACGCCCGAGGGGTCGATCCGCTCGACCTTGCCTTCGAGCACGTTCGGCCCGCCCCAGTCGGTGATCTCGACCGGGTCGCCGACGCGCACGCGCACCGCGTCGCGCGAGAGAAGATCGGCGACCACTTCGAGCCCGTCGGATATATTGCCGATCTCCATGATCGGGGTGCCGGCCGCGAGCACGGTCTCGCTCTCCCTGAGGATCTGCAACACCGTCCCGGAGGCCGGGGCATAGAGCGGGATCGCGTCGGCCGCCTCGCCATTGCTGGCCGCGGCATCGTTTTGCAGGACCGACTGCGCGCTGGCCACGGCGGCCTCGCGCATCGCGATGGCGGCTTTCGCGGCCGCCTCCTGGGCTTCGGCGTAATCGGCGGTCACCTGATCGCGGTCGAGCACGGACTGGCTGATCGTGCCCGAGAGCGCAAGCCGCTGCGACCGGGCGAGATCGGCCTCGGCCTGCGCGCGCTTGGCGACGGCCGCGCGGTAATCTCCCTCGGCCGCGCTCAGTGCGGCTTTCGCCTCGGCAAGCGCGGCCTCGGCCTGGGCGCGGCTGCGCGCGTCGAGCACCGCCGGAAGGGCCGGGCGCATCCGCGCGACCACGGTCTCTCCCTTCACGACCGGATCGCCGACATGGATGTCGAGGCGCTCGAGACGACCGCTGACCGGGGCGGAGACGGTGAAGGCCTCGTTCACCCGCGTGCGCCCGTCATCCTCGATCACCAGCTTCATCGGCCCGCGCGACACGATGCCGGTGTCGACGGGTTGCGGCTGGGGCCAGAACAGGGCGGCGAGCGCGCCCGCGGTGATCAGCGCGACAAGGATCGGGATGAGCCAGCGGGTCCGGGGTTTTGGGGTCACGAAATTCAGTCCCTTGCCTTGAGTGCCGCGACCATGTTCACCCGATCCAGCGCGCGGCGCAACATGAGGATCGAGGCCAGCATCGCACCGATGACGACCAGCACGGCAACGGCGATGCTGGGCAGGTCGAAGGGGACGCTGATCCGATAGAGTTCGTTCGAGAAGGCGATCGCGATGAGCTTCGCGAGGCTCCAGCCGAGCCAGGTGCCCAGCGGAAGCGCGATCGCCACCATCACCGCGATCTCCCCGGCGAGCACCAGGGCCACCTCGCCACGGGTGAAGCCCAGCACGCGCAGGCTCGCAAGTTCATGCGTGCGCTCGGCGAAGGCGTTGCGCGCGGCGTTGTAGACGATGCCGAAACTCAGCACGAAAGCGATCGCCCCGAAGATGAAACGCATCTGGCCGGCGCCCTCGTCGGCGATCTTCTTGAACGCTTCGAAGGTATCGGACTTGATCGACACCCCGGCGACCCCGGGACGCTCGCGCAACGCGTGGAGCAGCGCGGCCGAGGGCTTGCCGGTGGTGCGGATCGCGACGGAGGTGATCCGGTCGGGCTCTCCGATGACACGGGTGAGCGCGTCGAGCCGCATATAGGCCGGCGCGCCCAGCAGCGTGTCGGAGATCGCGGCGACCGGCAGGGTCAGATCGCGGCGTCGGCCACCGGTCACCTTGGCCGAGATCGGGTCGCCGGGCTGGAGGCCGAGCCGCTCGGCGAGCCCGCGCGACAGGACCACCCCGCGCGCGGGCGGGGTGATCGGATCGAGATCCGGGGTGAGCGCGCGGCTCAGCGTCGCCCCCTCGGGCAGGCCGGTGAGCTCGCCGCGATGGGTGATGAGCCCGTTGCGGAACAGCACCGGGACGCTGCGTTGCGGCTCGGCGGAAAGAACGCCGGGCAGATGGGCGATCTCATGGACCACATCGCGCGAGACGGGGCGGGTGAAGGCGACCACCGCGTCGGAGCGATCGGCAAAGCCGAAAGTGACGGCCATCGTGTGATCGAACCCGGCATAGATCATCAGCATCGCCATGTTGAGCGCGAGCCCGGCCGAGACCCCGGCGATCGTGCCGAGGCTGCGGATCGGCTGGCGCGTGATCTGGCGCAGGATCATCCGTCCGGGCTGGTCGAGCGGGCGGGCCATGAGCGACAGGATCCCGGTGCGCCCATGGGTGAAATCCGGCGGGGCGGGGGGGCTCATCGCCTCGGCCGGGGTCAGCCGGAAGACGGTGCGCAAGGCGATCGCCGCCCCGAGCGCGGCCGCGATCAGGCTGAAGGCGATCCCGCTCGCGAAGGGGCCGGGGCGCAGGCTGAAGACGAGATAGGGGAACTTGTAGAATTCCATGTAGACGCCCGTCAGCGCCCGTCCGGCCATCAGCCCGAGCAGGCAGCCGAGAGCGGCTCCCGCCAGCGCGATCAGGAAGGCGAGTTCGAGATAATGCCCCCCGATCTCGGTCCCCCCGTGTCCGAAGGCCTTCATAAGACCGATCTCGCGCCGCTCGGCCTGAACGATCCGTGTGATCGTCACGTTGAGCAGGAAGGCCGCCACCGCAAGGAAGATCGGCGGCAGGAACAGGCTCGAACGCTTGAGCTGGGTGAGTTCCTCGTTGATGAAGCGCGCCGAGGTCTGCTGGTCCTGCAAGAACCCCGCGCCGCCCCCATAGGGGCCGAGGAGGCGGTCGAGATCGGCGAGCACGGCCTCGGAGGGGCGCGCCCGGGTCGTCAGCACCAGCGCCTCGTTGAACGCGCCTTCGAGATCGAGCACCGCCGCGGCGGCCTTGCGTTCCATCCAGATCACCGCGAAGCGCCCGTCGAGCGGGAAGAACTCGCCCGGCGCGGGCATGAAGAGAAATTCGGGCGCGCGGGCGAGGCCCACCACGCGCAGCCGCAGGTGCCGCCCCTCGACGGTGACGCCGATATGGTCGCCGAGCGCGACACCGCGTGCGGTCGCGAAACTGTCGAGCAGAACGACCTCGTCGCTGCGCCCCGCGACCGGCATCCGCCCCGCTTTCATCAGGATGCCGTTGAGCCCGGCCGGACCGGGCAGCGACAGGATCTGGGCGCGCACCGGTTCGCCGCCATCGCCTTCGACGCGGCCATAGCCGCTCACCCGCCCTTCCGCGGCCAGCACGCCGGGCAGGGCGGAGACCTTTTCCATCATCGCATTCGGGGCGCGGGTGACGGGTTCGAAGATCTGGGCGAGACGGTGGCGCTCGAAATAGGCGTCGCGGGTATCGGTGAGCGTGTCGCTGAGGCCGCTCATCATCACCTGCACCATCACGCCCACGGCGACCACCGACGCGATCGCGAGGGCCTGCGCGCGGATGCGCCAGAGGTCGCGGGCCAGCTTGCGGTGGAGGACCGTCAGAGCCATCGCCTCACCACTCGATATCGGCGGGAGCGGCGCGGGTCTCGTTCGTGATCGTCTCGCGCAGCTGGCCGTCGGTGAAATGCAGGACGCGGTGCGCCATCGCAGCGGTCGCGGCGGCATGGGTCACGATCAGCACGGTCGTACCCAGTTCGCGGTTCACATCATCGAGCACCTGCAGGACGCGCCGGCCGGTCGTGCTGTCGAGCGCCCCGGTCGGCTCGTCGCAGAAAAGGACCTCGGGCCGCTTGGCCACCGCGCGTGCGATCGCGACGCGTTGCTGCTCGCCGCCCGACATCTGCGCGGGGAAGTGATCGAGCCGCCCCTCGAGCCCGACGAGCCCCAGAGCCTCGCCCGCATCCATCGGATCGCGGGCGATCTCGGTGACGAGCTCGACATTCTCGCGCGCGGTCAGGCTCGGCATCAGGTTGTAGAACTGGAAGACGAAGCCGACATGGCTGCGGCGATATTGCGTGAGGGCGCGGTCGGAGAGGTCGGTCAGACAGGTCTCGCCGAACCAGGCTCGGCCCGCGCTGGCCCGGTCGAGCCCTCCCAGGATGTTGAGAAAAGTGGATTTTCCGCTGCCCGACGGGCCGAGCAGCACCACGACCTCGCCGCGCGGGATCTCGAGGGTGACCTCGCGCAGTGCATGGACCGCGGCCGGACCCTCGCCATAGGTCTTGCTCAGGACTTCGGTGCGATAGGCGGGCTGCAAACGGGCTCTCCCTGGTCTCTCGGGCCGGAGGGCCCGCGACGATCAGAGCACAGCGCCCGGGGACAGTCAAAGCCTCGCAGGACGCCCGTGACGATCAGCGCGGTTTCATCGCCGCGCGCAGCGCCGCCCCGAGCGCACCATTCTCCGGCCCGTCTGCGCGCGGGGGCTGCGGGGCTTTCGGCTTGCCCTTGCCGCGCGGCGCGGATCCGCCCTTCGGCGCGCGGTCCTCGGGGCCGGATTGCTTGCGCATCGTGAGGCCGATCCGCTTGCGCGCCACATCGACCTCGGTCACGCGCACCCGCACCACGTCGCCCGCCTTCACCACCTCATGCGGATCCTTGACGAAGCGGTCGGCGAGCTGGCTGACATGGACGAGCCCGTCCTGATGCACCCCGATATCCACGAAGGCGCCGAAGGCGGCCACGTTGGTCACCGTGCCTTCGAGGCTCATGCCGGGCTTGAGATCCTTGATGTCCTCGACCCCGTCGGTGAACTGCGCGGTCTTGAAGCTCGGACGCGGGTCGCGGCCGGGTTTCTCGAGTTCGGCGATGATGTCGCGCACGGTCGGCAGGCCGAAAGTCTCGGTGACGAAATCCTCCGCGCGCAGTCCTTTCAGCACCGAGGGCTGGCCCATGATCTCGCGGATGTCGCGGCCGCAATTCTTCACGATCCGGCGGGCGAGCTCATAGGCTTCGGGGTGGACGGAAGAGGCGTCGAGCGGTTCCTTTCCGTCGCGGATGCGCAGGAAGCCCGCGCATTGCTCGAAGGCCTTCGGGCCGAGCCCCGCCACCTCCATCAGCGCGCGGCGCGACGGGAAGGCCCCATGCGCGTCGCGATGGGCGACGATGGCCTGCGCGAGCGCGGGGCCGAGCCCAGCCACCTGCGCCAGAAGCGGGGCCGAGGCGGTGTTGAGATCCACGCCCACCGCGTTCACCGCATCCTCGACCACCGCCTCGAGAGCCTGCGACAGCCGCCGCTGGTCCACGTCATGCTGGTACTGGCCCACGCCGATGCTTTGCGGCTCGATCTTCACCAGTTCGGCCAGCGGGTCCTGCAGGCGTCGCGCGATCGAGACCGCCCCGCGCAAGGACACGTCGAGATCGGGAAATTCGCGCGCGGCCAGTTCCGAGGCGGAATAGACCGATGCCCCGGCCTCCGAGACCACCACTTTCGTCGGCGCACGCACACCCTGAGGCAAGAGCTTGAGCGTTTCGGCGACCATCCGCTCGGTCTCGCGGCTCGCGGTGCCGTTGCCGATCGCGATCAGGTCGATCCCGTGGCGCTTGACCATCTCGACGATCTTCGCCTGCGCCCCGCGCAGATCCATCTTCGGCTGGAACGGGTAGAGCGTCGCGGTCTCGAGAACCTTGCCCGTCGCATCGACCACCGCGGCCTTCACCCCGGTACGGATGCCGGGATCGAGCCCGAGCGTCGCGCGCGGACCGGCCGGAGCCGCCAGCAGCAGATCCTTGAGGTTGCGCGCGAAGACCTTGATCGCCTCGTCATGCGCGCGCTGGCGCAATTCGCCCAGCAGATCGACATAGAGCGAGACCGAGAATTTCACCCGCCAGGCCCAGCGGGCCACGTCGCGCAGCCACAGATCGCCCGGACGGCCCGCGCTGGTGTCGAGAACGGTGGCGACGATCCCGATCGCGCGCACCTCGCCGGTCTCGGGATCGGGCGCGATCTCCATCGTCACCACCTCTTCCTTCGCCGCCCGAAGGATCGCGAGCGCCCGGTGGCCGGGGATATCGGCCCATTTCTCGCGATGGTCGAAATAGTCCGAGAACTTCGCGCCGGCCTCTTCCTTGCCGGGCACCACGCGGGCGGTGATGAAGGCCTCGGTGCGCATGAAGTCGCGCAGGCGCCCGAGCAGGTCGGCGTTTTCCGACAGTTCCTCGGTCAGGATGTCGCGTGCGCCGTTGAGTGCGTCCTTCACGCTCGGCACGGCTTCGGTGACATAGGCCTCGGCCAGTGTCTCGGGCGCGCTCGCGCGATCTTCCTGAATCGCGCGCAGCAGCGGCTCGAGCCCGTTCTCGCGCGCGATCATCGCCTTGGTGCGGCGCTTGGGCTTGAAGGGAAGGTAGATGTCCTCGAGCGTCGCCTTGCTCTCGGCCTGCGCGATCGACCGCGCCAGATCGTCGGTCAGCTTGCCCTGCTCGCGGATCGAGTTGACGATCGTCTCGCGCCGCGCCTCGAGTTCGCGCAGATAGGAAAGGCGATCCGAGAGCAGCCGCAATTGCGTATCGTCGAGCCCGCCCGTCACCTCCTTGCGGTAGCGCGCGACGAAGGGCACCGTCGCGCCGCCGTCGAGCAGCCCGATCGCAGCGCTCACCTGCGAGGGCGCGGCGGAGATGTCGCGGGCGATGGTCTGCGCGATACGGGCTTGGACGGGGGCGGAATCGGTCTGGGCCAAGGGTGTCTCCTCATGCATTCGGGCTGCCAGCTTTAGCGAGCCGGCGCGGCGCGGCCAAGGGGGCGCGCGGGTCGCGATGTTAAGCGCGTCGGACATGCGCGAGGCGCCGCCTGTGACGCACCGTTATCCCGCGCGGCATGGTATCCGCACTTTTCAGCGGCGCGGCGCTCGATCACTCTTCGCGCCGAGCACGTGTCCTTGAGGAGGGATGCGCTGTCCGTTTCAGGGAGGATGCGATGACTTCGATGATGCATATGCCGCTCTTGATCAGTGCGCTGGCCGATCACGCCGCGCGCCATCACGGGGATGCCGAGATCGTCTCGGTCGAGACCACCGGTGGGATCGAGCGCGCGGACTGGGCCACGGTGGTCAGCAATGCGCGCGCGCTCGCCTCGGCGCTCGAGATGCGGGGCGTGACGCGGGGAGATCGCTGCGCCACGATCGCGTGGAACAACCGCCGCCATCTGGAGATCTATTTCGGGGTGTCGGGCGCGGGCTTCGTCTGCCACACGATCAACCCGCGCCTCGCGCCCGAGCAACTGGCCTATATCGTCAACGACGCCAAGGACCGGGTGCTGTTCTTCGACCGGACCTTCCTGCCGCTCGTCGCCGCGATCCGCGACAAGCTGGCGACGGTGCGCGATTTCGTTCTGATGGGGCCGCGTGACGATGCAGTGGCCGCACAGTTCGATGGGCTTCTCTTCTATGACGAGCTGATCGAAGGGGGCGATGCGGATTACGCCTGGCCCGAGCTCGAGGAAACCGCGCCTTCCTCGCTGTGCTACACCTCCGGCACGACCGGCCAGCCGAAGGGCGTGCTCTATACCCATCGCTCGACCGTGCTGCATTCGATGGGTGGCAACCAGCCCGACGGGCTCGCGCTCTCGGCCGTCGACACGGTGCTGCCGGTGGTGCCGATGTTCCACGTCAATGCCTGGGGCGTGCCCTATATCGCGGCGATGGTGGGCTCGAAACTGGTCCTGCCGGGGCCCAATCTCGATGGCGAGAGCCTCGCGCGGCTGATCGATGCCGAGGCGGTCTCGATCGCGCTCGGCGTGCCGACGATCTGGATGGGGCTCCTGGCCGGGCTCGAGGCGACGGGCTCGAAGGCCGAGAGCCTCAAGCGCACGGTGGTTGGCGGCTCGGCACTCCCGCCCTCGATGATCGCCGAGTTCCGCGACAAGTACGGGGTCGAACTGATTCATGCCTGGGGCATGACCGAGACCTCGCCGCTGGGCACGGTCAACCAGCTCCTGCAGAAGCATCAGGCGCTCGGGGTGGAGGCGCAGGAGGAATTGCGGCTGGGGCAGGGGCGGCCGCCATTCGGCGTCGATCTGCGGCTCGTCGATGCCGAGGGGCATGTCCTGGGCGCCGACGGGAGGACGCAGGGCGAGCTGCAGATCCGCGGCCACTGGATCGTCGATACCTATTTCGGGGAGGAAAAAAGCGCGCTCACCGTCGATGGCTGGTTCGATACCGGCGATATCGCGACGCTCGACCCGAACGGCTACATGGTGATCCGCGACCGCTCGAAGGACATCATCAAGTCGGGTGGGGAATGGATTTCGACGGTGGAGCTCGAGAATATCGCGATCGCCCATCCCGGCGTCGCCAATGCCGCCGCGATCGCCGCGAAACACGACAAATGGGGCGAGCGGCCGGTACTCGTGGTCCAACGTGCGATCCGCTCGGAGATGAGCGGGGCCGAGATCCTCGCCAGCTATGCCGGGAAGGTCCCGAGCTGGCAGGTGCCCGACAAGGTGATCTTCGTGGAGACGCTTCCGCTGGGCAGCACCGGCAAGGTCGTCAAGGCGAAGCTGCGCGACGAGTACGGCGACGTCCTGCTCGGGAAGCGGTGAGGCGCGGGCCGGATCGGGGCCTTTCGCGGCGCCTATTGCGGGCGGGCCGCGCCGGTTTATGATCCCGACATGACGCCGAACCCGCCCCTGTTCCCGAGCCTGCGCGATGCGCATCCGCGCCGCGATCTCGTCGCGGGCGTGACATTGATGGCGATCGCGATCCCCGAACAGCTTGCGACGGCGCAACTTGCCGGGGTGCCCGCGGCTCAGGGGCTGATCGTCTTTGCCGTGGCCGCGCTGGTGATGCTGGTCGTGACGCGGGACCGGGCTCTTTCGGTGGGGGCGGATTCCACTATCGCCCCCCTGATTGCGGCGACCCTCGCGGCCAGCGGTGCGGTGCCCGGCGATGCGGCTCTGCTGGCGGGCATGGTGGGGCTGGGCATGCTTGCGATCTATGCGCTCCGGCTCGAATGGGTGGCGGAACTTCTCTCGAAGGCGGTCGCGGCGGGGATGCTCGCGGGGATCGCGGTGCATATTCTCGTGGGCAGGTTGCCGACCGCGCTCGGCCTTCCCGCCCATGCCGGGAGCCCGACGCAGACCCTTCGGCTCGTCCTGGGAGACCTGTCCGAGATCCGGTTTGCGCCGCTCGCGATGGCACTTGGCGTGGCGGGGCTCGCGATGCTGGGCGCTCGGGCCAACAAGCGCTTTCCCGCGGCGCTTCTGGCGCTGATCGGGGCGGTGGGCGTCGCGGCGGTGATGGACCCGCAAGGTGCGCTTTTCCCGCGGGTACAGGCTGCCTCGGGGAGTGTCGGGCTTGCCTTCCCGGACCTGAGTGCGGAGCGCGCCGTCACGCTTCTGCCGACCGCGCTGAGCGTCCTGTTCCTCTGCCTCTCCCAGACCACGATCGTGCTGCAAACGGGCGGGCAGACCGAGCCCGCGGCGCGGCGCAACGCTTTCGGGGCGATCGGGCTGGCCAATCTGGCGGTGGCCGCGATCGGCGGGTTCGGGGTCAACAGCAGCCCGCCGCGCACCCAGCTTCTGCGCGAGGCGGGCGCGCGCTCGCAATTGGCGGGGGGATTTGCGGCCCTCGTCGGGCTCGCGCTGATCTGGACGGGGGCGGGGCTGATCGAGCGACTGCCCGCCGCGGCTCTGGCCGGGATCCTCGTCTTCATCGCGCTGCACCTGCTTGGTGCCGCGCGCCTGCGCGACCTGATGCGGCGCAGCCCGTCCGAGGGGCTGATCGCGCTTGCGACCTTTGCCTTGGTGATCGGGCTGCCGCTCAATAGCGGGTTGCCGCTCGCGATCCTGCTGTCGCTCGTCTATGCCTCGCTGCCGCTCTTCCAGTCGGATGTGGTCGAGCTGCGCAACGTGCCGGGAACGAGCATCTGGTGGCACCGTCCCGAAGGTGCGCCGGGCACCGCCCGGGACTGGCCCGAGGTTCTGGTGCTCGGCCTCACCTCGCCGGTGAATTTCGCCAATGTCGCATCGATCGTCGCGCGGATCCGCGAGCGGATCGCCGAGGGACCGGCCCCGCGACTGGTCGTGCTGGAATGCGCCGGGGTGCTGGCGGTCGATCTTTCGGGAGCGGATCGGCTGGGCGATCTGGTCGAGGATCTGCGCGGGAAGGGGATCTCGGTCGCGATGGCAAGGCTCGAATCCGCGCATGCCCAGAGGGATCTCGACCGCAGCGGTTTCCTGGAGCGGCTCGGGCGCGACAATTTCTTCCAGTCGGTGAGCGAGGCGGTCACGGCCTGGCGCGCGCGCCATCCCGAGATCGACACGGCCGCCGCGAAGTGACGCCGTGCCGATCCGGGACGCGTTGCCGTTCAGATCGCCGAACTGTGGCCCGCTTTCGACAGATCATAGGCGTCGAAATGACGCGCGATCATGCGGGTGAGCGGGCGCCCCTGGACCGGGATGGAAAGCCCGTCATCGCGCAATTCGACCATCTCGCCGAAATGGTCCGCACAGGAACGAAGCATCGCGTCCAGGGCGTCCGGATCGGCGTCGAAATCGCGGATCAGCTCTGCCCGGCTGACGTGGAAATCGCACATCAGCGCTTCGATGAGCCGGGCGCGCATCTTGTCCTCGCCCCGGAATTCATGCCCGCGCGCGGTTGAGAAATGCCCTTCGCGGATCGCGCCGACATGGGCGGAGGTGGCGGGGGCGTTCTGCGCGTAGCCCTGCGGGAAGCGCGAGATCGACGAGGCTCCGAGCCCCACCAGAACCTCGGCGAGATCGTCGGTATAGCCCTGGAAGTTGCGCCGCAGCTTGCCGGTCTTCCGGGCGATCGACAGCCCGTCGGTGGGCAGCGCGAAATGGTCGATCCCGATCGCGTCGTAGCCATCCGCCTCGAACAGTTGCTGCGCGACCTCGAAAAGCTTCAGTCGCTCTTGCGGCGTCGGCAGATGGTCGGAGGGGATCAGGTTCTGCCGCCGCGCCATCCAGGGCACATGGGCGTAGCCGTAAAGGGCCACCCGGTCGGGGCCGAGCGAAAGCAGCTTCTGGACGGAATCCGCGATCTTGGTCGGCGTCTGATGCGGCAGGCCGTAGAGAATGTCCGCATTCAGGCTCGCGACCTCGCGTTCGCGGAGCATGTCGACGGCGGCCTTGGTGATCTCGTAGCTCTGGTTGCGTCCGATCACGCCCTGGATGATCGGGTCGAAATCCTGAATGCCGATCGAGGCGCGGTTCATCCCCGAGGCCGCGAGCGCGTTCATACGCTCGGCGTCGATTTCGTTCGGGTCGATCTCGACCGAGAATTCGGCATTCTCGCCCATCGGAACGGTGTCGAAGATCGCGTCCGCCAGGCGGCGAATCATATCCGCCGGCATCAGGGTCGGCGTGCCGCCGCCCCAGTGGAGCCGCGACAGGCTGACGCGGGCAGGGAGCCGCGCCCGGAGCAATTCGAGTTCCTGAAGCAGCGTCTCGGCATAGGCCTGTACCGGCGCCTCGCTTTGCGTGCCCTGGGTGCGGCAGGCGCAAAACCAGCACAACCTGCGGCAGAAAGGGACATGCATATATAGCGAAATCGCGCTTCCTTCGGGAATGGCCTCGATCCATTCCTCGAATTTCGCGGGCCCGACCTCGGCCGAAAAATGCGGCGCGGTCGGGTAACTCGTATAGCGGGGGACCCGTGCGTCGAAAAGGCCGAGCCGGGTCAGTTGCGATTCTTGTGTCATGGTCGTATCTTATCCGCGAAAATGCGCGACAGAATTTGACCCAGATCAAGCCCAGAGCACACATGCCACACGATGACGCAAAACTCGTCTCGCTGAATTGCGGAGACTGCCCGATCCGTCACCGTGCGGTCTGTGCCCGCTGTGAGACCGATGAGCTCGAAGAGCTTGAAAGGATCAAGTATTACCGGAGTTTCGAAGCCGGTCAGACGGTGATCTGGGCCGGAGACCAGATGGATTTCGTGGCCTCGGTCGTCTCCGGCATCGCAACGCTCACGCAAACGCTCGAAGACGGGCGCACGCAGATGGTGGGCCTGCTGCTGCCGTCGGATTTCGTGGGCCGCCCGGGGCGTTCGCGCGCTGCCTATAACGTGATCGCGACGACCGACATCCTGATGTGCTGCTTCCGCCGCAAGCCCTTCGAGGACATGATGGAGCACACGCCCCATATCGCCCAGCGGTTGTTGCAGATGACGCTCGACGAACTCGACGCCGCGCGCGAATGGATGCTGCTTCTGGGCCGCAAGACCGCGCGCGAGAAGATCGCGTCGCTGCTGTCGATCGTGGCGCGGCGCAACGCCTCGATCCAGATGCGCGCCTCCGAAAGGGACATGACCTTCGATCTTCCGCTCACCCGGGAGGCGATGGCCGATTACCTCGGGCTGACGCTCGAAACCGTGAGCCGGCAAATGTCGGCGCTCAAGCGCGACGGGGTGATCGAGCTGCAGGGCAAGCGCCATGTGCGGGTTCCCGACATGGACCGGCTGCTGCTCGAGGCGGGCGACGACAGCGACGGCGGCTTCATCATTTGAAACCAACGATGCTCTCGCGGCGCCTCGGCGCCCGGACGGCAAAGAAAAACGGCGCTCTTCCGAGCGCCGTTTTCCGTTCTGCAGGCCGGATCAGTGCGCCATGATCACCGGGACTTCGGCAAGTTCCAGCATGTTGCGGGTCGCGCCGCCCAGGATCGCCTCGCGGAAGCGCGAATGGCCGTAAGCGCCCATCACGATCGCATCGGCATTGGAATCGCGCACATGGCGGTTGAGGACGTCCGAGATGCGCGGCATCGTCTTGGCGAGCACCGAAACCTCGGTATGCACCCCATGGCGCGCGAGCATCTGGCTGAGTTGACCGCCCGGATCGGACCGTTCGGGCCCGTGTGCCGGCGGGTCGATGACGACGATATCTACCAGATCGGCCGATTTGAGGATCGGCAGGGTCGCTCGCACCGCGCGCATGGCCTCATGCGACTGGTTCCAGGCAAGGACGACCCGGCGCGCCGGCATGTCGCCGTTATATTTGTCGGGAACGATCGCGACGGGCACCTGGCCCTCGAAGAGTGCGGCCTCGACCGAGGCCTCAAGTTCCGGGCCCCGGCCTTCGCCATAGGGGCGGCCCATCACCACGAGATCGGCAAAACGTGCGCGCTGGCCGACCACCGTCGGCATCGCACCGATCTGCGACACGACCGCGTCGACGCCCCAGCGGATGTCCTCTGCGTCAAGCTTTGCGCGCACCGCGGCTTCGGCCGCGCGGGCGTCTGCCTGCGCGCGATCCATCGTTTCCTGCTGCACGAAAGCGGTGGCGCCCGCGTAATAGTACCCGGTCTGGGTCCGGTCCACGCCGAGGCAGAGCACGTCGAGATGAGCATCGCGCCGACGCGCGATCGCGACCGCGGCGTCAAGCTGCGTTGCCGCCGCCTTCGCATCGGTGATGATTGTGAGTAGCGTTTTGTAGGCCATTGGTCCCGTCCTTGCAGAAAGCATCATGCGTTTCGGAAAAAAGACTAGCGAGCCGTGTTCCGCATGACTTTGACTAGGATCAAGCGTTACATATACAACTCACGAGACTGCGACGAAAGCGCACAGCCGGATCGCGAGTATTTGATGCAGATCAAGGCATCGTGCATACCGTCGGAACAAAAGGAATCCAGTCACACTCGTGGCGGATTCTCTTTTACGAGACGGTCCGCCGAGGGGCAGACAAGACGAAGGGACGCACAAAATGTGGGATTACATCAAGCTGATCGCGCTTGGTCTCGTAGCGGTTTTTGCCGCTATCGCGGCCGGTTACGCGCGCGATCTCGCCTATCAGGTGAATGCCGTCGAGGTCATGCTGGTCGCGGCGCTCGCGTTCATCTGGGTGCTTCGCACCATGGGAAGCCGCCAGCCGGCTGCTGAAAATGAATATTTCGACGGTGTTATTCGCGCCGGGGTCATCGCCACCGTTTTCTGGGGTGTCGTGGGCTTCCTGGTCGCGGTCGTCATCGCGTTTCAGCTCGCCTATCCGGCGCTGAATTTCGAATGGGCTCAGGGATACCTGAACTTCGGCAAGCTGCGCCCGCTGCATACCTCGGCGGTGATTTTCGCCTTTGGCGGTAACGCATTGATCGCGTCGAGCTACTATGTCGTGCAGCGCACCTCGGCCGCGCGCCTCTGGGGCGGCGGTCTGGGCTGGTTCGTGTTCTGGGGCTACAACCTGTTCATCGTCCTCGCGGCGACCGGTTACATCCTGGGCGCGACGCAGTCGAAGGAATATGCGGAGCCGGAATGGTATGTCGATATCTGGCTGACCATCGTCTGGGTCGCCTATCTGCTGACCTTCCTCGGGACCATCTTCAAGCGCAAAGAACCCCACATCTATGTCGCGAACTGGTTCTACCTGTCCTTCATCGTCACGATCGCGATGCTGCATGTCGTGAACAACCTGGCGATCCCGGTCTCGGTGTTCGGGTCCAAGTCGGTGCAGCTCTTCTCGGGCGTGCAGGACGCGATGACGCAATGGTGGTACGGCCATAATGCGGTGGGCTTCTTCCTGACCGCCGGCTTCCTCGGGATGATGTATTACTTCGTGCCGAAGCAGGCCGAGCGCCCGGTCTACAGCTACAAGCTGTCGATCGTTCACTTCTGGGCGCTGATCTTCCTCTACATCTGGGCCGGTCCGCACCACCTGCACTATACCGCGCTGCCCGACTGGGCCTCGACGCTGGGCATGGTGTTCTCGATCATCCTGTGGATGCCGTCCTGGGGTGGCATGATCAACGGCCTGATGACGCTCTCGGGCGCCTGGGACAAGCTGCGCACCGACCCGATCATCCGCATGATGGTGGTGTCGATCGGCTTCTACGGCATGTCGACCTTCGAAGGCCCGATGATGTCGATCAAGGCGGTGAACTCGCTGTCGCACTACACCGACTGGACGATCGGTCACGTGCATTCGGGCGCGCTCGGCTGGAACGGCATGATCACCTTCGGGATGCTCTACTTCCTGGTGCCGCGCCTGTGGGCGCGGGAAGGGCTCTACTCGCTGAAACTGGTGAGCTGGCACTTCTGGCTCTCGACGATCGGGATCGTGCTCTATGCCGCCTCGATGTGGGTCGCCGGGATCATGCAGGGTCTGATGTGGCGCGAAGTGGACAGCCAGGGCTTCCTCGTGAACGCCTTCGCCGACACCGTGGCCGCGATGCACCCGATGTTCGTGGTGCGGGCTCTGGGCGGGGTGCTCTACCTCACCGGTGGCATCATCATGGCCTATAACCTGTACATGACGGTCGCTCGCAAACCGCGCGTGGAAGCGCGTTCGGTTGCCGCGATGCCGGCTGAATAAGGAGGAGAACAGATGGGACTTCTCGACAAGCACGGCGTCATCGAAAAGAACGCCACGCTCCTGCTGATCTTCGCCTTCCTCGTCGTCACCGTCGGCGGCATCGTGGAGATCGCACCGCTCTTCTATCTCGAAAACACCATCGAAGAGGTGGAGGGCATGCGCCCCTACACGCCTCTCGAGCTCACCGGGCGCGACATCTACATCCGCGAGGGCTGCTATGTCTGCCACTCGCAGATGATCCGCCCGATGCGCGACGAGGTGGAGCGCTACGGCCACTATTCGCTGGCTGCGGAGTCGCAATATGACCACCCGTTCCAGTGGGGCTCGAAGCGGACGGGGCCCGACCTCGCCCGCGTCGGCGGCCGCTACTCGGACGGCTGGCATGTGGATCACCTGACCAACCCGCAATCGGTCGTGCCGGAATCGGTGATGCCGAAATACGGCTTCCTGCTGAACCGGATGGTCGATGCGAACCATATCGACGAGCGTCTGAAGACCGACGCGATGGTGGGCGTGCCCTACACGTCCGACATGATCGAGAACGCCAAGGCGGACTTTGCCGCTCAGGCCGACCCGAACAGCGACTATGACGGCCTTCTGGAGCGTTATCCCAACGCCACCAACGTCCGTAACTTCGACGGTCGACCGGGAATTTCCGAGATGGACGCGCTGGTCGCCTATCTCCAGGTTCTCGGCACCATGGTCGATTTCTCGACCTTCCAACCCGTGGCCAGCCGGTAAGGGATAAGCAAGATGGACTATCATCTCCTCAGAGAGTTCGCGGACAGCTGGTTTCTGATCTTCCTGTTCGTGTTCTTCATCGGGGTCTTCCTCTGGGTCTTCCGGCCCGGGGCACGCAAGACCTACGAGGATACGTCCGCCATCCCCTTCCGGAATGAAGACAAACCCGCCAGTTCCGAGGCGTCCGGCTCGCGCCGGACCCCTCAGGAATGACGGCGCCACGTTCGAAGGAGGCGTGGAATTATGAGCAAGAGACCAAACAAGCAAAAGCATGAGGTCGAGACCACGGGGCATTCGTGGGACGGCATCGAGGAATACAACAACCCGCTGCCCAAGTGGTGGCTCTGGACCTTCTATGCCTGCGTCGTGTGGGGCGTCGGCTATTCTATCGCGATGCCCGCCTGGCCGATCTTCAAGGACGGGGCGACGCCGGGCGTGCTCCATTCCTCGACCCGCGCCAACGTGCAGACCGAGATCGACAAGTTCGCCACGATGAACAAGCCGATCCAGGAGAAGCTCGTGGCGGTGGATCTCAACGAGATCTCGGCCGATCCCGAGCTGAAGAACTATACCCAGAATGCGGGCGGGGCCGTGTTCCGGACCTGGTGCGCGCAATGCCACGGGGCGGGCGCGGGCGGCAATTCGCAGCTCGGCTATCCCAACCTGCTCGACAGCGCCTGGCTCTGGGGCGGCACGATGGAGGATATCCACTTCACCGTGACCCACGGCATCCGCAACGAGACCGACCCGGACGAAGAGGCCCGGTACTCGCAGATGCCCGCCTTCGGCAAGGATGGCATCCTCGAGCCGCAGCAGATCGACGAGGTCGTGCAATATGTTCGCCAGATCTCGGGGCAGGAGCATGACGCTCAGCTCGCGGATGCCGGCGCGACCGTGTTCGCCGACAACTGCGCGGCCTGCCACGGCGATGACGGCACGGGCGACCAGATGCAGGGCGCTCCGAACCTGACCGACGCCGTCTGGCTCTATGGCGGCGATGTCGCGACGCTGACCGAAACCGTGACCAATGCCCGTTTCGGCGTGATGCCGAACTGGAATACGCGCCTGTCGGAAGCCGATATCCGCGCGGTCGCGGCCTATGTTCACGGCCTCGGCGGTGGTCAGTAATACCGAATTCTGAGGGGCTTCGGTCCCTTGGAACGCACCGGCACCCCGTCCTGTTCGCGCGTTTCCTGGGGTGCCGGTGCCCTTATCAGTGAGCCTCTCATCCGTGAGGCTCACTTTTCCTTTATCTGATATGCATCTTTTGCGAAAGCAAGCTTTCCCGTTTCGCGAATGCGGCGATGCGAGCCGGCCACGGGCGCGGTGGGAGACCGGTCCATCCGTGTCGCGACCGCGAAGCTTTGGGCCCAGATCCCGATCATTGCCGCATCCTCCGCACGCGTTCCCAGAAGCCGGGGCGGTGCGTCAGATCATGGCGGCGCGGGGCCTCCGGTTGCGGCAGATGCGGCCAGTTGCTTTGCGGCGGATCGAGGCTCATCCGGGCGGGAAAGAGCGGGTCGGGTGTAACTCTGGCTTTCATGGCGGATCTCCTGTGCGGTGCATGAACTCTGGTCATGATGCGCTCTCTGCGAAAATATGCGACTCAGGAAACTTTCGGATATGTAAGTAGAGGTTACGGTCATGGACTGGCGATCTCTCCCCCCGCTCACCGCGTTGCGCGCTTTCTCGGCCTTTGCCGAATGCGGTTCCGTCGCGGGCGCCGGACGCGCGCTCAACGTCTCCCATGCGGCGATCAGTCAGCAACTGCGCGCACTCGAGACGCATCTCGATCTGAGCCTCGTGGACCGCTCCGGAGCGCGGCCGCAGCTTTCTCCGGAGGGGCGGCAGCTCGCGCAGGCGCTGCAAGAGGGGTTCGGCACGATCGCGCAGGCGATCGCCGCGCTCAGCACCGAAGGCGATACCCGCCCGCTGCAGATCTCGACCACGCCGGGTTTCGCCGCATCCTGGCTCATGCCGCGGCTGCCCGCCTTTCGCGAGGCCCATCCCGAGATCGGCCTGAGCATCGACCCCTCCGCCTCGGTCGTCGCGCTCGCGCCAGGCGGGGTGGAGGTTGCGCTGCGCTTCGGAAATGGCAACTGGCCGGGGCTCGAGTCGCGGCTTCTCGTGCGCTCGCCCCTGGCGGTCGTCGCCGCGCCCGCTCTGGTGGGAACGGGGCGCTACGAGACCCCCGCCTGTCTGCGTGGCCTGCCGCTCCTGAAGGAGCTCGGCACGTCGGAAGCGAGCGACTGGTTCGCGCGTCAGGGCATCGGCGGCGATCGCGCGCAGGGCGTGACCGTCCTGCCCGGAAATCTGCTGATCGAGGCGGCGCGGCGCGGGCAGGGGGTGGCCGTGACCGCGCGCGTGTCTGTCGAGGAGGATATCGCCGCGGGCCGGTTGCGCCTGCTATTTGAAGAAGGCGTGGAAAAGGGCTATTACACGGTCACGCGACCGGGCGTGAAGCGGCCGGCGCTGCGCCATTTCCTGACCTGGCTTCACAAGCAGGCCACGGAGCGAGAAAGAACCGGTATGTAACGATTTCCTGCATGGCCAACCTGTCTTTTTGACGCAGGTCAAAGTCGTCACGTCTATGTCATACCAGAACGAGCCCCGGACGCAGACTATTCAGAACGGAGAGAGTCGTGAGCTCCACCGAGACCCCAGAACCGCCGCCCCTCTATTCCGCGCGCGAACCCATCTTCCCGCGCCGCGTGAAGGGGGACTTCCGCCGGCTGAAATGGATCCTGATGGGGGTGATGCTGGGCCTCTACTACATCCTGCCCTGGATCCGCTGGGATCGCGGGCCCGAGCTGCCCGATCAGGCAGTGCTTCTCGACCTCGCCAATCGCAGATTCTTCTTCTTCATGATCGAGATCTGGCCGCAGGAATTCTATTTCGTCGCGGGCCTGCTGATCATGGCGGGGCTCGGTCTGTTCCTGTTCACCTCCGCGCTCGGCCGGGTCTGGTGCGGCTATGCCTGCCCGCAGACGGTCTGGACCGATCTTTTCATTCTCGTGGAGCGGTGGGTCGAGGGTGATCGCAACGCCCGGATCCGCCTGCTGCGCCAGGACTGGAACGCCGAGAAGATCCGCAAGCGCGTCACCAAATGGACGCTGTGGCTGCTGATGGGGCTCGCCACGGGCGGGGCCTGGGTCTTCTACTTCACCGACGCGCCGACGCTGCTGCGCGAGCTCTTCGCCGGAACCGCCTCGCCGATCGCCTATATGACGATCGCGGTGATGACCGCCACGACCTTCGGTTTCGGCGGCTTCGCGCGTGAGCAGATCTGCATCTATGCCTGCCCCTGGCCGCGCATCCAGGCCGCGATGATGGACGAGGACACGATCACCATCGCCTATCGCGAATGGCGCGGCGAGCCGCGCGGCAAGCTGAAGAAGGGCGAGCACGATCCGACGCAGGGCGATTGCATCGACTGCATGGCCTGTTTCAACGTCTGTCCGATGGGCATCGACATCCGCGACGGGCAGCAGCTCGAATGCATCACCTGCGGGCTGTGCATCGACGCCTGCAACGAGATGATGGACAAGATCGGCAAGCCCCGCGGCCTGATCGGCTACATGGCCCTCAAGGACGAGGCCAACGAACGCGCGGGCAATCCGGTCGTGAATGTCTGGAAGCACATCCTGCGCCCGCGCACGCTCCTCTATTTCACGCTCTGGGGCGGGATCGGGGTCGGGCTGGTGGTGGCGCTCTTCATGCGCTCGCCGATCGATTTCAACATCACGCCGAACCGCGATCCGCTCTTCGTGGTCGAACCCTCGGGCGCGATCCGCAACATCTACACGCTGCGCCTGCGCAACAAGCACGGCACCGACACCACCTTCAAGGTGACGGCCGTGGCGCCGACGCCCGAGGATCAAGCGGCGCTCAGCCTCCTGCTCGAGGGGAGCGAGGACAACACCGTCTCGGTGCCCGCGGATGACACCTTGACCCAGCGGCTCTATATTATGGCGGCACCCGGGTCGAAACTCGCCTCCACCGAGCGCACGGAGCTGACGATCTGGATCGAGGATGCGACGAACAAGGACCGGGTCTCGGAGACGGCGGTCTTCAACGGAAGAACGGAATGAGCGCGATGAGCAAGCCCCTTACCGGACGCAAGGTTCTCCTGATCGCGGTGGCCGCCTTCGGCGTGATCATCGCGGTCAATGTGGTCATGGCCTGGCAGGCGGTCAGCACATTCCCCGGCCTCGAGGTGGAGAACTCCTACGTCGCCTCGCAGGAATTCGACCGCAACAAGGCCGCGCAGGACGCGCTCGGCTGGAACGTCTCGACCGAATATTCGGGCGGCAAGCTGAGCTTCGTGATCCGCGACAAGCAAGGGCTGCCCGCCCGGGTCGCCTCCTTCGACGCGCTCGTCGGCCGTCCGACCCATGTGCGCGAGGACATGAAGCCGGTCTTCGACAATGTCGGCGGGATCTTCGTGGCGCCGGTCGATCTCTCGCCGGGGGTGTGGCTGGTCCATCTCGACGCCAAGGCCGCCGACGGGACCCATTTCCGGCAGCGGATCGACCTGTTCGTGAAAGGCTGATGAGATGACCGTCTCGCCCGCCAGCCCTGCGCCTCGCAACGCCTATGAGGAAGAGCACGTCTCCGCCTCGGCTTGCCCGGCCTGCATCGCGGCCCCTTCGGCCGAGCAATTGGCGAAATCGGGCGATATCAAGGGCGCGCGGATCATGCTCTCGCTGCCCACGGCCCATTGCGCGGTCTGCATCACCGATGTCGAGCGCGAGCTGATGAAGCAGCCGGGCGTGAAATCGGCCCGGGTGAACCTCACGCTCAAACGCGCCTCGGTCGATGCGGAGGGCGATGTCGAACCGGCCAGTCTCATCGGCGCGCTGGACCGGATCGGCTACGAGGCGCATGAACTCGATCCCGGGATGCTTTCGGCCACCGAGGCCGACAGGCGCGGCCGCGACCTGCTGATGCGGATCGGGGTTTCGGGCTTCGCGATGATGAACATCATGATGCTCTCGATCGCGGTCTGGTCGGGGGCGCAGGACAGCACCCGCGATCTCTTCCACTGGATCTCGGCGGCGATCGCGATCCCGACCACGGTCTTCGCGGCCCAGCCCTTCTTCGCCAACGCGCTCGCCGCGCTGCGCGGGCGGCGCCTGGGGATGGACGTGCCAATCTCGCTCGCGATCATGCTCGCGCTCGGGATCTCGCTTTTCGAAACGGTCCATTCGGGCGCGCATGCCTATTTCGAAGCCGCCACGATGCTCACCTTCTTCCTGCTGGTGGGGCGCTATCTCGACTATCGCACCCGCGCCGTGGCGCGCTCGGCGGCCGAGGAACTGGCCGCGCTTGAAGTGCCGCGCGCAACCGTTCTGCGCGATGGCGCGGAGGTCGCCGTTGCGGTGGGCGAACTGGCGCCCGGCGATCTGATCCGGGTCCGCCCCGGCGGCCGGATCCCCGCCGATGGCGAGGTCCTCGAGGGGCATTCCGAAAGCGACCGCTCGCTCTTGACGGGCGAGAGCCTGCCGGTGCAGGTGGCACCCGGCATGGTGATGAGCGCGGGCGAGGTGAACCTCACCGGCCCGCTCACGCTGCGGGTCACCGCCGCGGGGCGCGACAGCTCGCTGCACCGGATGGCCGATCTGGTGGCGGCGGCGGAATCGGCGCGCACGAAATACACCTCGCTGGCCGAACGCGCCGCGCGGCTCTATGCGCCGATCGTGCATGTGCTCTCCTTCGTGGCGTTCTGCTCCTGGGCCTGGGTGACGGGGGGCGATTTCCGGCTCGCGGTGAACATCGCGGCGGCCGTTCTCATCATCACCTGTCCCTGTGCGCTCGGCCTCGCGGTGCCCGCCGTGGTCACCGCGGCGAGCGGCAAGCTGTTTCGCAAGGGGCTCCTGATCAAGGACGGGACCGCGCTCGAACGCATGGCCGAGATCGACACGGTCGTCTTCGACAAGACCGGCACGCTGACGATGGGCGCACCGCATCCGCAAAACCTCGATGACCTCGATCCCGAGGCGCTCTCGGTGGCGATGGCGCTGGCCGAGGGATCTTCCCACCCGCTGGCCCGCGCGCTGCACGAGGCGGCGGCAGGGCAGGGGGCGCAGGCCGCGCAACTCGAGGATCTCCGCGAGGTGCCCGGCTACGGCATCGAGGGCCGGTGGCAGGGCGAGACCGTGCGGCTTGGCCGCGCGAACTGGATCGGGGCCGAGGAGGGGGCGAGCACCGCCACCCATCTGCGCATCGGGGCGCGGCCGCCGGTTGCGATCACCTTCGCCGACAGTCTGCGCCCGGGCGCCGAAGAGGCGGTCGCGGGGCTGCGCGCGCAGGGCAAACAGGTCTGGCTCGTCTCGGGCGATGTCGAGGGGGCGGTCGCGGAGCTCGCGGGGCGGCTCGATATCGGGCACATGCGCGCGGGCGTGCTGCCGCAGGAGAAAGCGCAGCTCGTGGCCGACCTGACCGCTCAGGGCCGTCGCGTTCTGATGGTGGGCGACGGGCTTAACGATACCGCTGCGCTCGCCGCGGCGCATGTGTCGGTCTCGCCGGCCTCGGCGCTCGATGCCGCGCGCACCGCATCCGATATCGTCCTTCTCGGGCGCGATCTCGCCCCGGTGGCCGAGGCGGCGACGATCGCGGTGCAGGCGCGTCGCCGGATCAAGGAGAATTTCGGCATCTCCATCGTCTATAACGTGATCGCGGTGCCGCTCGCTCTCGTCGGGCTCGCGACGCCGCTGATGGCCGCGCTCGCGATGTCGGCCTCCTCGATCACGGTGTCGCTCAATTCCCTTCGACTGCGCTGAGGAGACCGCCATGGAAGCCTTGCTCTATTCGATCCCGATTTCCCTGCTGCTTGGCGGGGTCGGCCTCGCGGCCTTCTGGTGGACGATCCGTACCCGGCAATATGACGATCCGAAAGGCGATGCCGAGCGGATCCTCTCGCCCGAATATGACGACCATCCGAAGCAGGAATGAGACCGCAGAGCGGCGCCGCACTCGCGAGGCTACCGGCGCCGGGACGCGTCGATCCGATCTCTTCACCTAGAGCGAAATACCCCCGCCGGAGGCTCCACCGCGCACCGCCCATGCCGCCCTCGGAGGGAATGAGAAAAGCCGCGCCCCGAAAGGCGCGGCTTGTCTGATCGGATCCCGCGGAGGAAGATTACGGTCCGATCACCTTGCAGTCCATGGCGCGGGCTTGAAGCCGTGCGCAGGCGAGCTGCGCCATGTCCTCGGTCATTCCTACGAAATTCGCCTCATAGCCGGTCGTGCGGCGCGCGACCTTGCGCAGTGCCTCTCCCAGCGTGTCGGTCTCCATCAGCGCGGTGGTCAGCATGTGGCGCTCGGCGGCGAAACGCGAGCCGTACTGGCCGATGCTGACACCCCAGTTGCGCCCGCCCGAGCTCGAGACGCGGGCCACGACGCGGGGTTTGGCCTGCGGGGTCGGGGCGGGCGGCGTCAGCGCCGCGAGGATCACCTGCGAATCCGTCGCCGCCGCATCTTGCTGACCGGTCTGGCTCTTGTCGCCTGCGGATTTGAGCGCGTTGGTCACATCGAGCGAGCGGGCCTTGGCGAGCTCGAGGGTTTCGGGCTGCGGCTTGGTGTCTTGCAGGAATTGCGGTCCGGTCTTGCCATTGGTGCCCGGCTCGTAGGAGGCGAGCTGGACGTCGCTGGGCTCGATGGCGGCGGCGACATCGCCCGCGCCTGCCTGCGCCGGTTCGGCCGGCTTGGCGGGGGCGGCCGCGACCTGCACCGCGCGCGGCGAGGCCATCGGGCGCGGGCTCGCGGTGATCGTCGCCCCGATGCCCGCAGGGCCTGCATCGGCGATCACGCTCTCTTGCGGATCGGCCTGCGCCGCACCCGAAGCGTCTGTGTTCTCGGCCACGTCTTCGGGGATGTCCGTCGTGGCATCGTCGACCTGATCGCCCTGAACGGCTTCGGCCAGCGCCAGTGCGATCGCGTCGCCGTCAGCCGCGGGCGGCGCGGGGCGCAGATCGGGGCGCGGGCTCGCCTTGGGCGCGAGGTTCTTCGCCAGCAGCGCCGGTTCGTTGCCCTGCGGCGCGATATAGGCCGGGATCTTCGGGCGCAGGATCGGGGCTTTCCCGGGGGCGCGCTTGAAGCCCAGATCGAGCAGGTCGGCCATCTTGGCATTGCGCTGCGCGGTCGAGGTGCCGCCGAAGACGGTGGCGATGATCCGCTTCGAGCCGCGCTTGGCCGAGGCGGTCAGGTTGAAGCCCGAAGCCGAGGTGTAGCCGGTCTTGATCCCGTCCGCGCCCTCATAGGCGTTCAGGAAGCGGCGGTTGGTCGAATAGACCTTGGCGATCTTCGCATCGGCCGAGCGGCGCGAGAAGATGTTGTAATATTGCGGGAAATCGAAAAACAGGTGGCGGCCGAGGATGGTCATGTCATGCGCGGAGGACAGGTGGCCCCGGCGGGTCAGGCCATTGGCGTTCACGAAATGGGTGTTGGTCATGCCGAGCTGGCGCGCGGTGCGGTTCATCCGCTCGGCAAAGCCCGCTTCCGAGCCGCCGATGAAATCGCCGAGGGCCGCGGCCGCATCGTTGGCCGATTTGATCGCGGCGGCGCGAATCAAGTAGCGCACCGCGATGCGCTGGCCCGGGCGCAGCCCGAGGCGCGAGGGCGGCTGGCTTGCGGCGTGCTTGGTGACGGTGACGATGGAATCGAGGCTGAATTCCCCATGCTCGATGGCTTGGAAGGTGATGTAGAGCGTCATCATCTTCGTCAGCGAGGCGGGGTGGAGCGGGGTGTCGGCGTTCTTCGAGTAGAGCACCTCGCCGGTTCGCATGTCCATGACGAGGGCCGCATAGGGCGCAGCGAGCGCCGCGAGCGGTGCGAAAATGGTCAGGAGGACGACTAACAGCCCATGACGGACCCATCGCGCAAGCGTGGTCACGGTTTCACCTATTTATCACTGCCTCAATTGCCCCTTTTTCGTGAGCTCGATTTATGAAGAGCTCCGGGGTTCCTGAAAAATATCGTAACATGACCCGCACAGGCTGAAAACCACCTATTTTCAAGAGCTTTCTCAGCGATATTCAACCAGTCTCCCTACATGTTGTGGGTCGTCTGGGTGGTGGGGTCATTCCGTTGATGTCGGCAGTTGAATGTGGCGAGAAAATGGCGGGCTCTCAGCCTTCGATCCGCGCGATGAAGTGCGGCAATCCGCCGAGATCGGGAAGCTCCGCGAAGCGCGGATGGTCGCGCGGCGGTTCGGCATGTTCGAAGGCCCAGGTCAGCTCGTGCGGCACATGCACGCCCCATCCGCCGGCCTCGATCATCGGGATCACGTCGGACTTGAGCGAATTGCCGGCCATCAGGCCTTCCTCGGGGCCGCTGCCATGGCGGGCGAAGACCTCCATATAGGTGTCGGGCCGCTTGTCGGAGACGATCTCGACCGCATCGAAGAGATCGCCCAGCCCCGATTGCGCGAGCTTGCGCTCTTGGTCGATCAGGTCGCCCTTGGTCACGAGCACGATCCGGTGGCGGTCGGAGAGCTGTTCGATCACCTCGCGGGCATGGGGCAGCAGCTCGATCGGATGGGAGAGCATCTCGCGTCCGGCCGAAAGGATCTCGGCGAGCACCGTGGCGGGCACGCGCCCCTCGCTCACCTCGATCGCGGTCTCGATCATCGACAGGGTGAAACCCTTCACGCCGAATCCGTAATGCGCGATATTGCGGGTCTCGGCCGCGATCAGCCGGTCGGACAGGTGGTCGGGCCCGGCATGCTCCGCCATCAGTTCGGTGAAACGCGCCTGTGTGAGCTGGAAGAACCGCTCGTTGTGCCAGAGCGTGTCATCCGCATCGAAACCGATCGTCGTGAGCCGCATTACCTCGCCCCGTGCTGCATTTGCGAAATCCAGAGGCTTTTCATATGTCACGAACTGCCTATATTTCGCCAGAGCCCTCAACGAATCCTGAAGCTGGAATACCCGTGACCGAGCCTCTTCACATGATGTCCGATGATGACCAGGACGACAGCGAAGGCGCCCCCGGTGTCGCGACCAAGACCCGGCCGAAGACGCAGCGCCCGCCGATGTACAAGGTCATGCTGCTCAATGACGATTACACGCCGATGGAATTCGTCGTGCATATCCTCGAGCGGTTCTTCGGCATGAACCATGCGCAGGCCTTCGAGATCATGCTGACCGTTCACAAGAAGGGGCTGGCCGTCGTCGGCGTGTTCTCCTTCGAGGTCGCCGAGACCAAGGTCGCGCAGGTGATGGATTTCGCGCGCCGCCATCAACACCCTCTGCAATGCACCATGGAGAAGGAATAGCGCACCGCGCTTTCTTGCAAATATCGCGCCGCCCGCCTATCTGGCGGGCTCGTTTCGTTCCAGAAGTCTGCCCAGAGTTCCACCATGAGCCATCCCCGTCTCTCGCTCGCGCTCGATGCGCCCGACGCGTTTCCGCCCGAAGGCGACATCGCGCTCTTCGCTCCGGCGGGGGCGCTCGATCTGGGCGGCCTCACGCTGGAGCGGCTCGTCGCGCTGCAGCCGCTCAAACCCGATCACGATGCGCTGGCCGCGCGCGGCCTGCGCGTGGCGACGGAGCCCGAGGGAACCTACGCCGCGGCGGTGGTCTTCGCACCGCGCGCCAAGGCCGAGGCCAGGGCGCTGATCGCGGCGGCGGCATCCCATGTCGCGCCCGGCGGCCCGGTCTATGTCGACGGGGTGAAGGCGGAGGGGATCGATTCCCTGCTCAAGGAGCTGCGGGGCCGGGTGGATCTTTCGGCGCCGATCGCGAAGGCGCATGGCAAGATCGCCTGGTTCGCCGCCGATCCCGCCCCGCTGGCGGACTGGCTCGCGGCCGATATCGAGCCCACCGAGGGGTTCGTGACCCGGCCCGGCGTGTTCTCCGCCGACGGGGTGGACGAGGGCTCGGCGCTGCTCGCCGCCTGCCTGCCCGGAACCCTGCCGGCACGCGTGGCCGATCTCGGGGCGGGGTGGGGCTGGCTCTCGGCGCAGATCCTCGCGCGCAAGGGCGTCGAGCAACTCGACCTGATCGAGGCCGACAAGGTGGCGCTCGACTGCGCGCAGCGCAACATCACCGATCCGCGGGCTCGGTTCCACTGGGCAGACGCGACCCGCTTCTCGCCGGCCGAGCGCTACGGCGCGGTGGTGATGAACCCGCCTTTCCACGGCGCGGCGCGCGGCGCGGAGCCCGCGCTCGGGCTTGCCTTCATCGCGGCGGCGCGCGCGATGCTCTCTCTCTCGGGAACGCTCTGGATGGTCGCGAACCGGCATCTGCCCTACTCGGATGCGCTGGCCGCGGCCTTCGCCGAGATCGAGGAGATCACGCCCCCTTCCGGCCCCTCGACCCGGTTCCGCATCATTCGCGCGGCCAAGCCCATCGCGGCGGGCAAACACGCCACAGCCGCTCCGAAACAGGGCCGCGCCCCTCGCAAGCGGCGCTGAACGCGCCTAACTTGCGCCCACTCAATCACGGGAGCTACCCGCAATGTCGCTTTCCATTTCCGGCAAGACCGCCATCATCACCGGCGCGGCCCACGGCATCGGGCTCGCGATCGCGCGCCATTTCCTCGATCGCGGCGCCCAGGTGATGTTCGCCGATATCGACGAGGAAAAACTGCTCGCCGAACTGGGGGGAGAGGCCAAGTCCGAAGGCCCCGCGCGCTATTTCGCGGGCGACCTGTGCGAGAAGCTGACGGTGAAGAACCTGCTCTCCGCGACGGTCGACGCCTTCGACCGGATCGACATCCTCGTCAATTGCGCGCGGGTCTTCGCGCCCTGCGATCCGCTCGATCCCTCGAGCGAGGTCCTCGACGACATGCTCAACAAGAACATGAAAGCATCCCTGCGGGTCTCGCAGATGACCGCGAAGCGGATGATCAAGCAGGCCGAGGACGAAGGCCGCAGCGAGGGCGAGATCGGCGCGATCATCAATGTCTCGACGCTGGCCTCGGCGCGCACCCAGCCCGAACTGATGGCCTATTCGATCGCCTGCGCGGCGCAGGATCAGGCGATCCGTTCGCTCGCGGTGGCGCTCGCGCCGCAGCGGATCCGGGTGAACGGGGTGAGCTTCGCCTCGGTGATGAGCCGCTCGCTGCAGGACGCGCTGAAGGAGAACGACGACTGGCGCGAGGCGATCTGCGAGGGCACGCCGCTGGGCCGGATCGCGCCGCCCTCGGAACTGGCCGAGACGGTGCAATATCTCGCCTCGAGCGGGGCGAGCTTCGTGACCGGGCAGATCATCCATGTCGATGGCGGGCGCGGCCTGCTCGACCGCGTGCAGGTGCCGGCCTTCTGAGCCGCTCCTGCGGTCTTATTTCGGCTCTTCGGGATAGGCGGCCTTGCAGGCCGCGATCTGTGCCTGCGCGGCGCGGGTCAGCTCCGCCTGCCGCTTGAGCAACCCGTCGAGCTTGCGTTCTTCCGCGGCCGGGTCGATCGGCGCCGGGCGGCGATGGGTGACGGGGTAATCCTCGAGGCACATGCGCGGGCGCGTGATCTGCTTGCCGTCCTTCTCGATCGTGTCATAGCCGCAGACCTCCCAGCGGACCGAGGTGGTCTCGTATTCCTCCCAAGCATAGCCGCGGGCGAGGTTGCCCTGAACCTCGGCGACCAGCGCGTTCACCCGGCGCAGCTCGACCGTGGCCTGCCGGATGCAGCGTTCCTGCGGTGTCCCGCAGGCAGCGAGCACGACGAGCGGCAAGAGCAGAAGCAGGGCACGCATGGCGGATCTCCTTTGCCAGTCAGCCTACGCCCTCGCCGCGTTCCGATCAATCGCGCCCTTCCCGCAGGCGAACCGGGCTGCTAAGGACAGTCGCAATGTTCAAGGAGGCCCCCGCATGAGTGACAGTCCCGAGAGTTTCGACGACCGCAAGGCACGCGCGAGCCAATGGTTCTCCGATCTGCGCGACCGGATCGTCGCGGCCTTCGAGGGGCTCGAGGACAGCCATGCGCAGGGCCCGCTCGCCGATCAGGCGCCGGGCCGGTTCGAGGTCACGCCGACCGAGCGCAAGGGACCCGCGGGCGAAGACCATGGTGGCGGCAAGATGAGCGTGATGCGCGGCGGCCGCGTCTTCGAGAAGGTGGGCGTGAACATCTCGACCGTCTGGGGCGAGCTGGCGCCCCGCGCGCAAAAGGCGATGGCCGCGCGTGGCGTCCCGGGCATGGAGCAGGACCCGCGGTTCTGGGCCTCGGGCATTTCGCTGGTCGCCCATATGCAGAACCCGCATTGTCCGGCAGTCCACATGAACACGCGGATGTTCTGGACCCCGCAGGCCTGGTGGTTCGGGGGCGGGGCGGATCTCAACCCCTGCCTCGAATATGACGAGGATACCGCCCATTTCCACGCCGAAATGCAGTGCGCCTGCGACGCACACGACCCGGAATACTATGCGCGTTTCAAGGCCTGGGCGGACGAGTATTTCTTCATCCCGCATCGCGGCCGCGCGCGCGGCGTGGGCGGGATCTTCTATGACGACCTGAATACCGGCGACTGGGAGGCGGATTTCGCCTTCACCCGGGCTGTCGGCGCCGCCTTCCTTCCCGCCTATGTTCCGCTGATCGAGAAGCGCCGCGTGCAGGACTGGTCGGAGGAGGATCGCGAGGCGCAACTGCGCCACCGCGGGCTCTATGCCGAATACAACCTCGTCTATGATCGCGGTACAAAGTTCGGCCTCGAGACCGGCCATAATGCCGATGCGGTGCTGATGAGCCTGCCGCCGGTCGCGAAGTGGTATTGAGCGCCGGGTGATCCACCGGGCCGGGGAAGGGGGCGCTGCCCCCTCTGGCTTCGCCATTCACCCCCGGGATATTTGGATCAAGAGGAAGGGGCGGTGCGGGACGCCCGGCGCGCCCCGCGGGCCGGAACTCACCCGTTGCGGATCGTCTCGATCATCAGCGCCACGTTCTCGGGATCGGCATCGGGGGTGATGCCGTGGCCGAGATTGAAGATATGGGGGCCGTTCCTGAACGCCTCGACGACATGGCGGGTGGCGTCGATCAGCGCCTGACCGCCGGTGATCATGTGCTTGGGATCGAGATTGCCCTGCACGCAGCCCGAGATCTGCACATTCCGCGCCGCCCATTCGGGGCTCACCGAATTGTCGATCGCCACGCAATCCGCGCCGGTCTTCTCGTGGAAGCCGATATATCCCTCGCCCGCCTCGCGCGGGAAGGCGATCACCGGCAGGCCCGGGAAGCGCGCCTTCATCTCGGCGATGATGCGGCGCGCGGGTTCGACCGCGAATTCCTCGAAATCCGGACCCTTGAGCGAGCCCGCCCAGCTGTCGAAGAGCTTGACCACCTCGGCCCCGGCCTCGACCTGTTTCGAGAGATATTCGATGGTCGAGACGGTGAGCAGGTCGATGATCTTCACGAAAGTCTCGCGATCCTCGGCCTTGAGCGCATGCGCGGGGCCCTGATCCTTGGTGCCGCGGCCCGCGATCATGTAGGTCGCGACCGTCCAGGGTGCGCCCGCAAAGCCGATCAGCGTGGTCTCGCGCGGCAATTCGCGCGACAGGATGCCGACGGTTTCATAGACCGGGGCGAGCGTGTCATGGATGTCGTCGCGGCCCTTGAGCTTGGCGAAGTCGCTCGCGCTCGTCGTGGTCGAGAGCCGCGGGCCCTCGCCGGTGACGAACCACAGATCCGCGCCGAGCGCCTGGGGCAGAAGCAGGATATCGGCGAACAGGATCGCCGCGTCGAAACCGTAGCGGCGGATCGGCTGCAGCGTCACCTCGGCCGCGAGTTCGGGCGTGTAGCACAGCGAGAGGAAATCGCCCGCCTTGGCGCGGGTCGCGCGGTATTCGGGCAGGTAGCGGCCCGCCTGTCGCATCATCCAGACCGGAGGGGTCGGGAGAATCTCGCCATTGAGTGCCCGCAGGATCGTCTTTTCAGCCATTCGCGCCTCCTCTTTGCTCCCCTTCATCGCGACCTGTGGCGTCATGTCAAGCGCGGGCCTTCTTGCGCGGACGATCCGTCGCGGGTAAGCCGATGCTCATGACCCAGATGCCCGATGCGAAATCCCCGCTCAAGATCGGCACCCGCGGCTCGCCGCTGGCGCTTGCCCAGGCTCGTGAAACCCGGCAGCGGCTGATGGCCGCGCACGGGCTGCCCGAGGAGGCGTTCGAGATCGTGGTGATCAAGACCACGGGCGACGACCGGGCGATGATCGCGGCCGACACGCCGCTCAAGGAGATCGGAAACAAGGGCCTCTTCACCAAGGAAATCGAAGAGGCGATGATCGCGGGGCGCATCGATATCGCGGTCCATTCGATGAAGGACATGCCGACCGAGCAGCCCGAGGGGCTGGTGCTCGACTGCTACCTGCCGCGCGAGGATGTGCGCGATGCCTTCGTCTGCCTGGATCACGACAGTATCGGCATGCTGCCCCATGGCGCGACGGTCGGCTCCTCGAGCCTGCGCCGGCGCGCGCAGCTTGCCCATCGCCGGCCCGATCTGGAACTCGTCGAGTTCCGCGGCAACGTGCAGACCCGGCTGAAAAAGCTCGAGGACGGGGTCGCGGCGGCGACTTTCCTCGCGATGGCCGGGCTGCGGCGGCTCGGGATGGAGGACGTGGCGCGCGCCGCGATCTCGCCCGAGGAGATGCTCCCGGCCGTGGCGCAGGGCGCGATCGGGATCGAACGGCGGATGGCGGATGCGCGCGCCGAGGCGCTGCTCGACGCGATCCACGACATCGAGACCGAGCATCGGCTCGCGGCCGAGCGTGCCTTCCTCGCGACGCTCGACGGCTCGTGCGAGACGCCGATCGCGGGGCTCGCGGTGATCGAGGGCGACCGGCTGTGGCTGCGCGGCGAGATCCTGAGGCCCGACGGGTCCGAGGCGCTCTCGGACGACCGCTGGGGCGACATCTCCGACGGCGCGGCGATGGGCGAGCACCTGGCCCGCGACCTGCTGTCCCGCGCGCCGAAGAATTTCTTCGACTGGCGCTGATATCTCTCTGGATCGGGCTGACTCAGATCAATCGTCCCGAAGCGCGCTTCTCGAGCGCCACCCGCATCTCCTCGACCTCGCCCTCGCCATAGCCGCGCAGGGCGAGCCGTTCGAGCGGGGCAAGCTCGCACCAAAACCGCTTGAGCACCTTGTTGCGTTGCGGCTTGGGGATCTCGGCAAGGCGCATCTCGTAGATCTCGTCCGCCGCCACCAGGAGTTTCGGATGCAGGCTTTCGAGCAGCGGCTCGAAGGCAGCGCGCGCGCTCGCGGCGTTGCGCAGCCGCAAGATCGCGGCCTCGCCGATGGTGAGGGTCTGCGCCAGTCCCCAGCCGAGAAGGTCGGCGGCGCGATGGGGCGGGCAGGGGGCCTGACCGGTGAGGCCATAGGTCAGGCAGAGAACGGCCTTCTCGTCGGAGGGGAGCGCTTGCACGACCCGGGCGCAGCGCTGCTCAAGCCGGGTTTCGGCATCCTCGAGCCGTCCCAGCCGGGGCGTCATCACCTCGCCGGACGGGGCCTCGGCGCGCAGGAGGATGTTGCGGATCACGGAGTCGAATTTGGAAGCGATGTGTCTGGAGAGCATGCGTTGCCTTTCCACGATGCGATCTGTCTCTCCTTCCCCAACGCGCCCAGACAGGCGCACGTGCCACGCAATCCGGTGACGTGGCGGAAACCCGCCCATCGAGCCGCAGACGGGGCTCTGCGCCGGGCGGAGGGCAGGGGCCGGCAAGTGTCTTGCACTCGGGCGCGAAGCAGCGCATGGGAGGGGCATGTTCGCGCCTCTTCGCCTCGTCCTGACCGACCCCGCCCTGCGCCTCGCCGCGATCCTGCTCGTGCTCTTCGGGGCGCATGCGGCGACGATGGGGCCCTATGTCTCGGCGCTCGCGATCAAGGTGTTCGGCCTCTCGGACAGCGCCTATTCGGCGGTGCTGCTCGGCGCTTCGGTGCTGTCGGTCTCGGCTTCGGTGGGGCTTGGCATCCTCGCGGATCAGCGGGCCAATCGGCGCGTGATCGCGCTTGGCACCTCGGCGATGCTGATCCTCGGCTCGGGCCTCGTGCTCGCGGGCGACAATGCGACCGTCTTCGTGGTGGCCAACACGCTGATCCTGCCGCTCTCGGCCTCGATCTTCGGCCAGCTCTTCGCGCTCTCGCGGCTCGCGGCCTCGACCCATCCCGAACCCGACCGGCCCGCGATCCTCTCCACCCTGCGCGCGCTCTTCGCGCTGCCCTGGCTGGTGGTGCTGCCGATCTGGTCGGTGATCTTCGATCAGGGCGCGCCGCTGACCTCGATCTACCCGGTGACGCTGAGCCTGGGGGCGGCGATCCTCGCGCTCACCTACCTGTTCTGGCCGCGCGACGGGGCGACCCGCTGGCCGGACCCGAAATCGGGGCTGAGTTTCCGCCAGTCGCTGCACGAGATGGCCAATCTGCCGATCCTCGCCCGGGTCGTGGCGCTCGGCACGATCAATGGCGCGGTGATGCTCTATCTCGTCGTGATGGGCCTCGTCTTCGAGGCGACGCCCGGGCGCGGGGCTGCCGATACCGCGCTTTATGCCGGGATCATGGCGGGGCTCGAAGTGCCCTTCATGCTCGCGCTGCCGCTGGTGATGGGGCGGATCTCGCGCAATACGCTGATCTGGGTCGGGAGCGCGCTCTACGCGACCCATCTCGGGCTGATCCCGTTGCTGGCGCCCACGCCCTTCGTCTGGCTGCTCACGCTGCCCGGCGCGGCGGGCGGTGCGGTCGTGCTCACCCAGCCGATGGCCTATCTGCAGGACCTGCTTTCGAACCGACCCGGCGCGGGGGCCTCGCTGATGGCGCTCCAGAAGCTCGCGGGGGACGGGTTCTCGGCGGCGATCTTCGCCATCGGCACGGCAATCGCGGGCTACGAACTGGCCGCCGCCGCGGGCGCGCTTCTCGGCGTGGCGGGCGCGGGCGCGCTCTGGGCGCTCGACCGGCGCGCGGCGCGCAGCTGATCCGCGCCCCCTTCACCTAGACGGAAATACCCCTGCCGGAGGCATCCCAGCCGCGCCAGCGTCGCAAGCCTCAGTTCCCCGGCTTCACCTTCGCCAGCAGATCGAGCACCTTCGGCCCGAGCGCCGCGATCACCTTCTTCACGCCCGCGGGCGAGGGGTGGATATTGTCGGGCTGCATCAGGTCGATCTTCGCGCGCTCCTCGATCGGGGTGTCGGTGATCGGCTGCAGCAGGTTCGGCACGAGGACCGCGTCGTATTTCTGGGCCAGGTCGGGCCAGATCGCATCGAATTCGGTCTGGTAATCGGGGCCGTAATTGCCCGGGGCGGGCAGGCCCGCGATCAGCGCCGGGATGTGCTGCGTCTGAAGCTTGGCGAGGATCGCGTCGAGATTGGAGCGCGCCTCGCGCGGCGGCAGCCCGCGCAACAGGTCATTGCCCCCGAGCGCGACGATCACCGCATCGGGACGCGGCGTCAGCAGCCAGTCGATCCGCGACAACCCCCCGGCCGTGGTGTCTCCCGAGACGCCGCCATTGATCACCTGAACATCCTGCCCGTGTTCGCGCAGCCAGCTTTGCAGCTGCGGCACCAGCCCGTCTTGCGGATTGTCGAGCCCGTAGCCTTGGGTGAGCGAATCCCCGAGCGCGAGGATCGAGACCTGCGCCGCGGCCGGCAGGGCGGGGGCCGGACCGAGCAGCATGACGAGAAATCCGGCCGCGATCCGCTTGCGTAACGCCCCGAGCGGACCATATCCCTTTGAAGCAAAAGAAAGACGGCGGCGCATGAATGAGACCATTCTCGAACTGAAGGCGGCGCGGCTCGCGCTCGAGGGCAATACCGGGCCGGTCGAGATCCTGCGCGGGATCGACCTCGCGATCGCGCGGGGGGAAAGCGTCGGGCTGACGGGGCCTTCGGGATCGGGCAAATCTTCGCTCCTGATGCTGATGGGGGGGCTCGAGCGGGCCACCTCCGGATCGGTCACGGCTCTGGGTCAGGATCTGTCGCGCATGTCGGAAGATGCGCTGGCCCGTTTCCGCAGAGGTAATATGGGGGTGGTTTTCCAAAGCTTCCACCTCATCCCGACGATGACCGCGCTGGAAAACGTCGCGATGCCGCTCGAGATCGCGGGCGTCGCGCGGGCGTTCGAGCGCGCGCTGAGCGAACTCGACGCAGTCGGGCTCGGGCATCGCGTCGATCACTATCCGAGCCAGCTTTCGGGCGGCGAGCAGCAGCGCGTCGCGCTCGCCCGCGCGGTGGCGCCGCGCCCCGCGATCCTTCTCGCCGACGAGCCTACCGGCAATCTCGACAGCGCGACCGGCGAGACGATCATCGAGATGCTCTTCGACCTGCAGGCGCGCCACGGGGCGACGCTGGTTCTTGTCACCCACGCCCCCGATCTCGCCGCGCGCTGCGGCCGGATCGTGGAGCTGCATGACGGGCAGGTCGCGGGCGCGGAGAAATCTGCATGAGGACCGCCCTCACCATCGCCCGGCGCGAGCTCCGCTCGGGGCTTCGCGGGTTCTGGGTGATGCTCCTGTGCCTGATGCTGGGCGTTGCCGCGATCGCCGCGGTCGGGTTGGTGCGCTCCGCCATCGAACGCGCGCTCTCCGATCAGGGGGCGGTGCTTCTGGGCGGCGATGCGCAATACGAATTTACCTATCGCCGCGCCAAAGCCGAAGAACTGAGCTGGATCGCGGAGCACGCCGAGCGCGTGTCGGAGGTGATCGATTTCCGCTCGATGCTCGCGACCGGCACCGACCTTGCCGACCGGGCGCTGACCCAGGCCAAGGCGGTCGACGGGGCCTATCCGCTCGCCGGCAAGCTTCAGCTCGACCCGCCGGTCGGGATGGGCGCGCTCAAGGGCGAGGGGGGCAGGCCGGGGATCTTTCTCGACCCGATCCTCGCCGATCGTCTGGGCCTGGAACCGGGCGATCCGGTCAAGCTCGGCGGGCAGGACTTCGTCATGATGGCGCGGATCCTGCGCGAGCCCGACAGCACCGGCACGGGCTTCGCGCTCGGGCCGCATTCGATCGTGTCGCTCGCGGCAATCGAGAAGACGCCGTTGCTCGCCCCAGGCTCACTCTTCGAGACGGAATACCGCGTCACACTGCCGCCCGGAACGGAACTCGCCACGCTCAAGCGCGACGCCCTGCGCCGGTTCGAGGGGGCGGGGATGCGCTGGTCCGACCGTCGCCGCGCGGCCCCCGGCGCGGAACGCTTCGTGCAACGCCTCGGCTCCTTCCTCGTGCTGGTGGGGCTCGCCGGGCTTGCCGTGGGCGGCGTCGGCATCTCGGCCACGGTTGCGGCCTGGATCGAGCGGAAAGCGCCCACGATCGCGACGCTGCGCGCGCTCGGCGCGACGGGGGCGGTCATCCGGGCGGCCTTCCTGATCCAGCTCGCGGCAATCGGTTTGGTGGGTATTCTCCTGGGGCTCGGCCTCGGCGCTGGCCTCGTCTTCGGCACTTCGGGGCTGATCGAGCGGGCGCTGCCGCTGCCGGTGACGCTCACGCTCGATCCCGGCCCGCTCGGCGAAGCCGCGCTCTACGGCGCTCTGGTGGCGACGCTCTTCGCGCTCTGGCCGCTCTCGCGGATGGCGGGAATGCGCGCAGCACGGCTCTATCGCGACACCCGCAGCGGGCGGATGCTGCCGGGCTGGCCGACGCTGATGCTGACGGGGGCGCTCCTGAGCGTGATCGTCGTGGTCTCGGCGCTCTTCTCCGGGCTCTGGGGGCTGACGCTGTCGAGCCTCGGCGGGATCGCCGTCGCGCTCCTGATCCTCGCGCTCGCCGCCGCGCTGATCCGCCGCGCCGCGCGCGGCGCCCGGCATCTCGCCCGCGGGCGTCCGGTGCTGCGCGCGGCCCTCGCCGCGATCGGCGGCCCGCGCTCCGAGGCGCGCCCCGTCATCCTCTCGCTCGGGCTCGGGCTCTCCGTGCTCGCCGCGGTGGGGCAGGTCGATCAGGGGCTCCGCCATGCGATCGACCGGGATCTGCCCAAAGTCGCGCCGGCCTATTTCGTCCTCGATATCCAGCCCGACCAGATCGACCCCTTCGAGACCCTGCTGGGCCAGATGCCCGAGGTCAGCAAGGTCGAGGCGGTGCCGATGCTGCGCGGCGTGATCACCAGGATCAACGGGCAGGATGCACGCAAGGTGGCGGGCGAGCACTGGGTGCTGCGCGGAGACCGGGGCGTGACCTATGGCGATGCCCCGCGCGAGAAACTCACCGCAGGCGAATGGTGGCCCGAGGATTACACCGGGCCGCCGCTTGCGAGCTTCTCGGCCAAGGAGGCGCAGGAGCTGGGGCTGAAACTCGGCGACACGATCACCGTCAACATTCTCGGCCGCGACATCACCGCGACGATCAGCTCGTTCCGCGATGTCGATTTCTCGACCGGCGGGATCGGTTTCGTCCTCACCCTCGACCCGGCGGCGCTGCGCGGCGCGCCCCATACCTGGCTCGCGACCATTTACGCCCCGCCCGAGGCCGAGGCGCAGGTGATGCGCCAGCTGGCCGAGCGATTTCCCAATATCACCGCGATCCGGGTCCGCGACGCGATCGCGCGCGTCACCGAGGCGCTCTCCGCGATCGCGCGCGCGACGTCTCTGGCGGCTGGCGTAACATTGCTGACGGGGTTCGTGGTGCTGGTGGGCGCGGCCGCCTCGGGCGAGCGCGAACGGGCCTGGGAAGCGGCGATGCTCAAGACGCTCGGTGCGACGCGAGGCGCGATCCTCGCGAGCTTCGCGCTGCGCTCGGCGCTGATGGGCGCGGCGGCGGGGCTGGTCGCGATCCTCTTCGGCGGGCTCGCGGGCTGGGCGGTGGTCCATCAGGTGATGGGGGTGGATTACCGCTTCGCCCTCGCGCCGGCGCTCGTGATCGTGCTCGGCGGGATGCTCGCGACGCTGATCGCCGGTCTGCTCTTCGCGCTGCGCCCGCTCGCCGCGCGCCCGGCCGGGGTGTTGCGCGCACCCGAATAGCGCGGTCGTGGGCGGTTCGCGCGGACGCCTCCGGCGGGGGATCTGAACCTCGGTGAAGGCAAAGGCGCTTGTGATCTTCACCTAGCCCCAATACCCCCGCGGAGCGTCCCGACCCGATCACGATGCGCGCCGCAGGGCTCAGCGCAGCCCGGTCGCCTTCAGCATCCCGCGCCGCTTGGCCTCGTAGTAATAGCCGCGCGCATACCACATCACCGCGCGATCCTGCGAGCCGTCGGAGACGAGCCACGCGCCGCGCAGGTATTTCACCGCGTATTTCAGGTTGGTCTCGGCATCGAGCAGGTCCGAGGGATGACCGCGAAACCCCATGCCGCGCGCGGTCTGGGGCAGGATCTGCATCAACCCGTAATAGGGGCCGTTGCGGGCCTCGGGGCGATAGCCGCTTTCGCGCTGGATCACCCGGTGCGTGAGGCTGCGCGGCACGCCGTAACGGTCGGAATAATGGTTGATGAGCCGGCGTATCTGCGGGGTCTCATTGCGGTGCAGCGCGGGGTTGTTGTCCGGCTTCGGGAGCGGATGCGGAGCACCGCCGCAGGCGGCGAGCGCACCCAGCGAGAGCAGAAAGGAACGACGAGGCAGCATGCGCGGGCTCCGGCCAGGGATTTTGGCGCAGCAAAGCCTCTGGCGCGCAAGGGAGCAAGGGGGCAGGGTTGCGGTCGGCGCCGCCTTGCCGATCAGCCTCCGGCGCGGCGCAGGCGCAACGCGTTCGTGACCACGAAGACCGAGGAAAACGCCATCGCGCCCGCCGCCAGCATCGGCGAGAGGCCGGGCCCGCCGAAGGGCACGAGAATGCCCATGGCGACCGGGATCAGCGCCACATTATAGGCGAAGGCCCAGAACAGGTTCTGCTTGATGTTGCGCATCACCGCGCGCGACAGCCCGAGCGCCTGCGCGACGCCGGTCGGGTCGCCGCGCATCAGCACCACCTCGGCCGCCTCGATCGCCACATCGGTCCCGGTCCCGATCGCGAGGCCGACATCGGCCGCGGCGAGGGCCGGGGCATCATTGATCCCGTCGCCCACGAAGGCCACTGCGCCCGATTTGCGCAGGGTCTCGACCGCGTCGCGCTTGCCCTCGGGCAGGACCTCGGCCTCGACCCGGTCGATCCCGAGCTCATCCGCCACGGCCTGCGCGGTGGCGCGCGTGTCGCCGGTGACCATCGCGACCTCGACGCCCGCCCGGTGCAACGCCGCGACGGCCGCGCGGGCCTCTGGCTTGATCGGATCGGAGAGCGCCATCAGCGCTACGACACGGTCCTCGAGCGCCATCCAGACCGGGGTTCGGCCCTTCGCGGCGAGCGCTTCGGCCTGCGCGCGGAACGGGGCGATATCCGCCCCGGCCTCGGCCATCGCGCCCGCATTTCCGATCCAGAGCTTGCCCGCCTCGACCTGGGCGCGCAGGCCCTTGCCCGAGAGTGCCTTGACCCGTTTGACAGGCGCATGGGCGATGCCGCGCGCCTCGGCAGCGCCGAGGATCGCACGGGCGAGCGGATGTTCGGAGCGGCTCTCGGCCCCCGCCGCCAAGGCGAGAATTTCGTCCTCGGAGAGCTCGGCGAGCGGATGCAGGTCGGTCAAGGCGGGTGCGCCCTGGGTCAGCGTGCCGGTCTTGTCGAAGCCGACGATGGACACCTCGGAGAGGCGCTGGAGCGCGTCGCCGCGCCGGAACAGCAGGCCCAGCTCCGCGCCGCGCCCCGTGCCCACGAGGATCGAGACCGGCGTCGCGAGCCCCATCGCACAGGGGCAGGCGATGATCATCACCGCGATCGCCGCGACGAAGGCATGGGTGAATCCCATGCCCGCGGCGAGCCAGATCAGGAAAGTCGTGAGCGAGAGCGCCATCACCACCGGCACGAAGACGCGGGTCACCTTGTCGACGAGCGCCTGGACGGGCAGTTTCGCCCCCTGCGCCTCCTCGACCATCGCGATGATGCGCGCGAGCACGGTGTCGCCCCCGGTCGCGGTGACGCGGTAGCTCAGCGCGCTCTCGCCGTTCACGGTGCCGCCGGTGATCGGATCACCTTCGGCTTTCGAGACCGGGACCGGCTCGCCGGTGAGCATGCTCTCATCGACATGGCCCGCACCTTCCACGATCACCCCGTCGAGCGCGACGCGTTCGCCCGGCGCCAGAAGCAGAATGTCTCCGGGTGTCAGATCGGCGATCGCGCGTTCCTCGATGCCGGTTTCGGTCTGCACGCGGGCGGTCTTGGGTTGCAGCCCGATCAGCCGCGAGATCGCCTCGCCGGCGCGACCCTTGGCGCGGGCCTCGAGCCAGCGGCCGAGCAGGATCAGCGTGACGATGGTTGCGGCAGCCTCGAAATAGACCCCGCGCGCGCTTTCGGGCACCAAGCCCGGCGCGATGGTGACGAGGGCGGAATATAGAAAGGCCGCGAGCGAGCCCATCGCGACGAGCGAATTCATCTCGGGCGCGCCGCGCAGGAGCGCGGGGATGCCGATGGTGAGGAAGAGCCGTCCCGGGAAGGCGAGCACCAGCGCGGTCAGGACGAACTGGATCCACCAGCTGGTGCGCTCGCCGATCGTGGTGGCGATCAGGTGATGCACGCCCGGGACCAGATGCGATCCCATCGCGAGCGCGAAGACGGGCAGGGTGAGTGCCAGCGCGGTCAGGAAGTGGCGGCGCAGGCGGCGCGCTTCCTCGGCCTGCCGCGCGGCTGCGGGTTCGGGCGGCGCGGCACGGTCGCGCGGTCGCGCGGGATAGCCCGCCTCGGTCACCGCCTTCGCGAGATCCTCGGGCGTGACGGAGCCCTCAACGTAGGAGACCTGCGCGCTCTGGGTCGCGAGGTTCACGCTCGCCGCGCTGACGCCGGGCAGCGCGGTCAGGGCGCGTTCCACCCGTCCGGCGCAACTGGCACAGGTCATCCCCTCGACATCGAGCAGCGCCTCGCCCCCCGAGGCCGGGTAGCCGGCCTTCTCGAGAGCCTCCATCAGCGAGGCCGGGGTCGCGGGCGCCTCGAACTCGACTGTGGCGGTGCGCGCCATCAGGTTCGCCCGCGCCTCCGTGACGCCGGGCTCGGCGCTCAGCGCGCGTTCCACGCGCCCGGTGCAGGCCCCGCAATGCATTGCATCTATGGTGAAAACGGTCTTGGTCATCGTGTCGCTCCTGTAGCAGAAGTGAGGTATTCGCACCTGTGGTCAAGAGTCGCGGCAACATATGCATTCTATTGAATTTATTGCGCGGGGATGATATCTCCGAGGCAAGCGCTTTCACTCTTTCCGGAGATATCCAATGAACCTCGACCGCGCCATCTTCGCCTTTGCCGGCGTCATGATCCTGATCAGCCTTCTGCTGGCCGTTTACGTGTCGATCTACTGGCTCTGGTTCACCGCCTTCATCGGCGTGAACCTCCTGCAATCCGCCTTCACCGGCTTCTGCCCGGCGGCCAAGATCTTCGGCATGTTCGGCGTGAAGGCCGGCTGCGCCTTCGACAAGTAAGGCATCGCGGCCACGCTTTCGCGGGCAAGCGCGCCCGCGACGTGGGAAATCTTGAGAGGGCGGGGCGGCTTTGCTAGCCTCGCCCTTGTTCGTTTCGTGCCTTGTGTCAGGAGTTTTCGATGGATCGCCGCGCCTTCACGCTTTCGCTCGCCGCCCTTGCGCTCAGCGGGCTTGCCGCCCGTGCCGAGGCGATCGAGCCGGAGGCCGAGAACGTGGCTGCGGGCCGCTGGCCGATCGGATCGCAATATTACCCGACGCGCGTGCGGGTGAAGCCCGATCTCCCCGTGGGTTCGATCATCATCCTGTCGGACAAGTTCTTCCTCTATCACGTCACCGCGCCCGGCGAGGCGATGCGCTACGGCGTCGCGGTGGGCAAGGCGGAGCTGACCTTCCGCGGTCAGGCCGTAGTCGGGCGCAAGGTCGAATGGCCGAGCTGGAAACCGACGCCGGAGATGATCGAGCGCGATCCCCGCTCCTATGCGAAATATGCCGACGGGATGCAGGGCGGGCCGGAAAATCCGCTCGGGGCACGCGCTATGTATCTCTATCAGAACGGCCGCGATACCGCGATCCGGATCCACGGCACGACCACCCCGAGTTCGATCGGCCATGCGGTCTCGAATGGCTGCATCCGCATGGTCAACGACCACGTGATCGAGCTATTCGACAAGGTCCCGCTCGGCACGCAGGTCACCGTCTACTGATGCAACTCACCTCCGTCGCGCAGGTCGCCGCGCTCGATTTCGATACGATCATCGACGTGCGCTCCCCCTCCGAATTTGCCGAGGATCACGTTCCCGGTGCGATCAATCTGCCCGTGCTCGACGATGCCGAGCGCGCCGAGGTGGGCACGATCTACAAGCAGGTCTCGCCTTTCGATGCCCGCAAGATCGGTGCGGCGCTGGTCGCGCAGAATGCGGCGCGCCACCTGCAGGGGGCGCTTGCCGACAAGCCCGGCGGCTGGCGGCCGCTGGTCTATTGCTGGCGGGGCGGGCAGCGCTCGGGGTCGTTCGCGACGATCCTGCGTCAGGTCGGCTGGCGGGCGGAACTGGTCGAGGGCGGTTACAAGAGCTGGCGGCGGCTGGTGATCGAGGCCAATGACGCGCCGATGCCCGGTCCGGTGGTGGTGCTCGACGGCAATACCGGCACCGCGAAGACCGACATCCTGAAATCCGCCGCGCGCCAGGGCGCACAGGTGATCGACCTCGAGGGGCTTGCAAATCATCGCGGCTCGCTGTTCGGAGCGATGGCGGGCGGGCAGTCGGGCCAGAAGGATTTCGAGACGCGCCTCGCGATGGAGGTCGCCGCGCTCGATCCGGCGCGTCCCGTGCTGCTCGAGGCGGAAAGTTCCAAGATCGGCGATCTGCAACTGCCCAAGGGCGTCTGGGACGCGATCCGCAACGCGCCGCGCATCCGCGTCCGGGCGCCGCTTTCCGAACGGGCGAGCTATCTGGCGCGCGCCTATGCCGATATCACCGCCGATCCGGAGCGGCTGCTGGCGGTGATCGAGCAGTTGCGCCCCTTCCAGCCGGCCGAGCGGATCGCCGCGTGGCAGGCGCAGGCCGTGGCCGGGGAGTATGCCGCGCTCGCCGGGGAGCTGATGCGCGACCATTACGATCCGCGCTACGAGAAGCACCGCGCTCGCCATGTCGAGGGTGAGCTGGTGGTCGAGGCCGAGCGGCTCGATGCGGAGGCGATCGAGGGGCTCGCCGCCCGGGTGGCCGAAATGGCCAGGCGTCTGACTAGCTGACGCGCAGGAAGGCCGGGCCCGGCTCGATCGCGCCGATCGCGGCCGCCTCGTATCCCGCCGCGCGCAACGAGGCGAGAATTTTTTCGACCTTTTCCGCCGGGACCGCCGCCAGAAGCCCGCCCGAGGTCTGCGGATCGTGCAGGATTTCGCTGCGCGGCCCGGGCGGCGCGGTCATCCGGCCCGCGCAATTCGCGATATTCTGCGGCAGCAGGCTCGAATGGTGCCCCGCCGCCGCGAGCTTCTCAGCGCCTTCGAGGACCGGGATCGCGGCGAGGTCGAGCCGCGCGGATACGGCCGAGGCCTCGCACAGTCCCAGCAGGTGGCCCGCCAGCCCGAACCCGGTCACGTCGGTCATCGCATGGGCATGGGGCGCGAGGATTGCGCTTGCCGGCCCCGAGGACCGCGCCATCATCTCGAGCGCTTTCGCGACGGTTGCGCCGGGGGCCGCCCCCAGCATCTCGGCGGCGAGGATCACGCCCGCGCCGATCGGCTTGGTCAGGATCAGACGGTCGCCCGGCTGCGCGCCGTCCTGCCCCAGCGGGTCGTCGCACAGCCCGGTGACGGTGAAGCCGAGACTCAGCTCCGCGCCCATCGAGGTATGCCCGCCCACGAGATCCGCCCCCGCCTCGCGGAAGGCCTCGGCCGCCGCTCCGAGCATTTCGGAAAGCGCCCGCGCGCCCAGTTCCTCGGATTGGCGGGGCAGGGTGACCTGCGCGAGCGCGGCCTGCGGGGCGGCGCCCATCGCCCAGGCATCGCTCATCGCGTGCAGCGCGACGATCCGGCCCAGCACCCAGGGATCCTCGGTGAAGGCGCGGACGTGATCGGTGGTGAAGACCTGCTTGCGCGGCCCGCAGGCAAGCACCGCCGCATCGTCGCCCGGGCCGCTGAGCACATCGGGACGCGTGGGGGCAGGGAGACCGGCCAGCGCCTCGCGCAGCGCCACCCCTCCGAGTTTCGCGCCGCAGCCGCCGCACATCGGCTTGGTCCCCAGAACCTCCTCGAGGCCTTGCGCGCGCTCGCGCGGCAGGGGCGGGGGTGCCATGATTGGCAGGTCATGGACCTTGGCCATGAACTTGCGGTCGATCCGGTCCTTCCAGCGCCACAGCCATTCCCCGTCGAGCGGCAGGCTCCATTTGTCCGCGACCGCATGCTTGCCGCCCGTCGAGATCAGCTTGAGATAGTCGCGCTGCGGCTGAAAGCGCGTGAGCGGCCGGCCCGAGAGCGCGGCCCGCAGATTGCGGAAGAGGGGCTTCGCCGCCCGCACGGCATAGACGCCGGCCTTGGGGCGCGGGGCGTGGCTCAGATGGGCGATATCGCCGGAGGCGAAGATCGCGGGGTCCGAGCTTTGCAGCGTCGGGCCGACGGTGACGAAACCGTCGGTGAGATCGAGCTCCGTCCGCTCGAGCCAGTCCGCAGGCTTGGTCGCGCCGGTTCCGATGACGAAATCGGCCCGTGCCGTCTTGCCGCCTTCGAGCAGGAGCTGCCCGGCCTCGGCCCCGGCGAGCGCCGCGCCGGTCTCGATCCTCACCCCGAGGCGCGCGCAATGGCGCAGCATCGCGCCGCGCGCCCCGCTCCCGAGCAACCGAAGCGCTTCCCGCGCCGCCTCGTAGACGGTGACGCGCGCCTGCGGCAGACGATGCGCACAGGCCATCGCCAGCTCGACCCCGGCCACGCCGCCTCCCACAACCGCGATGCGGGGCTCGGGCGGCGGGTCCGTCGCGAAGGCCTCCCAGGCATCGGCGAAGGCATCGAGGGGTTTGGCGGGCGTGACATGCTCGGAAAAGCCCGGCAGCTGCGGCATCTCCGAGGTGATCCCGATATCGAGCGAGGCCACGTCATAGGCGATGGGCGCGCGCCCGGGCACCTCGATCAGCTTGCGCGCGCGGTCGATCCCCGTCGCACGGCCCAGCACCAGACGCGCCCCGGCATGACGGGCGAGCCTGACCAGATCGAGCTGCAGTTCCTGCCGCGCGTAATGCCCCGCCACATGGCCCGGGAGCATCCCCGAATAGGCGGCGCTCGGCAGCGGGTTGATGACGGTCAGGCGCACGCCGGCCAGGGGCTTCATCCCCCACATGCGCAGCACCAGCGCGTGGGAATGCCCGCCTCCGATCAGCACGAGGTCGCGGGTCAGGGGCAGATCGGCGTCTTGGCGCATGGGGACTCCTTTCGCCCGTCATGCCTAGCCGTTGCAGGTGGTTTCGCCAATCGTCAATCTGCCGCCGGGGCCGAGGCATTTTTCGCACAAAACGCCCTTGACGGGGCGGGGCGCTTTGCCTAGTTAGCGCGGGCAGTGGCTAGGTAGCTCAGCTGGTTAGAGCACACGACTCATAATCGTGGGGTCGGGGGTTCGAGTCCCCCCCTCGCCACCACTTCCTTCCTAGGGAAGATCTGCCAAAAAGGGCGCTCGTGAGAGCGCCCTTTGCATTTTCCGGCCCCGCGCGGAATTTGCGGGCCCGGTCTCGCCGGATGCCCCGAACGCAAAAGGGCCGGCGCTTGGCCGGCCCTCGGGGTGTTCTCTGCGTGAGCGTCTTATTTCGGCGGCTCGGCGGTGATGCCCTCGACATAGAAGGTCATCGACTGGAGCTGCTCGTCGGTCGCGACCTCACCCTCGGCGAGGAAGGCCGAGCCGTCCTGCTTGTTGAGCGGGCCGGTGAAGGGATGGGCCTTGCCCGCCGCGATGTCGTCCTTGAGTTGAAGCGCCTCGGCTTTCACATCGGCCGGAACCGCGTCCGAGATCTCGCCGATCTCGACCATGCCGGTATCGATGCCGCCCCAGGTGGCCTCCGACTTCCAGGTGCCGTCCATCACCGCGCCTGCGCGCTTGACGTAATAGGGCGCCCAGTTGTCGATCGTCGAGGAGACGCGCGGCTTGGGCGCGAAGCTCGACATGTCCGAGGCCTGACCGAAGGTGATGACGTTGCCCGCTTCCTGCGCCTTCGCCTGCGGGGCGGTCGAATCGGTGTGCTGAAGCAGCACGTCGACACCGTCCGCGATCAGTGCAGAGGCCGCGTCGGCCTCTTTCGCAGGATCGAACCAGGTATAGGCCCAGACCACCTTCATCTCGACATCGGGGTTCACCTTCTTCGCCGCGAGATAGGCCGCGTTGATGCCCTGATAGACCTCGGGGATCGGGAAGGAGCCGATATAGCCGATCTTGTTGGTCTTGGTCATGCGGCCGCCGATCGTGCCCTGGATGGCGCGGCCCTGGTAGAATTTCGCGTCATAGGTCGCGACATTGTCGGCGCGCTTGTAGCCGGTGGCGTGCTCGAATTTCACGTCGGGGAATTTCTTCGCGACATTCATCACGGCATCCATGAAGCCGAAGGAGGTCGCGAAGATCAGCTTGTTGCCCTCGAGCGCCAGCTGCGTCAGCGCACGTTCTGCGTCGGGCCCTTCGGGGACGTTCTCGATGAAGGAGGTCTTCACCTTGTCGCCGTATTCGGCCTCGATCGCCTTGCGGCCCTGGTCGTGCTGGTAGGACCAGCCCATGTCGCCCACCGGGCCGACATAGATGAAGCCGATCTTGAGCGGCTCGTCTGCGGCGAAGGCGGGCAGGCCCGCGCCCGCGACGACGGCGGTCGCGGCGGAAGTTTTCAGGAAGGATCTGCGGTTCATCGGTGACTCCCAGTTGGTTGCGGGCCTCTTGAGGACCCTGAGGATGAATGCCTCAGCTCGAGGCGTGGAAGGGTTTGCCAAGGCAGGCGGGCGCGGCCTGCACGCCGTGGCGATGGATGGCGGAGAGGATGACGAGGACGACGATCGTCACCAGGTAAGGCGCCATCGACAGGATATGCACGGGGATCGCGTAGCCCGCCGCCTGAAGCTGGAGCTGGAGCGCGGTGATGCCGCCGAAGAGATAGGCCCCGAGCAGCACGCGCCACGGCCGCCAGCTTGCGAAGACGACGATGGCGAGCGCGATCCAGCCCGCGCCCGCGGTCATGCCCTCGGTCCATTGCGGCACCCGCACGAGGCTGAGATAGGCCCCGCCCAGGCCGGCAAGCGCGCCGCCGAAGGCGAGGGCTGCGAAGCGCACCGCGACGACCCGGTAACCGAGCGCATGGGCCGCGTCGTGGCTCTCGCCCACCGCGCGCAGGATCAGCCCCGCCCGGGTGAAGCGCAGCACGAACCAGACCAGCGCGACGAGGAGCAGCGAGAGATAGACCACCCAGTCATGCGAGAACAGGATCCGCCCCAGAACCGGAATGTCCGAGAGCGGCCCGAAATCGAGCTTCGGCGTGCCCGGCGGCCGCACCCCTTCATAGCCCTTGCCGATCAGCGCCGAGAGCCCGAGCCCGAACAGCGTGAGCGCAAGCCCCGTCGCCACCTGGTTCGACAGCAGAAGCTGGGTGAGCGCGGCGAAGAGCGTGGCCAGAAGGGCCCCCGCGAGCGCGCCCGCGACAAAGCCCAGAACCGGGTTGCCGGTCGTCACCGCCGCCGCGAAGCCCGCGACCGCGCCGATGATCATCATGCCCTCGACGCCGAGATTGAGGACGCCCGATTTCTCGGCCACCAGCTCGCCGGTCGCGGCGAGCAGCACCGGGGTGGAGGCGCCCATCAGGGTCGCGGTGAGGGTGATGACATCGATACCGCCGACGATCATGCGCCGCCTCCGTGTTTCCAGATCAGGACCGGGCCCCAGAGGGCGAAGCCCGCAGCCATGCCCGCGATCACCCCGCCAAGCGCCGCGTAGCGGTCGCGCCCGCGCAGCCGCGGCATCGCGGGGGCCTCGTCTTCGGGACGCGCACCCATCCGGTAGATCACCGCCTGCGAGATCCGCACCAGCGCCTCGAGCACCACGAGCAGCACCACGCCCATCAGCACCAGCCGCCAGAGGACCCCCAGCAGCGCGAAAAGATAATAGAGCCCGAGTCCCCCGAGGAAGCCGGCGAGAACGATAACCGGCAGATGCAGCGAGGGCAGCTTCATGCGATGGCCCTCCCGATGCGGATCCGGAAATTGGTCAGCACGTCGAAGGCGAGCAGGAAGAACAGCAGCATCCCCTGAAACACCTGGATCGCGGCGGAGGGCAGGCCGAGCGTGAGCTGCGCCATGTCGCCGCCGATATAGGTGAGCGCCATCAAAAGCCCCGCGAGCAGGATGCCGAGCGGGTGCAGGCGGCCGAGGAAGGCCACGATGATCGCGGTGAAGCCATAGCCCACGTTGAAGCTGTCGGTGATCTGGCCGGAGGGGCCCGCGACCTCGAACATCCCCGCAAGTCCCGCGAAGGCGCCGCCGAGGCCGAGGCAGAAGATCACCAGCCGCGCCGGCATCACGCCCGCGAAGCGCGCGGCCTTGGGGGCCTCGCCCGCGACCCGGATCCGGAAGCCCATGATGTGGCGATGCATCAGCACATAGGTGAAAATCACCGCGACGAGCGCGGCGACGACGCCCCAGTGCATCCCCGTGCCCGCGATCAGTTCGTGGTTATAGGCGGAGGGGTAATCCTGCAGGTTGCGCGAGCCGGGAAAGCCGTAGCCCTCGGGGTTCTTCATCGGGCCGAAGGCCATATAGGCGAGCAGGTTCTCGGCGACATAGACCAGCATCAGCGAGACGAGGATCTCGGAGGTGCCGAAGAACACCCGCAACAGCGCCGGGATCAGCGCCCAGAGAAGCCCGCCGAGCGCGCCGAGCACGATCATCGCGGGGAACAGCCAATGGCTCTCGGCGGGGTAGATCCTGAGCGCGAGCCAGGCTGCGAAAAGCGCGCCCATGATGTATTGCCCCTCCGCCCCGATATTCCAGATACCGGCGCGGAAGCCCACCGCGAGGCCCGCGGCGATCAGGATCAGCGGCCCCGCCTTGACCAGAAGCTGGCCGCGAAAATAGCTCGCATTGGCCCCGAAAAGCGGCTCCCAGAAGATCACGCGGATCGCCTCGACCGGGTGCTTGCCAAGCAGGCTGAACAGCAGCCCGCCCGCGATCATCGTCGCGATCACCGCGACGAGGGGGGTGGCATAGGTCCAGAGTTTCGAGGGCGTCGGGCGGCGGACAAGCGTGATCACGGCTGCGCCTCCTGCATCCCGTGCGCGCCCCCGAGCATCAGCCCGATCTCCTCGAGCGTCAGCCCCTGCATCGGACGCGGCGCGCTCAGGCGGCCTTCGTTGAGGGCGGCGAAACGGTCGGAGATTTCCATCAGCTCATCGAGATCCTGCGAAATGGCGATCACCGCCGCGCCCTGGGCCGCGAGATCGAGAAGGGCCTGCCGGATCGCGGCGGCGGCGGCCGCGTCCACGCCCCAGGTCGGCTGGTTGACCACGAGCACGGACGGGGCCTGCAAGACCTCGCGCCCGATCACGAATTTCTGGAGATTGCCGCCCGAAAGCGCCCGCGCGGCCACATGCGCCCCCGGCGTGCGGACGTCGAAGGCGGCGATGGTCTCCTCCGCGAAGCGGCGCGCGGCGCCCTGATCCACGAAGCCGTGCCGGGTGAGCGGCTTGCGCATCGTGCCGGTGAGGATCGCGTTCTCGGTCAGGCTCATCGCGGGGACCGCCGCATGGCCCAGACGTTCTTCGGGAGCGGCGAGCAAACCTTTCGCGCGGCGTCCGTTCGGACCGAGCCCGGAGATATCCATGCCGTTCAGCATCACGGTCGCGGCCGCCGAGGGGCGCTCGCCCGAAAGCGTGGCGAGCAGTTCCTCCTGCCCGTTCCCCGCGACCCCGCCGATACCGAGCACCTCGCCCGCGCGCAGATCGAAGCTCACGCCCTTCAGCGACGGGCCGAATTGCGACATCGGCGCAAGCGAGAGTTCGCGCACGCTCAACACGACATCGCCCAGCCTCCTCTCGGCCCGGTCGGTCACCTTCAGCTCGGCCCCCACCATCAGTTCGGCCAGTTCGCGCGCGGTCTTCTCGCGCGGATCGCAGGAGGCGACCACCTTGCCGCCGCGCAGGATCGTCGCGCCGTCGCACAGCGCGCGGATCTCCTCGAGCTTGTGCGAGATGTAGAGAATCGCGGTGCCCTCCGAGGAGAGCTTGCGCAGGGTGTGGAAGAGGATCTCCACCTCCTGCGGGGTCAGCACCGAGGTCGGCTCGTCCATGATCAGGAGTTTCGGATCCTGCAGCAGGCAGCGCACGATCTCGACCCGCTGGCGTTCGCCCGCGGAGAGATCGCCCACCAACCGCATCGGGTCGAGCGGCAGGCCGTAGGCGGTGGAGATCTCGCGGATCCGCGCCGCGAGCTGGCGCATCGGCGGCGGGGTCTCCATCCCGAGCGCCACGTTCTCGGCCACGTTGAGCGCCTCGAAGAGCGAGAAATGCTGGAACACCATCGCCACCCCGGCGGCGCGCGCCGCGCGCGGATCGGCCGGGGCGAAGGGCTGGCCTGCGAATTGCATGCTGCCCGCATCGGGCTTGACCAACCCGTAGATCATCTTGACCAGCGTGGATTTGCCCGCGCCGTTCTCGCCCAGAAGCGCATGAACCTCGCCGGGCCTCACGGAGAAACCGACGCCGTCATTCGCCACGACGCCGGGATAGGCCTTGGTCAGCCCTTCGATCTTCAACAGCTCGCTCACCCGGCACGCATCCCCATGGTCTCGGCAGCCCCCGCTTCGTTCAGGTCTCTCACTAGCGCGGCGGCGACCCCGAGGGCAATGGCCTGAGGGTGCTTGCCGAGGCTCGGGTCGCCTATCGGGCAGGCAATGCGCGAAATTTGTGCGTCACTGTGGCCAAGTGCGCGCAGCCGCTTGCGAAACCGGGCCCATTTCGACGCCGATCCGATCAGGCCGAGCGTGCCGAACCCGTGGCCGAGAAGCCGGTGGCACAGCTCGAGATCGAGCGCATGTGAATAGGTCAGTACAAAGTGGCGCGCCGTCGCGGGGGCGAGCGGCACCAGCCGGGCCGGGTCTTGCGCGATGAGCGGGGTGACGCCTTGAGGGATCGCTTCGGGAAACCGCTCCGCGCCGCTATCGGTCCAGGAGATCGCCAGATCGGGCAGGGGGTGGAGCGTGCCGACAAGGGCGCGCCCGACATGACCCGCGCCCCAGATCCAGACCGGGGTGGCGGGCGGGGCGACGCGTTCGATCAGCCAGGCGCCGGTCAGCAAGGGGGGCGCCGCGCCGCGATCGCGGGCCCGGGCGAGGGCGCGGGTCACGGCAAGCGGCGCGGCGCCTGCGCCGCCGACCGGGCGGGCATGCCACGCGCCCTCGATCCGGGCGATGCGCTGCGTGTCGAAGCGCTCATAGGCCAGCGTGACCGCCCCGCCGCAACATTGGCCCATCGCAGGTCCAAGCGGCACGGTCTCGAGCCCCTCCATCCCCGCCCGCGCCTTCGCGATCGCCGCGAATTCAAGCGCGCCGCCGCCGATCGTGCCTTCGCACCGATCGGGCCAGACCAGCATCGCCGCGCCTTCCTCGCGCGGGGTCGAACCCTGCACGCGCGCCACCACCACGCGGGTGAAGGGACCGCGTTCGGCCATCCGTGCGAGATATCCGGGATCGAGGCTCATGCCGCGCCCCGTGCGCGCCGCACCGCGTCCAGCACCGCCTCGGGCGTGGCGGGCGCGCGCAGCGCCGGCCAGTCCGGCCCGCAGGCCCTGCAGGCATCTTCCAGCGCGAGGAAGGCGGAGATCGCCAGCATGAAGGGCGGTTCGCCCACCGCCTTGGAGCGGTAGATCGTCTCCTCGCGATTGGGTTCGTCCCAGAGCGCGACGTTGAAGATGCGCGGCCGGTCCGAACAGGCGGGGATCTTGTAGGTGGAGGGCGCATGGGTGCGCAGCCGCCCGGCCGCGTCCCAGACCAGTTCCTCGGTCGTCAGCCAACCCGCACCCTGAATATAGCCGCCCTCGATCTGCCCGATATCGATCGCCGGATTGAGAGACTTGCCCGCATCATGAAGGATATCGGTGCGCAGGATCCGGTTCTCGCCGGTGAGCGTGTCGATCACCACCTCGGTCACCGCCGCGCCATAGGCGAAATAGAAGAACGGCCGGCCCTGACCCTTGATCCGGTCCCAGCTGATCCGGGGAGTTGCGTAGAACCCGGTCGACGAAAGCGAGATCCGCGCCGCATGGGCCTGCCTGGCCACCGTCGCGAAGGGCAGGGCGGTTTCGCCCGCACGCACCTCGCCCGCCTCGAAACGCACCTCCCCGGGCGCACAGCCCGTGCTCTCGGCCATGAATGCCGCGAGCCGCGCCTTGATCGTCTCGCAGGCGGCCTTCACCGCCATGCCGTTCAGATCCGCCCCGGACGAGGCCGCGGTGGCCGAGGTATTGGGCACCTTGTCGGTGGCGGTGGCAGTGATGCGCACTTCCTCGTCGCGGACCCCGAAGATCGAGGCCGCGACCTGACAGACCTTGCGATGCAGGCCCTGGCCCATCTCGGTGCCGCCGTGATTGAGCTGGATCGAGCCGTCCGAATAGACATGTACAAGCGCGCCCGCCTGGTTGAGCTGGGTCAGCGTGAAGGAGATCCCGAATTTCACCGGTGTCAGCGAAAGCCCGCGCTTGAGCGTCGCATTCGCATCGTTCCACGCCGCGACCTTCGCCCTGCGCGCGGCGAAATCCGCGCTTTGGGCAAGTTTCTCGGTGATCCCGCCGAGGATGAAATCCTCGACCGGCTGGCCGTAATGGGTCTCCCCCGCCTTCCAAATGCCGGAAATATCCCCGGGGGTCCGGGGGCAGGCAGCCCCCGGCCTCTCCGCATAGAAATTCCTCTGCCGCAGCTCGAGCGGGTCGCGCCCCATCGCATGGGCCAGATGATCGAGCGCCACTTCGGTCGCGATCATCCCCTGCGGGCCGCCGAAGCCGCGAAACGCGGTCGCGCTCTGGGAATTGGTACGCAGCCGATGGCTCTCGATGCGGATATTGGGCAGGTCATAGGCGCTGTCGGCATGCAGCATCGCGCGGTCGCAGACCGGCAGGCTGAGATCGGGCGACCAGCCGCAGCGCACGAGATGGGTGAACTCGGCCGCGACGATCCGTCCCTCGGCATCTGCGCCGATCCGGTAGCGCACCCGGAAATCGTGCCGCTTGCCGGTGATCATCATGTCGTCGTCGCGGTCATAGCGCATCTTGCAGGGCCGGCCCGTCGCGCGCGCGGCCACCGCGCAGGCGATGGCGAGCGGGTTGCCCTGACTCTCCTTGCCGCCGAAGCCGCCGCCCATCCGGCGCATCTCGACGCGCACGTCATGCATCGCGCAGCCCAGGGCATCGGCCACCTTGTGCTGCACCTCGGTCGGATGCTGCGAGGAGCACCGGATCACCATGCCCTGATCTTCGGGCAGGGCGAGCGCGGCCTGGCCCTCGAGGTAGAAATGCTCCTGCCCGCCGATATCGAAGCTGCCCTCGACGCGATGCACCGCCTGCGCGAAACCCGCCGCGACATCGCCCCGGCCCCAGATCACGGGCCCGCCCTCGAAATGGCTTTTCGCCGCCAACGCCTGCTCGACGGTCAGGATCGCGGGGCGCGGTTCGTAGTCCACCTTGGCAAGCCGGGCGGCCTTGCGCGCGGCGAGATGGCTCGTCGCGGCGACGAGGAAGATCGGCTGACCGACATAATGCACAACGCCTTCGGCCAGAACCGGCTCGGGCTCGGGTGCGGGCGAGGCGTTGTTGGCGAAGGGCATGTCGGCGGCTGTCAGCACCGCGACCACGCCGGGGGCTGCGCGCACCGCCTCGAGATCGAGCGCGGTGATCCCGGCATGGGCCTCGCTCGAGAGGCCGAAAGCGAGGTGAAGCGTGTTCGCGGGGCAGGGGATGTCGTCGACATAGCGCGCGGCCCCGGTGACATGGAGATGCGCGGAATCGTGTTCCTTGCGGGTTCCGACGCTCATGGCTGCACCTCGAGAATGCTCTGTGCGCCTTCCGCCTCGCGCAGGTAGCGTATCAGCATCGCCTTGGCCGCCTCCATCCGGTAGCGGGCCGAGGCGCGCATGTCCGAGAGCGGGGTGAAATCGTCCTCGAGCGCAGGCAGCGCGGCCGTGATCGCCGCTTCGGTGAAGGGCTGGCCGTCGAGCGCCGCTTCGAGGGCCGCGGCGCGTTTCGGGATCCCCGCCATGCCGCCGAAGGCGAGGCGCGGGGCCCGAATCCGACCCTCTTCGCGGGGAATGCTGAGCGCGCCACAGACCGCCGAGATGTCCTGATCGAAGCGTTTCGAAAGCTTGTAGCAGGTCAGCGCAGGGGCGGATTTCGGCAGCGTGACGCTTTCGACGAATTCGCCGGGCGCGCGGTCCTGCTTGCCGTATTCGAGGAAGAACGCCTCGAGCGGGATCGTACGCCGCGCGGCGCCCTTGCGCAGGGTGAGCCGCCCGCCCATCGCGATCAGCGCGGGCGCGCCGTCGCCGATCGGCGAGCCGTTGGCGATATTGCCGCCGATGGTCGCGGCCTGCCGGACCTGCTCGGAGGCGAAGCGGCGAAGCAGCTCGGCGAAGGCCGGATGCGGGGTGGCCATCGCTGCGCGCAGGGCCGCGATGGTGACGCCCGCGCCGATCGCGAACCCGTCCGCGGTCTCCTCGATGCGCTGAAGGTCGCGGCATTGGCCCAGAAAGGCGACCTCGCCGAGTTCACGCAGCTGCTTGGTGACCCAGAGCCCGACATCGGTCGCGCCTGCGATCAGGGTGGCCTCGGGATGGGCGAGGTACCACTCGGCCAGGTCGTCGGCGCTTTGGGGCAGGAAGGTGGGGGCTGTCTGCCCCCGCACCCCCGAGGATATTTCGGGCATTTGGAGGGGGGTGTCGCGCATCCAGTCGGGGACGGGCGCCTCTTCGGCGGCCTTCGCCGCGCGGATGATCGGCGCGTAGCCCGTGCAGCGGCACAGATTGCCCGCGAGCAGGTCGTCATGATCCTTGCGGCCATTGAGATGCGCCGCCGCCATCGAGGCGATGAAGCCCGGCGTGCAGAAACCGCATTGCGAGCCGTGATGCGCGATCATCGCCTCCTGCACCGGGTGAAGCGCGCCTTGCGGCCCCGCGATTCCCTCGACCGTGCGCAGCGCGCGGCCATGCAGATGCGGCAGCATCATCAGGCAGGCATTGAGCGGTTTCGCCCCCGTCTCGTCGGTCACGATCACCGAGCAGGCCCCGCAATCGCCCTCGTTGCAGCCCTCCTTGGTCCCGGTCAGCCCTTCGCCGCGCAACCAGTCCAGCACCGATTGCGTCGGGTCGTTCACCGTGACGACCCGGGTTTCTCCGTTCAGAAGAAACGTGATCTGCATCAGAAAATTCCGCCGCCTTACCGAGGTCCCTGTCCTGCGCGCGCGCCCGCTCGATGCGGCGTAGAGAAGGCGGCCCGGGCTTCAGCAAAACCGATCGGAGCGGGGCTTGGCAAGGAAATTGAGGGGCGGGGCTGCCTCGAATCTGATCCGGTGGTCAAATTTTGGGCGACGGGTGCCGGACGTGTCCCGTAGTTGGCGTCGCGAGAGGCTGGCGCGGGGGCGCGGCCGGGGCTAGCTTGTGCCCATGACCAGCCCCCGATTCATCCATCTGCGCGTCCATACCGAATATTCGCTTCTCGAGGGCGCCGTGCCCGCGAAGAAACTGGTGAAGATGTGCGAAAGCGCGGGCATGCCCGCGGTCGCCGTCACCGATACCAACAACATGTTCGCGGCGCTCGAGTTCTCCGTCACCGCGATCGGGGCGGGGTTGCAGCCGATCATCGGTTGCCAGGTCTCTCTCGAATACGATCCGGCCAAGCCCGGCGAGAAGCCGCGCCTGCCTGCGCCGATCGTTCTGCTCGCGCAATCCGAGCGCGGGTACGAGAACCTGATGAAGCTCAATTCGTGCCTCTATCTCGACAAGCACGGGGCGCAGGTGCAGGTGACGCTGGAGGAGCTGGAGGCGCATTCGGAGGGGCTGATCTGCCTCGCGGGCGGCCCCGACGGTCCGATCGGCCGCCTGATCCGGAACGGGGCGAAGGACCGGGCCAAGGCGCTGCTGCAAAGGCTTGCCGGCTTCTATCCGAACCGGTTCTATGTCGAGTTGCAGCGCCATCCGGGCGAGGGGGGGAGCCTGCCCGAGGCGGAGATCGCGACCGAACGCCCCTTCGTGGAATGGGCCTATGAGCTGGGCCTGCCCCTGGTCGCCACGAACGACGTCTATTTCCCGAAAACCGAGATGTACGAGGCCCATGACGCGATGATCTGCATCGCCGAGGGCGCCTATGTCGACCAGATCGAGCCGCGTCGCAGGCTGACGCCGCAGCATTACTTCAAATCCGAAGGCGAGATGGTCGCGCTTTTCGCCGATCTTCCCGAGGCGGTGGAGAACACCGTCGAGATCGCCAGACGCTGTGCCTTCGCCGCTTATCGACGCAAGCCGATCTTGCCGAAATTCGCCGATGACGAGGTCGAGGAACTGCGCCGACAGGCTTGGGACGGGCTGCGCGCGCGTCTTGCGGTGATCCCGCATGCCGCGCCGGTCGAGGACTATGAGAAACGGCTTCAATTCGAGCTCGATATCATCGAGCAGATGGGCTTTCCCGGCTATTTCCTGATCGTTGCCGACTTCATCAAATGGGCCAAGGAGCACAACATCCCGGTCGGACCGGGGCGGGGCTCGGGTGCGGGCTCGCTGGTGGCCTATGCGCTAACCATCACCGACCTCGATCCGCTGCGCTATTCGCTGCTCTTCGAACGCTTCCTCAACCCCGAACGCGTCTCGATGCCGGACTTCGATATCGACTTCTGCATGGATCGCCGCGAGGAGGTGATCCAGTACGTGCAGGAGAAATACGGCCGCGAGAAGGTGGCGCAGATCATCACCTTCGGCGCGCTTCTGTCGAAGGCGGCGGTGCGCGATGTGGGGCGCGTGCTGCAGATGTCCTACGGCCATGTCGACAAGCTCTCGAAGCTGATCCCCGTCGAAGGGGTGAAGCCGGTCTCGATCGAGAAGGCGCTGGCCGACGAGCCGCGGCTGCGCGAGGCGGCGCGCAACGAAGAGGTGGTGAAACGCCTTCTCGATTACGCGCAGGCGGTCGAGGGGCTGTTGCGCAACGCCTCGACCCACGCCGCCGGGGTGGTGATCGGGGACCGGCCGCTCGACGAGTTGGTGCCGCTTTATCAGGATCCGCGCTCGGACATGCCCGCGACCCAGTTCAACATGAAATGGGTCGAACAGGCGGGTCTGGTGAAGTTCGACTTTCTCGGGCTGAAGACGCTGACGGTGATCCAGTCGGCGATGAACCTGATCTTCAAATCGGGCCGGCCGCTGCATGTCGATGCGCAGGGCAACACGCTTTACGAACCGGCCGAGGGCGCGGAGAACCTGATCAACGCGATCCCGCTCGACGACCCGAAGACCTACAAGCTCTATTCGGACGCGAAGACGGTGGCGGTGTTCCAGGTGGAATCGGAGGGCATGAAATCGGCCCTGCGCCAGATGAAGCCCACCTGTATCGAGGATATCGTCGCGCTCGTGGCGCTCTATCGTCCGGGCCCGATGGAGAACATCCCCGTCTATTGCGAGGTGAAGAACGGGCTGCGCGAGATCACCTCGGTCCATCCGACCATCGACCATATCCTCGAGGAAACACAGGGCATCATCGTCTACCAGGAGCAGGTGATGCAGATCGCGCAGGTCATGGCGGGTTACTCGCTCGGCGGCGCGGACCTGCTCCGCCGCGCGATGGGGAAGAAGATCAAGGAGGCGATGGACGCCGAGCGCCCGAAATTCGAGGCGGGGGCTGCCAAGAACGGGGTCGAGAAGAAGAAGGCCTCGGAGGTGTTCGACCTTCTCGAGAAATTCGCCAATTACGGCTTCAACAAATCGCACGCGGCGGCCTATGCGGTGGTGTCCTATTACACCGGCTGGCTGAAGGCGAACCACGCGGTCGAGTTCATGGGCGGGGTGATGAATTGCGATATTCATCTGACCGACAAGCTCGCGATCTATGCCGACGAAGTTCAAAAGAAACTCGGGATCGAGATCATCCCGCCTTGCGTGAACCGCTCGCTCGCGATGTTCGACGTGGTCGATCAGAAACTGGTCTATGCGCTGGGCGCGCTCAAGAACGTGGGCGTCGAGGCGATGCAGATGATCGTCACCGCGCGCGGCGAGGAGCCTTTCCGGGATCTGTTCGATTTCGCCCGCCGGGTCGACATGAAACGCGTCGGCAAGCGCCCGCTGGAGATGCTCGCGCGGGCCGGGGCCTTCGACCTGCTCGATCCGAACCGCAAGCGCGTCTTCGAATCGCTCGAATCGCTGATGGCCTGGTCGGGCGCGGTGATCGAGGCGGCGCAGAGCGCGCAGGTTTCGCTCTTCGGCGAGGCGGGCGACGATCTGCCGCCGCCGCGTCTGGCCGATACCGATGACTGGCTGCCCGGAGAGCGTCTGGCCGAGGAACACAAGGCGATCGGCTTCTACCTCTCGGGCCACCCGATCGAGGATTTCCTGCCCGCGCTCAAGCGCAAGAATGTTCTGAGCTGGGAAGAGGTGCAGCAAAAGGCCCAAGGCGGCCCCTTCATCACCAAGATCGCGGGCGAGGTCGCCTCGGTGCGCGAGAAGAAATCGGCCAAGGGCAACCGGTTCGCCTTCGTGGCGCTGTCGGATGCGTCGGGTCCCTATGAGGTCGCCTTCTGGTCGGAGGCGCTCGAGGCATGCCGCGACATGCTCGAGACCGGCAACCTTCTGGTGCTGACGGTGAAGGTCGAGGTCGATGGCGAGTCGGTGCGGCTGGTCGCGAATGCCGCGCAGCCCGTCGACAAGGCGACCGCGGATGCGGGGTCGTCGGGGCTGCTGATCCATCTCGACGACGTGCAGGCGCTGCCCTCGATCGCCTCGCTGCTGGGCCGGATCGAGCAGGAGGGCAAGGTCCGCTCGCGCGGGCCGGTGCATTTCATGGTCTTCGATCCCGAGCGCAACTGCCGCTACAAGATCGCCGCGGGCCGCGAGTTTCCGGTCAATCCACAGGTGAAGGGGGCGCTCAGGAGCTTGCGCGGTGTGGGGCAGGTCGAAGAGGTCTGATCCTCAGATCCGCCGCGCGCTCCAGGCCAGCCGCACCATGATCGCGGCGGACAATGCGACCGCGAATTCCACGCAACGCAGGAACGCCACCCCGCGCAGACGGTCCTGCGCATCCACCGACTCGCGGATCGCGCCCGCGATGGCGTGCATCTCGATCCAGCCGCTCACCGCGAGAAGCGCGACGCCGAGGACGGCGACACTGACCAGAAACTGGGCCTGGCGGTGCGTGCGCAGGGTCCAGGCCAGCAAGCTCAGAAGCGGGAGCATGACGAAGATCTGCAACGCGACGATGCCGCTGCGCTCCCAGAGATCGAAGCGCTCGATCGCGGCGTCGAGATGGAAGCCGAGGGGCCAGACCAGCAAGCCGGTATAAAGGAGCGCCTGGGCGCCCAGACACACTCCGGACACTCCCCAGAGCGCGTTCAGCATTACCAGTGCGGCGGTTTCTGATCGGCGAGCGGAACCTGCCCGCCGCCTTCATATTCGCGCTCGGCCTCGCGTTCGATCAGCAGGCCCAGCTGCCGCTCGAGACGCTCGATCCGGCGGCCCTGTTCGACGACAACGTCGGAGAGTTCCTCCACCGTCCGCGTCAGATAGGCGATCTGTTCTTCCGCGCGCTCAACCCGATCCTGCATCTGTCGTCCCTATCGCTTGCCGGGGCCAGCCCCTTGGGCTACACCCTCGCGCGAGATAAGATCAGGTGCAAGCCGATGGCGAAACAGAAAAAGCAGCCCCGTCCCAAGGCCGAGACCCCGAAGGGCTTCCGCGACTATTTCGGCGCGGAGGTGACCGAGCGGGCCGAGATGCTCGCGAAGATCGCCGAGGTCTACCGCGCACATGGGTTCGAGGCGCTCGAGACCTCGGGCATCGAGACGGTCGAGGCGCTCGGGAAATACCTCCCCGATGTGGACCGTCCCAATGCCGGCGTCTTCGCCTGGCAGGAAGAGGATGACGGCAAGTGGCTGGCGCTGCGCTATGACATGACCGCGCCGCTGGCGCGCGTCGCGGCGCAATACCGCAACGATCTGCCCTCGCCCTATCGGCGCTACACGATGGGCCCGGTCTGGCGCAACGAAAAGCCGGGGCCGGGGCGGTTCCGCCAGTTCTATCAATGCGATGCCGATACGGTGGGCGCCTCCTCGGTCGCGGCCGATGCCGAGATCTGCGGGATGCTCGCGGATGCGCTCGAAGCGGTGGGCATTCCGCGCGGCGACTACGTCGTGCGGGTGAACAACCGCAAGGTTCTGAACGGCGTGATGGAGGTCGCGGGCGTGCTCGATCCGGCCGACCCGTCGAAATTCGAACACGAGCGCGGCATCGTCCTGCGCGCGATCGACAAGTTCGACAAGTTCGGCGAGGAGGGCGTGCGGCTCCTGATGGGCAAGGGCCGGTTGGACGAGTCCGGCGATTTCACCGACGGGGCGGGGCTTTCGGACGCGCAGGCCGATACGGTGATGAGCTTCATGGACGCCAGGCGCGCCGACAATGCGGCCACGGTCGCGCGGCTGCGCGAGCTGGTCGCGGGCTCGGCGCTCGGTTCGGATGGCGTGGCGGAACTCGAACAGATCGCGGCGCTGCTCGACGCGCAGGGTTACGGCCCCGACCGGATCGTGATCGACCCCTCGGTGGTCCGCGGCCTCGGCTATTATACCGGCCCGGTCTTCGAGGCCGAACTGACCTTCGAGATCACCGACGAGAAGGGGCGCCCGCGCCAATTCGGCTCGGTCGCGGGCGGCGGGCGCTATGACGATCTCGTCAAGCGCTTCACCGGTCAGGAAGTGCCCGCGACCGGCGTCTCGATCGGGGTGGACCGGCTTCTGGCCGCACTGCGCGCCAAGGGGCGCATCGGCGGCACCGCGCAGGGTCCTGTCGTCGTGACCGTGATGGATCGCGACCGGATGGCCGAGTATCTCGGAATGGCGAGCACGCTGCGCGCGGCGGGCATCCGCGCCGAGGTCTATCTCGGGAACCCGAAGAATTTCGGCAACCAGCTCAAATATGCCGACAAGCGCGAGAGCCCGGTGGCGATCATCCAGGGCTCGGACGAGGCGCAACGCGGCGTCGTCCAGATCAAGGACCTGATCCTCGGTGCCAAGATCGCGCAGGACGCCACGGTCGAGGAATGGAAATCCCAACCCGCGCAATTCGAGGTGCCCACCGCCGAAATGGTTGAAAAAGTGCAAGAGATCCTAGCGCGCTACGGGGCGGAGTGATGGCGGACAAGGCGCAGTCTCGGGCGATGGCTGCCCGGCTTCTCGAAGCGTTCCGCGCCGCCGGAGCGCTCGAGGTCACGCCCGATATCCTGCAACCCGCCGAGGCGCTGCTCGACCTCTATGGCGAGGATATCCGGGCCCGCGCCTATGTCACCGCCGACCCCCTGCGCGGCGAGATGATGCTGCGCCCCGACTTCACCGTGCCGGTGGTTCAGGAGCACATGGCGAACGGCGCCGAGCCTGCCCGCTACGCCTATGCAGGCGAGGTTTTCCGCCGCCAGGACCATCGCGGCCCGGCCCGCTCGAACGAGTATTTCCAGGCCGGGTTCGAACTCTTCGACCGCACCGATCCCGAAGCCGCCGATGCCGAGGTCTTCGCGCTCTTCGAGGGGCTGCTCGCGAAACTCGATCTGACTGCGACGATCGGGGATATGGGGCTCCTGCGCGCGGCCGTCGACGGGCTCGACACCCTCCCCGAACGCAAGGCCGCGCTCGCCCGGCACATCTGGCGGCCCCGGCGCTTCCAGCATCTTCTCGCCCGCTATTCCGGCCAGATCCCGGTCCCGCAGGCGCGCGCCGATCTGCTCGCCGGGACCCGCTCCGAGGCGCCCTGGATCGGGCTTCGGACCCCCGAGGAGATGGAGACGCGGATCGCGGCGCTCCATGCCGATGCCGAGGCCCCGCCGATCGCGGCCGCGGATGTCGTGGCCCTCAACGCGCTGGCCGAGCTGCGCTGCCCGGCCGATCGCGCCCCCGACGCGTTGCGCGCACTCGGGATCGGCACGCTCGAGCCGGCCATCGCGCGGCTCGAACGCCGTCTCGAAGCGCTCGCCGCGCGCGGCATCGACCCGGCCGCGCTGCGCTTCGATGCCGGTCATGGCCGCTCGACGATGGAATATTACGACGGGTTCGTCTTCACCTTCTCCGCCGCCGATCCCGCGCTGCCGCCGGTCTGCCTCGGCGGCCGGTACGACGCGCTGACCCGGCAACTGGGGCAGGGGCGCGAGATCCCGGCCGTTGGGGCGGTGATCCGTGCGGGGCTGATGGCCGATCTGGAGGCCCGGAAATGAGCGATCCCATGATCAAACTCGGTGTGCCCTCCAAGGGCCGTCTGATGGAGAAGACCTTCGAGTGGTTCGCCGAGCGGGAGATCACGCTCAAGCGCACCGGTTCGGAACGCGAATATGCGGGCGCGGTCGAGGGCGCCGATGGCGTTGCGCTGGTGCTCCTCTCGGCGGGCGAGATCCCGCGCGAACTGGCCGCCGGGCGCATTCATCTCGGGATCACCGGCTCCGATCTCGTGCGCGAGAAGCTCGCTGACTGGGATAGCCAGGTCGCCGCCCTCGCGCCGATGGGCTTCGGCCATGCCGACCTGATCATCGCGGTGCCGTCCTGCTGGTCGGATGTCGACAGCCTCGAGGACCTCGACGCGGCCGCGCACCGTTTCCGCGCGACCCATGGGTTCCGGCTGCGGATCGCGACGAAATACCATCGGCTCGTGCGCGAGTTCCTGATCCGCGAGGGCGTGGCCGACTGGCAGCTCGTCGACAGCCAGGGCGCGACCGAGGGCACGATCGCCAATCTCACCGCCGAAGCCGTGGCCGACATCACCTCGAGCGGCGAGACGCTGCGCGCCAACCACCTCAAGATCCTCTCGGACGGTCTCATCCACCAGAGCCAGGCGACGCTGTTCGCCTCGCGCGCGGCCGACTGGAACGGCAAGCAGATGCGCCTCGGCGATCTCGCCAAACAGCTCGGGGTAGCCGCGCCGGAACTCTGAACTTCCAAATGCCCGAAATATCCCACGGGGGTCCGGGGGTGTGAAACCCCCGGTCGTTCAATAACCCCGCGACCGGTCGACCAGGTAGAGAAACGGCTCGCCCGCCTCGCCGCGCCGGATATTCTCCGCCACCACCTCGGAGGCGGTCTCGGCCCGGCTTTCGGCGGCGATATGCGGGGTCACCGTGACTTTCGGATGCGCCCAGTAGGGATGTTCGGGCGGCAGGGGCTCCACGCGGAAGACGTCGAGCGTGGCATGGCCCACCCGGCCCGCGTCGAGCGCGGCCAGAAGCGCATCATCGTCGATCAGCGTGCCCCGTCCCGGATTGATGATCCGCGCGCCCTCGGGCAGGAGGGCCAGCGTCTCCGAATTGAGCAGGTTCGTCGTCCCGGGCGTGTCGGGGAGGATCGAGACGAGGATCTCCGCGCGCGCGAGCGCCGCGTGCAGGCCATCCGGGCCGCTCAGACAGTCGATGCCGGAGATGTCCTTCGGGGTCCGGCTCCAGCCGGTCACCTTGAACCCGAGCCCCGCGAGCGCCTCGGCGCAGGTGCGGCCGAGCGCGCCCAGTCCCAGCATCACCACCGAGCGGTCGCGTGCGAGCGGCGGCACGCCCGTGTCATGGCGCCAGACCCCGTCCTGCGCAGCGAGCGTCGCGTCGAGCCCCAGATGGTAGCGCAGCACATGGCCGGTGACATATTCGACCATCCCGCGCTCGAGGCCGAGATCGACCATCCGGCAGAGCGGCTGGGTCAGGGTCTCGTTGCCCACGACACGCTCGACCCCGGCCCAGAGATTGAGCACCGCCTTGGCACGGGTGAAGGGGGTGAAATCCTGCACCGGGCCCTGCGGCGAATAGACGATGTAATCGACGCTCGCGGGATCGGTCTCGCCGGGCTGAACGATTTCGGCCACGATGCCGGTCTGCGCGATGGCGCGGGTGAGCGGCCCCTCGTAGCGCGGCCGGTTCTCGGGCTTGTCGGCGAAAAGGATGCGGATCATCTCTGCCTCGGTCGGTGGATATGGGCGCTCTGGACAAGGCCGAATGCCGCAAGAAGGATCAGCATGGCGGTGCCCCCGTAGCTTACCAGCGGCAAGGGCACCCCCACCACCGGCATCAGCCCCATCACCATCGCCATGTTGATCGCGAAGAAGAAGAAGAACGTCCCCGCCACGCCGAAACTCAGAAGCGAGGCGAAGCGATCCTTGGTCGCCATCGCGGTATAGAGCGCGAAGCCGATGATCCCGGCATAGAGCATCAGCAGCGAGAAGGCCCCCACGAAGCCGAATTCCTCGGCGAGCGTGGTGAAGATGAAATCGGTGTGCTTTTCGGGCAGGAAGTTCAGCCGCGATTGCGTGCCCTGCATGAAACCGCGTCCGGCCCAGCCGCCGGAACCGAGCGCGATCTGCGCCTGCATGATGTTGTAGCCCGCGCCGAGCGGGTCGGAGCCGGGATCGAGGAAGGTGTCGATCCGCTTGTACTGGTAGTCATGCAGGAGCTGGTAGGGCGTGCCGCGCGTCTCCATCACGCCGAAGACGAGGGCCACGACGAGCGCAAGGACCGTCCCGAAATACCACAGAGAGACCCCGGCTGCGAACATCACGAAGGCGCCGCCCATCACCAGCATGACCGCCGTCCCGAGATCGGGCTGGGCGAGCACGAGGAAGGTCGGCGCGAGGATGATGATCGCGGGGATGAAGACCCAGAGCGGGCGCGAGACCTTCTCGACCGGCAGCCAGTCGTAATAGGCGGCCAGCAGCATCACGAGGGTGATCTTCATCAGCTCGGAGGGTTGGATTCGCAGCGGGCCGATCTCGAGCCAGCGCTGCGCGCCCATGCCGATCGCGCCGAAGAACTCCACCGCGACGAGCAGCAGGAAGGCGATGAAATAGGCCATCGCCGAGACGTTGCGCCAGAACCAGACCGGGATGAAGGCGACGAGGAACATCGCGACCATGCCGAGCGCGAAGCGCTTCATCTGCGGCTCGGCCCAGGTATGGATATTTCCGCCCGCGACCGAATACAGCATCAGGAAGCCTGCGCAGGCCACGGCGGTCAGCAGGATCACCAGCGGCCAGTTCAGATAGAAGATCTTGCGCCAGCCCGTGGGGACGGTCTTGAGATTGCTTTCGAGATAGCTCACGCGCGCGACCTCGCCTGCGGTTTCTGTACGGTTTCGGGATCGACCAGATCGAGCGCGTCGTTGAGTTCCTTCGCCTTGTCACGCGCGAAGGAGGGATAGGCATCGTCGGGGGGCAGCCCCCCCGCGAGCGCGAAGAGCAGCACGTCGCGCGCGATCGGCGCGGCGGCGGTGGAGCCGCCCGAGCCATGTTCGACCACGACCGAAACCGCGTAGCGCGGGTTGTCGACAGGGGCGAATGCCACGAAGAGCGCATGGTCGCGCTGGTCCCAGGGCAGCTGGTCGTTGCGGAGCACGCCGCGCGCGCGTTCGGCCTTGGTGATGTTGCGCACCTGGGACGTGCCGGTCTTTCCCGCCATCTTCCATTCGGCCATCGCGATGCGCGAGCCGCGCGCGGTGCCGCGGTTCGAATTCACCACGGCGGTCATGCCCCGGCGCACATTGTCGAGATGCGCCTTCGTCACGCCGAGATCGTCGCTCACGCGGATCGGCTCCTCGACCCCGTCGCGCGACCGGATCAGCCGCGGTTCGACCTTCTTGCCGCTGGCGATCCGCGCGGCCATGATCGCCAGATGCATCGGCGAGGCGAGCACGTAGCCCTGGCCGATCGCCGCGTTCGCGGTGTCGCCGATCAGCCAGTCCTTGCCGTAGCGCTCCTGCTTCCATTCCTTGGTCGGTGCGACACCCTCCTTGACCGCGGACATCGGCAGGTCGGGCTTCACGCCCACGCCGAGGCGTTCCGCCATCGCGCTCATCTTCTCGATGCCGATGCGCTGCGAGAGCTCGTAGTAATAGACGTCGCAGCTCTGCTCGAGGCTCTTGGTCATGTTGACATGGCCGTGGCCTGCGCTTTTCCAGCAGTGGAAGCGGCGGCCCGCGATCTCGACATAGCCGGGGCACCAGATCGTTTCCTCGGGGGTGACCAGGCCGGCCTCGAGGGCGGCCAGGGCGGTGACCATCTTGTAGGTCGAGCCTGGCGGGTAGAGACCCTGCACCGTCTTGTCGGCAAGCGGGCGATGGTCGTTCTGGGTGAGCATCCGATAATCGGTGACCGAGATCCCGCGCACGAAAAGGTTCGGGTCGAAGGCGGGGGCGGAGGCGCAGGCGAGAACATCGCCGTTGGTGACGTCGATCACCACGGTCGCGGCCGATTCCGCCTCGAGGCGCTTGAGCGCGTAATTCTGGAGCCGGTAGTCGACCGTCAGCTGAAGGTTCTCGCCGGGTTTGCCGGGTTCGCGCGACAGCTCGCGCATCTCGCGCCCGGCCGAGTTCACCTCGACCCGGCGCTGGCCCGCCGCGCCGCGCAGCCCGTCCTCCTCTTTCGCCTCGATCCCCGACTTTCCGAGCTGGAAGCGCGGGATCAGCAGGACCGGATCGGGGTCTTCCATCTTGCTCAGATCGTAATCCGAGACCGGTCCCACATAGCCGATCACATGGGCGAAATCCTCCCGGCGCGGATAGACCCGCGAGAGGCCGACATCGGGATTGACGCCGGGCAGGGCAGGGGTGTTGACCGCCACGCGCGAGAATTCGTCCCAGGTGAGGCGGTCGGCCACCGTCACCGGGGTCGTCGGCGGGCGGCGGCGGATATCGTGCAGGATCTGCTCCGCATCGGCATCGGTGATCGGCACGAGGCGGCGCAGCTCGGCCAGCGTCGCATCGACGTCATCGGTGTCCTCGCGGGTGATGGTGACGCGGTAGTTCTGTTCGTTGCCCGCAAGCAGCACGCCGTTGCGGTCGTAGATCAGCCCGCGCGCGGGCGGGATGAGCCGGATCTTCACCGAGTTGCCCTCGGCCAGCATACGGTATTGCGCCGCGTCCTCGAGCTGCATCTTGCGCATCCGCGCGGCGAGAACCGCGACCACCGCGGCCTGCGCGCCCCCGAGCATGAGGCCACGGCGGGTGATGCGGCGCGTGCTTTGCTGTGTCTCTTTCGGGGATCGTCTCATCGTTCCCCCTCACATTCTGTGGCCGAAGGCGTCGACCTCGCCCGGGGCGGCGCGCCGCAGGCCGAAGGCCACGCGGGACACCACCACCACGATCGGGTAGGCGACGAGCGTCATCAGCATCTGGAACAGTTCGAGCCCGAGGGCGGGTTGCTCGACCATCGTCATCAGCAGGATCATCCGCTTGAGCGTCACCATAGCGATGAGAAGGCCCGTGACCAAGGCCCATTCCAGGGCGAAGGGCAGGTCGCGCAGGCTCTGCTCGCGGGTGCGCAGGAATTCGGTCGCCCCCAGCACGATCAGCGTCCAGAGCCCGATCGGGCGCCAGAACATCACGTCCTCGAGCAGGAAGACGAGAACGACCAGGGCCGCGGGCACATATTCCGGCCGGCGCAGCAGCCAGGCAAGGGTGAGCGCCAATGTCAGATCGGGGCCGGGAAGTCCCCCGGGCGTGTGGTTCACCGGCATCAGCCGGATGAAGATCAGCACGATGCCGATCGCGGCGAAGAGCGCGCGATGCGAGAGCCTGCGACGGGTGAGCGGATCGATCATTGGCCCGACCCCGACGTGCCGTCCCCCGAGCCGTCATCGGTTTCGATCGCGCCCATCGCGGCTTCCGCGCGGGCTTTCTCGGCCGCTTCCTTCTCGATCTGCGAGGGGTTCGGGGCGATCAGCCCGCCGCCGTTGCTGATCTGCTCGGCCGGATGCGAGCGCAGCACGCGCAGGAAGTCGAGGCGCTCGTAATCGGCCGAGAGGCGCACCCGCAGACGTTTGTCGGTGCCCTGGAAGACCTGCCCGACAAGCAGGCCGGCGGGGAAGACGCCGCCATCGCCCGACGAGATCACCCGGTCGCCCGGGCGCACGCGGTCGGGATGTTCGAGGAAGTCGATCACCGGGTAGGGGGAGTTGTCGCCCGCGAGGATCGCATTCTGGCCCGAGGCGGGGATCGAGACGGGGATCCGGCTCGAGGCGTCGGTCAGCAGAAGCACGCGTGAGGTCGATTTGCCCACGCCCGAGATCCGTCCGACCAGACCGAGCCCGTCCATCGTCGCCCAGCCATCGACGATCCCGTCGCGGCTGCCGACATTGAGAAGCACGGATTTGCGGAAGGGCGAGCCGCTATCGGCCAGCACGCGGCCCGAAACGCTGGTCAGTTTCGGATCGAGCCGCACCTTGTTCTGCGCGAGCAGTTTGGCATTCTGCTGCTCGAGCTGAACGGCGGCTTCCTTCCAGGCCTTCATCTGCTGAAGTTCGCGCCGCAGCTCCTGGTTCTGTTCGTAGATGCGCGTGTAAGACTGGAAGCTCTCGATCATGTCGGTGAGCTTCGTGACCGGGGCCATCATCCAGTCGAAGCTGGGCACCACGCGATCTACGAGCGCGGAGCGCAGCCGCTCCATGCGCGGGTTGTCGATGCGCCAGAACAAGAAGGACAGGAGCAGCAGCAGGGCCAGAACCGCCACACCAAGCCGGCGCAGCGGTCCGATATAGTCCTGATCGTCGCGATTTCTGGCCAAATCCGTCTCCGGTCAGCTCGCTGGCCGGGGGCCGCCCGACTCAGCTGTCGTAGTCAATGACGTGGCGAAGCTGCTTTTCGTATTCAAGCGCCTTGCCGGTACCGAGCGCAACACAGTTGAGCGACTGGTCGGCAATGGAGATCGACAGGCCCGTCTGCTCGCGCAGCGCGAGGTCGAGCTCGCCCAGAAGCGCGCCGCCGCCGGTCAGCATCACGCCGCGATCCACGATGTCCGCGGCCAGATCCGGGGGGGTGGTCTCGAGCGCCTGCATCACCGCGTCGCAGATCGACTGCACCGGCTCGGAGAGCGCCTCGGCGACTTGGGCCTGGGTGATCTCGGTTTCCTTTGGCACGCCGTTCAGAAGGTCGCGGCCGCGCACATGCAGGCTCATGCCCCGGCCGTCATCGGGCATCCGCGCGGTGCCGATCGTGGTCTTGATCCGCTCGGCGGTGGATTCGCCCACCAGAAGGTTCTGGTTGCGGCGCAGGTAGGAGATGATCGCCTCGTCCATCCGGTCGCCGCCGACACGCACCGAACGCGCATAGACGATGTCGCCGAGCGAGAGCACGGCCACTTCGGTCGTGCCGCCGCCGATATCGACCACCATCGAGCCCGTGGGGTCGGTGATCGGCATGCCCGCGCCGATGGCTGCGGCGATCGGTTCGGCGATCAGGCCCGCGCGACGTGCGCCGGCCGATAGGACCGACTGACGGATCGCGCGCTTTTCCACCGGGGTCGCGCCATGGGGGACGCAGACGATGATCTTCGGCTTGGTGAAGGTCGAGCGTTTGTGCACCTTGCGGATGAAATGCTTGATCATCTCCTCGGCGCTGTCGAAATCGGCGATGACGCCGTCGCGCATCGGGCGGATCGCCTCGATCGAGCCGGGGGTGCGGCCGAGCATCAGCTTGGCGTCCTCGCCAACCGCGAGCACCTGCTTCTTGCCGTCCTTCACGTGATAGGCGACCACCGAGGGTTCGTTAAGAACGATCCCCTTGCCCTTCATGTAGACCAGCGTGTTCGCCGTCCCGAGGTCGATCGCCATGTCCGAAGAGAAGATCCCGCCTACCATTTTTTCGCCGTCCCATCCGCAAAATAACGTTTTGAAACCCCGACTCGCCCCAGCCGTTGTTGGCGTTTCGTATAGTCAAACGGGGCCAGTCGGGGAAGCGGATTTGCGCCAATGCAAGGTGAGTGGGGCAGCAATCCGCGCATGGGCGGCGAAGGAATATACCTTTTTCAACATTTGTCGTGTTCTGGGCCCATCTGCTCAGCCTGAAGTTGAACTTTTGCGATCCGTCACGAAATCGTGCTGTCCGCGAGGCTTCGGGTCGGCCGCGGAGACGAAAAAGGGCAGCCTTGGCGGCTGCCCTTCGAAACGGCGGATCGGTTCTCCGCGATCAGAGCTTGTAGCTGACCGATTTCACGTCGGCATCGGGAGCGGTCTTCTGGCTGCGCACCCGAAGGCGGTTGAGCGCGCCGACATAGGCCTTCACGCTGGCGAGGATCGTGTCGGTATCGGAGGCCGCGCCGGTCACGATCCGACCCTCCTCCTCGAGACGCACCGAAACGGTGGCCTGCGCATCGGTCCCTTCGGTCACCGCATGGACCTGATAGAGCTTCAGCTTGGCCTGGGTCGGGTAGATCTCCTTGACGCATTTGAAGACCGCATCGACCGGGCCGTCGCCCTCGGACTTGCAGCTCTTTTCCTCGCCATCGACCAGCATCTTCAGCTCGGCTTCCTGACCGTCCGAGCCGCAGACCACGCGCAGCCATTTCACCTGCAGATAATCATCCGCGGTATTGGCGGCGCTGTCGGTCATCAGCGCGATCAGGTCGTCGTCGTAGATCTCCTTCTTGCGGTCGGCCAGCGCCTTGAACCGCACGAAGACGTCGTTGAGCTGGTTGTCGGCCAGTTCGTAGCCCAGATCCTTCAGCTTCGAGCGCAGCGCGGCGCGGCCCGAATGCTTGCCCATCGCGATATTGGTCTCGGTGATGCCGATATCGGCGGGCTTCATGATCTCGAAGGTCTCGACATTCTTCAGGACGCCGTCCTGGTGGATGCCGGATTCATGCAAGAAGGCGTTCTTGCCGACGATCGCCTTGTTGAACTGGACCGGGAAACCCGAGACCTGAGAGACGCGGCGCGACAGGTGCATGATCTTCGTGGTGTCGATACCGGTGACGAAGGGCATCAGGTCCTTGCGCACCTTGATCGCCATCACGACCTCTTCGAGCGCGGTATTGCCCGCGCGCTCGCCCAGGCCGTTGATCGTGCATTCGATCTGGCGCGCGCCGCCCTGAACGGCGGCCAGCGCGTTCGCCGTCGCCATGCCCAGATCATTATGGCAATGGGTGGCGAAGATCACCTCGTCGGCGCCGGGCACGCGCTCGATCAGTTCGCGGATGATCTGCGCGCTTTCCTCGGGCAGGGTGTAGCCCACCGTGTCGGGGATGTTGATCGTCGTGGCGCCCGCCTTGATCGCGATCTCGACCACGCGGGCCAGATAGTCGCGCTCGGTGCGGATCGCGTCCATCGGCGACCATTGCACGTTGTCGCACAGGTTACGCGCATGGGTCACGGTGTCGTGGATGCGCTCGGCCATCTCGTCCATCGTGAGCTTGGTGATCTCGCGATGGAGCGGCGAGGTGCCGATGAAGGTGTGGATGCGCGGCTGCGCGGCGTTGCGCACGGCTTCCCAGCAGCGGTCGATATCCTTGTAATTCGCCCGTGCGAGGCCGCAGATCATCGAATTCTTCGAGCGCTTGGCAATGTCGCTGACCGCCTCGAAATCGCCCTCGGAGGCGATCGGGAACCCGGCCTCGATGATATCGACGCCCATTTCGTCGAGCAGCTCGGCGATCTCGAGCTTTTCGTCATGGGTCATCGTCGCACCGGGCGATTGCTCGCCGTCGCGCAGGGTCGTGTCGAAAATCAGAACGCGGGAATTGTCGGCCATGGTCGGGGCCATCTCTAGTCTCTCTCTTCGCAGGTCTTAGCGTCACTTGGGCCCGAAGACCAGCATCGCGCTTGGGCTTCGGGAGTTGTCCGGGCGCTGGTTACCCCTGAGCGTTCGCGCCCGAAGGCACGCTCAGAGGCTGCTAAGAAGAAGGAGACCACGGGTGGTCGCGCGGAGCAGAATGGCTCCGGTCGGCGGTGTCGCGATGTGCATTTCCCGTGTCATGCAGCGCACTATAGGTCAGCCTGTCGAAATGAAAAGCAAAAAAGGAACCGCGCGGGACAGCCTCGCGTAGGAGGAGCAGGGCACAGAGGAGGCACGGGTGGCATCTCGGGCAATCGTGATCGGGGACACGGGCGGGATCGGGGCGGCGCTCCGGACGGAGCTGGAGGCGCGCGGGGTCTCGGTGACGGGGCTGTCGCGTTCGCGCGACGGCTTCGACGTGACCGACGAAGCGTCGATCGAGGCGGGGCTCGCGCCGATCGAGGAGCCGGTCGATCTGGTCTTCGTGGCCTCGGGGCAGCTCGGCACACCCGAAAAGGCGCTCTCTCATCTCGCTCCGGAAGAGATGGCCGCGCAATTCGCGGTGAACGCAATGGGCCCGGCTCTGGTGCTCAAGCATGTCCGCAGGCTGCTGCCGCGGGATCGTCCCGCGCGGTTCGCGGCGCTTTCGGCGCGGGTGGGCTCGATCGGGGACAACCGTCTGGGCGGATGGTACAGCTACCGCGCCAGCAAGGCGGCGCTGAACCAGTTCCTGCACGGCGCGGCGATCGAACTGGCGCGCAGCCATCCGCAGCTTGTGATCGCGGCGCTCCATCCGGGCACGGTGGACACCCCCTTCACCGCCGATTACCCGCGTGAGAAGCTGAGCCCCGCCGAGGCGGCATGCCGCCTTCTCGATGTGCTCGAAGGGCTGGACCCGCAGCACTCGGGTGGCTTTTTCGATTACGGAGGCAAGGAGATCCCATGGTAAAGCGCACAGCCATCGTCACCGGAGCCGCGCGCGGCATCGGCCGCGCCGTGACCGAGATGCTGCTGGACAAGGGCTGGCAGGTCGCGGCGCTCGATCTGGATATCGGCCCACTGGACCCCCGTGAAGGATTGCGCGCGATCCGCTGCGATCTCGCGCGCGAAGACGTGATCCGCGCGGCTGTCGCCGAGGCGGGGTTCGATCGGGTCGATCTGCTGGTCAACAATGGCGGGCCGGCGGACCCCCATTGCGGCCCGCTGGAGGAGTTGAGCCTGGAGCGCTGGAATGACTGGGTCGCCCCGCATCTGACGGGCAGCTTCCTGATGACCCGCGAATGTCTGCCGGGCCTGCGGGCGGCCAGGGGCGCCGTGGTCAACATCGCCTCGACCCGCGCGCTGCAATCCGAACCCGATACCTATGCCTATGCGGCCGCGAAGGGCGGGGTGGTGGCACTGACCCATGCGATGGCGGTCGGGCTCGGGCCGGACGTGCGCGTCAACGCGATCGCCCCGGGCTGGATCAACTCTGCGGGCGCGGAGCTGAGCGCGGCCGATCATGCCCAGCATCCCGCGGGGCGGGTGGGTGAGCCTGCCGATATCGCCGAAGCCGTGCTCTACCTTGCGGGTGCGGGCTTCGTGACGGGCCAGGTTCTTGTCGTCGATGGCGGCATGACACGGAAGATGATCTATGCCGACTAGGCTGATCGCGGTTCTCGGCGATCAGCTCAGCCATGACGGTGCGGCTTTGCGCGCAGGCGACAAGGCGCGCGATGTCGTGGTGCTGGCCGAAGTGCGCGAGGAGGCGAGCTACGCGCCCCATCACAAGCAGAAGCTGGCGCTCACCTTCGCCGCGATGCGCCGCTTTGCCGATGAGCTGTCGCGCGAGGGTTGGCAGGTCCGCTACACCAAGCTGACCGATCCGGAGAATGCGGGATCTCTGGTCGGCGAGTTCGCGCGCCGCGCCGGGGAGGAGGGGGCCGATGAGGTTCTGACGATCGCGCCCGGCGAATGGCGGTTGCGCGAAGCGTTCGAGGCCGCGCCGCTGAAGATCCGCCAGCTGCCCGACGACCGGTTCTTCTGTTCCGAGACGCGCTTTGCCGACTGGGCCAAGGGCCGCAAGGAGCTGCGCATGGAGTGGTTCTACCGCGAAATGCGCCGCGAGACGGGGCTCTTGATGGAGGGCGACAAGCCCGCAGGCGGGGAGTGGAATTACGACAAGGAGAACCGCAAGCCCGCCCAGGCCGATCTCTTCCGCGAAGCCGCGCCCACGTTTCGCAAGGATGCGCTGGTGCAGGAGGTGATCGAGATGGTCGAGGCGGAGTTTCCGGACAGTTTCGGTGGGCTCGATCAGTTCAACTGGCCCGTCAGCCGGGCGCAGGCCTTGCGCGCGCTCGCGCATTTCATCGCCCATAACCTCGTCGAGTTCGGCCCCTATCAGGACGCGATGCTGGATGGCGACCCGCTACTTTATCACTCGCTCCTGTCCTCGTCGCTCAATCTCGGATTGCTGTCTGCGCGCGAGGTCTGCGAGGCCGCCGAGGCAGCTTGCCGTGCGGGCAAGGTGCCGATCCAGTCGGCCGAGGGGTTCATCCGGCAGATCCTCGGCTGGCGCGAATATGTACGCGGGGTATATTTCCTCGAGGGTCCCGATTACACTTCCCGCAACGCGCTCGCGCACCACCGCGATCTTCCCTGGTTCTACTGGTCGGGGGAAACCGACATGGCCTGCCTGCGCGCAACGGTCGAGCAGACCCGCGATCTGGCCTATGCCCATCACATCCAGCGATTGATGGTGACGGGCAATTTCGCGCTGCTCGCAGGCGTCGACCCCGCGCAGGTGCAGGAGTGGTATCTCGGGGTTTATATCGACGCCTATGAATGGGTCGAGGCCCCCAACACCGCAGGCATGAGCCAGTTCGCCGATGGGGGCGTCGTGGCCTCGAAACCCTACATCTCCTCGGGTGTCTATATCGACAAGATGTCGGACTACTGCGCGGGTTGCGCCTATGACGTGAAGGCGAAGGACGGCGACAGGGCCTGTCCGTTCAACAGCCTCTACTGGCATTTCCTCGACCGTCACCGCGACCGGTTCGAGGGGAATATGCGGATGAGGATGATCTACCGGAACTGGGACCGGCAGGCGCCCGAGACCCGCAAGGCGAAGCTCGAGACAGCCGAGGCGATCTTGCGAAAGCTCGACGCGGGCGCGCGCGTCTGAGCCTCAGTTGTCCTGCGGTTGCGGGGCGGTTTCCGACGGCGGGGCGGCATCCTGCCCGCCCGCGCTCGTTCCTGCCTCCGGGGTGGCGGGCGCTGGCGCCGCGTCGCCGCCGCTCTTGAGTTCGTCATTCGCCCATTGGCCCTCGGCGACCTTGCCCGACGCATAGGTCATCGTGCCCCGGCCCTCGCGCTTGCCGTTCGAGAAATAGCCCTCGTAGGTATCGCCATTGGCATAGGTCGCCTTGCCCTGGCCGTCGATCGCGCCGTTGCGCCACTCGCCCTCATAGACGAACCCGTCGGGCATCGTGAGCTTGCCCATCCCGTCGCGCTGGCCGTTCTTGAAGGTGCCGTCATAGACCGTGCCGTCGGCATATTGCGCAACGCCCTGTCCCTGACGCTGGCCGCCGACCCATTCGCCCTCATAGGTGTAGCCGTCGGGATAGGTCATCTTGCCGTGACCCTCGTTGCGCGCATTCTTGAACTCGCCCTCGTAGACCAGACCGTTCGCGTAATTGGCAACGCCCTTGCCCTCGATCACGCCTGCGACCCAGCCCCCCTCGTAGCTCGACCCGTCGGGATAGGTGATCTTGCCCTGCCCGTCGGGAAGGTCGTTCTTGAAGCTGCCCTGATAGACCGAGCCGTCGGGATAGGTCACCTTGCCCGTGCCCTGGATCCGGCCCGCTTTCCACTCGCCCTCGTAGATATAGCCATCCGTGCCGTGGAAGGTGCCGGTGCCGTCGCGCTTGTCGTCGTGGAACTCGCCCTCGTAGGTGTCGCCATTGGCATAGGTGACCTTGCCCTTGCCCTCGCGCTTGCCGTCGGCCATCTGGCCCTCATAGACATCGCCATTGGCCTGGGTGAGTTTTCCGGTCCCGCTCATCTGGCCGTTCTGCCAGGCGCCCTCGTAGACGAGGCCGTCGGCCATCGTGAGCGTCCCGGTGCCGTCGCGCTGGCCGTTCTTCATCTGCCCGAGATAGACCGAGCCGTCGGGATAGGTGATCTTGCCCTGACCCTGCTTGACGCCCTCGACCCAGTCGCCCTCGTAGCGATAGCCGTTGGCGCTCACCAGCGTGCCGGTGCCGTTATGCATCGCGTTGAGAAACTGGCCGGTATAGGTCGAGCCGTTTGCATAGTTGGCAACGCCGGTCCCGGTGATCTGGCCGTTCACCCAGTCGCCCTCGTAGGTCGAGCCGTCCGCGAAGGTTATCTTGCCCTTGCCGTCGGGCTTGCCGCGGGCGAAATGGCCGACATAGACCGAGCCGTTGGGGAATTGCGCGCGGCCCTCGCCGCGGATTTCCCCCATCACCCATTCGCCCTCGTATTCGTAGCCCGAGGGGAGCTTGTAGGTGCCGTGGCCGTCCTGCTTGCCGTCGGTGAAGGTGCCCGTGTAGAGGCCGCCATCCTCGTATTGCTTGGTGATGACGTCCTTGGCGAGCGCGGGCTGCACGCCGAGCCCGGCGAGAAACGCCAATACGATCAACCGGAGCTGCGCCTCTGCCATGCCTGTCCTCGATGCTTCTGCCCAGCCTGGGGCGCGGGATTCGTCCCGCCCATGTTCCCGAAAAGATTAGGCAACGGGGCAGGGGGTGACAAGCGCCGCGCTCCGCTGTGCCGCGAACGCCTCCGGACAGTGGCGCGAAGGGCGCGCATCGGCGCGGGCGGGATCGCCTCGGAATGGCGGCTTTTCCCTGCACGGCCTTCCCTGCCGGGCACATTCTGCTAAATGGGGGACAAACCGTTAGCCGAGGACCCGCATGGCCGATCGTTTCCGCCTTACCATGGCCCAGCTCAACCCCACAGTGGGCGCGCTCGAGGCCAATGCCGACAAAGCTTTCGCCGCCTGGGAAGAGGGCAAGCGGGCGGGTGCGGACATGGTCGTGCTGCCCGAGATGTTCATCACCGGCTACCAGACCCAGGACCTGATCGCGAAACCCGCCTTCGTGCGGGACTCGGTCGAGGCGATGGAGCTGCTGGGCAGGCGCATCACCGATGGCCCCGCGCTGGGGATCGGCGGCCCCTGGTGGAGCGAGGAAGGCCAGTACAACGCCTATTGGGTCTGGAAGGACGGCAAGCTCGTCGCGCGGATGCTCAAGCACGAGCTGCCCCATCACGGCATCTTCGACGAATACCGGATCTACGATGTCGGCCCGATCTCGGGGCCCTATGCGATCAACGGGGTGCGGATCGGCACGCCGATCTGCGAGGATGCGTGGCACCCGGACGTCGCCGAGACGCTGGCCGAGACCGGGGCCGAGATCCTGATCGTGCCCAACGGCTCGCCCTATTACCGCAACAAGCTCGAGACGCGGATGAACCACATGGTCGCGCGGGTGGTCGAGACCGGGCTGCCGCTGGCCTATCTCAATTCGGTCGGCGGTCAGGACGATCAGGTCTTCGACGGGGCGAGCTTCGTTCTCAACCGTCACGGCCAGCTTGCCGCGCAATTCGCTCCCTTCGACGAGATCATCGACCATGTCGATTTCGTCCGCGACGCGGAGGGGTGGCATGCCGAGGCCGGTCGCGATGATCCGCAGCCCTCGGAATGGGAGCAGGATTACCGCGCGATGGTCGTTGGGCTCGGGGATTACCTGCGCAAATCCGGTTTCTCGAAGGTCGTGCTCGGACTGTCGGGCGGGATCGACTCGGCGCTGGTCGCCACGATCGCGGCCGATGCGTTGGGGCCGGAGGCGGTGCATTGCGTGATGCTGCCCTCGGAATATACCTCGCAGGGCTCTCTCGACGATGCGGCCGAACTGGCGAAGCGTCAGGGGCTGCGCCTCGATACGGTGCGCATCGACGGGGCGCGCGACGCGGTCACCGAGGCGCTCGCGCATCTGATGGCGGGGACCGAGCCGGACGTGACGGAGGAAAACATCCAGTCGCGCCTGCGCGGCATGATGCTGATGGCGCTGTCGAACAAGTTCGGCGAGATGCTCCTGACCACCGGCAACAAATCCGAGATGGCGGTCGGCTATGCCACGATCTACGGCGACATGGCGGGCGGCTACAATCCGATCAAGGATCTTTACAAGACCCGCGTCTTCGAGACCTGCCGTTGGCGCAATGCCAATCACCGCGACTGGATGAAGGGCCCGGAGGGCGAGGTGATCCCCGTCGCGATCATCGACAAGCCGCCCTCGGCCGAGTTGCGGCCCGATCAGAAGGACGAGGACAGCCTGCCGCCCTATCCGGTGCTCGATGCGATCCTCGAGGGGCTGGTGGAGCATGATGCCTCGGTCTCCGATCTCGAGGCCGCGGGCTATGACCACGCGACCATCAAGAAGGTCGAGCACCTGCTCTATATCTCGGAATGGAAGCGCTTCCAGTCGGCGCCCGGCACGCGGCTCTCGCGCAAGGCCTTCTGGCTCGACCGGCGCTATCCGATCGTCAACCGCTGGCGCGATCACGGCTGAGCCGGGGGCGGGGGCCGCAGCCCCCAGCCCGTTGTCTTTTCGCGATCAGTGCGCGGGCTTGATGAAGGTGCCGTTGCGCAGTTCCGCCATGGCGGTCTGGAGTTCCTCGCGCGTGTTCATCACGATCGGCCCGTGCCAGGCGACGGGCTCCTGGATCGGCGCGCCCGAGATCAGCAGGAAACGCACGCCCTTCTCGCCTGCCTGAACGACGATCTCGTCGCCGGTGCCGAAGCGCACGAGCGTCCGGTCGCCCGAAAGGTCGCGGATGTTCACCTCCTGGCCCATCACTTCCTTTTCCAGAAGCACGCCGGAGGGGCTCGAGGCATCCGCGAACGCCGCCGCGCCGTCGAAGACATAGGCGAAGGTGTTGCGATAGGTGTCGACCTTGAAGCGCTTCTTCACGCCGGGCGGGACCGAGATGTCGAGATATTGCGGATCGGCCGCGATCCCGTCCACCGGGCCGCGCTTGCCCCAGAATTCGCCGGTGACGACGCGCACGCGGGTGCCGTCATCGTCGATCACCTCGGGAATGTCCGACCCCTGAATGTCCTGGTAGCGCGGCGCGGTCATCTTCTGGTGCGAGGGCAGGTTCGCCCAGAGCTGGAACCCGTGCATCCGGCCGGCCGCATCTCCTTTTGGCATCTCCTGATGCAGGATGCCCGAGCCCGCCGTCATCCATTGCACCGAGCCGGCGCCCAGTTCTCCACGATTGCCGAGGCTGTCGCCATGTTCGACCGTGCCGGCCAGAACATAGGTGATCGTCTCGATCCCGCGATGAGGATGCCAGGGAAAGCCGGCGAGGTAATCCTCGGGCCGGTCGTTGCGGAAATCGTCGAAGAGCAGGAACGGATCGGCCTCTGACGGGTCCTGAAACCCGAAGGCACGATGAAGATGCACGCCCGCGCCTTCCATGAAGGGTTGGGACTTGCGGGTTTCGAGAACGGGACGGATCGACATGGCACCACCTTTCGGGATTGCGGCTTCGTCCATCAGATAGCCGCGCGCCGCCAAAGCGCAATCGCTCAGCGGGGCACAGGACCTCTGAGCGGGCGCACAACGCAAGCTGGCGAGGTTACTTGTTGGGATCCCAGACGAGCAGCGTCACGCGCGGGCGGGTGACCACGAAGCTCGAGAAACGCAGAGCGCTCGTCAGGCCCATCTGGCCCAATTCGTCATTCTGGTGTTTGACCCAACGCTCGCCGATGCCGAAGAGCGGGCGGAACTGCAAGGAGGTCTCGACGATCGTCGCGGTATCGCCTGCCGCCAGAACCGGAATGCGCGGCGCCTCTCTGTCGAGCGCGGTCTGGGTATAGATGTCGGCCGTCCCCGTCGCGTAGGAGGCCACCAGCTTGACCAGCCGGTTCGGATCGCCGTCATTGCACGGAACGCCGGGGTTGTTGGGATCGTCCCAGCACTTGACGAGCGTGACCCGCATCCACGCCTGGTTCGCATCCTGTGCCCCGGCCACGAAATCGAAGACGCGCTTCATGCCCTCGACGTATTTCGGCCCGACGGGGTTGCGTTCGCGCGACAGGAGATCGGCAACGACATAGCTGGCGCGGGTCGCGGCGGCGCGAATGCGGAAGGCGTCGTAGATTTCGAAGGCGACGAGAAACCAGCCCATGATCAGCAGGAAGCCCATCAGCCCCTCGATCGGGATCGAGCCTGTCTCGTCGTCGCGAAACCGTCTGAACCTGAAGCGTCTCATGCGTGTCTCCGTCTCAGCTGCCCGGAGACGCGGCGGCCGCGCCCGAATTGGGTTCGATGACGAAGGCGGTAGTCGAGACGAGGGCGAATTCCCCGGGCGTGTTGAGCGGCGATGCGCTCAGCATCGCTTGCGCGAAGAAGTCGTCGATCATCATCGGCTTGACCCGCAGACAGACCCGCATCAGCACGAGCTGGTTCGGAGCGCCGCCCTCGAGCGTTGCCGCGGGAGGCGGATTGTCGGTGTCGGAGAAATCGACGCAGCGCAGCGGGTGGTTGTCGATCGATGAGCTCCAGTTGGTCTTGTCGACGGAGAAGGTTTCGACCGAAACGCGCTGGAGACAGTCCTTGCCGAAGAACCCCGCATGCCGGCAGATCGAGTTGCGCAGAACCTCTTCGTCGACCTTGGGCTGAAGGCTGAGACGGACGATCCGCCCCGTCGCCTCCGTCGCGCGATCGAGCAGGACCTGCTTGGTGAAGACGACCGCCATGTCGATGGCCGAGAACAGCACGAACAGGTAGAACACGATCCAGAACAGCGCCGGGATCGTGACCGCACCGTCCTCGTCGCGAAGGAAGCGATGGCGTCGCGTGCTCTCGCGCTCTGGGACGGTTGTGCCTGTCATCGGATGATCCATGCGGTCCGGACTCCGATCCTAGTTCGTCAGCCGCAAGGTGCTGATCTGGGTTGCGATCGAGGAGAAGGCGTCATTGAGATCGTCGGCCCCCACCGTGTATTCGTAGCTCGGCCCCGAGCTACAATTCGAGAGCGCGTTGATCCCCTTCTGCTCGGCGGAGACGGCGACGGTGAAGATCAGCACGCCGCGGTCGCGCGCGGCCGTGCAGACCTGCGCGAGGTTCGCGTCCTTCTGGGCGTAGACCGACGCGATCGCCATCTCGTCATAGATGCTCGAGATGGTGGTGCTGGAATCGAGCGCCTGGCGCGGCGGCAGCAGGAAGGTCTTGATCACGTATTGCAGCGTCCAGCCCTTGCCCCAGATCGTCTCCCAATCGATGGAGATCGGGGCCTTCTTCTCGAAAGTCGTATTGGTCGTGCAATCCTGATACCAGCCCCAGTAGGATTGCTTCCAGGTGCAGGACTGGGTCGTGGTCGTCTTGCCGACTTCGTCGAGGCTGTGCCAGTTATGGTCGAAGAAGCTGTAATAGGGCTTGAGATTGTCCGCGGCGCGTTGTTCCGAATACCAGTAGAGATTGCTCATGTCCTGATCCGAGAAATCGGTTGCGGAGACGGTCGAGTAGAAGCCCGATGCCCCGGTGCGATAGGCCATCTTCATCGAGAAGGTGCGCGTGTTCTCGCCGTCGGTCATCAGGATCATCACCTTCATCGAGCTGTCGGCGACACTGCTTTGCCCGTCAGGATAGGCGAGGGGGCGATTGGCGACGGCGGCATCGATCACGCCCAGATCCGCCAGTTTCTGGGCCACCGGCTGCGCCGAGGGATCGAGAAGCGCGAGGCCCCATTTCGCGCCGATATCGATCGCGGTGTCGCCACCCGCGTTCAGGCTCTGGACCTTGTTGAGAAGGTCGGACTCGTTGTCCTCGAAGGCCATCATCGGGGAGTAGCTGCGCTCGTAGCAGTTCTCGCCGGATGCGCTCATCGTCCTGGAGATCGAGCGGTTCTGGCCGAGAAAATCGTAGCTCGACCCGTACATCGTCCGCTGCAGGGGGTCGCTCGGCGGGATCGCGAGGTTGTCGAAACCCAGCAGCTGGATATCCGCGCAGGTATTCTGGGTGTGATCGGTGCTCAGGTTGTAAATGCCGGCCAGCGTGTTGCCCATCGAGACCTGCTGATTGTAGGGCACGATCGACATCGACAGGCGTCCCGCCGGCGCGCCGGGCGGTTGCACGTTGTCGAACATCTTCCTGACGAAATTGTCCGCCGCGCCGCGCAGGGAGGCGATCTTGCTGTTGCCCGAGCTCGAATTCGCGTCGCGCTGGCCCATCGAGCCGGAGACGTCGAGCACGAGCGAGATCTCGACATTGCCGATCGATTCCTCGGCACGGGCTTTCGCGTTGGTTCTGAGCGAGGCGGCGCCCAGAAGGTTGCCGAAGATGGTGGGCATGTCGTCATGCGCCTCGACCGTCACCCGGCGGTATTCGACGTTCTTGCCCTCCTCGACGACCGGGGTGATGCCCAGATAGCCGAGCCCGGCCTTGTCGAGGTAGTCCTTCACGACGGCTTTGGGATCGAGGGTCTGATCGAGGCTCGCGGCGGCGAGGGCGGCACGATCGAGCGTGTTCTGGATCACGGTCCGACGTTCTTCCTGGCGGACGAAATCGATGGCTAGCCCGCTCACGACAAGCAGGATGAGGAAGATCTGAAGGCCGAATATGAAGACGGCGCCCGTCTCATCTTGCACGAACCAGCGAAAGCGCCCCGGCGTTCTCATGCCCGGTTCGCATTCATTACGTTTCGCACTGACAATCCGCATCCCACTTCTCCGGACTGGTTCGCGCCGATGTCATCACCGGCGCCCTTACGAGGAGACCCCTCCAGTCGGAGAGGTTGGCCAATGCCTGAGGCCAAAATATGGCAGAAGGCCTCTGTATTCCTTCACATTGTGGGATTCTGCGGCGTCAGTCGGTGCTGCAGGCGCATTTGGTGTCGTCGCGGGCAACAATTATTTAGCTTTTGATAAGAGAGCGCTGCGTGATTCGGCGAGGTCCCGGTCGTGCCGAGAGCCCGACCCGCGGTTATCTCGGGGCATGTTTCGCCCGCTCTCCCCCCTCGACTCTCGCCCCTCTCCGGCCAATATAGAGAGCATGAGCCTGCCGCCCGGATTCCTCGACGAATTGCGCAATCGCACCTCGATCGCTCAGGTCGTGGGGCGCAAGGTCATCTGGGATATGCGCAAGTCCAACCAGGCCAAGGGCGACATGTGGGCGCCGTGCCCGTTCCACCAGGAAAAGTCGGCCTCGTTCCATGTCGACGACCGCAAGGGCTACTACTATTGCTTCGGCTGCCACGCGAAGGGCGACGCGCTGAGTTTCGTGCGCGAGACCGAGAATGTGGGCTTCATGGAGGCGGTCGAGATCCTCGCACGCGAGGCGGGCCTGCAGATGCCGGCGCGCGATCCGCAGGCGCAGGAGAAGGCGGACCGCCGGACCGAGCTTGCCCGCGTGATGGAGGAGGCGGTGAAATATTTCCGCCTGCATCTCAACACCCAGGCCGGCTCCCCGGCGCGGGAGTACCTGGCCGGGCGCAAGCTGGACAAGGCGGCGATTGACCGCTTCGAGATCGGTTTCGCGCCGCCCGGATGGCAGGGGCTGCGCGAAGCGCTCAAGGCCAAGGGAATTCCGGACGATCTGATCCTCGGCGCGGGGCTCGCAAGGGAAAGCCAGAAGGGCAAGGAGCCCTTCGACGTCTTTCGCAATCGCATCATCTTCCCGATCCGCGATGCGCGCGGGCGCTGCATCGCCTTCGGCGGTCGCGCGATGGACCCCGGCGATCCCGCGAAATACCTCAATTCGCCCGAGACCGAGCTTTTCGACAAGGGACGCTCGCTCTACAACCACGGCCCCGCGCGCGAGGCCTGCGGGAAGGGCGCGCCGCTTGTCGTCTGCGAAGGTTACATGGACGTCATCGCGATGGTGGAGGCGGGCTTCGGCGGCGCGGTCGCCCCCCTCGGGACCGCGATCACCGAGGATCAGCTGCGGCTGATGTGGCGCATCCATGACGAGCCGGTGATCGCGCTCGACGGCGACACGGCGGGGCTGCGCGCGGCGTTGCGGGTGATCGATCTCGCCATGCCGCTGCTCGAGGCGGGCAAGGGGGTGCGCTTCGCGGTCATGCCGCCGGGGCTCGACCCCGATGACGTGATCAAGAAACAGGGCCGCGAGGCGATGGCGAAGCTGCTCGCCGAGGCCAAGCCGATGGTCGCGTTGCTCTGGCAGCGCGAGACGGAAGGCAAGGTCTTCGACAGTCCGGAACGGCGCGCCGCGCTCGACAAGCGGTTGCGCGCCGCGATCAAGCAGATCGCGGACCCCTCCATCAGCGCGCATTACGCCGAAGAGATCAAACGCCTGCGTTGGGAGCTGTTCGGCGCCGGGCCGCGCGGTGGCTCGCGCCCGCCGCAGGGGCAGGGGCAGGGGCGGTTTGCGCGCAATGCGCCCGGGCGGGGACGGTTCCCGATGGCGCTGCCCGCGCTCCCCGAGACCCGCGCCTCGCTGCTGGCGACCGCCCCCGACGATGTGGGTGAGCATTTGCGCGAGGCGATGATCCTGGGGATCTGCGCCACCCATCCCGCTCTGATCGCGGAATTCGAGGCCGAGCTCGAGGCGGTGCCGCTGCGCGACGAGGGGCATGACCGGCTGCGCCACCTGATGCTGCGACTCGCCCCGGAACCGGCCCCCGCGATCGAAAAAATCTTGCGCGAAGAGGCGGCGGCAGACCTTGAAAAGCTTTTGGCTCTGCCCCATTTGCGCTCTGCCCCCCCGGTTCGCAATGCTGACAACACGGATCTGGCGCGGATGTGCCTGACCGAGGAGCTTGCCAAGCTCGATGCGGCGCGGGCGGTTCGTGAAGAGGTCGCTGACGCGATGGAGGATCTGGAGGGACTGGCAGACGAGGGCGTGACATGGCGGCTTGCACAAGCCACCTCTTTGCGTCATCGCGCCGAGAGATCGAAGCTGGAGGACAACTCCGATATGGGCGAAGACCGCGCGGCCCTGTCCGCGACGCTTCAGGCCATGATCGACGGGGAAATCTGGCGCAAAAAGAGTTGAGAAGGATGGCGTCGGAGCATCCGGATGCAGGAAAGCGAATCGTTGTGGACACAGATGTGATCAACTTTATGTCCGCCCGCCTCGCGCCCCTGTGATTCGCCGCCACGATTCGTTAGACAGACTAGATATGATTCGCTTTCGTCATAGCTTGAGCCGATCCAAGCCCTGACCGAGGAGCCCAAATGGCCGCCAAAGACATCGACGACAACAAGTCCGACACCCCGAGTGACGACGCCAATTCTTTCGACATGAGTCAAGCCGCGGTGAAGCGGATGATTGCCGAGGCGAAAGAGCGCGGCTTCATCACCTATGACCAGCTCAACAAGGTGATGCCGCCCGAGCAGGTCTCGGGGGATCAGATCGAGGATGTCATGTCGATGCTCTCCGAAATGGGCATCAACGTGATCGAGGCCGAGGAGGCCGACGAGGACGATGGCGCGCAGAGCTCCGGCGGTGAGGTCACCACGACCTCGTCCGGCTCGCGCGAGGTCGCCGTCGCCACCAGCCAGAGCGAGACGCTCGACCGCACCGACGATCCGGTGCGGATGTACCTGCGCGAGATGGGCTCGGTCGAACTGCTCTCGCGCGAGGGCGAGATCGCGATCGCCAAGCGTATCGAGGCCGGGCGCAACACGATGATCGCCGGGCTGTGCGAAAGCCCGCTGACCTTCCAGGCGATCACCATCTGGCGCGACGAGCTTCTCAACGAGGAGATCCTGCTGCGCGACGTGATCGACCTCGAGACCACCTTCGGCAATTCGCTCGAAGGCGAGGAAGAGGAAGAGATCGCCGAGCCGGTGCTCGACGGCGCCGCGCCGTCGGAGGAAAAGAAATCCTCCGAGCCAGAGCTCGACGCCGACGGCAACCCGATCCAGACCGACGACGAGGACGACGAGGAGGGGGCGAACCTCTCTCTTGCCGCGATGGAGGCCGCGCTCAAGCCGCGCGTGCTGGAGACGCTCGAACTGATCGCGCGCGACTATGCGAACCTGGCCGAGATGCAGGATCTGCGGATGTCGGCGACGCTCAACGAGGATGGCTCCTTCTCGGTCGCCGATGAGGCCGCCTATCAGAAACTTCGTTCCGAGATCGTCGAGCTGGTGAATTCGCTTCACCTGCACAACAACCGCATCGAGGCGCTGATCGACCAGCTCTACGGTATCAACCGCAAGATCATGTCGATCGACTCGAATATGGTGAAGCTCGCCGATCAGGCGCGCATCAACCGCCGCGAGTTCATCGAGGAATATCGCGGCTATGAACTCGATCCGACCTGGATGGAGCGGATGGCCGCGAAATCGGGCCGGGCCTGGCAGATGCTCTTCGAGCGCTCCTCGGACAAGGTCGAGGATTTGCGCGCCGACATGGCGCAGGTCGGCCAGTATGTCGGGGTCGATATCTCGGAATTCCGCCGCATCGTGAACCAGGTGCAGAAGGGCGAGAAGGAAGCGCGTCAGGCGAAGAAGGAAATGGTCGAGGCGAACCTGCGTCTCGTGATCTCCATCGCCAAGAAATACACCAACCGCGGCCTGCAATTCCTCGACCTGATCCAGGAAGGCAATATCGGCCTGATGAAGGCGGTCGACAAATTCGAATACCGCCGCGGTTACAAGTTCTCGACCTATGCGACCTGGTGGATCCGTCAGGCCATCACCCGCTCGATCGCGGACCAGGCGCGCACGATCCGCATCCCGGTCCACATGATCGAGACGATCAACAAGCTGGTGCGCACCGGCCGTCAGATGCTCCACGAGATCGGCCGCGAGCCGACGCCGGAGGAACTGGCCGAGAAGCTGCAGATGCCGCTCGAGAAGGTCCGCAAGGTGATGAAGATCGCCAAGGAGCCGATCTCGCTGGAGACGCCGATCGGCGACGAGGAAGACAGCCAGCTCGGCGATTTCATCGAGGACAAGAACGCGGTCCTGCCGCTCGACAGCGCGATTCAGGAAAACCTGAAGGAAACCACGACGCGGGTTCTGGCCTCGCTCACCCCGCGCGAGGAACGCGTGCTGCGCATGCGCTTCGGCATCGGGATGAATACCGACCACACGCTCGAAGAGGTGGGGCAGCAGTTCTCGGTCACCCGCGAACGGATCCGCCAGATCGAGGCGAAGGCGCTGCGCAAGCTCAAGCATCCGAGCCGGAGCCGGAAGCTCAGGAGCTTCCTCGACCAGTAATGAAAGGCGCCCCCGGAAGGGGGCGTTTTGCTTTTTGGGGCTGGGGGCGCTCACATGGTCACTCTGGCCGGGGCCCCATCCGATACAGGCCGCCCGCCGAGGCTTCCCCGAAACCGGCCCGCCTGCTATCCCTGAACGGACACCAACAGGGAGCCCGCCATGACCCGTCTTCTCCTCCTCGCCCCTCTGGTTCTTGCGGCCTGCCAGATGACGGGCGCGCCCGCGAGCGATCCTGCGCGGATGGATCAGGCGGGGACCTGTTTCCTTTATGTCGAGGCGGCGCCCGACGGGACCTTTACCGTGGTCTCCGGGGTGGGGGACGGGACGCCCGCGCCCAAGGCGATGGTCACCCGCGGGCTCAGCGCGGCGGCGGCGGATGCGCTCTGGGTGAAGGAGCGCAGGATCATGGACCTCAACCCCGAATGCCTCGCGATTGTCGCGACCGATCGCACGCAGGCGCGGCCCGCGTCGGAGCGCTGATGCATACCGCGTTCGAAATCTCCACGTCGGGTCCGGGCCTCTACGAATTCACCCGCGAGCTGCGCTCCTGGGTCGATGTCGCGAATGTCGAGGAGGCGCTGCTCACGCTCTTCGTCCGGCACACCTCCGCGAGCCTGCTCATTCAGGAAAACGCCGATCCCGAGGTGCGCACCGATCTGACGGAATTCTTCCACCGCCTCGTGCCGCCTACGACCGATCCGAGCATGGGTTATCTCACCCATACCTATGAGGGGCCGGACGATATGCCCGCCCATATCAAAGCCGCTCTCCTGCCTACGCATTTGCAGATACCTGTCATTTCTGGGCGGATGGCGCTTGGGACCTGGCAGGGAATTTACCTTTTCGAACATCGCCGGGCGGCACATCGGCGCGAGGTGGTGGCGCTTTTGCGCTGAGTCTCCCAAGACACATCTCGCCGCCATATCTGGGGTTCATACATTTTTTCTACCCAAATGCTGAGGGGCAGGCTAAGGTCTTGTGGACAACCGGGGCCCTAAGACCCCAGGTAGAGGCGGGACCAAGGACGAGGGGGACGCGATGCGCTGCCCATTTTGCGGAAATGTCGATACTCAGGTGAAGGACAGCCGTCCGGCCGAGGATCATGTGGCGATCCGGCGGCGGCGGTTCTGCCCGGCCTGTGGCGGACGCTTCACCACCTATGAGCGCGTGCAATTGCGCGACCTCGTGGTGATCAAGACCTCGGGCAAGCGCGAGGATTTCGACCGCGACAAGCTCGAACGCTCGATCCGCATCGCGATGCAGAAACGCCCCGTCGAGCCCGAGCGGATCGACCAGATGATCTCGGGCATCGTGCGCCGTCTGGAGAGCATGGGCGAGACCGATATCTCCTCGAAGGTGATCGGCGAGATCGTGATGGAGACGCTGGCCCGGATCGACACCGTGGGTTATGTGCGTTTCGCGAGCGTTTACAAGAACTTCCAGGAAGCGGACGACTTCGACAAATTCGTCTCCGAACTGCGTCCGCCGCAGCCGGGCGAGGCGGAGTGACGGGCGCCGACCGGCGCTTCATGTCGCTTGCCCTGGGCCTCGCGCGGCGCGGCCTCGGGAATGTCTGGCCGAACCCGGCGGTAGGCTGCGTGATCGTGCGCGAGGGGCGCATCGTCGGACGCGGCTGGACCCAGCCGGGTGGCCGCCCCCATGCCGAGGTGCGCGCGCTGGCCCAGGCCGGTGCGGCGGCGCGCGGCGCTGTCGTCTATGTCACGCTCGAACCCTGCGCCCATCACGGCAAGACGCCGCCCTGTTCCGAGGCGCTGATCGCGGCCGGGGTCGCGCGGGTGGTCTCGGCGATGGAGGATCCCGATCCGCGGGTCTCGGGCGGCGGCCATGAAAAGCTGCGTGCGGCCGGGATCGCGGTCGAGACCGGCTGCCTCGAGGCCGAGGCGCGCGCGCTTCAGGCCGGCTTCCTCAGCCGCATCACCCGCAACCGGCCGTGGCTCGCACTCAAGCTCGCCAGCAGCTTCGACGGCCGGATCGCCACCGCCACGGGCGAGAGCCAGTGGATCACCGGGCCCGAGGCGCGCGCACGCGTTCATGCGATGCGTGCCGAATTCGACGCGGTGATGGTGGGGGGCGGGACCGCGCGGGCGGATGACCCGCTGCTGACCGTCCGCAATTTCACGCCGCTGCGCGCGCCGGTCCGGGTCATCGTCTCCGAGACGCTCGATCTGCCGAGCGCGCGTCTGGCCGGGTCGCTCGATCAGGCCCCGCTCTGGCTCATGCATGGCCCCCGTGCGCCGCGGGAGGCGCGCGATTACTGGTCGGAACTGGGGGCCGAGCTGTTCGATCTGCCTGCCCTGGCTGGGGGCGGGCTCGATCCCTTCGCGGTGATGGAGGCGCTCGGGGCGCGGGGCCTCACCCGCGTGTTTTGCGAGGGTGGCGGGCAATTCGCGGCCGCGCTGGCGACGGCGGGGCTTGTCGATGAGCTGATCGGCTTCACCGCCGGGGTGCTGCTGGGCTCGGATGGACGGGCGGGGATCGGGGGGATGGGAGTGGGAAACCTGGCAGACGCGCCGCGCTTCCGGCTGGTGGAGACCACGCGGATCGGCGCGGATGTGCTTCACCGGTGGCGGCGTGATTGACGCCAGATCCAGCTTTGGGAAGCGAGCAGCCCCTGGAATTTCGACAAGCCGCGATTGAGCGGCCCCCTGCGCGGGATCTCACCCTGAGCAAGCCGGTCGAGCACCACCTCGGGCGGACAGGGCAGGCGGTTCACCGGGTCGAGATAGCGCGGATAGGCGATCAGCGCGGCATGGGCGAGCTGTAACAGATCGGGCCGGGCTTTGCGCCGTTCCGGCATCCGCGCGAGATCCCGGGTGAGCCCCCATCCGGCATAGAAGGGCGCGCCGAGCGTGGTGACCGGCTTGCCGCGCAACAACGCCTCGAAGCCCAGCCCGGAGGTCATCGTCCAGACCTCGTCCACGGTTTCGAGCAGGGCGCCCAGATCGACTTTGGGCAACACCAGATCGGCATATTTCGCGGCCATGTCCCGCGCCACCGCGCCCGGGCGAAGCCCTGCTACGACATCGGGATGAGGTTTGAAAATGACAATGGAGTCAGGGTTTCGACGCCTGACTTCGCACAGCAATGCGAGATTTGTGCAAACCTCGCTTGCCCCGAGCCGGATCGAGGCATCATCCTCCACCTGGCCCGGGACCAGAATGCGGTGACCTTCGGGAAGAGCGGGTGCGGGGCCCTCGAGATTGTATTTCGTCACCCCTTCCGCGCTCAGCCGGGCGTTCAGACGCTCGGCCCGCATCCGCCCGCCGGCGGGCGGCTCCTGCGCGATCAGGTCCTCGAGATCGGAGGGGCGGGTGGGGTCGTAGTAGATCCCCTGACGGTCGGTGATAAGAGATAGCGGCGGCACGAGTTCGGCCCCGAGACCGCGCGAGCGCAGGAAGCCGTCCTCGACCCGGATCGGCTCTTGTGCGGCGATTTCGGGGGATATCCGCGAGGCCCAATAGAGGAACGGGCGACCCGGGAGGGGGCGCTCTGAGAAGCGGAGCGGGCCATGCCGTCCGAAGAAGCGCCGCAGATGCGGGCGCTTCCACAGCGACATGCCACCCGCGACATAGCCGTGTCGGTCCTCGCGAAAGGCGCGCACTTCCGCCTCGAGCTGATCGACCGCCTCCTCGAAGCTGCATAGCCGCTTGCGGCACGGGTCGAACCATGTGGGCGCGAGGATATGGGTCACGGCGAAGATCTGCGCACGGGTGAGCTTGCGGGTGCGGCGCGGTACCGGATTTTCGTCCTGTGTGAGGCCCCAGCCGGCATAGAAGGGCTGGCCGAAGACGCGCGGCTTGTGCCCCGCGAGGATAGCCTCGTAACCCATCAGGGACGACACCGTGTAGACCGCGATCGCGCCCTCGAATAGCTTCCATGGCGAGATCGGTGCATCGCAGATTTCCGTCGCCGCATCGCCGCTCTCTGACGTGTAATGACCGGGGCGGAGCCCCGCGCGGGTTTCGGCATGGGTACGGATCACGATCCGCGCGCCGGGATTCTCGATCCGGGCGACGGCGAGCATTTCGCGGAAGGTCGCGGCGGTCGCGCCGCCATGCGTGATCGAGGCGTCGCCTGCGATCTGGTCGATCACCAGCACATAGCCGGGGTCGGACGCCGGCAGGGCGGGGTCGAAATCATTGTATTTCGAAAGCTCCAGCTCGCGGATGCGGGCAATCCCGTCGCGGGCGCGTTGCAGGACCGCGTGATCGTCGAGCGGCGTCCCGGCCAGAAGCCGTTCGATCCGCGAGGGGCTGGCGCTGTCGAAATGCACGCCCTCCGGGTCGATCAGCAGTCCCAGCGGCGGATCGCCCATCCGCCCCGGCCGGATCGAGCGCAGGAAGGCGTCCTCGAGCCGGATCAGGGGCACCGCGCGGCGGGCGGCGACGGCTTCTCCGCGCGCGGCGTAAGGAGAGCGGCCCCAGACCACCACGCCGTCATCGGGCGCGGGCAGGCCGAGGAGCGTCTCGTGGCCGGCCGCGTGCAGGATCTCGCGCAGGCGCCGCTGGCGCAACATGCCTGCATTGTAGAAGAAAAGCCGCCGGGGGATGTCCCCGACGGCTTCGAGATCTTTCGCGGCGCGCATCAGTTTCCGGCGAGCGAGTTCAGCGTGTTCGCCGTCCCGAGCGGCCCGGTGAGGGCCGAGAGCATCTTTTGCCACTGCACGAAGGGCGCTTCGGTGACATAGACCGTGTCGCCGTCGCGGATCGCGAAATCGCGAGCCAGGAACATGCCGTTGGGCTCGGTCAGGCTGAGGACGTAGATCATGCGCTGATCGCCCACGAGATCGGTCCGGCCGAGCACCTTCATCGCGATATCGGCGGGCTCGTTGCGCAGCACGAAGACACCGGTCGGATCGGCGAGGTTCGGTTGCAGGCCGCCCACGGTGGCGATCGCCTCGAGCGCCGAGAGGGTCTGGGTCTCGAAGGGCACCCGCGCCTGGCTGCCGGTCGCGCCGAGGGCGGTGAAGGAGCGCTTGTCCTTCTCGACGAGGATCACGTCATTGTCGCGCAGCGCGATATCCATCCTCGGATTCTCGTAGAGATCCTTGAGCCAGACCGATTCCGCCATGCTGCCGCGCTTGACGGTGATCTTGGCGACTTCGGCGGGGATCGAAACGCCGCCCGCCCGGGCGATCATCGCCGACAGCGTGCGGTTCGGCCGCTCGATCGGATAGACGCCCTGGCCGTTGATCGCGCCCATCACCGAGACGGTCGCGCCATTTCCGGCCGTGCGCGAGATGAGCACCTGCGGGTCCGGCGTCTGGGTGTCGAGCTTGGCGGTGATGACCCGGCGCAGCCCTTCGGGGGTGTTGCCTGCGGCCTTGATGCGCCCGGCATAGGGGATGAAGATGTAACCGGCGCTGTCCACCTGGACCTGCTGCAGCTGCGTCGCATTCGCGCCCTGGTTCGCGAGGAGCCCGTCATCGACGTTTTCCCAGATCGTCAGCGCGAGCGTGTCGCCGGGCCGGATCGTGTCCGATCCGAGCGGGCTGGCATTGATGAATTTCGACGAGAAGCCCAAGGCGGGCTGCACGGCCGTGGCGCGGGTGACTAAATCATTGACCTGAACGACGAAAGCGTCGCCCTGACGCAAGACCGAGCCGGAAAAGAGCTCGCGTTTGTTCGGGCCGGAGCGCGGCAGGCCGCAAGAGGCGGTCAGCAACGTCGCGGAAAGGCCCGTCAACAGGGCCCTGCGGTTGGGTCGGGTATTCACTGCTCGCGCTCCTCGTTCGGGATGCTGCTTGTTCGTTTTGCAGCGAATCTACCGAACCATCGGTAAAAAAACGAGAAAAAATTATCTCACCACCCGCAACTGTTGCCTCGGGGCCGCTTTGCCCTCGGTCAGCGCGTCATAGGGATCTTCCGCCGCCAGCATCATGTCGACCACCTGTCGAAGCAGCGCGCGCCGGCCGCGGGCGGAATAGAAGCCGCCCGGAACCTGGCTCGTCTCGAGGAGGTAATGGCGATAGGCGCGGTAGGCGCGGGCATCGGGGCGGTCGGGATTGGCGAAGAACTCCTCGAGCGGCTGGGCGGAGGTGAAGCCCGGCTTGTCGAAGATCGCCCGGCCGAGCGCCTTGAGCGGAAGGCCCCGCCAGAGCACCTGCTGCGCAGCGGTGGAATTGACGGTGACGGCAGAACGCGCCTGCGCCAGAAGCCCCGCGAGCTTGCCGCCGCGCACGAAATGCACGCGCGCCTCCAGGGCGTGGCTGCGCGCGGCGCTGCGGATCGCGGCCCGGATCGGGGCGCGGCCATCCTCGAGCGGGTGGGCCTTGAAGACGAGGTGGTGATGGGGCGGGGCGCCGCGTGCGAACCCGGCCATCACGCGCTCGATGAACTCGGTCTGGCTGGTGAAGGGAGAATGGGCCCGGAAGCTCGCATCATGCTCGAGCTGAAGCAGCACGAGATGATAGGGAAAGCCGCCGCGGCGCACCCGCCGGGTGGCGAGGCGGCGTTCCGTCATGTGCAATGGCATCAGCAGAAGGCGGCGCAGCCAGAGGCGGAACTCCTCGATGACGCCGATGTCGCGATGCGGTCGGAAATGGCGATAGGGGCGGGGGCGCGCCATCACGAGGAAATGGTAGAGCGCGCCGTAGAAGATGTGGTGGCGGGTGTCGCCCCAGCGGGGCGGGGCGTCGGGAAACTCGATCTCGGAGCGCGCGAGGTCCTCGCGCATCTGCGCCACCGACATCTCCATCAGGCGCGAATGGCCGTTCGAACCGCCACGCTCATAGGTCACCCAATAGGGGCGCAGATAGCCTTCCTCGAAGACATGCACCGTCAGGCCCAGCTCGCGCCCGATCTCGACGGCTTGCGCATGGAGGGGACGGATGTCGCCATAGAGCACGAGATCGGTGATCGCCTTCTCGGAGACGAGTTCGCGCAGGCGGCGGGGCCAGCTGTCGGAAGGGGCGTCGAAACGGATATAGGAGGGGCGGTCGCGCCAGAAGGCTTCGTCGCCCGGATTGAAGCCGACGCGCCAGACCTGAGCCCCCGCCTGACGCAGCATCGCGCCGAGCTGGTGGAAGAAGGGCCCGTGCGGCCCCTGCAGCATCAGAAAATGGCGATCGTGAAAGCCTTGCATTCCGCCCCGTCACCCCGTCCCTGGCCCGTGATCGCGCATGCCGGGTGCGAAGTCACGGGATTTGTGCCATTTTCATCCGCCAGTGCGGCGAATTTGCGGCCCGCGGCAGGAAGCTACGCGACAGGGCGCAGGCGATGTGCGGGCCTGATCCCTTGCGAAGGGGCGGCGTGCGGGCTAGCTAGGAGCCGAAATCTAAGGGGATAAGACCATGTTCACCGGGATCGTGACCGATGTTGGAGAGGTGCTCGAGCTTGAGCAGCGCGGCGACCTGCGCGCGCGCATCGCGACGAGTTACGACGTGACGGGCATCGATATCGGTGCGTCGATCGCCTGCGACGGGGTCTGCCTGACCGTGATCGCCAAGGGTTCGGAGCCGCGCAACTGGTTCGATGTGGAGATCTCCGCCGAGACCGTCTCGAAGACCAATATCGGGCGCAACGGCTGGTGGACGGGCAAGAAGCTCAATCTCGAACGTGCGCTCAAGGTCGGCGACGAACTGGGCGGGCATATCGTCTCGGGCCATGTCGACGGCGTGGCCGAGATCGTTTCGCTCGCCGATGAGGGTGACAGCACGCGCTTCACCTTCCGCGCCCCCGAGAGCCTCGCGAAATTCATCGCCTCCAAGGGATCGGTTGCGCTCAACGGCACCTCGCTGACCGTGAACGAGGTCTCGGGCCGCGAGTTCGGCGTGAACATCATCCCCCATACCAAGCAGGTCACCAATTGGGGGCAGGCGAAGGCGGGCGATCCGGTCAATCTCGAGATCGACACGCTCGCACGCTATGTCGCCCGTTTGCAGGAGTGGAACTGATGACGACCCAGAGCCCCGTGAACAAGTCGGGCACCCATGACACTCCCGGCCCGGTCGAGGAGACCTATCGCGACGCGATCTCGCCGGTCGAGGAGATCATCGAGGATGCGCGCAACGGCAAGATGTTCATCCTCGTGGACCACGAGGATCGCGAGAACGAAGGCGATCTGGTGATCCCCGCGCAGATGGCCACGCCCAACGCGATCAACTTCATGGCGACGCATGGGCGCGGGCTGATCTGCCTGTCGCTGCCGGGCGAGCGGATCGACGCGCTCGGGCTGCCGCTGATGGCGTCGTCGAACTCCTCGCGCCACGAGACCGCCTTCACCGTCTCGATCGAGGCGCGCGAGGGGGTCTCCACCGGCATCTCGGCCCATGACCGCGCGCGGACCGTAGCCGTCGCGATCGACCCGACCAGGGGCGCGGCCGATATCGCGACCCCGGGCCATGTCTTTCCGCTCCGCGCCCGCGATGGCGGAGTGCTGGTGCGCGCGGGCCATACCGAAGCCGCCGTCGATGTGGCGCGGCTGGCAGGCCTCAACCCGTCGGGTGTGATCTGCGAGATCATGAACGAGGACGGCTCGATGTCGCGCCTGCCCGATCTCGTGGCCTTCGCCCAGAAACACGGGCTCAAGATCGGCACGATCTCCGACCTGATCGCCTATCGCCGCCGCTACGACAATCTCGTGCGGGTGGAGCGCGAGGAGACGATCGCCAGCGAGTTCGGCGGCGACTGGCTGATGCGCACCTATTCGGATGCCTCGCATGGCGACGAGCATCTCGCGCTGATCAAGGGCGACATCACCACGCCCGAGCCGGTTCTGGTGCGGATGCACGCGCTCGACCCGCTGCTCGATATCGTGGGGACCGGCCCGCAGGGGCGCGCCGACGAGTTCTCGCGCGCAATGGAGCTCGTGGCCGAGGAGGGCAGGGGCGTGGTCGTGCTGCTGCGCGACACCTCGATGAAACTGGCCCCCCATGATGCGGCGAGCCCGCGCACGCTGCGCCAATACGGCCTCGGCGCGCAGATCCTGTCGTCGCTGGGCCTGTCGCAGATCGAACTGCTGACCAATTCGCCCAAGCCCAAGGTGATCGGCCTCGACGCCTACGGCCTGGAAATCGTCGGAACCCGCAAGATCTCGGAGCTTGGCTGATGGCTGGCGCATCGCATTACATTCTCGACCTTCCCAAATTCGACACCGCGCCGCGGCTCCTGATCGTGGTCGCGCCCTATTACAAGGAAATCGCGGATAATCTCGTGGCGGGTGCGAAGGCGGAGGCCGAGAAGGCCGGCGCCTATGTCGATATCGTCGAGGTGCCCGGCGCGCTCGAGATCCCGAGCGCGATCGCGATGGCCGCGCGCATGGCCGATTATGACGGTTTCGTCGCGCTCGGCTGCGTGATCCGCGGCGAGACGACCCATTACGACACGGTGTGCAACGACAGCTCGCGCGGGCTGACCCTGCTCGGGCTCGAGGGAACCTGCATCGGCAACGGCATCCTCACGGTCGAGAATTACGAGCAGGCCGCGGTGCGCGCGGACCCCGCTGAACAGAACAAGGGCGGCGGCGCGGCCGCTGCGGCCTTGCATCTCATCTCATTGTCGCGCAAATGGGCGCGCCGGACGAAGGGTATCGGGTTCAAGCCCGCCGAATCCTTCCGTATCGCCGGCGAGACTGACGGATCCGAGAGCGCATGACCGAAGACAGCCCCAAGCCCCGCAAACTGACCACCGAAGAGAAGCGGCAGATGAAATCCGCCGCCCGGCTCTATGCCGTGCAGGCGCTGTTTCAGATGGAGGCTGCGGGGCAGTCGGCCACCAAGGTGTGCCGCGAATTCGAGAGCCATCGCTTCGGTGTGATCGACGAGGACGGCACCGAGATGGCCGAGGGCGATCCCAACCTGTTCCGCCGGCTCGTCGATGACGCGGTGACCTGGCAGGCCAAGATCGACCAGGCGACCGACCGGGCCCTGGTGGCGAAATGGCCGATCGAGCGGATCGACCCGGTTCTGCGTGCCCTGTTCCGTGCGGCGGGGGCCGAGCTCATCACCCCCGCGACCCCGCCCAAGGTGGTCATCACCGAGTTCGTCGATGTCGCGCGGGCCTTCTTCCCCGAAGGTCGCGAGCCGAAATTCGTCAACGCGGTGCTCGATCACATGGCCCGTGCGTTGCGCCCGGAAGCGTTCTGAGCCGCGAGGCGGGCCAGCCCGGTCTGGCTCTGCGTCGGCATGTCACGGGCCAAACCCCGCCGATCGGGCCGATTTCGGAGATTCCCCTGTTTGAATCACGCGAATCTGCGCTAGATTGTGATCAAGCAAGAGGAGGTCCCATGCCCGAACTCGTCCGGCTCTACATCAAGAACGTCTTCATCGGCTTCGGCATCGCACTGGCCTTTGTCGGCCTGTTGCTCGGCCTGAATGTCGGGAACCTCTGGCATCTCGTCTCGACCTCGGATGTCGGCTTCATCGCCGTGCTCCTTCTGGTCGTCTTCAACACCATCGTGTTTTCCGGCGTGCAGTTCGCGATCGCGGTGATGCGGATGGCGGAGGATGACGAAGATGCGGGGGGCGGCAAGCGCGACGCGATTCCCACGGGGTTCGCGGCCGAGCGGCTCGCGATCCCGGTTCCGGTCGATCAGCCGAAATCGCGCCGCGAGATCCAGCTCAAGCGCTGATCTTTCCCGAAGATCCCAACGACAAAAGCCCCGCCTGAACCGGCGGGGCTTTTTGCTGTCTTCGGGGGGAAAGTGACGGAAACCGCAGCAGACGTGGAGGCGAAAGTTCCCGGAGACCTGAAAAATCAGGTGGGCGCCAGGTAACGAGGCCAGGACCCCGCCAGAGCCAGCTCCCTCAGGAATGGTATAGGCCACTGGAAAAGGGCCTCACACGGAAAGAGCAGTAACCGTCGGAGGCACAGATAGGGGGCCTTCGCGGTCTCGGCAAGGGGCATCGGCGGGCTCACGCGGATGCGAAACTCTGGCGCTTGGCACGGGCGGTTCTGTCGCTACCATCGCAGGAAACGGATCCGACAGGGAGCAGGTTTGAGATGGACGAGGGATTCGGGCCCGGCGCCCGTACGAGCGGTGGTCTCGCAAAGGGCCTGGAGCGCCTGTGGCAGGTGGAACGCGTGCGTCACGAAGTGCTGGCCGGCGCCTTGCTGCTGCCGGTTCTCGTGGCGGGGCACGCGATTGCCGCGCAATACGTATTGTATCTTCTCCTGGCCATCGGGCTCTTTGCGGCCGAGTTCGTCTCGGAGACCGGCCTCGGGCTTGCGCGGCTGGTGCCGGCCAGCGCGCGCTACGAGGACGAGACCTTGCTCAAGGGCGCGCGGCGCGGGGCGGTCGGTCTTCGCGCGGCGCTGGTGCTGCTCGTGCTGTGGGTCGTGATGTTCTGAGGGGCCGGCTGGACTTTTGTTCCCATTTCGTTCATCTTTTGCCGGATGATGAGCACACCTCTTTCCGACCTTCAGCCCGGTCAGGTTCTCGCCCGGGGCGTGGCGCGGGCGCTATGCGAACTCGGCCTCGACTGCGTGCCCGAAATGCCCCTGCGGCCCCGTCTGCGGGCCGATCTGATGGCGCTCGACCGCAAGGGCGAGATCTGGATCGTGGAATGCAAGTCGAGCCGGACCGATTTCACCTCGGACCGGAAATGGGGTGGCTATCTGGAGTGGTGCGACCGTTACTTCTGGGCTGTCGATGACGCCTTCCCGACCGAGCTGCTGCCCGAGGGGACGGGGCTTTTCATCGCGGATGGCTACGGGGCCGAGATGATCCGCGAGGCGCCGCTGGACAAACTGGCCCCCACCCGGCGCAAGGCGCTCACGCTCGATTTCGCGCGCGCGGCTGCGCGGCGGCTGCAACGTCTTACCGATCCGGGTCTCGACGGGCTCGCGCCCTGAGGTTCAGGGCTTCTTCTTGCCCTTGCCGCCCTTGGAAAGCTCGCGCGCGGCTTCGGCCGCGGCCTGCAGTTCCTCGGCGATTTCCTCGGCCTCGTCGGGATCGAAATCGAGGGGCAGTTCGACACCTTCGCCCTCGACATAGATCCGCACCATCCCCAGAGACGTCGGACCGATCTGAATGTTGGCGGCGATGTCGCTTTGCTTGTCGATACTCATCGGAACTCTCCTCGGGCGGGTCACGCGATCTCAGGTAACGCCGGGACGCGCCGCAGGCAAGAGTTGGGGTGAATTTCCTGCATCCTCGGTCTTGCAATCCGTGCGAACCCGGTCTATCTCCCGCGCCAGTGCCGCCTTAGCTCAGTTGGTTAGAGCGCTGGATTGTGGATCCAGAGGTCCCCCGTTCAAGCCGGGGAGGCGGTACCACTTCCCCCAAGACGCAAATGCTGCCCGATCCGTGCCGAAAACAGGTGCGCACTGGACTTTTTCCTGCAAGGGTTAATTTGGTGTGAGACGGGTTGGTCAGGTTCTTTAATGTCAGTTCTCGCAGATTTCGATTTGCCAGAAGCTCTGGTGCAATATTGTGATCGTTCGACGGTGGCGCTTTCCATCGCGACGCCCGTTCTCGAGGACACACCCCTCGTCTATGTCAACACGGCCTTCAGCGCTCTGACGGGCTTCAGGGCAGATCAGGCACTGGGCCGTAACTGCCGCTTTCTGCAAACCGAACGGACCACAGGGGAATCGCGCGCCGCGATGCGGGAATTCATCGGGGACAGCTCCGTGACGGCGGGACGATTCCGGGTGATCAACGCGCGCAGGGACGGCACCGTCTTCGACAATTTCGTCTTCATGACCCGCCTGAGCGATCGCGCCGGCACGACGCAGCTCCTGCTGGGCTCGCAATTCGACCTGACCCATGCCGCCCGGCGCGCCGACCTTGCCGCGAATGACGCCGCACTTCTGCGCAACGCGTCGGATCTCGAGGCGATCTCGCGCGGATTCGGGCTTGCGATGATCGGCTCGGCGAAGGTCATCGCGGACAGCGTCTCGACCATGGCCTCCATTCTGTATCGCGGGGTGTAACGAATGCGTGCGCCAACAACGCTGCGTGGTCGATCATGTCATATGATATTGCGCCATTCCCTGTCCGGTGACAGGGCTGCGCCGATGGGACATTCGAACCTGCCCCGCCTCAAGCCCCTCTCGTCCCATCGCATGTGCCGTGTGATGGGCTTTTTGCGCAGATCGGAGGGGGTGTGACGGAAGGAGCTCAATCCGATCTCTATGTCGTGGGAATCGGCGCGTCGGCGGGCGGGCTCGAAGCCTTGCGCGAATTGCTCGAGGCGGCGCCGCAGGACGACCCCTGCGCATATGTCATCGTCCAGCATCTCGATCCAAATCACGAATCCTTGCTCGCGGAATTGCTCGACCGCTCCTCCGCGCTCGCGGTGAAACAGGCCGAGGATGGAGAGTTGCTGAGCGCGGGCCATGTCTACACGATCCCGCCGGGATCGGGGCTGGAACTGCGCGAGGGCCGGCTGCATCTGTCGCCCTTCAACCAGCCGCGCGGATTGCGGCGGCCGATCGACGATTTCTTCGAGAGCCTCGCGCAGGATCGCGGCCCACGCGCGGTGGGCGTGATCCTTTCGGGAACCGGAACGGATGGGACCGTCGGGCTGCGTTCGGTGAAGGAGCATGGCGGCTTCTGCATCGCGCAGGACGCGAGCGCGCGCTACGATTCGATGCCGAATTCCGCGGTTGCGACGGGCATGGTGGACGTGGTGTGCCCGCCCTCCGAGGTGATCGCGCGGATCGCCGGTTACCGCGAGGTCGATCCCGAGCAGGCCGAGGCGGAGGTCGTGCCGGTCTCGGGCACGCTTGAGGAGATCTGCGCCGCGGTCACCCGCCTCACCGGACATGATTTCACGCTCTACAAGAATTCCACGCTCGAGCGGCGCATCCAGCGGCGCATGCAAGTGGTGGGGCTGGTCGATGCGAAATGCTATCTCGAGAGGCTCGATAGCGAGCCCGGCGAGGCCGAGGCGCTCCTTGGGGACCTGCTGATCAACGTCACCCGCTTCTTCCGTGACCAGCCCAATTTCGAGGTCCTGCGAGAGAAGGTGATCGAACCGTTGGTCGCGCAGGCGGAGCCGGGCAGCGAATTGCGTATCTGGGTGCCCGGCTGTTCGAGCGGGGAAGAGGCCTACACGCTGGGAATGCTCGTCGACCAGGTGATCATCAAAGCGGAGAAGGCGCTCGATTTCCAGATATTCGGCACCGATATCGACGAGCGGATGCTCTCGATCGCGCGGGCAGGGCGCTACCCGGTTTCGGCGTTGCTCGATCTGCCCGAGGAAATGCGCGACCTCTACACGATCGGGCGTGACGGCAGTTTCCAGATCACGACGGCGCTGCGCGAGCGGGTGCGGTTCTCATCCCATTCGCTGATCAAGGATCCGCCCTTTTCGCGGCTCGACCTGATCTCGTGCCGCAACCTGCTGATCTATTTCGGAGACAAGCTGCAGGCGCGGGTGTTGCCGATCTTCCATTACGCGCTGAATCGGGGCGGCTATCTCTTCCTCGGCCCCTCCGAGACCGTGGGCCGTCACGATTCGCTGTTCGCGCCGCTGGATGCGCAGATGCGGATCTTCAAGACGATCGGTCCCCGTTCGCCCTACCCGACGGAACTCTCGACGCGCAGCGATCCGTTTTCGCGGCTCTCTCCTTCGCGTCCGAAACCCAATCTCAGACGACCCAAGGACTGGACTGGCACAGTGGCTAGCAACCGTATTCTGGACCTCTACGCTCCGGCAACCATGCAGGTGGACCGAAACGGAGCGATCCTCGCTTCGACCGGCCGGCTCGGGCGCTATATCGAGGTCGACCCTTCAGAGACCGGGCAGGGATATGCCCAATCCGTGGCCCGCGCCGGCCTGCGCGAGGCGCTTTCCGCCCTGATCCGCGAGGCGGGGAGTGAGGGGCAGCGCAAGGTAATACGCGATGTCGAGGTGATTTCCGAGACCGGCTCCCAGAAGGTGGACGTGCTCGCGGACCCGCTCTCCGACGAGACGATCCTGATCGTGTTCCGCGACCGCGCACCCTTCGCGCCGAGCGAGCAGGACGACTTCGACGAAATCGCCCCGTCCGAGAGCCATGTCCAGGTGCTCGAGGCGGAGCTGCGCGCGACCCGCACGCGCCTGCGTTCGACCGTCGAGGAACTCGAGACCGCGAATGAAGAGCTCAAGTCCTCGAACGAGGAAATGATGTCGATGAACGAGGAGCTTCAGTCGACCAACGAGGAGCTCGCGACTGTCAATGACGAGTTGAAGACCAAGGTCGAAGAACTCTCCGCGGCCAATGCCGATCTGCGCAACATCTTCGATTCCAAGCTGCATGCTCTGGTGACGGTCGACCGCAAGAAGCGCCTGCGCAACTTCACCGACGGGGCGGCGGAGGTGATCCGCCTGCGCAACAGCGACCAGGGGCGTCCGCTGAGCGATGTGCAGAGCTCGCTCGATCAGCCCGAGGTGATGATCGGCCTCATCGACGCGGTACTGGGTGGCGAGTCGCCGGGCCCGGTCCGGGTGAGTTCGCAAGCCCTCGGGAGGATCTGGTCCCTGGCCGCGACGCCTTACACCAATGCGCGTGGCGAGGTGGCGGGGGCGACCCTGATCTTCACCGACGTCACCAAGACCCTCCGGCTGGAGAACGAGCTGCTGCGCGAAGGGCAGCGGCTGCGCCTCGCGCTCGAGATTTCCAATGTCGGCGTGTGGTCGCTCGATCCGCGCAACGGAGAGGTCGAGATCGACGGCACGATCGCGGAGTTCTACGAGCTCGACGAGCCCGGCACCTTCGCGCTCGACGAGATCCTCGGGCGGATCGACGAGGCGGATCGCGCGAAGGTCTCCACCGAGATCGAGTCGGCCCTTGCCGAGAAGCGCGAGTTCGATTGCAGCTTCGCGGTGAACCTGCCCAGCGGCGGCCAGCGCTACCTGCGCGGTCTCGGGCGGCAGATGCGAGAGGGGGGCGTCACGACCCTGCTCGGCCTGAACGTGGACATCACCTCCGAACAGGAAGCGGCGAAGATGCGCGAGCTGTTGCTGCGCGAGATGAACCACCGCGTGAAGAACCTGTTCTCGGTGGTCTCGGGCATGCTCCGGATCTCCGGCCGCAGCGCGGAAACCCCGCGCGAACTCGTGGATGACGTGAGCGGGCGGATCAATGCGCTGGCACGTTCGCACGATCTTGCGCGCACCCGCCAGATCGATGCGACGATCCCGATGGGCGAGCTTCTGGAGACGACACTCGCGCCCTATGGCGAGAAGACGAAGAATTTCAGGCTGGAGGGGCCCGAAGTCACGGTCTCGACGAGCGAACTGACCGCCTTGGCGCTCATTTTCCACGAGTGGAGCACCAATGCCGCGAAATATGGGGTTCTCGGCCCGATCGCGGGGGAGCTCGATATCTGCTGGGGGATGGATGCCGGGGGCGCGATCACGGTGGAGTGGAGGGAAGTCTATGACGAGCCCCTCGAGACGGTGCCCGAGACGGCAGGGTTCGGCTCCACCCTCGTCAACATCTCGGCGCAACAGATCGGCGCGAAAGTCGAGATGGACCAGACTTCGGAATGGCGCAGCTACAACATCCGGTTTACGAACGCGGCCGAAAGTGAGGATGCCTGACGAAATGAACGGTGCCGTGTTGCTGGCCGAAGATGAGGCCGTTGTCGCGCTCGACCTGAGCTGCATGCTGGAAGATATGGGCGTCTGCGTGCTCGGACCCTGCGCCACGGTGGCCGCGGGGCTGGATATCGTGGCCGAAACCGTCCCCGATATCGCGATTCTCGACGTGATGCTGGCCGATGGCGAGGTCTATGAGCTCGCCGATCGGCTGCATGATGCGCGGGTGCCGATCCTGTTTCATTCCGGCCATGCCGATGCGGTGCATCTCACCTCGCGCTATCCCGGCTCGGCGATCTGTCCCAAGCCCGCGCTGCCCGCCGAGATCGAGGCGCATATCTCCCGGCTGCTCGCTCAAGCGGACTGAGCCGCCGATATCTCCCTGAGAAAGGCGCGCGTCGCGTTGCTTTCGTGATGCTCGCGGTGGCGCAGGACGTAGAACGGGCGCGGCGGCAGTTCCAGCGGCCAGCGATGGAGCGCGCCGAGTTTCAGCGAGCGTTCGACCACATGGGCCGAGAGGATGCTCACCCCGGCACCGGCTTCGACCGCGCTCAACACCGCTTCGTTCGAGGGCAGGACAAGCGCCGGGGCAAGCGCTTCGGGAGCGATGCCGTGGCTTTCGAGCGCTGCCTGCGCGCTTGAGCGCGTGCCCGATCCCGCCTCGCGCAGAACCCACCGCGCCTTGATCAGGGCGGCAGGCGCGAAGGTCTCGGGGGGCGGGGTCGCGCTCACCAGAACGAGCCGGTCCGCCCCGATCCGGCGACGGATCAGCTTCGCGTCCTCGATATCGCCCTCGACGAGCGCGCAATCGAGCGCCCCTTCGCGGATCTGACGCGCCGCCTCCTCGCTATTGCCGATCTCGAGCGTGATATCGATGCCCGGATGGGCGGCGCGGAAGGCCGCGATATGGCGCGGGAGCCAGTAGCCCGCGATGGTCTGGCTGGCGATCAGGCGGATATGGCCGCGCTCAAGCCCGCGCGTCTCGGCCAGCATCGCCTCGGCCTCGGAGATCCGGGCCAGCACCGCGCGTGCCTCGGGCAGGAAGGCGCGGCCCTCCTCGGTCAGGACGATCCCGCGCCCGATCCGGTCGAAGAGCTTCACCTGATGGCGGGCCTCAAGCGCCGCGATCGCCGCCGAGGCGGTCGACTGCGTCATGTTGAGCGCCTGCGCGGCGCGGGTCATGTGCTCCATCTCGGCGACGGTGACGAAGACGCGAAGCTGTTCGGGGGTCATGTGAGTCCTATTGATCGTCAAAAGCGATCATAACGATAAAAACATTTCGTTTGAAGGATGAATGGGAGAGCGCAATTAGAGCGGGGACAGACCGAGACATCCGCCACGAAAGGGACCCGCCATGCCGCTCCTCACCGCCCTGCCGCAAGCGCTCCGCCAGCCGCACCTGCATCTGCGCATGCTCGCGCCGGGTCTGGCGCTCAGCACCGGGGTCGCGGTGCTCGCGGTGATCGCGGCGAAGGCCGAGGAGGCCGCCTTCGGGGCACAATGGCTCGAACCGCTGGTGCTCGCGATCCTCATCGGCGCGGCGGTGCGAACGCTCTGGCGGCCCGATGCGCGGTTCAAGGCGGGGATCGATTTCTCGGCCAAGACCGTGCTCGAGATCGCGATCGTTCTTCTCGGGGCCTCGGTGAGCGCGCAGACGCTGCTTTCGGTCGGGCCGTGGCTGCTGTTCGGGATCGTCGCGGTCGTCGCGCTGATCGTGCCGCTCGCCTTCCTTCTGGGGCGCGCGCTCGGCCTGCCGCCGCGCATGGCGCTTCTGATCGCCTGCGGCAACGGGATCTGCGGCAATTCCGCGATCGCCGCCGTCGCGCCGGTCATCGAGGCCGACAGCCGCGACGTGAGCGCCTCGATCGCCTTCACCGCCGTACTCGGCGTCGCGGTGGTATTGCTGCTCCCGCTGCTGGGCCATGCGCTCACGATGGGCGCGCTGCATTACGGTATCCTCTCGGGGCTGACCGTCTACGCGGTGCCGCAGGTGCTCGCCGCCGCCGCGCCGATGGGGCAGGGGGCGATCCAGATCGGCACGCTGGTGAAGCTCGTGCGGGTGCTCATGCTCGGCCCGGTCACGGTGGTGCTCTCGCTGCTGGCGTCGCGCCTGCCCGAGGAGAGACGCAATCCGAACGCGAAGGGCGCGCCGCGCAAGGGGCTGATGCCGCCGCTCTTCATCCTCGGCTTCCTGGGGATGATCGCGCTGCGCTCGGCCGGTGCCCTTCCGCATGACGCACTCGCCCCGATGAGCACGGGGGCCACGATCTTCACCGTGATCTCGATGGCCGCGCTCGGGCTGGGCGTCGATGTGCGCGCGGTCGCGGCGGCGGGGCCGCGGGTGATCGCGACGGTGACGCTCTCGCTTGTGGTGCTCGTCGCGCTCGGGCTCGCGCTGGTCGCGCTGCTGCCGGTCTGAGCCGCCCTGCCGCGATTGACCTTTCCCGCCCGGATTTGATAGGAGAGCGCGTTGCTCCGGCGCAGGTCGCGTCGGGGTCGCGCGTCCCGGTCGCAGCCCACCCGGGTATCAAAACAAGGGATCAACATGAAAACCATCGTGATCTGCTCCGGCGGACTGGATTCGGTATCGCTCGCCCACAAGGTCGCGGCCGAGGACACGCTCACCCGTCTCGTCTCGTTCGATTATGGCCAGCGCCACCGCAAGGAACTCGATTTCGCCGCCCGCGCCGCCGAGCGCCTTGGCGTGCCCCATGACATCATCGACATGCGCCCGATCGGCGCGGCGCTGACAGGCTCGGCGCTGACCGACGATATCGACGTGCCCGACGGCCACTATGCCGAGGAGACGATGCGCATCACCGTCGTGCCGAACCGCAACGCGATCATGCTCGCCATCGCCTTCGGCGTGGCCGCGGCCAATGGCGACGACGCGGTGGCGACCGCGGTGCATGGCGGCGATCACTTCATCTACCCCGATTGCCGTCCGGCCTTCACCGAAGCCTTCGACGCGATGCAGAAGGCCGCGCTCGACGGTTATGCGGATGTGCGTCTCTCGACACCCTTCGTCCATCGCAGCAAGGCCGATATCGTCACCGAGGGGGCGAAATACGGCACGCCCTTCGCCGAGACCTGGTCGTGCTACAAGGGCGGCGCGCATCATTGCGGGCGCTGCGGCACCTGCGTCGAGCGCCGCGAGGCTTTCGATCTGGCCGGAGTGCCCGATCCGACCGTCTATGACGATCCCGATTACTGGCGCGCGGCGATCGCGGCGCGGGAGGGGCGCTGATGTACCGGATCTCGAAGGAGTTTCATTTTTCCGCCTCGCACCAGCTCTCGCATCTGCCCGCCGATCACCAATGTGCGCGGCTGCATGGACACAATTACATCGTCGTGGTCGAGCTGGCTTCCGCCGAGCTCAACAGCGATGGCTTCGTGCGCGACTATCACGAGCTCAAGCCGCTCAAGACCTATATCGACGAGATCTTCGATCACCGCCATCTCAACGATGTGCTGGATGTGCCTTCGACCGCCGAGAACCTCGCGCGGCATTTCTTCGACTGGTGCCGCGCGCGCTGGCCGGAGACGGCGGCGGTGAAGGTGAGCGAGACGCCGAAGACCTGGGCGGAGTTCCGGCCATGACCCTGCGCATCGCCGAGATCTTCGGCCCCACGATCCAGGGCGAGGGCGCGCTGATCGGGGAGCCTACCGTGTTCATCCGCGCGGGCGGGTGCGATTACCGCTGCAGCTGGTGCGACAGCCTGCACGCGGTCGACAGCGCCTATCGCGAAACGTGGCGGCCGATGCAGCCCGACGCGATCTGGGAGGAGGTGCGCCGACTTTCGGGCGGACAGCCGCTGACCGTCTCGATTTCGGGAGGGAACCCGGCGATCCAGGATTTCGCGCCGGTAATCGGGCGCGGAAAGGCCGAGGGCTACCGCTTCGCCTGCGAGACGCAGGGCTCGATTGCCCGCGACTGGTTCGGCGATCTCGACTGGCTGGTGCTGTCGCCCAAACCACCCTCGAGCGGCGAGCAAGTGGATTGGGAGGCATTTGCCAAATGCGTCGCGGCCGGGCAGGGCGCGGGGGCCACGGTGATGAAGATCGTGATCTTCGACGAGGCCGATTTCAATTGGGCGCGCGAGGCGGCTGCGCGCTTTCCCGATCTGCCGCTCTACCTGCAGCCGGGCAATCCCGAGGTCGACCCGCAGACGCCCGTCGATCTCGAGACGCTTTCCGAGCGGATGCTGTGGCTCGTCGACCGGGTCACCGAGGCGGGCTGGTTCTCGGCGCGCGTCCTGCCGCAGCTCCACGTCTTTCTCTGGGGCAACAAGCGCGGGGTCTGAGGGCTGTCGCACCGGGCCGCCCTGCGTCATCGAATGAGCGAAAAATCGGCGTAAACCCTTTGGCCCAAAGGGGCGAATGAGCCGTTTTCATCCGATCGGATGATGGTCTTGCGCCGCCGATCTCCTTTCTTCCGGGACGTGAGAGCCGCGGCGCGATGATCGTGCCCGGCATAGTCTTCGAAACAGGAAGGAGTTCGAAATGTCCTATCGCAGCAAAATGACCGCCGCAGGTATCGCCGCCATCACCGCTATCGGGTTGGGCGCACCTCTGACCGCCTCCGCCGCGGGCGTTGGTGCTTCGGTCGGCGTGGATGCCGGCGCGCAAGTCAGCTCGGATACCGGTTCGGGCGTGACGCTTTCGACGGGTGCGGGTGCCTCGGGTCAGGCCGCGGCGCAAACCCCTGATGCGGGCGCGGTCGTCGACACCGCAAAAGGCGCGGCGCAAGCGGGCGCCATGACCGTCGGTTCGGTCGTCTCCGGCCTGGAGGCTTCGGCCAAGGCCAGCGCCATGAGCGATGTCAGCGCGAAGATCTCGGGTGGAAACGCCGCCACGCAGGTGAAGCTGGTGACGCTCGCCAATCTCGAGACCGGTTCGCAGGCGCTGACCTCGCAGGTCGAAAAGGCCATCGAGGCGCAGAAATCGACCATCGGTCAGGTCCAGAAGGCGATCTCGGAGAACGCGAAGCTCTCCGCCGCGCTCTCGGCCAAGGGTTACGCTGCCAGCGATGTGGTCGGCGTGGCGCAGAACGCGGGTGGCGACATCACCATCGTGGTCGATAACGCGGGCTAACGCCCGAACACGGTTCGCCAGCCTTTCGGGGCAGGCGGAGCCCTGAGCCCCCGTTTCCCTCTTTCACCCCCTCGGGGGCCAGGGCCTCTCCCCCCCGCGCTCTCTTCCGATCCCGAGAGCGCGGGGGACTTCCGTTCCCGAGATTTCGGGCACAATTTCGCGCAACGGGCGATCACCTTTTCTCGAGGTCGCATCCGAAACGCGCCCGGTGCGTTTGTTTCCCGAAAGAACTGTCCGACCTCGTCTGCAGAACCGGGAAACATGCAACCGATCACGCCCTGCCTTTCGTCGCAACGAAGCGGCTGCACCTGCCTCGGCGGCGATAGCGACATTTCTTTTGAGGAGATCGTCATGACCCTCTTCGACAAATCCGGTTTGTCGGCGGCTGGCGCGGCGCTGCTCGCCATCGCGATCGGCGCGCCCGCCGCAGCGCTGTCCGACAGCGCCCTGCCGCTGATGCGCCCCGTGCAGGTGGCGAGCGCCGCCTATCTGCAGGTGATCCAGTCTCTCAAGGCGCAGGGCTACGCGATCGAGCGGGTGAGCCGAACCTTTCTGGGGCGTTACCAGATCCTCGCCCGCAACCCGACCCAATTGCGCGAGGTGATCGTGAGCAGTTCGACCGGGGAGATCAAGCGCGATGCGGTGATCAAGCGTTTCGAGAGCGGGGGCGCGGACACCGGCGCCTCCAACGCGCAGCACGCGGGCCCCTCGAGCGGCTCCGGTGCAACCGGCGTCGCGACCGGTGTCGGGGCGAGTGGTGTCTCCGTGGGGGCGTCGCTCGGTGCAGCAGGGGGCGCCTCGGGAGAGGCGGCGAGCGGATCGGGCGGCGCGGCCTCGTCCCGGGATGGCGCCGGCGGGTTGGGAGGTCTCTGACCCGTGAAAGACCTGAGCGAAGACGTCCCGCTTTCTTCCAAGGCCCGTCTCGCGATGGGCGTCGAACCTGCGGCGCGCCCCGTGAGGGCGCGGCTGAGCCGGACCTTCTTTCTCTATGCGGCGCTGGTGGTGCAAAGCCTCAGTGCCGCTTTCTTCGTCGGCGATCTGTGGTCCGAGGTGCTGGGTTTGCGCACCTGGCTGCTGCCTTGGGCCTTGCAGGAATATATCCAGGTCCTCGCCAGCGTGGGGTTGATCGTCGGTGTCATCACCAGCGCGCTTTTCGTGCGCCACAGCCGCAAGCGGATCGCGGCGATGGGGCGCCAGATCGACGTGGTCCAGGGCAACTTCCAGTCCCATATGGAAGACCTTTTCGACGCATGGGGGCTCTCGAGCTCCGAGCGCGCCGTCGCGGTCTACGCGATGAAGGGATTCTCGAACCGCGAGATCGCCGAACTGCGCGGCAAATCGGAATCGACCGTGAAGACCCAGCTGAACGCCGTCTTCCGCAAATCCGGCCTGAACACCCGCCAGCAGCTTACGGCTTTTCTCGTCGAGGAACTGATGTCGGGAGCCGCCGTGGAGCCTGCGCTGGAGTGAAGCTCGGCGCGAGGCTCGCCTTGAATAGCCCCGCATTTCTTAGACGCCGTCTTGTCTCAGTCTCTGCTGTCGCTCGAAGTCGACGGGCGACAGCATTCCGTTCCGGGCGTGCTTGCGCTTTTGAGTGTGCTCTGCCCCCTGAAAACTGGACCGTTTGAAGCTGGAGTTTTCGGCTAAGCTTTCCTGGCT
>NZ_AQRC01000015.1 GCF_000737065.1 Thioclava atlantica | reverse complement strand
CTTCACCTACCGGGGCGAGGACGTCGTGCAGACGCTCGAGCAGGTCTGCGCCAAGGTCGGCTACGCCAGCTTGCGCGACACGTAGAGGTGCCGCCGGCTCTCGTGGCCGGGGCGCTTGAGGTTTCACAGCTGACGGACGGTGGCGAGAGCGACTTGGATGTCGCGATTGGCGCGGCAGATAAAGCCCTTCGCGGAGGACATTCCAAGCCTCTTGGGATTGAGCAGGCGCACGCATTCGATCAGGCCCTGATTGACACAGATCTGGATGTGAACCGCCTGATCGAACAGTTGAGCCGAGCCGACGCTACTCGGAACATCTCGTTTTGCTTTTCCGGACCGTCGGGGACCGGCAAGAGCGCTCTGGCTCGGCACCTTGCCGAAGTGATGGGGCTGCCCGTTATCCAGAAACGCGCATCCGACCTGTTGTCCATGTTCGTCGGCGGCTCGGAGAAGGCTATTGCGTCGGCTTTCTCTCAGGCGAGGGATGAAGGCGCTTTTCTGATCTTCGATGAAGCGGACTCGCTGCTTGCCAACCGCGCTTTCGCGGCACGGTCGTGGGAGGTCAGCCAGGTCAATGAAATGCTCACCTGGATGGAAAGCCATCCTCTTCCGTTTGCTTGCACCACCAATCTCGCAGACCATCTCGATCCTGCAACCCGGCGACGCTTTACCATCAACGCAGAACTGCGCCCGTTGAGCGCGATGCAACTTGGCATCGCGTTCCGGAAGTTCTTCGAGGTCGGTCCTCCGGCCGCCTTGTTCGATCTCGAAGGGCTCACCCCGGGCGATCTGGCGGCGATCGCGCGGCGTTGCTGTTTGCTCGGCGAGCAGGATACCAGCGCGATCCTCGAGGCTCTGGTTGACGAGGCTCAGACGAAAGAAAACGGTGGCATTCGCGCGGGGTTTCGGCCAACTTTCGAAAAAAGTGATTGGGATACAAAGAGATGATGGAAGCGGTTGGGCGGCGAAAGGCCCATTGGCTTTTCAACGCAGGAAGCGACAAGAACTTTTTGGGAAAGAGGCGGCCTCAGGAAGATATGGTTACGTCCGCCGTGTTCGGTTCGATCCGGCTGATGTCTCCGAAGGATCGGCTCAAGGCAATCGAGCTACTGTTAGGACGCGACGCGTTTTCGGCTTCTGACTTCGCGGAAGACCAAGATATCGCTGTCGATTTGTGGCCGAAGCTGAACGGCCCCGCTGGACGGCGACATGTTGAGCCCGATGTGCTCCTTCACGGCGCGGGCAAAACGACGATCGTCGAGGTTAAATGGCATGCGCCGCTCTCTGAGCGGCAACTCGAGCAGCAAATCGAGGCTGTTGGTGTGGAGAACGTCGGGGCCGTTATTTTGCTGGGCGAAGCGGGCATCGAAGAAGATGAACTCGGCGTGCCGTGTTTCCGCCGCACGTGGCGCGATGTTTCGAGGGACCTCAAAAATTGGTGCGAGGCAGCGCGCACTCCTTTGGCTCGATGGGTCGAGACGATGCGTGCGTTTCTGCAAGAAACGGACATGGGACGGATCTTTAACGGCCTCCCGGTGCCAAATGATCTTGGTAACGTTGCTTTCCGGTTCAAGTCGACGGGGCGCCCGCCTTGGTTTGGGCAGGTTCCGAAAGATGTCCAGTTGGTCCGCTACGCATTTGAGCGACATAAATTGAAGGAAAACTCATGACGATTGAAGAAATGATTGATCGCGGCCAAGCTCTTCATCGCTCGGCGGAAAACCTGCGAAGATCCGCAGCCGATCTCGACGCTTTGCTCCAAACACTCTGGGAACAACTCCAAGATGAGACCTTCTTCGGAGACGTTGCTGAGTTAGGAGACGAAGATGGGGGTGGCGACGCCGAGTGGGTTGCTCCTGCGTATGCATATAATGCGGGCATCCTGTCGCGCACTGCCCGTGCACCGGGTCAGAAAGGAAGAAGCACGAAGCCGAAACCAGTCGGCACACTTACAATGGTCACCCGCCTGTGCAGTTCTAAGGAGGCCGATGGAGAGGCCCCTGAATGGCCGTGGCTTAACCAGGCATGCCTGATCATTGGCTGGCATCCGCATAGCAACCATGAGGATCTATGGGCGATAGAAGACTTCGACCCTACTGATGAAAGCCAAGCGTGTATCAGCCATGCTGGCGATGGACTTTGGGTGTGGTCTGAGGAAGAGGATGACTACGCATACTTCTACGCGCTGCCGATCTTCGCTTTGACCGATGAAGATGCTCTCAAAAACTTCGCCTTGCGTCCTCTCAAAGCCCTCTTCAATGCCGACGACCCAAAATCGATCGCGAAAGAAACTCTCCGCGGCGTTCCGGTCCTCTCGCCTTCATCTTGATGACTGACGACGCCCGCAAGCTCGGCCTCGTGCGTCATCTCCAGCTCGCCTTGCGTCTTTCCGTCGCGGTCCCTGGTCCGCGCACCCCGATCTCTCCCGAGATTCAGAGCGCTTGTCACCTTGCCCTGCTTGCCGGAGTTTTGCTGCGCTTTGATTACACCTCCGCCAATGGTTCTCGACGCCATGAAGTCGCTCCGCGTGGTCTCCTTATTGGGCCGCGTTCCTATCTCGTCGCGGCAGGCAACGACTGGGGTGATCCGATGCTTTTTCGGCTTGATAGAGTGGCCAATCCCGAGGTGCTGAACGTGCCCGCATGGGCGGATGAAGGCTTCGATCTTGAAGAGTTCGCAGCCCAGTCTTTCGGCGTGTTTCAGGAGGAGCCGGAAGATGTGGTGTTGCGCTTCGACAGCGCGGTGCATGACGAGGCTTCGGTTTTCGAGTTTCATCAAGAGCAGGAAACAAGGACTCTTGCAGACGGCCGCTTGGAAGTCAGCTTTTGTTCGGGTGGCTTCGTTGAGCTTGCGTGGCACCTTTTCAGATGGGGCGGCGGAGTTGAGATCGTCTCTCCCGAGGTCCTCAAAGCAACGATGCGTGAGCAGTTACAAAAAGCGGCGGCGCGCTTGTAGGATTGAGAGCTTCTCAGACGCCAAGCTTTCAGGATCGACTATGTTTCAACTAGCGAGCGCTTGCATGATCCACAGAACGGGGTAAAGCGCATGGCGGTCATTTTCTTCCCGCCTATCCACCAGAAAAAGCAATGGAATGCGCTTTGCGCAATAGGGCGCTAGCGGCTGAGTGCTGTGCGGCACAGATTACTTGCCAGATCTACGATTTTTTTTCATCTTTCTGGGGTAATGGGAGGAAGTCGATGAGCAAGTCGCCGAAGGATACAAAGGGCCCGGTCGTGAAGAGCGGCCCAACTCGTGGTCAAAATCGGTCTCGAAACAAGGACGGTCAGTGGCGCTCCAAGCGCAGTGATTCAGGAACATCTCGCGACAAAGGCGAGAAATCCAGTGGGAAGAAGGGGTGCTTCCTGACCACAGCGGCATGCGAGTTTCGCGGGTTGCCGGACGACTGCCACGAACTTCAAGTTCTCCGCCGGCTTCGAGACGAGGTTCTCATGAAAACTCCAGAGGGCGTTGGCTTGGTGGAAGACTACTACGATATCGCGCCGCTCTTGGTGCCTCTACTGAATAACCCTCTGGTAGCCGAACAGGTTTGGGTGGACATCGAACGCGCGGTCGAACAAACCGAGAAGGGACATACCATCGAGGCGGTGGCAACCTATCGAAAGATGGTCGAAACACTTCAACGCAGCAGGGACATGGTTGATCTTTTAGGGCCAGCATAGCCGGTATTCATTTGAGCGGCGAAGTTGCTTTCTGGTCACCACCTGAAGCAAGCCCCGCATCTGGTCGACTACGGGATCAGCTTCCAGAGTGTCGCCGAATTCTCCGGTTCAACGCTGGCTTTCGTGGCCCATTTCGTGACCACTTCAACCCCGCTGAAGGTGCTCTACGTCCGATAGTAACGGACTGGAAAAACTGGTTATCGGCAGGGGCCGATACCGGTGTGGAAACGCTCGCGCGTGCAACGACTTTCATTGAAACGGCCAAGCTAAGCAATCTTGATCCGCTGGCGTGTATCGACGACATCCTCGACCCTATCCATGAGCACAAGACCAGCAGACTCGATGAATTTCTGCCGCGGAATTGAGGGGCACTGGAATTGCAAGGGACGGTCAATCCGCATAAGCCGCAGTAACAATGGTGTGGTTGCTGCTTTTTCTCGTGGATAAGCGGATTTTCTTTTTCTGCGCTTGAGCCGCTCCTTCAAGGCCGAGCTTTCGAACTGGTCGCTTTGCTTCCTGATTTCAGCAGAGCAAGCGAGTCTCGGCTAGGCGATTTCAGCTCTTGTGAGTTTTGCTCTGAAAGCTTCAGCAATGACGCTGGATAAATGTGAAAGCGGCAGGCCGGGTTACCCGGTCTGCCGCTATTTTGATATCTTCGCTGAAACTGGCCTCACAAGTTTCCTTAGCCGGGCGAACCGAGCGCCATGAAATGCTCGATGGCGGCCACGCGAGAGGTGTCCTGCGGCATCTGAAGCGGAGCATTCCCGACCTTGCGCAGAAGTTCGCTCGCGCAATCACGGCGATCGCGAGCATCCAGGAGATTACCTTTGTGATACTCGAAAAGCGGCTGCCTGCTCTTCGAATCGAAGATCCGGAGCGTCTCGGCTTCGGAATTTTCGTCCAGCGTGACTTCGACCCTGAGCGCATCCTGCTTTTTCAGGCTACAACCGTGGATGATCGGGAAGCCGTGCTTCGGACTATACCGAATTTCGAGCCGGAAATCGGCCTTGTCCATGGCCAGCTTGAGGTCCCCGACATTGTGGGCGGTGTAGTGGCAGTTCAAAACCGTGCCATGGCTGTGCCCGGCAATTGCTTGTCGCTGCGCTTCAGACACACCTGCCGCGTTGAGCATGCTCGTGAACGTCATTCGCGCCGCATAGATATCCTCGTGGAAATCATCGATTTCGAGATTCGACAGAATGCGACGCAAGTGCTTGCTGAAAGGGCTGGTGACATCCCTCGTGGTGGCCCGCTTCACGGCGTCGGGGAACAGAAAAATCCCGTGGTTCTCAGGCAGCGACTGGAACCACTCGACAAAACCCAATTCGAGCAGAAGCTGCGGGATCGCAAGTGTTCGCTGGCTGCTCTCGGTCTTGCCAAGCTGATCTGCGCCGCTGTTGTAATTGAAGCAGTGAAGCCCGTCACGCAGGACAACATCCTTGCGTTTGAGAAGCAGGGTTTCCTCGATGCGAGTGCCAAGAGTCAGCAAGATGAGAGGCACCCAATAGGTTGCATCCCGAACGATGATCTGACCACGGCGTGCGCGCCTGCTTGCGGAAAAAGCCCCCGTGTAGATCGGGGACAGGAAGAACGAAGCCAATCGTTCTGCGGACCAGGGCCTCCGGGTTTTAGGCTTCGTGACACGCACGTAGAGGTCGTCTTTAGGCATCTTCTCCTCGAGGTGCTTCCAGATGTCCTTACGTGAAAGCACTTCTGGCGTCTCTGCGCCGAGGTCGCGCGCCGAAGAAAAAATGCGCTTCAGGCCACCTTGATTACGTTCGATCGTCGCTCGCGCCAGACGCGGCGTAAGCTGCTCTGCGAGGACGGCACGCTTCTCAGCGAGCGACATATCGTTGCGGTTTCGGATTTCGTCAGTGATCTTGGCGTCCTTCGCATCCGCTTGGGAAATCTCGAACGCCTTGCTCAAGGTTTTCCCATTGGAGTTGAACCGGTTTTTGCAGTGACTTTTTCCGTTGATTTTGGGCACGCGCGCCATCCATTTCAAAGAATGCTTTCTGCCTCTCGCGCGTGATCGTCGACACCGGCACGTCGCCGAAGAACTCCATCGCGAGGTTTGCGATGGCTTGCGTATTTCCCTTCATGGCTTTGGAGGGCCAAAGCTCGAATGTTCTTGCGATCGCAACCGAAAGGAGCACGGGTGTTTGGACGAACGCGTCGAGATCCTCGATCCCGGTGTCGTTCAGGAGCGGCTTGGCGCATTGGCGCAGATCGTCGCCTTCGAGAACCTCGACTTCGATCTCGGTCAAGCGCCGCTTCAGGCTGATAGCCTGGCGGCCGAGATCAGGATCGAGCGGCTCGGGGGCGGCAATGGCGATCAGCTTCGTCGCCGCGTCGAGCAGATTGCGGACACCATCCCAATTCCCTTGGCGCGCAGCCCTCTTGAGCGCTTTATTTTCGGCCTCGAGTTCTTCAACGCGCGCGTCGAGTTCCGCATCGCTCGTTTTCGTCATCTCGCATTGTGTCAGAAGAAGTCGCGCGAGCTCGGCGCGCAGAACCTCCGTCAGCAGAGCCTTTGCGTCTTCTTTCGTCAGGGTGTCGTTCAGAATTGCGTCCACGATCTGGTCTTCCTTTTGCTCGTAGACCGCGAGCAGCGCAGCGGCGCGCTTCACGGCATCGGCTGGGAGATCGGTGCGCAAGGAGAGGCACAAAAAAGAGTTTGATTCCCGATTTTCTCCGGCGAGCGGGAGACGCTTTCGGAAATAGAAGATCCGGCCGCGCCGCATCATATAGGGGCCGGCCGAGAAGGGGTGCTTTCGGGAGATGGCAAGGCGAGGTCGGCCCCGCCTGTGTGTCACACTGTGTGTTACAGTTTTGGAGGGGTGTAACACACCGGGTGTGCCACAAGGGATGTTATCCCTTGTTTTATTGACGCTGTCGGGAAAAGTGGCTGGGGCGGTAGGATTCGAACCTACGGTGCGCGGTACCAAAAACCGGTGCCTTACCACTTGGCTACGCCCCAACGTGGGCCGCTATGTAGCCAAGAGGGCGCGGGGCTGCAAGAGGAAAATCGGAAGAAATTTCGATTGCGCGCAGGCACGCGCTCGGGCAGGAGGCGGACATGGAAAACTGCAATGTTGTGATCCTCGGCGCAGGCGCGGCGGGGCTGATGGCGGGGATCGAGGCGGCCCGGCGTGGCCGCTCGGTGCGCGTGCTCGACCATGCCCGCGCGCCGGGCGAAAAGATCCGGATCTCCGGCGGTGGACGGTGCAATTTCACCAATCGGCTGCTCACTCGCTCGAACGCGACCGAACGCTTCATCTCGCAAAACCCGCGCTTCGCGCTCTCGGCGCTCTCGCGCTTCACGCCCTCCGATTTCATCGCCCGGATCGAGGCGGCCGGGATCGCGTGGCACGAAAAGCATCTCGGCCAGCTCTTCTGTGACGGCAAGGCCACGCAGATCGTCGACCTGCTGGTGCGCGAATTGCGCGGGGCAGGCGGCGCGCTGCATCTCCAGACCACGATAGAGGCGGTACGGCGCGCGGATGAGGGCTTCATCGTCGACACCTCGCAGGGCCCGATCGCGGCGCAGGCGGTGGTGGTCGCGACGGGCGGCAAGTCGATCCCGAAGATGGGGGCGACGGGCCTGGGCTACGACATCGCGCGGAGCTTCGGCCTCGACATCGTCGAGACGCGCCCCGGACTGGTGCCGCTTGCCTTCGCGGAGCAGGATCTCGCGCGAACCGCGCCTCTGGCAGGGCTCGCGCGCCCCGCCCGCGTGAGCCACGGCAAGACCCGGTTCGACGAGGATCTCCTCTTCACCCATCGCGGCCTCTCCGGGCCCGCGATCCTGCAGATCTCGAGCTACTGGCGCGAGGGCGATGCGATTTCGATCGATCTGATGCCGGGCGCCGATATCGCGGCGCTTCTGGCCGAGCAGCGCGGGCAGGCGGGCCGGCAGGCGCTTCACAATGCCCTGGCGCGGCACATGCCCGAGAAGCTCGCGCAGTTCCTCGTCGCCGAGGCCGGGCTCGAGGGGCGGCTTGCGGACCAGTCCAACAAGGCGCTCGCGCGGCTCGCCGATCAGACCCATCGCTGGCAGGTGCGCCCCGTGGGGTCGGAAGGCTATCGCACGGCGGAGGTCACGCTGGGCGGGGTTTCGACCCGTGAGCTCGACGCGAAGACGATGGAGGTACGCCGCGTGCCCGGGCTCTATTTCATCGGCGAAGTGGTCGATGTGACGGGCTGGCTCGGCGGCTACAATTTCCAATGGGCCTGGGCCTCGGGCTGGGCGGCGGGGCAGGCCGTCTGAGCGCGCGCCGCGCTTCTCTTCCTCTTGAGAAAAATATCCCGGGGGAGCCCGAAGGGCGGGGGCAGAGCCCCGCTCTCGCGCCGCCGCCCGTCTTACCGGCCGACCCCCACATATTCCTCGAAGCCGGCCTTCGTGACGTCGGCGCGGTGGTAGATATTGCGCAGATCGGCCATGCGCGGGGTCTCCATCTTGCTTGCGAGTCGCTGCAGGTCGAGCGCGCGGAACTCGTTCCACTCGGTCAGGATCACGACGCAATCGGCCTTGTCCGCGGCCTTGTAGGCGTCCTCCATCCACTGCACGCCGGGCAGGAGCGCCTCGCCCTCGCGCTTGCCCTGCGGGTCGACCACGCGCACCTTCGCACCGCCGCCCACCAGCGCGGGCACGATGGTGAGCGAGGGGGCCTCGCGCATGTCGTCGGTATTGGGTTTGAAGGTCACGCCGAGGACCGCGATCGTCTTGCCGTTCACCGTCCCGCCGCAGAGATCGACGATCTTCTCGATCATCCGGCGCTTGATGTCGTCATTGACCTTGATGACGGTCTCGACGATCTCCATCGGGCAGGCATGGTCCTGGCCGATCCGCGCCAGCGCCGCGGTGTCCTTCGGAAAGCACGAGCCGCCATAGCCCGGTCCCGCATGCAGGAACTTGTTGCCGACGCGCCCGTCGAGCCCCATCCCGCGCGAGACCTGCTTGATATCGGCGCCGACCTTCTCGCACAGCCGGGCGATCTCGTTGATGAAGGTGATCTTCGTGGCGAGGAAGGCATTGGCCGCGTATTTGATCATCTCGGCGGTCTCGAGATCGGTATAGAGGATCGGGAATTCGCGCAGGAAGAGGGGGCGGTAGATCTCGCCCATCACGTCGCGCGCGCGCTCCGAGGTGGTGCCGACGACGACCCGGTCTGGGCGCATGAAATCGTCGATCGCAGCCCCTTCGCGGAGAAATTCGGGATTCGAGGCGATATCGAATGCGGCTTTCGGATTGGCCTTGGCGATGACGTCATGGACCTGGCGGTTGGTGCCCACCGGCACGGTCGATTTCGTGACGATCACTGCGTAGCCGGTGAGCGCCTGGGCGATCTCCTCGGCTGCGGCCATGACATAGCTCAGATCGGCATGGCCGTCGCCGCGCCGCGTCGGCGTGCCCACCGCGATGAAGACCGCATCCGCGCCGGCGACGGCGGCCTTGAGATCGGTCGAGAAGCTCAGCCGCCCCGCCTCGACATTCTTCGCGAGAAGCGCGTCAAGGCCGGGTTCGTAGATCGGCACCTCGCCGCGCATCAGCATCTCGATCTTGGCGGGGTTCTTGTCGACGCAGATGACGTCATGGCCGAAATCCGAGAAGCAAACCCCCGAGACGAGCCCGACATAACCCGTGCCGATCATCGCGATTTTCATTCGTTCCGCCTTTCCGAATCTCCAGCCACGGAGATGATTCTCTGACTTCTGGGCGCGCCGGCCGGGGAACTGGCAACCCCCCGAAATCTTTTCCAGAATTCCGCTTCCTACACGAGAACGGACAGTCCATACATTGGAAAACCTGCAGGGACTGCGGCAAATTCATCCAAGAAAAGTGCCAAACTGCAACAGTATTCCCCGCCGCGTTTAAACGTCACGAATTCCCCCTATGCAATCACAAGAAGCTGTGTAACTCTCGGCGCGATGCTGCCAAAGAAACATGGCGGCACCTTACGGTAATGACGGAGATTACTATGAAAAAGATCGCTACCATCGCTCTGGCCCTCGGCCTCACCGGCTCCACCGCTTTCGCCGGCGGTTACACCGCTCCGGTCGTCGAGCCCGAGCCCGTCGTTGTTCAGCAGTCGTCGTCCTCGAACCCGGGCATCATTATCCCGGTTCTGCTGCTGGTTGCCGTGGCTGTCGCCGCGTCGAACAACTAATTTCGGTTTTCACCGGAATTGGAAAGGTCGGGGAGCTCGCTTCCCGGCCTTTTTCATGTCTGGACCTTCGGTGATCTGAAAAAAAGCCCCCGAAATCGAGGGTTTTTTTCGTTCATGGTGGCGGTGGATCAGTTGCGCAATTGCTGGATTGCGACATAGCCGAGCGCGGGGCCGATCCATTGCCGCGAGGCGAGGATGGTGCCGTCCGGTGCGACGAGGTAGCTCATGTCGAGCGTGACCCCGGACCCCTCGCAATGCTCGGCCACCTGCCGGACCGAAATCCCGCTCTGCTGGACGGTGCCCGCGGGCTGGATCGTGCAGGAGACGGGCAGGGGGCGTTCCTGGCCGTCGCCGTCGAGATAGCGATAGACCCGCTGGGCGGTGCCCTGCATGCGGGCATGGATGAGCCGGGCTGCGGCAGAGGTATCCGCCGACATCAGGTCGCGTCCGAAGCCGCGCGTGCCCGCCAGGAGGCCGTCGCGCAGCACGAAGGCGCGCTGATCGGGGGTCTGGTAGGTGCGCATCGCGCTGTTCTCGCCGCGCATCGCGCCGATCGTGGACGCTTTGCTCGCCTCGAAGGTCACGAGGATCACCGGTCCCTTGATCGACTGGAGCGCGGAAGTGGCCAGCGCCGAGGGATCGGTCGGGGCGGAGGCTTGCGCGGTCTCTTTCTTGGAGCCCGAGAACACCGAGCCGAGTGCGGCCTTCACCATCGTGCCGCCTGCCGATTTGCTTTCCTGCACCCCTGCGCTGTCATGGCTGGTGCATCCCGAGAGGAGCGCCAGCGCAAGCGTGGCGGAGATCAGTGCGCCTTTGGCCGGGATCATCGCCAGAACCTTCCCCAGTCGCGGTAGAGGCCGCCCTGATGGCTGCCCTCGATGGTTTCGAACAGGCGCCCGTCCACATGGACCCGCGCACCGCCATCGCCCACATAGGGGCGCAGCGTCGTCGAGAAGCTCTTGAGCGAGGGCTGCCCCGTCGCGTAGCCGAGCGGGATCGTCAGGCGGATGCCCTTGTCGAAATGGCCGTCGCCGAAATCGCTCTGCGACATGTCGGTGAAGGTCGCGAAGGCGCCGATCTTCCAGCCATTGGCCATCTCGCGGTCGAGCGAGACGGTCGCGCCCCAGTCCTCGGCGAGGTAGCGCCCGACATCCAGCTCGCCCGTCAGGCCGTTTCCGAAGTCGTAATAGGCCGAGAGGAAGCCGGTGACGGTGTCGTAATCCTGGAAGCCGAAGCGCTGGTCGAAGTTACGCTTCTTGACCCAGTTCACCTCCGCGCCGAGCGCGAGGCGGCTGTCGACGGGTTTCCACAGCAATTCGCCCGAAACGCCACCATACATCCGCTCCAGATAGCCCACCGTGACGCGCGAATAGACATCGCGTGCCGGACGGCCATAGGACGCGAAGGTCAGGCTTTGAACCGTGAGGTCGCCGTGCTTCTGGTATTCGTAGATATCCGAGCGCACATGCGGCACCGGCGAGGTCGAGGTCTTCGTGACCTCGTCGAGATTGCCCACGAGTTTCTGGCGGATCTCGCCTGACAGCACGAGACCCGGCGCGAATTCGTAGCGGCCCTTGAGCGCGAAGCCCATATCGGCATGGAGCCCTTCATCGGCATCGAAGGGGGAGAGCTCGAGATAGGGACCGATCCCCCAGAGCAGGCGCGGGTAGAGGCCCGGCGTGGCGACATATCCCTGCTGGCCGCGTTCGGCCTCGCCGATCCCCGCCACGGCGGCAATCTGGGTCGAGGGGCCGTTCTCGAGCCGCTCGATATCGCTGCGCTTGAGCGTGGTCGTCGAGGTCGGCATCCCGCGCTCGACCAGCGTGACCTTGATGGTCTCGACCGAGGCAGGCAGGGCGCGGGTGGCGATGCGCGCGGCATGGCCGATCGCCTGCGGGTTGGACCGGTAGGTTTCGTTCGAGATCCGCACATCGGCGCTGGTCGGCGTCAGCTTGAGCGACTCGAGCACCTGCCCATCCTTGCGCAGCGCATCCGCCATCGCCTGCTGGATCGCCGGCTGGGCGGTGGAATCGTTCGCCCAATCGGTCGACCACGCATCGGGGTTCGCGGCAGGTGCCGGGCGCGGGGCGACCGGGATCGGTGCGCGCTCGAGGCCCGAGGGCGCGGCCGGCTGGCGCGGATCGAGCGCGATGTTGAACTGGAGGCCGACCTTGTCGCCATGCAGAACGTAACCCGAAACCGAGGCGATCGGATTGATCTGGTAGTCGGCGCCGAAATTGAACGGGGTCTTGTTGTCGAACTCGCCCGCCGCGACCTGCGCGGAATAGGCGTCCTTGCTGTATTCCGCCTTGAGCGTGAGCTTGTCGGTCGCGCGCCACTGGATCGAGGCGAAGGGCGCCGAGGGGCCCTTGAACCAGGTCTCGGAATTGAGCCCGCCGGTGGTCGAGGGGGCAGGGCGCGTGCCGCCGCCCGAGCCGTCGGACCCGAGCCGTCCCCAGCCCCAGCCGACGCTTGCGCGCAGGCGCGGCGAGAGGGTCTTGCTCGCCACGACATATTCCGATGCGTAGATCCCGTTATCGAACATGTCGCGCAGGCCGACCGCGAAGGCCGGGCGCCAGCCCTTTTCGTTCAGAACCTGCAGATGGAGGTCGAAGCTGCGATCCTTGAGCGTGTCGCCGCCGGTGCCCAGGCCGGCCTCGCGCGAATAGCGCGCCGTGGCGGTGAGCCGCGGGAAGGCCTGGAAGGAGAAATTCGCACGCTGGCTGCCGCTATAGCCGGAGACCGATCCGACCAGCTCCCCGTCGCGGAAGACGCCCGCAGTGGGTGTGTCGATCGCGCCGGGGCTGCCAAGGGTTCCGATGCTCCAGGCGATCGTGGACTCCGCCCCTGCCGGTTGCGCCAGTCCCATCCCTGCCAGAAGCGCCGTCGTCGCGATGCCGCCCGTGATCCGTTTCATCCGTCTTCCCCGAAGGCTCGTTCGTCTCTTTTCGCCTTCCTAACCGAGTTTGCGCCCGCAAGCGAGGGAGTTATGCGCAGGGCGCGGCACGCGTTGCACAATCGCGTCACGCCCTGCGGGGCTCGTGCGGTCGATCCGAGGGCTCAGAGGCAGGCCTCGAAGAGCGCGCGGGTATTCTCGCGCGTCATGGCGACGGGGTTGCCGCCGCAGGAAGGGTCTTCCAGCGCCATATCCGTCAGCATGTCGAGATCTTCCGCCTTAACCCCCATCGCGGTGAGGTTGGCGGGGATCCCGAGTTCGGTGCGCAGGCTCTCGACCCGGGCCTTGAAGCCCTCGAACCCGCCCGCGATCCCGAGATAGGCGGCCGCCTGAGTGATTTTCTCCGCGATGGCGTTTCGGTTGAAATCGAGCACCATCGGCATCACGCAGGCATTGGTCGTGCCGTGATGGGTGCCGTAGACCGCCCCGACCGGGTGGCTGAGCGAATGGATCGCGCCGAGGCCCTTCTGGAACGCGACCGCGCCCATCGCCGCCGCCGACATCATATGGGCGCGCGCCTCGATATCGGTCGGGGTCGCGTAGGCTTTCGGCAGGTTCTCGAAGACAAGCCGCATCCCTTCGAGCGCGATGCCCTGGCTCATCGGGTGATAATGCGGCGAGCAGAACGCTTCGAGGCAATGCGCCAGCGCATCCATCCCGGTGCCCGCGGTGATGAAGGCGGGCATCCCCACCGTCAGCTCCGGGTCGCAGATCGTGATCGCGGGCAGCAGTTTCGGATGGAAGATGATCTTTTTCTTGTGCGTTTCCGAATTGGTGAGAACGCCCGCACGGCCGACTTCCGAGCCGGTTCCGGCCGTGGTCGGCACCGCGATGATCGGCGCGATCGTGTCGGGGTTGGCCCGCGTCCACCAGTCGCCGATATCCTCGAGATCCCAGACGCTTACCGACTGATCCACCATCAGCGCGATCATCTTGCCCAGATCGAGCGCCGAGCCGCCGCCGAAGCACACGACCCCGTCATGCCCGCCCGCGCGATAGACTTTCAGCCCGTCTTCCATGTTCTTCTCGTTCGGGTTCGGATCGACCTGCGAGAAGACCGCGCGGCCCAGACCCGCGGCGTCGAGAATATCGAGTGCCTGCGCGGTGATCGGCAGGCTCGCCAGCGCCTTGTCGGTCACCAGAAGCGGTTTGGTGATGCCTGTGGCCTTGCAGTGATCGGCCAGCTCCGCGATCCGGCCGGGGCCGAACTTGATCGCGGTCGGATAGGACCAGTTGGCGGTGGGGGCGCTCATTTCGTCACCTTCTTGAGATGGTAGGATTTGGGTCGGGTCAGCGCGTGATAGCCCAGAACCGAGAGCGAGCCGCCGCGGCCCGTTTCCTTGCAGCCGGTCCAGCACAGCGCCGGGTCGAGATAGTCGCAGCGATTCATGAAGACCGTCCCGGTCTGCAGCCGCGCGCCGATCGCCTGCGCGCGCTCGGGATCTGCGGTCCAGATCGAGCAGGTCAGGCCGTAATCGCAATCGTTCATCGCGGCGATGGCTTCCTCGTCATCCCTGACCGCCATGATGCCGACGACCGGGCCGAAGCTCTCTTCGCGCATCACGCGCATCTCGTGATTTACGTTCACGAGGATCTGCGGCGCGAGATAGGCACCGCCATCGTCGGCGGGGAACAGGGCGGGGTCGAGGAGCGGCTTCGCCCCGTCGGTGATCGCATCCTCGATCTGGCCGCGCACCACTTCGGCAAAGCGCTTGTTCGCCATCGGGCCGATCGTGGTTTCCGGCTCGAATGGGTTGCCGAGGCGCAGTTTCGAGGCCCATTCCACGGCCTTCTCGACGAAGGCATCGTAGAGGCTTTCATGGACGTAGATCCGCTCGATCCCGCAGCAGCACTGGCCGGCGTTGAACAGCGCGCCATCCATCAGCCCGTCCACGGCGGCATCGAGATCGGCATCCTCGGCCACATAGCCCGGATCCTTGCCGCCAAGCTCGAGCCCGAGCCCCGCGAAGGTGCCCGCCGCGGCCTTCTCGATGGCGCGGCCGCCCCCCACCGAGCCGGTGAAGTTGATGAAATCGAAGCTGCGCTCGCCCAGGAGCTGCTCCGTCACGTCATGGCTGAGGAAGACGTTCTGGAGCACGTCCTCGGGAATGCCCGCCTCGTGGAAGGCCTCGGCGATGCGCTCGCCGACCATCAGGGTCTGCGTCGCGTGCTTGAGCACGACCGTATTGCCCGCGATCAGTGCCGGCACCAGCGAGTTGATGACCGTCATGTAGGGATAGTTCCAAGGCGCGATGATGAGGACGACGCCCACCGGCTCGCGCGCGATCTGGCGCAGGAAGGCGGGGCTTTCCTCGACCACCATCGGAGCGAGCGCCTCCTCGGCGATCGAGGCCATGTAGCCCGCGCGCTCGTTCATGCCGCCGAACTCGCCGCCATAGCGGGTGGGGCGGCCCATCTGCCAGGCCAGTTCCTCGACGACCTGCTCCTTCTTCTCGTTGAGCTTGGCGATACCCGCCTCGACGAGAGCGATGCGCTCGGCCAGGGGGCGCGCGGCCCAACCGGGCTGGGCGGCGCGTGCGCGCGCGGCCATGGCCTGCGCCTCGGGATGGCTGAGGGTCTTGCGCTCGGCATAGACCTTGCCGTCAACGGGCGAGATGCATTGGATCAGTTTCGACATCATGTCTCCTTGCAGGCCAGTCGCCTGCGGTCTCACGTTCAAAATTCAGGCGCGTTCGAAGCCGCGCATCCGTTCCCAATCGGTGACCACGCGGTTCTGCTCCTCGATCTCCCAGCGGGCGGCGCGGGCGTAATGGGTCACCACCTCCTCGCCGAAGGCCGTCTTGAGCATCGTGCTGCCCTCGAGCGCGGCGAGCGCCTCGGGAAGCGATTTCGGCACTTCGGTGACCGAACCCGCCTTGTAGATGTCGCCCGAGGCTTCCGGGCCCGGGTCCATCTCTCCCTCGATCCCCGCAAGCCCCGCCGCGAGCAATGCCGCGCAGGCGAGATAGGGGTTCAGGTCCGCGCCGCCGATCCGGCACTCGACGCGGATCGATTTCGTGTCCTCGCCGCAGATCCGGAAGCCCGCGGTCCGGTTGTCGAGCGACCAGACCGCTTTCGTCGGTGCAAAGAGCCCCTCGCAGAAGCGCTTGTAGCTGTTGGTATAGGGGGCGAGGAAATATGTGATCTCGCGGGCATGGGCAAGCTGACCGCCGAGGAAGTGCTGCATCAGCTTCGACATCCCGTTCGGGGCGTCGGGGTCGTGGAAAGCGGGTTTGCCCCCTTTCCACAACGACTGGTGGACATGGCTCGACGAGCCCGCCTTGTCGGTGTGGTATTTCGCCATGAAGGTCGCCGAGAGACCGTGGTTCTGGGCAACCTCCTTGGCGCATTGCTTCACCAGCAGATGCATGTCCGCCGTCTCGAGCCCGCCCGAATATCTGACATTCAGCTCTTCCTGCCCGCGCTCGGCCTCGCCCTTCGAACACTCGACCGGGATGCCCGCACGGTAGAGCGCGTTGCGCATGTCGCGCATCGCGGGCTCGCAGCGGGAATTGCCGAAGATCGAGTAATCCACATTGTAGCGCGCGACCGGGGTCGGGTCGGGATAGCCGGCGTCGAAGAGCTCCGGATAGCTTTCCTCGAACAGGAAGAACTCCAGCTCGGTCGCCATCATCACGTCGTAGCCCATCTCCTTCGCTCGCCCGAGCTGGCGCTTGAGGATGGTGCGCGGCGCATGGGGCACGGGGGTGTGGCTGTGATGGTCGAGCAGGTCGCAGATCACCAGCGCGGTGCCCGGGACCCACGGGATCACGCGCAGCGTCTCCATGTCGGGCTTCATGACGTAATCGCCATAGCCGCGCTCCCAGCTCGAGGCCTCGTAGCCCGGCACGGTCATCATTTCCATGTCGGTCGCCAGAAGGTAGTTGCAGCAATGTGTCTCCTGCCAGGCGCTGTCGACGAAATGCTGGGCGTGGAAACGCTTGCCCTGAAGGCGGCCCTGCATGTCCACCAGCGCGGCGATCACGGTGTCGATCTCTCCGGCCTTCACGGCCTTCTTGAGCGCGTCGAACGAGAATTTGGCGGTCATTGACTCCTCCGGGGTCTGAATGCGCCCCGCGACGATGCCGCGAGGCGAGGCGCCCGGCAAGAGCCGGACGACGGGGATGGCGCGCAATGACGAAATTGGCTCCGCGCGCCATCCGGGTCTGATCAGGAAAAGCGGTAGGGCGGGCCCGCTTTCTTCATCGTGTCGTTGTACTTGCGGAAGATGTCGACCACCTTCGCCTTCAGCTCGCTTTCGGCCGCGATCTCGTCCCAGAACTTGTGCGCGGCGTCCTCGACCTGCTGCCATTCGGCGTCGGGGATCGTGGTGAGCTGCATCTCGGTGCCCTCGACGCGCAGCTTCGCCTCGCCCGACCAGTACCAGTATTGGCGATGGTAATGGGACTGGTCGAAGCAGGTCTTCATCAGCGTCTTGAGCCGGTCCGGCACCTCGTTCCAGCGATCCATATTGGCGAAGAAATGCCCGATCCACGCGCCCGAGATGTTGTTGGTCAGGAAATAGGGCGCGTTTTTGCCCCAGCCCGAGGTGTAATCCTCGGTGATGCCCGACCATGCGACGCCGTCCAGCTCGCCGGTCTGCAGCGCGACTTCCACGTCTTCCCACGGGATCGTCACCGGCACGACGCCGAATTGCGCGAGGAAGCGCCCGGCGGTCGGGAAGGTGAAGACCCGCTTGCCCTTGAGATCGGCCAGCGACTTCACCGGTTCCTTCATCGCGAAGTTGCACGGATCCCACGAGCCTGCCGAGATGTGCTTGATGCCCACGGCCGAATACTGTTCGTCCCAGATCTCGTTGAGACCCCATTCGTTGAACAGCGTCGGCACGTCGAGCGAATAGCGCAGGCCGAAGGGGAAATACCCGCCGAAGACGGTGACCTCGGTAGGCGAGGCCATCGAATCGTCATCCGATTGCACCGCGTCGATGGTGCCCGACTGCATGGCACGGAACAGCTCCGAGGTCGGGACCAACTGGTCGGCGTAATAGAGTTCGATCTCCATCTCGCCATCGGCGATCTCGTTGAAGGTCTTGATGCAATTGTCCACGACCTGTTCGGCGAGCGCGGGGCCCGCATAGGTCTGCATCCGCCACTTGATCGGCGTGGTCTGCGCGATGGCCGGGGAGGACAGGCCGGCCGCTGCCGCGCCCACCGCCCCGGTGGCTAGAAACTTACGTCTGGTTGTCGTCATCACTCTCACTCCTTGTTGGTGGAAGGCCCGGTTCTTCCGGGCTCTGGTTATCTTCCGAGCACCGCATGCGGCAGCCAGAGCGCCAGCTGCGGGAAGAGCATCACGAGGATCAGCGTCAGCACCATCACCCCCACAAAGGGGATCACCGAGCGGTAGATCACCGGCAGGGTGAATTCGGGCGGCGCCATCGCCTTCATCAGGAACAGGTTATAGCCGAAAGGCGGCGTGAGATAGGCGACCTGACAGGTGATGGTATAAAGGACACCATACCAGATCATGTCGAAGCCCAGATGCCGCGCGAGGCTGACATAGACCGGGGCCACGATCACCAGCATCGCGGTGTCGTCGAGGAACATCCCCATCACCAGGAAGCTCAGCTGCATCAGGATCAGCACCTGCCAGGGGCCAAGCCCGAGGCTCTCGGTGAAGAAATCCTCGATCGCGCGGCCTGCTCCGAGCCCGTCGAAGACCGCGCCGAAAGACAGCGCCGCGGTGATGATTAGCATGAACATCACGGTGATCTGGAGCGTGCTCTCGGTCGCGACCTTGAATACACGCCAGGTGAAACGCCGCTTGACGGCGGCTGCGAACACCGCCGAGAGCGCGCCGATCACCGAGGCCTCGGTCAGGCTTGCCCAGCCCTTGAGGAAGGGCACCATCATCGCGACGAAGATGAAGGCCGGCATCAGGCCCGCGCGCAGCAGGCGCAGCTTCTCGCGCATGGTGATCACGGCGCGCTCCCCGGCATCCATCGGCGGCGCGAGATCGGGGTTCAACTTGCAGCGGATCACGATATAGGCGACGAAGAGCGTCGCCATCACGAGGCCGGGCACCGCGCCCGCGAGCCACAGCTCGGAGACCGGCTGACGTGCGATCAGCGAGAACAGCACCAGCACCACCGAGGGCGGGATCAGGATGCCCAAGCTCGATCCTGCCTGGATGACGCCCGAGATCATCAGCTTGTCGTAGTTGCGCCGCAGCAGTTCCGGCAGCGCGATCGTCGCCCCGATCGCCATCCCCGCGACCGAAAGCCCGTTCATCACCGAGATCATCACCATCAACAGGATCGTCCCGATGGCGAGCCCCCCGGGCAGCGGGCCGAACCACACATGGAACATGCGGTAAAGGTCCTCGGCCAGCCGGCTTTCCGACATCACGTAGCCCATATAGACGAACATCGGCAGCGTCAGGAGCGGCGTCCATTTCATCAGCTTCATGACCGAGCCGAAGCCCATCTGCGTCCCGCCCGGACCCCAGAGCCAGAAGGCCGCCACGACCGCGACGAAGCCGATCGCCCCGAACACCCGCTGCCCGGTGATCATCATCAGCAGCATGGTCGAGAACATCAGGATGGCGATGGTGTTGTGATCCATCAGATTTCCTCCCCGCGGATCGTCGCGATGTCGCGGATCAGAAGCACGGTCGCCTGCAGGAACAGCAGCGCGAAGCCGGTGGTGATCACCACCTTGATCGGCCAGAGATAGGGCCGCCAGGCGGTGGGGTTCCGTTCATTGTATTCGAAGGAATAGACGGTCGAGTCGAAGGCCGAATAGACCATGATCCCGAGATAGAACATCAACGCGAAGACGGTGAAGGCATCCCACCAGGCCTGCCCCTTCTTGGAGAAGCGCGAATAGAGAAGGTCCATGCGCACATTGGTATCGCCCTGAAGCGACCACGGCGCCCCCAGCATGTAATAGGCGACCAGCGTGAACTGGGCCATCTCGAGCGTCCAGAGCGCGGGAATGTGCAGGATCTTCGTGAGCGACGAGAACAGCATGATCCCCATGATCACGTAGAGCAGATACATCGCGACCTTGCCGAGGCGGCGGTTGAACCCCTCGACGAAGCGGACATAGGCGCGGATCCATCCCGGCATCAGGCGGCCTCCCCGGTCGTGGTTTCGATGCGGGCGCGGGCGGCGCTCAGCACGGGCGCGAGCTGCGCGGCCATCGCCTGTTGCGCTGCCGCGTCGGCGATCAGGTCGTTGCGGACCTCCAGCATCACATTGGGCAGCCCCATCGGCGTTGCCTGGAGGGCGAGCGTATGCGTCACCCCGTCCGCGGCCGAATAGGGCTCGTTGAGACGGGCATCGAGCCCGGTGCGCGCCTGCGCCTCCTCGAGCACGGCCCGGGCGAGGCCGGGGTCGCGGTCATGGATCACCCCGAGTTCGACGCTGCGCCTCTGCCCGAAATAGACCGGGGTGAAGGAATGGACCGTCACGAGGATCGGCACCTCGCCCCGCGCCAGCCGGCGCGCGATCAGGGCGCGCAGCTCGGCATGGAAGGGGAGGTAGAGTTCCTCCGTGCGGGCGAGCCGAGCTTGCGCGTCGAGCCCGGCATTGCCCGGGATCGCGTGGATCTCCGAGCGTTCCGGCATCGCGCCGGGATGATGGGGCGGGCGGTTGAGATCGTAGATCAGGCGCGACTGGCAGGCATGGGCGAGCGGTGCATGGAGCACCTCGGCAAGCCCCCATGCGAGCCCGAGCGCGCCCGGGTCCCAGGCGATATGGGCCGCGCGCTGCGCCGCGTCGAGCCCGAGATCGCCCCAGGGCGCCGGCATCGCGTTCGAGGCGTGCTCGCATATGATGACGAAACGCCCGCTGCGCTCGGCGCCCTCGATCCGGATTGCCGCGGTCTTCGTGCTCACCCTGTCCCCCTGGTCGCGATTCCCGTCCTGCGTCAGGAACAGGCTCGCCTCGCCCTCCCATTTGTGTCAAGATATTTTCAGAATTTTAAAATCTGTTACGATCTGTTCTTCATCGACCTGAGCGGGGGTGCCCAATTTGACGGCAGTCACGAAAAGCATCGAGGATCAGCTTCGGGCCGCGATCGAGGGCATGACCCGCGCGGAGAAGCAGCTCGCCTCCTACATCCTGCGCCATTACCCGATGGCGCTGCTGGGCTCGGTGACCCAGCTTGCCAAGGGGGCGGAGGTCTCGTCACCCACCGTCGTGCGGCTCGCCAAGAAGATGGGGTTCGGCGGCTATCCGGGGCTGCAGCAGGCGGTGCGCGACGAGCTCGAGGCGCAGCTCGTCTCGCCGCTCGTCAAGCATGATCGCTGGACCGGGGACGTGCCCGACACCCATGTGCTCAACCGGTTCGCCGATGCGGTGCTGGGAAATCTGCAGGCAACGCTGAAACAGGTCGATCACGCGCAGTTCGACCTCGCCGCGGCGCTGCTGGCCGATCCGGCGCGGCGCATCTTCGCCACCGGCGGGCGCATCACCCTGCCGATCGCGGAATATTTCGTCACCCATATGAAGGTGATCCGTCCCGGGGTGGAGCTGCTCGAGCCGGTTTCGAATGCCTGGCCGCCCGCGCTTCTCGAGATGCGCGAGGGCGATGTGCTGATCGTCTTCGATATCCGCCGCTACGAGAACACGGTGCTGCAGCTCGTCGAGATGGCCGCGGATCAGGGGGTGGAGGTGATCCTCTTCACCGACCCCTGGGTCAGCCCGGCCGCCGCGCATGCCCGCGCCCGGTTCTCGGCGCAGGTCGAGGTGCCTTCGGCCTGGGATTCGACCGTCGCGATCCAGGTTCTCGTCGAGACCCTGATGGCCGCGGTGCAGTCGCTCACCTGGGAAGAGACGGCGGCGCGGATGAAGCGGCTCGAGGCGCTCTACGACCGGGCGCGCTTCTTCCGGCGCAAGTGAGGGCCGCGGGCGAAAAAGCGGCGGTGATTTTTCATCCGATCTGTGCCAGCATGCGGGCGAGGAGGATCGCCCATGACCGAGATTTCCAGTGATTTCAAAGGACAGACCGTCATCTGCACCTTCGAGATGACGCCGGCGACCGCGCATGAGCTGATGGAGCTTCTGCAATCCGCCTATGCCGAGGTGATCTCGAAGGCGCCGGGCTTCATCGGGGCGGGGTTGCACATGAACGATGCGCGGACCCGGATCGCGACCTATTCGAAATGGCGCGACCGCGGCGATTACCAGGCGATGCTGCGCAGTCCCGAGATGATCGAGCGCAACAAGGTCATCAACACGCTGTGCCGCAGCTTCGAGCCGGTGATGTACGAGGTCGCGGCGGATTTCTGAACCGGGCCGGGCGGTGCCGCGGCGAGGAACCCGCGCCCAAGCCCGCGCATTGTCAATTCACCAGAAGCAAGCGGAGAGCGAGATGGAACATGTATTTCAGGCGATCGGCACGGTCGGGGTTGTCCTGCTGGTGATCGCGGGGCTTCTCGCGGGCTGGATCGCGAGCCTGCTTTCGGGCGGGCGGCACAAGGGTGCCTATCTCGCGATCGGGGTGGTCGCGGCGCTGGCCACGCCTTTCATCGCGGCGCTGGTCGGCGGGGCGATGATCGCGGCGGGCGGCCTGCTTGCAATCCTCGCGATGGCGCTGGTGGGTGCGGTCGTCGTGCTGATCATCGGCAAGCTGATCCTCGACTGAGCGTCAGGGCGCGGGCGCGCCCCGCAGCAGCCACCAGCCGAGCTTGATCCAGGCGAACCCCTCGCGGGCGCGGGCTTTCGGGCTGGCACGGTGGTCGGGGCAATCGGCGCGAGGCTCGAGGCCGAGCCTGCGCGCGATCACCACCGCGCGCGGCGCGTGGTAAGGATCGGTGACGATGACCACCCGCGGTTCCGCAAGGCAGGCGCGGGCGAAAGCGATATTCTCATAGGTGCTCGTCGAGCGCTCCTCGCGCAAGATCGCCTCTGCCGGCACGCCTGCCTCTTGCAGCAGCCGCGCCATCACCTCGGCCTCGCTGGGCGCGTGCCGCCCCAGACCTCCGCAACAGACGATCCGCGACCCGGCCCCGGCCCGCCAGAGCGACAGGGCATGTGCGGTGCGTCGCTCCAGCGCGGGAGAGGGGCGGCCGTCCGGCCAGACGGCTGCGCCGAGGATCAGGATCGTGCTCATCTCCTTTCAGCTAGCCAGCGGCGGCGAGGGCGACAAGCCGGCGGATCCGTGCTAGCATCACGAGACTGTGAGGGCTCACGGAAAAAGGGAGGTTTCCATGCGCAACCTGTTCGTCGCGTCCCTGATGCTCGCTGGCGCCCCTGCGCTGGCCGATCCGGTCAATATCCGCCCCGACATGATGTCGGTCACGGTCGAGACTGCTTCCGGCCCGGTCGAGATCAAGCGCATCCAGGACAACGACAACCAGATCACCGGCGAGTGGGCACAGACCTCGCGGCCCTGTCCGGATTTCTGCATCCAGCCGATCGTGCCCGCCCCCGGCGTGACCCCGATCGGAGAGCTGGAGATCCTGCAATTCCTTCAGGATCCGAACGTGGTGGTGATCGACGGGCGCATCACCCGCGATTTCAAGACCGGCGCGATCCCCGGCGCGGTCAACGTGCCTTATACCGAGGCCGCCGACCGTCTGGGCGAACTCGGCTGCGAACCCGATTTCGAGGGCTTCGTCTGCGACGGTCACGGGGTGAAGTCGGTCGCGCTCTATTGCAACGGCCCGTGGTGCGGCCAATCCCCGGCCGCCGCGCGGCGGATGATCGAGGCGGGGTTCCCGGCGGAGAAGATCTACTACTACCGCGGCGGCATGCAGAGCTGGCGGATGCTGGGGCTCACGGTGACGGAGTGAGCGTCGCTCCCGCATTCCGAATTCCTGCCGCAATCTACGGCTAACCTCGTCCCATAGGTGTTCGACGAGGTGATCTGTGTACGATTTACCGGCGAATTTGCCGGTCGTTCTGGCCGTGTCGATCTTCCTTTCCGTCATCTTTCTTCTGGTCCGGAGGCCGAGGTGGATCTCCGCAACCCGGGCCACCTCCTATGTGCTCGTCGATGGCTCGAACGTTCTCTACTGGCCCAACGATACGCCCGACCTGATGTCGGTACGGAACGTCGTCGATCAGTTGCGAAAGGCGGGGGCCATTCCGATCGTCTGGTTCGATGCGAATGCGGGATATCTGCTTGCCGGCCGCTATCGCGGAGCGCGCGCCTTTGCGCGGTCGCTCGGTTTGCCGTAGGGGCAGGTTCATGTCGCGCCCAAGGGAACGCCGGCCGATCCGCTTCTTCTGGAGGCGGCGGGGAAATTGCGGGCGCGGATCGTCACCAATGACCGCTACAGGAATTGGCAGGAAACCTATCCGATCCTCGCGGATCGAACCCTGCTGATCCGGGGGCGCTGGAATACCGGTCGCGTCATCCTCGAAGGAGGGGTCGATCGCGCCCAGGCTGCGGCGGCCTGAGGCATGTGTCGCTCTGACCTCTAGTCCGGCTCTCCGCACTGATAGGCCGCGCCATCGGGCAGATGGCACAGCCGCGCGAAGAAATCGGGGGCGAGGGCGTCATAGGTGAGCAGGTTATGTTCCCGGTCAATCCGCTCGAGATAGTCGCTGCAGGCGGCGGTGTAATAGAGCTCCTGACGTTTCTCCTCGCGATACCATTGCGCGAATGCGGCGCTCGCGGCGGCGGAGAGATCGTTCGAGGTCTTCATCTCCGCTTCGAACGCCGCCGCGATATCGGCCTGCATCGGCCAGCCGGCGAGCGCGTCCCACATCCCCGGCTGGCCATCCGCGCGCAACTGCCAGGCGATGGCGAGGCTATAGGCTGCGGCATCCGCCTCGATCGCGAAGATCGCGCGCGCGTTTTCATGCATCGAGAGGGTCGGTTCGGGGCAGGTGCCGCAGAATTTCTGCTGCAGGTGGCGCAATTCGTGGATCAGCACCACCGCTTGCAGCTCAGGGTCCAGATCGGCCGCGATGATGATGCGGCAGGCTTCGGGCTCCAGATAGCCGCGCGCGTCATGCAGCGTATCGGCAAGGCAGAGCTCCCTGGTGTCGCGAAAGAGCGTCGTCCCCAGGGCGGGCCAACGCGTGAGAACCGGGTCCAGCCTGTCCACAAGGGCAGCGATTTCGGGCGAGCTGTCGAAGGGCGGGGCGGCGCAGGTCATCTCCTGCGCGAATGTCGGATGGGCGAGACAGACGAAGCCGAGCGCAAGGAGGCCGCGTCGCGCCGCTCTCACCGGCCCTTCCTCCGCTTCACACCGCCGCGTTGGCCCGGGCGCCCCGCGGTGGAGCGTCCCTTCGCCTTCACCGCCGCCTCGCTCGCCGCCTCGACCGCGGATTGCCGCGCCAGCGGGTCGTCATGCACGGCGAGATCCACCGCCTCCAGCCGCTTGACCTCGTCGCGCAGCCGCGCGGCCTCCTCGAACTCCAGGTCCTCGGCGGCCTTGCGCATCTTCGCGCGCAGATCATCGAGATGCGCGGCGAGGTTCGCGCCGACCTTCGGTGCGTCCACCTTGGCGGTGACCCGCGACATGTCGGTGTCGCCCTGATAGAGACCGGCGAGCACGTCATCGACGTTCTTGCGCACCGTCTCGGGGGTGATCCCGTGTTCCTCGTTATAGGCGATCTGCTTGGCGCGGCGGCGGTCGGTCTCGTCCATCGCGCGCTGCATCGAACCGGTGATCTTGTCGGCATACATGATCACGCGCCCCTCGGCGTTGCGCGCGGCCCGGCCGATGGTCTGGATCAGCGAGGTTTCCGAGCGCAGGAAGCCTTCCTTGTCGGCATCGAGAATCGCGACGAGCCCGCATTCGGGAATGTCCAAGCCTTCGCGCAGCAGGTTGATCCCGATCAGGACGTCGAAGGCACCCAGCCGCAGGTCGCGCAGGATCTCGATCCGCTCGATCGTGTCGATATCGGAATGCATGTAGCGGACCTTGATGCCCTGTTCGTGCAGGTATTCGGTCAGATCCTCGGCCATGCGCTTGGTGAGCGTCGTGCACAGCACGCGCAGCCCCTTGGCCGTGACCTTGCGGATCTCGTCGAGCAGGTCATCCACCTGCGTCTCCACGGGGCGGATCTCGACCACCGGGTCCAGAAGGCCGGTCGGACGGATCACCTGTTCGGTGAAGACGCCGCCGGTCTGCTCCATCTCCCAGCGGCCCGGCGTGGCCGAGACGAAGACCGATTGCGGGCGCATCGCGTCCCATTCCTCGAATTTCAGCGGGCGGTTGTCCATGCAGGACGGCAGACGGAAGCCATGCTCGGCCAAGGTGAACTTGCGCCGGTAGTCGCCGCGATACATGCCGCCGATCTGCGGCACGGTGACGTGGCTCTCATCGGCGAAGACGATCGCGTTGTCGGGGATGAACTCGAACAGGGTAGGGGGCGGTTCGCCCGGCGCGCGCCCCGTCAGATAGCGGGAGTAGTTCTCGATCCCGTTGCACACACCCGTGGCTTCCAGCATCTCGAGATCGAAATTCGTCCGCTGTTCGAGCCGTTGCGCCTCCAGCAGCTTGCCCTCGTCCTGCAGCTGCTGCAGCCGCTGGGCGAGTTCCTTGCGGATCCCCTTGGTCGCCTGTTGCAGCGTGGGGCGCGGGGTCACGTAATGCGAGTTCGCGTAGATCCGGATCTGCTCGAACGTGTCGGTCTTGGCGCCGGTCAGCGGGTCGAATTCGGTGATCGCCTCCAGCTCCTCGCCGAAGAAGGAAAAGCGCCAGGCGCGGTCCTCGAGGTGGGCGGGCCACAGATCGACCGTGTCGCCCTTCACCCGGAACGCGCCGCGCTGGAAGGCGGCGTCGAGGCGCTTGTACTGCTGGGCCACCAGTTCGGTGAGGAACTTGCGCTGTTCGATCAGGTCGCCGACCTTGAGATCCTGTGTCATCGCCGAATAGGTCTCGACGCTACCGATGCCGTAGATGCACGAGACCGAGGCGACGATGATCACGTCGTCGCGCTCCAGAAGCGCACGGGTGGCCGAGTGGCGCATCCGGTCGATCTGCTCGTTGATCTGGGATTCCTTCTCGATATAGGTATCCGAGCGCGGCACATAGGCTTCGGGCTGGTAGTAGTCGTAATAGGAGACGAAATACTCGACCGAGTTGTCGGGGAAGAAGCCCTTGAACTCGCCATAGAGCTGGGCCGCGAGCGTCTTGTTCGGCGCGAGGATGATGGCGGGGCGCTGGGTCTCCTCGATCACCTTGGCCATGGTGAAGGTCTTGCCCGTGCCCGTCGCCCCCAGCAGCACCTGATCGCGCTCGAGGGCCTCGATCCCGCCCGAAAGCTCGGTGATCGCGGTGGGCTGGTCGCCCGCAGGCGCGAAGTCCGATTTCATCACGAACCGCTTGCCGCCCTCGAGCTTGGGGCGGGTGAGCACATCGGGACGCTCGGAGGGCAGGTTGGTATTGTTATGGGGCATCGCGGAGACCTTTCGCTTGGCCTAAGATTTGTCCTCTTTTCGTTCGCGTTCAAGGGGTTGCGGAAGATGTTAACGCAAGCTTGCCGGATTGGTTCAAATTCCGCATTCTTTTCAGCCCCTTGAGGTGCGGTTTCGATTGCGCCCGGAGGCTCTCGTTCGCAATATGTTCGGGCAAGCAGCATCGTTCTGCCGGCCGGCGCATCACCCCATCCCTCGCTCCTCGGCCGGCCGGCAGAAACCCCGACGGGCGGGGCAGGCCCGGTTTGGCCGTGCTTGCGGGCTTGCGATTTGCCGTCAATGCACTAAGACGGTGCTGAAGCATCGCTGAGGAGAGTGCCCATGCGCGCGCGCATCTATCAACCCGCCCGCAATGCCATGCAGTCGGGAACTGCGAAAACCAAGTTCTGGTATCTCGATTACGTTCCCGCCGATGCACGGGAAATCGATCCGCTGATGGGCTGGACCAGTTCCGACGACACGCAGGCGCAGGTCCGTCTGCGCTTCGACAGCCGCGAGGCGGCGGAAGCCTATGCGAAGGAACATGCCATCGATTATGTCGTGACCGAGCCGCATCAGCGCGCCACCAATATCCGCCCGCGCGGCTATGGCGAGAATTTCGCCTCCGACCGCCGCGCGAACTGGACGCACTGAGCGCCCCCTCACGGCGTGTGGCTTGACGTGGAGGCGCCTTTCGGGGCGCCTTTTTTTCTGACTGATGTTTTTCCTCTCAGGACGAGACCGATGATCGCGATCACGCTGGAAAATCCCCTGCATCCCGATCTGGCGCATCTTCACGCCCGCCATACCGAGGCGATGCATGCCGACACCCCGCCGGGCTCGATCCACATGCTGCCTGCCGATGCCCTGGCCGCGCCCGGGATCGCCTTCTACGTGATGCGCCGCGAGGGTGCCCCGGTCGGGATGGGCGCGTTCAAACACCTCTCCGGGTCCCATGCCGAACTGAAGTCGATGCATGTGCTTTCCGAGATGCGCGGGCAGGGGCTGGCGCGGGTGCTTCTCGAGCACCTGATCGCAGAGGCGCGCGCGGCCGGGATCTCGCGGCTCAGCCTCGAGACCGGCTCGCAGCCCTCCTTCCGCCCCGCGCGGGAGCTGTATCAGCGCGCAGGTTTCACCGCATGCCCGCCCTTCGGCAGCTATCGTCCGGACCCGAACTCGGTCTTCCTGACCCGCGAGATCTGAGCTTGCACGCGCGCGCGTGATCGCGCATTTAAGGGGCGCGCGGTCCCGTAGCTCAACTGGATAGAGCAGCTGACTTCTAATCAGCAGGCTGAGGGTTCGAGTCCTTCCGGGATCGCCATTTTCTGATTTTTGCCACTTGCCAATGGGGCATGAGCTTGTGAAAAATCGGCGTTTCGTGCGCGCGCTCTGTCAAAAGATTATTTTTGCTGCACGGCTCTCCTTTCTTCAACCTCCTACCCCCAAGGTCCCCCGTTCAAAAAGGAGAGGCTGCCGGTTAGAGGCTGGAAGTCGGGCCGCTCGTCCTAGAAAAAATGTGCGCACACGAGCAGCGTGAGGAAAGGCAAGGCCGCGCAATCGCCTGTGGCCTTGTCGTTCCATAGAGTTCACCGCAAGCGGCGTCCTTCACCATCGAACAGGCGCATATCTGCCGAGTCGGTGGTCAGGTGAAGGAGGTCGCCAGGTTCAGCGGAAATACCTCGACCTATTTCGACGGTGCATCGCGTGCCGCTTTCAAGGTCGCCGTAAAGATAAGTGACCCCTCCGAGGAACTCCGAGAAATGCACGCGCATCGGAAAACATGGCTCGTTTTCACGTGCGATGCGCAGGTGCTCAGGACGGATGCCCAGCGTGAGCGCGCCCTTGTGAGAAGTCTCCAGATCCGGTCCCGGCATGTTTCGTGATCCAATCCGAATGTGACCGTCGTTCGCTCTCTCGGCCGAGACGAAATTCATCTTGGGCGAGCCTATGAAGCCCGCGACGAAGGTGTTGTCAGGGTCGTCGTAGAGTAGCGCAGGTGGGCCGACCTGCTCGATCTCGCCGTTGCGCAGCACGACGATCTTGTCGGCGAGTGTCATGGCTTCCGTCTGGTCGTGGGTGACGTAGATCATCGTGTTGCCGAGTTCGCGATGAAGGCGCGCAATTTCGATACGCATCTCGACCCGCAATTCGGCATCGAGGTTCGAGAGCGGTTCATCGAACAAAAAGACCTCGGGATCGCGCACGATGGCGCGTCCGATAGCGACACGCTGACGCTGGCCGCCCGACAGTTGGCTGGGGCGGCGATCGAGGTATTGCGATAGTTGGAGCACCTCGGCGGCGGCGCGCACCTTGCGCTCCACCTCTTGCTTGGAGCGTTTTGCCGCCTTGAGGCCGAAACCCATATTTTCCGCGACGCTCATATGAGGGTAGAGCGCGTAGGTCTGGAATACCATTGCGATACCGCGCTCGGAGGGATCGCGCTCGGTCACGTCCTTGCTCCCGATGAAAACATCCCTGGCGGTCACCTCCTCAAGGCCCGCGATCAGGCGCAAGAGAGTCGACTTGCCGCAGCCGGATGGCCCGACGAAGACGACGAACTCTCCGCTTTCGATATCGAGGTTTATGTCCTTGAGAACCGCGAGGCCACCGAAGGACTTGTAAAGGCGGTTCAGCCTCAGGCCGGCCGTCCGGGTCGTTTCGATCTGTTCCATGCGGCTCATTTTCCTGTCTCGCGCCGGATCCATGTCAGCATCGCTCCTCGTGCGCGATTGTCCCATGCGTAATAGGGAACCGCACGGATCAGCGTTTCTTTCCGCAAAGGAGGAATGGCGCGGTAGAGAGCTTCGTCCGGCCAGTGTTCCCGGATGGCAGAGGCGACGAGCGTGTTTGTGGGCAGGTCTTTGCTTGCATGCACCTCTATTGCCACGTCGTCGGTCAACACTAGGCTGTTGAGATCGGGCCCATTGTCAACTTCTTCGAGGCAGTAGACGAGCGGCCCACGCATCAGGGCGGTCCGTCCCTGGTCCGGGATAACCTTCGGATGGGCGAAGATCCGTCGCGGCGAGAGCGCAAGTTCGAGAGCCACCTTGTCTCCCGGCGACCAGCGGCGACCGAGGCGGAGGTATAGGTTGAAGGCTCGTTCGAGAGGGCCTTTGAACTGATACTGGCGTAGGAAGCTAGGCACCCAAACCGTATTCAGGTCGCCGGCGGACTCGATAGCGCGGCCCGCCATCACGTCGCAGGTTCACCGCCCGGCGGCAGGGGACGCGAAATTACTTGCTGATCTCATGGAAGAAGAGGTCGATCTCCAGCGCCAGGCCGAACTCGAACTCATTGAGCTCGGGCCCGCTCCAGCGATGCTCCTCGAGATGCTCGAGAAGGTCCCGGCGTTTCTGGTCGTCGCGCGGCTCCAACGGCAGGAACTCGGCTGCGCGCAGCAGATCGATCCGCTTGTGAACCTCACGCATGGCCGAGAAGGCTTCCATCATCACCGGCATCAGGAGCGGCTCCTTCTGCCAGGACTGGCCTGCGAAGACCTCCTGAACCACGCGGTTGCCGGCGCCCAGACAATCATAGGCGACACAGCCGGGAAGCCCTTCCTGCGTCAGCTTGTCGTGGATCGTGCAACTGTGCCCCGAGAGGTTCCGGCAAGGCTCGCCGGGGTTCTTGTCGAAGGCGAAATCCTTGCCCTTGTCGAAGGCCAGCACGACGCAGCAAAGCGCCGCGCATTTCGAACAGTCGGTCTTGAGACGGTCGGTCTGGGGCATTTTGGCTTTCGATTATCAATGGACTTCCCGAGGGAAGTCTTCGGGTCGCCATATCCCGCGAAACGCCTCTGGAGTGCAAGCCTCGGCCATTCTGCTGCGATCTCGGCTCATGCCGTTCGACCAGAGCTCGCGCGGCTGGTGTGGCTTATATGGAGCTGTGCGTGCTGTCCGGCCCGAGGATAGAGGCTTTTCCGAAGGCGCGCAGCTGACGCCGTGGTTCGTGGTCCAGCGACGCCCGCTCCGGCAATGCGTATCATGCGCAGCGAACAACCGCTCCCCGCCCTTTCGAGACGTGCCCTCGAAGTTCGCTGCTCTGTGGGGGTTTTGCAGAGCGTTGTTCGAACGCAGGAGGCCCCTCACGATCTACGCGCGTGGTCCAACTCCCCGAGGGAGGATTGCCTTACACTTCGTCTGCAAGGGTCAGTTTGGGGTCTTGGGCCTGGGTGCTAAATCGACGCCTCCACAACGCCCTGAACAAGGACCGGCTCGAAATAGGTCTTCGAGCGCCCGCCGATCGTGATCGGGTCGATCATCGCGACGCATTTCCGGTAATGGGCGGTCTTGCGGTGATCTTCGAGCGCGTCATCGCTCTTGAAGATTTCGTAGACGAAGAAATTGTTCTCGTCTTCGGGGTCGTGAAGCAGGTCGAAGCGCAGGTTGCCCGGCTCTTCGCGTGTGCCGTCGCAATTGATCTTGAAGGCTTCGAGGAAAGTCTCGCGCGTGCCCGGCTGCACCTTGATATTCACCAGTTGGATCAGCATTCAGAAGTCCTTTCGTGTCGTTCTTACGTGCCCGGTGCACGCCACATGGATTGGGTCACGCCCTCGGCAACCAGTGCGCGTTGTGCGGCATAGGCACGCTGCCAGCGGTCGCTTGCCTCGTCATAGAGGTCGCGCAGCGCGCGGTTCGGTTGATATTCATCTTCGATGCAGGACCATGCCGCGCCCGCTTCCATCAGCGAGCCGAACTGGCCTGCCCCGGTCGCTCCGGCGGCTGCACATCCAAGCGCGGTGGCCTCCTTTACCTTCGAGGTCGCGACCGGCAGGCCGGTGACATCGGCGAGGATCTGCGCCCAATGCGGGGATTTCGACGCGCCCCCGGCAAAGACGATGCGCGCGGGGCGCTCGCCGGTCAGCGCGAAAACTGCCTCGAGATTGCGATGCGCAACGATCGCGGCATTTTCCTGCAGCGCACGAAAGATCGCGGCGGGGCCGGATTTCTCGGGATCGAGCGAAAGGTTGAGCAGTGACGGGGCGGCGTGGATCCACTCGTTGTAACGCATGACGTCGGACAGGATCGGGATGATCCCGTGTGCGCCCGGCGGCACCTCCTTCGAGGCGGCCTCGAGTTCAAAATACCCCTTGCCTTGCCCGAAGGCGTCGCGGAACCAGCGCATCGCGGCCCCGGTGAAGAAGCTGATCGCTTCGGCCTGATTGAGATGCGAGACCACATGCGGATTGATCCGGAGTTTCATGCTAGGATCGGTCAGGGTCAGCGGGACATTGACCACCTGTTGCCAGAACGTCCCGCCGAGCACCGCGCAGTCGCCGTTCTCGACGATGCCCAGCCCCAGCCCGCCGGTCTGGCAGTCGCCACCGCCGGCGATTACGAGCGTGCCGGGCGCGAGCCCGGTTTCCTTTGCCGCAGCACCCGAGACGGTGCCCACGCATTCGCCGGTCACGACGCTGCGCGGGAAGATATCGCTGCGCAGCCCCAGTTTCTCCATCGCATCGCCCAGCACCTTGCGATCGGCGAGGCCGATCAGCCCGGTCGTTCCGGCATTCGAGGGTTCAGAAGTGAGCTCTCCCGAAAGCCGGTAGAGCACCCAGTCAGACAGCATCGTCAGCGCCTGCGCCCGTTCGAGCACCTCGGGCATGTGGCGGCGCAACCAGATCAGCCGGGGCAGGGCGCCAAGCGCGTAGGTCTGGCCCGAGCGCGCATAGATGTCTTCCTCCAGCCCAGGATGGTCCCTCTTGAGTTCGCGGACCTCGGCATCGGCGCGCGCATCGACATTCGCGCAGGCCCAGATTTCCGCGCCGCTCTCGTCATGTAGCACGAACGCCTCGCGCATCGCCGTGGCGCTGACCGAGACGATGTCCTTCGGATCGACGCCGGCCTTCGCGATCACTTCGCGGCAGCAGCGGGCCAGCGCCGCCCAGTTGCCTTCCGTGTCGAAGTCCATCGAGCCAGGATAGCGCGGGTCACTGGCGTGCCACCATTCCTGCCCGGCGGTCGCGACCTCGGCGCCAGTCTCGTCGAACAGGACGGCCCGGCCGCTGCCGGTGCCGGCGTCGAAGGCGAGAAAATAGCGCATGTCAGTCCTCCGCGGCGTCTAGAAGCGACAGCGCGGTCGCCTCATCGGTCACCAGAATGTCGAGAATTTGGCCGCGCAGCGCGGCGAGGATCGGGGTCACCTTGTTCGGCCCGCCGGCGGCGCCGATCACCTGCTCGCAGTCGCGAAGCTGGACCAGATCGACGCCGATCACGCGCTCATGCAGCGGCAGCTCCATGTCCTGCCCGGTTCGGTCGTAGAAACGGCACAGCACATCGCCACGCGCGCCACTGCGGCGCAGCGGCTCGATCTCGCCAGCGGTGATGTAACCTTGCGAGACCACGGTCGCCTGTTCCGAAATGCCGCCGATCCCGACCAGCTTGTAATCCGCCGCGATCGCCTGGTTGAGCAGCGACGAGATCGCGGGCTCACGCAGCAGGGCCGCAGCCAGTTCCGGCGTCGAGACCACCAGCGGCGCCGGGATGATGTTCGGCATACGATCCCAATGCGCCTCGCGCATCCCCTGTACATAGGTCTGCACGCCGCCGGTCAGGGAAAACAGCTCGATCCGGCGCTCCTGCACGACATGGCCGAGCACCCGGATCGCGTTGGACACGGTGGAGCCCCAGCCGACCGCGAGGCTGTCGCCTGGGGCCAGCTTCTGCATCAGGAAATTCGCTGCGGCCTGTCCGATCCGCGCGTCGATATCCGCCCCGGTGCCATCGGGAATCACGCGGCAATCCTTGAGGTGGAACCTCTCCTGCAGGCGCGTCTCGATCTCGAGGCAGCCCTGCTGGCGCGAATTGATCCGCACCTCGATCAGCCCGGAGGCGCGCCCCGCATCGAGGAGCCGCGATACCTTGATGCGCGAGAGGTTGAGCTGGTGGCCCACTTCGCTCTGCGTGAGGCCGTCGTTGTAATAGAGCCATGCGACTCGCGCGAGCAGGGCTTCGTCCGTTTCGTTCGGCGCGAGCTCTTCCATGACGATCGGTCCTCCGAGGTGGTCGGGTAATGTTCAAATAACTCGTTACCAAAACATATGAACAAGTCAACAGCTCAAAAACGCCGCATTGCAGCGTAAAAAATAAGCAAAAAATTGTTGACAGCGCATGCGGTGAATGAACAGATGTTTTAAGTTAAAGCAGATGAACAGTCGTGACTGCGAGATGTTGATCGAGGGAGGAGTTATGGCACCTATGCTCGCCGAGCTTGGCCGGGTTTCGAAAAGCTACGGCGGCGTGCCTGTGCTCAAGGGCGTGGATTTCGCGGTGCGTGCCGGGGAGATCCATGCGCTTCTGGGCGGCAATGGCGCGGGCAAGTCCACCTTGATGAAGATCCTTGCCGGTCTGGTCGCCCCCAGTGCCGGGCGCGTCTCCATCGCGGGGGCGTCGCTCCATCCCCCGACGCCTGCGCAGGCTCAGGCGATGGGGCTCTACCTCGTGCCCCAAGAGGCGCATATTTTCCCCAATCAAAGTGTCCTGGAGAATATCTGCATCGGTCTGCCGCGCCGGGCGGAGGCATATCGCGCCCGCATCGGCGAGCTGATCGCGGATCTGGGCGTGGCGCTTTCCCCCGATGCCAAGGCCGCGACCCTCGAGATTGCCGACCGTCAGATCGTGGAGATCCTTCGCGGCCTCGTGCGCGATGCGAAGGTGCTGATCCTTGACGAGCCGACTTCGGCGCTCACTCCGCATGAGGTGGACACGCTGTTCGACCGGATGCGGGCGCTGCGCGCGACGGGTCACGGTCTCGTCTTCATTTCCCACAAGCTGCACGAGTTGCGCGCGGTCAGCGACCGGATCACGGTGCTGCGCGACGGCTATGTCGTGCACAGCGCGACGATGTCCGAGAGTAATGATGTGGAAATCCTTGCCGCTATGAGCCCGGGTGTCGCGGCCCTGCGCGACCGGCGCGCCGACAGGGCCCGGGCCGAGCGCAAGACGCTCGAGGTCGCGGGGCTGCGCGGCGAGGGCTTCGTCGATATCTCCTTCGATCTGCATCACGGAGAGGTTCTCGGTCTGACCGGGGTGGTCGGGGCAGGGCGCACCGAACTGGCCGAAACGCTCGTTGGGTTGCGTCCGCGCGCCGGCGGAGAGGTCGTGCTGGAAGGGCGGGCCTTCCTTGCCCGGACACCGCGCGACGCCGTGCGCGAGAATGTCGTGCTCCTGTCGGAGGATCGGCAGCAATACGGGCTCTTTCTCGATGCGCCACTCTACTGGAATACCTCGTCGCTCGTGCATTACCTGCTGCCCTTCCTGCTGCGGCCCGGCAAAGAGCGCGCGCGCTTCGAAGGCTATCGCAAGACGCTCGGGATCAAATGCGAGACGGCGGAGCAGCCGGTGCGCAGCCTTTCGGGCGGCAACCAGCAAAAGGTGTTGCTGTCGAAATGCCTCGCTGCTCAGCCGCGGGTCCTGATTCTCGACGAGCCGACGCGCGGCGTCGATGTGGGCGCGCGCAACGATATCTACGAACTGATCGAACAGCTGGCCGATGCAGGCACGGCGGTGCTGCTGATCTCGTCCGATTTCGATGAGGTCGTTCGCCTGTCGGACCGGATCGCGGTGATGGCGGGCGGGCATCTCGCCGGCGAGCTTCCGGGCGGAAGCAGCACCGACGAGATCGCCGAGCTGGCCTTCGAATCCAGGGAGGCCGCCCATGCTTGAACGGATCGCCCGCGAACGTGTCGCGACCTTGTTCCTCGTCACCCTGATCGTGCTCCTGCTGGTCGGCGCGGCGGCGCCCGGGTTCCTGTCAACGCGCACGGCCTCGATCATCTGGTCGAACGGTCTGGTGCTGATGCTTGTAGCGCTGGGGATCTTCCCGGTCATCCTGACACGCAATATCGACGTTTCGGGCGGCTCGGTGCTCGGGCTCTCGGCGGTGACGCTGGGACTGACGGTGAATGCCGGGGCCTCGCTGCCGGTCGCGATCGCGGCGGCTCTTGGCGCGGGCGTGGCGGCGGGCGCGCTCAATGGCGGGCTCGTGGCGCTCCTTGGCGTGCCCTCGATCGTGACCACGCTCGGCACGCTCGGCCTGTTCCGTGGCGTGATGCTGATCGCCACCGGCGGCGAGTGGATCGAGGAACTGCCGCAGGGGGTCAAGGACCTTTCGGGCAAGGGATTCGTAGGGCTGTCGGCGGTGGGGATTGTGGCGATCGCGCTGATCGCGGCGGTCTGGCTGGTGCTGCGCACCCGGCGCGGGCACTGGATCTTCGCGGTGGGCGACAACCGTGAGGCCGCGCGCCATCTGGGCCTGCCGCTGCGCCGGATCGAGTTCCTCGCCTTCGTCTGGGCGGGCGCGATGTATGCGATCGCTGGTATCGCCTTCGCGGCCCAGATCGGGTTCGTGCCCAATCAGGCCGGCTCGGGCATGGAGCTGCGGGCGATAGCCGCGCTGGTGCTGGGCGGCATCAGCCTGCTCGGCGGCGTCGGATCGGTTGCGGGCGTGGCGATCGGCGTGATCTTCTTCACCTCGATCGACACCGCGCTCGTCTTTCTCAAGATCCCGGCCTACTGGAACGACCTCATCGGCGGCGCGATGCTGCTTGCGGTGCTGCTGATTGACGGCCGGCTGCGGATCGCGCTCGAAGCCCGCGACCGCGCGGCGCGCTACCGCCGTGGCGAAACGTCCCCGTCCAGGACGGGTGATCTGGAGGAAGCGGCATGAAGCGTCTCGTGATGCGGTGGGAAGTCCTCTTGCTCGGACTACTGGTCCTTGAGCTTGCAATCTTCGGGGCGATCAACCCGCGCTTCCTCAATCTGAGTTCGTTGCTCTATGGCACTTCCGATTTCGTCCATGTCGGGATCGTGGCCGTGCCGTTGACGCTGGTGATCATTGCCGGCGGGATCGATGTGAGCTTCGCCTCGACCGTGGGACTTTGCGCGATCACCTTCGGCATCGCCAATTTCTTCGGGATGCCGCTCGCGGTCTCGCTTGCGGTCGGTTTCGCGACGGGCGCGCTGGCGGGGCTGCTGAACGCGACGATCATCCGGCTGACGCGACTTCAACCGCTCGTGGTGACGCTTGGCGCGCTTTACATGTTTTCGGGGGCGGCCACGGTGCTCTCAGGGGTCGTGGGGGCGAATGGCTATGACGGGATCGGCGGCTTCCCGGCTGTCTTCACCGGGCTTGGCTACCAGATGATCCTCGGGCTTCCGATGCCGCTTTTCGTGTTCCTCGCCTTCTCGCTGGTGATGCTGGTGCTGCTGCATGTCACGCGCTTCGGGCGGCTGGTGTTCCAGATCGGCCAGAACGAATCCGCCGCCCGCCACGCGGGCATGCCCGTCGCGCGGGTGCAGCTCTTGACCTATGTCATCACCGGGCTTGCCGCCGCGCTTGCGGGGCTGCTGCTGTCGGCCTATTTCGGCTCGGCGCGGGTGGATCTGGGCAAGGCGACGCTCCTGCCCGCGATCACCGCCGCCGTTCTCGGAGGGGCCTCGATCTACGGCGGTCAGGGCTCGGTGATCGGCACCATTATCGCCACTTTCATCATCGGCTATCTGCAGCAGGGCCTGCAGATGAGCGGAGTTCCCAGTCAGGTTTCCAGTGCGTTGTCCGGAGCGCTGCTGGTTGTCGTCGTCGCAATGCGCCACGGGGCGTCCTTGCTGCGCGAGTTCATTCCGGTTCGGCCGCGTCCGTCAGAATGACGCAGGCCAAAGCGTTCAGAGGAGGAGAACTGAAATGCGTAAAACGACCAATTGGGTGATGGGCACCCTCGCGGCGGGGATGCTGATGGCCAATTCGGCCGCGGCCGAGGACATCGCCTTCATTCCGAAACTTGTCGGGGTGGGCTACTTCACGTCGGGCGGCAAGGGCGCTGTCGACATGGGCAAGAAGCTCGGCGACAACGTCACCTATGACGGGCCGACCGAGCCCAGCGTCTCGGGGCAGGTTCAGTTCGTGAACAACTTCGTCAATCAGGGCTACAAGGCCGTGATCCTCGCCTCGGTCTCGCCCGACGGGCTCTGCCCGGCGCTAAAGCAGGCGATGGCGCGCGGCGTGCTGGTGATGACCTGGGATTCGGATGTGAACCCCGAATGCCGCTCCTATTACGTGAACCAGGGTACACCAGATCAGCTTGGTGGCATGCTCGTGGACATGGCGTCGGACGGCCTGAAGGGCAAGGACAAGGCGAAGGTCGCCTTCTTCTATTCCTCGCCCACCGTGACCGACCAGAATGCCTGGGTCGCGGCCGCTAAGGCTAAGATCGCCAAGGAGCATCCCGGCTGGGAGATCGTGACCACGCAATACGGCTATAACGACGCGCAGAAATCGCTTCAGACCGCCGAGGGTATCCTCAGCGCCTATCCCGATCTCGACGCGATCATCGCGCCCGATGCGAACGCGCTTCCGGCCGCGGCCCAGGCCGCCGAGAATCTCGACAAGGCGGGCAAGGTGACGATCGTGGGCTTCTCGACGCCCAACGTGATGCGCCCCTATGTGAAGCGCGGGACGGTTGCGCGCTTCGGTCTGTGGGACGTGACCCAGCAGGGTGCGATCTCGGTCGCTGTGGCCGATCATGTGCTCAAGGACGGGCCGCTGAAGGTGGGTGACACGATGAAGGTGCCGGGCATCGGCGATGTGACAGTCTCGCCGAACTCGGTTCAGGGCTACAAGTATGAGGCCAAGGATAACGGCATCATCTTGCTGCCCGAGCGCACGGTTTTCACCAAAGATAATATCGACAACTTCGATTTCTGATCACCTGTGATGCCATCTGGCGAGGGCGCGGCGACGTGCCCTCGCGAATTCGTTGAAAAGGAGCCGCCGATGCAATCGCGCTGGAATGACGCCGAAGCCCGCAAATTCGCCGAGGCCGCCGAAGCGGCGGGCCAGCCCGCCGCGCTGGGGCTGCGCGTCTACAGCTCGCGCCTGATCGGACAGGATCCGGATCTGGTGCTGCACGGCGGTGGCAATACCTCGGTCAAGATCTCCGACGCGCCGGGTGGGGCGGTCATCCATGTGAAGGGCTCGGGCTGGGATCTCGGCGATATCGAAGCGCCCGGCCTTCCGGCGATGCGGTTGGAGCCGTTGCTGGAGACCCGCGCGATCCCGCATATGTCCGACGAGGATATGGTCGCTTTCCTGCGCGGTCATCTTTTGGATTCGCGCGCGCCGACCCCCTCGGTGGAGGCCCTGCTGCACGCCTATATGCCGCAGGCTTTCGTCGATCACAGCCATGCCACGGCAATCCTCGCGCTTGCCGATCAGGAGGACATGGACGGAGTGGTAGGCGACCTCTATCGCGGTCGGGTCGGGTTCGTGCCCTATGTCATGCCCGGTTACGCGTTGAGCCATGCCTGCAAGGAGGCGCTTGCCCGCGATCCGACGGTGGAGGGGCTGTGGCTCGAGAAACACGGGCTGGTCACCTTCGCCGAGAGCGCCCGTGGAAGCTACGAGTTGACGCTTGAGTTCGTCACAACGGCGGAAGAATTTCTGGCGGCCAAAGGTATCGCGGTGGAGGCGCCACAGGCCAACGACACCGAGGCGCCGCACGACTTGGCTGCCTCTCTGACCAGCGCGCTCGCTGGGCAGGGCGCGCTTGGGAAGGCGCCCGCGGTCGATTTCCGCTCTACGCCTGCGATCCGGCGCTATCTCGAATGCGAGAACCTCTACGAATTGGCGATGCGAGGCACCGCAACCCCGGACCATGTGATCCGGATCAAACCGTTCCCGCTGCTCCTCGAGGCTCGCGACGATGCCGCTGAGATCGAGCGGAAGTTGGCGGAGTATGCCGACCGCTATCAGGCCTATTTCGTGCGCAACGCCCCCCACGCCTCCGAACCGAAAACCATGCTCGATCCCGCGCCCCGCGCGGTGCTCGTGCCCGGGGTGGGGCTTTTTGGCGTGGGCGTGAGTGAAAAAGCGGCGCGTATCGCTGGCGACCTGCTTGAGCAAACGGCGCGCATCGTGAATGCAGCGGAAGAGTTCGGGCGGTTCTCGCCGATTTCGGAGAACGAGCTTTTCGATATGGAATATTGGTCGCTCGAACAGGCGAAGCTGAAGAAATGAAGGGGAGCGTGATCGCTCGAACAAGCGACTATGATGGGTAAGGTGCGTGAAACTGATGGGCGCTAGTCGTAGGCGTCCGTGCGTGGAGACGGCCCCTTGCGGTCATTCATTCCGGTGCGAACTCCGCACTGAATTTTCCGCATGGTGGTCGTTCGTGATGTCAGCGAGCGTAGTGAACAAGTCCATGCCGAAATCAGCGTCGAGCAGCATGACCGCAAAGTCCTCGCTCGCCGCATCTGGCCATCAGTCGCAAGGACAAGCGGCGAACGCGGATGCATCACTCATGCATGAGACGGGGCCTGATCGACATCCTGGTCGGTGACGCCGGTGCACGGACTTGAGCTTCAGAAAAACGGTGGGATTTCGTCAACCGGTACGAGAATGTCGCTGCGGCCGCGAACATAGTCCTTCGTGCCGCATCCCATGTAAAATCAGCAGCAAGAGACCGGAGCGACCACATTTATCCTGATCGCCGTCGCGGCGCCCTGGAAGCGTGCAAATCACGAGGGCGCGTTCAACCGGACCGAAACCGGCCAGTCGGAGCAGAGAGGCGGCCACCCCCCTCAACTGCGCTGCGGGCTCGCGGCGCGACGGCTTACCAGCGCGAGCGATGCGCCCCAGATCAGCGTCAATGCAAGGACGAAGCCGATCACCGTCGCGGCGCCGCCATGGTCCATCGCGAGCCCGCCGATCGTGCCGCCGACGAAGATGCCGATGAATTGCGAGCTGGAATAGAGGCCGGAGGCGGTGCCCTTGGCCGAGGCGGGTGCGGCCTTGGTGAGCGCGGAGGGCAGGAGCGCCTCGAGCACGGTGAAGGCGGTGAAGAAGATCACGAGCGCCGCCACGACCCCGATCGCGTTATTCCCCAGCACCAGCAGGATCAGCTCGCTCAGGCCGATCAGCGCCACCGAGATCAGGCGGATCTGGTTCATACGGCCATGTTTCTCGGCGATGATGACGAAGGGCACCATCAAACCTGCCGCCGCCACCAGAACCGGGAGGTAGAGCACCCATGCGCTCCCGCCGCCGAGGCCCAGCGTCCGGGAGACGATCATCGGCACGGCTAGGAACAGCGCGGTCATCGTTGCGTGCAGGGTGAAGATCGCGAAATCGAGTTCCAGGAGGCGCGGATCGGTGATCAGCTCGCGCAGGCTCGCGCGGGCGATGCCGATCCCGGCCTCGTGCGTCTCGCGGGTCGGGATCACGAAGGAGGCGATCACGATGCCCACCAGCGCGAGGCCCGCCGTCAGCCAGAAGATGCCCGAGAGCCCGGCGAAGACCGCGACGAGCGGCCCGAGGATCACCGCAACCATGAAGGAAAAGCCGATCGAGACGCCGACGATCGCCATCGCCCGGGTGCGCGTCTCGGAGCGGGTGACATCGGCGACCGAGGCCAGCAGCACCGATCCGATCGCGCCGGCCCCCTGCAGCGCCCGTCCGACGATCACGCCGGTGATCGTATGCGACATCGCGGCGGTCACGCTGCCGAGGCAGAAGAGCGCCAGCCCCGCGATGACAAGAGTGCGCCGGCCGAGCCGGTCCGAGAGAAGCCCGAACGGGATCTGCAGCAGCCCCTGCGTCAGGCCATAGGCGCCAAGCGCAAGGCCGATCGTGGTCGCGGTGGCCCCGGTCAGCCCGTCAGCGTAATGCGCGAAGACCGGATAGATCATGAACAGGCCCAGAAGTCGGGTCATGTAGATCGCGGCGATCGACGCGGTGGCGCGGAATTCGCCCTGCGTCAGGCTGGTCTCGTTCTTCTGGCGGCTCATGCTTCCTCCCTCGGTCGGATGTCCGGCGTTTGGTGGGTCTCATCAACTCTTTGACCCCTCGCTCGCCGAGGGTGAAGGGGCAGAGGGGTAAACATCCTTGTGATCGTCTGAGGAGGAAAGCCCGGTTTCTGCCCGTTCCGGAGGCTCGGAAGGGGCTCCGTTTCGCCCTCCGCTCTCCGTCTCGTGTCGCGGCAGATGGCGGACGTGGGCTGGAGGTCGGCGTCCGGCCGGATGGATTGCCGGGGCAGGGGGCAGGGCGGAGCCATGGACGCGCCTGCCCGCGGATGTGCGAGCCATCGCGGCTGTCCTCGGCCCGCCGCGATGGTATGCGGAAGCGACGGCGCTCAGCCAGCCGCCCAGCTCAACAGATGGTTCCGCCGCACGAGCGAGGTTTCCGACAAAAGGCCGTCGAGCCCGAAGACCCGCCCGGCCCTGGCGACGATCACCAGCAGCAGCACCAGCGCATAGACGATGTGCTCGTCGAGCAGGAAGTTGTTGGTATTGCTGATATAGGGGAAGTCCATATGGGCCATCCAGTAAAGGATCATCAGCCCGATGCCCGCGCTCGCGCCGATGCGGGTGAAGAACCCGAGCAGCAGCGACAGACCGATCGCGAAATGCCCCCATTCGACAAGGAAGGAGACGATCGGCCCCGTCACCGGCCCGGTAAACTCGGCGAAGAGCCAGTGAAAGGTTTTCGTATGTTCGAGGAACCCCGTCGCGCTCCAGCCCGGTACGGTGATCTGGTGCGAGGCGGCATAGAGGAAGACCCACGCCATCGACAGGCGCAGGAGAACGATGACCGTGCGTTCGGCCTTGATATTCGTGTCGCGCATTTGCCTCTCCCGAGAAAGCTTGGAATGCGCAGATTGAGGGACGCTTTTCGCGGCCGTTCTCTGACCTGAATCAAGGCGCGGTGGGCGCATCTGGGGCGCGGCGGTCGAAATAACGGTGTTGTGAAAAGACGTTAGCCGCGGGTGATGAGGTCGCGCGATAGGAGGCGGCGCCCGCGAGGCGGACGCCGCAAGCGGGATCAGGCCCGGGTCAGGTCGCCTTCGACAGGCGTGATCGGCTTCGCCGCGCCGCGACTGGCGAGGAAGGCCGGGCGCGGTTTCGAGGCGGCGAAGGGCGCCACCGGCTGGTTCGAGATCGCGTTATAGACGAAGAACGCGTTCGACCGCGGGAAGGGCGTCACATTGCCGTTCGAGGCATGCAGCGTGTTGCACTCGAAGAAGATCACGGTCCCGGCAGGGCCGGTCGCCGTGTCCAGCCCGGCCTCGGCGGCGAGCTTCTCGAGCTGCGCCTTCGAGGGCACGCCGATCTCCTGCATCTTGAGGCTGGTCTCGTGATTGGCGTCAGGCGTCTCGCCCTGACAGGCGACGAACTGCTTGTGGGTGCCGGGGATCAGCATCAGCGGCCCGTTGAGCGCGCTGTTGTCCGTGAGCAGGACGGAGGCCGAGACCGCGCGCATCCGCGGCATCCCGTCCTCGGCGTGCCAGGTCTCGAAATCCGAATGCCAGTAGAACTCCTTGCCGGTGAAGCCCGGTTTGTAGTTCAGGCGGCTCTGGTGGAGGTAGACCTCGTCGCCCAGCAGGAAGCGCGCGACATCCACGAGGCGCGTATCCGCGGCGAGGCGCACGAAGAGGTCGCTGTGCTCGTCGAGGCGGAAGATCGTGCGCACCGCGTCGGATTTGGGTTCGGTCACGAGATCCTCGGCCCGGATGCGCTGGCCGTTCGCGCGCAGCTCGGCGGAGGTCTCGATCAGCTTGCGTACCTCGTCCGGGCTGAAGAGGTCGCGCCGGATCAGGTACCCCTTCTCTTCGTAATGGCGCGCGTCCTCACGCGAGATCGGCGCCGACTCGTCCCAGTCCTTCCACAGAACGGGATCCTTGCGTTCGAGAACGCGCTCGGCGTCCTTCAGTCTTGTCGGATAGTCGTCCACGTCAGCGAATTCGGCATTCGGTGTCGTGATATTCATCGGGAATCCTCCTCTAAATCGATGATTTTTCGGAAGCGCGGGAGAGGTAACAATTTTGAGCATGAATGGCCACCCCGGCTCTCCCGGCCGTTACAGGGGGCGAACGCGGCCTCGCGGCGACATGTTCCTTGCTGTCTGTGTTCGGGGCACAATCGCGCGCTTCCCTCGGCTCGACCGGCGCAGTAATCGGGAGGTCGGAGGTGCGACATGCGGGTATTCATCAACGGGTTCGGGCGGATCGGACGGTCGGTACTGCGGGCATGGGCGCAGGCGCCTGATGCGTGGCCCGGGCTCGCGATCGTCGGCATCAACGATATCGAGGCGCCGGAGATGCTCGCCTATCTCTTCGAATATGACAGCGTCTTCGGTCCCTGGAAGGGCTCGGTCGCCTTCGAGGACGGCGCGCTCGTGATCGACGGGCGGCGCGTCGCACTCCACCGGGCGGAGGACATCTCGGGCCTCGATCTGTCGGGTGTCGATCTGGTGATGGAATGCACCGGCCGGGCAGAGACGCCCGAGATCGCCGGGCAGGGGCTCGCGGCGGGCGCGCGCCGGGTGCTGATTTCGGGGCCCTCCGGGGCGGCCGAGGCGACGATCGTGCTGGGGGCGAACGAAGACAGCCTCGGCGCACAGCGGGTCGTCTCGAATGCGAGCTGCACCACCAATGCGCTCGCCCCGCTCGCGCGGCTGCTCGACCGCGAATTCGGCATTGTCACCGGTTCGATGACGACGGTCCATTGCTATACCGGCAGCCAGCCCACCGTGGACAAGCCGCGCGGGCCGATGGAGCGCTCGCGCGCCGCCGCGCTCTCGATGGTGCCGACGACCACCTCGGCGGGGACGTTGATGGAGGCCGTTTTGCCGGGGCTCGCAGGGCGGCTCGTCGCGCAGGCGGTGCGGGTGCCCACGGCCTCTGTCTCGGCGGTCGATCTGGCGGTGACGGTCGCCCGGCCCGCCTCGGTCGAAGCGGTGAACGCGGTATTGCGCGAGGCAGGCGGCGTGATCGGCATCACCGAGAAGCCGCTCGTGTCGACCGATCTGCGCGCGCGGCCCGAAAGCGTTGTGATGGCGCTGCCCGAGACGCGGGCGACCGCGCATGGGCTGATCCGGGTCTTCGGCTGGTATGACAATGAATGGGGCTTTTCCAACCGGATGCTGGATATGGCGCTGCGGATGGGTTGAGGCGCTCGACGCTTCGTCGCTCCCATGAAAAAGCCCCGCACAAGGCGGGGCTTCGTCATTTCGGGTTCGGGGCCTGCCTTAGCGGCGGTCGCCCATGAACTGCAGCAGGAACATGAACAGGTTCAGGAAGTCCAGGTAGAGCTGCAGCGCGCCGATGATGGCGGCCTTGCCGATGAAGTCCCGGTCCCCGCCCGCAGCCATCTGCAGGTAGGTGTTCTTGATGTTCTGCGTGTCATAGGCGGTCAGGCCCGCGAAGATCAGCACGCCGATCACCGAGATCGCGAAGGCCATCGCCGAAGAGGCGAGGAAGATGTTCACGATCGAGGCGACGATCAGGCCGATCAGGCCCATCATCAGGAACGAGCCCATGGCGCTCAGGTTGCGCTTCGTCGTGTAGCCGTAAAGCGACAGCCCCGCGAAGGAGATCGCGGTCACGAGGAAGGTCTGCGCGATCGACACGCCTGTATAGGCGGCGAAGATGAAGCTGATCGACAGCCCCATGAGCGCGGCATAGACGAAGAACACGATCTGCGCGGTCGAGGTCGACATCTTGTTGATCATCGCGCCGAAGGCGAAGACGATCGCCAGAGGCGCAAGCATCACGACCCATTTCAGCCCCGAGCCGAAGATCGCAGCCACCAGAGCCGGGTTCGTCCCCACGCCGAAAGCCACGGCGCCCGTCACCAGCATCGCCAGCGACATCAGCCCGTAGACCTTGTTCATATGCGCGCGAAGACCCTCGTCAATCGCAGCCTGACGCGTGCCCGCATGGGGCGTCCGCATCGTTTCGAAATCAGCCATCAGCACCTCCAAATTTCGTCCCGGCGGTCCCTCGCGCCGGTTTCGGAACCGATATTGGCAGAGCGAGACCGGAATTCAAGATTTCGTCGGCACGGAAAACGCACTGTTTCACACAGGTTTCACGCGGCGCGATCAGAAAATCGCGCCGGGGAGAGGTTCGGCCTCGTCCCCGATCTCGATCACCAGCTTGCCGGTGGAGCGCCGCGCGCGCAGATCCTCGAGCGCATCCGCGACCTTTTCGAGCGGGTAGGTTCCCCCGATATGCGGCCGCAGCCCGCCTTGCGCGAACCAGTCGAAAAGCTGGCGCATCGAGCCGGTGAGAACCTCGGGGTCGAGTTTCAGATAGCCGCCCCAATAGAGGCCGTGGATTGCGATGTTCTTCACCAGGGCGTGGTTGAGGGGCAGGTCGGGAATGGCGCCGCTGGCGAAGCCGATCGCCAGATAGCGCCCGCCGGGCTTGAGGGCGCGGAAGGCGGCTTCGCCTGCAGCGCCTCCGATCGCGTCATAGATGACGTCGGCCCCGCCGAGCGCCTTCAGCGCGGCTTTGAGATCCGGGGTTTCGCTGTCGAGCACGTCATCTGCGCCCGCCGCTTGCGCGGTCTCGAGCTTGGCCGCGCCGCGCGCGCAGGCGATCACCCGCGCGCCCATCCGCTTGCCGATCTCGACCGCGGCGAGACCGACCCCGCCCGCGGCGCCGAGCACCACCAGAGTCTCGCCCGGTTTCAGCCCGGCGCGCGCCTCGAGCGCGACATGGCCGGTCCCGTAGGCGATCTGGAAGGCGGCGGCCTGTGCGAAGCTCATCGCCTCGGGCATCGCGGTGCACCGGCTCTCGGGGAAGTTTCCGGCCTCGGCCAGCCCGCCCTGGCCCGAGAAGACCGCGACCCGCGTTCCCACTGCAAAACGTGTGCCCGGGCCCGTGGCGCTCACCACGCCGGCCAGTTCCATGCCGAGGGTGAAGGGCGTCTGAGGCGTGTCCTGATACTTCCCCTCGATCATCAGCAGATCGGCGAAGTTGAGCCCGCAGGCCCGGATCGCGACCTGAACCTCGCCCGGGCCGGGGGCGGGCAGGGGGATGTCGGTGATTTCGGGGGTGGTCTCGCGGGTCGCTTGTCTGAAGGCGCGCATGAAGGCTCCGTTCTGGCATGTGCTGCGGCACGGGAGATGCACCGCTAATCTCTCTCCATAGCCGTGATACAGGGGTGGCTTTTCCGCGGCCAGTGGAACGTGCCGGCACCAGACCGGGCCGATACAGCCTCCGGTTCTGGCGATTTTCGACGAATCACCCTCCGGTGGTTCGCCTTCGCGTCATGAAAATGTCAGGGTAAGGTAATCCGCAATCGGCCTCGCAAATTGCGAAACACGCAGAGCGCGAGTTTCCCGGAGATTGCCCTTTTGGACAGTTTCTTAACGATAAGCGCGGAAATGCCTGTCTTTTTAGACAGGTTTGAATTTTCGCCCGGAGCGTCACACTCAGCGCATGGTAGTTTTCGAGTTGAAATTCGCTTCGAGGGGTTGAAGATGAAACATCCTGTGGATGTGCATGTGGGAAAGAGAATTCGGCATCGGCGCTGGATGATCGGCATGACGCAACAACAACTGGCCGATCAGGTCGGAATTAAATTTCAGCAAATTCAGAAATACGAAACGGGCATGAACCGGGTTTCCGCGTCGCGCCTCTGGGATATCGCGGACGCGCTCGACGTGGGGATCTCCTTCTTCTTCGAGGGGCTCTCCGAAGAAAGCGTCGCCGAGACCGAGGTGGCCGGCGATATTCTGTCCGACAAGGAGGCTCTGGCCCTGGTGCGGTCGTATTACGCGATCCCCGAGGCACAGCGCAGACGTCTGTTCGAGCTCGCCAAGGTACTCTCCGACGCAGCTTGAGACAGTCGGGCCCAGCCTTCGCTCCGTGGTGGGGGCGGATCGTTGGCTTGACCTGATAGAGGGGGGCGGTTACCGCTCCCCTTGTCTTTTGGGGCCGCGGGTCCCGGTCAACCAGTGGAGCCCGCGATGTCCGTCCTCACCTCCCGCGACGAAACCGACCTGATGACGCTCGCCTTCGAGCTGGCGGATCTGGCGCGGACCGAGACGCTCGCGCGGTTCCGGCCCGAAGGCGGGATCGGGGCGGACAACAAGCTCGCCTCCGGGTTCGACCCGGTGACGGAGGCGGACCGCGCTGCCGAGGCGGCGATCCGCGAGAGGCTCGGGAAACTGCGCCCGCAGGACGGCATCCACGGCGAGGAGTTCGGCGTCACCCGCGGCACCAGCGGCCTGACCTGGGTGCTCGACCCGATCGACGGCACCCGCGGTTTCATGTCGGGCACGCCGACCTGGGGCGTGCTGGTGGCCCTGTGCGAGGAAACCCCCGACGGGCCCGGCGCGCCGCTACTGGGGGTCATCGACCAGCCCTATATCGGCGAGCGTTTCTCGGGCGGCTTCGGGCGCGCCGAGGTGGAGGGGCCGCAGGGGCGGAGCATCTTGCGGACGCGCGATCCGCGCGCCCTCTCCGACGCCGTTCTCTTCACCACCTTTCCCGAAGTCGGCACGCCCGAAGAGGGCGCGGCCTTCGCGCGTCTGGCGCGCGAGGTGCGCCTGACCCGCTACGGGATGGATTGCTACGCCTATGCACTCGTGGCGGCGGGGCAGATCGATCTGGTGGTCGAGGCGGGGCTGCAGGCCTATGACGTGGCCGCCCCGATCGCGGTGATCGAGGCGGCGGGCGGCATCGTCACCGACTGGCAGGGGCGTCCGGCCCATCGCGGCGGGCAGGTCATCGCGGCGGCCAATCGCGAGATCCACGAAGCGGCGCTCGCTCATCTGGCGGGCTGAGGGGGCTCTGCCCCTCCGTCGCCGGACGGCGACAGTTACCTGCCAGAGAGGGGGCTCTGCCCCCTCTTCGCATGCGCGAATTCACCCCCGGGGTATTTCTGTCTAGGTGAAGGGGGCCGGCGGTTCGGGCCCGTCAGTCCTTGCGCTTGCGGAAGATCTTCTCGCGCCCGATCCGGTCGAGCAGCTCGCGCGGGGCCTCGGTGCCGAAATGCGGGCGGTGCGACAGATCGGGCAGGCGATCCGAGATCTCGCGCCGGAGGTCTTCGGGCAGACGCGAAAGCGTGGCCTCGCAGACCATCAGGCTCTCGACCGGAATGCCCTCGGCGTAGATGATCTCATGGTGGTCGAAGACGAGCGCGCAATATTCGACGAAACCGCCCTCGCGGCGCCAGACATGGTCGTCATCGACGAGATGCTTGGCCTGCACGAGGATCTCCGAGGTCTCGCCCAGCCGCTCCGCGCCGCGCCGGTAGAGAAAGACCCGGTGATGGGGCGAGATCACCAGATCGCTGTCATTGCCCAGAACGCCGGCCGAGATCACGACCGGGGCGAAGCTGCCCGCCGCGCGCATCGTCGCCTTCGCCACGAGGCTCACCGGTTGCGGGCCGCTGTCGCGGGTCAGGACCCGGTCTCCGGGGCGGAGCTGCTCGATCGGCACCTGCGCGCCGCTTGCGAGGGTGATCCGCGTGCCGGTGGTGAAGGCGACGCAGAGCAGATCCGCCAGCCGGACCTCGCCGGGATCGTCGCTCACCTCGAGCAGCGTATATTCCAGGCGTGGCACCAGCGGCGAGAGGGGGAGCACGAAGAAGGCGGCGCTCGGATCGTGCCGGATCAGGAGCAGATCGACCGCGTCGCCATCGGGCGTCATCATCAGGTGGCGCGCGGCGAGGCGGAGCGGGTCGCCGGGAGAGCCGATCTCAGAGCCTTGCGCGACGTGCGGCGGGCCGCCGTCCTGCGCGAGCGCGAGCCGTCTCGGGACCGCCTCGCGCGGGAGCCTGTAGACATCGCCCGGTTCGCAGAACTCGCCCGGGCCGAGCCCGTCGCCCTGATTGGCGCCGGAGGTGACCCGGAAATCCGCGGCCGCGAAGACATGGACGGATTGGCTCGGACCGGACACGCGCTCTCCCTGTGCCCGTGCGGGCGTCATGCCTGAAAGGCTTCGTTCCCGCTTACCGCCGCCCGGTCGCCGGGGTCAAGCGTGCTGTGCATGTGCATCAGCGCGCTTGCCGCGCGCGCCCGGCGGGTTATTGTGCGGCAAGCCGGGACGGGACCGGAAAAGCTTGAGAGGAGAGAGCGATGGATCTGGGGATCAGGGGCAAGCGTGCGATCGTCTGCGCGGGGTCGAAGGGGCTGGGGCGCGGATGTGCCATGGCGCTGGCCGAGGCCGGGGTCGATCTGATCCTGAATGCGCGCGGCGCCGATGCGCTGGCGGCGGCGGCCAATGATATCGCGGCGGCGACCGGGGTCTCGGTTACGCCGGTGGCGGCCGATATCACCACCGCCGAGGGGCGCGCGGCGGTGCTCGATGCGGCGGGCGAGGTCGACATCCTCGTCAACAATGCGGGCGGACCGCCGCCCGGCATGTGGTCGGACTGGTCGCGCGAGGATTTCATCGCCGCGCTCGATGCCAACATGCTCGCCCCGATCGCGATGATGCAGGCGGTGCTGCCGGGCATGATCGACCGTGGCTGGGGCCGGGTCGTCAACATCACCTCGCAATCGGTGCGCGCGCCGATCGCCACGCTGGGCCTGTCGAACTCGGCGCGGATGGGGCTCACCGGCTTCGTCGCGGGCACGGCGCGGCAGGTCGCGCCGAACGGGGTGAACATCAACAACCTGCTGCCCGGGATCCATGCCACCGACCGGGCGGAGTCGCTCGATGCGCGCATGGCGCAATCCGAGGGGATCTCGGTCGAGGAAGCACGCGCGCGCCGGTCGGCGACGATCCCGGCGCGGCGCTACGGCAGCTCGGAGGAGTTCGGGGCGATGTGCGCCTTCCTGTGCTCCACCCATGCGGGCTTCATCGTGGGGCAGAACATCCTGCTCGACGGGGGCGCGTGCAACATCTCGGTCTGAGCGCGGCTTGCATGGTGGGCGGCGGGCTGCTATCCCCGCCCACCATGCCCGACCATTTTGATCGAGATTTCTCCGCATGAGTTCGACACCCCTTTCCCCGCGCCTCGAAGTGCAGAACCTGCGGCGCGTCTTCGACGGGCAGGCGGTGGTCGAGGATGTCTCCTTTTCCATTCCCGCCGGGCAGGTGACCTGCCTTCTGGGGCCCTCGGGCTGCGGCAAGTCCACCACGCTGCGGCTGATCGCGGGTGTGGATCGGCCGGATGCGGGACGGATCTGCGTCGATGGCATGCCGATCTGCGACGAGACCAGCTACGTGCCGCCCGAACGACGCGCGATCGGGCTGATGTTTCAGGATTTCGCGCTTTTTCCGCATCTGAGCGTGGCCGAGAACGTGGCCTTCGGCCTCAAGGGCGGCGGCGCGAATACCCGCGCGCGGGTCGGGGAATTGCTCGAGAAGGTTCATCTTTCGCGCCATGCGCAAAGCTATCCGCATGCGCTCTCGGGCGGCGAGCAGCAGCGCGTGGCTCTGGCACGGGCGCTTGCGCCGCGGCCGCGGATCCTGCTCATGGACGAGCCGTTTTCCGGCCTCGACGAGCGGCTGCGCGACGGCATCCGCGACGAGACGCTGGGACTTCTGAAGGACGAGGGCACGGCGGTTCTTCTGGTCACGCACGAGCCGCATGAGGCGATGCGGATGGCCGACGAGATCCTGCTGATGCGCGCGGGCCGGATCGTGCAGCGCGGCGCGCCCTACAACCTCTACAACGCCCCGGTCGATCGTGCGGCGGCGGCTTTCTTCTCGGATATCAACGTGTTGAAGGGCCGGGTGAGGGGGGCGCTCACCCCCACGCCCTTCGGCGATTTCCTGACCCCCGGCCATCCCGACGGGACCGAGATCGACATCGTGATCCGGCCCCAGCATCTCAAGATCGATTTCGACCGGGCCGGGCGGGGGCCGAACCCGACGGCGCAGGACGGCACGCCGGCGCGCGGCATCGTGGAACGGGCGCGGTTTCTGGGCCGCGAGAGCCTTGTCGAGTTCCGGATGGAGGTCGACGGCTCGGTCCTGCGCGCGAGCGTGCCGAATGTCTTCCTGCCCAAACCGGGCACGCCGATGTGGCTGATGATCCGCCGCGATCGCTGTTTCGTCTTTCCCGCGACGGGACGGGCTTAAGCCTTTCTCAACCCGCCATGCGCTAGCCTCCCTTCGATGCCCCGCAAGGAGAGGGGCGAACGGTGGGGGATGCAAACAGTGCTTTCGAATTTCGGGGTGCCCGATCGCAGTGACAGCTACCGGCTGATCGTCTTCGTGATGGTCGCCATCATCGTACTCGGGACGGCGCATAACTTTTTCATTTCCAGCCAGACGGGGGCGCCCGCGTTGCACCCGCTCTCGGCGATCGGGTATCTGAGCGTCGCGATCAGCCTGCTCGTCCAGCCTCTCAGGCCGCTGGCTCCGCAATACTCGTTGCGGGTCATGCAACTGGTCGTGATCACTATCATGGCGCAGCGCTTGCTCGAGGCGGGAATTTCCACCTGGCCGCGCGTGGTCACCTCGGATCTCGTCCTGTCGCTCAACGAACGCTACCAATTCAACGGCCAGCTATCGGTTAAGACCGCGGCGAGCCTTCTCTTCCTGCATGTGGCGCTTTTCACTGCGCCCAACCATTTCAATCTCGCGATGCTCTTTTTCTACGGGGCGATCTGCGTCGCGCTCTTCGCGCTATATCAATTCGGTTTCGGCGTGTTCGTGCTGGATTCGAATTTCTCGATCGCGTCGCTCGGCGCGCTCTACTTCGCGATCGCGGGGGTCGGTCGGTTCTTTCACAAGAACAAGTATCTGCGCGCCCTGTTCTCGCGCAGGGCGCATGGCGCGGGGTTCCGTGCGCTGACCCTTGCTGCGGTTCTCGTGCCCTTCGGCGGCGGGGTTCTCTTCGTCAAGGCCCAGCCCGCGCCAGCCGAGAGCCTTTTCGAGCTGCAACTCCTGCTTTCCTTCTTCAGTGCGCTTCTCGTCGGGGTCATTCTTCTCATGGGGCGGCAGATCAATGCCGATGCGCGCGAGCTCGAATGTGCCGCAACGCGCGACCCGCTTACCGGGGCGCTGAGCCGGCCCGGTCTCTACTCCCGGCTGCCGGAGGCGGGCAAGATCGGCGGGGCGGTCCTCGTCGATGTCGATCATTTCAGGGTCATCAACGATCGCTTCGGCTATGCGAAAGGGGATGAGATCCTCGCCCGTCTCGGCGAGAACCTGCAATCGATCCTGTCGCGGGGCGAGTTGCTCGCACGCTGGGGCGGGGAGGAGTTCCTGATCCTGACGCCCGACGGGCGCGAGAAATCGCTCTCGCGGCTCGCGACGCTGATCCATCGCGCGGTCGCGGCGCATCCGCCGCTTGCGATCGACGCGCTCCGATTTCGGGTGACTGTGTCGATCGGCTACGCCGCGGTCGAGGATGACGACGAGGGCGAGGGCGATATCCACCGCGCCATCGGCCGCGCGGATGCGGCTCTGTTTGCCGCCAAGCGCTTCGGACGCAACAGGACATGCGCGGCGCAGGAGGCGGCGCAGATCCGGCGCGCGACGCTGGAAGAGCTCGTGGCCTGAGCGCGGCGGCGCGCCGGAAAGGATCGGGGGATCGCTGTTTCACCGCCCGGGGTCAAAGCCGAAGTGCGACGGTCGCGCCGATCTCCGCCAAGTTGGCCGTCAGTCCTGGCGACGCGCGGAGCGCCCGCCGCGACGCTTGCGCAATCGCGGCGCGCGGTCTGGCAGGTCTGCCATCACCGCGCGGCGCTCCTCGGGGCTCAGCCGCGACCAGGTGCCGATCTCCTCGAGCGTGCGCAGGCAGCCCACGCAGATCCGCTCCTCGGGGTGGATCTGGCAGATCTTGATGCAGGGGCTCTCGATCTCGTCGCGGGACCAGATGTCGTCGCTCATGCCGCCCCCAGATAGCGCAGCCGGTCGAGCGCGCCTTGCAGGATGATGCCCGCGGCGACATGGTCGATCGCCTCGGCGCGCTTCTTGCGCGACATGTCCGCCTCGAGCATCGCGCGCTCGGCGGCCACGGTCGAGAGGCGTTCGTCCCAGAAAGTGATCGGCAGATCGGTCAGCTTCTCGAGATTGCGCGCAAAGGCCCGGGTCGACTGGCAGCGCGGGCCCTCGGTGCCGTCCATGTTCTTCGGCAGGCCGAGGATCAGCCCTTTCAGCTCGCGCTCCGCCGCGATGGCCAGGAGCGCTTCGGCATCGGCGCCGAATTTCGTCCGCTTGATCGTCCGCAGCGGGGTCGCGACCGAGCGCAGGCCGTCGGACACCGCCACCCCGATCGTCTTCGTCCCCAGGTCGAGCCCCGCGATCGCCCCCATGCGCGGCAGGGTCTCGGCGAAGACCTCGATCGTGTCGCAAATCATTGCGCCACACCCGCCTGTTGCGCGGCCAGTTGAACCTGGGCGAGCGCATCGGGATTGTCGGCAAGCGCCTGCTGCGCCTCGCCCCAGGCTTCCTTCGCCCGCTCGGTCTCGCCCAGCGTCGCAAGCGAGGTGATCAGGCGGGCCCATTCCGCGGGCGTGCCGCCTTCGGTGGTCAGCCGGTCGAAGAGGCCGTCGACCATGCCCTGGATCATCTGCTGGCGCTGCTCGGGCGTCATCGAGGCGGCATCCTGCATCTGCTGCGCGCTCGGGCCGGGCAGCCCCGCCTCCGGACCGGCCCCGGCACCCGGCGCCGCCCCCGCATCTTCGAGTGCCTTGCCCGCAGGGGCCGCATGGGCGGCTTCGATCCTGGCCAGATCGGCCGGGCGCGCGGCGAACTTGCCCTTCGCCTCGGCATAGACCGCATCGGCCCGGTCGAGCTCGCCGATCATCCGCAGCGAAGAGATCAGGCGCGCCCATTCCTCCGCCGTGCCGCCCTGCTGCGCGAGCCGGTCATTGAGCTTGTCGACCATGCCGCGGATCATCTGCTGGCGCGCCTCGGGCGACATGTCGGACGCGGCCGCGATATCGGCCTGGCTCGGGCCAGCCCCCCGCGGCATCGGCGGCGTGTAGTCGTTCTCCCCGGCCAGCCAGGCCAGTTCGTTGATATTCTGCTCGATGAGCGGCACCCAGGGGTCGCTCTGCTCGGAATTGCGCAGCAGGCCGTCCCAGATCCGGAACGCCCGGTCGCCGCGCCCGTTCTGCGCCATCATCAGCCCGACATAGTAGAGCGAGAGCCCGTTCTTCGGGTCCTTCTTGAGTGCGGTCGCGAGCACCTTCTCGGCCTCGGGCGAGATCAGCCCGCCCGCCGCCACGATCATCAGCTCGCCCTGTTGCGCGTAATCGGCGGCGGTGGCCGCGTCGCCCTTCACCGCGATGAGGCGCTGCTGCGCCTTCCAGGCCGCGTCGAAATTGCCGATCACCGCCTCGTTGCGCGCGAGCAGTTCGAGCCCTTTCGGATCGTCGGGGTTCTTTGCGACAGCCGCGCGCAGCCGCTCGAGCAGCGCTGCATATTGCGGATCGACCTTGGGCGTCTCGAGCTGGCGCTCCTTGGCGGTCTTCTCGGCCTCGGCCTGCGAGGGGCGGGTGTCGTAGAGCTTGTTTGCTTCGGCCATGCGCTGCGCGATCGGCTTATCCTGATAGCCCTCCGCGCCCATCCGCAGATAGAGCCCAACCGCGCCGCCGAACAGCACGATCCCGGCCGCGATCAGTGCCATCGTGGCGCCCTTCGGGGCCCGCGCGAGATCCGATCCGGCCTGCGCCTTGCGATCGGCCTCGAGCATCCGCCGCGAAATCTCGAGCTTCGCCCGCGCGCCTTCCTCGGCCGAGACCACGCCGCGCTCGATATCGCGCTCCAGATCCTTGAGCTGGTCGCGATAGACCTGCACGTCATAGGCCGCGGCCGGCGCCATGTCGTCCTGCGCATGGCCGCGCAGCAGTGCGAGCGCGAAAAGCAGCGCAATGACCGCGACGAGTGCGGCGGCGATGATCCAGAACAGCATGGCGTCTCCTCTTCCTTCGCCTCCCATTTAGGCGAGTTGCGCGCATGCCGAAAGGGTCTTGCGGCGCGATGCCGCGCGATCACCGAGCGCCATGTCGCTTTTTTCCCTGCGATGCCGCATCGAGGGGGCTTTCGTCCGGGCGCGCGGTCCATCACAAAGACCAGGGAGTCGGACGAGGCAGCCCGGAGGCGCGGACATGAAACGCTATTCTATCTTTGCCGTCGCGCGCGAGGCTATGCGCTACCATGCGGGCTGGGAGCGCGCATGGCGCTCGCCCACGCCGAAGAAGCGCTACAAGGTCATCGTCGTGGGGGCGGGCGGGCATGGCCTCGCCACCGCCTATTACCTCGGCAAGGTCCATGGGATCCGCGACGTGGCGGTGATCGAGAAGGGCTGGCTGGGCGGCGGCAATACCGGCCGCAACACCACGATCATCCGCTCGAACTACCTGCAGGACCCATCGGCCGCGATCTACGAGAAGGCCCGCGCGCTCTACGAGGGTCTCAGCCAGGACCTGAATTACAACGTGATGTTCAGCCCGCGGGGCCTGTTGATGCTCGGCCAGACCGAGCACGAGGTGCGCGGCTACAAACGCACGGTCCACGCCAACCGGCTGCAGGGAATCGCCACCGAATGGATCGGGCCCGAGCGGGTCAAGGAACTCGTGCCGATCATCAATATCGCCGGGCCGCGCTATCCCGTCCTCGGTGCGCTCTACCAGGCGCGCGGCGGCACGGCGCGGCATGACGCGGTGGCCTGGGGCTATGCGCGGGCCTGTTCCGCGATGGGGATGGACATCATCCAGAAATGCGAGGTCACCGGCATCCGCACCGAGGGCGGCAAGGTTCAGGGGGTCTCGACCACGCAGGGCGAGATCGACTGCGAACAGCTCGCCGTGGTCGTCGCCGGTCATAGTTCCGTGATGGCCGAGATGGCGGGCTTCCGGCTGCCGATCGAGAGCGTGGCGCTGCAGGCCTGGGTCTCCGAGCCCATCAAGCCCTGCATGGACGTGGTCGTGATGGCGAACACCGTGCATGGCTACATGTCGCAATCCGACAAGGGCGAGATGGTGATCGGCGGCGGCACGGACGGGTTCAACAACTACACCCAGCGGGGCTCGTGGCACCATGTGGAGGAAACCACCCGCGCACTGGTCGAGACCTTCCCGATCATCTCGCGGCTCAAGATGCTGCGCCAATGGGGCGGGATCGTGGACATGACCGGAGACCGCTCGCCGATCCTGTCGAAAACCCCCGTCGAGGGCATCTTCGTCAATTGCGGCTGGGGCACGGGCGGGTTCAAGTCGATCCCCGGCTCGGGCTATGCGATGGCCGAACTGATGGCGCGCGGCCATTCGCCGCTGGCCGCGGAATTCGGCCTCGAGAGGTTCCGCGAAGGCCGCTTCATCGACGAAAGCGTGGCGGCGGGAGTGGCGCATTGATGGACGGAAAGAATGTTAAGAACATGCCTTCAGAAGCCGAACAAAGAGTGCTTCTTCGGCTGCCGAAGATAGCACTATCGCTTACATGCACGGCAGTTCTTATTGTCGGTTTTCTCTTGAGCTATCTGAGTGCAGTGCAGAGCGCTTTTGAGAAATCGGGAAGCTTCGTCATTGGCGTTGTTCTGGTTTTCTATTTCGTTCTTGAGAAGATGGAGTTTCGGACGGGCGTTCCGTCCAACTTTTTTACGGCGGCTGGGCATGTATATGCGCGCTCTGAAATGGCCCTCACAATCACCCTTTGGACTGTCGTAGGGACACTCGTCTCCGCTTTCGGAAGCTGGCTTGTTACCTTTTTGACGAAGGGTGGTATCTAATGCTAACGCTCGTCTATCCCCCTCGCGATAGTGCGCCTGCCGCAGCCGAATTCGCTCTCTTCCATCGAAAGCGTGGCGGCGGGAGTGGCGCATTGATGACACAGTCCCAGGCAGTTTTGCGTTTCGGGAACCGCCTTTGCGCCCGCCCCGTTTCCTGTCCGACGCAACAAATGAAGGACAGTAGAAAATGGCACAGTCGAACGGTCGTGGCGCCATGGGTTTCATCGTCGGCGCGCTCGTCGTCGTGGTGGCGGGGATTGTCTGGTACATCTATTCGGGCGGCGAGATGCCCGGACAGAACGACGCCGAAATCAAGATCGATCTTCCCGACGGCAACTGATCGCGGCGCCCGCATGGCGCGCCGCAAGGAGGGCGCGCCATGTTGAGCCTCACCTGTCCCTGCTGCGGTATCACCGCGGAGGAAACCGAATTTGCCCCCGGCGGCGAGGCGCATCTCAAGCGCTTCGGCCCGGGATCGAGCGATGAGGCGTTCGAGGGCTACCTCTTCGCCCGCAAGAACCCGAAAGGCGTGCATTTCGAGCGTTGGCGCCATGCCTATGGCTGCGGCAAGTGGTTTCTCGCCGCGCGCTGCACCGCGACGCTGGAGGTGTTCGGCACCTATCCCGCCCAGACCACACAACCGCCCGCCGAGCTGATCGCGAAGATCAAGGCGAAGCGTCCGGAATGGGAGGGCTGGGCATGAGCACCCGTCTGGCCAAGGGCGGTCGCCTGATCGACCGCGCGAAACCGCTCAACTTCACCTTCAACGGCAAGCCGATGCGCGGCTTTGCGGGCGATACGCTGGCCTCGGCGCTCTTGGGCGCGGGACAGGTGATGGTGGGGCGCAGCTTCAAATATCACCGCCCGCGCGGGATCGTGGCGAGCGGGGCCGAGGAACCCAACGCCCTCGTCGGCCTGGGCCGCAATGCCCGCTTCGAGCCCGATCAGCGCACCACCACGACCGAGCTGTTCGAAGGCGCCGAGACGCGCAGCCAGAACCACTGGCCGAGCCTCGATTTCGACATCGGCGAGATCAATGACAGGCTCTACAAGTTCTTCCCCGCGGGGTTTTACTACAAGACCTTCATGGCCCCGCGCGCGGCGTGGAAGCATCTCTTCGAACCGATCATCCGCAAATCCGCAGGCCTCGGCGGGGTACCGAAAGAGGCCGATCCCGACCGCTACGAACAGGCCTATGCCCATTGCGACGTTCTCGTTGCAGGTGGCGGCGTCGCGGGACTGGCGGCGGCCTTGCGCGAAGGGCGCGCGGGCAAGCGGGTCTGGCTGGTCGAGCAGAGCGCGCATTGGGGCGGGCGCACCCCGGTCGATGACGGCCAGATCGACGGGGTGGAGGCCGAGGACTGGATCGCCGCGGCGCTCGAGGAGCTCGAAAGCCTCGCGAATGTGACGATGCGGACCCGGTTCATGGCGGCCGGTCTTTACGACCACGGCTATGTCATCGGCTATGAAAGCGTCGCCGATGCCACCCCCGGAGATGGCCGTCCGCGTCACCGGCTGTGGCGCATCCGCGCGGGCCTCACGATCACCGCGACCGGCGCGATCGAGCGCCCGCTGGCCTTCGCGGGCAATGATGTGCCCGGCGTGATGCTGGCCTCGGCGGTGCGCGATTACATCGTGAACTGGGCGGTCTCGCCCGGCGACCGGACGGTGATCGTGACCAATAACGACGACGCCTATCGCACCGCGCTGGCGCTTCTCGACGCGGGGCTGACCGTGCCCACGATCGTCGATGCGCGCGAAGAAACCCACGGAGCGCTGCCGCAAGAGGTCAAGGCGCGCGGCGTGCGCGTGCTCGAAGGGCGCGGCATCGCGCGAGTGCTCGGCCGCTCCCGCGTCACCGGCGTCGAGATCTGCGCGCAGGCGGGCGAGGGCGGCGCGGTCGAGACGATCGCGTGCGATTGCGTCGCGATGTCGGGCGGCTGGTCGCCGGTCGTGCATCTGTGGTCCCATTGCGGCGGTAAGCTGATCTGGGACGAGCCGCGCGCGATGTTCCGGCCCGATCCCTCCCGCCCGCCGACCGGCGCGGACGGGGCGGCGATGGCGACTGTGGCGGGCGCCGCGAATGGCGATCTGACCCTGGCCGAGACGATGGCCGGCTTCGGTATCGGCGCCTGCTCGCATGACGAGGCCGCGCTCGCCCCGGTCTGGATGATGCCCGCAGGGGCAACGGACGCGCTGCGCTATAAGGCCTTCCTCGATTTTCAGAATGACGTGAAGGTCTCGGATGTGCAGCTTGCCGCGCGCGAGGGCTACACATCGGTCGAACATACCAAGCGCTACACCACGCTCGGGATGGCGACGGATCAGGGGAAACTGAGCAATATCAACGGTCTCGCGGTGCTCTCGGACGCGTTGGGTCAGCCGATCCCGGCGACCGGCACCACGACCTTCCGCCCGCCCTATACCCCGATCAGCCTCGGTGCGATCACCGGCGAGGCCAGGGGCGATCTGTTCCAGCCGCTGCGCCGCACCCCGATCCAGTCCTGGCACGAGGCGCAGGGCGCGCATTGGGAGCCGGTCGGCCATTGGCGCAGGCCCTATTGCTACCCGCGCAAGGGCGAAAGCCACAGCGATGCGGTGGGTCGCGAGATCACCAATACGCGCAAGAATGTCGGGATGCTCGATGCCTCGACGCTGGGAAAGATCGTCGTGAAGGGGCCCGATGCCGGGCGCTTCCTCGACATGCTCTATACCAACATGATGTCGACCCTGCCGGTGGGCAAATGCCGCTACGGGCTGATGTGCAACGAGAACGGCTTCCTGATGGATGACGGGGTCGTGGCGCGTCTTTCCGAGGATATGTGGCTGTGCCACACCACCAGCGGAGGGGCGGATCGCATCCACGGCTGGATGGAAGACTGGCTGCAATGCGAATGGTGGGACTGGAAGGTCTATGTGGCCAACCTCACCGAGCAATTTGCCCAGATCGCCGTGGTCGGCCCGAAAGCGCGCGCGTTGCTCGAACGCTTGGGCGGCATGGACGTGTCGAAAGAGGCGCTGCCCTTCATGCACTGGGCCGAAGGCAAGCTTGGCGATTTCGACGCCCGCATCTTCCGGATCTCCTTCTCTGGCGAGCTGAGCTACGAGATCGCCGTGCCGGCGTCGCAGGGCCTCGCGCTCTGGGAGACGTTGATGGCCGAAGGCGAGGCGCTTGGCGTGATGCCCTACGGCACCGAGGCGCTCCATGTGATGCGCGCCGAGAAGGGGTTCATCATGATCGGCGACGAGACCGACGGCACGGTGATCCCGCAGGATCTGGGCCTGAGCTGGGCGATCTCGAAGAAGAAGGCCGACTTCCTGGGCAAACGCGCGCAGGAGCGGTCCCACATGACCGACCCGAACCGCTGGAAGCTGGTGGGGCTCGAAACGCTTGATGGCTCGGTGATCCCCGATGGCTCCCATGCGCCCGCCGAGGGCTACAATGCAAACGGCCAGCGCAACACCCAGGGCCGCGTGACCTCGACCTATTACTCGCCCACGATCGGCAAGGGGATCGCATTGGGGCTGGTGCTGAACGGCCCCGACCGAATGGGCGAGGTGATCGAGTTCACCGGCGAGGGCGAGACCCAGATCAAGGCGCGGATCGTCGAGACGTGCTTCTACGACAAGGAGGGGGAGAAGCAGGATGTCTGAACCCGTCAGCGCCCTTCAGGGCAAGTCGCATCAGGGTTTCGTCACTGTCGCCGAGGCCGGGCCGACCGGCATGATCACGATCCGCGGCGATCTCGCGGGCAAGCCCTTGGCCAGGGCGCTCAAGGCGCAGGGCCTGCCCGTGCCGGAAGCTCGCAGGATCGAGCAGGTGGCGGGCCGCTCCATCGCGTGGATGAACCCGGACGAGCTTCTGCTGATCTGCGCCCATGACGCGGCACCGGATCTGACCGCGACACTCGCGCAGGCGCTGGCGGGCGAGCATGCGCTTGTCGCGAATGTCTCGGATGCCCGCGCGCTGTTCACGATCCGCGGCGGGAAGGCCGATCAGGTGGTGATGAAGCTCTCGCCCGCCGATATCGCGAGCCTTCCGATGGGCGAGATCCGCCGCACCCGCATCGCACAGGTGGCCGGCTCCTTCTGGCGTTCGGGCCCCGAAGAGATCACGCTGATCTCCTTCCGCTCGGTCGCGGGCTATGTGATGGGGCTGCTCGAGGTCTCCGCGCGGCCCGGCTCCGAGCTGTTCTGAGCGGAAGGGGGCGCTGCCCCCTCGGCGCCATCGCGCCTCACCCCCGGGATATTTTGGGGCATTTGGAAGCACGAAGGTCTTTTCCGAGCGTCTCGCGACGCAGGCGGGGACGCCGAAGACCGAGCCTTGGGATGGCCCGGCTTGCGCTTGCCGCCGAGGAACGAGCCGGGCGTTTTCGCTTCCAAATGCTTCAAATATCCCGGGGGGCTCGCGGGACGCGAGCGGGGGCAGCGCCCCCTCCGCAGGATCGGATCAGAGCGCGCGCCAGCCGATATCGCGGCGGCAGAACCCGTCGGGCCAGTCGATCGCGTCGACCATCGCATAGGCGCGATCGCGCGCTTCGCGCAGGCTCGCGCCGCGCGCGGTCACGTTGAGCACCCGCCCCCCGGTGGCGACGAGCTGGCCGTCCTTTTCCGAGGTGCCGGCGTGGAAGACCATGTGATGGCTGTCATCGGGCAAGCTGTCGAGCCCGCGGATTGCCGAGCCTTTCTCGTAGGCACCCGGATAGCCCTTTGCCGCCATCACCACCGTCATCGCGTGATCGGGCGCCCATTGCGCGCGTACCTCGCCCAGGCGGCCCTCGGCGCAGGCGACCAGCAGGTCGAGCACCTGTGCGCCCAGCCGCAGCATCAGCACCTGGCATTCCGGATCGCCGAAGCGGACATTGTATTCGACGAGCCGCGGCTGGCCGTCCTTGATCATCAGCCCGGCATAGAGCACGCCCTGGAACGGCGTGCCGCGGCGCGCCATCTCGGCGACGGTCGGGCGCACGATGTCCTCGAGCGCTTCGGCTTCGATCTCGGCGCTCAGAACGGGGGCGGGGGAATAGGCGCCCATGCCGCCGGTATTGGGGCCGGTATCGCCTTCGCCGACGCGCTTGTGGTCCTGCGCGCCGCCCACGGCGAGGATGTCGGTTCCGTCACAGAGCACGAAGAGCGAGGCTTCCTCGCCCTCCATGAATTCCTCGATCACCACTTCGGCCCCGGCCGCGCCGAAGGCACCGCCGAAAATCTCGTCGATGCCGCTCAGCGCCTCGTCGAGCGTCATCGCGACGATCACGCCCTTGCCCGCGGCGAGCCCGTCGGCCTTGACGACGATCGGGGCCCCTTGGGTGCGCACATAGTCCCTGGCTGCCTCGGCTTCCGCAAAGCGGGCATAGGCCGCGGTCGGCGCGTTGCAGGCGTCGCAGATCTCCTTGGTGAAGGCCTTCGAGGCCTCGAGCTTCGCGGCCTCCGCGGAGGGGCCGAAGGTCAGGATGTCCTGCGCGCGCAGCGCATCGGCCACGCCCGCCGCAAGGGGCGCCTCGGGGCCGATCACCACGAAATCGACCGCATTCGCTTCGCACAGTTCGAGCACCGCACCCGCATCGCAAGGGTCGATCGCGGCGCATTCGGCGATCTCGGCGATACCCGCATTGCCCGGCGCCACGATCAGCCGGTCGCATTTCGGGTTTTGCTTGATCGCCCAGGCCAGCGCATGTTCGCGCCCGCCGCCGCCCAGAACCAGAATGTTCATCTGCTGCCCCCTTGGCCTTGCCGTTGCGGCCTTCTAAGCTGCACGGAAGATTGAGGCAAGGCGGGCTGATGGACCTTCTCGAAGACGACGGCGGAACGAACGCCCATGACTATACCGTGTCCGAACTCTCGGGGGCGGTGAAACGGGTGATCGAGGGCGAATTCGGCCGGGTCCGGGTGCGCGGCGAGGTCGGCCGCGTCTCGCTGCCGCGCTCGGGTCACATGTATTTCGACCTCAAGGACGATCGCTCGGTGATCGCCGCCGTCAGCTGGAAAGGGCAGGTCGCCCGGATGCGGGTGCGCCCCGAAGAGGGGATGGAGGTGATCGCCACGGGGCGGATGACGACCTTCGCGGGCCAGTCGAAATACCAGCTCATCGTGGACGATGTGGAGCCTGCGGGGGCCGGCGCACTGATGGCGATGCTCGAGGCGCGGCGCAAGGCGCTCGCGGCCGAGGGGCTGTTCGATGCCGGCCGCAAGAAACCGATCCCGTGGCTGCCTCAGGTGATCGGGGTGGTGACCTCGCCCTCGGGCGCGGTGATCCGCGACATCCTGCACCGGTTGCGCGACCGCTTCCCGCGCCACGTCCTGATCTGGCCCGTCGCGGTCCAGGGACAGGCCTGCGCCCCCGAGGTCGCCCGCGCGATCCGCGGCTTCAACGCGCTGCCGCCCGGCGGTCCGATCCCTCGGCCCGACCTGATCATCGTCGCGCGCGGCGGCGGATCGATCGAGGACCTGTGGGGGTTCAACGAGGAAGAGGTCGTGCGCGCGGCGGCGGAGAGTGCGATCCCGCTGATCTCGGCGGTGGGACACGAGACCGACACCACCTTGATCGACTATGCCTCGGATCGGCGCGCGCCTACGCCCACGGCAGCGGCCGAGATGGCGGTGCCGGTGCGCGCCGAACTCGCCGCCTGGCTCTCGGAGGCGCAGGCGCGCATGGCACGGGCGGCGCGCGGACGGCTCGAGCAGCGCGACCAGAGGCTGCGCGATCTGGCGCGGGGTCTCGGCCGGCCCGAGACGCTGGTGCAGCCCGCGCGGCAACGCTTCGACATGTGGGGCGAGCGGCTGAGCCCGGCGCTGCGCACCCTGGTGCTGCGCAAGGGCACGCGCTTCGCACCGCTCGCCGCCCAGATCTCGCCCAACCTGTTGCGGCGCTTCATCCGCGACCGCTCGCGCGAGGTGGACGGTTTCGCCGCCCGGCTGCGGCCCGCGCCGGGCGCCAGGCTGCGCCGGGCGGGGCAGGATCTGACGCAGCTCACGCGGCGGCTCGAGGCGTCGCGGGCGCGGATGTTGACGGATGCGCAGCGGCGCAATCGCGAAGGCGCGGAGCGGCTGGCGGGCCTTGCCGAGCGGCTCGATCGGGCGCCCCGGCTGCGCCTCGAGGCGCTGGAAGAGCGGCTCTCCCGGCTCGACCGGATGCGCCAGACCCTGGGCTATACCGAAACGCTCAGACGCGGCTACGCGGTGGTGCGCGGTCCCGAGGGCGTGGTCACCAGCGAGGCGGTCGCGGCCAGGCAGCCCGGGCTCGAGATCGAATTCGCCGATGGGCGGCTTTCGGTCATTCCGGGCGGCGGTGGTGCGTCCACGGCCCCGGCCAAGCCGAAACCGCAGAAGAAGAAAACCGATCCCGGCCCCGATCAGGGGAGCCTGTTCTGACCGAACAGTGTCCGAGCGGGAACGGCGCGCGGCTTCCTCCGTCGCCGGGTGCGGGAATTGACGATCACAGGGGGGGGCGCTGCCCCCGCGGCTTCGCCGCTCCCCCGGGGTATTGCGATCTAGGTGAATGGAGGGCGCTTCACCTGGGGAAAATACCCCGGGGGTGAATTTCCGACAGGAAAGAGGGGGCGGCGCTCCCTTGCGACGTTCTCCGGCCGCTCAGACGCCGACATCCGGGCCCTGACACCTCAACGGCTCGGGGCTCTCGGCCAGCGAGACCAGCGGCTCGCTCCCCGGGTCGTCCTTGAATTTCGCCACGAGCCCCTCCGCCGTGTCGTAGAAGGTCCAGCATTGCAGCGGGACCGGGGCGCCGTAATCGAAGCAGATATAGGGGCCGCTCTGATACCAGTCGCCCTCCTTGCATTCGCTTTCCGTGAAGGCCCAGACGACCTTGCGCCCGGGCTTGTATTGCTCGGTCCCGTAGGGCTGGCCGAAGGCGGAATAGGTGATCGTGCGGCCCTGCGTGCGGGCATCGAACTGCTCGGCGGTGAGCGGCGGGCCCAGATCGGTCTGCGCCAGCGCGGCGCCGGGCAGGGCGAGGCAGAGGATCAGGGGGGAGAGGATCTGGCGCATGGGCGGCGAGGCTCCTAACAAAGATCGCGCTCAGCCTGCCAGATTGCGCCCGACTTTCCTAGGGGTGACCCTCGGGGCCCGGCCGAGCGCCTTGACCCGGCGGTCCATCACCCGGCGCCAGAGCGGCGGCACGAGCGCGAGCGCGGCCATCGCGGGCAGCGAGCGGGGCAGGATCGGCCGCGGATCCTGGTCCGTATCGCCGAGGCGCAGGGCCGGGTAGACCCGTGCGGGATGGGCATGGTGGTCGGAATGGCGAGGCGCGTTGAGCATCCAGAGCGAGGTCAGCGGATGCGGCGCGTCCCAGCTGTGGCGCGGCCCGACCGGCTCGTAACCGCCATCGCCGCGGCGTTTGCGTTCGAGCCCGTAATGCTGCACGTAATCGGCCAGCAGGATCTGGATCTGCGCGTAGAGGCAGAGCGAGAGATAGGCGAGCGCGCCCTCCCAGCCGAAGAGGAGCGCGAAGGCCAGCACGAACCACAGCCCGCCGAGAAGATAGCTCGGATAGGGGCCGAGCCGCGTCAGCCGCGCCCGCAGGCGCTGCCGGAGCGGGGCGCCGGGACCGGGCGGGCGCAGGCGCGCGGCGCGCTGGCGCTCCATCTCGTAACCGGCGACGAAGGCGCCCTTCCATGCCCGGGGCGCGAAGGCCCAGAAGCTCTCGCCCAGATGCGCCGAATTCGGGTCGTCGGGGGTCGCGACGAAACGGTGATGCACGAGGCGATGGGCGGAGGTGTGATGCCCGTAGAGCAGCGAGACATAGACCCATTTGCCAAGCTGGAAGAGCCGTTTGTCGGTGCGATGGATCAACTCATGCGCATTGGCGTTCGAGACCTGCCCGAAGAACATCCCGAAAGCGATCCAGACCGCGATGCCGCTCGGACCTTCCAGCAGGGTATGGCCCGAAAGCGCCGCCACCGCGAGAACAAGAAGGCCGAAATGGGCGAGGGCGAGCGCGATCGAGAGCCCGTCCGCGGCGGGAAACTCCATGCCCTCGGGCGCATCGGGCGCGGCGCGCGCGATCGCCTCGTCGAGCAGGATCAGGCACAGTGCGATCCAGATGAGCGCGACCCAGCCCGCGAGCCCGCCGAAGATGGCGGCCAGCACCAGAACGGGCACCGGCAGGAAGGTGACACCGGCGAAGGCCGCGACCGCGGGCGGCCTGTTCTCCGGCCACGATAGCCGGAATTTCCGCCCGCGCGGCCGGGCTGGCCGAAGGGCGGCGGGCCGTTCTTTCGCCTGGGGTTCGAGCTCGACCGTCATTTCCGTCTCGTGGCTGCGCGACCGGCAGACTAGGCGCGGGCCGGCCATTCGGCAAGACTTGCGCGCGCGCGCAAAACATGCGCCCTTGGGCGAATGACGCTTTCGCTTGCGCTTTGCCTCCTCCTCGCCGCGCTTTTCGCCGCTCTCTACCTCGTCGCCCATGCCGGGCGGCCGGAGAGCCGGGCCAAGAGCGCGACGAAAACCGCCGCCGTGGCAGCGCTTCTGCCGGTGGCCGCGCTCTCCGGCGCGCCGGGGGCGATCCTCGCCGGGCTCGCGCTCGGGGCTGCGGGCGATTTCGCCTTGTCGCGCCCCGGCCAGCGGGCCTTCCTGATCGGCATGGCGGCCTTCGCGGCAGGGCATCTGGCCTATCTGGCGGGCTTTCTCGATCTCGGCGCGATGCCGAGCGGCTGGACGATCGTGCTGATCGGGTTGGGACTGTCGGCGGAGTTCTGGCTCCTTCCGCGCACGGGCGGGCTGTGCTGGCCGGTGCGCGGCTATATCTGGATCATCGTCGCGATGGCGGCGGTCGCCCTCGGGCTGCCGGCGGGCTTCGGCGCGGCCAGGCTCGGCGCGCTCGCCTTCCTGGCCTCCGACCTGATCCTCGCGCTCGAACTCTTCGTCCTGCGCGACCCGAGGGCGAAGCTTGCCGCGGCACTCGCGCTCTGGGTGCTCTATTGGGGCGGCCAGGCATTGATCGCCTGGGGTGCGGGCACGGGTTGAGCCTTCCATCCGGGCGCATGATGAACTAGGTGAAGCTCAAGGAAAGGCTTGCCCAATGTCGTTTTTCAAGAAGCTCAAATCCCGCCTGACGCGGTCCTCCTCGAAGCTCGAACAGGGGCTCGAGGAGATCGTGGCCGAGAATGCCGCGCGCGAGGAGGCGGAAGCCCCCATGGAGGCGCCCGAGACCGAGGAGCGCCGGCACGAGGTGGTGAACCTCCCCGATCCGACCCCGCCCGCGCCGGGCTATGTGCCCGCGCCGGTCACCGAGCCGGTCGAGGAGGAGAACGCCCAGATCGCCAAGGCGCCGCTCGATGTGGAGCCCGCGCCCGAACAACCCGATCCGGGGCCGAGGAAACCCGGTCTGCTCGGGCGGATCTTCGGGGCCGAGACGAAAGCGGCCGAACCGCGCCGCGTGCTCGATGACGAGATGCTCGAGAGCCTCGAGGAACTGCTCATCGCCTCCGATATGGGGGTGGATACGGCTTTGCGGGTCTCGGCCAACCTCGCCGAGGGGCGGATGGGGCGCAAGCTCTCGGTGAGCGAGATCAAGACGCTTCTGGCCGCCGAGATTGCGCGGATCATGGAGCCGGTCGCCAGGCCGCTGCCGCTTTTCCCGAAAAAGCCGCAGGTCGTGCTCGTCGTGGGCGTGAACGGCTCGGGCAAGACGACGACGATCGGCAAACTGGCCTCGCAATTCCGCGCCGCGGGCAAGAAGGTGGTGATCGCGGCCGGGGACACCTTCCGTGCCGCCGCCGTCGAGCAGCTCCAGGTCTGGGGCGAGCGCGCAGGCGTGCCGGTGCTGACCGCGCCCGAGGGCTCCGATCCCGCCTCGCTCGCCTTCGATGCGCTCAAGAAGGCCGAGGCCGAGGGGGCCGATCTGCTGATGATCGACACGGCGGGGCGGCTGCAGAACCGCGCCGACCTGATGGAGGAGCTCGCCAAGATCGTGCGCGTCATCCGCAAGATCGACGCGAGCGCGCCGCATAACACCCTGCTCGTGCTCGACGCGACGACGGGGCAGAACGCGCTGAGCCAGGTCGAGGTGTTCCGCAAGATCTCGGATGTGTCGGGGCTGGTGATGACCAAGCTCGACGGCACCGCGAAGGGCGGCGTTCTGGTCGCGCTCGCCGACAAGTTCGGGCTGCCGATCCATGCGATCGGGGTGGGCGAACAGATCGACGATCTCGCCCCCTTCGATCCCGAGGAATTCGCCCAGGCCCTGGTCGGGCTCGAGACCTGAGCGGGGCAGGGGGCGCTGCCCCCCGCGGCTGCGCCGCTCCCCCCGGGATATTTGACGCATTTGGAATCCTCCGGCGCGTCTTCTCCTTCCAAATGCTCCAAATATCCCGGGGGTGAATGGCCGCAGGCCAGAGGGGGCGGCGCCCCCTGTCTTCCACCAGAAAGAAGGACCGCGCCTTGAGCGACTGGATCATCTCCGCATCGGGAACCGAGACCGGGAAATACCTCGCCCTCGCGCTGGCGCTTCTGGCGGCGATCCTGCATGCGCTGTTCGGGGCCTTGCAGAAGGGGCGGCACGATCCCTGGCTGAGCCGGGCCGCGATCGATGCGAGCTACGGGATCGTCGCCGCGCCCTTCGCGCTGTTCGTCGTGCCCTGGCCCGAACCCTTCATGTGGCCGATCTTCGCGGGGGTGTTCTTCATTCATGTCGGCTACAAGCTGTTGCAGGCCGCGAGCTATTCCCGCGGCGCCTATACGGTCGTGTACCCGGTGGTGCGCGGGACCGGGCCGCTTTTCGCGGTGATCGGTGCGGGGTTCGTCTTCGGCGAGCATTTCACGCTCGGCCAGTGGATGGGCGTTCTGGTGCTGCTCGCGGGGATCTACGGGCTGGCGATCTACAATCTGCGTACGATCACGGTGGATCGCGACACGATGGTGCCGGCGCTGATCCTCGCGGTGATGACCGGGGCTTTCGTCGCGCTCTACACCACCTACGACGCCTACGGGATCCGGGCCACCGCCGATCCCTTCACCTTCCTGGCCTGGTTCTTCTTCATCGATGGCTGGTTCATGCCGATCTTCACCGCGCGGCGCTGGACGAAATTGCCCTCATCGGAGATTGTGCCGCTGATGAAGCGGGGTGTAATCGGCGCGATCGTCGCCTATTTCTCCTTTGGGTCGATCATGCTGGCCACCCGGCTCGACAAGGTGGGGGAGGCGGCGGTGCTGCGCGAGACCTCGACGGTCTTCGCCGCGCTGATCGGCTGGCTGGTGCTGGGCGACAAGGTGGGCCCGCGGCGCACCGCGCTGATGGGGCTGATCGCGGCAGGCGCCGTGATCGTGGAAATGGCAGGCAGGTAGAGGCTGATGGCGAAACGGAAAATCTCACCCTGGATCAAGGCGGCGCTCGACTGGGGCCCACTGGTCGTGTTCTTCATTGCCTTCAACCGGCTCAAGGACGGGACCTATCACATCGCGGGGACCGATTATTCGGGCTTCGTGGTGGCGACCGCGCTCTTCATCCCGATGATCGCGGCCTCGACGCTGGTGTTGTGGCGGCTCACCGGAAAGCTCTCGGCGATGCAGGTCGCGACGCTGGTGCTGGTGCTGATCTTCGGCGGGCTCTCGGTCTGGCTCAACGATCCGACCTTCTTCAAGATGAAGCCGACGATCATCTATCTGCTGTTCGCGGGGATCCTCGGGGCGGGGCTGGTGCGCGGCAAGGCGTGGCTGCAGCTGGTGATGGAGGAGGCACTGCCGATGCAGCATGAGGGCTGGATGATCCTCACCAAGCGCTTCGTGGGCCTCTTCCTTGCGCTCGCGGTCGCCAACGAGATCGTCTGGCGCACCATGTCGGATACGGTCTGGGTCGATTTCAAGACCTTCGGTCTGCCGATCATCCTGGTCGGCTTCATCATGGCGCAGACGAAGCTCTTCGAGCGCTACGGGATCGAGAAGCCCGGCGAGGATCCGGCGGAGTAGGGCGGGTCTCGCCGACCCGCCTCGTCCGTGATCAGCGCTTGAACAGCACCTTCTGCGCCTCGCGGCTCTGCGTGCCCGTGCGCTGGTCGGCGGAGAGGGCGCGGCCCTTCTGCACAGCGGGGCGGGCCGACAATTCGTCGAGCCAGCGCGTGAGATTGGGCTTGTCCTCGAGCGTCTGTTCCTGCCCTTCCCAGAGCGAGGCCCAGCCCCAGCACGCCATATCCGCGATCGAGTAGAAATCGCCCGCGAGGTAGCGCGTCTCGGCCAGCCGCCGGTCCATCACCCCGTAGAGCCGCGCGGTCTCGGTGCGGTAGCGGTCCTTCGCATAGGGCAGGTCCTGCGGCGGGTCGAGCTGCGGGGCGTATTTCAGGAAGTGATGCGCCTGACCGGCCATCGGGCCGAGCCCGCCCACCTGCCAGAACAGCCATTCCTCGACCGCGATCCGCTCGCGCTCGGTCGAGCCGTAGAACTTGCCGGTCTTGCGGGCGAGATATTGCAGGATCGCCCCGGATTCGAAGATCGAGATCGGCGCGCCGTCGGGACCGTCAGGATCGACGATCGCGGGCATCTTGTTGTTGGGCGAGATCTTGAGGAAGTCGGGTTTGAACTGGTCGCCTGCGCCGATATTCACCAGGCGGGTCTCGTAGGGCAGTTCCATCTCCTCGAGCGCGATGGAGATCTTCCATCCGTTCGGGGTCGGCCAGTAATAGAGCTCGATCATCAGATCCTCCGCAATCGGTTTCGCGGATCAATCTGCGCCTCGGTGGAACAAAGGCAAGGCGAAAGCCTGTGTGCGCGGGCGCGCAAGCAGGCGCGACCAGCGCGGAGCCTGCGCCTTGGGCAGGGCCTCGGCGAGGAAGGGCAGGGGAAGGCGCTCGGGCTGGCGCAGGGCCATGCGGTAGAGATCGAAAAGCCCCTCGCGCATGTAGCAGGAGAAATGGCACACCCGCCGCTCGGGCCGCGCGATCGGGTAGCCGAGATCGGCGAGCGCGTTCAGCACCTCGGGCGAGTCGATCTGCAGGTCGAGCCAGTTGCGCATCGGGCGCGAGAGGCCGTTTCCGAGGCTGCGCTCGCGCCCGCGTGAGACGCCGAGTTCGAAGAGGAAATCGAACAGGTCGTTCTCGCGGCTGGTGACGTTGATCACCTCGCAGCTGCGGCCCGCCGAGCTCGCCATCGCCTCTTCGGCGCGGCTCTGGAATTCGGCCGCGGCCAGCAGCACCATGCGCGAGATCTGCCCGGCATGGGAATGGCGCAGCGCCCGGAGCGCCACCCGGCAGCCCATCGAATGGGCGATGATCGCGACGGGGCGCCCCGACGCTGCGTGGATCGCCGCGACGAGGCGCGCCAGCCGTTGCGCGGCGATCTCGGCCATGTCGTAGATCCGGGTGAGCCTGCCCGTCGAATACCAGGAGAAGGCGATCCCCAGCCCGTCGGCGGGATTGCTGCCCGCAAAACCGAGCGCGCGCGGCCAGCTGATCGCATTGTGCAGGTGATAGCTCGGCTCGAGGCTGAGGATATGCTGGTGGGGGCAGCGCTTCTCGACCCCCGCCGCGTAGCCGTAGCCGTGGATCATCACGACGATCGGGGCCCCTTCGGGGAGGGCCTTGGCACGTTCGATCACCTCGGCGGGGATCTCGGTGCTGGCGGGGGCCTCGATCAGGGGCATCGGATTTGTCTCGTGCTGGGCGCGGATGGGCGCGGTTGGACTCTGGAAGCGTAACGGAAACGCGGCCCTGAGCGCCCGGGTTCCCTCGGGCTCTGGTAGCCACACCGATGTGAACGTGCCGACAGAGACATCAGGCGCCACCGGCGATGCGTTGACCCTCGGTCGCGCGCGCGCTATCGCAGGCCGAGCCGCGACAGCCCGCCGCAGGCCGCAGGAGGCAATGATGACCGAGCGCAAGATCCGCACGAAACTCGTCCATGAAGGTATCCGCCGCAGCCAGTATGGCGAGATGGCGGAGGCGATGTTTCTCACGCAGGGCTTCGTCTATCCTTCCGCCGAGGCGGCAGAGGCGCGGTTCCTGACGTCGAACGACGACGAGTTCATCTATGCCCGCTACGGCAACCCAACGACGCGGATGTTCGAGGACCGGATGGCCGCGATCGAGGGCGCCGAGGACGCTTTCGCCTGCGCGAGCGGGATGGCCGCGATCAACGGCGCGCTCACCAGCCAGGTGAAGGCGGGCGATCACATCGTCGCGGCGCGGCAGATGTTCGGCTCCTGCCTGCATGTGCTCAAGGTGCTGCAGGGCTTCGGCGTCGGCGTGACGCTGGTCGATGGCACCAAGCTCGACGAATGGCGCGCCGCGATGCGCCCCGAGACCAAGGTCTGTTTCTTCGAGAGCGTGTCGAACCCCGGCCTCGAGGTGATCGACATCGCCGGCGTGGCCGAGATCGCCCATGCGGGCGGGGCGAGCGTGCTGGTGGACAATGCCTTCGCCTCGCCGATCTTCTCACGCGCGATCGAACTGGGCGCCGACGTGGTCGTCTATTCCGCGACCAAGCATATCGACGGCGGCGGCCGGGTTCTGGGCGGCGTGGTCTGCGGCACGAAGGAATTCATCCGCGGGCCGCTGGAAACCTATCTCAAGCATACCGGCGGCGCAATGAGCCCGTTCCATGCCTGGGTGTTGCTCAACGGGTTGCAGACGCTCGATCTGCGGGTGCGCGCGCAGGCAGCGAACGCGGCTGCGGTGGCGGCGGCCGTGGCGGGGCATGAAAAGCTCGCCCGCACCGTCTATCCGGGGCTGATGGATCACCCGCAGCACGCGCTGGCGATGGAGCAGCTCGGCTCGGGCGGCACGATGATCGCGCTCGACCTCGCGGGCGGCAAGGAGGCGGCGTTCCGTTTCCTCAACGCGCTCGAGATCGTGTCGATCTCGAACAACCTGGGCGATGCGAAATCCATCGCGACCCATCCCGCGACCACGACCCACAAGAACCTCTCCGAAGAGGAACGCGCGCAGATCGGGATTACCCCCGGCCTCGTGCGGATCTCCCTGGGGATCGAGGACGGCGGTGATCTGGTCGCCGATATCCGGGGCGCGCTCGAGGCGGCCTGATCGGTGAACCGATCCGGGTCCTGATCCGTAAAGTCTTGGACAAATCGCCCGAGACTCCCCATATCTGGCGGGACCGGGCCACCGGAGGACAGGACATGAACGTGCAAGGCAGGATCGAGACTCCCGACAGCGACGAGGCCAAGGAGGCGCTCGAGACGCTGCGCGCCTGGGCGGCGAAAGCCGATCCGGTCGAGGTCGCGCGGCTCGATCCGGCGATCGCGCGGCTCCTTCCGGACCATGCGCTGTCCAACTATCCCGATCTGAGCCGCGACTACGATGCCGCGTTCACGGTCGACGAGACCTACAAGGCTTCGATGCCCGATCTTCAGAACGGCCCGGCCTCGCTGATCGTTGGCGCCCGGACCCGGATCGAACATGTCGGGATCTCGAATTTCCGCCTGCCGGTGCGGTTCCGCACCCGCGATAACGGGGACCTGACGCTGGAGGCGTCGATCACCGGAACGGTGAGCCTCGAGGCGGACAAGAAGGGCATCAACATGAGCCGCGTGATGCGGTCCTTCTACACCCATGCCGAGAAGAGCTTCTCCTTCGAGGTGATGGAAGCCGCCCTCGACGACTACAAGGACGATCTCGAGAGCTTCGACGCGCGGCTGATGATGCGCTTCTCCTTCCCGGTGAAGCGGCAATCGCTGCGTTCGGGGCTCGAGGGCTGGCAATATTACGACATCGCGCTGGAGCTGGCCGATGTGGCGGGCGAGCGCACCAAGGTCATCCATCTCGACTACGTCTATTCCTCGACCTGCCCCTGCTCGCTGGAGCTGTCCGAGCACGCGCGCTCGGCGCGGGGCCGCCTTGCCACGCCGCATTCGCAGCGCTCGGTCGCGCGGATCTCGACGGTGGTCGAGCCGGGCGAGTGCCTCTGGTTCGAGGATCTGATCGACCTTGCCCGGCTCGCTGTGCCGACCGAGACCCAGGTGATGGTCAAGCGCGAGGACGAACAGGCCTTCGCCGAGCTCAACGCCTCGAACCCGATCTTCGTCGAGGACGCGGTGCGGGCCTTTGCCGAACGTCTTCTGGCCGAGCCGCGGGTGGGCGATTTCCGCATCGTCGCGAGCCATCAGGAGAGCCTGCACAGCCATGACGCGGTGGCGGTGCTCACCGAAGGTCCGACCTTTACGGCGGCGAGCCTCGATCCCAAGCTCTTCGGGACGCTGATCCACCAGGGCTGAGCCGGGGGAGGGGGCTCAGCCGGCCTCCACCACGAATTGCGCGGCCACGATCTGCCAGCCCTCCTCCGCGAGGCCCAGTGTCGCGGCGAGCGTGCAACCGACCCGGCCCGCATCCGAACCATCGGCATTGAGGATGCCCGACATCACGAAGCGCTGCAGCAGGACGGCCGCCTCGGGGCCGACCGGACGCGTCTTGGTGCGGCCGGTCACGAGCCGGGCGCGCGAGAACGCCCCGGCCAGTTCGCCCGCAAGCAATTCGGCGATGTGATCGCGTCCGGTCGCGGCCCCGCCGGTGAGCGAGAGGAAATCGGCATCGGGCGCGAAATAGCCAGCCAGCATCTGGGCGTCGCGTGCGCTCCAGGCCTTCGCGAAGGCGCGCGGCAGGTCGTCGGGAGATTCGAGGGCCATCAGTTCTGCTCCACCACTTTGCCGGGATTGAGAATGTTCTGCGGATCGAGGGCGCGCTTGATCTGGGCCATCGCGTCCCAGCCCGCGCCATGCTCGGCGCGCATGTAGCCGATCTTGCCCATGCCGATGCCGTGCTCGCCGGTGACCGTCCCGCCCATCGCGAGAGCGCGCTCGGCCATCTTGCCGGCGACCTCCTTGGCGCGTTTGAATTCATCCGCATCCTCGGGGTCGAGCAGCAGGACCGAATGGAAATTCCCGTCGCCCACATGCCCCACGACCGGGCCGATCAGCCCCGCCGCCTCGATATCGCGCTTGGTTGCGCTCACCGCCTCGGCCAGCCGCGAGATCGGCACGCAGATATCGGTCACCAGCCCCATGCAGCCCGGACGGTGCGCGATCGTGGCGGGGTAGGCGCCGTGCCGCATCCGCCAGAGCCGGTTGCGCTCCTCGGTGGTCGTGGCCCATTGGAAATCGGCCCCGCCCATGTCGGCGACCACCTCGCCGAAGCGTTCGGAGGCCTCGGCCACCGCCTGTTCCGAGCCGTGGAACTCGATCAGCAGATGCGGTTTGGCGGGGAAATTCGTGCCGTTGGCCTCGTTGAAGATCTGCGCGGTCAGATCGTCGACGAATTCGATCCGCGCCATCGGGATGCCCATCTGGATCGTCAACTGCACCGTCTCGACCGCCGCTTCCAGCGTGTCGAAGGCGCAGACCGCCGAAGAGATCGCCTCGGGCTGGCCATGCAGCTTGAGCGTCAGTTCGGTGATGACCCCGAGCGTGCCTTCCGAGCCCAGCATCAGCGCGGTCAGGTCGTAACCGGCGGCGGTCTTCTTCGCGCGGCTGCCGGTGCGGATGATCCGCCCGTCGGCCATCACCACCTCGAGCGCCATCACATTGTCGCGCATCGAGCCATAGCGCACCGTCGTCGTGCCCGAGGCCCGCGTCGCCGCCATCCCGCCGATCGACGCATTCGCGCCCGGATCGACCGGGAAGAACAGCCCCGTCGCGCGCAGATCGGTATTGAGGGCTTCGCGGGTGATCCCGGGCTGGACGCGCACCTGCATGTCCTCCGCCAGGATTTCGAGCACCCGGTCCATCCTCGTCAGATCGAGGCTGATCCCGCCCCGGATCGGCAACGCATGGCCTTCGAGCGAAGTGCCCGTGCCCCAGGCGGTGACCGGCACGTCATGGCGCGCGCAGATCTTCACGATCTCCGAGACCTCTTGGGCGCTTTCGGGAAAGGCCACCGCATCGGGGGGCGCATCGGGAAACCAGGTTTCGCTGCGCCCGTGCTGGTCGCGTTCGGCCCGCGCGGTCGACAGCCGCGCGCCCAGCACTCCCTCAAGCTCCGCGATCGCTTCCGCCAGTGCCATTCCACGCCCTCCTCACCGTTACGCGCCCAAGCATTAGGCGGATGCGCCCGCAAGGAAAAGGGTCGGCGAAATTCGTCGGCGGTTTTTGTCCCGGATCAAAGTCTTGTCCCGCGATGCCCCCTAGAGACTGGGGCGCGAAGCGGACATGATCGGCCCCGAGGGGCCTTCGAAGGAGACGGGAATGATATTGGAAAGCCGGATATGGGACGAGGTCGAGGTCGGGCAGTCGGCCGAGCTGAAACGACTGTGCACCGCGGATGATTTCTACGTCTTCGCCGCCGCCTCGGGCAATCTCAACCCGGTCCATCTCGAGGCCGAGGATGGCGATGGCGACGGCCAGAAGGAGGCCTATGCGCCGGGCATGTTCGTGGCCTCGCTGATCACCGCGGTCCTCGGCAACCTGCTGCCCGGCCCGGGCACGCTCTACCGCTCGCAAAGTCTGCGCTTTCACGACCGGGCCTCGGCCGGCGAGGAGCTCTGTGCGCGGGTCGAGGTGATCGAGAAGCTCGAAGGCGGGAAGCTTCGGCTGAAGACCGAAGTGACCCGGATTTCCGATGGCGCGCTGATCGTCGAGGGCGAGGCCGAGGTCTTCGCCCCCAAGAGACACCTGAAATTCGATGCGCTCGAGGTGCCGGGGCTGATCTCGCAGCGCCATCGCCATTTCGAGAAACTGCTCGAGGCGGCCGAACCGCTCCCCGATCTCGTCACCGCCGTGGTCTGTCCCGAGGAGCCGGTCTCGCTCGACGGGGCGATCCTCGCCGCCGAGCACAGGCTGATCGAACCGCTCCTGATCGGCCAGCCCGACAGGATCATGGCCGCCGCACGGGAGTTGGGCCGCGACGTGACCCGCTTCGAGATCCTGCCCGCCGAGACCGCCCGCGACGCCGCGCGCATGGCGGTGCAGCTGGTGAACGAAGGCCGTGCGGGCGCCGTGATGAAGGGCCATCTTCATACCGATACGCTGCTCAAGCCGATGCTCGACAAGAATACCGGGCTCCGGATCGGCAAGCGCTTCACCCATGTCTTCGTGATGGATGTGCCAGGCGTCGTGCATCCGCTGATCGTCACCGATGCCGCGATCAACATCGCGCCCGATCTCGAGACCAAGGTCCATATCGTGCAGAACGCGATCGACGTGGCGATCTCGATCGGGATCGAGGTGCCGAAGGTCGGCGTGCTCTCCGCAGTCGAGACGGTGACCCCGGCGATACCCTCCTCGCTCGATGCGGCGCTTTTGTCGAAGATGGCCGAGCGCGGGCAGATCCGGGGCGGCGAGGTCGACGGTCCGCTCGCGATGGACAATGCGGTCGATCTCGCCGCCGCGCGCACCAAGGGCATCCGCTCGAATGTCGCGGGCCGGGCCGAGGTGTTGGTCGCGCCGGGCATCGACTCGGCCAACATGCTCGCCAAGCAGCTCGCCTATATCAGCCATGCCGAAGGGGCGGGGCTGATGCTCGGCGCCAAGGTGCCGGTGATCCTCAATTCGCGCTCCGACAGCCCGATGGCGCGGCTCGCTTCCTGCGCGGTGGCGTCGATTCACTACCATCGTCTGCTGGGAGAATGCCCGTGACCCGCGCGATCCTGACGCTCAATTCGGGCTCCTCGTCGCTCAAGCTGGGGCTGTTCACCGAAACGCTCGAGACGCTCGCGCTCGCCCATGTCGACCGGATCGGCCGGCGCGAGGCGGCGATGGTGATCCGCGACGCCGCGGGCGCGCGCCTGCCGCTGCCCGCGGCCGCGCCCGACGCCTTCGCCACCAACGCGGCCGCCTTGCGCACCGCTCTGGCCACCTTCGAGGCGCAGTTCGACGGGCTCGACGTGATCGCGGTCGGCCATCGGATCGTGCATGGCGGGACCGATCATGCCGCCCCCGAGCGGATCACCGAACCCCTGATGGCCGATCTGGCGCGGCTCGCCCCCTTCGCGCCGCTTCATCAGCCGCACAATCTGGCGGGGGTGCGCGCGGCGCTCGAGGCCTTCCCGGGCACCCCGCAGATCGCCTGTTACGACACCGCCTTCCATCGCGGCCACCCTTTCGTGAGCGACACATTCGCCCTGCCGCGGCGCTATTACGAGAAGGGTGTGCGACGCTATGGCTTTCACGGCCTGAGCTACGATTACATCACGAGCGAACTGGCGCGCAGCGAGCCCGCGCTCCATGCCGGACGTGTGGCGGTGGCGCATCTGGGATCGGGTGCGTCGATGTGCGCGATCGCGCAGGGGCGCTCGGTCGCCTCGACGATGGGGTTCTCGGCGCTCGAAGGGCTTCCGATGGGCACCCGCCCCGGAGAGCTCGACCCGGGCATCCTGCTCTACATGCTCGACGAGGAGGGGCTCACCTCGCATGAGATCGCGACGCTCCTCTACAAGGAATCCGGGCTTCTGGGCATGTCGGGTCTCTCGAATGACATGCGCGTGCTCGAGGCGTCGGACGCGCCCCGTGCGCAAGAGGCGATCGACTATTTCTGCTTCCGGATCCGGCGCCAGGTCGGCGCGATGGCAGCGGCGATGGGCGGGCTCGACGGCGTGGTCTTCTGCGGCGGGATCGGCGAGAATTCGGGCCGCGTGCGCGCCCAGGCCTGCGAAGGGCTCGAGTTCCTGGGGCTCGAAATCGACGCGGCGGCCAACGCGGCGAATGCGCGCGATATCGGATCCGGACGGGTCCGGGTTCTGGTGCTCCCCACCAATGAGGAAATCGTCATCGCGCGCGGGGCGAGTGCCGTGCTCGACCTCTGAGCGCAGATCATTTTGGCGGCCGAGGCCGCTCCGCGGGGGATATTTGGAGCATTTGGAAGCAAAGTGCGCGCCCGCTTCCAAATGCTCCAAATATCCCCGCCGGAGGCATCCCCGGCCTGTTTCTCGGCGTGCCTCAGATCGGCGCGCAGGCGGTTTCGAGCCAGCGCTTTGCGCCCTCGCCGACAAGCGGTGCCACGCGCCGGAGAACCTCGGCGTGATAGGCGTCGAGCCAGTCGCGTTCGTCGGGACCGAGCAGGTCGGGGTCGATCAGGCGTCGGTCGATCGGGACCCAGGTCAGGGTCGCGAAGGCGAGCTGGTCGCGGCCGTCGCCCTTGGTCTCGGCGGCCTGGGTGAGGATCAGGTTCTCGATCCGGATCCCGAAGGCGCCCTCGCGGTAATAGCCGGGCTCGTTCGACAGGATCATGCCGGGTTCGAGTGCGATCTCGGAGATCCGCGAGATCCGGGCCGGGCCCTCATGGACGCAGAGCGCCGCGCCCACGCCATGCCCGGTGCCGTGATCGTAATCCCAGCCCTCCGCCCAGAGCGGCGCGCGGGCGAGCGCGTCGAGATCGCGGCCGGCGAGGCCGCGCGGGAAACGGGCGCGCGAGATCGCGATCATGCCTTGCAGGACGCGGGTGAAGGGGCGGCGGGCCTCGTCGGGCACGTCGCCCACGGCGACGGTGCGGGTGATGTCGGTCGTGCCGTCGACATATTGACCGCCCGAGTCGACGAGCAGCAGCTCACCGGGCTTCACCGGGCGGTTGGTGGCCTCGTTCACCCGGTAATGGACGATCGCCCCATCGGGTCCCGCGCCGCAGATCGTGTCGAAGGAGATGTCGAGAAGCGCATTGGTCTCGCGCCGGAAACCCTCGAGCGCGGTGACCACGTCGATCTCGCTCAGCCGGCCTTTCGGGGCTTCGGCATCGAGCCAGCTCAGGAACTCGACCATCGCGGAGGCATCACGCAGATGGGCGGCTTCCATGCCGGCGATCTCGGCGGGGTTCTTGCGGGCTTTCGGCAAAATGCAGGGATCGCGGGCCTCGAGGACCTTCGTGTCGTGATCGGCCAGCCGCAGCGAGACCGCGAGCGGCGCGCTGTCGGGATCGACGAGCACCGGTCCCTCGATCGCCTCGAGCGCCGCGCCGAAGCCTTCGGGCGGCAGGATCGAGACCTCTGATCCCAGATGCGCGCGCAGGGTCGCGTCGAACTTGGCCTCGGCGGCGAAGAGTTTCACGCTCGCATCCTCGAAGAGCACCGCGAAGGCCTGCAGGATCGGGTTGCGGGGCAGGTCGCTGCCGCGAATGTTGAGAAGCCAGCAGATCGAATCCGGCAATGTCAGCACGGCGGCCGCCGCGCCCTGTTTGCGCAGGTCTTCTGCAAGGCGGGCGCGTTTCTCTTCGGCGCTCTCGCCGGCGAATTCGGGCGGATGGATGCGCGCGGGCGCTGCGGGCGGGGCGGGGCGGTCCTCCCAGACCCGGTCGATCAGGTTCGCGCTCTCGACCAGGGCGATGCCCGAGCCGTCGAGCCCCTCGCGGATCTTCGCGATTTCCGACTTGGTATGCAGCCACGGGTCGAAGCCGATCCGCGCGCCCGGTTGCGCCTGCGTGCGCAGCCAGTCGGCGGGCTTGGTCTCGGGCCAGTTGACCGGGGTGAAGGCCCCGGGATCGACCTCGGCGCGGACCTGCACCCGGTAGCGGCCATCGACGAAGACGCCCGCGATCTCGGGCAGGGCGATACAGAACCCCGCAGATCCGGTGAACCCCGTCAGCCAGCCCAGCCGCGCGTCGCAGGGCGCGACATATTCGCCCTGATGGGCATCGGCGCGGGGCACGATGAACCCGTCGAGACCCGCCGCCTTGATCGCGCCGCGCAGGGCCGAGAGCCGGGGCGGGCCCAGTTCGGGGCGCGATTGCACCGAGAAATCCTGAAACATCAGATCGCCTTCTTGATCCCGAGGAAACGTGCCTTGGCGCGCGGGTCGCTGTCGAACAGGCTCGCGAGCTGTTCGGTCATCGCGCCCGCAAGCTGCTCGACATCGGTGATCGTGACCGCGTGCTGGTAATAGCGGGTCACGTCATGCCCGATCCCGATCGCGATCAGTTCCACCGCGCGGCGGCGCTCGATCATCGCGATCACGTCGCGCAGGTGTTTTTCCAGATAGATCGCGGGGTTGACCGAGAGCGTGGAATCGTCGACCGGCGCGCCATCCGAGATCACCATCAGGATCTTGCGCGCCTCGGGCCGCACCAGCATCCGGCGATGCGCCCATTCCAGCGCCTCGCCGTCGATGTTTTCCTTCAGCAGGCCTTCCTTCATCATCAGGCCCAGATTGTCGCGGGTCCGGCGCATCGGCGAATCCGCGCGCTTGTAGATGATGTGGCGCAGGTCGTTGAGGCGGCCCGGGCTTTGCGGGCGGCCGTCGGCGAGCCATTTCTCGCGGCTCTGTCCGCCTTTCCAGGCCCGGGTGGTGAAGCCGAGGATCTCGACCTTCACGTCGCAGCGCTCGAGCGTGCGGGCGAGAACGTCGGCGCAGATCGCCGCGATCGAGATCGGGCGGCCGCGCATCGAGCCGGAATTGTCCAGAAGCAGCGTCACCACCGTGTCGCGGAACTCGGTATCCTTCTCGACCTTGAACGAGAGCGGCGTCGTGGGGTTGGCGACGACGCGGGCGAGGCGGCCCGCATCGAGCATCCCTTCCTCGCGGTCGAATTCCCACGCCCGGTTCTGCTGGGCCTGAAGGCGGCGCTGCAGCTTGTTGGCCAGCCGCGAGACCGCCCCTTTCAGAGGTTCGAGCTGCTGGTCGAGATACAGCCGCAGCCGTTCCAGCTCGGCCGGTTCGGCGAGATCCTCGGCGGCGATCTCCTCGTCGAACCCGGTCGCGTAGACGGTGTAATTCGGATCGGCCTGCGAATGGGGCGGCGGCGGGGGCGGCTCCATCGGCGCGTCGGCCTGGGGCATGTCCACCTCTTCGCCCATCTCCTGGTCGGCGAGGTCGTCCGAGCTGACCGTGGTCTGGCTCTGGTCCTGCTGGGTTTCCTGGCTCGACTCGGGGCTGGCCTCGGCGTCCTCCTCCTGCTCGCCCTCGTCCCGGGCCTGCTCGTCACCCTGTTCCTCGTCGGGCTGGGCCTCGTTCTCGTCCTCGCCCTCGTCGCCCTTGTCCTCGTCGGGATCGTCGCCGAGCTGATCGGCATAGCCGAGATCGGCGATCACCTTGCGCGCCATGCGCGCGAAGGCCGCCTGATCGGAAAGCACATGCTCCACCGCCTCGAGATCGTCGCCCGCCGATTGCTCGATGAAGGGGCGCCACAGATCGAGCACGTTATCGGCGCCCGGCGGCAATTTGCGCCCCGTGGCCAGTTCGCGCACGAAATAGCCGGCGGCGACCGAAAGCGGAGCCTCCTCGGTCGAGCGGATCTGGGCATAGCCCTTGCGCGTGGCGTCATGCGCGATCTTGGCGTCGATATTCGAGAGCGTTCCGGGCATATCGCGCGCACCGAGCGCCTCGCAACGCGCGGTCTCCATCGCCTCGTAGATCGCGGCGGCAAGCTCGCCCGTGGGCGCGTAGCGCGCATCGACCGCCGCATCGTGATGGCGGCGGCGCATCGCCAGCGCGTCGGCCGTGCCGCGCGCGAGCAGCACCTCGTCGCGCGTCATTCGGCGGCTCACCTGCGGCAGCCGCATCGTGTCGGCGGTCATGCCGGCGGGATCGACCGAATAGCTGACCGTCATGTCGGGCGAGTCGGCGAGCGTCTTGGTCGCTTCGGCGAGCGCCTTCTTGAAGGGATCGGCGGGGTTGTCGGAGGGCTTGCTCATGCCAAAAGATAAAGCACCGCCCGCCTGCGCCCGCAAGGGGGGTCGGCATCGCCCCGCCGTTTCCCGAGCGCCGGAACGGACCTGCATGGCCGCGCGTTCTGCGTTCTCCAGCGCACATAAGTCCGGGTTTTACCCGGAAGAGCGTGCCCTACCTCATAAGGGGAGGGCGCCCGTGCCTCCCCCCATGGACGTGGCGCGAAACATGAGAATGAGAGCAGAAAGGACATGTCATGGCTGAGAAGCTCAAGATCGGTCTCATCGTCGGGACGACCCGCGACGGGCGTTTCGCGGATCGCGCGCTCGACTGGTTCGAAGGAAAGATCGCGGCGCGCGAGGATCTGGACTACGAGGTGCTCGACCTGCGCGAGGCGAAGCTGCCCTTCTTCGACGAGGCCGCGCCGCCTGCCGCGAAACCCGTGACCAGCCCCGAAGCGCAGGAATGGGAGCGCAAGCTGGAGGCCTGCGACGGGTTCATCGTGCTGACCGCGGAATACAACCACTCGATCCCGGCCACGATCAAGAACGCCTTCGACTACGCCTTCAAGGGCTGGCATCGCAAGCCGATCGGCACGGTGGGCTATGGCGGCGTCGGTGCTGCCCGCGCGGTCGAGCATCTGCGCCTGATCGCGGTCAATTTCGGCATGGTGCCGGTGCGCGGCGCGGTCTCGATCGGGGGCGCGGATTTCGTGAAAGCCTCGCAGGGCACCCCGATCGCGGAACTGGGCGATCACCTCGACGCCCCCGCCAGGGAACTGCTCGACGACATGGTGTTCTGGGGCCGGGCCGCGAAACAGGCGAAGGCCGAGGCCGCGCGCGAGCAGCATCGTCCCGCCGCGCGCTGACGCGAGCCGGGCAGGGCAAAGCAAAAGGCGCGGGGGTGTGCCCTCCGCGCCTTTTCTCATGGCTCACGCGCCCTTTCGGGCTACGCGCATCTTACTTCGCGATCGCCGCGGCGCTTTCGGGCAGTTCCTCGTCGAAGAGACGCTGATAGAACTCGGCCACGGTCTGGCGCTCGAGCTCGTCGCATTTGTTGAGGAAGGTCAGGCGGAACGCATAGCCGATATTGCCGAAGATCCGCGCGTTCTGCGCCCAGGCGATGACGGTCCGGGGCGACATCACGGTCGAGAGATCGCCATTCATGAAGGCGGTCCGCGTCAGGTCGGCGACATAGACCATCTGCGAGATCGTCTTGCGGCCGGCCTCGGTATTGTATTGCGGGTTCTTCGAGAGCACGATCGCGGCTTCCGCGTCGTGGCTGAGATAGTTCAGCGTGGCGACCAGCGACCAGCGGTCCATCTGGCCCTGGTTGATCTGCTGGGTGCCGTGATAGAGGCCCGTCGTGTCGCCCAGACCGACCGTGTTCGAGGTCGCGAAGAGGCGGAAATACGGGTTCGGCGTGATCACCTCGTTCTGGTCCAGAAGCGTCAGCTTGCCGTCGGCTTCCAGCACCCGCTGGATCACGAACATCACGTCGGCGCGGCCCGCATCGTATTCGTCGAACACGATCGCGGTCGGGTTGCGCAGGGCCCAGGGCAGGATGCCCTCGTGGAAGACGGTGACCTGCTTGCCGTCGACCAGTTTGATCGCATCCTTGCCGATCAGGTCGATCCGCGACACGTGGCTGTCGAGGTTGACGCGCACGCAGGGCCAGTTGAGACGGGCGGCGACCTGTTCGATATGGGTCGATTTCCCGGTGCCGTGATAGCCCTGGATCATCACTCGGCGGTTGTAGGCGAAGCCCGCGAGGATCGCCATCGTGGTGTCGGGGTCGAACTTGTAGGTGCTGTCGACTTCCGGGACGCGCTCGGACTTCTCGGCGAAGGCCCTCACCTTCATGTCGGACTCGATGCCGAAGACCTCGCGCACGTCGATTTCTTCGGTGGGTTTAGCGTTCTGATCGAGCATCGCGGACGTCCTTTCCTTGTTGGCTCGATTTGTGAACCATCGCGCGGGGGCGTGCAAGAGGGGGCGGTCCGGGCGCAGATCCGCTCCGGGGGGACACCGCCGGAGTTTCCGGCTCGCCCCTCGGCCCGTTTCTGCCGCCCCGGGCCTGCCATGGTTGACCCAACTCCGCGATGCGCTAGAAAGACGCCCAGGCCAAATGGGATCTTCCGATGCAGCATTACGAATACAAGGTCGTGCCGGCACCGGCGCGCGGTGACAAGGAGCGCGGGCTCAAGACCGGTGTGGATCGTTTCGCCCTCACCTTGTCGCGGGTGATGAACGACATGGCTGCCAAGGGTTGGGAATATCTGCGCGCCGAGACGCTGCCCGCAGAGGAGCGCGCCGGGCTCACCGGCAAGTCCACCGTCTATCACAACCTGCTGGTCTTCCGCCGCGTGATGGCGACCGATCCTGCACAAGGCATCAAGCGGCCCGAGAGCGAGTCCGAGAGCGCCGCCAATGACGAGGCCGCGCCGAGCAGCGAGCCGTCGCGCAAGGCACTCTCCGTCGACACGCCCCAGGGCCGCGCGCCGAGCCTGCGTGCGAGCCGCGCCTCGGGCGAGCCGGAGACCTGAACTCGAGCCGGACCGGGGGCGCGGGGCGTGTCGCCCCCGGCTCCCAGCTCCGCAGGCGCAACCGGTCACGGAACGACGCGGTATTCACGCCCGATGGCGGTTTTGCTCCATCAGGGGCCGCTGCCTCTTCCATGATCCGTCATTTCGACTAGACTGTGGCGCCCGACTCGCGGCCGGATGCCGAACACCCCGCCGCGCGGTCGATCGGGCAGCACGAATGAGGCAAGTATGAGCAAGAGCGATCCTTTCGGGTTCAACATTTCGGCTGCCGCCGACAAGAAGCGCCGCTCGCGTGGCAAGCGCGGCATGTCGGGGGCTTTCGAGACATCGACCCGGATCTGCGACAAGGAAGGCTGCGAGGAGCCCGGCAAGTACCGCGCGCCGAAAAGCCCCAAGGTGCTCGACGATTACTACTGGTTCTGCAAGGACCACGTGCGCGAGTACAATCTGAACTGGAACTATTTCCAGGGTCAGTCGGAGGAAGAGTTCCAGGCGTTCCTCGACAATGCGACCGTGTGGGAGCGTCCCACCAAGCCCTTCAGCAAATCGAAGGAAGCGGCGGGCTGGGCGCGCCACGGGATCTCCGACCCGCATGAGATCCTGGGCGACAACGCGACGAAGAACCCGGGCCGTTCCCTCGGGCGCAAACTGCCGCCGACCGAACGCCGGGCGCTCGAGATTCTCGAGGCCAAGGACAGCATGTCCAAGGCCGAGATCCGGAAATGCTACAAGGCGCTGATCAAGGTGCTGCATCCGGACATGAACGGCGGCGACCGCAGCCAGGAAGAGATGCTGCAGGAGGTCGTCTGGGCCTGGGATCAGCTCAAGGAAAGCCGCAACTTCAAGTGATTTGAAGGAGAGGGGGCGGTGCCGTCCTCGCCACCGGAGGGCGGCAATTGTCGGCCGGGCAGGGGGCTGCTGCCCCCGCCTCCCTCGCAGGCCCCGCGGGGATGGCTGCGTCAGCGAAGAGGGATCGCGCTCTCCGGGCTCAGTGGGCCGCCTTCCGCTTGCCGGTGAGCGCGCGGTAAAGTGGCTGGATGAGCCGCGTGACCGCCGGGATCAGGACCATCCCGTAGGCCAGTCCGAAGATCCCGTCGAAGAAGGCCGTGACCGCCCATCCGACGAAGCCCGAAGCCGTCTGGACGGCGTGGGCCGCCGCCTCGGCCTGGTGGTGGATCCAGTCATAGGGCGCGTGCAGCCCGAGCTCCGCCAGCCCGTGCAGCACGATATTGCCCCCCACCCAGATCATCGCCGCCGTGCCCACCGTCATCAGCGCCTTCATCAGCCAGGGCATCACCCGCACGATCCCGCGCCCGAGCGCGCGCGTCGCGCCGAGCTTGCCGTTCCGGCACAGCCAGAGCCCCAGATCGTCTGCCTTCACGATCAGCGCGACCCCGCCATAGACGAGAACCGTGATCCCGAGCCCGATGATCGCCAGCGCCAGGGCCTCCATCCAGACCGACTGCTCGGGCGGCAGCGCGGCAAGGCCGATCGTCATGATCTCGGCGGAGAGGATGAAATCGGTCTTCACCGCGGCCTTGACCCGCTTTTCCTCGAGATGGTCGGCGGTTTCGGCCGCGACATGGCCTTCGGCATCGGGCTCGTGGGGCTTGAAGAGGTGATAGACCTTCTCCGCCCCCTCGAAGCACAGATAGGACCCGCCGAGCATCAGCAATGGGGTGATCGCCCAGGGGGCGAAAGCCGAGAGCAGGAGCGCCGCGGGCAGCAGGAAGACCATCTTGTTGCGGATCGAGCCGAGCGCGATCTTGCCCACGATCGGCAATTCGCGGGCAGGCGAGAAGCCGTGGACATATTTCGGGGTGACGGCGGCGTCGTCGATCAACGCGCCCGCAGCCTTCGAGCCGGCCTTGGCGGCTTGCCCCGCCGCATCGTCGATCGAGGTCGCCGCGATCTTCGCGATCCCCGCCACGTCATCGAGCAATGCCAGCAAGCCACTCATGTTATCCCTCGTCCCTGTTCAACTTTTTGCGACCCTAGATTGCAGGGGGACAAGCGGCAAGCGGGGATTGCGGTTCCGGATCGACGGGAATTTCGCAGGAGAAGGTGGGGCGCTCATAGGGCGCGCGGGGGCGATGTGGCCCGAAGCGGCAGCGCGTCTGCGTGCGGGGCATCGGGCCCGTCCGGTTCTGCGTGACCTTCGCGCAACCGTCGCTCGGGGGGCGGCGGTACGATTTCGGAGGAGGCAGCGCAGCGGGGTTCGGCCGCCTGTCGGGCCTTTTTTCGGCCATCCTGCAATGGATCGTGAAAGACGAAGGCTGTCTCGATTTCTCGAAGGCCACCGCGTCCGTCGGGTTTCCGGGCAAAGAAAAAGGGCGCCCGCAGGCGCCCCTCGCATCCGTTTGCTCTCGCCCTGCGGGCTCGGTTCAGAGCCCCAGTTTCTGCGCGACGATCTCGTTGACCGCCTTGGGGTTGGCCTTGCCGCCCGAGGCCTTGATGACCTGACCCACGAACCAGCCCGCGAGTTTCGGGTTGGCCTTGGCCTTCTCGACCTGCTCGGGATTGGCGGCGATCACCTCGTCCACCGCGGCCTCGATCGCGCCGGTATCGGTGACCTGGATCATGCCGCGCTCTTCCACGATCTTCTCCGGGTCGCCGCCCTCGGTATAGACGATCTCGAAGAGGTCCTTGCCGATCTTGCCCGAGATCTTGTCGGATTTGATCAGCTTGATGATCGCGCCGAGCTGCGCGGGGTTCACGGGGCTGTCGGTGATCGCGCGGTCGTCCTTCTTCAGGCGGCCGAACAGTTCGTTGATGACCCAGTTCGCGGCCAGTTTGCCGTCCCCGGCCTCTGCGACAACGGCTTCGAAATAGTCGGCATTCTCGACCTCTGCCGTCAGGACCGAGGCGTCATATTCCGACAGGCCCAGCTCCTTCACGAAGCGCGCCTTCTTCTCGTCGGGCAGCTCCGGCATGGTCGCGGCGATGTCGTCGACCCAGGCCTGCTCGATTTCGAGCGGCAGCAGGTCGGGGCAGGGGAAGTAGCGGTAATCATGCGCCTCTTCCTTCGAGCGCATCGACCGCGTCTCGCCCTTGTCGGGATCGTAGAGGCGGGTTTCCTGCACCACCTCGCCGCCATCCTCGACAATGGCGATCTGGCGACGGGCCTCGTATTCGATCGCTTGCTGGATGAAGCGCATCGAGTTCATGTTCTTGATCTCGCAGCGCGTGCCCAGATGCGAGAAATCACCGGTTTCCTGGTATTTCTCGTAAGCGCCCGGCTGGCAGATCGAGACGTTCACATCGGCGCGCAGGTTGCCGTTCTGCATGTTGCCGTCGCAGGTGCCGAGGTAACGCAGGATCTGGCGCAGCTTGCCGACATAGGCAGCCGCTTCCTCGGGGCCGCGAATGTCGGGGCGCGAGACGATTTCCATCAGCGCGACGCCGGTACGGTTGAGATCGACGAAGGACATATGCGGGTCCATGTCGTGGATCGACTTGCCGGCATCCTGTTCGAGGTGGATCCGTTCGATGCGGACGCGGCGCGCGACGCCCGGGCCCATGTCCACGATGATCTCACCCTCGCCCACGATGGGGTGGTAAAGCTGCGAGATCTGGTAGCCTTGCGGCAGGTCGGGATAGAAATAGTTCTTCCGGTCGAAGGCGGAGGTCAGGTTGATCTCGGCCTTGAGCCCGAGCCCGGTGCGCACCGCCTGCGCGACGCAGAATTCGTTGATGACGGGCAGCATGCCGGGCATGGCAGCATCGACGAAGGCGACGTTGGAGTTCGGCTCGGCCCCGAAAGTGGTGGAGGCGCCCGAGAACAGCTTGGCCTTCGAGGCGACCTGCGCATGCACCTCGAGCCCGATCACCAGTTCCCAATCGGACTTGGCGCCGGCGATCACCTTGGGTTCGGGGGCTTTGAATTCGAGATGGTCGAGCATGTCCGCATCCTGTCTGAAAGGCTTGGAAGGCTTCTAGGACAGGGGCGGGCCGGGAGCAAGAGGGGGGGCGAGAGCGCGTCAGGCGCGCGCTGCCGGGTCAGGCGAGCGGGACGCCGCGGGCGTGAAGCTCTTCGCACAGGCGCTCGGCCGGGGGGATCGCCTCGGGCGGAAGGAAGGCGCGGCGGCCATCGGCGAGCACGAGCATGCATTCGTCATTGCCGAATACGCGCCGGCGGACCCGCGCGGCGGTGATCCGCGCCAAGGGGAAGGTGCCCAGCTTGCGCCCGTTGCGAAACACCTCCATCCGTGAATTGGTGATCAGCAGATGCCCGGAGCGGTTCTGCACCAGACGCCAGAGCGTCATCGCGAGGAACACCCAGATCGCGATCTGAACCCACATCTGCACGGGGGTTTTCGCGGTCACTTCCAGCAGCAGCATGCTCAGGGCGAGCGCGATATAGCCCCGTGCCCGGCGTGCCTGTTTGCGATACTCATAAGCCATGTCATCCATGCGGCCTTCATCACCTGTGATCGGGGCGCGGCTTTAGCGGAGACAGGACAAAATCGGGGCAAATCGGAGGCATGTTGCCGCGCGCGGAATAATCGACGCGAAGGGGAGGAATTGTCGCGGTGTTAGCGTCCAAAGATGGCGGCGGCGTCAGGCCGCCACCGTCTTTGGGGCGAATCCATCTCAGCCGAGGAGGCGGGTCGCCATTTCCGACAGATCGCGGCTCAACCCTTCGGTCCGGGCGATGCGTTCGAGCTCGGCCTGCATCTGCGCGCGGCGATCGGCGTCGTAGCGCGTCCAGGTCTCGAAGGCGGTGGACATCCGGGCGGCCACCTGAGGGTTGACCGGATCGAGCCGCAGCAGCCAATCCGCGTAGAAGCGATAGGCCGCGCCGTCCTTCGCGTGGAAGCCCGCATGGTTGCCCGCGAGCCCCGCCATCAGCGCGCGGAAGCGGTTCGGGGTCTTCCAGGTGAAGAGCGGATCTTCGGTGAGCGCGGCGGCGCGGGCGGCGGCGCGCTCGGGCGGGCAGGCCGCAAGCTGCACTATGAACCATTTGTCCATCACCAGCCGGTCGCCCTCCCAGCGGGAGCGGAAGCTTGCCAGCGCCTTCTCATCCGCACCGGTCTGCACCAGAAACCCGAGCGCGGCGAGGCTTTCGGTCATGTTGGTGGCGTTTTCGAACAGCGCAGTCGCGCGGGCGCCGCCATCGAGGCGGTTGAGCAGGCCGAGCGCTGCAAGACGCAGCGCGCGCTTGCCGGCCGGGCCGGGGTCGGGCGTGTAGGGGCCGGGCACCGCCATCGCCTCGTAGAGCGCAGTCAGGGCGTCCTCATGGGTGTGGGCGAGATCGCGGGCGAGCGCCTCGCGCGCGGCGTGGATCGCTTCGGGGTCCGGCGTCACGCCACGGTCATGCAGGCTTTGCGCGATCTCGTCCTCGGCAGGCAGGCGCAGGCAGAGGGCGCGGAAGGCGGGATCCGCGCTCTCGTCGGCGATCAGCGCGCCGAGCGCGTCGATATAGGCCGGGTCCGCATCCTCGCCCTGCGCGAGCGCGACCAGCGCGTCCTGCGCCAGTTGCCGTCCCGCTTCCCAGCGGTTGAACGGATCGGTGTCATGGGCGAGCAGGAAGGCAAGCTCGCGTGCGCTCACGTCCCGTTCGAGGCGGACCGGGGCGGAGAAGCCGCGCAGGATCGAGGGCACCGGACGCGCGCCCAGCCCCTCGAAGGTGAAGCTCTGCCGCGCCTCGGTCATCTCGAGCACGGTCGAGGGGACGAGCTCCTGTCCGTTCGGCCCGAGCAGGCCCACGGTGATCGGGATGTGGCGCGGCGGCTTGCCGGGCTGACCCGGGGTGGGCTTGGTGTCCTGCTCGAAATCGAGCCGATAGGTCCCGTCCTCGAACTGCTCGCGCACGCGCAGCACCGGCGTTCCGGCATCGGTATACCAGCGCTTGAATTGGCTCAGGTCACGGCCCGAGGCGTCTTCGAAGACCGTCAGCCAGTCCTCGATCGTACATGCCTGCCCGTCATGACGGTCGAAATAGAGATCGAGCGCGGCGCGGTAGCCCGCATCACCCAGAAGGGTGTGCAGCATACCGACGAGTTCGGCGCCCTTCTCGTAGACGGTGGCTGTGTAGAAATTGTTGATCTCGCGGTAATGGTCGGGGCGCGGCGGATGGGCGAGCGGGCCCTGATCCTCGCGGAACTGGCGCGCGCGCAGGGCGATCACGTCCTCGATCCGCTTGACCGGACCGAGGCGCAGATCGGCGGTGAAGCTCCGGTCGCGATAGACGGTCAGCCCTTCCTTGAGGCAGAGCTGGAACCAGTCTCGGCAGGTGATGCGGTTGCCGGTCCAGTTGTGGAAATACTCGTGGGCGATGATCCCCTCGATGCGTTCGTAATCGGCATCGGTCGCGGTCTCGGGCGAGGCCAGAACCCATTTCGAGTTGAAGATGTTGAGGCCCTTGTTCTCCATCGCGCCCATGTTGAAGTCATCGACGGCGACGATATTGAAGATGTCGAGGTCATATTCGCGCCCATAGACATCCTCGTCCCATTTCATCGACCGCTTCAGGGCTTCGAGGGCGAAGGCGCAGCGATCCTCGTCGCCCTTGCGCACCCAGATATTGAGCGCGACCTCGCGGCCCGATTTCGTGGTGAAGCTCCCCGAATGGGCCACGAGATCGCCCGCGACCAGCGCGAAGAGATAGGCGGGCTTCGGCCAGGGGTCGACCCACTCGGCAAAGCCATCCTCCTGCGCCACGAGATCGCCGTTGGACAGCAGCACCGGCGCCTCGCCCCGGATCGTGACATGGAATTTCGCCATCACGTCGGGCCGGTCGGGAAAGTAGGTGATCTTGCGGAAACCCTCGGCTTCGCACTGGGTGCAATACATGCCGTTCGACATGTAGAGCCCTTCGAGCGCCGTATTGGCCTCGGGCGCGATCTTCACCCGTGTATCGAGCGTGAAGGGCTGGGCCGGGAGTGCTGCGGCATGCACGGTCAGCCCGGTTTTGTCGACAGTGTACTCGTCGCGCGTCAGGCTGCGCCCGTCGATCGCGAGGGACAGAAGCTCGAGTTCTTCGCCGTCGAGCCGCAACGCCGAGGCCGCACGGCGCGGCGAGAGCGCCAGCCGCGCCCGCACTTCGGTCTCCTGCGGATCGAGCCGGAAATCGAGCCGCACCGTTTCCAGCGCGAACGGGTAGGGCTGATAGTCGCTGAGTCTCTTCGAAGCGGTTTCCTGTGCCATCAGATCGGCCGACATTCCTGTGACGTTCCCTTTTGTTTGCGTTTTGGCTCAATAGCTGGCCCGGTGACGAGGGTATGCAACAGAGCGCGGGTGCAACTCAATGTGATTACGAACCCCGGCGCCGATTCCGCGCCATGCAGAGTCGTCCCGCGCCCAGGGGCTGGCGGATCGAATGAACTCGCCGGAACGGGTTGCGGTGGCGGAGGCTCTTTTGGTCACTTTTTTTTACCGGTTTGCGCAAAAAATGGCGCAAGTCGCTGGACATCCGCTGAAATTGACCACAACTATTGGCGCGTCTCAAAACGGGAGGATGATATGGCGCAACGGGTCGAGCGTGACGGATTGCAGGTTGCCGCCGAACTGGCGGAGTTTATCGAGGAACAGGCGCTTCCCGGCACCGGGGTCGCTCCCGATGCGTTCTGGACGGGTCTTTCCGGGCTCCTGCACGATCTCGGACCGAAGAACCGCGCGCTTCTCGCGAAGCGCGAGGAGTTCCAGGCCAAGCTCGATGACTGGCATTCGCATCATCGCGCGGGCGGGTTCGATTTCGACGCCTACAAGGCCTTCCTGACCGAGATCGGCTATCTGCTGCCCGAAGGTCCCGATTTCGAGATCGAGACCCCCGAGACCGATCCCGAATTCGCATCCGTCTGCGGCCCGCAACTCGTGGTGCCGATCACCAATGCGCGCTACGCGCTCAACGCGGCGAATGCGCGCTGGGGCAGCCTGTATGATGCGCTTTACGGCACCGATGCGCTGGGCGATCTGCCGAAGGGCAAGGGCTACGATCCCGAGCGCGGCGCCCGCGTCGTGGCGCGCGCCAAGGAATTCCTCGACGAGGCGGCTCCGCTCGCGGGCGGCTCCTGGGCCGGCGTGACCGCGCTGCGCGTCGAGAATGGCGTGTTCTTCGTCGAGAATGCGGTGGGTGAGACCGGGCTCGCCGATCCCGACCAGTTCAAGGGCTTCAACACCGACGCGGAAGGCGCGCTGTCGCAGGTGCTTCTGACCCATAACGGTCTGCATGTGGTGATCGTGATCGATCCCTCCACCGAGGTGGGGCAGGCCGATCCGGCGGGGATCGCGGATGTGCTCCTCGAAGCCGCGCTGAGCTCGATCATGGATTGCGAGGACTCGGTCGCCTGCGTCGACGCCGAGGACAAGGCGCTCGCCTATGGCAACTGGCTGGGCCTGATGAGGGGCGATCTGGCCGAGGAGGTCGCCAAGGGCGGCGAGACCTTCACCCGCAAGCTGCAAGGCGATCTGCGCTTCACCGGCGCGGGTGGCGAGGAGATCCTGCTCAAGGGCCGCGCGCTGATGCTGGTGCGCAATGTGGGCCACCTGATGACTACCCCGGCGATCCTCACCCGCGACGGCCAGGAGGCCTATGAGGGGCTGATGGACGCGATGGTGACCACGCTTTGCGCGATGCACGACCTGAAGAAGACCGAAGGGGCGCGCAACTCGGTCACCGGCTCGGTCTATGTGGTGAAGCCGAAGATGCACGGGCCCGAGGAAGTGGCCTTCGCCAACGAGATCTTCGACCGGGTCGAGAAGGTGCTCGGCCTGCCGCCGCACACGGTGAAGCTCGGGATCATGGACGAGGAGCGCCGCACCTCCGCGAACCTCAAGGAATGCATCCGTGCCGCGAAGCATCGCGTCGCCTTCATCAATACGGGCTTCCTCGATCGCACCGGCGACGAGATCCACACCTCGATGCAGGCGGGGCCGATGCTGCGCAAGGGCGAGATGAAGAACACGCCCTGGATCTCGGCCTACGAGGACCGCAATGTCGATATCGGCCTGAAATGCGGGCTCGCGGGCAAGGCTCAGATCGGCAAGGGGATGTGGGCGATGCCCGACCGGATGGCCGACATGCTCGAGCAGAAGGTCGGCCACCCGCTCTCGGGCGCGAACTGCGCCTGGGTGCCGTCGCCCACCGCCGCCACGCTGCACGCCACGCATTACCACAAGGTCGATGTGAAACGTCGTCAGCAGGAGATCGCGGCGATGAACCGTCCCGAGCGGCTCGACGATCTGCTCACCATTCCGCTTGCGGCGGGCAAGAACTACTCCGACGAGGAGATCCGCGCCGAGATCGAGAACAACGCGCAGGGCATCCTCGGCTATGTCGTCCGCTGGGTCGATCAGGGCGTGGGCTGCTCGAAGGTGCCCGACATCCATGATGTGGGCCTGATGGAGGACCGCGCGACCTGCCGGATCTCGAGCCAGGCCATCGCGAACTGGCTCGAGCATGGCGTGGTCTCGGAAGGTCAGGTCATGGAGGCGCTGCGCAAGATGGCCAAGGTGGTCGACCGTCAGAACGAGGGCGACCCGAGTTACACCCCGATGGCGCCGGGTTACGACGGCTTCGCCTTCCAGGCGGCCTGCGACCTGTGCTTCCTCGGAACTGTCCAGCCCTCGGGCTATACCGAGCCGGTGCTGCATCAGCGCCGTGCCCAAGTGAAGGAGGAACGCGCATGATCACGCTCGAGCGCGCGCAGAAGATGATCGAGGTGGCGCTTGCCAAGGGCGCCGAGGAAAGCTGGAAGCCGCTGACGGCGGTGGTGCTCGATGCGGGCGGCCATATCATCGCCTTCGCCCGTGGCGACGGCGCGGCGCCGGGCCGGTTCGACATCGCTCGGGCCAAGGCCTATGGCGCGGTGATGCTCGGGATGGGCGGCAAGGCGCAGATGGCGCGCGCCGAGGCGCAGGCCTATTTCATGAACGCGGTGAACGGCATCTATGGCGGGCAGACCTGCCCGGTGCCGGGCGGCGTGCTGATCCGCGACGCGGAAGGCGGGGTGATCGGTGCGATCGGCGTCACCGGCGACACGTCCGACAACGATGCCGATGCGGCTCTGGCCGGGATCGAGGCGGCGGGTTTCGCAGGCGAGGCCTGAGGCTTCCGGCAACGGTTCGAGGGGCGGTCCGGCGATCTCTGCCGGGCCGCCCCTTTCCACATCCCATTGACGACGCGGGCGGGCTCTGGCAGGTGAGGGCGCAAATAAGGACCCACGACAATGAACCTGTTTTCCGATATCCGGGCCGCCGTGATCGCGGCGCTGAACGAGATGGTTTCCGAGGGCGCGCTGCCGGACGGGCTCGATTTCTCCAATGTCGCGGTCGAGCCGCCGCGCGACCCGCTGCATGGCGACATGGCGACGAATGCCGCGATGGTGCTCGCGAAGCCCGCGCAGTCGAAGCCGCGCGACATCGCCGAGGCGCTGGCCGCGAAACTCGCCGGTGACGCGCGCATCGCGAGCGCGGATGTCGCAGGTCCCGGCTTCATCAACCTGCGTCTCGAGCCCTCGGTCTGGGGCGAAGTGACCGGCGCGGTCCTCGGGGAGGGCGTCGGCTACGGGCGCTCGGATCTCGGGGCCGGGGTGAAGGTCAATGTCGAATATGTCTCGGCCAACCCGACCGGGCCGATGCATGTGGGCCATACCCGCGGCGCGGTCTTCGGCGATGCGCTGGCGAGCCTGCTGGATTTCGCGGGCTATGACGTCACGCGGGAATATTACATCAATGACGGCGGCGCGCAGGTCGATGTGCTCGCCCGCTCGGCCTATGAGCGCTACCGCGAGGCCTGCGGGCTCGAGCCGGAGATCCGCGAGGGGCTTTATCCGGGCGACTACCTGATCCCGGTGGGCGAGGCGATCAAGGCCAAGTATGGCGACGCGCTGCTCGACAAGCCCGAAGAGGATTGGCTGGCCGAGATCCGCGAATTCGCGACCGAGAAGATGATGGACATGATCCGCGAGGATCTGGCGCTTCTGGGCGTGAAGATGGATGTCTTCTATTCCGAGAAATCGCTCTACGGTACGGGCCAGATCGAGGCGGCGCTCAAGCGGCTCGAGGATCTGGGCCTGATCTATGAAGGCGTGCTGGAGCCGCCGAAAGGCAAGCTGCCCGAGGATTGGGAGGAGCGCGAGCAGACGCTGTTCCGCTCGACCGATTACGGGGACGACGTGGATCGTCCGGTGAAGAAGTCGGATGGCGCCTGGACCTATTTCGCGCCCGATATCGCCTATCACTGGACCAAGATCGAGCGCGGTTTCGACCTTCTGATCGACGTGTTCGGCGCCGATCACGGCGGCTATGTGAAGCGAATGAAGGCGGCTGTCGCTGCGCTGAGCGAGAACCGCGTCCCGCTCGATATCAAGCTGATCCAGCTGGTGAAGCTCTTCAAGAACGGGGAGCCCTTCAAGATGTCGAAGCGCGCAGGCACCTTCGTGACGCTGCGCGACGTGGTCGAGCAGGCGGGCGCGGATGTGACCCGGTTCCACATGCTCACGCGCAAGAACGACGCGCCCCTGGATTTCGATTTCGACAAGGTGCTCGAGCAGTCCAAGGACAACCCGGTCTTCTACGTGCAATACGCCCATGCCCGGGTCTGCTCGGTGCTGCGCAAGGCGGCCGAGGCGGGCTGGGACATGTCGGATGCGCGCCTGGCGCAGGTCGATCTGTCGGGCGACTGGCACGAGGCGGAGCTCTCGCTCGTGAAGAAGATCGCAGAGTGGCCGCGTCTCGTCGAGATCGCCGCCCGCGCGAACGAGCCGCACCGGATCGCCTTTTATCTCTACGACCTCGCCTCGGAGCTCCACGCGCTGTGGAACCGCGGCAATGACGAACCTGCGCTGCGCTTCCTGCAGGAAGGGGACGAGGCGGCCTCGGCGGCGAAAATCGCCCTTGCCCGGGCGTGCGCCGTTGTCATTTCCGCCGGTCTTGGTATTCTTGGCGTAACCCCGGCTGAAGAGATGCGCTGAGCTGCACGCCGCCGGGAACAGGCGAAATCGGGCAACCCGACATGGCCGGGAGACCGGCGGCGAGGCGACGAGCATGGCAAGCTACGACTACCGCGATGGTGGAGCCTATGGCTATGAGCAGCCGCAGGTCCATCATGCGCAGCACCCCGCACAAGGCGCGCCGGAACCCTCCGGACGCGCAGCATCGCGTTGGGTGAACCTCGCGGGCGCGCTGACCTCGGTCGCGATGATCGGCGGGCTCGTCGTCTGGGGCTACAAGCTCGCGATGCGCGATCTCAACGGGGTGCCGGTGATCCGGGCGCTCGACGGTCCCGCGCGGATCGCGCCCGCCGATCCGGGCGGAGAGCTTGCGCGCCATACCGGGCTTTCGGTCAATGATGTCGCAGGGACGGGGCAGGTGGCCCCGCCGCCCGAGGCCGTGACCCTCGCGCCGCCGCCCGAGGGGTTCGCGCCCGAAGATATCCCGATGGGCGAGCTCAAACCGACTGAGGAAGCGGTGGCGCAGGGGCCGGAGGCCGAGGCGCCGCAACCGGCCGCCTCCGACGCAAGCGCGCCCGCCGACCCCGATGCCGTGGCGAAGGCCGTGGCGGCCCTTGCCCCTGCCGCGCTCGAGGCAAATCCCGACCAGCTCGATGCCGCGCCGGCGCCGGTCGTGGAGCCGGGCGCGCTGAGCCCGGCCGAACCCGAGCTCCGGCCCGACGCGATCGCCGGCGAGGCAACCGATCCCGGCGCCCAGTCGCCGGATGTGATCCCGGCCTCGGTGCCCGGCGTCTCGCATTCGCCGCGCCCGCAGGCGAAGCCGATGCATGATGACCAGCTTCTGGCCGCGGCGCTCGAACAGGCGGTGACGAAACAGATGTCGGGCGCGTCGCTCGCGGCGAAGACCGTCGATATCGACCCGGCGAGCCTGTCTGCGGGCACCCGGCTCGCGCAGCTCGGCGCCTTCGACACGGCCGAGACCGCGAAGGCCGAATGGGACCGGATCGCGCAGCGCTTCGACGCCTTGATGGCGGGCAAGAAGCGCGTGATCCAGAAGGCGTCTTCGGGCGGGCGGGATTTCTACCGACTGCGCGTCGCGGGGTTCAGTGATGTCGCCGAGGCGCGCCAGTTCTGCGCCGCGCTTCAGGCCGAGCGGCAGAACTGCATCCCGACACAGGCCCGCTGATGGGCGCGGCGGCGATCTTCGGTTGCGAGGGCACGGTGCTCTCGGCGCGCGAACGCGATTTCTTCCGCGAAGCCGATCCCTGGGGTTTCATCCTCTTTTCCCGCAATATCGACACCCCTGCGCAGGTCGCCGAGCTGACCGATGCGCTCCGGGGCGCGGTCGGACGCGACGCGCCGGTGCTCGTCGATCAGGAGGGCGGGCGCGTGCAACGCCTGCGCGCGCCGCATTGGCGCGAATGGCTGCCGCCGCTCGAACAGGCCGAACGGGCAGGGGAGGACGCGCCCCGCTCGTTCTGGTTGCGCTCGCGGATCATGGCCGAGGAACTGCGTGGGCTCGGGATCGACGTGAACTGCGCGCCGACCTGCGACGTGGCGGGCCTGATGACCCATCCCTTCCTTCAGAACCGCTGCCTCGGGAGCGATCCGCAAAGCGTGATCGCGAATGCCCGCGCGACGGCGGAAGGGCTGCTGGCGGGAGGCGTTCTTCCGGTCATTAAGCATATGCCGGGCCATGGCCGCGCGATTGCCGACAGTCACAAGGGCCTTCCGGTGGTAGAGGCCTCCGCCGAGGATCTGCGGGCGCAGGATTTCGTGCCCTTCGCGGCGCTCGCGGATCTGCCGCTCGGGATGACCGCGCATATCCGCTTCACCGCGCTCGACCCTGATCACCCGGCGACGCAGAGCCCGCGCATCGTGCGGCTGATCCGCGAGGAGATCGGCTTTTCGGGCCTGCTGATGAGCGACGATATCGGGATGGAGGCGTTGTCCGGCGGCCCCGGAACGCGCGCGGCGGCGGTGATCGGCGCGGGCTGCGATCTCGTTTTGCACTGCAATGGAGAGTTGGCGGAGATGGAGGAGGTGGCGCTGGCCATCCCCGCGATGAGCGCCGCGGCCGAGGCGCGCGCCCAGGCTGCGCTCGATCTGCGCTCCCCTTCCGAGCCTGTTGACACGGATGCGCTCGATGCCGAACTTGAGGCATTGTTGAGCGGCGGCGCGGATGGCTGAACCGGAAAACCTTTTCGAGGCGCAGAGCGTGGCGGACCGGCTTCAGGCCGAGTCGCTGATCGTCGATGTCGAGGGGTTCGAGGGGCCGCTCGACCTGCTGCTGACGCTTTCGCGGACCCAGAAGGTCGACCTGCGCAAGATCTCGGTGCTGCAACTGGCCGAGCAATACCTGGCCTTCGTCGAGCGCGCCAAGTTGCTGCGCATCGAACTGGCTGCTGATTACCTGGTGATGGCGGCCTGGCTCGCCTTCCTGAAATCGCGCCTGCTCCTGCCGCCCGATCCGGAGGCCGAGGGGCCGTCGGCCGAGGACATGGCCGCGCATCTGGCCTTCCAGCTCGAGCGGCTGCAGGCGATGCGGGAGGCGGCCGCGCAGCTGATGGCGCGCGACCGGCTCGGGCGCGACACCTTCGCGCGCGGGATCTCCGAGGAGGTCGCGCGGGTGCGCAAGGTCACCTATAGCGCCTCGCTGATGGAGCTGATGCAGGCCTATGCGCGCATCCGCACCCGCGACGAGTTCCGCCCCTATGCCTTCGATCGCACCAATGTCTTCACGCTCGAGGAAGCGCTCGACCGGATGCGCGGGCTGATCGGTTTTGCGGGCGACTGGTCGGAGCTCACGACCTTCCTTCCCGAGGGCTGGAGTTCCGATCCCAAGCGCCGCCGCTCGGCCACCGCCGCGACCTTCGCGGCCTCTCTGGAAATGGCCAAGCAGGGTCAGATCGAGATCCGCCAATCCGACACGTTCCAACCCATTTCGATCCGGAAGAAGACATGAACGACGCCCCGGAACCCGCCGAGGAAAAAGAAGAAACCCTGTTCGCCGCCCCGCCGATCGCGGAGCAGGAACGGATGGTCGAGGCGATCCTCTTCGCCTCGAGCGAGCCGGTGAGCCTGCGCGAGATGGAAGAGCGCATGCCGCATGGCTGCGACCCCGCCGAGGCGCTGGTGCATCTGCGCAAGCGCTACGAGGGCCGGGGCGTGCGCGTGGTGAAGGTGGGCGATGCCTGGGCGATCCGCACCGCGCCCGATCTGGGCTTCCTGATGCAGAAGGAGACGGTGGAGGAGCGCAAGCTCTCGCGCGCCGCGATCGAGACGCTCGCGATCATCGCCTATCACCAGCCCGTCACCCGCGCCGAGATCGAGGAGATCCGCGGCGTCGCCGTCTCGCGCGGCACGATCGACCAGCTCCTCGAGATGGAATGGATCCGCTTCGGCCGCCGCCGGATGACCCCGGGACGGCCCGTGACCTTCGTCGTCACGCAGGGCTTCCTCGACCATTTCAGCCTCGAGAGCGCGCGCGATCTGCCGGGCCTCAAGGAATTGCGCGCCGCCGGCCTGCTCGACAGCCGTCCCCTCCCGGGGGCCTCCGAAGAGGGCGACGAGGACGAGGACGAACCGCAGGTCGGGCAGTCCGAATTGTTCGAGGACTGAAAGGGGATAGCCCATGACCCTCAACCAGATCGTCAACATGATCCTCCGCAGGCTGATCCGGCACGGGGTGAATTGGGGGATCAACAAGGGCGTCGGCATGGCGTCAAACCGGGGCAAGTCCTCGCAAGAGATGTCCCCCGAGGAACGCAAGGCCCAGCAGACCACCCGCGAGGCGGTGAAGCGGGCGCGGAAGGCGGCACGGATTACGCGGCGGTTGTGAGGGGGAGAAGAAGAGCGAAAAGAGAACGAAAGTGAACCCGGTTTTAGAAAAAATTCCTGATCGAATACTCAAACTTGCTCTTGGTGCTCTGGCGCAAGCAAATACACATGCCGTTTATTTTGACCCTGGAAACGAACACTGGGAGTATATGTCGGTTCTCAATGCAGCTCATGCTGGCGAGCTCGTCCTTAAAGCAATCATTGCTCGGGAGCACCCACTTCTTATTTTTAACGATATATTCAAATTGGACGATGAGAGATCGGACGGTCTTGATCTCGAGAAACTTATTCGAAAAGGCAAGACGCACAGCTTCGAGCAGCTTCCAAAAGTTCTTTGGGCTGTTACCGGAATTCGGACTCCAAATTTAGAGTGCTTTGATCGGTTGCGTAAAGCTCGAAATTCTATTCAGCATTTTTGCGCACCAGATGACGATGATCTTCGCGCGCTATCCCTTGAGTTTCTCTACACTATCATTGACCCATTGCTGGCGGACTGTTTCGGTGTCTACACGATTGAATATCATGAAGACCCTAGTGTAGGTTACGACTACGTCGTCGGCGCATTAATAGCTGGCGAAATTAGGTTCACGATGCCAAATGATTTTGACCTCAGTGAAATAGAAGTGCCGAAATTATTGAGAGAGGCTTCAGAGGACTATCGAGTTTGGTTCTCGCGCGAGGTTGAGAAGATCGGGAAAATAGACCTGTTAAGCTGAGCGTCCTTTCCTCTCCTCACCGCCCCTGCCGCCGCGCCATGAAGGCCAGACGCTCGAACAGATGCACATCCTGCTCGTTCTTCAGGAGCGCCCCGTGCAGCTTGGGCAGCAGGTTCGCGCCCTCGCGCCGCAGATCCTCGGGGTCGAGATCCTCGGCCAGCAGGAGTTTCAGCCAGTCGAGCACCTCGCTCGTCGAGGGCTTCTTCTTCAGGCCCGGCGTCTCGCGGATCTCGTAGAACTGGGTCAGCGCTTCGGCCAGAAGCCGGTCCTTGATATCCGGGAAATGCACCGAGACGATCTGCTTCATCACCTCCGCGTCGGGGAAGCGGATGTAATGGAAGAAGCATCGGCGCAGGAAGGCGTCGGGCAGTTCCTTCTCGTTGTTCGAGGTGATGATGACGACGGGGCGGTGGGCCGCGCGGATCGTCTCGCCGGTCTCGTAGACATGGAACTCCATCTTGTCGAGTTCCTGCAGCAGGTCGTTGGGGAATTCGATATCGGCCTTGTCGATCTCGTCGATCAGCAGCACGATCTTGCGATCCGCCTCGAAGGCCTGCCAGAGCTTGCCCTTGCGGATGTAGTTCTTCACGTCATTGACGCGTTCGTCGCCAAGCTGGCTGTCCCGCAGGCGCGAAACGGCGTCGTATTCGTAAAGCCCCTGCTGCGCCTTGGTCGTCGACTTGATGTTCCATTCGACCATCTCGAGCCCGAGGCTCGCCGCGACCTGCCGCGCCAGTTCGGTCTTGCCGGTGCCCGGCTCGCCCTTCACCAGAAGCGGGCGCTCGAGCGCCACCGCAGCGTTCACGGCGACCGTGAGGTCGGGCGGGGCAACATAGGTTTCGGTCGATCGGAATTGCACGGCGTCACGCTCCGCTGGAAAGATCCTGCGCAAGGAAATTGCGTAAATTCAAGGCAACCTAGCTGCGTCGAATTTTCGCCGCAAGTGCAGCGTAGAAATTGTACCTCAATCCGGGGCGGGGTGTGAAACGAGGCGTGACAACCCTACCTTCATGGGGTAAGTGAGCGCCCGAGGAGTAGTGCCAGATGGCGAAATTTGATCATAGTGACTCGCCCGGCACGGAAGAGAGGGCAGCGATGAAAGCAGAGGTTTTCCTTCCGGATGATTACCGTCCGGCCGAAGACGAACCCTTCATGAACGATCGGCAGCTGGAATATTTCCGCCGCAAGCTGCTGACCTGGAAGGCGGAGCTGCTCGAACAATCCGCCGAAACGATCGAAGGTCTCGCCGAATCGGCGCGCAACGTGCCCGATATCGCGGATCGCGCCAGCGAAGAGACCGACCGGGCGCTGGAGCTGCGTACCCGCGACCGTCAGCGCAAGCTCGTCTCCAAGATCGACTCGGCGCTGCGCCGGATCGACAATGGTGATTATGGCTATTGCGAAGTGACCGGTGAGCCGATCTCGCTCAAGCGCCTCGATGCCCGCCCGATCGCGACCATGACGCTCGAGGCCCAGGAAAAGCACGAGCGCCGCGAACGCGTGCATCGCGACGATTAAGGGCGGCCCGCCCGCGCGGGATTGATATCGCTCAAAGACGGATCTCACCGGCGCCGCGATGGTGCCGGTGTTTTCGTTCCGAAGGAGGACATATGCTGATCGGGCGCAAGATTACGGTTCTGGGCGCGGGCATCGCGGGGCTGACGGTCGCGCGGGCGCTGGCGATGCGCGGGGCCGAGGTGGAAGTGCTCGAACAGGCGGATGCGATCCGCGAGGTCGGCGCGGGCTTGCAGGTCTCGCCCAACGGCGCGCGCGTGCTGCGTGCGATGGGGCTCGGCGATGCGCTGGATGTGGCCGGACCGCGCGCCACGGCGCTCCAGCTCGTGGATGGCGAGACCGGCTCGCAGGTCGCCCGGCTGGATCTGGCGGGGCTGCGGCCCGGCGAGCCCTATCACTTCGTCCACCGCGCGCGGCTGATCGAGCTTCTGGCGGAAGGCGCGCGGGAGGCGGGCGTCGATATCCATCTCGGGCAGCGGATCGAACGCGTCGATCTGAGCCAGGACCGCCCGCATCTGCGCGACGGGCAGGGCGGGGTGCGCGATCTCGATATGCTGATCGGCGCGGACGGGATCCATTCGAAGGTCCGCGAGGCGCTCAATGGCAGGGTCGCACCCTTCTTCACCCATCAGGTCGCCTGGCGGGCGCTCGTGCCCTGTGGCGCCGACGAGCCCAATGTCGCGCAGGTTTTCCTCGGGGCGGGGCGGCATCTGGTCAGCTATCCGCTCGGGAACGGTCTGCGCAACATCGTGGCTGTCGAGGAACGTCACCGCTGGGTCGAGGAAAGCTGGACGCTGCAGGATGATCCGATGAACCTGCGCATGGCGTTCGACACGTTCTGCCCTACCGTGCGGAACTGGCTCGCGCAGGTGGAGCAGGTGCATCTCTGGGGGCTGTTCCGCCACCCCGTGGCGGACCGGTGGTACGGGCCGGGGGCGGCGATTCTGGGTGATGCGGCCCATCCGACGCTGCCTTTCCTCGCGCAAGGTGCCGTGATGGCGATGGAGGATGCCTGGGTGCTGGCCGAAGCGCTGGCGACCCATCACCACTATACCGACGCCTTGGAGTCCTTTCAGCAGACCCGGCGCGCCCGCTGCGAGAAGATCGTCAATGCGGCGACGCGCAACGCGCGCAACTACCACCTGTCGGGCGCGCCACGCTTTGTCGGGTATCTCGCGCTGCGCACCGCTTCACGCCTCGCCCCGGAGCGGCTTCTGGGGCGGTTCGACTGGATCTACCAGCACGACGTCACCAAAGGGGCGTGAGCGCGCTCCTGGCGGCGCGAGGGGGGGGGGTCCTCCGGGCGGCGGAGGTTTGCGCCGCCGCTCAGCCCATCCGGAAATGCTTGGCGAGCTTGAGGCCCTGGCCCTGGTAGTTCGAGGCGATCCCCGCGCCGTAAAGCTGGCGCGGCTCCTCGGCCATGCGCTCGTAGACGAGGCGGCCGACGATCTGTCCGTGTTCGAGCGCGAAGGGGGCCTCGTGGCACCGCACCTCGAGCACCCCGCGCGAGCCCGCACCGCCTGCCGCCCCATGGCCGAAGCCCGGATCGAAGAAGCCCGCGTAATGGACGCGGAACTCGCCCACCATCGCGAGATAGGGGGCCATTTCGGCGGCGTGATCGGGCGGGATCGTCACGGCTTCGCGGCTGACGAGAATGTAGAAGGCGCCGGGATCGAGAATGATCCGGCCGTCATCCGAGCGCACCTCTTCCCAGAAATCGGAGGCCGGGTAATGCGCGATCCGGTCGAGATCGATCACCCCGCTATGAGGTTTGGCGCGGTAGCCCACCAGATCGCCGCTCTCGGGCCGCAGATCGACCGAGAAGCCGAGCCCCTCGTCGATCACCGCGGGGCCGTCCACGAGCGGCTCCTGCTGGTGGAGGATCTTCAGCTCTGCATCCGAGAGCACGGCCTGCCCGGCGCGGAAGCGAATCTGGTTGAGTCGCATTCCGGGCCGCACGAGGACCGAGAAGGAGCGCGGGCAGATCTCGGCATAGAGCGGCCCCTGATAGCCTTCGGGGATTCGGTCGAATTCGGTCCCGGCATCGGTGATGAGGCGGGTCAGAAGATCGAGCCGGCCGGTCGAGCTCTTGGCATTGGCGACGGCGGTGACGCCCTCGGCCAGCGACAGGCTTTCCATCAGCGGCACGAGATAGACGCAGCCCTTCTCGAGCACCGCGCCATCGGCGAGGTCCATCCGGTGCATCTCGAAATCCTCGAGCCGCGTCTCGACGCGCTGGCCCTTGCCCGCGAGGAACGAGGCGCGCACCCGGTAGGCGACGCGGCCCAGCCTCAGATCGAGGCTCGCGGGCTGGATCTGTTCGGGAATGATCGCGGGTTCGGCGCTGATCTCGCCGCGCGCGATCATCGCCTGAATCATCGTGTCGGGCAGCACGCCAATCGTCATCCGATCCCTCCTCGCGATATGCGAACGCCCACCCCCGCGAAGGGGTGGGCGTTTCTCATGATGGTCGGGCTGGCGAGATTCGAACTCACGACCTTCCGTCCCCCAGACGGACGCGCTAACCAGGCTGCGCCACAGCCCGACGAGGCGGATATAGAGCGAACCGGGTGGCGGGTGCAAGCGGTTAGTCGAAGAAATTTCATCCGCGCGCGATCCAGATCCGATGGCGTCATTCCGCGCCGATCTCGGCGGGCTTCGCAAGGCGCAGTTGCAGCGCCTGGGCGCGCAGCCGGAGCATCCGCAGATCGCCACGATCGGCCGGGCTCAGACGCGAGGCGTCGAGCACGCGCAGCCCGTGCAGCAAGCGCGCAAGCGAGGGCGTCGCCGTTGCGGCCGGCGCCTCGTCCTTGCGCTCGATCGTCATCGCGTAGACCTGCGAGGCGGGTTCCGGTTCAGGCTCGACATCGAGCGCGATCGGGGCCTCCTCCTCCGGTGCGTCGAAGAAGGACGGCTGCGGGGCAGGGTCGGGCTTGCGCGGGAAGGGGGTGACCGAGCTGGGAACCGGCTCCGGCTCGTCCGGGGTCGGCGTGGTGTCAGGGGCCGCTGCTTCTTCCGCGCTCGTCGTCTCCTCGGGTTCGGGCTCCGCCGCCTCAGCCGGGGAACGGCTCTCGGTTTCAAGCTCTGCATGCGGCGCGGCGCTGCCCTGTCGCTCGGTTGGCTCGGGTGCGGGAGCAGGCTGGCTCGCGGGCGTCTCGGCAGTCTCGTCGGTGAGCGTGACCGTGGAGAGCGCGCTCACGCTGCGGATACCGTCTTCGCGCAGGACCTTCTGGACGCCCCGGATCGTAAGACCCTGTTCATGCAGCAAATGCTTGATGCCGCCGAGAAGCGCGACATCGCTGGGGCGGTAGTAGCGCCGCCCGCCCGCCCGTTTCACGGGCTTGATCTGCGAGAATTTGCTTTCCCAGAAACGCAGCACATGGCTCGGGGTGTCGAGCAGGTCGGCGACCTCCGAGATCGTCCTGAACGCTTCTGCGGATTTGCCCATTGCTGCGCCCCGTTACTTCGCGTTGCCAGCCGCGACGCGGTCCTTCATCAGATGCGAGGGGCGGAAGGACAGAACCCGGCGGGGCGAGATCGGAACCTCTTCCCCGGTCTTCGGATTGCGGCCCATCCGCGAGGCCTTCTCGCGGACCGAAAACGTGCCGAAGGAGCTGATCTTGACCGTCTCTCCGCGGACCAGTGCGTCGGACATGTGCTGAAGGACGCTCTCGACGAGCTGGGCGGATTCATTGCGCGACAGCCCGACCTCACGGAAGACGGCTTCGCTCAGATCCATGCGCGTAAGGGTGTTCGACATCGTATCCCCCCGGGACAACTGGGTTTTCGCCACAGTGACCGACCGTAAATCCCGAGTCAATATCAAGCACTTGCGCGGAAGGTTTGATGCGCGGAGCGCCGCGGGTGTTACCAGCGCAGGACGACGGCACCCCAGGCGAGCCCGCCGCCAATCGCCTCGGTGACGACGATCTGGCCTTCCTTGATCTGGCCGCGCTGCTTGCCGACCGAGAGGGCGAGGGGAATCGAGGCCGCCGAAGTGTTGCCGTGATCCTGCACCGTGACCACGACGCGATCCATCGGCACCTGCATCCGTTCGGCCGTGGCCGAGATGATCCGCAGGTTCGCCTGGTGGGGCACGATCCAGTCGACATTCTCGCCGCTCATGCCGACCTTTTCGAGTGCGGCATGGGCGGTTTCGGAGAGCTTGGTGACCGCATGCTTGAAGACCGCGTTGCCCTGCATGCGCAGATGACCCGCGCTGCCGGTGGTCGAGACGCCGCCATCGACATAGAGCAGATCCTTGTAGCGCCCGTCGGAATGCAGGTCGGAGGCGAGGATGCCGCGATCGCTGGGGCTGCCGGTACCCTCGGCGGCTTCGAGAACGAGCGCGCCCGCGCCATCGCCGAAGAGCACGCAGGTGCCCCGGTCGGTCCAGTCCATGATCCGCGAGAAGGTCTCGGCGCCGATCACCAGAACGCGTTCGGCCTGACCCGAGAGGATCATCCCGTTGGCATTGCTCAGCGCGAAGATGAAGCCCGCGCAGACCGCCTGCACGTCATAGGCGAAGCCGGTGGTCGAGCCGAGCCCGGCCTGCACCATGGTCGCGACGGAGGGAAAGGTCTGGTCGGGCGTCGAGGTCGCGACGACGATCGCGTCGATCTGGTCGACCGTCATCCCCGCGTCTTCCAGCGCCGCCTGCGCCGCCTTGATGGCGAGCTGCGAGGTCGTCTCGCCCTCCGCCGCGAAGTGGCGCCGCTCGATCCCGGTTCGCGTCCGGATCCATTCGTCCGTGGTGTCGAGGGTCTTCTCGAATTCGGTGTTCTCGACGACGCGTTCGGGCAGATAATGCCCCACGCCGCGCACCACGGATCTGATCGTCATGTACTGCTCTCGCTTTTCTCGGGTGCCGGGTCTGCGCCGGTCGCGACATCCTGCCCGCTGGGCAGGGCGGAGGCAACCCGGGCGGCCAGTTTCGCGCCGAACCCGGATTTGGCCAGACGCGCCGCCATCTCGATCGCCGCGGCGAACCCGGTCGCGTCGGCGGCGCCGTGCGATTTCACCACCGTGCCGTTGAGACCGAGGAAGACCCCGCCATTGGCACGACGCGGATCGACCTTGGCCTGGAGCTTCTTCAGCGCCCCCATCGCCAGCAGGGCGCCGAGCTTCGACAACAGCGACGAGGTCAGCGCCTCGCGCATCAGGGCCGAGATGAATTTCGCCGTGCCCTCGCCGGTCTTGAGGGCGACATTGCCGGTGAAGCCGTCGGTGACGATGACATCGGCGCGATCGGCGGGCAGGTCATTGCCCTCGACGAAGCCGATGAAATCGAACGCGCCGGCTTCCTGCGCCTGTTCGATCAGCTCATAGGCTTCCTTGAGTTCGGCCCGGCCCTTGTGTTCCTCGGTGCCGACATTGAGCAGACCGACGCGCGGCCGGTCGAGCCCGAGCGCATTGCGCGCATAGGACGAGCCCATCAGCGCATAGGTCAGCAGGTCCTCGGCATCCGCTTTCACATCCGCGCCCATGTCGAGCATCACGTTCCATCCCGCCGGCCCGCGGGAGGGCCAGAAGGAGGCGATGGCGGGGCGGTTCACGCCGGGGATCTTGCGCAGGCGGATCATCGAGACCGCCATCAGCGCGCCGGTATTGCCGCAGGACACCGCCACGTCGGCTTCGCGGTCGCGTACCGATTCGATGGCGGACCACATCGAGGTGTCCTTGCCCGAGCGCATGACCTGCGCGGGTTTGTCCTCCATCGTCACGATGCGCTCGGCATGGCGCAGATCGACCCGGCCGCGCAGGTCGTGCTGCGCGATCAGGGGTTCGAGCTGGTCGCGTGCGCCGTGGAGGAGGAAATGAAGATCGGGATGGGCGCGCGCGGCCTTCGCCACGCCCCCCACCGTCGCCTCGGGGCCGAGATCGCCGCCCATCGCGTCGATGGAAATGACGATAGCGCCGGCTGTTGCCGGCGCCTTGCCCTGAGGGCTGGCCTGCATTTCTGCGGCCGTCATCTCGGCACCCGTCGGCTGCTGGTCCTGCGTGTTGGGCATGACGTGCGGCGCGGGCAGCCTGGATTACGCTGCGTCGTCGTCGAGATCGACTTCCTCGGTCATCGCAACGATCTCGCGATCGTCGTAATGGCCGCAGGAGGCGCAGACGTGATGCGGGCGCTTGAGTTCGCCGCAGTTCGGGCACTCGGCCGGGTTCGCGGCGACGAGCGAGTCATGCGCACGACGCATGTTGCGACGGGAACGCGTGACTTTATTCTGAGGGACAGCCATGTCTCAACCTCGGGGTTTCGGGGGCCATAGAGCCCGTGTTTGCGGCGTTATAGCCCTGATTTTCCTTATGGTTTCGTCACTTGGCCCGGAAGGCGCTCGGGTGCGAAAGCCAAACGTCGAATGAGGCCGGGAACATACTCGGATTCTTTTCGCGTGCAAGCCCTTTTTCCGCTCTTTTTTCAGACCGATTCCGGGGCTTCGCGAGAGGCCTCTCAGCGGTCCTCTTCTCCCCCGCCGCGCTTGTCCAGAAGGTCGCGCAGGCCGGCGAAGGGCTTGAGCTGTTCGTCGGTCAGCGGCTCCGTGCCGGGTTCGGCGGCGCGCGCCTCGCCCAGTTCGGCCCCCTCCGCGCGCGGATAAAGCGGGAGCGACAGTTCGAGCGCCTCCAGCGCGATCCCGGCCAGATCGACGACGGCGGGCAGGGGCTCGGCCGTATCGTCCTCGGGCATCTCGACCTCTTCGGCGGCCGGCATCTCCATATCCGCCAGATAGCGCCGGGTGACCTCCTCGCGGATCTGGGTCGTGACCGGGGCGAGCGTGATCACGCAGTTCTGAACGACCTCCGCCTCGAGGGTCGCGGCAAGCTCCCAGTCCGAGCGGCCCGTGGGCGACAGCGTTCCGCGCAGCCGCAGCGCTTCGACGCCGCGAATCCCCGCCCAGTCGGCGATCGCGGCCCGCGTGGACGCGTCGGGCTTGATGTCGAACCGGGTCGGCTTGCGCGGCGGGAGATCGGCGAGGCGAAGCGGCTTGCTCCAGATTTCCTCCGGGGCGGGCGGCAGGTTCGGGTCGACGGGGCGCGTGGTCATCTTGGCTCCTTTCGCGAGGTTGTCCGCCGGCGCGCCGGGCAAGTACGGGCCGGTTGCGGTCGGTAGCGCTTGAGGGCAGCGCGGTCATGATGTAAGCGTCGATAAAAGCCCGAAGACGCAGAGGCAAGAGGGGGTGCAGGTGGGGATCGGTTCGATGATGCGCAAGGCCACGCTGATGATCGTTTTCGGCGTGGTGATGCTGATCGGGGCCTGCTCGCCGATCTACCGCAATCACGGTTACGTTCCGCTCGACGAGGATCTCGCGAAGATCGAGGTCGGCAAATCGACGCGCGACGATGTCGCCGCGGCGATCGGACGGCCCAGCTCGACCGGGCTGCTCGAAGGCTCGGGCTGGTACTATGTCGGCTCGCGCTGGAAAACCGTGACCTGGCATGCGCCGCAGGAGATCAAGCGCGAGGTCGTCGCGGTCTCCTTCACCAACAACGGTGTCGTGAGCAATGTGGAGCGTTTCGGGCTCGAGAAGGGGCATGTCGTGCCGCTCTCGCGCCGCGTGACCGAAAGCAACGTCAAGGGAATCGGCTTCATCCGCCAGCTTCTCGGCTCGATCGGCCGGGTGAGCGCGGGGCAGGTTCTCGGAAACAACTGATCGCGGCATGCGCGGGGGAAAGCCCCGCGCCTCCGGTTCGCGCTCCGGCATGACGCAGATGGTGCTGAGCATTTCCAGAGGGGATTACCGGGTGCGCGAGCTGCGCGGGCTCGAGGCCTGCGCGCCGCTCTTCGCGCTGCGGGCCCGGGCCTTCCGGGGCGGGGCTCCGGATCACGATGCGTTCGATACACGTTGCCGTCATGTGGTGATCGAGGATGCCGAAGGCGCCGCGGCGGGGTTCCGAATCCTCGCGCTCCCCGGCGGCGCGGCGCTTGCCGACAGCTATTCCGCCCAGTTCTACGACCTCTCACCGCTTGCGGACTGGCCGGGGCCGATCCTCGAGCTGGGCCGTTTCTGCACGCGGCCCGGCCTGCGCGACCCCGATGTGCTGCGCCTGGGCTGGGCGGCGATCACGCGGCTCGCCGAAGCGGGCGGGGCGGGGCTCCTGATCGGGTGCACCTCCTTTTCGGGGGCGGATTGGCAGAGGCACCGCAAGGGGCTCGCCCATCTTGCCGCGCATGCGCTCGGCCCTACGCGCCAGCGTCCGCACCCCAAGGCGCCCGAACATGTGCCATTCGGGGAGGTTCTCGCGGGCGAGCCGGGCGATCCCGCCGCGCTGCCGCCGCTGCTGCGGTCCTATCTGGGCATGGGGGGCTGGGTCTCGGATCACGCGGTGATCGACCGCGATCTCGACACCTGCCACGTCTTCACGGCGCTCGAGATCGCCGCGATTCCGCCGGCGCGGCTCAAGGCGTTGCGCGCGCTCGCGACCTGATCGCGGCCGGGCCCCGCTGTCGCACGCTTGCGCCATTGACCTTTCCGCGCCGCCCGCTTAGCTCGCATTCATGGCTCGCGCACCGCTTTTGCAACTCTCCGATATCTCGCTCACCTTCGGCGGCAACCCCGTCTTCGAGGGGCTCTCGCTCAACATCCAGCAGGGCGACCGGGTCGCGCTGGTGGGACGCAACGGCTCGGGCAAATCGACGCTGATGAAGGTGATGGCCGGGCTGATCGAGCCCGATCACGGCTCCCGCGTCGTGCCGCCGGGTGTCTCGGTGGGCTATATGGAGCAGGAGCCCGACCTGTCGGGCTTCGCGACCTTGGGCGATTTCGCCGCCTCCGAGCTCGATCCCGCCGAGGCCTACCGGATCGAGATGGTGGCAGAGGGTCTGAAATTCCGCCCCGAGACCCCGGTCGAGACCGCCTCGGGCGGCGAAAGGCGCCGCGCCGCGCTCGCCAAGCTGCTCGCCGAGGGGCCGGAACTGATGCTGCTCGACGAGCCGACCAACCATCTCGATATCGAGGCGATCGGCTGGCTCGAGAATCAGCTGCGCGAAACCCGCCGCGCCTTCGTGCTGATCTCCCATGACCGCGCCTTCCTGCGCGCGCTCACCCGCGCGACGCTCTGGATCGACCGCGGCCAGGTGCGGCGCAACGAACAGGGTTTCGAGAGCTTCGAGGAATGGCGCGAGAAGCTCTGGATCGGAGAGGACGAGGCGCGCCACAAGCTCGACCGCAAGATCAAGGCCGAGGCGCGTTGGGCGGTCGAGGGGATCTCGGCGCGGCGCAAACGCAACCAGGGGCGGGTACGCGCGCTCCAGGCATTGCGCGCCGAACGCGCCTCCCAGATCAAGCGGCAGGGCGTTGCCGCGATGGAGCTCGAGACCGGTCCGCAATCGGGCAAGCGGGTGATCGAGGCCTCCGGCCTGTCCAAACGTTTCGGCGACAAGCAGATCGTGTGCGATTTCGACCTCCGCGTGCTGCGCGGTGACCGGGTCGCCTTCGTCGGGCCAAACGGCGTCGGCAAGACCACGCTGCTCAAGATGCTGACCGGCGAGACCGCCCCCGACGCGGGCACGGTCAAGCTCGGCACCAATCTCGAGATCGCCGTCTTCGATCAGGCCCGCGCGACGCTCGATCCCGAGCAGACGCTGTGGGACGGGCTGGTCAACGATCCCGACATGTCGGTGAAAGGGCGCTCCGATCAGGTGATGGTGCGCGGCGTGGCCAAACATGTCGTGGGCTACCTGAAGGACTTTCTCTTCGACGAACAGCAGGCGCGCGGTCCGATCCGCGCGCTCTCGGGCGGCGAGCGGGCGCGGCTTCTGCTCGCGAAGCTGATGGCGAAACCCTCGAACCTGCTGATTCTCGACGAACCGACGAACGATCTCGATGTCGAGACGCTCGACCTGCTGCAGGATCTCCTGGGCGATTATGACGGGACGGTGCTGCTCGTCAGCCACGACCGCGACTTCATCGACCGTGTCGCGACCACGACGATCGCGATGGAGGGCGACGGGCGCGCCACCGTCTATGCGGGCGGCTGGTCCGATTACCAGGCGCAAAAAGCGCTCGCCGAACCGGAGGCGAAATCCGCGCCGAGGAAAGAGACCGCCTCCAAGCCGGTCGAGACAGCCGCGGCGCCCACGCCCGCGCCGAGGAAACCGGGCCTGAGCTTCACCGAGAAGCACCGGCTCGAGGCGCTGCCCGGCATCATCGAGAAGCTCGAGCACGAGATCGGAAAGATCAACGAACTGCTTTCCGATCCCGACCTCTTCACCCGTGAGCCGGTGAAATTCGCCAAGGCCACCGAGATGCTCACCGAGCGCCAGGGTGCGCTCGAGGCGGCCGAGACGGAATGGCTCGAGCTCGAAGAGAAGGCCCAGAACGGCTGAACGCTGTGCGCGCGGCTCGGTCGGTTGCCTCCGGCGGGGATATTTCCAGCATTTGGAAGGGGGGGTGTTCTCCTTTCCAAATGCCTCAAATATCCTGCGGGGGTCTGGGGGTGCAAAACCCCCAGCTGCGGGAGGGAGACACATGAACAAAGGTCACGGACCGCTTCGCGGGTTGCGCATCGTCGAGATCTCGGGCCTTGGCCCGACGCCGTTTGCCGCGATGTGTCTGGCCGATTTCGGCGCCGAGGTGATCCGGATCGCACGCCCGGGATCGGCCGGGGCGGAGAATCACGTCCTTGGGCTCGAGGTCGATCTGCTCGACCGGGGCCGGGATTTCGTCGAGCTCGATCTGAAATCCGGGGAGGGGCGGGCGGCGGCGCGGGCGCTGATCGCGCGGGCCGACGGGCTGATCGAGGGTATGCGGCCAGGGGTGATGGAGCGCCTCGGGCTCGGGCCGGATGATTTTCCCGACCACCCGGCGCTGGTCTATGGGCGGATGACCGGCTGGGGTCAGGAGGGACCGCTCGCGCAGCGTGCGGGGCACGACATCAATTACCTCTCGCTGACCGGGGCGCTGCATGCGATCGGCCCGGAGGAGGCGCCGGCCATTCCGCTCAACCTGCTGGGCGATTTCGGCGGCGGCGGGATCTACCTCGCCTTCGGGATGCTGGCCGCGATCTTCCGGGCGCGCGCGACCGGACAGGGGCAGGTCGTCGATTGCGCGATCACCGACGGCGTGGCGCATCTGATGGCGATGATCACCGGCATGGCGGGGCAGGGTGCCTGGAGCGATCGGCGGCAGGCCAACCTGCTCGATGGCGCGGCCCCCTATTATACGGTCTATGAATGTGCCTGTGGCGGACATCTGGCGGTGGGGGCGATCGAGCCGCAATTCTGGGCGGAGTTGGTCGCGGGGCTCGGCCTCGAAGCGGCGGCCCTGCCCGATCGGAGCGATCCGGCGCACTGGCCCGAATTGAAGCGCCTTCTTGCGGCGCGATTCGCGACGCGAAGCCGCGACGACTGGGCCTCGGTCTTCGCCGCGACGGATGCCTGCGCGACGCCGGTCCTTTCCCTGGCCGAGGCGCGGGCCCATCCGCAGAATGCCGCGCGCGGCGCTTATCTCGAGCGGGACGGGCTCGTCCAGCCCACGCCCGCGCCGCGCCTCTCGGCCACGCCCGGAACGGCCGGCGGGACGGGGCGCCGCATCGCCCCGGCTGAGGCGCTTGCGCGCTGGAGCGCCTGAGAAAACGGGCCGATTTTCCTTGACAGCCGGGGTGCGAACCTCGATATGGGCACGACCCGGCGGAGAGTCCTCTTTCCGCCGGGCCTCGTTTTTGCAACTCCGCTCCTTACGGAGCGCGCAGTCCGACGGCGGGCCGGAAGGCCCACGAACCCGGTACAGGGGCCACAGGGCGCGGATGGATGAAAAGGAAAGACCCATGTTTGCGGTCCTCAAGACCGGCGGCAAGCAATACAAGGTTCAGGCGGGCGATATCCTGCGCGTCGAACTGCTCGCAGCCGAAGCTGGCGAAAAAGTCCAGTTCAACGAGATTCTGATGGTCGGCGGCGACAAGCCGCAATTCGGCACGCCCCTCGTCGAAGGCGCGGCGGTGCAGGCCGAGGTCATCGACAACATCAAGGCCGACAAGGTCATCACCTACCACAAGCGTCGTCGTAAGCACTCGTCGCAGCGGACCCGTGGCCACCGTCAGCAGCTCACTCTGCTGCGCGTGACCGACGTGCTCGCTTCGGGCGCCGAGAAGTCGGGCGTGAAGGAAGCGGTGGGCACCGCGATCGCGCGCCGTGCCGCGCATGGCACCAAGGGCGAGGCTGCGGCCAAGCCGGCGGCGAAGAAAGCCGCTGCTCCGAAAGCCGCGCCGAAGGCTGCCGAAGCCGCCGTCGCCGAAGCCGACGATCTCAAGGTGATCACCGGTCTGGGCCCCGCGGCCGAGAAGAAGCTGAACGAAGCTGGCATCACCACCTTCGCCCAGCTCGCGTCGGTCGATCCCGAAACCTTCGAAGCCACCAAGGTCAAGCCCGACTGGGTCGAGCAGGCCAAAGAGCTCGCGAAATAAGGAGAGACACCCATGGCACACAAGAAAGCAGGCGGTTCTTCCCGTAACGGCCGCGACTCCGCGGGTCGTCGTCTTGGCGTGAAGCTGTACGGTGGCCAGTCGGCCATTCCGGGCAACATCATCGTGCGTCAGCGCGGCACCAAGTGGTGGCCGGGTGAAGGCGTCGGCATGGGCAAGGATCACACCATCTTTGCGACCGCCGAGGGCGCCGTTACCTTCCGCAAGGGCCTCAAGGGCCGCACGTTCGTATCGGTCCTCCCGGCTCAGGAGGCCGCCGAGTAAGCCGAAGAGAACCCGAGGCAGTAAAGATTGGGGGATCGGCTGAAAGGCCGGTCCCCTTTCTCGTTGCGCGGGCATTAAGGTTTTGCAAACGCTGCGAGATTATTTGCCGGGGCGGGGGATGTACTGTCATCTTCCTGACCTATTTTTAAATTAGGGCCATGCGGCAGGAGGAGCCGTCGGCTCACCCGCGTTTCGAGGAGGAGCGCCGATGTACCAGGAGACGATTTTCAACCAGCCCGTGATCGAGGCGGAGCGTTTCGCTCTGCGCCCGCTGCGTCGTTCCGACGCCGGTCTGATCACCATGTATACATCCGACAAGCGCATCGCCGAGGGCACGCGCGCGATCCCGCATCCGCTTCCGCCGGGCACGGCCGAGAACTTCATCGCCCGCGCGCAGGCCGAGGACCGCGTCGAGGATGTCTGGGCGATCGACGGATCGCGGCAGGGGCTGGCCGAGTTGCTTGGCATCGTCTCGCTCACCCGTCTTGAAGACGACCAGTCCGAGATCGGTTTCTGGGTCGGTCCGGGGTTCTGGAATACCGGCTTCGCCTCAGAGGCGGTCGCCGCGCTCGTCGCCGCCAATCCGCATGAGAGCCGGACGCTCTTTGCCGAGGTCTTCCAGGACAATCCCGGCTCGGCGCGGGTGCTGACGAATTGCGGTTTCGAATATCTCGGCGATGCCGAGAGCTGGTCGCTGGCGCGCGGCCGCCATGTGCCGACCTGGACTTACCTTCTCAAGATGAACTGAGAGGCCTGTCCCGAAAGCATGCAGGCGGGAGGGCGCTGCCCTCCCGGACCCACCCGGGATATTTGAACAAGGCCGAAGATGGAACGGATCGCGACAGACCGTCTGATATTGCGGCCCGTCGAGCTGACGGATGCCGCCGCGATTGCATCGGCGGCGGATGATTTCGAGGTCGCGCGCTGGCTCGCACGGATGCCGCACCCCTATGGCCGCTCCGATGCGGAAGAGTTCCTTCAGGCGAATTTGGAAAATGCGGGACGGGTCTGGATCATCGAAATCTCCGACGGTCTGGCCGGGGTGATCGGCACTGTCGGCGAATTCGGCTATTGGCTTGCGCGGCCGTTCTGGGGGAAGGGCTTTGCCACGGAAGCAGGTCGCGCTGTGCTCGCAGCCTGCTTCGCCGACCCTGCACGTGCCTCCTTGCGGGCGGGGTATTTCTTGGGGAACGCCCGTTCGTGCCGGGTTCTCGAGAAGTTGGGCTTTCGCGAGACGGGCCGGTCGCGCCAATTCTGCCGCGCGCTGGACGCAGAGGCCGATCACGTCGACATGGTTCTGACGCGCGCCGAATTTGCGCCTCAGCCCTGAAAGCGCGGGCGGCGCGGGGCCTGCCCGTTTCGACGCTTGAAATGCGCGGCGCAGAAGCGTATCCCGGCGCCTTGCAAACAAGGGGCAGCACGATGAAATTTCTCGATCTCGCCAAGGTCTATATCCGCTCGGGTGGCGGGGGTGCGGGCTGTGTCTCGTTCCGGCGCGAGAAATATATCGAATTCGGCGGCCCCGACGGCGGTGACGGCGGCAAGGGCGGTTCGGTCTGGGTCGAGGCGGTCGAGGGGCTCAACACCTTGATCGACTTCCGCTACCAGCAGCATTTCTTCGCGAAGACCGGCCAGCACGGGATGGGGAGCCAGCGCACCGGCAAGGATGGCGACGACATCGTGCTGAAAGTGCCGGTGGGCACCGAGATCCTCGATGAGGACCAGGAAACCCTGATCGCCGACATGACCGAGGTGGGCCAGCGCGTGCTGCTCGCGAAGGGCGGCAATGGCGGCTGGGGCAACCTGCATTTCAAGAGCTCGACCAACCGCGCACCGCAGCGGGCCAATCCGGGGCAGGAGGGCGTCGAGCGCACGATCTGGCTGCGTCTGAAACTGATCGCCGATGCCGGGCTTCTGGGCCTGCCCAATGCGGGCAAGTCGACCTTCCTTGCCGCGACCTCGAATGCGCGGCCGAAGATCGCCGATTATCCTTTCACCACGCTGGTGCCCAACCTGGGCGTCGTCGGCATTGACGGGCGCGAATTCGTGGTGGCCGACATTCCGGGGCTGATCGAAGGCGCGTCCGAAGGGCGGGGGCTGGGCGATCAGTTCCTGGGCCATGTCGAACGCTGCTCGGTGCTTCTGCATCTCGTGGACGGGACTGCCGAAGACCCGGTCGCCGATTGGCAGACCATCATTCACGAGCTCGAGGCCTATTCGCCGGTGCTCGCCGAAAAGCCGCGGGTCACGGTGCTCAACAAGATCGACGCGATCGATCCCGAGACGCTCGAGGAGCGCAAGACGGCGCTCGAAGAGGCCGTGGGCGGGCGCGTTCACTTGATGTCGGGCGTCTCGAAGAAGGGTGTTCCGGAAGTGCTGCGCGCGCTCTGGGCGCAGATCGGCAGGGGCAAGCCCGCGCAAGACGAGGGTAGCGAATGGCAACCGTGAGCGGGCCGGTTCTCGCGCAGGCGAAACGGTTGGTCATCAAGATCGGCTCGGCGCTTCTCGTCGACGCGGGGGGCTTGCGCGAGGATTGGCTGCGTTCGCTTGCCGCCGATGTCGCGGGGCTGCGGGCGCGCGGCACGGGGGTGGTGATCGTCTCTTCCGGCTCGATCGCGCTCGGGCGGCGGGTCCTCGGGCTTCCCGCCGGAACGCTCTCGCTGGAACAGAGCCAGGCCGCGGCGGCGGTGGGGCAGATCCGGCTCGCGCGGGCCTATGAGGCGGCGCTCGGTCCCCACGGTGTGACGACGGCTCAGGTGCTGGTGACGCTCGAGGATACGGCGGATCGCCGGCGCTATCTGAACTCGCGCGCGACGCTCGAGACGCTGTTGAGCCTCGGCACGGTGCCGATCGTGAACGAGAATGACACGGTCGCGACCGACGAGATCCGCTTTGGCGACAATGACCGGCTCGCCGCGCAGATCGCGGTGACGATCGGGGCCGATCAGCTGATCCTGCTGTCTGACGTGGACGGGCTTTATACCGCGAACCCGAAGACCGACGCGGACGCGCGCCACCTTCCGGTGATCGACCATATCACGCCCGAGATCGAGGCGATGGCGGGCGATCCGGTTTCGGGCCTCTCGAAGGGGGGCATGAAGACCAAGCTGCTTGCCGCGAAGGTCGCGGTGGCGGGGGGCTGTGCGATGGCGATCGCGGAGGGGTCGGTGGACCATCCGGTGGCCGCGCTCGAAAATGGCGGGCGCTGCAGCTGGTTCCTGCCCGAAGGCGACCCGCATGTCGCACGCAAGCGCTGGATCGCCGCGATGAAACCGCGGGGCGAGCTGTTCGTCGATGCGGGCGCGGTGGCGGCGCTGCAATCGGGCAAGTCGCTGCTGCCGGCGGGGGTGACGAAGATCGTCGGCCGTTTCGGTCGCGGGGAACCCGTGACCATAGCGGGGCCGGACCGCGCGGTGCTGGGCAAGGGGCTCGTGCGCTATACCGCCGAGGAGGCGCGCCAGATCGCCGGGCACCGCTCGGGCGAGATCGAGGAGATCCTCGGCTATCCCGGCCGCGCGGCGCTGATCCATCGCGACGACATGGTGCTGGGCTGAACGCCGGGCCGGTTCGCCGAGGCCCGGTTACTCGGCCCAGTCCGGTTTCCGTTTTTCGATGAAGGCCTGAACGCCTTCGGCGGTGTCGCGCCAGAGCATGTTCTCGACCATCACCGCCGCGGTGTGTTCATAGGCCGCCGCCAGATCCATGTTCGCCTGATCGTAGAAGGCGCGCTTGCCGATCTTCACCGCCGCGCCGAGCTTGCCCTCGATCGTGGTGGCGAGCGCTTCGGTCTCGGCGGCAAGTTCCTCATGGGGGGCGACCCGGTTCACGAGCCCCACTTCGACGGCGCGAGCCGCGCTGATGAACTCGCCCGTGGTCAGCATCTCGAAGGCCACCTTTCGCGGCACGTTGCGCGACAATGCCACCATCGGTGTCGAGCAGAACAGCCCGATATTGACGCCGTTCACGCCGAACCGGGTATCTTCGGCGGCCACTGCCAGGTCGCAGGAGGCGACGAGCTGGCAGCCCGCGGCGGTGGCGATGCCATGGGCCTCGGCGATCACCGGCTGGGGCAGGGCGGGGATCATCTGCATCACCTCGGCGCAGCGGAAGAAGAGATCCGCAAAATAGGCGCGCCCGTTGTCGGGGGCCTCGCGGCCGCGTTGCATCTCCTTCAGGTCATGGCCGGCGCAGAAGGCCTTGCCCGCGCCCTTGAGCACGATGACCTTGATCGCGGTATCCTCGGCCAGTTCGGAAAACCGCGCCTTGAGCGCGGCCAGCATCGCATCCGAGAGCGCATTGAGCGAGCCTGGGGAATTCATCGTCAGATGCGCCACCGCGCCCCGGTCCTCGCGGATCACAAGATCGGTCATTGAAACTCCTCCTCTTTGGAGAAACTCTAGGCCGGGTCCGGGAGAGAGAAAAGGGGAGGGCGCATGGCGCTTGTGATGGAGACGGGGGAGCTTGCGGCATTTCTCGACGAGACATTTCCGCAGGTGAAGGGCGAGTTCGCGATCGACAGCCTCAACGACGACGAACTGATCGTGCGGCTCAAGGTGGCCGAGCGGCATCTGCGCCCCGGCGGCACCGTCTCGGGGCCCAACATGTTCGCGCTGGCCGATGTCGGGATCTACATGGCGATCCTCGCGCGGATCGGGAAGGTGGCACTGGCGGTCACGACGAACGCCTCGATCGACTTCATGCGCAAGCCCGCGTCGGGGGCGGACCTGATCGCGAAGATCCGTCTGCTCAAGCTCGGGCGGGTGCTGGCGGTGGGCGAGGCACTGATCTTCTCGGACGGGGACGAGCGCCCTGTCGCACGCGCAAGTATGACCTATTCGATTCCGCCCAAGTGATGCCCCCCTGCGATCCGGGGCGAGGGGAGGGCTGTAATTTCGGAGTGTCAGAAGGATCGCACCCGTTGGGTTGCGCCGAAACCGCCCGCTGCGCCCGGAAGATCTGGGGTATTTTAATACCTATTTTTCAAGACATTGATTTAACAAGGAAAAATTACGAAGTCGCCACTTGAAAACGCATCCGGAATCGACGAAAAGCCCGCATCGAATTCCGCAACCCTCCAAAAGGGCCGAAAGACAATGAAAACCTACACCGCGAAACCCGCGGAGATCGAAAAGAAATGGGTCATCATCGACGCCGAGGGCGTCGTGCTGGGCCGTCTCGCCTCGATCGTCGCGATGCGTCTGCGTGGCAAGCACAAGGCCACCTTCACGCCCCATATGGACATGGGCGACAACGTCATCGTCATCAACGCCGACAAGGTGCAGATGACCGGCAAGAAGCGTGACGACAAGACCTACTTCTGGCACACCAACCACCCCGGCGGGATCAAGTCGCGCACCGCGCGCCAGATCCTCGAGGGCGCGCATCCCGAGCGCGTGGTGATCAAGGCCGTCGAGCGCATGATCGCGCGCAACCGCCTTGGCCGTGCACAGATGTCGAACCTGCGCGTCTATGCCGGCGCCGAGCATCCGCACGAAGCGCAACAGCCTGAAGTTCTCGACGTCAAGTCGATGAACAAGAAGAACACCCGGAGCTGATCATGGCCGACGATATCAAGACTCTCGACGATCTGAAATCGGTCGTGTCCGGCTCGAGCGCCGTTGCCGCGACCGAGACCGAAACCGCCGCGCCCCGCGAGCCCGTGCGCGATGCGCAGGGCCGTGCCTACGCGACCGGCAAGCGTAAAGACGCTGTCGCCCGCGTCTGGGTCAAGCCCGGCACCGGCAAGGTGGAAGTGAACGGCAAGGAGATGGACAAGTATTTCGCGCGTCCCGTGCTCCAGCTGATCGTGAACCAGCCCTTCGGCGTGGCCAATGTGGAAGGTCAGTTCGACGTCTACGCCACCGTGGCGGGCGGCGGCCTTTCGGGCCAGGCCGGTGCTGTGAAGCACGGCATCTCGAAAGCGCTCCAGCTTTACGATCCCTCGCTGCGTTCGGCGCTCAAGGCTGCGGGCTTCCTGACCCGTGACTCGCGCGTCGTCGAGCGGAAGAAATACGGTAAGGCGAAAGCACGCCGGAGCTTCCAGTTCTCGAAACGCTGATCCCTTTCGCGATACGAATTCACGAAACGCGGCTCCCTCGGGGGCCGCGTTTTGCATTGGGGGCTCCGCCCCCGCGGCTGCGCCGCTCCCCCGGGGATATTTGCACAGGCCCGAAGGCGCAAAGGTGCCGCTCCTCGGGCCTGCCCGAAATATCCCGGGGGAAGACGCGTCAGCGTCGAGGGGGCGGCGCCACTCGGGCGCAACGTGAGGGCAGGCCGGATGGTCGGGATTTGCATTGTCCCTCCCATGCGTTAAGCACGAGGACAAGCAATCTTCGAGGCTCCGATGTCCGTTTCCATGCTCTCCACCTTCGTCAAGCCGATGCACCCGGAAGGGCGCAAATTCGTCGCGATCTTCGCGGGGATCGCCTTCGTCTTGTTCCTGATCTGGGAGCCGCTCGGATGGCTCGGGCTGGGTCTGACGGTCTGGTGCTACTACTTCTTCCGCGATCCCGAGCGGGTAACGCCCACCCGCGAGGGGCTGATGGTCTCGCCGGCCGATGGTATCGTGTCGCTGCTCGAGCCGGCCGTGCCGCCCTCCGAGCTGGGGCTTGGGGACCAGCCGATGGTGCGGGTCTCGGTCTTCATGTCGGTCTTCAACTGCCATGTGAACCGCTTGCCCGCGGCGGGCCGCATCGCGAAGATCGCCTATCGGCCGGGCAAGTTCCTCAACGCCTCGCTCGACAAGGCCAGCTCCGACAATGAGCGCAACGGCCTGGCGGTGACCCTTCCCGACGGACGCCAATATGGCGTCGTGCAGATCGCGGGCCTCGTGGCGCGGCGCATCCTGTGCTGGTCGAAGGAAGGGCAGAGCCTGATGACGGGGGAGCGCTTCGGCCTCATTCGCTTCGGCTCGCGGCTCGACATCTACCTGCCCGAGGGGGTGGAGCCGCTGGTCTGCATCGGCCAGACCATGGTGGCCGGCGAGACGGTGATCGCCGATCTCGCGGGAACGGAACCTGCCCGTCAGGGCGGCGTTCGCTAAGAGAGGGAGGGCGCAGATGGAGCCGCATGAAAAAGACCGGATGCCGTTTTTGCAGCTCCTGCCGAATCTCGTCACCATGGCGGGGATGGGGATCGGGCTCACCGCGATCCGTTTCGCGATGGATGACCGGTTCGAGACGGCGGTCGTGCTGATCCTGCTCTCGGGGCTGATCGACGGGATGGACGGCCTGCTCGCGCGCCGCCTCGAGGCCACGTCCGATTTCGGGGCCGAGCTCGACAGCCTGTCGGACTTCCTTTGCTTCGGCGTCGCCCCCGGCCTTCTTCTCTATCGCTTCGCGCTCGGGGAGACCCATGCCTTCGGTTGGGTCTTCGTTCTGGTATTCGCCGGTGCCGCCTGTCTGCGTCTCGCGCGGTTCAACGTGATGCGTGCCGAGCCCGACTCGATGCGCCACTTCACCGGAGTGCCTGCGCCCGCGGGGGCGGGGCTCGCGCTGCTGCCGATGTTCATCACCTTCGCCGGTCTCGGGGATGCGCGCCAGGCGCCGGCCGCGGTCGCGATCTGGCTGGGCCTTGTCGGGCTGCTGATGATCTCGCGGATCAAGACCTTCTCGCCCAAGGCGATGCGGATTCCCCGGCGGGCCGTGGGGATCGTCCTGATCGGCACCGTCATCGCGGTGGGCATGGTGTTCACCCGCATCTGGCTTCTGATGGTGATTCTGTGCGTGCTCTATGTTCTCGCGCTGATTCCGGCGGTCTGGAAAGCGCGGGGGCGGATCTTGCGGGGGTGACTCGGCCTGACTCGAGGCCTGAATCGGGTATCTGGCGGGGGCGACTCGCGGTTTTGCGGCGCAAATCGGCAGATCGAGAGGGGATGACGGGGGCTCACGAGCCCCCATTTTCATTTTCTGCCGCAATTTTGCTCAAGGAAATAAGGCCTCCGGGAAAAAAGTGACGGTTTCACGAAAAAAGCTCTTGCGGCCCCCCGGTCGTATGCGTAGAACCCTCCTCACCGAAGCGGGGCACACAACGAACCGCAGCGGCGCCGGAAAGGCCAGCAGCGCTGGAAATGAAGGCAAGAAACATTGAGGTTCGAGAGCGGGGCGCGCTTCGAGTAAGCGCTTCCGGTTCTTTTTGGCCTCTGGCTCTTTGAAATTGATGGATATCTGAAGAGATATGCGGGCGGTTTGGTCGATACGACGCGAAC
>NZ_AQRC01000014.1 GCF_000737065.1 Thioclava atlantica | reverse complement strand
AACGTGGCCGATCGTGCCGATGTTGACGTGCGGTTTGTTACGTTCAAACTTTTCCTTTGCCATCTCGCAGGGCGCCTCTGGTTAGGGGGCCGCCATGAGCGGGCCCGAGTCAATATCGCGCGCTACCTATTGCGCTGGACGCGAAAAATCAAGCCCAGATCGCAGCGTTTCGCTCGGTTGCGAAGCCTCGCGGATCTTGGCCCGGGCCTGTGTTGCGCTATGTTGATTTCATGCATCAATCGCGCGCCCCAGACACGTCGAAACGGCCCGCCCGCGTCGCGCTCGCCGAGCGCCCGCTGGGAATACTCGCGAGCCTGCGCGCGGCCCGGCGCAACCTTCTCGAGATCATCCCCGCCATCGCCACCCGCGCCCCGATCATCTCGGGCAACACCGGCGCGCGATGGCACATGGTGATGGATCCCGACGCGCTGCGCCACATTCTGAAAGACCGCGTGGAGGACTACCCGAAATCGCTTGTGACGAAGCTGATCCTCGGCCCCGCCGTGGGCGAAGGGCTCTTCGTCGCCGAAGGGGCCGAATGGCGCTGGCAGCGCCGCGCCGCGTCCCCGGTCTTCGCCGCCCGCAACATGGAGGCCCTGGCACCGGTGATGCAGGCCGCCGCACGCGCCAGCGCCGAGCGGATCGCCCCGTTGGCCGGGACCGAGCGCGCGGTCGATCTGCATCAGGAGATGGTGGCCGCGACGTTCGAGGTGATTTCCGAGGTCACGTTTTCGGGCGACGAGGGGTTCGACCGCGCCGCCATCCATGCCGCCATCGACGCCTATATCGCGCAGACCGCGAAGGTCTCCCTGCTCGACTTCTTCGCTCTTCCCGCCTGGGTGCCGCGCCCGCATCGCATCGCGTCGCGCCATGTGGTCCGCGACCTCAAGCGCCATGCCGACGCGGCGATCGAGTCCCGCCGCGTGGCCGGCCCGCGCGACGTGCCCGATCTGCTCGACCTGCTCGGGACGGCGCGCGATCCCGAGACCGGCCGCATGATGGATCAGGCCGAGCTGCGCGACAATCTTCTGACCTTCATCGTGGCCGGGCACGAGACGACGGCGCTCACTCTCGCCTGGGCGCTCTACCTGTGCGCCTTCGCGCCTGAGGTTCAGGACGCGGCGCGCGCCGAAGCCCGATCGGTGCTGCAGGGCCGCGTCGCCGATGTCGCCGATCTGCCGCATATGCCGCGCGTCGCGCAGATCGTGAACGAGAGCCTTCGCCTCTACCCGCCCGCGGGGTTCCTCTCACGCACGGCGCGCAAGCCCGACCGGCTCCTGGGGCGCGAGATCCGCGCCGGCGACACGGTCATGCTGCCGATCTACGCGCTCCATCGCCACCACGCGCTCTGGGACGAGCCCGACGCGTTCCGCCCCGAACGTTTCGCCACGCCGAGCCATGACCGCTTCGCTTTCCTCCCCTTCGGGGCCGGGCCGCGGATCTGCATTGGGGCCGGTTTCGCATTGCAGGAGGCCCAGATCATCCTCGCCACGCTGCTGTCGCGTTTCCGCTTCTCCGCGGTGCCGGGGCGCGAACCCATCCCCGAACTGATCCTGACGACCCGTCCGAAGGGCGGGATCTGGCTCACGCTCGAGCGCGCCTGAACCATAGGAAAGGGGGGGCGCTGCCCCCTCGGCTTCGCCTCCCCCCGGGATATTGCGATCAAGGAGAAGAAGGAGCTTCCCCCTTCCCCTTGAAGAAATATCCCAGGGGTGAATTGCCCGCAGGGCAAGAGGGGGCAGCGCCCCCTGATATCAGGTGAAGGTGTTGTCGCGCGGGAAGCCGCGCGGCGCCATCCGACCCGCCGAGGCCCGCTTGCCGATCCATTCGCTCAGATCGGTTTCGGTGCGCGTGCGCCCGGCCGGATCCTTCCAGCTCAATCCGTCGGCGAGCGTGAAGGTGATGGCATCCGAGAGCCCGCCATCCTTGTATTTCTGCAGCCGGACCCCCTTCCCGCGCGCCATCTCGGGCAATTCGTCGAGCGGGAAGACCAACAGCTTGCGGTTCTCGCCGACGCAGGCCACGGCATCGCCCGCAACCTTCGCGCAGACCGCTGTCCGCGCGCCGCCCTTGAGGTTCAGGACCTGCTTGCCCGAGCGGGTCTGCGCGATCATCTCCTCGGCGGGGCAGATAAACCCGTCGCCGTCGCTCGAGGCCAGGAGATATTTCTCGCCCGCCTTGGGCAGCAGCAGATGCGTCACTTCCGCCTCATTGGGCAGGTCGACCATCAGCCGCAACGGCTCGCCCATGCCGCGCCCTCCGGGCAGGTTCGCGCCCAGCACCGTGTAGGCGCGCCCGTTCGAGCCCATCGCCACGATCCGGTCGGTGGTCTCGGCATGCATGGCGAACATCGGCCCGTCGCCATCCTTGAACTTCACCTCGGCGTCGAGCGGGTTGTGCCCCTTCATCGCCCGCACCCAGCCCATCTTGGACAGGATCACGGTGATCGGCTCGCGCTCGATCATCGCCTCGATCGGCACTTCCTCGACCTCGCCGGCTTCCGCGAAACCGGTGCGGCGGGCGCCGCCGGGCGCATCCTTGCCGAATTTCTTCGCGATCTCCTTCAGCTCGGAGCCGATCTTCTTCCATTGCAGCTTCTCGGAGCCCAGCAGGTCCTCGAGCCCCGCGCGTTCCTCGATCAGCGCATCGCGCTCGCGCTTGAGCTCCATCTCCTCGAGCTTGCGCAAGCTGCGCAGCCGCATGTTGAGGATCGCCTCGGCCTGCACTTCCGACAGCTCGAACTCGGCCATCAGCATCGATTTCGGATCGTCCTCATAGCGGATGATCTCGATCACGCGGTCGAGGTTCAGGAAAGCGATGATGTAGCCTTCGAGCACCTCGAGCCGGGCGTCGATCTTGTCCATCCGGTGCTGCGAGCGGCGCACCAGCACCTCGCGCCGGTGGTCGAGGAAGGCGCGCAGCACTTCCCCCAGCGAACAGACCTTCGGCACGCGGCCGTCGATCAGCACGTTCATGTTCAGGCTGAACCGGATCTCGAGATCCGAGTTCTTGAACAGCATCCCCATCAGCATCTCGGGATCGACGGTGCGGGTCTTGGGCTCCAGCACGATGCGGATATCGTCCGCGCTCTCGTCGCGCACATCGCCAAGCGCGGGGACCTTGCGGGTCTGGATGACCTCGGCAAGGCGCTCGATCAGCTTGGATTTCTGCACCTGGTAGGGGATCTCGGTGACGATGATCTGCCACTGGCCGCGGCCCAGATCCTCCTTCTCCCAACGTGCGCGCAGCCGGAAGGCGCCGCGCCCGGTGCGGTAGGCTTCGAGGATGTTTTCCTTGGGCTCGACGATCACCCCGCCGGTCGGGAAATCGGGACCGGGGATCAGCTCGACCAACTCCTCGTCGGTGATCGCGGGCTTGGCGATCATCGCGAGGCTCGCCTGCACCAGCTCGTCGAGATTGTGCGGCGGGATATTGGTCGCCATCCCCACCGCGATGCCGCTCGCGCCATTCGCCAGCAGGTTCGGGAAGGCAGCGGGCAGCACGACGGGCTCTTCGAGCGTGCCGTCATAGTTCGGACGGTAATCGACGGCGTTCTCGGCCAGACCTTCGAGCAGAGCTTCGGAGGGGAAGGCCAGACGCGCTTCGGTGTAGCGCGAGGCCGCCGGGTTGTCGCCGTCGATATTGCCGAAGTTGCCCTGCCCGTCGACCAGCGGGTAGCGCATCGCGAAATCCTGCGCGAGACGCGCCATCGCGTCATAGATCGCGGCGTCGCCGTGCGGGTGGTAGTTCCCCATCACGTCGCCCGAGATCTTCGCGGATTTCCGGAACCCTCCGGTGGGGCTCAGCTTCAGCTCGCGCATCGCGAAGAGGATGCGCCGGTGGACGGGCTTGAGCCCGTCGCGCGCATCGGGCAGCGCGCGGTGCATGATCGTCGAGAGCGCATAGGTCAGGTAGCGCTCGCCGATCGCACGGCTCAGCGGTTCTGAAGTCAGGGAAAGTGGGTTTTCGTGTTCTTCGCTGCTCATGTGCTCGGGTGTAAAGCGCCGCCCGCGCCCGGTCCAGAAGGAAAAGCGAAAAGCACTGATACCAGCAGCAAAATTCGGGAACCAAAACGGGCCTGAGGAATTCCCCAAGGGAAGCCAGAAAACATCCGTGATAAAATAATCGTGATCCGAGTCTGCTCGGGATCGCGCGGGGGAGAATTGACATGGGAAAACTCATTATTACCACGCTCGCCGGCCTTTATATCGTCCTCGTGGTCGCGGGGCGCGACGTTCCGAGTGCAGCCGGCCAGGCACAGGCCGACCCTGCTCCGCAACTCGCCCAGGCAGAGGCTGCTCCGGTGGCGGTTGCGCCGCATGATCCGACGAAGATCGTGGCCAAGGCCGCCTCCACCCCGCAGATCGAGAACGCCGCGCTGATCACCCCCGTCATACCGAGAACCCGCATGCCCGGCCCGAGGCTCAAGCCCGCGCCGGAGACGCGCCCCATCGAGACGCCCGCGAAAACCGATGGGGCGTCGCTCTGGAAAGTGACCGCCAGCGCGCTCAATGTCCGCTCCGGCCCGTCCACCTCCGACCGCACGGTCGACAGCATCCGCCGCGGCGAAGAGGTGCTTCTCGTCTCCGAAAGCGGCGGCTGGGCGCATGTGCGCATCGAAGGCGACGGCGTCGATGGCTGGGTTTCGAAGCGCTATCTCGCCCCGTCGAACTGAGCGCCGCGCCTCCGCCGAACTTGTCTTTTGACCCGGTCCCACCTATCCCGGCGAAAAGCTGACGCACGTCGCGTGACGTCAGACCGACCGCAAAGGGATGGCAGGGACCGATGAGCAAGACGATCCTGATCACCGGGTGCTCCTCGGGTATCGGCTATGACGCCGCGCATGGGCTGAAGGCGGCCGGATGGACCGTTCTCGCCACCTGCCGGAAAGAAGAGGATTGCGCGCGGCTGCGTAGCGAAGGCCTCACCTCCTTCCCGCTCGACATGGCCGATCCTGCCTCGATCGAGGCGGGATTCGACGAGGCCCTCTCGCATACGGGCGGCCGGCTCGACGCGCTGTACAACAATGCGGCCTTCGCCTGTCCGGGCGCGGTCGAGGACCTCCCGGCCGGCGCCCTGCGCGAAATTTTCGAGACCAACCTTTTCGGGCTGCATGATCTCACTACCCGCGCGATCCGCGTGATGCGCCAGCAGGGCGAGAACGGCACGGGCCGGATCCTGCAATGCTCCTCGGTGCTTGGCCTTGTCGGCATCCGCTGGCGCGGGGCCTATGTCGCGACCAAATTCGCGCTCGAAGGGCTGACCGACGTTCTGCGGCTCGAGATGCGCGACACCGGGATCAAGGTCGTCCTGATCGAACCCGGCCCGATCACCTCGAAGATCCGCGTCAACTCGATCCCGCATTTCGAGAAATGGGTGAACTGGAGAGGCTCGGCGCGGCGCGCGCAATACGAAGAGAGTCTGCTCACCCGGCTCTACGAGAAACGGGGCCCCGACCGGTTCGAACTGCCCGCCTCCGAGGTCACCAAGACCATCCTCGCCGCGCTCGAGGCGCGCAACCCGAAAGCCCGCTACGCGATCACGACACCCACGAAAATGATGGGGATAGCGCGGCGGGTACTCCCCGATCGCCTGCTCGACTGGGTGCTCACAAAAGGGTGAAAAAGAATTCGCAAATCCCTCTGCTCCGGCTATGTCTGGGGCAACAGGGAGAGGATATTCATGCGTAGCGATCCATTGTTTTATGTGGTGGCCGCGGCGAGTTTCGCGGTTCTCGTCATTCTGATGATCGGGATCGCGGGGTTCGGACGGGGTGGAGAGTTCAACCGCAAGCATGCCAACAAGCTGATGCGCCTGCGCATCGCGGCGCAGGCGGTCGCAATCGCACTGATCCTTCTGTTCGTCTATCTGAGAAGAGGTGGCTGATGGTCGTTCTCAATCGCATCTACACGCGCACCGGCGATGCCGGGGAAACCGCGCTCTCGAACGGGACCCGGGTGGCCAAGCATTCCGCCCGCGTGGCCGCCTACGGGACGGTGGACGAGCTGAACGCGACGGTCGGGATCGCGCGGCTGCACGCGGATGAGGCGCTGCAAAAGCAGCTCTCGACGATCCAGAACGATCTTTTCGATCTCGGCGCGGATCTCGCGCGCCCGGATATGGAGCATGATGACGAGGCGGGCTATCCGGTCCTGCGCATGGTCGAGAGTCAGGTCACGCGGCTCGAGAAAGAGATCGACGCGATGAACACCAAGCTCGAGCCGCTGCGCAGCTTCATCCTGCCCGGAGGCACCTCGCTTGCCGCCCATCTGCACATGTCGCGAACCGTCGCGCGCCGCGCCGAACGCGAGGCTGTCGCGCTCGCCGCGATCGAGGGTGTGAACGAATGGGCGGTGAAATACCTCAACCGCCTGTCGGACTGGTTCTTCGTCGCCGCCCGGATCGCCAATGACGATGGCAAGGACGACGTGCTTTGGGTGCCGGGCGGGAGCCGGTAGAGCCTTCTGAGAGTTCAGGGCTGCGCCTGACCCTCGGGTGGGCGCTTTGATCCGCCCGTGGCGTGGCACTTTATCTCGAAAGCCCGCAAGTCGCTCGAACGCGCGATGACGCCGCCAATGCGCCCTTCCGGGGGGAGGGTCGGGCGCGGCCCGGGGCTGGTCGCCCCGCGCCAGGATCAGAACCGAGAGCGGCTCACTTCACCGCCAGCCCGTCCTTGTCGAAGAAGACCAGCCGCTCGGGATCGAAGGCCAGCCCCGCGACATCGCCCGGCCGCAGATCGGTGTCGCCTGCAACCCGCACGTTGACATGACCGAGCGGCCCGCAGTCGAACAGGATGAACGTATCGGCGCCGAGGAACTCGACCACGTCGACACGACCGTCGCATTGCCCCTCGCCCTCGCCCACGAGCGAGATGTGCTCGGGACGGATGCCAAGCTGGGTGACTTGCGGCGACGGGCAGGCCCCACCGCGACCGCCTTCCAGACTGTAGCCTCCGCTCGACGCCGAACAGGGCATCACGTTCATCTTGGGCGAGCCGATGAATTGCGCGACGAACAGGTTCGCGGGCTTTTCATAAAGCTCGCGCGGCGTGCCGACCTGCGCGATCTTGCCGTATTCGAGCACCACGATCCGATCGGCCAGCGTCATTGCCTCGACCTGGTCATGGGTGACGTAGATCATCGTGCGCTTGAGGTTGCGGTGAAGCCGCGCGATCTCGAGCCGCATCTCCACCCGCAGCGCCGCATCGAGGTTCGACAGTGGCTCGTCGAACAGGAACGCCGTCGGATCGCGTACGATCGAACGTCCGATCGCAACCCGCTGACGCTGACCGCCCGACAGGTCCTTCGGCCGCCGGTCCAGATAGGGGCCGAGTTTGAGGATCTCGGCCGCCTCATCCACCTTGGCCCGCCACTCGTCGTCCTTCACGCCCGCCATCTTCAGCGAAAAGCCCATGTTTTCCGCCACCGACATATGCGGGTAGAGCGCGTAGGACTGGAACACCATCGTCAGACCGCGCTTCGAGGGCGGCTGATCGGTGACGTCATTTCCGTCGATCCGGATCGCTCCGCGCGAGGTATCCTCGAGCCCGCCGATCATCCTCAGAAGCGTGGATTTCCCGCAGCCCGAGGGGCCGACGAAAACGACGAACTCCCCGTCCTGGATCTCGAGGTCGATCCCCTTGATGACCTGCACCTCGCCGAACCATTTCTCGACATTTCCGAGCGTGATCGCGCCCATCTCAGCCCTCCTTTCCAGCCCAGGCGAGCCAGACCGCAGCGGTCCAGGTGAAGGCCTTGCCGCCCGCGGCCTCGCCGGTCATCGGATCGAAATATTCCACGAAACCGTATTTCGAGATCACTTCGCGGGTGCGCTTGCGCACCTCTTCGCCAAGCGCAAACCCCTGTTCCGTCGCGCCTTCGCCGATCATCATGTTCATCATGCCCCAGGTCGGGCCACGCCAATACCGCTTGGCGTCAAAGCGCGGATCGAAGGGCGCGAGCGAGGGAACGCCATAGGGGGCCGCGTCGAGCACGCGCTGCAGGTGGGTCTCCATATGCGGCGAGGAGAGGCCAGCGAACCAGCACAGGAAGGAAGCGTTGGTCAGCGCGTTCGACCAGATCCCGTTATTGCAGTTATAGCTGTCATAGAACCCCATGCCCGGGTTCCACAGGCTCTCCGCGCCCGCTTCGAGTTCGGCGATCTGCCCCGCGAGCCCGTCCGTGTCGAGCCCCAGCTCCTCGCCTGCCGCGAGCAGGTCGCGCATGCCGCGCAGCAAGATGAAATGCATCGTCGGATCGGCGACGCGGAACGGGTTGTCCTCGGCCATCGCCGCATCGTCCCAGCCGAGCCGCTTGGCGCGCTGCACCAGCCAGATATAGCGGTCGTAATCGTATTTCGTGGGCCGCATCGAGGCGTCGACATGCTGGGTGTCGCGGCGCTCGTAGAACCCCACGTCCTGGGGGTCGATCCCGCTCATGGCGTCATCCCAGTCGGGGGCGTTGTCGCGCCCCGACTCCCAGGGATGGACCACGAAGATCGCGCCCTTCTCGTCGCGGCGCCATTTCAGGAACCATTCGCCCCAGGCTCGCATCTTCGAAAAGAGCGCGGCGAACCGGTCCTTACCGAACTCGGGATCGGCGCGCAGAAGGCGAGTGGCGAAGCTCAGCGCAACGGGGGGCTGGGTGATGCCCGAGGAGGGGATCGGCCCGGCGCAGCCCCAGACATCGGGACCGGGGAAATAGCCGGGATCGGGCTTGTGGAAGAGGATATGCGGTACCATCCCGCTGTCCCATTGCCCGGAGAACAGCGTCTCGATCTCCTGCCAGGCGCGGGAGATGTCGAACTCGGCGAAACCGAGGCTCGCGAAGGCGCTGTCCCAGTTCCACTGGTAGGGATAGAGCCCGGCCGTGGGCACGGTATAGCCGCCCCGGTCGTTCGCGATCAGGATCGCCCGCGCGGCTTCGTTACGGTCGGATTGGGCCGCATCAGTCGGCAGGGTGTCGGTCATCATCTGTCTTATCCTTTTACCGCACCGGCCGTCAGCCCGCGCGTCATGAAACGTTCAAGTCCGAGGAACAGCGCCATGATCGGCACCGTCGCGATCACCGCGCCCGCCATCAGGTGCTGGCGCGGGATCTCGGAGGAGTTGAGCGAGGCGATGCCCCGCGTGAGGGTGAATTTGTTGGGATCGTCGAGCAGCATGAAGGCGAGCAGGAACTCGTTCCACGCGATCATGAAGACATAGAGCCCGACCGAGGCGAGCGCCGGCAGCGCGAGCGGCAGGGTAATCTTCCAGATCACCTTGAGCCGCGACAGCCCGTCCATCAGCCCCGCTTCCTCCACCTCGACGGGAAGCCCGCGGAAATATCCCTGCAGCATGTAGAGCGCGACCGGGATCGTGGTGACCGGGTAGATCATCACCACCCCGAGGATCGAGTTCCTGAGGCCCACCATCGAATAGGCGATGTAGATCGGCAGCGCGAGCACGATCATCGGCACCATGTAGATCAGCAAGATGCCCCGCGAGAACAGCTTCTGTCCGCGGAACCGCAGACGCGCGACCGCATAGGCGCCGGGCACCGAGAACAGCAGCGTCAGCGCGACGGTCAGGACCGAGACATAGAAGGAGGTCCAGAGGTAACGGCCGAAATTGAACTTCTCGAAGAGCTGCACATAGCTGTCGAACAGGTGCCAGCCGCGCGACAGGTCGATGGTGAAATCGAGCGGGTTGAGCATCAGCTGCTGCTGCGACTTCATCGAGGTCATCACCATCACGTAGAAGGGAATGATCACGATTGCGGTGAAGAACAGGTATCCGAAGCCGGTCAGGAAGCGGATCACCGCCTCCTCGAATTCGTGCCGGCTGAGCACGCCCGGACGGATGCCCGCAAGAATTCGTGCCAGCGGGAAGGCGAGCGCGGCGCCGAAGATGAGGCCGGCGACCACGGTGGCGCCGAGCCCCGCCCCTTCCGCGCGATGGATCGGCGCGATCACCCCGGACAGCACCCAGAGCGCCCCGAGCAGGGTCAATCCCGCGGCAAGCCAGTCCTTGCGGGCGGGCGCGAGCAGAACCGCACCCGCGAGAGCGCCCATAACCAGACTGCCCCACAGGCCCGGACGGAAGCCCTCTCCGGTGGCAAAGGACATCGCCACGCTCACCGTCACCGCCATGACCAGCGCCCAGAGCGCGCCCAGCAGCGGCCCGGCGACGAAACCTTTCTGAAGAATTCTCATAGCCCTTCCTCCCGGCTCATGGTGCGGAAGAACAGGGCCGAGAAGACCAGCAGGCAGCCGAACACGACCACCGCCACGGCCGCCCCCGCCCCGATATTCGAGACCGCGAAGGCCTGCTCGTAGACATTGACGGTCAGCGTGCGCGTGCCCGCATTGCCGCCGGTGAGCAGGAAGATGTCGTCGAACTTGTTGAAGGTCCAGATGAAGCGCAGCAGGAACAGGACCGAAAGGATCCCCAGAAGCTGCGGCAGGCTCAGATACCAGAATTTCTGGAACGGCGAGGCCCCGTCCATATCCGCCGCCTCGTACATGTCGCTGTCGATACTTTGCATCCGCGCGAGGATGAACAGGAACGAGAGCGGGAAATAGCGCCAGACCTCGAACAGCGTGACCATGATCAGCGCCAGCGGCTTCTGGCCGAAGAAATTGATCGCTCCCTGGCTCACGCCCATCTGCACCAGAAGCGCGTTGGCCGAGCCCGAGAACGGATCGAAAAGCGTGATCCAGGTGAAGGCGACCGCGATCACCGGCGCGACATAGGGGAAGAGATAGAGCCCGCGCAGGATGCCCTGCCCGCGGAAGCTCTTGTTGAGCAGCATCGCCGCGAAGAGCCCCACCACGAGCGCGCCCAATGTGCCGAAGACGGTGTAGAACAGCGTCACCCCGAATACCGACCAGAACTCGCCGCTATCGAAGAGCTTGGTGAAATTCTCGAGCGTGAAGGTCGCGTTGGTCAGGACGTTGTCCGCGCTGCCGCGCAGGGTCGGTTCGGTGTCGCGGACCGCTTGCTCGGCCGCTTTCACATCGCCGCTCACCTGCGCATCGATGCGGAAGCGTTCATTATAGGCGGGCTCGAGATCGCCGAAATCACAGTTCAGAACCTGCCCGGACAGTGCACAGCCCTGCGGCAGGTCACCGGTCAGGGTCACGCCCTGCGGCAGCGTGTCGGTGAAACCCGCCTTGTGGATCACCTGATCGCGCGACGGGTTGATCACCCGATATTCGAGCTGGGGCACGTCGCCCCGGTCGCGCAGGGTGACGCGCAGACGCATTTCTGCGGGGCGCAGATCGCCCAGTTTCACCGGCTTCGCCGAGATCCAGAAGATCGCGAGAAGCGGCACGATCACCACCAGCGCGACGATCGTGATCGTGGGCAGAAGCAGGCCCCAGGCGAGCCGCGCCTCGCGCCGGGCGAGCGCGCCGCGTCCCTTGGGCGGCGAAATCTCGGTCATGACTGTCTCCAAATCTCGCCCCGTGGCCGAGGCGCAAGTTTCGGACAGGGCGCGCACGCCCTGCCCGATTGTCTCTCGGCTACGATCAGTTGATCTTCGAAAGCTCGTCGTTCATCTTCTTGACCGCATCCTCGGCCGAGACGTTGCCGTCGATGAAATCACGCACCACGCGGTTGATCACCTGGCTGTTGAGCATCTTCGAGGCCAGCGCGAGCTGCCCATCGTTCACGCCCCAGCGCTGCGCGGTGTCGAGACCGTTCGTGAGTTCGCCGATCACCTGCTCGCTGTAGAGGTCCTTGAGCGGCGCGTGGCGATCCACGCCCACCGGCAGGGTCGACCAGAGCTTCACGTATTTGTCCGACTCGGCATCGGTGCCGCGACGGACCGGGAACTTGCCCTCGGGCGCGATCGACAGGGTCTGACCGTAACCCTGGTTCATCGAGAAATCGACGAATTGCTCGGCCGCCTGGGTATCCGCATCCGAGGTGATGCCGAAATAGCGGATGTCGGCCCAGCTCGCACCGTTGGGGTTCTCGGGACCGGCGAGGTTGGTCACGAAGCCGGTGTCATGCGCGAGCGCCTTCGAGGTGGGGTCTCCGTCGATCATGGGCGGGGCGGAATCGCGCAGGCCCGCAAGCTCGTCGAGAATGAAGGGCGACCACATGATCATCGCCGCCTTGCCCGCGAAATACAGCTCGCGCGACTGCTTCCAGTAGTTGTCGCCGGGCGGGGAGGCCTTCGCGAGCTCCTTGTAGAAGTTGAGCACCTCGACGGTCTTCTTCTCGTCGAGCGGCTGGAACCCGTCCTTGCCGACCGGCGAGATCCCGTTCGCGAGCATGATCTGCTCGAGCACCTGGCTCATGTAGTTGTCGTCGACCTTGGTCGCCGCGACGAACCCATACATGTTCGGCGGGTTGTTGAGCTTCTTGATCGCGGCTTTCATATTGGCGAAATTCGTCGGCGGCTGCAGGCCCTCTTTCTCGAAGAGGTCCTTGCGATAGAGGATAACCTGCGTCCAGCCATCGACCGGAACGGCGGCATAATCGCCATCGGTCTCGACCATCTTCAACGCGCCGGGCGCGAAGGTCTTGGGGTCGAGCTTGTCGACCACGTCGGTTGCAGCGCCGACATCCAGAATGCCGGCCTCGGTCCAGGGCAGCACGTTCGAGATAGGCGTGTAGATCACGTCGGGCAGATCGCCGGCGGCGAAGGCCGCGGTGGCGCGGGTGTTCAGCTCGCTCTCGTTGACGGGGATCACCTGCACGTCGATGCCGGTCTCGGCCTTGAAGTCGTCGGCCAGCTTCTGCTGCTTGGCGAGGCGTTCAGGCTGTTCCTCGGTCGTCCAGAACTTGATCGTTTCGGCCTTCACGGCCACGGCGCCCAGCATCAGGGCCAGTGCCGCGCTGCCGAGCAGCCGTGCGGTGCCGTTGGTTCGGGTCATCTTCATCGGTTCTCCTCCCGGTTCTTGATGGTCAGTCAGGTGGTCACGGGCGGCCCGTCCGAGCCACCCGGCTGAAGGCGTGCCTCGACGAGTTCCCTCAGGTTCTCGGCGGGGGCGCCGCGCAGTTGCGCGATGAGCAGCGCGGCGAGCCTTTCGCCCGCCTGACGGCTGTCCACCGCGAAACTCGTGAGGGGCGGATCGATCATCCGCCCGTCGGGGATCCCGTCATAGCCGATGACGGAGAGATCCCGGCCGATCGTGATCCCGCGCGCGCGGGCCGCATCATAGGCCCCGAGCGCGGTCATGTCGGTCGAGAAGACGATCGCGGTCGGCGGGTCGGGGAGATCGAGCAGCTCCTCAGTCGCCCGCATGCCGTCCGCGCGATTGATCACACCGAGCCGCTCGAGCGAGGGATCGAGCGGCAGCCCCGCCTCGGCAAGCCCCTCGCGATAGCCGTCGCGGCGCAGCAGCGCGAAATTGTATTCCTCGGCATATCCGACAAAGCCGATGCGGCGATGGCCGAGCCCCGCGAGCCGCAACACGGCCGCACGCATCGCCTGCCCCCCATCGACATCGAACCAGGACAGACCGTGCTCGGGACCGCCATAGCCGGTGCGGCCATAGAGGACAAAGGGGACATGCTTGGCGCGCAGGAAATCCACCCGGTGATCCGCGACGCGGGTCCGGGGCAGGATGAACCCGTCCACCTTGTGCTCTTGCAGCAGGCGCGTCACCGTCGCTTCCATCTCCTCGCGCGAGCTCGAGGAGGCCACGGTCAACGTCCAGCCCTCGAGAGAGGCCTCCTGCGTGATCCCCCCGAGGAATTCGGCGAGGAAGGGCCCGTACCGGTCCGGCGCGTCAATCTCAAGCACCAGCCCCAGCGCCCGCACGCGTCCCGTGCGCACCGCCTGCGCATAGGGCATCGGCGCGTAGCCCATCTTCGCGGCCATCTCGGCCACCCGGCGGCGCGTCTCCGGCGCAATGTCGGAATAATTGTTCAGAGCCCGCGAGACCGTGCTCTTGGTCAGGCCGAGCGCATCGGCCAGATCGGATATGCGCACTCGCCGCGAAACGGGCGCGCCCTCCGACACTTTGGTATCGCGAATCTCCTCCATGCGGGGAATTTACGATTGCGAAACTGGTTTCGTAAAGCCGAAACTGGTTTCGGTGCGAAAAATTGAGCGTAGATCCGCGGGCGTTCGGGCACCGAGAAGACAGGCGGAAAGCCGGACGGAAACCCGGGATGGGCGGGGGGAACGGGTAGGGGTTCAAGGTGCTGGGGAAAGGCGAAAGCTGTATTTTCTCTCGCCGCTGCGACCCGGCGGCAGACTCAGGTCATCTGGAACCTGCGATGGAACCGGACCCGAGTTTCGCGGGTTCCCTCATTGCATCCATGTGCCAACCGCAACGAAAAAAGGGTAACCCCATGCCCGTGATATCGAGCAGACCTCTCACGGGCACGCAGGTGCTCGTGGTCGAAGATGAATTCTTCATCGCCTACGACATCGCGCAGTCGATCGAGGAGGCAGGCGGCCGCGTCGCCGGCCCCGTCGCCACGCTGGAGCAGGCGCGCGAACTTTTGCACGACGAGTCGCTCGAAATCTCGGGCGTGATCCTCGACATGAACCTGCGCGACGGCCGCGCGGAAGGCCTCGCGCGGGAATTGCACGATCGGGATTTGCCGGTTGTCGTCAATACGGCCGAGCCGCTGCCGCTGCCTTTCCAGGCAACGATGCCGGACATCCCCGTTTTCTCGAAGCCGACGCTTCCCCAGATGCTGACGGACGCACTCTATAGCCGCATGCACGCGGCCTGACAGTTCGCGCCCCGATCTGCTCAGGCGGGGAGGTCGAAGGCGCGGATGATCCCCCAGATCTCGGCATTGATGTCCTGCAACTCGCCCAGTGACACGTCCATTTCGTCAAGCGTCGCCCGGTCGAGCACGCTTTCCTCGCCGATCCTCAGCCCGGATTTGCGATCCGCGATGCGCATCTCGATCGCGCGCACCGGTCCACCCGCGGCATCGAAGGCATAGAGGCAATGGTTGAAATGGTTTCGCAGCCCCGAGACCTTCTTCATCCGCCCCGAGACCGCGAGTATGCGGGCGCGCGCTTCGTCCGGCAGCGGACAGGCGTCGCGCTTGGCGAGCCGCTCCACCAGATCGAGGCGCGCCCGCGTCGTGTTGAGCGTGAGATGGATGATGATTGCGGCATCCTTGTCGGTCCCCGAAAGCCCGGCGATCAGGTGGATCAGCAGGCTTTCGGTATTGGTCCAGGCGTAGTTGATCCGCCCCACCTTCATCAGGAAAGTGTCGAATTCGGGCGGAGGCGAACCGCGCGGTGCCAGCTCAGCATCCGGCATGGCGGTGATACCAGATCGCCGCCTCGGTCCGGTTCGTCACGCCGAGCTTGCCGATGATACGGTGGATGTGAAGCTTCACCGTATGCTCGGAGAGATTGAGGCGGCTCGCGATGATCTTGTTGGCCTGCCCGGAGGACAGCATTCCCAGAACCTCGGCCTCACGCGGGGTCAGCCCCGAATTCGCGGCAGCTTCGCTGTCCGTCTCGGCCGGGATGAGCGCACTGCGCGGCGGGTCCGACGGGCGGCAGCGCACCAGCGTGGGCGGGATGTAATGCCCCCCCGACACGACCATGCGCAGGATCAGAAGCCAGGTCGTCAGGTTCACGTTCATCGGCAGCAGGCTGATCTGACGCGAGATGAGCTGCGGGCCGTACATGTCCATCAGGTGCTGGCCGTAGCCCTGCTCCTCGAAGGCAATGATCGGCTTGACGCGCGTCAGCGGGCTGGACTTGCTCCCCAGCAGCGAAATCAGAGCCTCCGCGTGCCGTTCGTCCACGATCAGCGTACGCAGCGTGCCGCCTTCCGGGAACTCGGCATCCGCGTTCAGCATATCCTCGAGGTCATCGAAGTCGGTGAAGCGATGGCATGCCGAAGGCGGCACTTCCGCCTCGACCGTCCGCAGGACCGTATCCGAGAAGGCCTGCGCCGCCCCGAGAAATCCGATCACGGAATCGTCGCGATGCACAGCCGTGCCCACACGTTCACTGGCAACAGTGTTATGGATTGCATTCATGGTGTCCCCCTTACACAACCAAGAATTTTCATTTTCGTCTTTGGCGGGGCCACACACTATCCCGCCGAATTACATCCTAACATGGATCGCGCGAACCGGCGTCGTCCAATGTGTTTACGCAGCGGTAAGGATTCCCGGACACCGAAGAAGTTCAGCCGAATCGCAGCTTCGCGGGGAGAATTTGGAGATCGAGTCCCGGATCATCTCGTGGATCGCGGGGGTCGCGGACACAAGATGCTGCGGGTCTTGCGGCAGGATTTGGCGAGCGATCCGCAGGGTTTCCCAGAAGGCGACAACCTAGCCGCAAACGCCTCTTTGGCTCGCGAATCACTGCGGAAACAAATCGTTAACGCCCCCATCCGAAGCGCTAGACCCATTTGCTAACTAGGTATGAAGGGGGCCTGCGCGCAGGATGTTCTCGTCACGGCATTCCGCTGTGATCCGTTTTGCCTTCGATCCGCGACGAGCGATCACCACCCGCGAATCATCCTGATTTCCGGGCACGGGAGAGGTCTGTCGGGAATTCGAAGCGGGCGGCCCGGGGGCTCCGGCCCCCATGGTGAAACCGGTCCGATATATCCGTTTGAGAGAGAGTGACGGGGTTCGGACCAGCTCAACTGGGAGAACAACCATGTCCAGGAGACACAATTTCTTCGACCCGAGCTTCCAAATGCAGGGTCAGGGCCAAGGTCAGGCCGAAATTCAGGGCCAGGGCCAGGCCGAAGTGCAGGGCCAGGGTCAGGGCCAAGGTCAGTATCAGCACTCGACCACCACCAATACCAGCGACTCCGGCTCGCTGTCGGGTGCGGGCGCCGGTAGCCTTGCCGGCTCGGGCGCTCTCGCAGGTGCTGGTGCCGGTGCGGTTTCCGGCAGCCACTCGGGCAGCAATTCGGGCTCGGCGGCGGATGCCAACAGCTCGAGCCACAATGCGAACCTGAACGGCAACGGGAACCTCAACGGGAACCTGAACGCCAACCTCAATGCGAACGTCACCGCGGTCGACGTGTCCGTCGGGGTCGCTATGGAAGGCTATGGCCCGTCCGATGACGACTTCGCCGATTTCGATCTCAGCCACTCCTCGGTGGGTGACGTGCTGATGGCGAAGGGCGACATCGAGTACGATCCGGGCAACGACCTCAAGCTCGACGACATCCTGAAGGATGCGCTCGACGGGGCCGGCAACGATGTCGGGATGGTCAATGCGCAGTCGAACAACCTCGTCGACAACGACACGCTGAACAACCCGTCGGTGTCCAATAGCGGGGCCGGCTTTACCATCAGCGGCGACGCGAATGGCGGCGAGGCCTATGCCGACGACGGCATCCAGGCGATCTCGGAAGGCGGCAACGGGGCCGATGATGTCGAGTCCGAGGGCGGAAACTCCTTCGCTGGCGGCGGAATCGCTCTTTCGGGCGGCGGGATCGCGCTCGCGGCATCCAAAGCCGAGGGTGAAGGCGACGACGGCGGCGACGGCGGTGCCGGTCTGGGCATCGGCCTGGGTCTCGGTGTCGGCGCATCCGGCGCGGGTGCCTCCGACGGCGGTGCTATGGCCATGAATGGCGGCGGTGGCGGTGGTCACCACATGCCGAGCATGCTTGGCGGCCACCCCAACAAGGGCGGCGACGACGGTGCGAGCGCTCATGATGGCGGCGCTTCCGCGGGCTCGACCGGCATCGGCGGCGGAATGGGTGGCGGCATCGGAGCCGGTGGCGCTGGCGGCGCTGGCGGTGACGGTTTCGGCCTGGCTGCGACCAAAGCGATGGCGTCCGGCGGTGAGGCCTGGGCCGAGGGCGGCTATGCCGGCGGCGGCAACACGGCAGGCGACGTTACCGCGGGCGGCGGCGGCGCAGGCGGCAACCTCGGAAGCTGGGGCTCGGGCAATGGCGGCGACGGCATCGTCACCGGTCAGTCCTATGCCGATGCGAGCGCGGTGATCGACACGACTGCCTTCAACCAGTCGATCGTGATGGGCGCGAACATCCTCAGCAACGCCGTTGACACCACTGTCGTGGGTGGCTCGCTGACCTCGACGCTGATCGGCGACGACGACATGAGCGGCTAATCGAACAAGCGGCGCGCCCTCCCAACCGGGGGCGCGCCGCATCTCTTTTCCGGGCCTCCGTTACAGCGCCGATATCCGAATGGCGGCCCGACCGGTCGATGCGAGTGAAACGACCGGAAATCCCGAACCCGACGCAGGAACGCGCCACGTTCGGGACAGCGCTACAGGGAGGGTGACATGCTAGATCGTCAGACCGAAATCATTGCCCATTTCATCGGCGCCTTCCAACAAACCACCGAAAAACTGGCCGCACGGCAGGATTACGACGCCTTCCGCGGTCTGAAGCTGGCCGAAGACGAGCCCGGCTCGATTCTGAGCGTGAACGTCAATGTCAGCTCCGATTACGCGCTGGACGGGTTCGACCCGGCCGCAAGACCCTATTTTCCCGGCGACCCGGGCCAGCCCGTTCCGTGGCTTGTCCCCGTCGACACCCTGCCCCGGCTGGGGCCCGAAACGGCCGGCCTGCGCGCGCCGGAATTCGTCGAGCCGCCTTTGACCAGGTTCCCGAACGTGCCGATCCCGCCGGATTATTTCCTGACGCTTCCGCCCCCCTCGTCGGTGATCCACATCACGGTGCAGACGAACCGGCTGATCGACAACGACATCCTGTTCAACCGTCCCCTCGAGATCTCGAACGATCTGTACGATCAGTACGGCCCCGAGGCGAGCGCGGCGAAACTCGTCGAGCTGGCGCAGGTGGCGGACGCCCTTTCGGTTTCGATCCCCCCGCTCGGGGCGAGCGCGGCGACGCAAGCCGAAGCCTTCAACGAAACGGTCCAAGGCCTCGACCCCGATGCGGTCCCCGAAGGCGCCGAGGCATATCTTTTCCGCACGGAAACGATCCTGGCCCGGACCGAAACGGGTGACGCGATGTCGGAGACCGCCTCCGAGACGCAGGATGCACCCGCTTCCCACCCCGCCTTTGCCGGCGCACCGGTGGTGAACGGGGAGATCCTCGAAGAGATTCCCGACACGCTCGCCGTCCGTCTCGAAGCCCGGCACGGCGGTGACGACGAGGAGGGCGATGCGACCGACATGCCCGGCGTGATCGATGTCGAGGATGGCGCCGCGGGCTCCGTCTCCGGGCAGACCGCGAGCGCCGACCCGTTCGAATTCACCCAGACGCTCGAGACCGGAGACAACCTCCTGCTCAACCAGATCCAGGTCGCGCATGACTGGATCGACGCGCCCGTCATCGCGGTGGGCGGCATGATGCAGTCGCTCTCGCTCATTTCGCAGATCAACGTGATGCGCGATCTCGATTTCACGCCGGGCAATTCCGCGTTCGCGCATGGCGGCGCAGGGGATCCCGCATCTGAAGCGATGAACATCGCGAGCTTCACCCAGGACTCGAACATCGCGCAGTTTCTCAATATCGCGACCCCGACCGGAACGCCCCTGATCGCGATGACCTGTATCGGCGGCGATCTCACGATCGACAATCGCATCACCCAGATCAACACCATCTCCGACAGCGATATCGTGAGCTACGAATTCGGCGAGTGTCAGGCCGAGATCTCGCTCGGAGGCAACTCGGTGGTCAACCTCGAGACGCTGCTCGAACTCGGCTCGCGTTTCGACGTGATCATGGTCGGCGGCAACATGATCGAAATCGCCCAGATCCAGCAGATCAACGTCCTGCTCGATGACGATCTCATCATGGGTGGCGGAGCCGGGGCCTGGGATCCCGCCCTGACGAGCCACGGGAACCTGCTATGGAACGAAGCGAGCCTGAACCGGATCGGCGTCGATGCGAGCGCCGAGATGAGCGCCCGCTTCCAGGCAACGCTCGACCAGCTCGCGGAAATCTCGGCCGGCCGGGCCGCGGGCGACCCGCTTTCCTATGACGGCACGCCCGACGCCGGAGCCTATGGCGCGGTCGAGTCGCTCTTCGCGGACCCGCTTCTGGCGGGACTGGGAGCGCTTCGGGTGCTCTGGATCGAGGGCGATCTGATCATTCGCGACACGCTCACCCAGATCAACCTGCTCAACGATGCGGATCTGATCTCGGTGGACGGCCCGGATGGCCTGCAGATTGCCGCCGGCGACAACATTCTCGCGAATGTGGCGGGTCTCACGATTGCGGGCGTGGACAGCACGATCATGGCCTCGGACGGGGTCTATTCCGACGCCGTGCTCTGGCAGTCGGGGCTGATCGCGGGAGACCAGATGCCGGGCAACCTGGGCGGGGGCATGGACGGACTCGCGTCCGAGGCGGTGGTCTTTCTCGCGGACAGCATGCTCGGAGAGGCGCCCGCACTGAGCGATGACGAATTCCAGACGAGCCCGATGCCCGACGGGTCATCGAGCTCGCTGGACGCAATGCATAGCGTGCTCGCCTGAGGGGGCGCACAGCGCACGATGCGAAAAGAGGGGTAAGGGGAATGAAAGACTCGGTGGCGGGGGCCTCGGGAGAGGCGAAGGAATACGGCGACGGGACAGAGAATAGCGACAGGTTGATCCTGAGCCCCGAACAGCGGGCCAAGGAACCCGGAGCGGAGCGAAGCGAAAGCGACGTCTCCGGCCGGTCGGAGGGTGGTGTGGAAACCCCTCAGGAGGCGAGCCGTGTCCCCGCTCGTGAAGCCTCCGGCTCCCCACCCGCGCCGCCCTCCACACCGACGTTTCACAAGCGGCTCGGGCCGGTCGATTACTCGCGCAGCCTGGGTGAGGTGAAGCGGCGCCTGCGCACGAACATCGCCTTCGTGGCGCTGATGACCTGTGCGACGAATGTCCTCATCCTGGCCATTCCGATCTATCTGTTCCAGATCTCCGACCGGGTGTTCACCTCGCGCTCCACCGATACGCTGGTGATGCTGACCATCGTCATCGTCGGTGCGATCGTCGTGCAGACCATGCTCGATGCGGTGCGCAGGCTGGTGCTGATGCGCTCGGCGGTGGACGTCGCCTCCCGGCTCGGCGCGCCGGTCCTTTCGGCCGCGGCCCAGGCATCGCTCCATTCGAACGGGCGCGAATACCAGGTTCTGGGCGATCTCGGCGCGCTGCGCAGCTTTCTTGTTTCGGGGACGCTGTTGTCCTTTCTCGATGTGCCCTTCGCACCGCTTTTCGTATTGGCGGTGTTCCTGATCCACCCGCATCTGGGGATGATCGTGGTGGTGACCGCACTGATCCTCGCGCTCTTCGCCTGGATCAACCAGAAGATCACCAGTGACGGGTTCCGCCGCGCGAATGTCGCGCAGACCCGGGCGAACCTCCACCTCGAGTCGATGTCGCGCAACAGCCAGATAATCAACGCGATGGCGATGATCCCCGAGGCCGTGGCGATCTGGGGACGCGACACCGCGACCTCGCTCAAGGCCCAGACGGAGGCACAGGACCGCAACGTCTTCACCGCCTCGGCCTCGCGCATGTTCCGCCTCTTCACCCAGATCGGCATGCTCGGCTGGGGCGCCTATCTGGCGCTCGACGGGCAACTGACCGGCGGGATGGTGATCGCCGCCTCGATCGTGGCAGGCCGCGCGCTCGCCCCGATCGAAGGCTCGATCGAGGGCTGGAACTCGTTCCTGCTGGCGCGCGGCGCCTATGAGCGGATCGGCAACCTTCTCGCGACCGCCAAGAGCCGCAACGACAAGCTGCGCCTGCCCAAGCCCGAGGGGCGCCTCGACGTGGAGCGGCTTCTCTATGTCCCGCAGGGCACCAAGCATGTCGTCCTGAACGCCTTGACCTTCTCGCTCGCTCCTGGCGACCAGCTGGCCATCATCGGCAATTCGGGAGCGGGCAAGACGACCCTGGGCAAGATGCTGGTGGGCGCGATCCTTCCGACCTCGGGCGCGGTGCGGCTCGACCTGATGGATATCCGCAACTGGGATCCGCGTCAGTTCGGCGAATGCATCGGCTACCTGCCGCAGGACGTGCAGCTGTTCCCCGGCACGATCAAGGCCAATATCGCCCGGATGCGCGAGGATGCGAATGACGCCGCGATCCATCGCGCCGCCGCGCTCGCCGATGTCCACGAGATGATCGCGAGCCTGCCGCAGGGCTACGAAACCGTGGTTGCCGCCGATGGCGCGCCGCTCTCGGGGGGGCAGAAACAGCGGATCGGTCTCGCCCGCGCCTTCTTCGGAGACCCGAAATTCGTGGTGCTCGACGAGCCGAACTCGAATCTCGACACGGCCGGCGACGCCGCGCTGGTTCGCGCGCTCGGCCATGCCAAGGCAAGCGGGATCACCACGGTGGTCGTCACGCAGAAGCCTTCTCTGCTGAGCTCGGTGGACAAGATCATGCTGCTTGCCGACGGCAATATCGCGATGTTCGGCTGGCGCGATCAGGTCCTCGGCGAACTCGACAGACGCAAGCGCCCACAGGAGATGCAGGTTCGGCAGCCTCGCGGGCCCCAATCGCTTGAAGGAGCCCCGGCATGAGCATGCAGATTACAGATGCCACCGCGCATGAGTGGTTCTCCGAGGTCCCGCGCTCGATCCGTGGCCTCGTGTTCGTCGGCTTCGCGATCTTCGCGCTCACCTTCGGCGGGTTCGGCGTCTGGGCGTTCACCGCCCCGCTCGCCGCCGCCGTGATGGCGCCCGGCTCCTTCGTCGCCACGGGCCGCAACAAGATGATCCAGCATCTCGAGGGCGGGATCATCAAGGAGATCCATGTCTCCGAGGGTGATTTCGTCACCGCGGGCCAGCCGCTGATGCGGCTCGACGAAACCTCCGCGCTTGCGAACGAGCGGGCGCTCTTTCTGAGACGTGCCCGGCTCGAGGCGATGGAAACCCGGATTCTTGCCGAGTATGACGGCTGGAAGGAACTCGTCTATCCAGACTGGCTGCAAGCCGCGCGGAGGGATCCCGAGATTGCGGCGATGCTCGACTCGCAACAGCTTTCCTTCGACGTGACGAAGGCCAAGGTGCAAAGCGAACTCGATCTTCTCTCGCGCAACATCTCTGCGATGGACAGTCGCGGCGACGGGTATCGTGCCCAGCTCGGCGCCTCGCGCGCGCAGCTCGAGCTTCTGCGCGACGATCACGACAGCAAGGCGCAGCTTTACGACAACGGGTTGATCCGGCGTTCGGAACTGAACGCCTTGCGCCGCGCGATCGCGGATGCCGAAGGGCAGATCGGACGCCTTCAGGCCGAGGTCTCTGAAAGCGAGGAGATGCGTGCGAAATACGAAGCGCAGAAGACCCAGACGATCGAGACCCACCGGCAAGCCGCGCTCGACGAGCTGGAAACCGTGCAGGCCGAACTCGACTCGGTGCGGGAGCAGGAGCGCAAGGCCAACTCCGTGCTCAAGCGCGTGGTGATCGACAGCCCGGTATCGGGCACGGTGGTGCGGCTGAACTACTCGGGCGCAGGTGGCGTCATCGAGGCCGGCAAGGTGATCGCGGAGATCCTGCCTTCCGAAGCGCCCCTCATCATCGAGACGATGATCGCCCGGACCGATATCGACGCGATCAGGGTGGGTCAGCAGGCCTCGGTGCGGCTCTCAGCGCTCAACCAGCGCACGACTCCGATCCTTCTCGGCGAGGTCTATTACATCTCCGCCGATGCGATCATGGAGCGCTCGAGCGACCATCCCCGCGAAGTCTATCTGGCTCGGATTCGCCTGCCCGCCTCGGAATTGCGCCGGGTGCCGGGCTTCGCGCCCATGCCCGGGATGCCGGTCGAGGTGATGATCCAGACCGCATCGCGCACCTTCGCGCAATACATCGCGAAACCGGTCATGGACTCGATGAATCGTGCCTTCCGGGAGCATTGACGCCACGGAATGCGAAAAAATACGAGGGAGGCGTGTCGATTCAGAACGGATCGGCACGCTTCAATTTTTTCGTCGAAACGACTTATTTTCAGATAGTTGCCGCGCAGATTAGAGTCGGTCTAAATTTCCGACAAAAATTCTCGATCACAAATCCGGAAAAATACCAGAGTTCATTTGTCAGAGATCAAATTCCGCGCTATTTCCCGAGTGTAGAGATCGGGTATCGAGTCCCACCCGTCACGGAGCTGATCGCATGATGGCCAACCCAGAAAAGATCGAAGCTTGCAGCGCCCTCCCGCTTGGCCAGTGCCGCCGCGGGTTCAAGGGCAAGCTGGTCTCGGTGTCCCCGGTCGCCACCCAGGGCGGGTTCGACGCCGAGGAACTGGAGCGCCGCCTGCTCGAGCTCGGCTTCATCGAAGGCGCCTCGGTCCAGATCCTGCATGAAGGTCCGTTCGGCCGCGATCCGATCGCGGTGCGCGTGAATGACACCACGGTCGCCTTGCGCCGTCACGAGGCCATGGCGATCCTCGCGGAATGACCTCGGCCTCCGCCATACCCGCGCCCCAAGACATCCTGCCAGACCCCGACGCCCAGACCATCGAGGCCGCCCTCGTCGGCGCGCCCAATTGCGGCAAGACGGCTCTGTTCAACGCGATGACGGGAGCGACCCAGAAGGTCGGGAACTATTCCGGCGTGACGGTCGAGCGCAAGGTCGGGATCGCGACGACGCCCTCAGGGCGCAAGTTCTCGGTCATCGACCTGCCCGGCACCCACTCGCTGCGCGCCCGCTCCCCCGACGAGGAAGTGACCCGCGACGTGCTCCTCGGGCAGCGCCCGGGCGAACGTGTTCCGGACATGCTCCTCGCCGTGGCCGATGCGACGAACCTGCGCGGCGCGCTGCGGCTCGTGAACGAGCTCAAGAAGGTCGGACTGCCGATCGTCCTGATCCTCAACATGATCGACATCGCGCGCCATCGCGGATTGCAGATAGACCACGAGGCGCTGAGCGCCGAGCTGGGCATCCCGGTGATCCCCGCGACCGCAGTGCGGCGCGGCGGTCTCGATGCGCTGTGGGAGGTGGTCGACCCGATGCTCGAGGCGGGCCTTCCCGAGCGCCGGCCCAGCACCTGGCAAGCGCCCAGTTCACATGATCTGCGCATCGCGATGCGCGAGGCGGAGCGCCTGGTGACGGCCCATGTCGTGCAGCCGCCCGCGCCCGACACCGCGTCGGCACGGATCGACCGCGTCGTCCTTCACCCGGTCGCGGGGCCTCTGATCCTGCTCGGCATCCTGTTCCTGATGTTCCAGGCGGTCTTTTCTTGGGCCGCGCCCTTCATGGACGCGATCGACGCGGTCTTCGGCTGGCTCGGCGCTCTCGTCGCGCAGGTCGTGCCCGCGGGCCTCGTGCAGAGCTTCCTTGCCGACGGGATCGTCGCGGGGATCGGCTCGGTCATCATCTTCCTGCCGCAGATCCTCTTCACCTTCCTCTTCATCCTGCTGCTCGAGGATTTCGGCTACATGGCCCGCGCCGCCTTCCTGATGGACCGGGTGATGGGCAAGGCCGGGCTGAACGGCCGCGCCTTCATTCCGCTGCTCTCGAGTTTCGCCTGCGCGATCCCCGGCATCATGGCCGCGCGCGTGATCGACAACCGCCGCGACCGGCTCACCACGATCCTCGTCGCGCCGCTGATGACCTGCTCGGCCCGGATCCCGGTCTATACGCTCATCATCGCGGCCTTCATCCCGAACGTGAAGGTCTTCGGCGGGCTGAGCCTGCAGGGGCTGGTGATGTTCGGGCTCTATGCGGCGGGCGTGTTCTCTGTCCTGATCGTCGCCTTCGTCGCCCGCTATGTCTTCGCGCGCGAAGAGCGCAACGCGCCGCTGATGCTCGACCTTCCCGATTACAAGATGCCGCGCCCGCGCAACATCGCGCTCGGCCTCTATCAGCGCGCCCGCGTCTTCCTGCGCCGCGCCGGCACGGTGATCTTCTGGGCGATGGTGGTGATCTGGGCGCTTTCGACCTTCCCGCAGCCCCCCGAGGGCGCGACGCAGCCCGCGATCAACTACTCGCTCGCGGCGATGATCGGCAAGGCCGTGGCCCCGATCCTTGCGCCGCTCGGCTTCAACTGGCAGATCGCGGTCGCGCTCGTGCCCGGCATGGCCGCGCGCGAAGTGGCGGTGGCGGGGCTGGCGACGGTCTATGCCGTGTCGGGCGAAGGCGGGCTGATCCACACGCTCGCGGGTCAGTGGAGCCTCGCCACGGCGCTCGCGCTGCTGGCATGGTACATCTTCGCGCCGCAATGCATCTCGACGCTGGCGGTGATCCGGCGCGAGGCGGGTTCGGCGAAATGGATGTGGGTCGCGGTCGTCTACATGTTCGCGCTGGCCTATCTGGCGGCCTTCGCGACCTACCAGATCGCCGCCGCGCTCGGCGCGGGCTAAGCCCGCTCACGCGGCGCTTACGCGTCCGTGTTTGCCCGCGATCAAACGTCATCGCGGCTGTTACCTAACTGTCATCGCGTCTGCCTACCCCGGTTCCCAACCGGAGGGCCCAGCACGCGGCAGTCCGGCATTCATTACGAACATTCAACGAGAGGAACAGCCATGTCTGCCCCCTTCTCCCGCGCGCTCATGCTGAGTGCCGCGTCCGCTCTCGCATTGGCCGGCGCCACCGCACAGGCCAAAGAGGCACAGCGCAATACCGCGACCCCGATCAAGCATCTCGTGGTGATCTTCCAGGAGAACGTCTCCTTCGATCACTACTTCGCCACCTATCCGCATGCGAAGAACCCCGATGGCGTTCCTGCCTTCAAGGCGATGTCCGATACGCCCAAGGCCGACACGCTCGAGGCGGCCGGCCTGCTGGACACGAACCCGAACAAGACCAACCCGAAGAACGCCGACGCGGCCGTGGCTCCGTTCCGGCTCAGCCGCGCCCATGCAGCGACCGCCGACCAGGATCACGGCTACACGGCCGAGCAGGCGGCCTTCAACGGCGGCAAGATGGATCTGTTCCCCGTCAATACCGGGCGCGGCGACAAGACCGGCGACGGCGCCTTCGTGACCAAGGGCCTCGTGATGGGCTATTACGACGGCAACACGGTCACCGCGCTGTGGAACTACGCTCAGCATTTCGCGATGAGCGACAATTCCTTCTCGACCACTTTCGGACCCTCGACCCCGGGCGCGATCAACCTCGTCTCGGGCCAGACCAACGGCATGGAACTGCCCCCGGGTTACAAGCTCGAGGCGGACGGCACCTATGACAAGGGCCGTGTCGTGCCCGATGGCAATGGTGGCTGGACGATGATCTCGGATCTGGACCCGACGGGCGATGTCTGCTCGAAGGGCAAGACCGCGCTGATGACGGGCCGCAATATCGGCGACCTGCTCAACGAGGCGGATGTGACCTGGGGCTGGTTCGAGGGTGGCTTCGATCTGGGCGTGACCAATGCGAACGGCACCACCGGCTGCGCGCGCACCACCACGTCGCAGGTGACGAATGCGAGCCCGGTCGACTACATCCCGCATCACGAGCCCTTCCAGTATTACCCCTCGACCGCGAACCCGACGCACCAGCGTCCGGCCTCGGTCGACGTGATCGGCACCAACAAGGATGGCGGCGCGAACCACCAATACGACCTGACCGATTTCTACGCCGCGCTGAAGGCAGGCAACATGCCGGCGGTCAGCTTCCTCAAGGCGCCGGGTTACCAGGACGGCCATGCCGGCTATTCCGACCCGCTCGACGAGCAGGAATTCGTGGTCAAGGCGGTGAACGACATCGAACAGTCGCCCGAGTGGAAGGACACCGCCATCGTCATCGCCTATGACGACTCCGACGGCTGGTACGACCACGCGATGGCGATCGTGAACGGCTCGAAGATCCCGGTCGGGAACTACGACGTTCTCAACGGCGATCGCTGCGGCGCGGGCACCGCGCTGCCGGGCGTGAACGGTCAACCGGCGCAGGGCCGCTGCGGCTATGGCACGCGCCTGCCGCTGCTGGTGATCTCGCCCTATGCGAAGGCCAACCATGTCGACCACACGCTGACCGACCAGAGCTCGGTGACCCGCTTCATCGAGGACAACTGGCTTGGCGGGCAACGCATCGGCCAAGGGTCCTTCGACGCGATCGCGGGGTCGCTCGACGGGATGTTCGACTGGGCGCGGGCCCCGAACAAGGCGCTGATCCTCGATCCGCAGACCGGCGAACCCAAGGCCTGAAACGGCATTTGCCGAACCTGATACGATCACTCCCAACCTGATCCGTTCGGCAATAGGGGCCGCGAGCGTCACGCTCGCGGCCTGTTTCATGTGCACCGCCTCGCAGATTGCAGCCGCGAGCTGCGCCCCTGTGCGTTCTCCGCTCCGCCCGCGACGATTCGTCCGGGGACGTGACGCCGAGCGCCAAAAAAGCCCGGACTGAGGGCGAAATCTCACATCCGCGAACACGTCACCTCACAAGCGCGTGCAAAGCATGTGAGCAGGTCGGGACGTGTCACATGGAAAAACACGCGGCATGGCGCGTGCAGCGGAGCGCTTCGGACGGAGTGCCGGTCACGGCGGCCTTCTCTACGAGGGCTTCTGAGCGAAGGGCGTAGATGGCACCTTCAGCCCACCCAATGCGTCTATTTTTGTCATTTTAAATCAACGATATAAACCGATACCACGGCTTCCCAAAACCAGCGCCGGGACGCGACACCCCCCTTCCCCACATCCCCCGAAACCAGGCAGCGAAGCCCTCGCGGACGCTCCGTTCTCCGGGGCACTCGCCCCCCCGCTCCGGGCGATCACGTTTCATGAGGGGGGCCGAGAAACCGTTACAAAGCTGTCAAAAACCACCTCTAGGCCGTGCCTCGGCAGCGACGGGTTTTCTCGTCGCGGCACTGAACCGACCACCTGGGACAAACACAAGGACCATAGTTCATGTTCACCCTTCGCAACCTCGTCCGCAGCACCGCGATTGCTGGCGTTGCCATCGTGACCGCGGCTGGCGCTTATGCTGCCGATATCTCGGGCGCCGGCGCGACCTTCCCCTACCCGATCTATTCCGACTGGGCGAAAGCCTACAAAGAGAAGACCGGCACCGGCCTGAACTACCAGGCGATCGGTTCGGGTGGCGGCATCAAGCAGATCGAAGCCCGCACCGTGACCTTCGGCGCCTCGGACAAGCCGCTGGGCGGCGACGAGCTTTCGAAGAACACCCTCGTGCAGTTCCCGACCGTCATGGGCGGCATCGTCCCGGTCGTGAACATCGAAGGCGTCAAGCCGGGTGAGCTGGTGCTCGACGGCGAGACCCTCGCGAAAATCTACGAAGGCAAGATCACCAAGTGGAACGATCCGGCCATCGCCAAGCTCAACGAAGGCGTGAAGCTGCCCGACGCGGCGATCGCGGTCGTGCACCGTTCGGACGGATCGGGCACAACCTTCAACTTCACCTACTACCTGGCCGCGGTCGACGCGGGCTGGAAGAACGATATCGGCGTGTCGACCTCGGTCGAATGGCCGGTGGGTCTGGGCGCCAAGGGCAACCAGGGCGTGGCCGCGAACGTGGATCAGACCGCGAACTCGATCGGCTATGTCGAATATGCCTACGCGCTGCAGAACAAGATGACCTACACCGACATGGTCAACGCTGCCGGCAAGCGCGTTGCGCCGAAGGCCGACGCCTTCGCCGCTGCCGCCGCGAATGCCGACTGGTCGTCGCAGCCGGGCTTCGGCGTCATCCTCGCCAACCAGCCGGGCGATGCGACCTGGCCGATGACCGCCGCGACCTTCATCCTGATGCACTCGGATGCCAAGGACGGCGCCGCGTCGATGGAAGCGCTGAAGTTCTTCGACTGGGCCTATGCCAACGGCAGCGACATGGCCGCGAAGCTCGACTACATCCCGATGCCCGAGAATGTCGTCGCTCAGATCAAGAAAGAGTGGATGGACATCAAAGGCAAAGACGGCAAAGCCGTCTGGGCGATGAACAACTGATCCTTCCCTCAGTGATGCATCGGGGAGGGCCGCGAAGGCGGCCCTCCCTTTTCCCGTTTCAGCGGAGCGCGTGATGACGGCAACGACGGATTATGAAAGCGGCGGGCGCGCCGCACACCCGGCGGCGAGATCCGACCGGGTTTTCGGCACCCTGACCCTCGCGGCGGCAGTGATCGTGCTGCTCACCCTGCTCGGCGTCTTCGTGTCGCTCGTGATGGGCGCCTGGCCCGCCTTCCACGAATTCGGAGCGAAATTCCTCGTCACCGAGAAATGGAACCCGGTCACCGAGAAATTCGGCGCCCTCGCCCCTCTTTACGGGACCGTGATCACCTCCGTCATCGCCATGCTGATCGCCGTGCCCGTCGGCCTCGGGATCGCGATCTTCCTGACCGAGACCTGCCCGCGCCCGCTGCGCCGCCCGCTCGGGATCGCGATCGAGCTGCTCGCGGGCATTCCCTCGATCATCTACGGGATCTGGGGCCTTTTCGTCTTCGCGCCCTTCATGCAGAAAGTGGTCCAGCCCGCGCTGATCGCGACGCTCGGCAAGCTGCCCCTGATCGGCGATCTCTTCGCCGGCCCGCCCTACGGGATCGGGATACTGACCGCGGGGCTGATCCTGGCGATGATGGTGCTGCCCTTCATCGCGTCGCTGGCGCGCGACATCTTCCTGACCGTGCCCGACATGCTGCGCGAAAGCGCCTATGGGCTCGGCATGACCCGCTGGGAGGTCAACCGTCACATCGTGATCCCGCATGTGCGTACCGCGCTCGTGGGCGGGGTCATGCTCGCGCTCGGGCGCGCTCTGGGCGAGACGATGGCCGTGACCTTCGTGATCGGCAACGCGCACCGCATCACCACCTCGATCCTGCAGCCGGGCACCACGATCTCGGCCGCGATCGCCAATGAATTCACCGAAGCGACGACGCCGCTCTACACGGCCTCGCTGGTCGCGCTCGGGCTCGTGCTTTTCATCCTCACCTTCATCGTCCTCGCGGCGGCACAATGGATGCTGCGCCGGATGAAGGCCAAGGCGGGAGTGTAAGCGATGCAAGCCAGAATGACCCGCCGCAAGGCGGTGAACGCGCTGATGATGGCGCTCTCGACGGGCGCGGCGGGGCTGGGGCTCCTCGTCCTCGCGCTGATCCTCGCCCACCTGATCTTCAAGGGAGCGGGCGCGCTCAACCTCGCGGTCTTCACGCAGGACACGCCCTCGCCCAACGATGTCGGCGGACTGCGCAACGCGATCGTCGGATCGCTCATCATGAGCGTGATCGCGGTGGCCATCGGCACCCCGATCGGGATCCTCGCAGGCACCTACATGGCCGAATACGGGCGGTTCACGAAGCTCACCAAGGTGATCCGCTTCGTCAACGACATCCTGCTCTCGGCGCCCTCGATCATCGTCGGCCTCTTCGTCTACCAGATGCTCGTGGTCACGCTGGGCCATTTCTCGGCGCTGGCGGGCTCGGTCGCGCTTGCGATCCTCGTCGTGCCGATCGTGGTGCGCACCACCGAGGACATGCTGCTTCTGGTGCCCGACACGCTGCGCGAGGCCGGGCTCGCGATGGGCGCGCCGCGCTGGCTGGTGATCCGCCAGATCGCCTACAAGGCAGCCCGCGCGGGGATGGTCACCGGCGTGTTGCTCGCGATCGCACGGATCTCGGGCGAGACCGCACCGCTTCTGTTCACCGCGCTGTCGAACAACTTCTTCAGCGCGGATCTGACCCGGCCGATGGCCTCTCTCCCGATCACGATCTTCCAATTCGCGCTTTCGCCCTATGATAACTGGCAGGCGCTGGCCTGGGCCGGGGCGCTTCTGATTACGGTGGCGGTGCTGGCGCTGTCGATCATCGCCCGCCTCGTCACTTCGAAGAAGGACAAATCCTGATGGACACCCTCACGCGAGACCGCAGCCCCTTCACCTTCCAGGAGGTCGACCCGGCCCCGAAGCCGCGCATCTCGATCCGCAATCTGGAGTTCTTCTACGGCGAGACGCGTGCCCTCAAGGGGATCGACCTCGACCTGCCCGAGAACCAGGTCACCGCCTTCATCGGCCCGTCGGGCTGCGGCAAGTCCACGCTCCTGCGCGTTCTCAACCGGATGTATGACCTCTACCCGCATCAGCGCGCCACCGGCGAGGTGCTGCTCGATGGCGAGAACATCCTCGCCAAGGGCACCGATCTGAACCGCCTGCGCGCGAAGGTCGGGATGGTGTTCCAGAAACCCACCCCCTTCCCGATGACGATCCACGAGAATATCGCCTTCGGCCTGCGGCTCAACGGCACCGCGAAATCCGAAATCGACGACCGGGTGCAGGCGGCGCTCAAGGGCGCGGCGCTGTGGGAGGAGGTGAAGGACAAGCTCAACGCCTCGGGCCAGTCGCTCTCGGGGGGCCAGCAGCAGCGCTTGTGCATCGCGCGCACGATCGCCGTGGAACCCGAGGTGATCCTGCTCGACGAGCCGGCCTCGGCGCTCGACCCGATCTCGACCGCGAAGATCGAGGAGACGATCCACCAGCTGAAGGAGCGCTTCACCATCGCCATCGTCACCCACAACATGCAGCAGGCGAGCCGGGTCTCCGACCGCACCGCCTTCATGTATCTGGGCGAATTGATCGAGACCGGCGAGACCGCGCAGATCTTCACCCGCCCCCGCGAGGAGCGCACCTCGGATTATATCACCGGCCGGTTCGGCTGATCGTGGCTGGCGGACCTGCTCCTCAACCGATGGTGACGAGGGCGGCATCTCTGATACCTTGAGTTTCGGGCGGGCATTCGTAAGATGCCTGCCCAGACGTCACGACAAAGAGAGCCCACCATGCCGCTTCGACACCTCGCCGCCCTGCTGGGCCTCATCGCCATGATGATACCCCAGGTCGCCGCCGCCCATATCACCCAGACCGGTTCGGGCGGTTTCACGGCGGGGTTCGAACATCCGCTCTCGGGATACGACCATTTCCTCGCGATGTTCGCGGTGGGCCTGTGGGGGGCGCAGATGGGCGGAAGCCGGGTCTGGTCGCTTCCGGTCACCTTCCCGATGATCATGGTCGTGGGCGGCGTGATCGGCATTCTCGGCCTGCCGCTGCCGGGCATCGAGATCGGCATTGCGCTCTCGATCATCGTGCTCGGCCTCGCGATCGCGGCCGCGTGGAAACCCGCTGAATGGGTGGCCCTCGCGATCATCTCGGTCTTCGCGCTCTATCACGGATACGCGCATGGTGCTGAGCTGCCGATGGCGGCGGACCCGGCCGATTACGCGATCGGCTTCGTGCTCGCGACCGGCTTCATCCATGTGATCGGGGTGGGAGTGGGCCTCGTGCTCGAACCGATCCGGCAAGGGCGCGTCTCACGGGGGCTCGGCGTCTTCATCGCCGTGGTGGGCTGCAGCTTCCTGGCACTCGCCTTCGGCCTTCTGACCGCGCAACTCGGGTTCCTGCAAGGAGGGTTGTCGCTCTTTGGCAAGTGATCTGACTTTTCGGCGCCCGGCGCGCCTGGGCTGGCTGCGTCACCTCTGGGTGCTGGCCGGACTGTCCGTGTTGATCGCGCTGGCCCTGCTCGGGCCCGAACAGCGCGGCGAGGCCGGCGCCTGGCTGATCCGGGATGCAGTATCGGCGGCCCGGCTCTTCCCGCTCGTCGGCCTCGGCATTGCGCTTGCGCTGGCGCCACGCCGCGCAGCCGGGACCGCGGCCGCGCTCTGGGTGGCGGGCATGGCGGCGGGCCTCGTGTTCCGGGTCGAGATCATGGCCGCGCTCCAGCAGATCCCCGGCGCGATCACGCATCACTTTCTCACGCTGCCGATCTCGGCCATCGCGATCGGTGCCACGCTGGCCCTCGGGCGCTGGCCGCGCCCCGTGCTGATCCAGCCCGCCGCGCTGATCGTCGGCGCGATGTACGCGCTCGCCACGAAGCTCTCGGATCCGAGCTATGGCGGCGCGCCGTGGATCTTCGCGGCCGGAGCGGCGCTCGCAATCTGGCTGATCGGCGCGGTGTATCTCGTGCTGCGCAGCTGGAACGCGCGCTGGTTCGAGATCGCGGGCCGGATCGTCGGAAGCTGGCTCGTCGCGATCGGGCTGCTCTATGGCGGGGTCGCGCTGATGGGCGGCAAGCTGAAACCGAAGACGCAGACCCCCGCCAATGCGGCGTCGGAAAACGCCCCCGCCCCGCAGGCGGCCGTGCCCGGCGCCGACGAATTCCCGAGCTTCGGAGCGCCACCCTCCTCCGCGCCGCCCGGCGCCCGCACACCGGATTTCCAGCCATGATCCGCCGCGCCGTCCTCCCCGCCCTGATCGCGCTGCTGCCGCTCGCCGCACCGGCCCATCCCGAAGACGAAATCCTCATCCGTCTCCTCGTCGGAATGGAGGGCGGCAAGGTCACGCATATCGGTGAGAGCTGGACCTTCGATCCGAGCGTGTCGCAATGGCTGTTGCAAAGCTTCGATACGAATGGCGATGGCCGGTTCGAGGCGGACGAATTGGAGGGGGTGCAGGAGGCCGCGCGGCAGAACACCGAAGGGTCCTATTTCTATACCCGGATCTGGAAAGGGGATACGCAACTCCCCGACCCCGAACTCTACGGTTTCCAGGCAACGGTGAAGGACGGGTCGGTGACGATGGCCTTCGCGCTCGCTCTCCCGCAGCCCGAGGATCCCGAGGGAATGCGTATCGAACTCTACGACCCGGAGAACCTGACCGGGCTGGTGCCGGTAAAGGAGAACCCGGTGATCATCCGCGGGGCGGAGGAAGGCCAGACCTGCGTGCCGAATGTCGCGGTGAACCAGCCCGATGCGCATGGCGGGCCGGGCGATATCCCGATCGCGCTGACGCTGGCCTGCAGCGGATAGGGTGGAGAGGGGCGCTGCCCCTCCGCCTTGCGGCCTCACCCCGGGATATTTCGATCAAGAGGAAGCAGGCTCAGTCCGGTCGGCCCAATTTCGGGGCGGCTCTCGGATCGGCAAGTGGCGTATCCGAGAACCGGATCGGCGTGCGGATGCCGGGGATGCCCTCGGACTCCACCGCCATCCCGCGCGCGCGCACCTGCGGATCGGCGAAGACCTGGTCGAGCGAGTTGATGGGCCCCGCCGGGACCGTGTCAGCCTCGAGCGCTGCCAGCAGCTCGGCGCGCGGCCATTGCGCGAGCGCAGGCAGCAAGACCGTCCGCAGCGCCTCGCGATGGGCCACCCGTGCCTCATTCGTCGCGAATTCCGCCTGCTCCGCGAGATCGAGCCCGAGAACCGTGCAGAGCCGTTTGAATTGCCCGTCATTGCCGACCGCGAGGATCAGATCGCCATCGGCGGCGCTCACCACCTCATAGGGCGCGATATTGGGATGTGCATTGCCCAGTCGATGCGGTGCGGTGCCGGTGGCGAGGAAGTTCATCCCCTGATTGGCGAGCACGCCCACCGCGCAATCCAAGAGCGCCATATCGACGAGCTGGCCCCGCCCGGTGCGGGCCCGCGCCGCCAGCGCCGCCTGGATCCCGATCACCGCGTAGAGCCCGGTGAATATATCGGCGAAGGCCACGCCCACCTTCTGCGGCTGGCCGTCGGGATCGCCGGTGAGATCCATCCAGCCCGCCATGCCCTGGATCAGGAAATCATAGCCCGCCCGCGTCGCATAGGGCCCGTCCTGGCCGAAACCGGTGATCGAGCAATAGACGAGGCGCGGGTTGATCGCTGAAAGGCTCTCGTAATCGAGCCCGTATTTCTTGAGGCCCCCGAGTTTGAAATTCTCGATCACCACATCGGCGTCCTTGACCAGATCGTGCACGATCTTCTGGCCTTGCTCGGTGCGAAAATCGGCCACGACCGAACGCTTGCCGCGATTGGTGGCGTGGAAATAGGCGGCCGAGCGGCCCTCGGGGCCGTCGCCGTCGCGTGCGATGAAGGGAGGGCCCCAGCGGCGGGTGTCGTCGCCTTCGGGGGCCTCCACCTTGATCACTTCGGCGCCGAGATCGGCGAGCACCTGACCGGCCCAGGGCCCGGCCAGGATACGCGCCAGTTCGACGACCTTCACACCTTCCAGCGGGGCCATCAGAAGAAGGCCTGCAGGCCCGTCTGCGCACGGCCCAGGATCAGTGCATGGACGTCATGGGTGCCCTCATAGGTGTTGACCGTCTCGAGGTTGACCATGTGGCGGATCACCTGGAACTCGCCCGAGATCCCGTTGCCGCCATGCATGTCGCGCGCCACCCGTGCGATATCGAGCGCCTTGCCGCAATTGTTGCGCTTGATGAGCGAGATCATCTCGGGCGCGGCATCGGCTTCGTCCATCAGGCGACCGACTTGCAGCGCCGCTTGCAGACCCAGCGTAATTTCGGTCTGCATGTCGGCGAGCTTCTTCTGGAAGAGCTGGGTCTGCGCCAGCGGCTTGCCGAACTGCTTGCGGTCGAGCCCGTATTGCCGCGCGGCGTGCCAGCAGAATTCGGCAGCCCCCATCACGCCCCAGGCGATGCCGTAGCGGGCGCGGTTGAGGCAGCCAAACGGGCCTTTGAGCCCTTCGACATGCGGCAGCAGCGCGTCCTCGCCGAGCTCGACGCCATCCATCACGATCTCGCCGGTGATCGAGGCGCGCAAGCTGAGCTTCTGACCGATCTTCGGCGCGCTCAGCCCCTTCATCCCCTTTTCCAGCACGAAGCCGCGGATCTTGCCGCCATGGGCTTCGGATTTCGCCCAGACCACGAAAACGTCGGCGATCGGGGAGTTGGTGATCCACATCTTCGAGCCGGTCAGGCGATAGCCGGTCGCGGTCTTCTCGGCGCGGGTCTTCATCCCCGCCGGGTCCGAGCCCGCATCGGGTTCGGTCAGGCCGAAACAGCCGATCCATTCGCCGCTGGCCAGTTTCGGCAGGTATTTCTGCCGCTGCTCTTCCGAGCCATAGGCATAGATCGGATACATCACGAGGCTCGATTGCACCGACATCATCGAGCGGTAACCGCTATCGACCCGCTCGATCTCGCGCGCGACGAGGCCGTAGGAGACGTAGCCCGCGCCCAAGCCGCCATATTCCTCGGGGATCGTCGCGCCGAGCAGACCCATCTCGCCCATCTCGGTGAATATCGCGGGATCGGTGGTTTCGGTGGCGAAGGCGTCGATCACGCGCGGGGCGAGCTTGTCCTGCGCATAGGCGCGCGCCGCATCGCGCAGCATCCGTTCTTCCTCGGTCAGTTGCGCATCCAGGCGCAGCGCGTCCTCCCAGGAAAAGCGGCCCAGGTCCGGGGCGTCCTTGGCTTTGATCTTCGGTCTCTCGCTCATGCTCGTCCTCACCGCAAAGGGGTCAATTCCCGACCGGACTCTAGGCGTGCGCGCGGCAGGCGCAAACGATTAAAATTGCGCAGTTCATGAGTAGGGCGCATAATCGACACGAAAGATCCGGAGGGCGCCCGCGATGCGCAAGGCCTATACCCCGACCGTCAGCGAATTGCTGGCTTTCACCGCCTGCGCCCGGCACGGCACGACCACCCGCGCCGCGGAGGTTCTGAACCTCACCCAAAGCGCGGTCTCGCGCTCGCTCGGCACGCTCGAGGAACGGCTCGGTGTCGCGCTCTTCAACCGGGTGCGCAAGCGGCTCGTCCTCTCGCCCGCAGGCCAGGCATTCCTGACCCAGGCGGATGATATCCTGAACCGGATCGACGCGGCGGCGATGGGGGCGATGGCGTTCGGAGGGGCACAGGCCGTCCTGCGCATGGCGGTTCTGCCGAGCTTTGCGCGTAGCTGGCTGATCCCCCGGCTGGCGGGTTTCGAGACGATCGCGCCGCAGGTCAGCCTCGACATCACCGCGCGGCTGCATCCGGTCGATTTCCAGGAGGAGCCCTTCGACCTTGCGATCATGCGTTCCCAGCATGAACGTCCCGGAACCGAGATCGAGGAACTTCTGCGCGAGGAACTGATCGTCGTGGCGGCGCCGGGGCTTCTGCAGGGGCGCGCGGCACTCGACGACGAAGCGCTTTTGGAGCTTCCGCTGCTCCAGCAATCGACGCGCCCCACGCTCTGGCTCGACTGGTTTCGCGAAAGCGGGCGCGATCCGCGCCGGATCCTGCGCGGGGCGCGCTTCGATCATTTCGACATGATCATGGATGCGGCCGTGGCCGGGATGGGGATCGGCCTCGTGCCCGCGATCATCGCCGAGGGGGCTCTGAACGCGGGACGGCTGGCCCTCGCCACACCGCGCCGTTTCTCCACCGGCGAGACCTATTCGCTGATCCTGCCCGAAGGCGCGCGGGAGGCCCCGCATGTGCGCGCCTTCCGCGACTGGCTGCTGGCCGAGATCGGGGCGGTCTAGTCGAAGACGACGACCTGCCGGATCGCCTCGCCCGCCGCGAGCCGCTCGAAGCCCTCGTTGATCTCCTCGAGCTTGAGCGTGTGGGTCATCAGTTCCGGGATCGGGAGCTGGCCCTGGACCATCATCTGCGCGAAACGCGGGATGTCACGCACCGGCACGCAGGAGCCCATATAGGAGCCCTTGAGCGCATGCTCGTTCGCGGTGAGCGACACGGCGGGGATCTTGAACTCGGCCTGCGGGTTGGGCAGGCCTGCGGTGACGGTGGTGCCGCCGCGCCGCGTGATCGCATAGGCGAATTGCAGCGCCGGGACCGCACCGGCCAGTTCCACCGCCAGATCGACGCCGCCGCCGGTGAGGGCGCGCAGCTTCTCGACCGCGCCTTCCTCGCTCGGGTCGATCGCATGGGTGGCGCCGAGTTTCAGCGCCAATTCGCGCTTGTCCTGCGCGAGATCCACGGCGATCACCGTGCGCGCGCCCGCCGCGATCGCGCCCAGCAGCCCCGCCAGCCCGACCCCGCCGAGACCGACGACCGCGCAGGTCTGTCCCGTCTTCAGCCCGCCCGAATTGAGCACCGCACCCACGCCGGTCAGCACCGCGCAGCCCAGCAGCGCCGCCTGATCGAGCGGGATCGACTTGTCGATCTTCACGCAGGAGGCCTCGGAGACGACGGCGTAATCGGAGAAGGCCGAGACCCCGATATGGTGATTGACCACCTCCTGCCCGACGGAGATGCGCTTGGAGCCGGTGATCAGGCTTCCCTTGCCCGCCGCGACCGCCGCCGGTTCGCACAGGGCGGGCCGCCCTTCGGCGCAGGGCACGCAATGACCGCAGGAGGGCGCGAAGACCAGAACGACGTGATCGCCGGGCTGGAAGCGGGTGACATGGGGGCCGACCGCCTCGACGATACCCGCCGCCTCGTGGCCGAGCGCCACCGGCATGTCGCGCGGACGATCGCCGTTGATCACCGAGAGATCGGAATGGCACAGCCCCGCCGCCGCCATCTTGATCAGCAGCTCGCCCGGGCCCGGGTCGCCCAGCTCGGCCTCCACGATCTCGAGCGGCTTGCTGTCCGTATAGGGCCGCGCCCGGCCCATCTCGCGCAAGAGTGCGATCCGCGTCTTCATATCCTGCTCCTCCCTCGACTCGAATTGCGCACAGCTTCGACAAGTTCCCCGGGAGTGTCCATGCCCCCTCGCTTGTCCGCGGGCACGGGGTCAGGCGAGGACGGAGAAGGGCGCGGCGAGCGGGTATTCCTCGAGATTCGCACCGGGCCCGATCCGGTCGATCACCGCGAAGAGCCCGGGCTCCGCGAGCGGGGTGAGAACCCCGTGCCAGGTGCCGCGAAGGAGATTGATCCCCTGCGCGCCGTTGGTGAGAAAAGCGCGCGGCGCACCGGGGCGGCCGCCCTCATCGGGCGCGACGATCACGAGGAAAGGCTCGGCGCTCATCGGGATGAAGGCCTGGCTGCCCTCGGGATGCCGCTCGAGCAGGTCGCAGCTGCAGGGGAGCGCGCGCGGCGCGGCCTTGAAGATCGAGATCCCTGCCCGGCCATCCGCGAAATCGAGCCGGGCGCGGTCGTGGAAGCGCCCGCAGAGTCCCTGATTGATGATCTTGTCCGGCGCGCCCGAAGCGTCGAGCACATCGCCGAAAGGGGCGAAGTCTTCGGGCGTGAGCGGTTTGGCCTTGATCTGCATCGGTGCGGCTCCGGTGGCGGGCGGGGGCAAGGGGGCGCGGCCCCCTCGGGATATTTCGGTCAAGAGGAAGACAGGGTCAGCCGGTGAACGGCGCGCCGAGCTTCGGGTGGCGGTTCACATCCTTGTAGAGCAGGTAGCGGAACGGGCGGCGCCCGGCGGCATAGCAGGCCTGCGGGCAGAACGCGCGCAGCCACATGAAATCCCCTTCCTCGACCTCGACCCAGTCCTGGTTGAGAAGGTAGACCCCTCTGCCCTGCAGCACGTAGATCCCGTGCTCCATCACATGGGTTTCCGCGAAGGGGATGGTGCCGCCCGGCATGAAGGTCACGATATTCACATGCATGTCGTGGCGCAGGTCGGCCGGATCGACGAAGCGCGAGGTCGACCAGTAGCCCGAGGTGTCGGGCATTTCCTGCGGCGGCTTTTCGCGATCGGTGGTCACGAAGCTTTCGGGCGCATCGATGCCGGGGGCGCGTTCGTAGCGCTTGCGGACCCAGACGAAGGTGGCAGGGGTGTCGAGATCGTTGGCCAGCGACCATTGCGCCCCGGGGGCCATGAAGGCATAGCCGCCCGGCTCGAGCTCATGGCCCAGCCCGTCGGTCACCAGCCGCAGATGGCCCGCCAGCACGAAGAGCACGCTCTCGCCCTGCGGGTCGGGTTCGGGATGATCGGAGCCGCCGCCCGGGGCCACCTCGACGATGAGCTGGGCGAAGGTCTCGGCGAAGCCGGAGAGAGGCCGCGCCAGCACCCAGGCGCGGGTTTTCTCCCAGCCCGGCAGGAGCGAGATCGTGATGTCGGAAAGCACCCCGCGCGGGATCACCGCATAGGCGGTGTTGAACTGCGCGCGCTCGCGGGCACGCTGGTTCTGGTCGGGCAGGCCCCCGGTGGGGGTGTAATAGGTGTATTCCATCAAAGATCCATGGCGTTGAGACGATGCCACGCGATCCGCTCGACCTGCGTGCAGGCTTCGGCGAATTCCCAGTCGCGATCCTGGTCGAGACGGCGGCGGAAGGCGTGGAGAATGGACGCTTTCGTATTGTCCTTCACCGCGATGATGAAGGGAAAGCCGAATTTTGCGGTGTAGCGTGTATTGAGATCCTCGAAAGCCGCGCGTTCGTCATCGGTGAGAGCGTCGAGGCCTGCGCTGGCCTGTTCGGCGGTGCTGTCGGCGGTGAGGCGCTTCGCCTGCGCGAGTTTTCCGGCCAGATCGGGATGGGCCGCGAGCACGGCGAGGCGTTCGGCGTCAGAGGCGGTGCGGAAGATGCGGGCGAGCGCGGAGGCCATGCCCTCGGTGCAGTCATGCGCGGGGCCGAGCTCGAGATCGAAGGCGCGCTCGGCGATCCAGGGAGAGTGTTCGTAGATCCCGCCGAAGGTCTCGACGAAGCGGGCGCGACTCATCCGGCTCGGGCGTTCGCGGCGCTTGTGCGGATGGGTGGCGGCCCAATGCGCCGCGATCGCGCCGCGCGTCGCGAACCACACGCCCTCGCGGGTCCGCGCATAATCGAGAAAGCGCTTGAGCCCCGCGACCTTGCCGGGCCGACCGATCAGGCGGTTATGGAGACCGACCGAGAACATCTTCGGCGCGCCCGCCAGCCCCTCGGAATAGAGCGTGTCGAACGTGTCCTTGAGATAGATGAAGAACTGCTCGCCCTCGATCCAGCCGGGGCTAGTCGCGAAGCGCATGTCGTTGGCCTCGAGCGTGTAGGGGATCACCAGCTGGTCGCGATCCCCGGCTTCCAGCCAATAGGGCAGGTCGTCATCATAGGTATCCGAGATCCAGTCGAACCCGCCCTCCTGGGCCGTCAGCCGCACCGTATTGGCCGAACAGCGCCCGGTATACCAGCCGCGCGGGCGCTCGCCGACGACCTCGGTATGCAGGCGGATCGCCTCGGCGATCTGGGCGCGTTCCTCCGCCTCGGGCATGTCCTTGTGCTCGACCCATTTGAGCCCGTGCGAGGCGATCTCCCAGCCTGCCGCCCTCATCGCCGCGAGTTGTTCGGGCGCGCGGGCGAGCGCGGTCGCGACGCCATAGACCGTGAGCGGGATGCCAAGGCCGGTGAAGAGACGATGCAGCCGCCAGAACCCGGCGCGCGCGCCGTATTCGTAGATCGATTCCATGTTCCAGTGGCGCTGACCGGGCCATTGCGCGGCACCCGGAATATCCGACAGGAAGGCCTCGGAGGCGGCATCCCCGTGCAGGATGTTGTTCTCCCCGCCCTCCTCGAAATTCAGCACCATCGAGATCGCGATGCGCGCGCCGCCCGGCCATTGCGGATCGGGGGGCGTGGGGCCGTAGCCGCGCAGATCGCGGGGGTATCGGGTCATCCAAGAGGCTCCGTTATCGCTGCCGGACCGGGCCAGAAGAAAGCAAAATGCAAGGAAGGGAAAGCCCTTCCCGGGGCACGCGCGCTCAGACCGCCGCGATCGTGGCTTTCACGGCCTTTTTCCATGCCTCGTAGCGCGCTTCGCGGGCATCCTCGTCCATTTTCGGAGCGAAGTTGCGATCGAGCGCCCAGGCCTTCGCGAAGTCCGCCGGTTCGGGATAGATCCCCGCCTTGTAGCCTGCGAGCCAGGCCGCGCCGAGCGCCGTCGTCTCCAGCACCTCGGGCCGGTCGACGGGCGCACCGAGGATATCGGCGAGGAACTGCATCGCCCAGTCGGAGGCGGTCATGCCGCCATCCACGCGCAGGGTGGGCCGGGCCTCGTCGGACCAGTCTGCCTTCATCGCCTCCAGAAGATCGCGGGTCTGGAAGCCCACCGATTCCAGCGCGGCGCGGGCGAATTCGGCGGGGCCGGAGTTGCGGGTCAGGCCGAAGACCGCGCCACGGCAATCGGGGTTCCAATAGGGCGCGCCAAGGCCGGTGAAGGCGGGGACGATGATGACTTCCTGCCCGGGATCGGCCGTTTCCGCGAGGCTCTGGGTCTCGTCCGCGCTCTCGATGATCGTCAGCCCGTCGCGCAGCCATTGCACCACCGCGCCCGCGATGAAGATCGAGCCTTCGAGCGCGTAGGTCACCTGACCGTCCAGCTGATAGGCGATGGTCGTGAGCAGCCGGTTTTGCGAGCGCACCATCTGATCGCCGGTATTGAGCAGCGCGAAGCAGCCCGTTCCATAGGTCGATTTCAGCATCCCCGGTTCGAAACAGGCCTGCCCCACGGTCGCGGCCTGCTGATCGCCCGCCACGCCGAGGATCGGGATCTCCGCGCCGAAGAGATCGGCCTGCGCGGTGCCGAAATCGGCGGCGCAATCCTTGACCTCGGGCAGCATCTCCATCGGCACGCCGAGCTTCGCGGCGATGGTGGTCGACCAGCGCCCCTTGGCGATGTCGTAAAGCATCGTGCGCGCCGCGTTGGTGGCGTCGGTCACATGCGCGGTGCCGCCCGTCAGCTTCCAGATCAGCCAGCTGTCGATCGTGCCGAAGGCGAGCTTGCCCGCCTCCGCCTTCTCGCGCGCGCCCTCGACGTTTTCCAGAAGCCAGCGCAGCTTGGTGGCCGAGAAATACGGATCGATCAGGAGGCCCGTGCGCGCGGTCACGGTCTCTTCGAACCCGTCTTCGCGCAGGTCCCGGCAATATCCGGCGGTGCGGCGGTCCTGCCAGACGATCGCCTTGTGGATCGGCTTGCCGCTCTCGCGGTCCCAGACCAGCGTCGTCTCGCGTTGATTGGTGATGCCGATCCCGACGATCTCGGAGGACTCGATCCCCGCCTTGGCGATCGCCGCGCGCGCAGTCGCGAACACGCTCTCCCAGATCTCCTCGGCGTCATGCTCGACCCAGCCCGAGCGCGGGAAATGCTGGGTGAATTCCTGCTGCGCGCTCGCCACCGGTTGCAGATCCGCATCGAACAGGATCGCGCGCGAGGACGTGGTGCCCTGATCGATTGCCAGAATAAAACCCATGCTCTCCTCCCCGGTCGGTTTCAGCCCGCGTGCTCCTCCAGCCACGCGGCGACAGACTGAACCTGTTCCGGGGTGAGCCGCAAGCCCAGCTTGGTGCGTCGCCAGATCACGTCATCGACGCCGCGGGCCCATTCCTTTTCGACGAGCCAGCGCAGTTCCGCCTCGCTCAGTGTCGCGCCGAAATCCTGTCCCAGATCCCCAACGGATCTCGCGTCGGCAAGAATCTCCCAGGCTTCCGTCCCGTAGTGGCGGATCATCCGTTCGGCCCATTTCGCGCTCAGGAAAGGATATTCCCGGCCGAGCTGGGCGATCTTGGCCTGCACCTGCTCGACGGGGAAATCGCCCCCGGGAAGGTGCGCCTCCTTCGTCCATGGCCCCGCCATTCCGGGCAGATGCGGGCGCAGCTTGTCGAGCGCGTCTTCCGCGAGCCGCCGATAGGTGGTGATCTTGCCCCCGAAGACATGGAGGGCGGCAGGCTGCCCCTTGGGCGCGTCGAGCGACAGCACATATTCGCGCGTCGCTGCGGTGGCCGATTTCGCCCCGTCCTCATAGAGCGGACGCACGCCGGAATAGGTCCAGACGACATCCTCCGCCGTGACCGGGCGCTTGAAATATTGCGAGGCGAAAGCGCAGAGATAGTCACGCTCCTCGTCCGAACAGCGCGCCTCGAGCGGGGAGGCCTCATGCGTGGCCTCGGTCGTACCGATCAGGGTGAAATCCTGCTCGTAGGGAATGGCGAAGATGATCCGCCCGTCAGCCCCCTGGAAGAAGTAGCACTTGTCGTGATCGTAGAGCTTGCGGGTCACGATATGCGAACCCCGCACGAGCCGGACATGCTCGCGGCTGTCGCTGCCCATCGTGCCCTTGAGAACCTGCTCGACCCAGGGGCCGCCGGCATTCACCACCGCGCGGGCGAGATGCTCCTCGCGCCCCTCGGGGCCTTCGGTGACGATCCGCCAATACCCGCCGTCGCGCCGCGCCTCGATCACCTTGGTGCGCACCCGGATATCGGCACCGCGCGCTTCGGCATCGCGCGCATTCAGGACGACGAGCCGCGCGTCCTGCACCCATCCGTCGGAATATTCGAAGGCGTGGAGGAACTCGTCCTTGAGAGGTACGCCCTCGGGACTGCCGCGCAGATCGAGCCGCTTCGTACCCGGGAGGAGCGTCTGGCCCCCAAGATGATCATAGAGGAAAAGCCCCGAGCGGATCATCCAGGACGGACGGCGCCCCTTCATCCAGGGCATCACCGTGCCGAGGAGCTTCGAGACGGGCGTGTCGCTCTCGAAACGCATCTCGGCGCTGTAGGGGAGCACGAAACGCATCGGCCAGGAGATATGCGGCATCGCGCGGATCAGCACCTCGCGTTCACGCAGCGCCTCGCGCACGAGATGGATCTCGAGATATTCGAGATAGCGCAGACCGCCGTGAAACAGCTTGGTCGACGCCGACGAGGTCGCCTGCGCGAGATCTCCCATCTCGGCGAGCCGCACCCGCAAGCCGCGCCCGGCCGCATCACGCGCAATGCCGCATCCGTTCACACCGCCGCCGATCACGAAGAGGTCCACCGGCTCCGTCGTCGTAGTCATGATTATCTCCTGAGTGAGCGGCGCCCCTGTCGAGATGGCCCCGCTCGGATGTTCGATTTATGATTTATAGAACAAATTCGCTCAATTTCGAGCGCTTTTCTACGCGCTAAATGTTCGCACCGAAAGATCTTCTTCGAGAAAAGGAACATTTCAAATGAAGCGGCGTTTCAAACGAAGAAGATCAACCGGCCACGTTTTTGCCACAAAAAGATGCATGCAACTGTGTCGGGGACATGTCATGCTTTCCATGCATGCGGCCAATCTTTTTGAGGGGGTTCAGAAACGTGACGGGAGATGGCGATAAGAGCCTGATCATTGGCCTGCCGTCAGGCATCCGCGCCGAGATCCTGCCTTTTGGCGCCTCGCTGCGCGGCATTTTCGTGCCCGGCCGCGACGGAACTGTTCACAATATTCTGATCTCTCCTGCCAAACCGGAGGACCATCGCCGGCACCGGAATTATCGCGGCGCGACGGTCGGCCGATTCGCGAATCGGATCGGTGGCGCGCGTTTCGAGCTAGACGGGGAAAGCTTCGATCTGAGCGCCAACGAACCGCCGAACCTCCTTCATGGCGGCGTCGACGGTTTCGACCGGCGCGACTGGAACGTGGCGTCGCACTGGATGAACGCGGCGACGCTCAAACTCGAGAGCCCGGACGGGGACCAGGGCTTTCCCGGCACGATGTCTGTGCTTGCCGAATTCGCGCTCGAGCCTCCGGCGACGCTGGTGATCACCTACCGCGCGACGGTGACCCGACCTTGTCCCGTCTCGATCACCTCGCATGGCTATTTCAACCTCGCGGGCGGTGGCTCGGTCGCGGACCACATGCTGCAGATCCCGGCCGAGCAGTATCTGCCGGTCGATGAGGCGCTGATCCCGGAGGGGCCGCCACGCGCGGTCGCGGGCACGCATTTCGATTTCCGCAGCCCGCGGCCGGTCCTGCGCCCGGGGGAGCCGGGTTTCGACCATTGCTTCTGCCTCGCACCGAGCACCGAGGTCCGCCGGGTGGCCACCCTCTACGATCCGGGCTCTGGCCGCGAAATGCGGGTCGAGAGCAACCAGCCGGGCCTGCAGGTCTTCGCGCCGCTTCAGCCCAATCCGGAAATCCCCGATCATAACGCCATCTGCCTCGAACCCGAGGCATGGCCCGACGCACCGAACCGGCCCGACTTCCCGTCGGCGATCCTGCGCCCGGGTGAGACCTACGAACACAAGATGCGACTGGTCTTCTCGACGCGCGACAACTGAGGGATCGCCCCGCCGACCAAGAAAAAGCCGCCGCTTCGGTTCGAAGCGGCGCCTTTCGTTTCAAATCCCGTTCCGTCAGACGAAGCGGTTCCAGAGGTTCTCGAGGCGCTCCTGCCGCCCCGAACGCGGCTCCGGATTGATCCCTTCGGAGCGCACGCGCTCCTCGATCGCAGCGAGATCCGAGCTCAGCATGGCGCTGTTCTCCGGCTGATCCCAACCGGCGTAACGCGCCTTGCGCGCCGCCTCCAGCGAGCCGTCCTCGAGCAGGGCCGAGGCCGCCTTGAGCGCCCGGGCGCAGACATCCATCGCGCCGACATGGGCGAGGATCAGGTCTTCCGCGTCGAGCGACTGGCGGCGCAGCTTGGCGTCGAAATTGGTCCCGCCGGTGGTAAAGCCGCCTGCCTTGAGGATCTCGTAATAGGCACGCGCCATCTCGGGGACGTTGTCAGGGAACTGGTCGGTATCCCAGCCGGACTGGTAGTCGTTGCGGTTCATGTCGATCGAGCCGAAGATCCCGAGCGACGTCGCCAGCGCGATCTCGTGTTCGAAGCTGTGACCGGCAAGGATCGCGTGGCCCTGCTCGATATTCACCTTCACCTCGTTTTCCAGACCGAAGCGCTTGAGGAAGCCGTAGACCGTCGCGACGTCGAAGTCGTACTGGTGCTTCGAGGGCTCCTGCGGTTTCGGTTCGATCAGGATCGTGCCCTTGAAGCCGATCTTGTGCTTGTAATCGACGACCATCGACAGGAATGCGCCCGCCTGCTCGGCCTCGCGGGTGAGATCGGTGTTCAGGAGCGTCTCATAGCCTTCGCGGCCGCCCCAGAGCACGTAGTTCTCGCCGCCCAGCTTGTGGGTTGCGTCCATGCAGGTCTTCACGGTCGCGGCCGACCAGGCGAAGACTTCGGGATCGGGATTGGTCGCGGCGCCCGACATGAAGCGGCGATGCGAGAACAGGTTCGCCGTGCCCCAGAGGAGCTTGGTCTGCGAACTTTCCATCTTCTGCGCGAAGTAGTCGACGATCGCTTCGAGGTTGCGGGTATTCTCGGCGAAATCCGCGCCTTCGGGGCGCACATCCGCATCGTGGAAACAGAAATAGGGCGCGCCGAGGATGTCGAACATCTCGAAGGCGACATCGGCCTTCATCTTCGCCAGATCGAGCGTGTCGCCGAACCACGGGCGATCGAAGGTCTGCCCGCCGAACGGGTCGCCGCCGGGCCAGGCGAAGCTGTGCCAATAGGCGACGGCGAAACGCAGGTGGTCTTCCATCCGCTTGCCCGCGACGACCTCGTCGGGGTTGTAATGGCGGAAGGCGAAGTCGTTGCTGCTGTCGGGGCCTTCGTATTTGATCTGCGGAATGCCCTTGAAGAAGTCGGTCATGTCAGTCCCTTGATGGCTGCGGCCGCGGCGCGGTAGCGCGCGTGGCCTTCGTCGAATGCATCGGAAAGCGCCGCGACCGGGTCGATCACGGCGGAGATTTCGGGCTGTGTGGCGATCTCGGCGCCTGCGCCGGTTGCCGCCATCATGCCCAGTCGCGCGGCGCCGAACGCGCCGCCGAAATCGCCCGAAACGGGCAGCGAGACGGGCGTGCCAAGCGCCGTCGCGATCGCCTCGCACCAATAGCGCGAACGCGATCCGCCCCCCACCGCCAGCAGGCTTTCGATCCGGGTGCCGGTCGCGGCCAGCGCATCGCGGCAATCGCGGATGGCGAAACTCACCCCTTCGAGCACCGCGCGCGTCGCCGCCGCGCGATCGGTCGCGTGTTCCAGGCCGATGAACGCGCCCCGGATCGCGGCGTCGTTATGCGGTGTGCGCTCGCCGCCCAGATAGGGCAGGAAGCGCGCCTTGCCGGGCGCCTGCAGACCGCCCATTCCGGACGTCAGATCGGCGGGTTCGGCCTCGAGCAGCCGCGCATACCAGTTGAGCGCGTCCGTCGCGGCTAGGATCACCCCCATCTGGTGCCAGGTGCCGGGAAGCGCGTGGCAGAAGGTATGAACGGCGGTCGCCGGGTCGGGCTGATAGCCGTCATTCGCCGCGAAAAGCACGCCGGAGGTGCCGAGGCTCACGAAGGCCTGCCCGGCCTTCACCACGCCCACGCCGATCCCCGACGCGGCATTGTCGCCGCCGCCGCCGGCCACGACGACCCCGCGCGGGATGCCGAAGCGCTCGGCCAGGTCGGGACGCAACTCGCCCGAGACTTCCGAGCCCTCGACAAGGCGCGGCATCTGGGCGCGGGTCATCCCCGATGCGTCCAGAAGCTCGTCCGACCAGTCGCGCGCGCCGGTATCGAACCAGCTCGTGCCCGCGGCATCCGACATCTCGGCCACTTGCTCGCCGGTCAGCCAGAAGCGCAGGTAATCCTTCGGAAGAAGAACCTTCGCCAGTTTCGAGAAAACCTCGGGCTCGTGCCGCGCCACCCAGACCAGCTTCGGCGCGGTGAACCCGGGGAAGACGATATTGCCGCTGATCTGGCGAAAGCGCGGATCGGCATCGAGGTCGGCGGCTTCGGCATGGGCGCGGGTATCGTTCCACAGGATGCAGGGCCGCAGCACATCGCCCGAGGCGTCGAGCAGCGTCGCGCCATGCATCTGCCCCGACAGGCCGATCCCGCGCAGCTTCGAAAGGCCATGCTTCGACAGCTCGCCGAGCACCGCCTCCGCCGCCTGCAACCACGCGGCAGGGGCCTGCTCGGACCAGCCTTCATGGGGGCGCGACACGCTCAGCGGCGCGGTGGCCTCGGCCAGCACCCGCTGGTCGTCGTCGATCAGGATACCCTTGAGCCCCGAAGTGCCCAGATCAAGTCCTAGATACATCATTCCCCCGGTCGTTTGCCGAGGATGATCATGCCAAGGATATCCTCGTCGGTCACATCATCGACATTCACGGTTCCGACAAGCTGGCCGTTCTTCATCACGCTGGCGCGGTCGCACAGGCGCATGACGTTGTGGATGTCATGCTCGATCAGGAAGATCCCGAGGCCCTGCGCCTTCAGCTCCTCGATCAGCTCGGCCACCATCTGGGTCTCGTGCGGGCCGAGCGCTGCGGTGGGCTCGTCCATGATCAGGATGCGGGCGTTGAAATAGACCGCGCGCGCGATCGCCACCGATTGCCGCTGGCCGCCCGAAAGCGCCATCACCGGATCCTTGAACTTGCGGAAGTTCGGATTGAGACGGCCCATGATCTTGCGGGTCTCGGCCTCCATGCGTGCATCGTCGACGAAGCCGCCCGGCCCCGTGATCTCGCGCCCGAGGAAGAGGTTCGAGGCCGCGTCGAGATTGTCCGCCAGCGCGAGCGTCTGGTAGATCGTCTCGATATTGTAGTCGCGCGCGTCGCGCGGATTGCGGATCTCGGCTTTCTCGCCGTTGATGAAGATCTCCCCGGCATCCATCTGATAGGCGCCCGAGAGGCATTTGATGAGGGTGGATTTGCCCGCGCCGTTATGGCCCAGAAGCCCCACCACCTCGCCCGGATAGAGGTCGAGCGACACATGGTCGACCGCCTTGATGCCGCCGAAGGCTATGGAGATGTCGCGCAGCTCGACAAGCGGGGTGCCGGTGCGATCCACGGGTGCGGATTTCGTCATGGTCATGCTGGTCTCGCTCATTTCAGGTTCCGCCGATAGATCGTGTCGATGAAGACCGCGAACACGAGGACCGAGCCGACGACGATCTGCTGCATCGCACTGTCGAAGCCGATCAGAACCATGCCCGTCTGCAGCGACTGCATCACGAAGGCGCCGAGGATCGCCCCGTAGATCGTGCCGACACCGCCGGCCAGCGACGTGCCCCCGATCACCGCCGCCGCGATGACGTAAAGCTCGTCGAGCGTGCCCAGCGAGTTCGTGGCCGAACCGAGGCGCGCCGAGGCGACCACCGAGGACAGCCCCGTCAGAAGCCCCATCAGCGCGAAGATCTTGACCGTCATCAGCCGGGTGTTGATGCCCGCGAGTTCCGCCGCGTCCGGGTTGCCACCGATCGCGAGGACGTAGCGGCCGAAGCGGGTGCGGTTGAGAAGGACGGTCATCGCGATCCCGACAGCGACGAGGATCAGGACCGGAATGGCGAAGCCGTGCGAGATGAAGAGACCGCCATCGGGGACCTCGATATTGTTGGCCTTGGCGTATTGCCGCACGATGCCCTTCGGCCAGGGATAGGCGTTCACCACGAGAACCGCGCCGATGATCAGCACGCACCCGATCGTGCCCAGAACGCCCTCGGCCCAGAGCGGGCGCAGCGGGAATTCGTAGGAACGGCGGCGCTTGCGGCCGTTCCACAGGAGCCAGAGGACGCCCGCGCAGCCCAGCAGGCCGACGATCCAGCTGCCGGTCTCGCCGATCGCCCCGTAGGGCCCGCCACCGAGCAGCTTGAAGGTTTCGTCGAGCGGCGCGATCGTCTCGCCGCGGGTGATCAGATAGGCCACGCCGCGCCAGACCAGCAGGCCGCCCAGCGTCACGATGAAGGCCGGGACCTTGCCATAGGCGATGATGAAGCCGTGGAAGGCGCCGATCATCGTGCCGACCGCCATGCCGATGATCGCCGCGATGATCCAGATCGCCGGGTTGCCGAAGCCGATCAGGCCGGGCAGAACCTGCACCTGCACCACGCCCATCACGACCGCGCAGACCCCCAGCATCGAGCCGACCGAGAGATCGATATGGCGGGTGATGATCACCAGCACCATGCCCGTCGCCATGATCCCGATCGAGGCGGTCTGCACCGAGAGGTTCCACAGGTTGCGCGGTGTCAGGAAGGCGCCGAAGCCCTTGAAGGTCGCGCCGTAAAGGTGAAAGCCGATCCAGATCAGCGCGAGCGCGCCGATCATGCCAAGCAGTCTCGTGTCGATTTCCGTCGCGCGCAGGAAGCGCCCGATCGCGGAGGTGTGCGGCGACGCGCCGTCTTGCCGCGTGGCGGAGCTGGTCTGGGTCATGATGAGGTCCGAAGAATTGATCCGGGCGCCTTCAGGCGCCGCATGTCAGGAGCGGGTCCGGCGCGCGCTCGGCGCCGGCCCCTGTGAGCTTCAGGCTTACTGGCAGGCCGCGACGTCGGCCATCGCGCCTTCGCAGGCCTGATCTTTCGAGATGTGGCCCGCGTCGATCACCAGGTTCAGGTTGTCCTTCGTGATCGGCGTCGGTGCGAGGAAGATCGCGTTCATCTCGACGCCCTTCTCGCCACCCGACCATTTCTCGGCGCCCGGCACCTGATCCATCGCGGTGCCGTCGGCCATGGCGATCGCGATATCCGCCGCCGCCTTGCCGAGCTCGCGCGAGTCCTTCCAGACCGACACGGTCTGGGTGCCGCGCGCGACGCGGTTCAGCGCGGCGAGGTCGCCGTCCTGACCACCGACCGGGACGTTCAGGCCCTGCGCCTGAAGCGCCGCGATCGCACCGCCCGCCATGCCGTCATTCTCCGAGAGAACCGCATCGACGTTGTTGTTGTTCGCGGTGAGGATCTGCTCCATGTTCTTCTGCGCGTTATCGGGCTTCCAGCCATCGGTGAAGCTCTCGCCGACGATCTTGATCTTGCCCGAGTCGATCGAAGGCTGAAGCACTTCCATCATGCCCGACAGGAGGAATGCGGCGTTCGGATCACCCTTGTCGCCCTTGATGATCGCGAAATTGCCCTCGGGCTGAACCTTCGAGACTTCCTGCGCGATGATCGAACCCACGCCCTTGTTGTCGAAGGTCAGGTAGAAGGCGCGCGGATCCTCGATCAGCCGGTCATAGCCGACAACCGGGATGCCTTCGGCGGCGGCCTTGTCGAGGGCCGGGCCGATCGCGTCCTTGTCGACCGACAGGATGATGAGGGCATCGGCGCCCTGGGCGATCAGCGCCTCGATATCGGTAAGCTGCTTGGCCGCCGAGTTCTGGGCGTCGGCCGAAATATACTTGTTGCCGGTCGCCGCGAGCTCCGCCTTGATCGCCCCCTCGTCGGTCTTCCAGCGCTCCTCCTGGAAGTTCGACCAGGACACGCCCACGGTCATCTCGGCGAAGGCCGAGGTCGAGAGCCCCACCGTCAGCGCAACGGCGGCGAGAATCGATTTATGCATGTTTTCCTCCCTAGATGGCCCAAAGGCCTCCCGATGGACTCACCGGGACGTGAGGAGATTGGCGCGATTAAATTTAGTTGTCAAAATAAAATTTACGAAGAACACTGCTGACGGGGCGTCTGACCGCTTAATTTCGCCGCAATGCGGCATTTTTTGAGGCTCGAGGCACCGTCTCGCCGAGGAATAACTTAACCCACCGAAGGAAATGTAATGATCACGCAGCGCAGCCCGAACGAGCCTCCGACCGGCTGCGGCCCCCTCATCCAGCCGCTCGCGATTCCCCCGCGCCCGCTGCGCCAGCAGGTCTTCGAGCGCGTCCGCGCGGTGGGCGAGATCGCACGCGTTCAGCTCGCCAAGGATCTGGGGATCAGCCCGGCCTCGGTCACGACCATCACCTCCGAGCTGATCGAGACCGGCCTTCTCGAAGCGGCCGCCGCGCCGCGCGACCCCGATGGAGCGCGCGGCCGGCCGGCGGTCTCGCTGCGGGTCCGCCCCGGCACCCATCACGTCGTGGGAGTGAAGCTTTCGGATCGCGAGCATACCGGCGTCGTCGTGGATTTCGCGGGCAATGTCGTGGCCTCCGCCGCGATCGAGCGCAGCCCCGGCGCGCTCGATACAGAAACGGTCGTCGAGGCCGCGGCCCACCTGCTCGCGACGCTGTGCGACCGTGCGGGTCTCGCGCCGAGCGACCTGCGCGCGGTGGGGCTGGGCGTTCCCGGTTTCGTCGATGGCCCGAGCGGTATCGTGCACTGGTCCCCGATCCTCGACACCCGGCAGGTCGCGCTGCGCGACGCGATCGAGGCGCGGATCGGCATCCCGACCCATATCGACAATGACGCCAACCTGGTGACCCTTGCCGAGCTTTGGTTCGGAGTCGGCCGCGAATTGTCGGATTTCGCCGTCGTTACGATCGAGCATGGCGTGGGGATGGGCTATGTCATCAATCACCGGCTCTATCGCGGCGCGCGCGGCATGGGGATGGAGCTCGGCCACACCAAGGTCCAGCTCGACGGGGCGTTGTGCCGGTGCGGTCAGCGGGGCTGCCTCGAAGCCTATCTCGCGGATTATGCGCTGGTGCGCGAGGCGCGCACGGCGCTCAACATCTCGGTGCTCGAGACGCGCTCGGTGGGCGTGATGCTCGAAAGCCTCTTCGATCATGCGAAGGCCGGGAACGGGGCGGCGCGCTCGATCTTCCGTCGGGCGGGGCGCTATCTCGCGCTCGGATTGTCGAATGTCGTCAATCTCTTCGATCCGCAGCTCCTGATCCTCTCGGGTGAGCGGATGCGCTATGACTACCTTTACGCCCGCGAGACGCTCTCGGAAATGTCCGAGATGATGCTGGACACCGGGCGCGCGCCGCCGCGCGTCGAGATCCATGCCTGGGGCGACCTGCTCTGGGCTCACGGGGCCGCAGCGCTCGCGCTGCACGAGGTGACCGAACAGATGCTTGGCCAGACACGGGAGATCGCCGCGCAATGAGATGCCTTCTCGCCCTTCTGCTCTTCGCATCGCCCGCCCTCGCCGATCCCGCTTTCGAGAACGATGCGGACGGCCTGCCCTTCGCTCATCTCTATTCCGGCGGCTGGGAGCATTTCGTGGGCGGCGGCGTGGCCGTCTTCGACTGCAATGGCGACGCGAAGCCCGATCTCTTCGCGGCCGGCGGCAGCGCCCCGGCGACCCTCTTCGTCAACCGCTCCGAACCGGGCGGCAAGCTGCATTTCAAGGACGGACACGCGCCGGAACTGCTGGAGACGACCGGTGCCTATCCGCTCGATATCGACGGCGACGGTCAGATGGATCTCGCAGTAATGCGCGTCGGGGCGAACAAGATCCTGCGCGGGCTCGGCGATTGCCGCTTCGAGGACGTGACCGAGGCCTGGGGGCTGCCCACGGGCGACGCCTGGACCACCGCGTTCTCGGCCACATGGGAAAAGGGCCAGACCCGCCCCACGCTGTTCTTCGGCAATTACGTCGACCGCAAGGACCCGGACGGACCATTCGAGGCCTGCGATCGCTCGCAGCTGATCCGACCCGAGGGCGACCGGTACGGGCGCGTGGAAGAGATCGACCCCGGCTATTGCACCCTCTCGGCGCTGATCTCGGACTGGCAGCGCAACGGCCATCCCGAGCTGCGCCTCTCGAACGACCGGCATTATTACGTGCGCGGCGGTTACGAGCAGATGTTCGAACTCTCGCCGCTGCGCGAGCGGGCGAATTGGCGCCACGTCTCGCTCTGGGGCATGGGCATCGCCAGCCGCGACATCACCGGGGACGGGCTCCCCGAGGTCATGATGACCTCGATGGGCGATCAGCTTTTGCAGTTCAATCGCGGCGACCGGTTCGAAAACGCCCCCTTCTCGATCGGCACCTATTCGCAGCGCCCCTTCCTCGGCGATGACGGACGCCCCTCGACCGGCTGGCACGCGGAATTCGGGGATATCGACAATGACGGGCGCGCGGATCTCTTCATCGCGAAGGGCAATGTGGACCAGATGCCCTCGAACGCGATTCACGACCCCAACAACCTGTTGATCCAGAAACCCGACGGCACCTTCGTCGAGAAGGCGGATGTCGCGGGCATCGCGACCACTGAACGCTCCCGCGGCGCGGCGCTGGCCGACCTCAATGCGGACGGGAAGCTCGATCTGGTGGTGGTGAACCGGCGCGCGCCGATGGAGCTCTGGCGCAACGTCACGCAAGCGACCGGTCACTGGGCCGAAGTGACGCTCGGCCAGGCCCGTGCGAACCGCAACGCGGTCGGCGCCTGGGTCGAGCTGCGCACCGCGGCAGGTGTCCAGTCGCAGGAGGTGACTGTGGGCGGCGGCCATGCCGGGGGTCAGGCCGGGCCGCTCCATTTCGGGCTTGGTGCGGACACCGAGGCAGAGCTGCGCGTGATCTGGCCCGACGGGCGCACCGATAGGTGGCGCAGGATCGAACCCGACCGCTGCACCCATATCGCGCGCGCCGATTAACGGTCGATCGGCAGCCCGCTCGGAACGGTTTCGGGAATGCCCATCCGGCCGTGCAGCGCGACCGGGTCGCTCAGCGTCGCGAGAAAGGCCATCAGCGCATCGGCCTGCTCCGACGAAAGCGTGATCCCCTCACCCGCCGCAGCCGCGATCTCGGCGACCTGCGCCGGATCGTCCATCACCACCCAATCGGGTTTCGTGTCGGGCAGGTCCGGCAAGACGGCGGCGCGCACATATTCGGCCGTCGCCGCGCCGCGCGCCGCGTGATCTTTCAGGAAAGCGCGCAGGCCGGCATGCGCTCCGGCATGCCCCCACGGGCCCGTCTGCAGCACGTTGCGCAGGCTCGGGGTGCGGAAGGCGAAGCGATCCTCGGGCCGCCCGGTCACCCGCATCCGCCCCTCGTCGCGGGAATGGCTCTCGAAGCGCTCGGCCTTGCCGGGCCCGAGCTGCGGCGCGCCCATCGCATGGAACCCCTGATCGGTGAGAAAGGGCCCGGAATGGCAGGACGCGCAGCCAAGATCGCCATAGAAGAGCTGCGCACCCTCGGCCGCGAGCCCCGTCAACGGCACCTCCTGCCGGAGCGCGGCATCGAACGGGCTTTGATCGGAGCGCCATTCGAACGCCACGAAAGCCGCGATCGCATTCGAGATATCGGTGAAATGCACGGGCCGCCCGCCCGCGACCTCGGGATAGACCGCGCGAAACCGTTCGGCATAGGAAGGAATATCGGCCACACGTTTCGCGATCCGTTCCCACGCGCCATCCGGCCCGGTGATCCGTCCCGAGCGCACCGCCTTGGAGATATCGTTCTCCGAATAATGTCCCGCCATCTCGTCGGGGGCGAGAACCGGGAACATCGTCTGGGCCGAGAGCACGGAGGCGAAGCCCGTCACCATCTCGTCCTCCATCGGCGTGCGCAGGCCGGAGGGACGGCTCGGGTCGGCCTCGATCCGCCCGTCATCGAAAAGGCGCGTGAACTCCCGCGCGCCCAGATTGAAGAGCGCGGGCGAGTTGCGCGGGATACGCTGCTCGGGGATGTCGCGATCGGTGATATGCCGCGTCGGTCCGACGCCCACCGCCCCCTCGCCGAGCCCCAGGCTCATCCCGTCCGAGGTGCCGAAACGCGGATGATGACAGGTGGCACAGGAGATGTTGCGATTGCCCGAGAGGATCGGATCGTAGAAGAGATCGCGCCCCAGCTCGGCCTCGGCACGGTCGATGGGCGCGAAATCGTTATCCGTGACCGGCGCGGGCAATTCCCAGCCGAAGACCGGGGCGGCAATGAGCGCCGCTCCGAAAGCGATGACAAGACGCGACTGCATGATCCTCCCCGAAACGGTCTCTCTCCCCGGAGCGATCTTTCACCGGCGCCGGGGCATGTGCAAGAGCGAGATCCGCCGCGCTCTCACCCCTGATCGCGCCGTTGCGCCGCGACATGGAGCATCTCGACGAGCTGCGCGATCTCGGGACGCTCCTGCACCTCGCGCGTCATCGTCAGGCCGACCGCGCCCGACATGAACTGCGCCCCGAGCGGGAGGCTCACCAACACCCCCGCCGCAAGTTCGCGCGCGATCACGCCGCGCGAGATGAACCAGAGCATGTCGGAGCTCTCGAGCAATCCCAGCCCGGTCGCGAGCGAGACCGTCTCGATGGCGCAGCGCGGCTCCACGATGCCCTGCGCCCCGAGATAGTCGTCCACGATCCGGCGGATGATCGCCCCGCGCGGCGGCAGGATCAGGTCGCAATGGCGCAAGGCCTCGACCGCGGGCTGGCCGGTGAAGGGGTGGCCACTGCGCGCGGCCAGCACGACCTCTTCCTCGTAGAGATAATCGAAGCGCAGCCCCGGCATCTCGCGCGCGGCGGGCATCCGTCCGATCATCAGGTCGAGCGCACCCGAGCGCACCCGTTCGAGCAGGTAGAGGTTCGGCCCGGTGCTGATCGAGAGCCGGATGCCCGGGCGCGAGCGGGTGAAGTCGAGCGCCACGCCGGGGAAGAACGACCCCGCGACCGTAGGCAGGGCGCCGACCGTCACCACGTCCCCCGCGGCCTCGCCATTGAGCGCCATCGCGCCCGCATCGAGCTCCTGCAAGGCGAGAAGGGCGTGCCTGCGAAAGGTCTCGCCGGCCGGTGTGAGATAGGTCTTCCGCCCGCGCCGAATCAGGAGCGCGCCCCCCAGCATCGCCTCGAGCTCGGCGAGCGTCTTCGACAGCGCGGGCTGGGAAATTCCCTGCTTGCGTGCCGCAGCCGAAATCCCGCCCTCCTCGTGAACGTCGAGAAAGGCCCTGATATGCCGAAGTTTGATGCCCTTATGCATAGCCATGTGGTTATATCTCTGAATGCGTTTTGTATTTGGCTCAAGTGAAATCCTGCGGAAATATGACAGCGGGAGGAAATCATGCACGCTCTGACATTCGACTGGGGTCATACCAACTACCGGGAGGACGGCTCGCCGTCCGGCCGTCCGATCATCTTTCTCAATTCGCTCGGGACCGACCTGCGGATGTGGGACGGATTGATCGCCCCGCTCTCGGCGCATCGTCTGGTGCGGCTCGACAATCGGGGGCACGGGTTGAGCGCGCGCTCCCCCCAAACGCCCACGATCGACGATCTCGCGAAGGATGCGCTCGCGCTCGCCGATCACCTCGAAATCGAGAAGGCGGTCTTCGTCGGATGTTCGCTCGGCGGGCTGATCGTGCAGGAAATCGCGCGCATTGCGCCCGAGCGGGTCGAAGGCGTCGTGCTGAGCAATACCGCAGGCCGGATCGGCGCCCGCGAGGGTTGGGAGACCCGCATCGCGCAGGTGCGCGAGAGCGGTCTGGCCGCGATGACCGACGCGATCCTCGAGCGCTGGTTCGCGCCCGAATTCCGCGCCCATCCCGATTGCGCGATCTGGGCGACCGAAGTCGCCCGCTGCGACCGCGAGGGATATATCGGCGGCTGCGAGGTGCTCGCCGCGACCGATCTCGAGGCCGATCTCCCCCGCATCGCCGCCCCCACCCTCGTCATCGCCGGCCGCCATGACGGGGCGACCCTGCCCGAACAGGTGCTCGGCATGGCCGCCCGCATTCCCGGAGCGCGCACCGAGATGATCGAGACCGCGGGCCATCTGCCCGCGATCGAAACCCCCGATCTGGTGGCCCGCCACATTACCGATTTTCTGAAGGAGCACGCGCTTGTCTGACCGCTATCAAGCCGGAATGGAAACCCGCCGCCGTGTCCTGGGCGACGCACATGTCGACCGGGCCGACGCCTCCAAGACGGAGTTCGACGCGCCGTTTCAGGAATTCATCACCGAGGGCGCATGGGGCTCGGTCTGGTCGCGCCCCGATCTGACGCCGCGGGAACGCTCGATCGTGACGATCGCGCTGCTGGCGGCCCTGGGCAATCACGAGGAGGTCGCGATGCATACCCGCGCGACCGCCAATACCGGCGCAACGCCCGAGGATCTGCGTGAGGCGATGCTGCATGTCGCGGTCTATGCCGGCGTTCCGCGCGCCAATCACGCGATCAAGATCATCAAGGAAACATTCAAGGAGATGGGACGATGACCGGAGCACTCTTCCCGCGCCAGGCGGGCCTGCACCCGCCAGCCTTCACGCCCGGCTACAAGACCTCGGTGCTGCGCAGCCCGCAGCGCGCGCTGATCTCCTTCGGCAGCGGGCCGAGCGAGGAAACCGGCCCCGCCTTCGGCCATGTGAAGCTCGGCGAACATGACAACGACCTGCTGCTCAACCACGCCCGCCCCGGGCAGAGCGCGATCGGCGAGCGGATCATTGTCCATGGCCGCCTGCTCGACGAAGGCGGGCGTCCGATCCCGGGCGCGCTGATCGAGATCTGGCAGGCCAATGCGGGCGGGCGCTACCGTCACAAGAAGGACGGCTATCTCGCCCCGCTCGATCCCGATTTCGGCGGCTGCGGACGCGCGATCACCGCAGAGGACGGCTCCTACGTCTTCCGCACGATCAAGCCCGGCGCCTATCCCTGGCCCAATGGCCCGAACGAGTGGCGCCCCGCGCATATCCACTTCTCCATCTTCGGCCACAGCTTCGGCCAGCGACTGATCAGCCAGATGTATTTCGAGGGCGACCCGCTGATCGCGCGCTGCCCGATCGCGCAGACGATCCCCGACAAGGAGGCGCTGAACCGCCTCGTCGCCGCGCTCGACATGGCCGAGACCAAGCCGATGGACGCGATCGCCTACAAGTTCGACATCGTGCTGCGCGGCCGCCGCCAGACCCATTTCGAAAACCGCCTGGAGGGGATGTGATGGTGCAGAAACTCGACCGCCTCGGACTGACGCCCTCGCAGACCGCGGGGCCCTATGTCCATATCGGCCTCGCCCCCGAAGCCTGCGGGATCGAGAAGCCGCCCTTCCCGACGCTGGGGACAGAAATCGCGGGCCCCGCGGCCAAGGGCACCCGAATCACGGTGCGTGGACGCGTCGTGGATGGCGGCGATCTGCCGCTGCGCGATTGCCTGATCGAGACCTGGCAGGCCGATGCCGCCGGGATCTATCCCGGACAACAGGGCGCGGACCCGGCGGTGACGGGCTTCGGCCGCTTCCCTGCCGATTTCACCTCGGGCGAGTTCAGCTTCGAGACGGTCAGGCCCGGGGCCGTCGACCTTCCGGGCGATCAGGCGATCCCGCCGCATATCTCGTTCTGGATCTTCGCCCGCGGGATCAATCACGGGCTCCATACCCGGATGTATTTCCCCGAGGACAACCTCTCGGGCGATCCGCTGCTGGCGCGGATCGAACATCGCGACCGGATCGCGACGCTCGTGGCCGAGGCCCGCGGCGAGACCGAGTACTGGTTTGAAATCCGTCTGCAGGGCGCAGGCGAAACTGTCTTCTTCGATATCTGAGCCATGACCCAAGACCCTTGCATCATCTGTGTCGCGATCACCGGCTCCGTGCCGCAGCAATCCGACAACCCGGCCGTTCCGATCACCATCTCGGAACAGATCGAGTCCACCCACGAAGCCTTCGAGGCGGGCGCGAGCATCGCCCATTGCCACGTGCGCAACGAGGATGGCTCGACCACCTCGGACCCGGACAAGTTCGCGAAACTCATGGAGGGGCTCCACAAGCATTGCCCCGGCATGATCGTGCAGCTCTCGACGGGCGGACGCTCGGGCGCGGGCCAGGCGCGCGGCGGGATGCTGCCGCTGCGTCCCGACATGGCCTCGCTCTCGGTGGGCTCGAACAATTTCCCGACCCGCGTCTATGAGAACCCGCCGGATCTCGTGGACTGGCTGGCCTCGGAGATGAAGACCTACGGCGTGCGCCCCGAGATCGAGTGTTTCGACCTCAGCCACATCTTCCAGGCCGCGAAGATGGTCGGGGACGGACGGCTGCCCGCGAATGTCCATGTGCAGTTCGTGATGGGCGTGAAGAACGCGATGCCGGTGGATCGCGCCGCGTTCGATTTCATGCGCGAGACCCGCGCACGGGTGCTTCCCGAGGCGTCATGGTGCGCAGCCGGGATCGGCCCGGGCCAGATCGTCGTGAACGAATGGTGTGTCGAGACCGGGGGCCATTGCCGCACCGGGCTCGAGGACAATATCCGGCTCGACCGCGACACGCTCGCGCCGTCGAACGCAGCGCTCGTCAAGCGCGTCGTCGATCTGTGCGAGAAGGCCGATCGTCCCGTCGCCACCTGGCAACAGGCGCGCGAGATCCTCGCCTTGCCGCTCCGGGAGGCCGCATGAGCCTCTCGCCTCTCGACAGCCCGCTCTGGAGTGGCCTGTTCGGCGACCCGGACCTGAGCGCCATGCTCGGGGACGAGGCGCTGCTGGCCGCGATGGTGCGGGTCGAGGTGGCGTTGGCGCAGGCCTGCGCGCAAGTCGGCATCGTCCCCGCAGAAGCCGCGCGCGAGATGGCCACGGCGCTTGCCGATTACAGGCCCGACCCGGCCGCGCTTGCCGAAGGAGCGGCGCGCGACGGGGTGGCGGTCCCCGCCCTGCTGGCGGATCTGCGCGCGCGCCTGTCGTCCGAGGCGTCTCAAGCCCTGCATTGGGGCGCGACCTCTCAGGACATCGTCGACAGCGCCACCGCGCTTGTCGTCTCGGAGGCGCTCGCCCTATTCGATCGACGTCTCGTGACGCTGGGACGCCGTCTCGGCGCGCTCGCCGAGGCCGAGGCCGACACCGTGATGGCCGCGCGCACCCGCAGCCAGATCGGCCTGCCCACCACCTTCGGCGCATTGCTCGCGGTCTGGGGCCAGCCGGTGCTCGATGCGCGCGATCGGCTCGCGATGCTGAAACCCGCCGTGGCGCGGCTCTCGCTCCACGGGGCGGTCGGATCGGATGCGGCGCTTGGCGACAGGGCCGCCGCCGTTCGCGAGACGATGGGCGCCACTCTCGGCCTGACGGTCGAGGATCTCGCCTCCCACGCGCGGCGCGAGCGGATCGTGGATCTGGGCGCGCAGTCGACCGCGCTGTGTGGCTCGCTCGGCAAGATCGGCCTCGACGTCGTGACCCTCACCCAATCGGGCATCGCCGAGGTGAAGATCGCCGGTGGCGGGTCCTCCACGATGCCGCACAAATCGAACCCGGTGGCGGCCGAAGCACTCGTGAGCCTCGCGCGCCATTGCGCCCATCTCCAGGGAAGCCTGTTCGAATCCGCGCTGCACGGCCAGTTCCGCGACGGCGCGGCCTGGGCGCTCGAATGGATGAGCCTGCGCCCGATCCTCGTCGCGACCGGTGCGGCGCTTCGCCTCGCGCAGCAGATGCTCGACGGGCTGGAGGCCGATGCGGGGCAGATGCGTGCCAATCTCGATGCGGCGGGCTTCGGACCCTATGCCGAACGCGCGATCTTCACCCTGGCCGAGACGATACCGCGCGACGCCGCGAAGACGGCCGTGCGCGACGCGCTCGCCACTCCCGATCCTCATCGCGCGCTTCTGGCCGCGCATCCCGAACTGGAATCCCGCGCCCTGACCGATCCGCTCGCCGCGGCCGGGCAGGCGCCGAAACTCGCGCGCGCCTTCGCGCAGCGCTGCAAGCTTGAATGCGGAGACAAGACATGAAGACCCAAGTGGCCATCATCGGCGGCGGACCCGCCGGGCTGCTGCTTTCGCAGCTTCTCGACCTGCACGGGATCGACTCGGTCGTACTCGAACGCCGCTCGCGCGACTACGTTCTGGGGCGGATCCGGGCCGGTGTTCTCGAACAGGGCACGGTCGACCTTCTGCGCGCAGCCGAAGCGGGGTCGCGCATGGACCGCGAGGGGCAGATCCACGACGGCGTGGAAATCTCCTGGCATGACGAGCGTCTTCATGTCCCGATCAAGGATCTGACCGGGCGCGGCGTGATGGTCTATGGCCAGACCGAGGTGACCCACGATCTCTACGATGCGCGCGACGCGCGGGGCGGCGCGGTGCTGCACGAGGCCGAGGTCACCGCGATCGAAGGGCTCGAAGACGACCGCGTCACCATCCGTTTCACCCACGAGGGCGAAGAGAACGTTCTCGAAGCCGATTTCGTCGCGGGCTGCGACGGCTTCCACGGCCCCTCGCGCAAGGCGATCCCCGAAAGTCATCGCCGCGAATTCGAGCGCGCCTATCCGTTCGGCTGGCTCGGCCTGCTGTCGAAGACGCCGCCGGCCGCCCCCGAACTGATCTACGCCGCGCATGATCGGGGCTTCGCGCTCTGCTCGATGCGCTCCGACACTCTGAGCCGCTATTACGTTCAGGTCGCGCTGACCGAAAAACTCGAGGACTGGCCCGAGGAACGGTTCTGGGACGAGCTTCGCACCCGCATCCCCGCGGATGTCGCGGAAGGGCTGGTGACGGGCCCCGCGATCGAGATGTCGATTGCGCCGCTGCGCAGCTTCGTCTCCGAGCCGATGCGCTATGGCCGTCTGTTCCTCGCGGGGGACTCGGCGCACATCGTCCCGCCGACCGGGGCGAAGGGCCTCAATCTCGCGGCGTCGGATGTCTATTACCTGCATCGCGCCTTCGACCAGTTCTACAACCACCGGAATTCCACCGGGATCGACACCTATTCGGACCAGGCGCTGTCGCGGGTCTGGAAATGCGAACGGTTCTCGTGGTGGATGACCTCGATGCTGCATGACTTCCCGCAGACCGGCGCCTTCGAGCGGCGGATGCAGCGCGCCGAGTTCGAATATCTGCAACTCTCGGAAACGGCACGGAAAAGTTTTGCGGAAAACTACGTTGGCCTGCCTTATTGAGGGGCCGGAGAACCCCGTTCACGGGGATAAACAGGGAGGAAGACCGATGAAACATCTCAAACTGGCCGGCTTGACCGCGGCCGCGGTGCTCTGGGCGAGCGGGGCGATGGCCCAGCAGATCACGCTCAAGCTGCACCATTTCCTCGGGGCCAAGGCTCCGGCGCAGACGCAGATGCTCGAGCCCTGGGTGAAGCGCGTCGAGGAACTCTCGAAGGGCAAGGTCAAGATCGACATCTACCCGGCGATGACGCTGGGCGGCCGCCCGCCGGAGCTGGTGCAGCAGGCCCGTGACGGCGTCGTGGACCTGATCTGGACGCTCAACGGCTACACGCCGGGCCTCTTCCCGCGTACCGAAGTGTTCGAGCTTCCGACCGTCTTCAACGACGATCCGACCGCGACGAACCTCGCGATGCGCAAGATGTTCGACAAGGAACTGAAGCAGGAATACGAGGACAAGGGCCTCGAGGTGCTGTTCCTGCATGCGCATGCGGGCAACGGCATCCATACCGTCGACAAAGCCTTGCATTCGCCCGCCGACGTGGCCGGTCTGAAACTGCGCACCCCCTCGCGCACCGGCGCCTGGGTGATCGAGGCGCTCAAGGCGCAGCCGGTCGCGATGCCGGTTCCCGAACTGCCGCAGGCGCTCTCGAAGAAGGTCGTGGACGGTGCGCTGATCCCGTGGGAAATCATCCCCGCGCTCAAGCTTCAGCAGCAGACCAAGTACCAGATCGAGGGTCAGAACCACTGGCGTCTCGGGACCTCGATCTTCCAGGTCTCGATGAACAAGGCGAAATGGGACAGCCTGCCCGACGACGTGAAGGCGGCCTTCCGTCAGGCCTCGGACGAGGAGTGGCTCAAGGAAGTCGGGAAGATCTGGCGCACCAGCGACGATAACGGGATCAAGGCGGCCGAAGCCGCGGGCAACGAGCTGATCACGCTCTCGCCCGAGGAGACCCAGGCCTTCAAGGACGCGATGCAACCGGTCGTGGCCCGCTGGGAGAAGGAAGTGAGCGCGCAGGGCATCGACGGCGCGGCGCTCGTGAAAGAGGCCCGCGACCTGACCGCCGAAGAAGAAAAGACCCTGGCGCAGCAATGAGTGGAGCGGCGACGACCATGCATTCCCCGATCGAGTCCTTCTTGCGCAAGACCATCTACTTCTGGGCCCTTGCAGGCGGCGGGGTTCTGGCAGCGGTCGTCGCCGTGAACGTCTGGGCCGTGGTGGGCGGGCTGATCGGCCTGCCCTTCGCGGGCGATTTCGAACTCACCGAGATGGGGGTCGCGATCGCGGCCTTCATGTTCCTGCCCTATTGCCAACTGGCCGATCAGAACGTGACGGCCGATATCTTCACCTCGAAACTCAGCCCCGCCGTTCAGCGCCGGTTTTCGACGATCGGCTCGGTGCTCGCGCTCGGATTTGCGGCACTCCTGCTGTGGCGGATGTATTTCGGCATGCTCGATCAGAAATCCTACTCGCTCGCCTCGACGATCCTCCAGGTCCCGGTCTGGTGGGTCTACCTGCCCGCACTCGCTTCGCTGGCACTGCTTTTCGTGGCCGCGGCGCTGAGCCTGCGTGACAACTGGACCGGGAGCAACTGATGGATCCGATCGTTCTTGGCCTTCTGGGCCTCGTCATTCTCGTCGCGCTCATCGTCGCGCGCGTTCCCATCGCCTATGCGATGATCGTGGTGGGCGCCGGCGGCACCGCCATCATCAACGGCCCGGCGATCCTGCTGAGCCAGCTCAAGACACTCGCCTATGGGCAGTTCTCGATCTACGACCTCTCGGTCGTGCCGATGTTCGTGCTGATGGGCGCGCTCGCCACGAAGACCGGTCTCTCGCGCGACATGTTCCGCGCCGCGAATGCCTGGTTCGGCTGGATGCGCGGCGGAACCGCGATGGCGGCGATCGCGGCCTGCGCGGGCTTCGGCGCGGTCTGCGGCTCGTCGCTCGCCACCGCCTCGACGATGGGCAAGGTCGCCCTGCCCGAGCTCGAACGCTACAACTACTCGCCCGCGCTCGCGACCGGATCGGTCGCCGCTGGTGGCGTGCTCGGGATCCTCATCCCGCCCTCGGTGATCCTCGTGATCTACGCGGTCATCGTCGAGGCCAATATCGTGACGATGTTCATGGCGGCGCTGGTGCCGGGGCTGATCGCCGTCGCGCTGTTCCTGCTCACCATCGCGATCTATGTCCGCCTCGTGCCGAGCGCGGGCCCCGCGCAGGGCGTGAGCGACCGCGCGGAGTTCTGGGCGGCCACCCGCGGTGTCCTGCCGGTGCTCGGGATCTTCGGCGTCGTCATCGGCGGGATCTATGCGGGCTTCTACAACCCCACCCCCGCCGCCGCGATCGGCGTGTTCGCGGTGTTCCTCTACGGGCTCGCCCGCGGGCTGATGTCACGCGAAGCGCTCCGGTCCTCGATCCTCGAGACCGCGGGCACCACCGGCATGATCTACCTGATCCTGCTCGGCGCGGAGCTACTCAAGATCTTCATGTCGCGCGCAGGCGTCCCGCAGGCGGCGGCGGACATGGCCGTACATAGCGGGCTGCCGCCGATGATGGTGATGGCGATCCTCCTGATCGCGCTGATCCTGCTCGGCTGCCTGATGGATTCGATGTCGATGATCCTGCTCGTGCTGCCCTTCTTCTGGCCGGTGCTGGTCGAGATCAATGGCGGGCTCTACCAGATGGCGGACGGTTCGGGCTTCGGTCTCTCGACCGACGAGCTGAAGGTCTGGTTCGGCATCCTCGCCCTCGTAGTGGTGGAACTGGGGCTGATAACGCCTCCCGTCGGGATGAATGTCTTCGTCATCTCGGCGCTGGCGCGCAACGTTCCGATGGGGACGACCTTCCGAGGTGTCTTCCCGTTCTTCCTCTCCGAACTGGTCCGGGTCGCGCTCCTTCTGGCATTCCCGGCGCTCACCCTGTGGCTACCCCGAGTCCTGGGTGGATGAGGCCTCTCCCGGCTCCCTCCTCCGGCTTTCCGGAGGGGGAGCGGGTCGCCCTCACCACCCACTAAACTATTAATATAAAATACATTTTTATTACCTATCCCTTTTCCAGAGCGCGCAAACCCTTGTTATCAAAAGCTTGTCCGAAGCGGGCGCCCTTCGGCGGACGAGTTGTCGCAGTGACCCGCTATTTACAAGCTTCAGAGCCAGTCCTAGAGCCGATCGCACGTCCCAGATGACGGAGGCGGAGATGCGCTCTGCGACCCATTCCCCAGTTCCGTTCGCACGCACGCGACCGGTGATCACGACCGCTCCAAGGGCCGTGCACCCGGGAGATGTGAGGTTTCCGCTCGGCCTCTCCCTCAGCTTCCAGATCATCCGCAATCACCCCGGTTCCAGGCGCCCGCCGCAAGAGCCGGGGTGTTTTCTTTCGGGGCCGCGCGCCGCGCCGAAGGACGCCTTTTCGATCACCCGAGACATGTCAAAACGGAGGGGAGAATGACTGAAACCCAGATGATGACGTCACCATCGCAACGTCGGCTCGTGCCGGTGGGGCTGCTCTGTGCGGCGCTGCGTCCGGTCCTCGGCCGGGTCGTGCGCCGCATTGCCCAGCACCATCCAGAGATGTTCGAACGCATCGCCCCCTACCAGAAATCGGATTTCGTCATCGTGCCGGTCGAACTGCCCTTCGCCCTGCATCTGCGCCCCGATCCGGAGGCCCCGATGCTGCGCGCCGTGCCGCAAGACAGGCTGCCCGAGCATGATGCGCGCATCGAGGGGCGCTTCTTCACGCTTCTGGAACTGGTGGACGGGGAGAGCGACGGGGATGCGGCCTTCTTTTCGCGCGACCTGACGATCTCGGGCAATACCGAAGCCGTCGTCAGCCTGCGCAACGCGCTGGACGATGTCGACGGCTCTGTCGCTCAGGAAACCGCGGATTCCTTCGGCCCGCCGGGCCGCGCGTTCCTGTCCATGCTGCGCCGCAGGAGTGCCCGCCAATGAGCCCAACCGATTTTTCCACCGCCGGCGAACTCGTCTGTCCCGCCGGGACACCCGCCGCGCTGCGCACCGCTGTCGATGCCGGGGCCGATTCCGTCTATTGCGGGTTTCGCAACGCCACCAACGCGCGCAACTTCCCGGGCCTGAACTTCACGCCCGAGGAGCTCGAGGCCTCGGTCGCCTATGCCCATGCCCGCGGCGCGCGGGTGCTGCTCGCGCTCAACACCTATCCGCCTGCGGGCAAGGTCGATCTGTGGCGCGAAGCCGCCGCGATCGGCGCCCGGGTCGGGGTCGATGCCTTCATCGTCGCGGATATGGGGGTGGCGCGCCATATCGCGCAGACCCATCCCGGGTCGCGCCTGCATCTCTCGGTCCAGGCTGCCGCATCGAGCCCGGAGGCCATCCGCTATTACTGCGAGAATTTCGGCGTGAAGCGCGTGGTCCTGCCGCGCATCCTCACCATCCCCGAGATCCGTGCCATCAAGTCGGAGATCCCCTGCGAGATCGAAACCTTCATCTTCGGCAATCACGGGCTGATGGTGGAGGGCCGGTGCAGCCTCACCAACTGGATGAGCGGATTGTCGACCAACATGGACGGCGTCTGCTCGCCCGCCGCGGATGTCACCTATGAGCGCGAAGCCGACGGGTCGATGCGCAGCTGCCTGTCCGGCTTCACGATCGACCATTTCGCCCCCGACGAGAATGCGGGCTATCCGACGATCTGCAAGGGCCGGTACGTCGCCCCCCACCGCCCCGAGGGGTATTACGCCTTCGAGGAGCCGGTGAGCCTCAATCTCGGCCGTTTGCTGCCCGAGCTGATGGAGGCCGGGGTCCACGCCTTCAAGATCGAGGGGCGTCAGCGCTCGAAATCCTATGTCCGCAGCGTCGTTCGCTCCTTCCGCCAGGCGGTCGACGCCATTCGCGCCGGCGCGGAGCCCGATCTCGCCAATCTCGTCGCCCTGACCGAAGGCCAGAAGGAAACCCAGGGCGCGTTCAGAAGCAAGAAATGGAGGTAAGGCGATGGAACTGACCCTGGGGCCGATCGCCTATCACTGGTCGGCAGAGAAGAAGCGCGACTTCTACGCGCGGATCGCGGATGAGGCGCCGGTGAGCACGGTCTATCTCGGCGAGGTGATCTGTTCGAAACGCGCGCCCTTCTTCGACAAGGAACTTCCCGAAACGATCGAGCGACTCGAGCGCGCGGGCAAGCGCGTCGTCCTGTCGTCGCTCGCCGAAGTGATGCTGCCGCGCGAGCGCAAGGCGACCGCGGACCTCGCGCAGATGGAGCATCCCGAGATCGAGATCAACAACGCCGCCGGGCTATTGGCGCGCAATACCCGCCCGCACCGGATCGGCCCCTTCCTCAACGCCTATAGCGAGGCGACGATTGCCTGGATGGTCGAACAGGGCGCGACCCATGTCTGCCTGCCCACCGAGATGCCCGCCGAGGCGATCGCCGTCGCCGCCGCAGCGGGCTCGGAGCTCGGCGTCGGGATCGAGGTCCAGGTCTTCGGCCGCGCGCCGCTCGCCGTCTCGGCCCGCTGCTATCACGCCCGCGCGCATTCGCGGACGAAGGACAATTGCCAGTTCATCTGCGAGGAAGATCCTGACGGGATGCCGCTCTCGACCCGCGACGATCAGGCGATCTTGCGGGTGAACGGCATCCAGACCCAGTCGGAGAGCTATATCGAGCTGCTCGACGAACTGCCCGGGCTTGCGGAGATGGGCGTCACCCATGCCCGCCTGTTGCCGCAGGATGTGGACATGGTCGCGGTCGCCGAGATTTTCGCAGACCGGCTGGCGGCCCGGATCGAGGCGGCGGAAGCGCGGGCGCGGCTCGCGGAAATCTGCGAGGGACGCGACTTCAGCAACGGTTTCTTCCATGGTGCCGCCGGGTATCGGCGGATCGAGGCGGCCGCCCGGGGCTGAGCTGGTTGCGCCCGACACCGAAAAGCGCCGCCCCGGGGGGCGGCGCTCGATCAGGGTTCCAGGGCCTCGGACGCGCTCAGTCCTTCTTCTTCGCGCTCTCGCCCTTCTTTTCATCCGCCGACATCTCGATGTTGATCTCGAGGCTCGAAAGGCCGTTCTCGCGTTCCATGCGGATCATGACGTCGTCGTCCTGAACCTTCATGTATTTGCGGATCACCTCGATGATGTCGCGCTGCAACTTGGGAAGGTAATCGGGCTCCTTCGATCCGCTCCGGCTTTCATGCGCGAGCAGGATCTGCAGACGGTCCTTTGCCGTCTGGGCCGATTTCGATCTGCGGGGCTTTAGAGCGAAACCGAAAAGGCTCATGCCGACCGTCCGAACAGTCGGCTGATGAGACCCGGACGCTTTTCCTGCCCGACCTTCAGGGGCACGTCCTCGCCCACGAGGCGCGCCACCGCGTCTTCATAGGCGGCCGCCGCGTTCGAGGGCGCGTCGAGCACCACCGGCATCCCGACGTTCGAGGCGCGCAGAACCGCCGTGCTTTCGGGCACGATCCCCAGAAGCGGGACGGCGAGCAGCTCGAGCACGTCCTCGACCGTCATCATCTCGCCCTTATCGATGCGCGCCTGATCGTGACGCGTGAGAAGGACCTGCGCCTTGACCGGCTCTTCGCCCGACTCCGCCCGCTGGGTCTTGCTGGCGAGAAGGCCGAGCACCCGGTCGCTGTCGCGCACCGAGGAGACCTCGGGGTTGGTCACCACGACGGCCTCGTCGGCGTAATACATCGCCAGCTGGGCGCCACGCTCGATCCCGGCGGGGCTGTCGCAGACGATGTAGTCGTAATCCTTCTTGAGTTCCTTGAGGACCTCCTCGACGCCTTCCTTGGTAAGCGCGTCCTTGTCGCGGGTCTGCGAGGTCGGCAGGATCGAGAGCGTCTCGACCCGCTTGTCCTTGATCAGCGCCTGCTTGAGCCGCGCGTCACCCTGGATGACGTTGATGAAGTCGAAGACCACGCGGCGTTCGCAGCCCATGATCATGTCGAGGTTGCGCAGGCCCACGTCGAAATCGATCACGACGGTCCGGTAGCCCCGTTTCGCCAGTCCGGCGGAGATCGCCGCCGCCGAGGTGGTCTTGCCCACACCGCCCTTGCCGGAAGTGATCACGATCACCTTCCCGAGTGGCGTATTGTCCTTGAGTTGCGTCATTCGAACGCCTCCACGCATAGTGTTTCGTCATCGAGAAAGACCTGAATGCTCCGGCGCCGCAAATCGTCCCTGATGGTCTCGCTCGTCTTGTAAAGGCCCGCGATGGCGAGCAATTCCGCTTCGAGGCTCTGGCAGAAGATGCGGGCGGTCTCGTCGCCATGCGCACCGGCCATCGCGCGTCCGCGCAGCGTGCCGTAGACATGGATGCTGCCCGCGGCGACCAGTTCGGCCCCCGAGGCCACCGACCCGACCACGGTGAGATCGCCATGCTCGGCCACCACCATCTGCCCCGAGCGCACCGGGCTCGTGATGATCTTGTTGGCCGGCGCGGCGGCACGCGTCTCGCGGCTGCGCGATGCCGCCTGAGGTTTCGGCATGGCGGTGTCCCGGCCGACCTTGATCGGGATCAGCCCCTGGCCCTGCACCGCCTCGAGCTGCGCGTCATTGACGCTCTGTGCGCCGAAGACCAGAAGGTTTCTGTGCCGCAGGTTATGGATCAGATCTTCGATCCGGCCCCGATCGGTGAACTCCGGCACGAGGCCGAAATCGAGGACGACGGGCGCATCGTAGAGAAGCTGGGGCGTCTCGTTCAGCTGCCGGTCGAGGGCGGTGTAAAAGGTCTCATCGGGGAAAGATGTCTCGATCCTGAGCGCAACTGCGGTCAGGAAACGGCCGCGAAAATGGAACGGCCGAACCGTCGCCGGGCCACGCGCGCGCCGGCTTTGAGTGTCGTGATCGTGCACGAGAAAACTCTGCTCCTGCTCTGGATTGTCCGGGCGACGAAATCCCGCCTCTTTTCTCTCGTTTTTATTGCCTTCGACGCGGGACGCCACCCGCTACAGGAGAGCGGCGAGTAAATGGGCAAGAACTTGCTGTCAACCGGCAAACTTCCACCGATCGACGAGAGATTTTCGGCAAATTGCAGCACGCTGAAGCCGGAGCTCGGCGGGACCGGGACGGCGCCCCATTCGCACACGAATTCGTGATGCAGGAAGACACAGGTCAAGCCCCGCCACCGCCTCGCGAGCGCGGCCCCGGCCCTGCGATCAGAGCTTGGCTGTGGTGACGTAGCGCAGGGCGCGGGCCACCTGTTCGGGGGTGCGTGCCACCGCATTCGCCGCCGCGTCGACTTCCTTGAGCGCGTGGTCATGCTCGGGCGGCTGAAGCACGATGATCGGCTTGCCCAGAGCCGCCGCATAGCCCGCATCGAAAGCCGCATTCCACTGCTTGTACTTCTCGCCGAAGCACACGACGAGCACGTCGCAACGCTCGATCCCGGTGCGGATGCGGATCGCGTTCAGAGACGCGCCCTTGCGGTCATGCCAGAACTTGTCCTGCTCGGCGCCGAAGATCTCGACGCCGCAATCGTCCGACGCGCCGTGGTCGGTCACCGGCCCCGACCACTCGATATCGAGCCCCTCGCAGGCCGCGATGACCGTCTCGCGCCAATCGGTGTGAATCTCGCCCGCCAGATACACGTTCAGTTTCATCGCATCCTCGTCGTTCTCATCTGCCCTTCCGAAGTTCCCGATACGCTCGGGCCCCGCCAATCCGCGCGGATCATCGACGACGGGGCGCAGCTTTGCAACCGGCCCGCTTTTGCCGGTCTGGTTGCCGTGCGGGGGTTCGCTTGCCATAGTGAGGGAGACGGCTCCGACGGCCTCCAGGAAACCGGCCGGAGTGACGCTTCTTTCAGGAGAGTTCGCAGATGCATGACGATCCCCACCATGACAATTCCCTCGACGAGATGACCGCACGGGCGCGCGCGCTCGAGACCATTCTCGTCGAGAAGGGGCTCGTCGATCCCGCCGCGGTGGATGCGATCATCGACACCTACGAACACAAGGTCGGACCGCGCAATGGCGCCGCGGTCGTGGCGCGCGCCTGGAGCGATCCCGAATTCGCCCGGTGGCTGCGCGAGGATGCAACCGCGGCCATCGCCTCGATGGGGTTCATGGGGCGCCAGGGCGAACATATGGTTGCGGTCTTCAACACGCCCGACGAGCACAACATGGTCGTGTGCACCTTGTGCTCCTGTTATCCGTGGCCGGTGCTCGGCCTGCCGCCGACCTGGTACAAGGCCCCGGCCTACCGGGCGCGCGCCGTTCGCGAGCCGCGTGCGGTGCTGAAGGAATTCGGCGTGTCCCTTCCCGAGACCACCAGGATCCACGTCTGGGACTCGACCGCCGAGATCCGCTATCTCGTCATTCCCGAGCGCCCCGCGGGCACGGAGGACTTGGATGCAGGGGCGCTAGCGGCGCTGGTGACCCGCGACAGCATGATCGGTTGTGGCCAGCCCCGCCGGCCGGAGGCCTCGTGAACGGGCCGCAGGATGTCGGCGGGCGGCACGGCTTCGGCGCGGTGCACCCGGAGGATGAGACCGAGCGCTTTCACGCGGAATGGGAAAAGCGCGTGCTCGGGATCACCCTTGCCTCGGGCGCGCTCGGCCACTGGAATCTCGATGCGTCGCGTCATGCGCGCGAAAGCCTCGCCCCGGCTGTCTACTACAACGCCAGCTATTACGAGATCTGGCTGCGCGGGCTCGAAACGCTGCTCGAACGCGCCGGTGAGATCTCGCAAGAGGAGCTTGCCGAAGGCCATGCGCTGCGCCCCGGCCTTCGTGCCGAGCGGCGGGTCGGTGCCGCCGCCGTGCCAGAGGTGCTCGCAAAAGGCGGACCGACCGAGCGTCCGGGCCCCGCTCCCGTTTTCGCCATCGGCGACCGGGTGCGGACCCGCAATCATCAGCCCACGGGCCATACCCGGCTGCCCGGATATGCGCGCGGCCAATGTGGCACCGTCACCGCAATTCATGGCGCACATGTCTATCCCGACAGCAACGCGCATTTCGAAGGCGAAAACCCCCGCCCGCTCTACACCGTGCGCTTCACCGCCGCGGAGCTGTTCGGCGCGGGTGCGGACCCGACCCTCTCGGTCAGCATCGACGCATGGGAGCCCTATCTTGAGCACGCCTGACGCCCCTTTCGAGGAACCCTGGCAGGCCCAGGTCTTCGCCCTGACCGTCGCGCTCAACGAGGCGGGGCATTTTTCCTGGTCCGAGTGGACGGCCCTCTTCGGCCCGCGTGTGCAGCAGGCCGAGGAGCAGGACTATTGGCGGATCTGGTCCGAGACACTGATTGCCTTGCTCGAGCGGTCCGGCGTTGCGGGGGCCGGCGAGGTCCAGGCGCTCACCGAACGCTGGCAGGCCGCAGCGCGCGCCACGCCGCACGGCAAGCCGATCACGCTTTCCGCGGCGGGCTGAGCACTCTGGGGGCGAGAATGCCCGGGCGCGAAAGATGGCCGTTTGCCGCCCGGGTGGGGATACGCCCTCTTACCGCGCGCGCATGTTTCGCGCTATCGTGATCCGGGGCGGTCTCCTTTTTTGGGTGATTGTTGAGGGTGTTGTTCTTGGAAATGAAAACCATTCTTGTCGTTGATGACGAAGCTCCCGTGCGCCATGCGCTGCGGGCCGTGCTCGAAGCCGAAGGCTGGAGGGTGCGCGAAGCCGCCGACATCCGGGAGATGGCCTCGCAGATCGAACTCGGAGATGTCGATCTCGTCACGCTCGATCTCGGCCTCGGTGGCACCGATACGCTCCGGCTCGCCCGCGACCTGCGCACGAGGGAGAACCTTCCGGTGGTCGTCATCTCGGGACGCGCCGCGCCGTTCGAGCGCGCGAAATGGCTCGAAGCGGGGGCCGATGACTACGTCGTGAAGCCTTTCGACAATCGCGAGGTCGCAATCCGGATCCGGCGGGTCCTCGAGCATGCCCACTCGCAGCCGAACCTTTCGAAACGAATGAGCTTCGATCACAGCAGCGTCGACCTGAACCGCCGGGTCATCGTCCATCGCGACGGGCGCAAGGAGGAGCTGACCGGGATCGAGACGAGATTGCTCGAACTCTTTCTGAACCATCCCGCCCAGGTCCTCAGCCGCAACGACATCAATCAGGCGCTGTATGGCCGCGACTGGTCCCCCTATGACCGCACCATCGACAGCCACGTCGCGCGCCTGCGCCGTAAGATCGAGCCCGAGAACATCGAAGCGCCGACCATGATCCGCTCGGTGCGCGGGGTCGGCTATGTCTTCACCGCTGACGTCATGCCCGTGACCGAGCCGCTTTGAGCGCGCGCGCGACCGACGCGGCGAGCGCGGCGATCGAATAGGGCTTCTGGAGAAGCTCGATCTCGGGGTCCTGATCGGATCTGCGCACGAGATGGCGCGAGGTATGGCCGGAGGTGAGCAGAACCGGAATTTCGGGATGGGACAGATGCAGTTGGCAGGCTAGGTCGTATCCCGACCGCTCGCCCGGCAGCACGACGTCGGAGAACACCATATCCACCGGCTCGCCCTGCTCGATGATGGAGAGCGCCTGGGTGACGTCTCCGGCCTCGAGCACCGCGTAGCCCAGCGCCTCGAGCCGGTCGAGCACCGTCTCGCGCACCAGCGGATCATCCTCGACGACGAGGATCAGCTCGCCATCCCCCAGCGTCATGGATGCGGCCGACGGCGAACCCGGCCTGCGGGCGGCAGCCGCGACACGCGGCAGGAAAAGCGTCACCTTCGTGCCGCGATCGGCCTCGGAGTCGATTTTCATGAACCCTTGCGAACGCGCGAGCGTCACCGCCACGCTCGTCAAGCCCAGTCCGGTGCCGTGATCGGAGGACTTGGTCGTGAAGAACGGCTCTATCGCCTGATCGACCACCTCCGGCGCCATGCCCTTCCCGGTATCGGCAACCGTCATCCAGACGAATTCGCCCGGCTGCACGGTCTCCTGGGCCGCGACATCCTCTCGCTTGAGATGCGTGATGCCCGTGGTGATGGAGATCTCGCCGCTCCGTCCCATCGCCTCGCGCGAATTGACGACGAGGTTCAGAAGCGCCCCGTCCAGTTCGCTCTGGTCCATGAACACGATCCCTCCGCTGGCGCCGGGGATCAACTGGGTGTGGACGCTTTCCCCGAGCACCCGTTCGATCACGCTCCAGGTCTCGACGAGATGTTCGTCGAGCGAGAAAGCCATGGGCCGCCTCTCGCGAGAGGCCGCGAGGGCGAGCAGGCGATGTCCGAAACTCGCGCCGAGCTTGGTCGCCTCGATCGCACGCTCGATATGGTCGCGCGCGATGTCGTCGGGATTGGTGCGCGTGGCGAGTTCGAGATTGGACAGGATCACGGTGAGGAGATTGTTGAAATCATGCGCGATCATCCCCGCCATCCGCCCGACCGTCTCGAGCCGCTGCGCATGCGCGAGCGCGTCGGTCAGCCGCGCCTGATCGGTTCGGTCGAACACGACACCGATCGTCTGCTTGGCCCGCTTGTCCTCGCCCTCTCCCTCGAAGAGCACCTTGCCCTGAAGCTCGAACGTCTTGCGCTCGCCCTCCACGACCGGGTGGAAATCGACGGCGAAGATCCCGCCCCCCTTCGGGTCAAGCGAACTTGCCCGCGCGGCGATGAATTTCTCCCGCTCCGATGGGTCGACGAAGGCGAGCCAATCTTCGAACTCGCGCGGAAGCGGGTTCGTCTTGAGAAAATCGAGGATCGTCGGGGAGAAATAGGTTTCACCGGTGACATGGTCCTTCTCGAAGAGCCCGATCCCGGCGGCCTCGATCCCGTGCCGCAGGCGCAGCTCGCTGACCTCCAGACGCTGCTCGATTTCCTTGCGCTCGGTGATGTCCTCGCACAGAAGCACGAGCCCTCCGACCACGCCCTCATTGGAAAAGAAGGGGCTCATCACCCATCGCTGCCTTGTGACGCCTCCCTCGGGCGAAGGCGCGCAATACTCCTTCGAGCTTTCCATCCCCTCGGAGAGGCTCTTGCGATGCGCTTCGCGATGCGCTTGCGGCAGCCAGGGACAGGCGTCGTAAAGGCTCGTGCCGATCAGGTTCTTTCCGTCCAGACCCAGCGTCGAAAGCCACGCATCCGAGACCCCGACAAGGCGCATGCGTTGATCGCACAAGGCGATCGGCGCGGGAATTCTGGCGATCACATTCCCGGCGCAGCGTCGCAGCACGTCCAGAGGATCGAGCTCCTGTCGCTCAAGGTCGGTGGCGTCTTCCATGGAACCCCCTCGGGTCTGGATACTGGCACGGCACACGCGCGGTTCGCAGAATAACCCTCATCCTACACTGTTCCGGGCAATCGTGCAGCGCGCATGACCTTCAACAGATGCGAAAAAGCGTGCTCGCCCCGGGACCGCATTGACGGTGAACAACGCCCACCGTTCCCGGCGCTCGAAGCTCGCCCGCAATGTCGGTGCGCAATGCGCAGCCCTCGCAAGGCCGCATCATCGGAGGCGAAACCTGCGAAAGGGGATGGCCGTGAAAAAGCTCATTCTGGTGGCGACCGACGGTTCGGACATGGCGACCAAGGCGGTCGATATCGCGGCGCGGCTGTCCCGCGCGCTCGAGCTCGATCTGTGCATCATGCATGTGCTGATGCATGATGCCTCCGGCGAGCAGTGGATGCGCATGGCCGAAATCGAGCATCTGGTGGAGAACGTCGGACCGGAAGCTGGGCTCGCGCCCGGCGCGTCGCGAACCATGATCGCGGATTTTCTCGGCCGCGCGCGCAAGGACGCGATCGCCGCTCAGGCGGTGAACGCTTTGGGCGAGGAAATCCTCGAACACGCGCGCGAACGCGCCGTGAAGGCCGGTGCGCGCAATATCACGACCCGGTTCTGCGCCGGCGATTACGCCGATGAAATCCTCGACCTCGCGGAGGCCGAACTGCCCGAGTTCATCGTGATCGGGAGCCGGGGATTGGGCCGGGTGCGCGGCGCGCTTCTGGGGAGCGTGTCGCAGAAGGTCGTGCATTACGCGCCCTGCCCGGTGGTCGTCGCGCGTTGACCGCTGGCAATGAGAGCGTCGCCGAGTGCGGATATCGTTTGCTTTGATCCAAGGAAAGAGGAGCCTGCCATGTTCAACCACCTGTTCCGCGTCGCCCTGCTCGCAAGTTGCGCCGCGCTCCCGGCCTGCGAAAACCTGACCCCGCAACAGCGCACCGTGGTCGGGGTGACCGCAGGGGCCGCGGCCGGGCTCATCACGGCCGAGGCGCTCGAGGCAGACAGCCACTGGCGGCTGATCGCGGCGCTCGCGGGAGCCGCGGCCGGAACGATCGTCGCCCAGAACAGCGCGACCCAGCAATGCGCCTATGCGCGCGGCGACGGAACCTACTACGTCATGCCCTGTCCTCGCTGAGTGAGGTGTCGAGATGCAGATCGAACCGATCATTTCCTACCGCAACATCGAGCCTTCGGAGGCGGTCACCACGCTCGTGAAGCGCCGCATCTCGGTGCTCGAGCGTCTTCATGACCGGATCACCGGCTGCGAGGTCGTCCTCGACGCGCCGCAAAAACGCAAGGTGAGCGGGCGGGTCTTCGAGGCGCGGCTGACCTTGCACATTCCGGGCGAGGATTTCCACGCCGAGCGGTCCGTCGCGCAAGGCAGCGCCCGCGACGACCTGCTGCTGGCGGTGAACCGGACCTTTTCGGCCGCGGAGAAGCATCTCAAGCGGCAGAAGAAGAAGATGGGACAGGTGGAGGTGAAACATCATCCCCCTGTCCTGCACGGCGAGGTGACGCTTCTGGAGCGGGAACTGGGTTACGGCTATCTGCGTGCCGATGACGGGCGCGAGGTCTATTTCCAGCGCGACGGGCTCACCGCCGATTTCTGGGACGAGCTCGAGACCGGATCGCGCCTGAGGTTTCGGGAAATGGAGGGCGAAAAAGGGCCTTTCGCGGCCTCCGTCACCTTGGCCTGACCCAGAAGCTTCGGGTTGCCGCGCAAACGATGCGTGACCGCTAGAGGGGCGGTCACGCCTGTGGGTTACGCGCTTCGGACCCCCGCCCGATCGGGTGCCGCTTTTGTGCCGGGACGCCGGGCCGCAGGCCTTTTCGGCATCTCCACCGGCTTCGTTCCATTGAGACGATCCGCCGCCGTGGCGTTCCATTGCGTTCGCGGGGTGGGGGTGTCGGTCTGCGCCAGGGCCGCGCTCACGGCCTCTTCCTGGCATTTCGCCGCGCGCCGCAGTTTCGCGAGATCGTCGATCTCCACCAGATCCGGCGAGACGAGGCGAAGGACGTGGCGCTTGTGCAACCGATGAAGGGCGCGGCAAAGCGTTTCTGCCGTCATGTCGAGCAATGACGCGAGATCGCGGCGTGACAGGGCGATCCGGATACGGGCGCGGTCGCCGCCATGGGCATTGGGCGCCTGCTCGAGCAGCCAGAAGGCGACGCGCTGCGCCGTGTCGCGCCCGCGCAAGCGGACAACACCGCGCTGAAGATCCTGCATCTGGGACGCCATCGTCGCGACATAGGCCTGGAAATGCAGCGGACGGTCCTGGAGGAACGCCTCCCAGGCCCCTCGCGGCACCCAGCAGATCGTCGTATCGGTCGCCGCCTCATAGGAGAACTCGGAAACCGCCTGTAGGGGTGCACCGACGAGTTGCCCGCGATGCAGCACCTGCAGGATGAATTCGTCTCCGCTCTCGGTGACGTTCACGATCCGCACCAGTCCCGAGGCGATCACGCCGATCTGCTCGGACGCCTCACCCTGGCCGGCGATTTCGGCATCCCGTCTGAAATGGACCCGATGCGCATGGCTCGAGAACTCGGCGAGCGTGTCCCTGTCGAATGCGCCGCAAAACCCACACGTCTTGGCACTACAGGCACGGCAAAAATCCCCCGCCGCCGGGCGCGGTGAAATCTGGTTCAACATGTTCCCCCCCTTCACACCTGCGGCCGCACGCGATCACGGCCGAGGTGGAAACTGTTTGTTGCGACCTTCGAAAAACTTACCCGGCCACGGCGCGCGCTGTCAGTTCGGGAATTGTGCAGATTTGTTGCGCGAGGGGCGTCCGGAGCCACCGAAAATCAACCGATAGGTGTACGCGGAGCCTCCGGGTCCCGGTGGAACCGTTCGATCGTTTCGGCCAGAAGCCCAGCGACCGAAATCAGCTCGAATCGCGAGCCGAGCAGCGCTGCCGCCGCGCCCGGCATCCCTGAGGCATCGGAGAGATAGACCCGCGTGATCAACGGATCCGCCAATCGCTGGATCGCGGTCTTGTCCATCATCGCATGCGTCGCCACGAGGTTGATCTCGGCCGCCCCGCGCTCGGCACAGGCATGTGCCGCGCGCAACATCGTCCCGCCGCCGACGATCATGTCGTCGAGGATCCAGACCGCGCGGTCGCGAACCTCGCCCGCGAAGAGCGTCCCCGAGACCACATCCTGCACCCGCCGCTTCTCGACGATGGCGAGCCCGGCTTCGGGCAGCCCCGCCTCGACACAGGCCTCGCGCAAAAGCTGCGCGCGCTTGATGCCGCCCGCATCGGGCGAGACGATCACGATATCCTGCCTATCCTGAGCTTCGCATCTGCTCCTGATCGCGGCGGCGACGAGGTCGCGGATATGAAGATTGAGCGCCGGGATCCGGAAGGCATTCTCGAAAGCCTGCAGATTGTGACTGTCGATCGTCACCACCGCATCCGGTCCCATCGCCTCGAGCGCCTGCGCGACATAGCGGCTGCCGAGCGGGTCGTGAGGCTGCGTGCGCCGATCCTTGCGCGCATAGGCCAGAGAGGGCACCAGCGCCGTGATGCGCGCCGCGCCATGATCGCGGCAGGTGGCGAGAAAGAACATCAGGCGCAACAGCCGGTCATTGGCGGAAAGCGGTCCCTCCGCATGCGTCCCCGAGAGGACGAAGACGTCGTGCCCCCGCACCGGGACGAGAGGCCGTGTCTTGTGCTCGCCGCCCGTGAAATCGCGTTCCTCGATCGGGTCGAGGGGGAAGCCTCCGACCCTTGCAATCGCCTCGCCAAGCGGGCGCGAACTGTTCAAGGCGAAGAAGCGCATGGCTTGGATGATGCGCCCACCCCCGCGCGCGGCATTGTCAGCGATCAATGCCGCGCGGCGATTTCGGTGAGTTCATCTGGCGATAGCGGGAGTTCGCGTCATGAAGGATCAGCCCCTGCCGCACCGATGGACTGAGAAAATTCCCCCCGGCCGCGATCCGGAGCCGGATTTCGCGGAGAAGCTCGCCTTTCTCCGCGCACGCCTCCTGCCCGAAACGGAGATCGAGACCCATGCGGCCCATGTCTTCCTCACCCGGAAACGGGCATGGAAGATCAAGAAACCGATCGCCCTGACGTCCTTCGATCACACCGGGCTCGAGGCGCGCGAACGCGCCTGCCGCGAGGAATTGCGGCTCAACCGGCAACTGGCCGGACCGTCGGTCTATCTCGATCTGGTGGGATTGACGGTCGGCTGCGACGACCGGCTCCATCTGTCGACCGAAGGGGTCGGCGGGGCGGTGGTCGACTGGATCGTCCTGATGCGACGCCTCCCGGCCGAGCGGATGCTCGATGTGACGCTGGCGCGGGGCGAGACCGTCGCGGCGGCCGAACTCGATGCGATCGCCCGGACGCTCGGGCGTTTCTACCGCGCGCGCCGCGAGGAGCCGAACCTTCCCGGCCTCTACCTTCGCCACCTGCATGTCGAGGCGGAGGTGAACCGTCGTCACCTGCTCGAGATGGCGCATCACGTCACTGCCCCGGATATCGACGCGCTCACCCGGAAATCGCTGGCCCTGCTCGAAGCGGCCGGCCCCGCCATCGCCGAACGCGAGGCGGCACGGCTAGTGCTGGAGGGGCATGGCGATCTCAGGCCCGAGCATGTCTGTCTCACCCATCCGCCCGTCATCTTCGACCGTATCGAGACCATTGCCGCGCAGCGCCGGCTCGACGTGGGCGACGAATTGGGCTTTCTCGGGATCGAATGCGCCTTGCTCGGGGATGACCGTATCGGACCCGAGCTGGAGACGCTGATGGCGGCGGAGGGCTTCCCGCCGCCTCCGGCGGACCTGACGCGCTGCTATGGCCTGTTCCGATGCCTGACCCGGGCGCGGCTATGCCTCGATCATCTGCGCGATCCGGTCCCGCGAAAGCCCGCGCACTGGCCGCCGAAGGCCGAGGAATATTTCGCTTTCGCGCGCCGCTTGCTGGCCTGACGAGACCGCGCCTTGATGGCCGACAATGCGGCGGAGGCTTGGGCGCGGTAGGAGTTGCGAAACGCCAAGGAGGAGGCTCGCCATGGAAATCTCGAAAGCCATGCATTCACCGGCCCGCTGGGTCGAAGCCGAAACGCCGGTCGGAGAGGTCGCGAAGATGATGGCGCTCGAGGATATCGGCGCGATCCCCGTGGGTCACGACGACCGGCTGATCGGAATGGTGACCGATCGCGATATCGTCTCCCGCGTCATCGCGAAGGGGCTCGACCCGGCGAAGACGACGGCCGAACAGGCGATGACGAAGGGGATCGTCTATTGCTCGACACATGAGACGATCGAAGACGCAGTCCACCTGATGGATCAGAAGCAGATCCGCAGGCTTCCGGTGCTCGACGACAAGAAGCGCCTGGTGGGAATGCTGAGCCTCGGCGATATCTCGCATGCGGTGCCGCGCTCGATGTCGGGCGAATTGCTGCATGCCGTCTCCGCGCATCACGCCTGAAAGACGCACGCCGACGCGCCTGGGATGACCCTCGGGCGCGTTTGCGCCAATGCGGGGCAGCATCCGAACATCTCGCGCCTGAAGAGGCAAGGCGCCTGCCTTGCTCCTCCAAGCCAACTCTGACGGGACGAGTGGGCGCACCAACCGGTCGCGCCCCTGCTCTCACACCAGGAGCGCCCGCAAGGACCCGCGCATCGCCTTGGCGACCTGCTCATATTCCCCGGCGGAAATCTTGTCGTGCAAGAGATCGAACACCGCCGAGACCGCAGCTTCCGGATCGTCGAGCGGATCGTCGTGGAACACGCTGTTCACGCGGTCGAGAAATGCCTGCTTGCCGCGCGGATGGGCCGGCTGACGGGACGGGACGAACCCCTCGAAATAGATGCCGCGAAGCATCACCGGAAGCTGGGCGGCGAGATCGGCGGATTCATCGGTACTGAGAAAATCGCGGACGGCGTGAAGGGTCGCCCGGAGGAGCATATAGGTCCGGGAGCGGTTTTCCTCGCCCAGCCGTCCCTCGAGATCGTTAAGCCACTCCGCGACCACTTGCGGCGCGTGATCGAGCGAACTGATTCCGGTGGTCTTCATGTCAGCCTCCTCCTTGTGCAGGCCGTCCGATCGGCTGAATGAATGTCACGAGCGAGTCGGCGGTCAGTTTGAGCGCATCGTGGCAGGACAGGGTATCGATCCCGCCCACGAGGCAGGTCCCGAGCCCTTGGGATGCACAGAACAGATAGACGTTTTGGGCCACGATCGCGGCATCGACCGCCGCGAAATGGCGCCTCTCGGCCTCGGAGGCCTTCGGCATCTGGGCGAGGTTCGCGGAATAGAGGGCAACGACCGGCGCGGTGGCGACGAAGCGTTGCGGGCTCAGCCGCGCCCGGACGTCGCCCGTCCCGACCGGGGCGAACGCGTGGCGCGCCGGATCATAGAAGCGAATACCGCGCGCATCGGCCAGATAGAGCTGGGTCTCGGTGGCGCCGTGCCACGACGGCGCGGTGCGCAATCCCGATTGCGGCCGGTTGATCCCGCAGCCAGCCCAGGCCAGCGCAAGCAACACGTCATCGGCAATCGGAGCGGGGCGAAAGGCACGGGTCGAACGCCGCGCCTGCAACGCCTCGGTCAGGCTCGCCTCGCGCCCCGCGCGCGCCTGGGCAACCGTCGGCATGAGCCCTGCCATCGCCGCGAAACGCAGGAAATTCCGCCTGGCAAATGAGATCCCGTTCATATCCTGTCCCCTTTTCTGATCCGGGTTCAACCGCAGCCGCCTCGGCCATTTCCGCCGTCCGGGTCGGTGGGTCCCGGCCACCGAAGACGAGAATTTCAAACCCTTCTGGCCCCCGCATTGTCGACGGTCATCCCGCCGGGGCGCACATGCGCCGGAGCGGCGGCATGGTGCGCTGCGCCAGCGGAAGCGGCCCACCGGCTGGCCCGGCGCGAGATCCGGCTGGAGAAGGGCAATATCGGGCGGACACGCCGCGGCATCGGGCCGCCTCGCCCCCCGGCGCTGCCAGACGAAATTATGGGGCGGGCGGACTGCAGATCTCCCACACGAGCTTCCGCTCAGTCCACCCGCCCGGCGGTTGACGCCCCCTTACGCCGCCCGCACCTCGACATGCCGCTCCTGTTCCCGAGCTTCCTCGGTCTTGGGCAGCACGATCGTGAGAACCCCGTTTTGCAGCCTGGCCTCGACCTTGGCGGCATCGATGCTGCGCGGCAGGGTGATGGAGCGCTCCACCGACCCCGAGCTGCGCTCGTGGACGACATAGTCGCCCTCCTTCTCCTCGCTCTCCTCGGCCTTCGCGCCCTTCACGGTAAGGCGCCCGTCGCTGAGCCGAATGTCGATCTCGCTCGCATCGAATCCGGGCATCTCGACGCTCAGTTCGAACTGGCCGTCGCGCTCGACGAAATCCATCGGAGGCAGCGACGCGAGGCCCGACATCGTCATCGCCGAGCGCCGCGCGAGACCGCGCGGCCAGCTGAGCGCAGGCGTGCTGAAATCGTCGAACAGCCGGTCGATCTCGCTGCGCAAGAGATCGAACATGTCACGTCCCCGCGGGGCCGCTTCGCCTTCTTTCTTAACGCTAACTTCCTTTTTCGAATTCTTGGCCATGGTCGATCTCCAGAACTGAAAGCCCCGCCCGAGGCATGCCGGGAAAGCTCGCATGATCCCGCGCCGCCCTCATTGACCGTGCGCAATGCGCAAGTTCGCGCCGCGGGCCAACAAGTTAACTGTTCGCAGTTCGGCCCTTTTTTCGGACCGGGCAACACGGAGGGCAGTGGGATGATCCCGAAAACCATATCGACCGCATTTCTCAGTTCTTCGGAAACCCGGTGGCTCGCGCCCGCGGCCGCGCGGTTGTGCCGCCATTTCGATGCGCATCTCGTCGGGGTGCACGGGCTCGGCCCGCTCCTGCCGATGGGCGGCGATCTGGTGTCCGATCCGGTCATCCTGCCGGAAATGCTCGAGTGGCAGAGCCAGGAGGCCGAAGCGATCCGCGAGACATTCGAAGCGGCCCTCAAGGCGGAAGACATCGCGGGAGAGTTTCGCAGCCCGGCTGATGACGGCGATGCGCGCGAAGACTTCCTGATCGACGGATGCCGCAGCGCCGATGTGATCCTCTCGGCCCATATCCCGCGCCAGGGCGGGCGGGCCAATGACATCCGCCTGCAAGAGCAACTGATCCGTCAGGCGGGGCGGCCGGTCGTCGTGATGGACGAGGCCCTGCCGCTTCCCGGCCCGGCACAGCACCTGCTGATCGGCGTCTCCTGTACCCGCGAGTCGATGCGCGCGGCCCATGATGCGCTCTATCTCGCGGCGGGCGGGGCCCGGATCGACCTTCTGTCGGTGAGTTCGTCGCAATTCGAACGCCGTGCGTCGCGGGACCTGCGCGAAGATCTCGCCAGCGCACTCGATCGGCGGGGTTACAACGTCACGGTGCTCGAGGCGAGCGCGCCCACCGGCGAGATCGGCAAGGAATTGATGCGGGTGGCCCTCGAACGGGGCGCCGATCTGGTCGCGGTCGGCGCCTTCGGCCATTCGAAGCTCTTCGACTTCGTGATCGGCGCGGTCACCTCGATGCTGCTCGAGACCATCTCGGTGCCGGTCCTGTTCGCAAAATGAGGAGGTGAGCGATGAAACAGCCTGTTTCCGACGAATGGATCGTGGTGATGAATTCGAGCGCGGCGCGGGTACTGACCTCGACGCCGGAGCCGCACCACCCCGCTGAAATCGCCTTCGAGATCGAGCACCCCCGGCAGAAACCGCAAGACGTGATGGCGGACAAGCCCGGGCGGAGTTTCTCCTCGGGGGCGGCTGGCCGGCGCTCGGCGCTCGAGCCGCACGGGGATCTCGGCCATCTGCAGGACGTAGGCTTCGCCAAGGAGCTGATCGACCGGCTCGAGCAGCACCGTCAGGCGGGGGAGTTCGAAACCCTGACGCTCGTGGCCTCGCCGCGGATGCTGGGCGTGATGCGCGACACGATGCCGCCGGATCTGGCGCAAAAGGTCACGCGCGTGATCAGCCGGAACTTCGCGGCACTCAGCATTCCGATGATGCAGGAGAAACTCTCGGCGGTGCTCGCACGCCACTGACTTCGGCGACCGCCGAACGGCCTCACCACGCGATCCGCAGGGCGAGGCCGCCTAGCCCCGCTGCGCGGCCTTCGACTGATAGCTTTCGAGCTCTGAGACGAGCGCGCGTCCTTCCGGGACATCATGGCGCGCGGTCGAATTCCCGGGCGAGCATCGCATCGAACGAGGCTTCGAGCCGGTGCCCTCGGCGCGGTTCTTGGGCGGACGCGGCGCTGCGCGCGCTGCCGCCGCGCCCGCCGCCAGAACCCCAGCCCCATTCCGATCCGACGGACAGCTCCGCCCTGAGACGCCATTTCCAGCGCTGGCAGAGCGAGATCGGCAGCGTCTAGCAACCGAGAGCCTCTCGCCGCGGCCCCGCGAGGATGTAAAACGCAGGGCGCGCACGTTCTGCGGTTCAGGCTTCGGCGGCACCAACCGCAGGGCGATCGGCCATTCTCCGCCGCCCGGCGCAATGGGCCGTTCGCCCCGAACCCGGCTCGGCGATCCATCCCCCCACACCCCGCCGCGCCTTAATTTCCTCGCTCAAAAAAGCCCATGCGGAAGTTCGGTTCTTTCTCCGAAGCGAGCTCGCGGGGGCGGGGGATACAACGCCAAGCCCCCGCGCTCTCGGCGAGAGAACCCGCGCGGAACAACGCCTCGGCTGCGACGTTCCAGCTATGTCCCGTGCGGGACTTCCAGTGGATAGAGCATGCCCGGAAATTCTCTCTCTGGCCGGGTGTTTCGACCCCACGCATCTGCAACCTCCAATCAGGAAGCGATCCCATGGCCGATCAGAAAGATCTCTACCCGACGACAGCCGAGACGCAGAAGACCAACGACACCGCGAAGTATCCCACTCAGACGGGTGCCGGGGGCGAACTTCACCAGACGCGTCCCGAAGCCCCGGTGATGACGACGGCGCAGGGTGTGCCGGTCTCCGACGATCAGAACACGCTGCGCGCCGGATCGCGCGGGCCGGCGCTGCTCGAAGACTTCCACTTCCGCGAGAAAATCTTCCATTTCGATCACGAACGCATCCCCGAGCGGGTCGTGCATGCGCGCGGTTACGGGGCGCATGGCTATTTCGAGTGCACCGACCCGATCCCGGAACTCACCCGCGCCAACCTGTTCCAGGAGAAGGGCAAGCGCACGCCCGCCTTCGTCCGGTTCTCGACCGTGGCCGGCAACAAGGGGTCGTTCGACGTCGCCCGCGACGTGCGCGGTTTCGCGGTGAAGCTCTATACCGAGGAGGGCAACTGGGACATCGTCGGCAACAACATCCCGGTGTTCTTCATCCAGGATGCGATGAAATTCCCCGACCTGATCCACTCGGTGAAGCAGGAACCCGATCGCGGCTTCCCGCAGGCCCAGTCGGCGCATGACAATTTCTGGGATTTCATCTCGCTCATGCCGGAATCGATGCACATGCTGATGTGGGTCATGTCCGACCGGGCGATCCCGCGCTCCTTCCGTTTCATGGAAGGCTTCGGCGTTCACACCTTCCGCTTCGTGAACGAGGAAGGCGAGAGCCATTTCGTGAAATTCCACTGGAAACCCAAGCTCGGCCTGCAGTCGGTGGTCTGGGACGAGGCCGTGAAGATCAATGGCGCCGATCCCGATTTCCATCGCCGCGACCTCTGGGATGCGATCCGGGCGGGCGACTTCCCCGAATGGGAGCTTGGCGTTCAGGTCTTTGACGACGAATTCGCGGACAAGTTCGACTTCGACGTGCTCGATGCGACCAAGCTCATCCCCGAAGAGGACTGCCCGGTCCGGATCATCGGGCGGCTGGTGCTGGATCGCGTGGTCGACAACTTCTTCGCCGAGACCGAACAGGTGGCGTTCTGCACCCAGAACATCGTGCCCGGGATCGACTTCACCAACGACCCGCTCCTGCAGGGGCGCAACTTCTCCTATCTCGACACGCAGACCAAGCGGCTCGGCGGCCCCAACTTCACCCATATTCCGATCAACGCCCCGCGCTGCCCGTTCCACCATTTCCAGCAGGACGGCCACATGGCCATGCACAATCCGAAAGGGCGCGCGAATTACGAGCCCAACAGCTGGGACGAGGGCGGCCCGCGTGCCGACCCGAAGCGCGGCTTCAAGAGCTACCGCGAAGAGGTGTCGGGCGAAAAGCGCCGCCTGCGCGCCGAGAGCTTCGACGACCATTACAGCCAGGCGCGTCAGTTCTACCGGAGCCAGACCCCGGTCGAGCAGGCCCATATCGGCGATGCCATCACCTTCGAGCTGTCGAAATGCGTCACCAAGGATATCCGCATGCGGATCCTCGGGCATCTGCAGCTGATCGACGAAGATCTGGCCAAGCACGTCGCCGAGGGGCTGGGGCACGATCTTCCCGATCCGGCCGAACCGGCCCGCGCCCCCAAGGATCTTGCCGACTCCCCGGCGCTGTCGCTGTTGAAGAACGGGCCGGACAGCTTCAAGGGGCGCAAGCTCGGGATCCTGATGACCGACGGTGCGGACGACGCCCTCTATGAGGCGCTCGTGGAAGCCGTGGAAGCCGAAGGCGGGATGATCGAGATCGTCGCCCCCCAGGTCGGCGGGATCACCACCGCTGGTGGAAAGAAGATCGAGGCAAATCAGAAGATCGATGGCGGGCCCTCGGTTCTCTACGACGCCGTCGCGATCCTGTGCAGCGAAGAGGGCGCCGAGAAACTGTCGTCGATGCTGCCGGGCAAGCAATTCGCCGCGGACGCATTTGGCCATGCGAAATTCATCGCCATCTCGCCCGAGGCGGAGGCGCTGTTGAAAGCGGCATCGGTCGAGCCCGATGACGGCGTGGTGCCCCTGAGCGCGGCCGGGAAGGCGAAGACCTTCATGAAGAAAACCCATGCGGTCCGGTTCTGGGATCGCGTCGCCTGAGGCGGCTCCGCGCTAAGCCCAAGCAAGATCGGCGCCCGGCCTTCGATGGTCGGGCGCCGTTTCATTTGGCTGCTTTCTGCGGGCGCCCCTCAATGCGCGGGCTTCCTTGCACTGGAGGCGGAGGCAGAAGCCGGATCGGGTTTGAGGTGCGGATATCGGGCCCATACGAGCCGCCGATCCTGCCTCGACAGCGCGGCTTCGTTATTTTATCTATAAAACGATGAAGACGCAGACGAAAGAAACCAGCTCCGCCCGGATCAGCCGCATCCTCGCCGACAGGATCGTCTCCGGCGAGATTCCCCCGGGCGCCCGCTTGAGACAGGACCACATCGCGCTTGAATTCGGCGCGAGCCATGTCCCGGTGCGCGAGGCCTTCCGGCAGCTCGAAGCGCAAGGCCTCGCCGAGAGCCTGCCCCGACGCGGATTTCGCGTCAGCGAGTTCGACGTGGCCGAGATCCGGGAGGTCGCGGAAATGCGCGCAAGCCTAGAGGCCCTCGCCTTGCGGCACGCGGCTCCCAATATAAACAACGCCGTACTGGCCGAAGCGGAACGGGTGACGCGCCATGGGGACAGCGCCGAGAACGTGCGCGACTGGGAAGCCGCGAACCGCCATTTTCACCGGCTGATCCTTGCGCCATGCCGCATGCCCCGCCTCTTGCGGACCATCGACGACCTGCAGGCCGCCAGCGCGCGCTTCCTGTTCATCGCGTGGCGGCGCGACTGGGAGGCGCGCACCGATCACGACCACCTCGCGATCCTCGACGCGCTGCGCAAGGGGCAGACCGAACGCGCCTGCACGACCCTCGCGCGCCATGTCGGATGGATCGGCAAGCGCAAGGCGGCCTCGAAAAACGCCAATCCGATCGAGACTTACGAAATTTCCGGATAATTATCTATAAAGCTGATTGCGAAGAGGGCGAAGAATTTTCCTAAGTGTAGATCGCTCAGATTGCCCTCTTCAAAGGACATGCTCATGGCATCTCACACCCCGCTTCTCGCCCGCACGGCCTCCGCCTCGCGCCCCCTCGGTCTCGCGATTGCCGGGGCGCTGCTGATCACCCTTGGCGCGAAGGTCCAGATCCCGTTCTGGCCCGTGCCGATGACCCTGCACACGCTCGCGGTCTTCCTCGTTGCAGCGACCCTCGGCCCCCGGCTGGGCCTCGCGTCGATGGCGGCCTATCTCGGCCTGGGCGCGATGGGGTTCCCGGTCTTCGCAGGCTCCCCCGAGCGCGGCATCGGCCTTGCCTACATGGCGGGCCCCACGGGCGGCTACCTGCTGGGATATCTCATGGCCGCGGGACTGGTCGGCTGGCTCGCGCAAGGCCGCGGCTGGATCGGCCAGGCGGCGGCGATGCTTGCCGGACTCGCGATCGTCTATGCGGCCGGGCTTGCCTGGCTGGCCGTGTTCGTCCCGGCGCCGAAACTCCTTGCGGCGGGCTTCACGCCCTTCATCCTCGGCGACCTGATCAAGATCGCACTGGCGAGCACGCTCGTGTCGGGCATCAGCCGCGTGAGAGCGGGCCGGTCATGATCCGCACCGACTGGACGATGGAGGAGGCACGGGCGATCCACGCCCTGCCCTTCCCCGACCTGATCGCACGGGCCCAGGCCACCCATCGCGCGCATTTCGATCCGACCGCGATCGAGACCGCGAGCCTTCTCTCGATCAAGACCGGGGGGTGCCCCGAGGATTGCGGCTATTGCTCGCAATCCGCCCATCACGAGACCGGCGTGAAGGCGACCAAGCTGATGGGCACCGACGAGGTGCTGGCCGCGGCCAAGCGCGCCAAGGAGGCGGGCGCGCAGCGGTTCTGCATGGGCGCCGCCTGGCGCAGTCCGAAAGACCGCGACATGGACAGCCTTTGCGACATGGTCCAGGGCGTGACCGATCTGGGGCTCGAGACCTGCATGACCCTCGGGATGCTCTCGCCCGAACAGGTCACCCGCCTGAAGGCGGCCGGGCTCGACTTCTACAACCACAATATCGACACCTCGCCTGCCTATTACCGCGAGATCGCATCCACCCGGACGATGGAGGACAGGCTCGACACTCTCGAACATGTCCGCAAGGGCGGCATCAAGGTCTGCAGCGGCGGCATCATCGGCATGGGCGAAGCGGAAACCGACCGGATCTCGATGGTGGTGACGCTCGCGAACCTTCCCAGCCACCCCGAGAGCGTGCCGGTCAACCTCTGGAACGAGATCGACGGGGTGCCGGTGCAGGCGCGCGCGCGTCCGGTGGATCCGTTCGATCTCGTGCGTATCATCGCACTCGCACGGATCCTGATGCCGGCCTCGGTGGTGCGGCTTTCGGCTGGTCGGACCGGCATGAGCGACACATTGCAAGCGCTCTGCTTCCTTGCCGGGGCGAATTCGATCTTCGTCGGCGACCAGCTCCTGACCACGGGAAATCCCTCTGCGCAGGAGGATGCGCAATTGCTGGAGCGCCTGGGGATGCGGATAGCACCCATCGCAAAGCTCTGACCGCAAAACGCCTGCGCCGGGAAGCCTTCCCCCCGGCGCAGGCGCCCCCATCGCTGGCGCCCCAGAGCAAAGCCCCCGGAGCCTGGAAACGCGCCTGGCCTCGGATGCCACGGCCTCCACTCGCACCGCAAAGATTAAGAAATGGCGGTTTAATGCTATTACGTGGCGGAACTCTGTCAGCGGCACATCAATTGATTGGTCTAACGTCCTTCGAAATCGAACGCGTATTGGCGGAGATGCGCGGCTTTTCGAGTTCGGAGGACGAATGGAGATCATCCAATTCATCGCGAACAACTGGTCGTCGATCCTGGGTATGGCCTTTGAGCATATCACGATCGTCGGCGTAGCTGTCGGGCTGGCCATTCTCACCGGCGTGCCGATCGGAATCGCGATCACGCAGAACAGGCGGGTTGCGGATACGGTTCTCTACGTCGCCTCGATCATCGTCACGATCCCCTCGATCGCCCTGTTCGGCCTGATGATCCCGATCCTGTCGCATATCGGCCAGGGCATCGGCTGGTTGCCCGCCGTGATCGCGATCCTGCTCTATTCGCAGCTGCCGATCGTGCGCAACACCTACACGGCCATCACCAATGTCGACCCGGCCCTGCGCGAAGCAGCGAAGGGGATGGGCATGACCGCGGCCCAGCGCCTCTGGCAGGTCGAGATCCCGATCGCCGTGCCGGTGATCATGGCCGGGGTGCGCACAGCCGTGGTGATGAATATCGATGTCGCCGCGATTGCCGCCTATATCGGCGCCGGCGGTCTGGGCGTGCTGATTTCGCGCGGGATCAGCCAGACCGATCCGCGCCAGCTCATCACCGGGGCGCTGGCCGTCTCTCTTCTCGCGATCGTTGCCGATTGGGCGCTGTTGCAGCTTCAAAAGCGCCTCACGCCCGCCGGGCTGAAGCACTGACCGGCCCCGCCAAAGTTTCGAAGGACCAAATCCATGATCCAGCTTGAGAACCTGACCAAGACCTTCACCTTGCCCAGCACGACGATCGTGGCGGCCGACAAGGTCAACATGACGGTCCCCAGCGGCGAGATCTGCGTGCTGCTCGGTCCTTCCGGCTGCGGCAAGACGACCGCACTGAAGATGATCAACCGGCTGATCCCGCCGACCAGCGGACGGATCCTGATCAACGGCGAGGATACCTCGGGGCTCAACGATATCGAGCTGCGCCGCCAGATCGGCTACGTGATCCAGCAGATCGGCCTCTTCCCGAACATGACGGTTGAACAGAACATCTGCGTCGTGCCGAAAATGCTCGGCTGGGACATCAAGCGCGCCAAGGCGCGCGCGGCGGAGCTGATCGACCTCGTGGGTCTCGACCCGCGGCAATTCCTGCATCGCTACCCGAAGGAACTTTCGGGCGGCCAGCAGCAGCGGATCGGCGTGATCCGGGCGCTGGCGGCCGATCCGCCGGTAATGCTGATGGACGAACCCTTCGGTGCAATCGACCCGATCAACCGCGAGATCATCCAGGACGAGTTCCTCAAGATGCAGGCAGAGCTGAAGAAGACGATCATGTTCGTCAGCCACGATATCGACGAGGCGGTGAAGATGGGCGACAAGATCGCGATCTTCCGCGCGGGAAAGATCGAGCAGTTCGACGCCCCCGACAAGATCCTCGCACATCCCGCGAACCCGTTCGTGGCGGATTTCGTCGGAGCGGATCGGACGCTCAAGCGGCTTCGGCTGGTCACGGCCGAAGAGGTCACGGATCGCAATTGCCCGGTCGTGTCGCGCCGCGCCACCCCGCAAGAGGCCCGCAACGCCGCACGCAGCAGCGACAGCCGCATCATCGTGGTGATCGACGCCGATCACCGCCCGGTGGGCTATGTGACCGCCGAGGAGATGGAGGGCGCGGACGGCTCGATCACCGATTTCGCCCATGCCCTGCCCGCGACCGTTCCGGTGCGCGCCGATCTTCGCGCCGTGGTCTCGGAGATGTTCGCCAATGACGTGATGTGGCTGGCCTGCACCGATGACAAGGGCCGTTTCGCCGGGATCGTCACCCAGCCCGCGGTCACCGCGGCGCTCGGTGAGACCTACAAGCGTTCCGAGATGAACTGAGGACAATGGGCATGGTGCGACAGGCAACGGGGATAGGCCGCAACGTGCAATTGCTCGTCATGTTCGGCCTGGGGATCTGGGTTTGCAGCTCCGGGCTGCTCGGGCAGATCGCGGATAACTGGGACGACATCGTCTATCTCTCGAAACAGCATATGGTGCTTGTCGGCGCCTCGGGTGCCGCCGCGATCCTCCTGGGCATTCCCGCGGGCATCTGGCTCTCGCGCCCGGCGATGGAGCGTTACGCCGAGACGGTGATGCAGGTCTTCAATATCGGCACCACCATCCCGACCCTCGCGGTGATCGCATTGTCGATGACCATCCTCGGCATCGGCTTCGCCCCGGCATTCTTCGGCCTCTTCGTCGCCTCGCTGCTGCCGATCGTGCGCAACACCTATACCGGCCTGCTCGCGGTGCCGCCGCATCTGAAGGAAGCCGCAACCGGCATGGGCATGACCCCGCGCCAGATCCTCTTTCGGGTCGAACTTCCCAATGCGCTCTACGTCATCTTCTCGGGCGTGCGCACGGCGCTTGCGATCAATGTCGGCACCACGCCGCTCGCCTTCCTGATCGGCGGCGGCGGCCTGGGAGAGCTGATCTTCACGGGGATCGACCTCATGGATACGGGGATGCTGCTCGCGGGGGCGATCCCGACCGCCGCGCTCGCCGTGATGGTCGATTTCATGATGGGACAGGCACAGCTGCGGCTGGTGCCCAAGGGAGTGAACCCGCTGCGCTAGAGCCGCGGGCCAACTGAAACAAGAAGAACCAATTCACACAACACGGAGGGAACGACATGTTTCACTATCTCAAGGCGGCCTTTCTGAGCGCAGCGCTGATCGGCGCGGCGGGCAGCGTTCAGGCCGAGGAAATCGTCGTCGGCGGCAAGAACTTCACCGAACAGCAGATCCTGGCCTCGATCACCGAGCAGTATCTGAGCGCCAAGGGCTATTCCGTCACCGACCGCTCGGGGATGGGGTCGGCCGCGGTGCGGCAGGCGATGGAGAACGGCCAGATCGACATCTACTGGGAATATACCGGCACCTCGCTGATCACCTATAACAAGGTGACCGACAAGCTGAACGCGCAGGAGACCTATGACAAGGTCAAGGAGCTCGACGCGAAGAAGGGTATCGTCTGGCTCAAGCCCTCGGAAGCGAACAATACCTATGCGCTGGCGATGCGCGCAGCCGAGGCCGAGAAACTCGGGATCTCCTCGATCTCCGATCTCGCGGCGAAGGAGAACGGGGGCGCGAACCTGACCCTCGCCTCGAACGCCGAATTCTACGCCCGCCCCGACGGGCTAAAGCCCCTCCAGGACGATTACGGCTTCGATTTCGGCCGCGCCAATATCAAGCGGATGGATTCCGGCCTCGTCTACCAGGCGCTGAAGGACAAGCAGGTCGATGTCGGCGTGGTCTTCGCGACCGATGGCCGCATTCCCGCCTTCGATTTCGTCACGCTCAAGGATGACAAGGGCTATTTCCCGGCCTATGCGCTGGCCCCCGTCATCCGCAAGGACGTTCTCGACGCGCATCCGGAACTCGCGGAACTGATGAACGCGGTTTCCGACAAGCTGACCGACAAGGTGATGTCCGGCCTCAATGCGAAGGTGGATGTCGACAAGGTTTCGGTCGAGAATGTCGCAGACGGGTTCCTCAAGGAAAACGGTCTGATCTGACACATGACGGGCGGGGCGCAGGAGCGTCCCGCCCTCCTCCCATCGAGGTGCACGGGCATGGACAAGCGCATTCTACGGGTCGGCGCAGCACAATTCGCCAGCGAAATCGGCGATGTGGATGCGAATATGGACCGCCATCTCGACTGGATCGCGCAAGGCCGCGCGGAGGGGCTCGATCTGCTGGTGATGCCGGAACTGTCGCTCACCGGTCACTACGGGCCCGAGCGGCTCCTCGATGCCGCGATGAAGCGCAACGATCACCGCCTCAAGCGGCTCGCGGACGCGGCGGGCGACATGGCGGTGGTGCTCGGGTTCATCGAGGAAGGCGCCGCGGCGCAGTTCTACAATGCCTCCGCCCTCCTGCAGAACGGCAAGATGCGCCACCTGCACCGCAAGGTGAACCTGCCGACTTACGGCAAGCTCGAAGAGGGCAAATACTACGCCTCCGGCCGTTTCGTCGAGACCCACAACCTTGACGAGGACTGGTGCGCGGGCCTGCTCATCTGCGCCGATCTCTGGAATCCCGCGCTCGTCCATCTGAGCTTCCTGCATGGCGCGACGCTGCTGATGTGTCCGGTCAGCTCGGGCGTCGAGGCGGTGGGGATCGATTTCGACAATCCCAGCGGCTGGGCGCTGACGATGCGCTTCTATTCGATGATGTATGGCGCGCCGAGCATCATGGTGAACCGCACCGGCGTCGAGCGGGACCTGACCTTTTGGGGCGGTTCTCGGATCCTCGACCCGTTCGGGCGCGAACTCGCCGTCGCCGGGAGCGAGGAAGAACTGATCACCGCGGAACTGAACTTCAACGAGGTTCGGCGCGCGCGCCACCTCCTGCCGACCGTTCGCGACAGCAATATCTCGCTCGTGATGCGCGAGACGGACCGGTTGATCGAGAAACTCGGCGTGCCCGATTTCGTGCGCAACGACGACTGACCACGCCGCTTCTCACCCCTCTCCTCAGGTCGCATCATGGCCCAGCCCTTCTCCGAATTCGTCCACGATCTGCGCTGGAACGACCTCACCCCCGATATCCGCGATTTCGCGCGGCGCTGGCTTCTCGACCTGATCGGCGTGGCGGCAGGCGGGTCTCGAACCGCGCTCTCGCGGATCATCCGCGACCACGCTTCCGCGCAGTTCGGCGCGGGCGCGAAAGGGGCGCGCCTCCTCTTCGACGGGCGCGTCACCAGCCCGGCGGGCGCTGCGCTCGCAGGCGGCATGACCATCGACGCGCTCGACGCCCATGACGGGCACAAGCTCACCAAGGGCCATGTCGGATGCGGCGTCCTGCCCGCATTGCTCGCGCTCACCGAGGCCCAGGGGAGCACCGCGCCCGAGGAATTCCTGACCGCGCTGGTGATCGGCTACGAGATCGGAACCCGGGCGGGCATCGCGCTGCACGCCTCCGCGACCGACTACCATACCTCGGGTGCCTGGATCGCGCTCGCCACGGCCGCCTTGGGGGCGCGTACGCTTCGACTGAATGGCGCGCAGACCCGCGAGGCGATCGGCATCGCCGAATTCCACGGCCCGCGCAGCCAGATGATGCGCTGCATCGACCACCCGACGATGCTGAAGGACGGCTCGGGCTGGGGCGCGATGGCGGGCGTTTCGGCGGCCTATCTCGCCCAGGCGGGTTTCACCGGTGCCCCGGCGATCACGGTCGAGGCCGAGAACCAGGCGGAAACCTGGGGGGACCTGGGTCAGCGCTGGCGCATCTTCGAACAGTATTTCAAGCATTTCCCGGTCTGCCGCTGGGCACAGCCCTCGGTGCAGGCGGCGCTCGATCTGCGCAGGGCGCACGGGGTGAAAGCGAAAGATATCGCCCGCATCGAGATCACCACCTTCCATCAGGCGATCCGTCTGGCCGTGCGCCATCCCGCCACGACGGAAGAGGCGCAATATTCGACCGCCTTCCCTGTCGCCGCCGCATTGGTGCGAGGACGGCTCGGACCGGCAGAGGTCGCCCCCGCGGCGCTGCAGGACGAGGAGATAAACGCCCTCGCCGACCGCATCCATTTCGCCGAATCTGACAGGTTCAACGCGGCTTTTCCCGCGCGGCGCTTTGCCGATGTCACATTGGTCCTGCATGACGGCCGTCACCTGTCCTCGGGCCCCTCCGAGGCGCAGGGCGACCCCGAAGATCCGGCGCCGCCGGAAACCGTCTGCGCGAAATTCCGCGACTACGCCACACCGGTTCTGGGCGCTGCGCGCGCGCAGGCCATCGAAGCCGCGGTCATGGACCTGGGACCGGCGACCGACCTGCCCGCCCTTCTCGACCTTCTGCTCGCACCTGCGGATCGGTTGCGCGTCTCAGCGGCGTGAGATCACCCGGCGTTCCTCCCCGGGGCTGCGCCCGAAGGCGCGGCGATAGGTGCCGCCCAGATGCGAGGCCGACACGAAGCCGCAGCGCAGCGCGATGCCGGCGATCGGCTCCGAGGTTTCCTTGAGCAGACGCTGCGCCTCCTTCAGGCGAAGCCGCATGTAGAACTGCTTCGGCGTCATGTCGAAATGCTTGTGCCAGAGCCGCTCCATATGGCGCAGCGAGAGGTTGCATTTCTGCGCGATGTCGCTGATCTCGACGAGCGTCTCGAGATTGTGCTCCATGCAGCGGATCGCCGCGTTGATCCGCTCGTCGCGCACCCCGTAGCGCCATTTCGTCTCCATGCGCTGGAATTCCTCGGGGCCGCGAATGCGGCTGTGCAGGAACTGCTCGGCGACCTCAGCTGCGAGGTTGCCGCCAAAATCGGTCGCGACCTGTTCCAGCATCAGATCGATCGCGGCGATCCCGCCTGCGCAGGTCCAGCGGTTGCGGTCGCGCACATAGATTTCGCGGCAGGTCTCGATCAGCGGAAATTCCTCGCCGAACTCCGCCAGGGATTCCCAGTGAAGCGTGCAGCGATACCCGTCGAGAACCCCCGCGCGGGCGAGCACGAAGGACCCGTTGCTCAGCGCCCCGATGGGTTTTCCGGTGATCGCGAAACGCTGCAGGAAACGGGTCGCGGTCTTGTCGTGCAACTGCTCGATATCGAGGCTCGCCACCACGAAAAGCCGATCGAGCTCGGGCGCGAAGGCAAGCGCCTGCGTTTCCAGCTTGAAGCCGCTGCTCGAACTGATCGCGCCGCCGGTGCTGGAGAGGATATGCAGATCATAAAGCGTCTCGCCCGCAAGCCGGTTCGCGGCGCGAAAGGGCTCGCTCGCCGAGGCGCAGGCCATCATCGAGAAATTCGGAAACAGCAAAAGCCCGATGCGAATAGGGCGGCGCCGGCCTTCGCTGGACGCCGTTGAGCAGGGTTTCGTCTGGGGCGTCGTTTCGGCCATCCGCCATTCTTGTTCTTGGGACAACCCGATTGCAAGCGGCGCTTAACGCGCCGTCACCGTCTCCCCAGCGCGCAAGACGTCGCGCAATGCCTGCACCGGATGACGCAGCGTGACCGCGTCGATCTCGCGGACCTGGCAGCGACAGGAAAACCCGTCGGCAAGAAGGTTGCCCGGGCCGCCTCCGGCGCTCACCTGTTCGGCCCAGCTCATCGCATAGATCTTCTCGGAGAGCGCCCGATGCTCGGCCTCGTGGCCGTAGGTCCCCGCCATCCCGCAACACCCCGCGCGCCGGATCTCGAGACCGAGCCCGCAGGCCGCGAAGATCGCCTGCCAGTTCGCGACCGCACCGGGCGCAAGCGCGCGCTCGGTGCAATGCGGCAGGAGCGCGAACCCCTCTTCCGCAGAGACGCGCGGCAGATCGGAGAGCCGCTCGGCCAACCATTCCTGCAAGAGACGGACCTTCGGCGCCGCGCCCTTCGGCAATATCGCCGCATATTCCGAGCGGTAGGTCAGCACCATCGAGGGATCGAGGCCGACAAGATCGACCCCGCTTTCAGCCAGCGCCCGCAACTCGGCGGCATGGCGCGTGGCGACTTTCCGGAACGCGCCGAGAAAGCCGTGGACATGGAGCGGCTTCCCGTTCGGGCTGTAGCGCGCCAGCCAGGGCCGGTATCCGAGCATCGCCAGCAACTCGAGCGCATCGAGCAGCAAGGGCGTTTCGTAATGCTGGATGAAGGCATCTGGCACAAGCACGACGCTGCGCTTCCGGTCCGCCTCCGGCAGCGCGGCCAGGGTTTCGGGATCGGCGAAGCTGACACCGCGCCGCATCAGTTCGCGCCTGAGGTTCACGGTCGAGAGTTTCGGCGTGTGAACGAGCCCGACCAGACGGGTGAACGGCTCGGCCGAGGCCATATTGCTCAGACGCGGGAGCCGCGAGAGAAGCGGAAGCATGCTTTCCAGCCGTGCCACGAGATGGTGGCGCAGCGGCCGAAGGTAGCGGCCGTGATAGATCTCGAGGAACTTCGCACGGAAGCTCGGGACATCGACCTTGATCGGGCAGGCCCCGGTGCAGGATTTGCACGCAAGGCAGCCCGACATCGCCTCCATGACCTCATGCGAGAAATCGTCCTCGCGCCGCCGCAACGTCGCCCAGATCCGGGCAGGAAGCGCGCGCCAAGCGGGTCGCGCACGCAAGCCCCGTGCCTCGGCCAGCGGGTCCACGCCTTGCTGGGCCAGCCGGCGCAGCCAATCGCGCATCAGTTGCGCCCGACCCTTCGGGGAATGCCTGCGATCGCGCGTCGCCTTCCAGGACGGGCACATCGCGTCATCGGGATCCCAGTTGAAACAGGCGCCGTTGCCGTTGCAGTGCAATGCATTGTCGGTCGCCTCGCGCCACGCCTGCGGGATCGCGCGGTCGTTCTGCCCCTTGGTCGGCACCGCGTCGATCGCGAGAAGGCTCGATCCTTCGGGCGCTGCGATCTTGCCGGGATTGAACTGGTTGCGCGGATCGAAAGCCGCCTTCACCGCCTGAATCGCGGGATAGAGCGGGCCGAAGAAGGCGGGCGAGAATTCGGACCGCACACCTTTGCCATGTTCGCCCCAGAGCAGCCCGCCATAGCGTTTCGTCAGCGCCACGACCTCCTCTGTGATCTCCCGCACGAGCGCCTCTGTCCCGGCTTCGCGCATGTCGAGTGCGGGACGCACATGCAGCACGCCCGCATCGACATGCCCGAACATCCCGTAGGCCAGCCGGTGCCGGTCGAGAAGCGCGCGGAACTCGGCGATGTAATCGGCCAGATGTTCGGGCGGGACGGCGGTATCCTCGACGAAGGCGACGGGGCGGCGGTCACCCTTCATGTTGCCCAACAACCCAACCGCACGCTTGCGCATGTCCCAAAGCCGGTTCGTCTCCTCGCGCCCGCGCGCGAGCGTGTAGCCGCGCCGCGCCGGGTTGGGCGCCCGGCGTGTCCCCTCCTCGAGGGCGTCGAGCGCACGCTCCACCTGCTCCTGGCTCTCCCCGGTGAATTCAACGAGGTTCACGCCCTTCGCGAGCCCCTGCGGATCCTCGGGGAAGAAAACCTCGACGCTGGCCCAGACCGCGTCCTCCTGGGCCAGAGCAAGCACATGTTCGTCCACCGTTTCGATCGAGGCCGGGCCGAACCCCATCAGCACCTGCGCATCGCGCAAGGCGGCATCGAAACTGTCATAGCGCATCGTCGCGACCGCCGAGTAGGCAGGGATCGGCACGACGTTCAGTTCGGCCTGCGCGATGAAGCCGAGCGTCCCTTCGGACCCACACAGCACCACGTTGAGATCGAGCCCGCCATCGGGCAGCCGCAGATGCGCCAGATCATAGCCGGTCAGGCAACGATTGAGGCGCGGGAAGGTCCGCGCGATCAGATCCGCGTTCTTGGTCTCGATCCGGTCGAGAGCGTTGCAGACCTTGCCACCCAGACCCGGCTGTTGGCATGCCCTGTCCAGCTCATCGCGCGACAGCGGGCCCGAACGGAACACAGATCCGTCCGCGAGAACCATGGTAAGCCCGAGAACATGATCGCGCGTCTTGCCATAAAGGCACGAACCCTGCCCGCTCGCATCGGTGGAAATCATTCCGCCGATCGTGGCGCGGTTCGAGGTCGATAGCTCGGGGGCGAAGAACAGGCCATGCGGCGCGAGCGCGGCATTGAGCTGATCCTTCACCACGCCCGGCTCGACGCGCACCCGCCGCGCGGCCACGTCGATTTCGAGGACCCGGTTCATGTGCCGCGACAGGTCGACCACGATCCCGTCGGTCAGCGACTGGCCGTTCGTGCCCGTCCCGCCTCCGCGCGGCGCGACATGGATCCCGGCGAACCGATCCTGCGCGAGAAGCTTCGCGATCCTGACGAGGTCGTCGCGATTGCGCGGGTAGAGCACCGCCTGCGGCGTGACCTGATAGATCGAGTTGTCGGTCGCCATGACCGTCCGGTCCCCGCCGCCCGTGGAGATGTCGCCCGCGAAATCGCGCAGTCGCAATTCAGCGCAGAACTGCGCCACGCGCGAGAGGACAGGAGCGGAAGGCGAAAGTGCAGGGATCATGGCAACGCGAAACAGGGAAAGGAGCGGCCCGGATTGCACTCCGGGCCGCGAGGTCGTTTAGCACGTGTGAGCGCGGATCGCATCGTCGATGCGCGAGATCATCGACTGGAAGACCGGATTGTCGGCCTGCATCTGCTGGCCGTGCTCCATTCCCTCGATCACGACGGCCGCATCGCCCTTCTCGCCGGGATAGGCGGCGGAGAGGCGCTCGGATTCCTCGGGCATATGCAGGGTGTTCTGCTTGCCGTGGATGATCAGCGCGGGCGGGAAGCGGCCCCCGACCGAGGCGAGCTCGGCTTCGGGATCGAAGGCGACGTAGCTCTTGTAGGATTTCGCGGTGACATGGCTGCAGCCGGGCCAATGATCGACGCCGCCGACATCGGTGTAATTGCCCAGCTGTTCATCGACATAGGCCTGCGTGGCCGGGTCGAGCGGGTAATAGCCCAGCTTCGTCGCCTCGGTGCCGGTGTCGAAGGGCGGGATCGCCGCATCGTCGTCGAGCGCTTGCAGGGCCGCATCCGCGCCCGCCTTGTCCGCACGCAGACCCTGCAGCGCGGAAAGCCGGGTGTAGTTCATCGGCACGTAGAACGGCACCTGCTCATCGCCGTTGCGCGCCAGTTCGGTGATCGCCGCAAGGCTCGCCACCGAGCCCATCGCCCAGGAGGCCACGGCCGGCATCCGGCCGAAATGCGCACGCGTCCAGTCGATCAGCGCGAGAAGTTCGGTCTTCTGGTCCTCGAGGCTGACATTGGTCACGGTCTGCTCGCCAGCGCGCATCGTGTTGCGCGCGGCCTTGTTGGTGAAGAAACCCGACACGTCATAGGTGGTGACGCGGTAGCCGCGGTTCGCCAGCGCCTTGCCGACGAGCTGGCCATACATCGACACGCCCCCAGTGAAGCCCGAGTTGAACACGACGGGCGGCAGGTCCCGGCTGTTCTCGTCCAGCTCGGCGGGCCGGAAGATGAAGCCGCGCAGCGTGCATGTGCCATCCGCGAATTCGACCGGGAAGGTGAATTCCTCTTCGATTACCTTGGTCATCGTTCTGCTTTCATTGATGAGGTGGGAAGATCTCCGTCCGTGCGCCGTTCAGAAGGCGCCCGGACGGTATGCCGGTGCGTGCCGCGGCGAGCTCTGCGAGCCGCGAGACGTAATCAAATGCGGAGCGCGGATCGAAGGTCGCGCTGTAGGCGCGCCCGGACTGATCCTTGCCGACATGCGGCGCGTCGCTCGCCTGCAGCAGAAGGCGCTCCGGACCCAGCCGGTCGAGGATCCGCAACACGAAAGGCAAGGTTCCCTCCGGCTTGGTCGTGGTGCGGTAGCCCGGCCCCTTGAACCAGACATTGCCGCGCGCAACCGCCTCGTCGAGGAGCGCCACATAGGCGGGGTCGTCGATACCCCGTTCCGGACGGCAGGTGCCCAGATGGTCGATCATCACCGTCCGGCCGCGCGGAAGCTGGCGCAGCACGCGCAGGTTCGTCTCGGGCTCCTGTGCGTAGATATGGAGGTGCTGATCGGGGCGCAGACGCGCGAAGAGCGCCTCCCAGTCCCGCGAGGCGTAATCCTCGGGCCCGACCGTTTCGGGCGCAGCATCATGCAGCACGAAGCGCAGCCCCATGACCTGCGGGTGGGCAAGCCGCTCGGCGGTCGCATAGGCGGGGTCGGCGAGGATCGTGCCCACGAGCCGCACACCGCCATAGCGCTGAGGGTTGCGTGCCGCGAGCGCCTCGAGCTCGGCGAAGGAGGCGAAGACATTCTCGGAATCGGGAAGGATGCTCAGATGCACGTTGTTGATCAGCTGCGGCACCAGCCCGGCATCGATCAGCGCATCCAGATAGCCCGTGAGCGGATGCGGGTCAGGAAGGGCATAGGGAAGCGACGCCGAGATCCGCGCGAGATCGGAGCCCGTGAAGAAATGGACATGAGCGTCTATCAGAGTATCGGCCAACTGCATCACCGGTTTCCCTTGTGTTTGCAGCAGAATAGCTGGGCCGATGAAGGAGACGCTCCAATCGTTCGACGCGGAATATCATACAATCGACATGTTGTCGGGAAATAGGGGGAGACCGATCGGACCCATCGGTCCGCCGCGTTCCCGGGGGCCTGTGTTCCGGGAGAAGATTTGAGGTTCGAGTCAGGTTACGGACGCGGAGAGAACTGGGATGAGGCGGTGCCCGCTCCCGCTCTGAATATTTCGCTCCGCCTCGTGCCTTTTAAGGCTTTCCGCGGGGTGCGGTGTGGCACGGCAGCCCTTTCGCCGTCCGTCTCAGCCAGGATGGACCATGTCGGCCATCCGGCACGATTTGGGTCTCCTGACCACGCCCGGACCCCGATTTTGAGCGAACGCAGGCTGTTCGGCTCCCAGCCGCCATCGTTGCCGCTCAGTCAGCGCCTCAAGCCATCCCCGCGCGGCGGCGCGGTCGTTTCGCGCCGGATCAGTTCCACCGGCAGCGTGATGTGACGGGTAGCCGCCTCAGGATCGCCCGCGCGCAGATCGAGCAGCAGTTGCACTGCGGCCGCGCCGATATCGGCGAAAGGCTGGCGGATCGTGGTCAGCCCGCGACGCGCCTGCGAGGCCAGAGAGACATCGTCGAAACCGACCACGGAAATATCCTCCGGCACCGACAATCCAGCTTGCTCGATCGTGGAAATCGCGCTGAGCGCGCTCGCGTCGTTGCCCGCGAAGATCGCCGTGGGCGGGTCGTCGAGCGCCAACAGGCCTTCGGTCGCCGGGCGCGCGGGTTCGGGAAGGAAGCCCGCCTCGACCACATATTCCGCGCGATAAGCGAGACCTGCTTCGCGCAGCACATCGCGATAGCCGCGCAATCGCTCCTGTGCGGAAAGACGGCGGGCTTCCCCTGCCAGAAACGCGATCTTCCGGTGGCCCAGCTCGATCAGATGCCGCATCGCGCAGCATGCCCCGCCATAGCTGTCGGCCGCAACGGAGGGCATGTCGATCGTCTCCTTCAGAGGATCGACCACGACCATTGGAACCCCCGCCGCGGCCAGCATGTGAAAGTCGCGCGTATCGCGCGGGATGACCGCGATCACGCCATCGACCGCGTGCAAAAGCAGGTCGAGCACGTTTCCCGGGAAACTCTTGCCCGGATCGGGCAGCGAGTAGACGAGCATGTCGCGGCCCTGATCGCGCACCGCGCCACTGATGGCGGAGACCACCTCGCCCATGAAGGGCGTGTGGATTTCCGCGATCACGCCGATGATCCCGGTCTCCGAGCCGCTGCGACTGTCCGAAAGCTTCTTGGCGACCCAGTTGGTGACATAGCCCTTTTCACGGGCGATCTCGCGGATCCGTTCGCGCATGTCATCGGAAACACCGCCGCGCCCGTTGAGCGCGTTGGAGACGGTCATCCGCGTGACGCCCGCGGCCTGCGCGATATCGGCAAGCGTCGGGCGCGCGCCCGCCCGCCGCTCCTTGCCCGAAGGCGGGGCCGCAGCCGCATCCCGCGAGGTCGATTCTTCCGTCATCCAGGGCCTTCCCGCCTGATCGCAGCTCCCGTTTGCCAAGTTTCCCAAGGCGTTCGCCGCTCACTCATAATTCACTAGCATGTAGTCGGATTTATCGGTAAACACAATTACTATACCGGTAAAGCTTCAGCGGAATCGGGAAACGGACCGGCAGACCTTCCTTTGAGGAGAGGAAGGAACGCACGCCTCGCCCGCAAGCGGGGCACCGGAGCGACATGAAACGGGAGGAGACCCAAACAATGCGCTATTACGCCACCAGCATGCTTGCCCTCGCCCTCGCCCTGGGCGCGACGACGGCAAGCGCCCAGACCACGATTGAGGTCCTGCGCGCCGAAACCACCAACGTCGAGAAGGCGATCAACGAGCAGGCCGCGAAGGATTTCGAGGCCCTGCACCCCGATGTGGACGTGAAATTCGAATATCTCGCGAACGAGGCCTACAAGCAGAAGCTGCCGACGCTGCTGCAATCGGATGCGCGCCCCGATATCTATTACAGCTGGGGCGGCGGTGTGCTGCGCGATCAGGCCAAGGCCGGCTTCGTCGAAGACATCACCAGCCAGGTCGGCGATGAATGGGCCAAGACCTACTCGCCCGCGGGCATCAAGGCCTTCACGGTGGACGGCAAGATCGTCGGCGCCCCGATGAATGCCACCGAGGTCGTGTTCTGGACCAATCTCGCACTCGCCAAGAAGGCGGGCATCGACATTTCCAAGATCAAGACTTGGGATGATTTCCTGGCCGCGGTGAAAAAGGCCAAGGATGCCGGCGTCACGCCGATCATGGTGGGCGGCAAGGACAAGTGGCCGCTGCATTTCTTCTACGGCTATCTCGCGGTGCGCGAAGCGGGCGAGGAGGGCTTCAAGGCCGCGATGGCGGGCGACGGCAAGGGCTTTGCGGCCGAGCCCTTCGTGAAGGCGGGCGAGGATTTCAAGAAGCTCGTCGATCTGCACCCGTTCCAGCCCGGCTTCATGGACACGACCTATGAACAGGCCTCGGGCCGGTTCGGCGATGGCGAGGCCCTGTTCCACCTGATGGCGGATTTTGACTATCAGGGCGCAAAGGACCGGTCGCAAAGCGGCAAGGGTATCCCCGACGACCAGATGGCGATCCTGCGCTTCCCGGCCGTGACCGGCGGAAAGGGCGATCCGAAAGACACCTTCGGCGGTGTGAACGGCTGGGTGGTTTCGAAAGGCGCGCCGAAAGAGGCGGTCGATTTCCTCGCCTTCTGGAACGGGCCGAAATACCAGTCCGAGGCGGCTGCCCAAGGCGCCTACATCCCGACCGCGCTGGCGGCCACTTCTGCGATCAAGAACCCGTTCTTCCGCCAGATGGCGCAGGATCTCGCGCAGTCGCATTACCATCAGGTCTTCCTCGATCAGGATCTCGGGGCTGATGTGGGGGCGACCTTCAACGACGCTTCGGCGGATCTCGCGCAGGGCGTGATCACCCCCGAACAGGCCGCGAAGGAAATCCAGGACGCCTGGTCCTTCCACTGAGCCGCGTGACCGGGCCCGCGCCCTCCTCCCGGCGCGGGCCCACCCGTCTTTCGAGGTGAGCCGATGACACCCCCCGACAAAGCCGCCACCCGCCGGCGTCCGCGCACGAGCGGCAAGCTGCGGGCCGTGGCCCTGATGCTGCCCCCGGCCCTGATCCTGTTTTCGCTCTTCGTGATCGCGCCCTTGCTGAACGCGGGCTATTACAGCCTGTTTCACTGGAACGGCTACGGCACGCCGCAGGATTTCGTGGGCCTCCGCAACTACGAGCGCGCTTTCGACCATTCGATCTTCTGGGTCTCGGTGCGCAATACGGTCGTGCTGCTGCTGGTGTCGATCTTCATCCAGATGCCGATCGCGCTGGCGCTCGCGCTCGCGATCTATCGCAAGACACCGACGAATGCGGTCTTCCGTCTGATCTTCTTTCTGCCCTTCATCCTCGCCGAGATCGCCGCGGGCCTGATCTGGAGCTTCGTCTTCGACGGCAATACCGGTCTCGTTGCCGAAATCACCCAGGCGCTCGGAATCCCGCCCGTCTTTATCCTGTCGAACCGCGACTGGGCCTTCTACGCGATCTGCCTCGTGGTGGTGTGGAAATATTTCGGCTTCCACATGATGATCTACATCGCAGCGCTGCAAGCCGTCCCCTCCGAGCTGATCGAGGCCGCGCGCATCGAGGGCGCGAAACGCTGGGCGGTCATCCGCCATGTCCTGATCCCGCATATCCGGCCGGCCATCGTGGTCTCGGGCTTCTTCGCGGTGATCGGCTCGCTGCAGCTTTTCGACCTGGTGATCCCGCTGACCAATGGCGGCCCGTCGAACCAGACCCATACCATCGTGAGCTACCTCTACACCTTCGGCCTGACGCGGCTGAACATCGGTTATGGCAGCGCCGTGGGGGTGATCCTCTTCGTGGCCGCCGTGATCGTGGCCGTCCTCTACCAGTGGCAACTCAACCGGGAGCGCGCAAAATGAGCCGCAGCAATTTCCTTCTCGGGCTGGCCAAGGTGGTCGTGCTGCTCCTATGCGCGGGCTTCGTGCTCGGGCCGATCATCGCGACCGTTCTGGGCGGTTTCAAATCGACCGGCGATCTGCGCACCAACCCGCTGGGCCTGCCGAAAGTCAGGGAGACGCAGTTCTATCTCGACCTGATCACCGACCCGGCCTTCTGGCGCTACATGGGCAACTCTCTGGTGATTTCGCTCGCGGCAGTGGGTCTCACGCTGATCGTGGCCGCCGCAGCCGCCTATGTCTTCGCGCAGATCCGGTTCTTCGGCAGCCGGTTCCTGCTGTCCTACCTGCTGCTTGGGCTGGTCTTTCCCTTCGCGACGGCGATCCTGCCGCTGTTCATCACGGTACGCGATCTGGGGCTGCTCGACACCTATTGGGCGGTGATCCTGCCGCAGGCGGCCTTCGGGCTTTCGCTGGCGATCCTGCTGTTCAAGACCTTCTTCGACCAGCTCCCCCGCGAATTGTTCGAGGCCGCCTATGTCGAGGGCTGCGGCTATATCCGGTTCTTCTGGCGGTTCACCCTGCCCCTTTCGACCCCGATCCTCGCGACCGTCGGGGTCTTCGTCTTCGTGCAAAGCTGGAACAACTTCCTACTGCCGCTGATCGTGCTCAACAGCCGCGAAGTCTTCACCTGGCCCCTCGGCATGATGCAGTTCCGCGGCGAATACCTGACCGAGTGGAACCGCACGCTGGCCTTCATCTCGCTCACGCTGGTTCCGGCCATCGTCTTCTTCCTCGCCGCCCAACGCTACATCGTCGCCGGCCTGACCGGCGGGGCGGTGAAGGGATGACCCACATTCTCAAGAACGGAGACCTTCCCAATGACTGAAGTCCGGCTTTCGCGGATCAGGAAAGTCTTCGGCGCGGTCGAGATCTTCGCAGATCTCTCGCTCACCGTTCCCGAAGGTTCCTTCACCGTGCTCGTCGGCCCCTCGGGTTGCGGCAAATCCACCTTGCTCCGGATGATCGCGGGGCTGGAGGAGCCGACCGAGGGCCGCATCGAGATCGGCGGGCGCGACGTGACCGATGCCGAGCCCTCGGATCGCGGCATCTCGATGGTGTTCCAGTCCTACGCGCTCTTTCCGCATATGACGGTCGCGCAGAATATCGATTTCGGGCTGCGGCTCGCGAAGGTGCCCGCCGCCGAGCGCGAGCGCCGCGTCGCGCAGGCGGCCCAGATCCTCGACCTAGAGCGCTACCTCGATCGCAAGCCGGCGGCGCTTTCGGGCGGGCAGCGCCAGCGGGTCGCGATCGGGCGCTCGATCGTGCGCAACCCGGCCGTGTTCCTCTTCGACGAGCCGCTGTCGAACCTCGACGCGGCGCTGCGCAACCAGATGCGGGTCGAACTGGCCGAGCTTCATAACCGGCTCGACGCGACGATGATCTACGTCACCCATGATCAGGTCGAGGCGATGACGCTCGCCGATCAGATCGTGGTGATGAACGCGGGCCGGATCGAGCAGGTCGGCAGCCCGAGCGAACTTTACGAGCGCCCCGCGACCACCTTCGTCGCCCGCTTCATCGGCTCGCCCCGGATGAACCTGCTCGAAGGGGCGGTGGCGGCCGAGCACGGCGCCGCGATCTGCGGCATTCGCCCCGAACACCTGACGCTGACCGAGGACGGTCCCTGGGCGGGCACCGTCACCGTGGCCGAATATCTCGGCAACGAGACGGTGATCCATGTCCAGTCCGATCTGGGCGATCTCATCGTGCGCCAGCCCGGTCAGGTGCGCCTCGCCGCGGGCACGCCGATCCGCCTCACCCCCGATCTGAGCCAGATTCACCGCTTCGACGCCGAGGGCAAGCGCCTCTGAGCGCGCCCGTTCCGAATTCCAGACAAAGGCAGACCCATGACCGACCGCTACAAGAACGCCGCCCTCCCGATCGAGGAGAGGGTCGAAGACCTGCTCGCCCGGATGACCCTCGACGAGAAGATCGCCCAGCTGCACGCGCTCTGGCTGGTGCTCGACCCCGAGGGCCGGCACCGGATGCGCTCGGACCGGTTCACCGGCGGCGATCCCGATCTCGACGTGTTCGACCGGCTGCGCCACGGGCTCGGGCAGGTCACCCGCCCCTTCGGCACCCGCGCTATCGCGCCGATCGATGGCGTGCGCGCGCTCAATCACCTGCAGAAACATCTGGTCGAGCAGACCCGGCTCGGCATCCCGGCACTCGCGCATGAGGAATGTCTCTCGGGCACGATGGCGCGCGGTGGCACGCTCTTTCCGTCCTCGCTCTCCTTCGGCGCGACCTGGAACCCGGAGCTGGTCCGGGAAGTCGGCGCCGCGATCGGCGCGGAGCTGCGCTCGATCGGCTGCCGGCAGGGCCTCGCCCCCGTGCTTGATGTCGCGCGCGATGCGCGGTGGGGGCGCACCGAGGAAACCTTCGGTGAGGACCCCTACCTCACCGGGGTGATGGCGCTTGAATATGTACGCGGATTGCAGGGGCCGAAGCGCGACCTGCTCGCCACGCTCAAGCATTACGCAGGCCATTCCTTCAGCGAGGGCGGGCGCAACCACGCCCCTGTCCACCTGGGCTGGCGCGAGCTGAACGACGATTTCCTGCTGCCTTTCGAGATGGCGGTGAAACTCGGCAATGCGGGTTCGGTCATGCCCGCCTATCACGACATCGACAACGAACCGCTGCACGCCTCGCACCACCTGCTGACCGAGGTGCTGCGCGAGCAATGGGGCTTCGACGGTCTCATCGTGGCCGATTACATCGGCATCACCCTTCTGCACAGCCATCACGGCGTGGCCGCCGATCCCGCCGAGGCTGCGGCGCTGGCCTTCCGTGCCGGTCTCGACGTGGAACTGCCCGGCGACGACTGCGCGCCGCAGCTGAAAACCGCGCTCGAGCGCGGCCAGATCGACATGGAGACGATCAACGCTGCCGTCCGCCGCAATCTTCGCGAAAAATTCCGCCTCGGCCTCTTCGAGCAACCCTATGCCGACGAGGGCAAGATCGTGATGCAAGGCGCATCGGCAGTGGCGCTCTCGCGTGAGGTGGCCACGCAATCGATCACGCTTCTCGACAATGACGGCATCCTGCCCCTCGCGCCGCAGGCCCGCCTGGCGGTGATCGGCCCGACCGCCGACGACCCGATGGCACTACTGGGCGATTATGCCTTCCCGGTTCACCTGATCAACACCGACCAGAGCGATGACGTCGCCCATGTCGTGACCCCGCTGGCGGGGCTGCGCGCGGCGCTCGGCGCGGATCGCGTGACCTATGCGCGCGGCTGCAACATCTTCGACAGCCGGTCATCGGGCAACCCGGTCTTTCCGGGCGACGTGGAGGACAACACGAACCTCGAAGTGAGCGAGCGCTTCTCGACCCGGCGCGACATGATCGGCGAGGCCGTCGGTGCAGCCTGCGCCGCCGATGTCGCGGTGGTCTGCGTCGGCGACCTCTCGGGCATCTTCCTCACCGGCACGGTCGGCGAAGGCTCCGATGTGGACACGCTCGAACTGCCGGGGCTTCAGCAGGAGCTGCTTGAAGCGGTGGTGGCGACCGGAACGCCGGTCGTGGTCGTGCTCTCGAGCGGTCGGCCCTACAATCTGGGCGGTCTGGAAGACGAGATCGCCGCCCAGGTGATGAGCTTCTTCGGCGGCGAACAGGGCGGCCACGCGCTGGCCGATGTGCTGACCGGGCAGGCCGAACCCTCGGGGCGGCTGACGCTTTCCGTGCCGCGCTCGGCCGGCGCCGCGCCCTATTTCTACAACCACAAGTTCAAGAGCTCGGGCACCCCTGTGGCGCGGCATTTCGGCTCCCGCTACCCGTTCGGCCACGGCCTGTCCTATACCGATTTCGCCTATGAAGACCTCGCGCTCGACGCCACGCAGGTCGATATCGAGACCGGTGAGGTCGCGCTCTCCTTCACCATCCGCAATACCGGCCCGCGCCCGGGCGTCGCGGTGCCGCAGCTTTACGTGCGCGATCTGCAGGCGTCGCTGGTGCGCCCCGTCAAGGAGCTCAAGGCCTTCGCCCGCGCCTCGCTCGATCCCGGTGCTGCGGCGCGCGTCACGTTCCGCGTGCCCACCGACATGCTCAACTTCACCGGCCCCGAGGGCGTGCGCATCGTCGAGCCGGGCGAAGTCGCGCTGATGGTCGGCACCTCGAGCGCGGATATCCGGCTCGAGACCCGCGTGACGCTCACGGGCGAGACCCGCAAGCTGCCGCGCGACTGGCGGATGCTGAGCGAAAACACCGTCGCCGAGCTTGCCTCTGCCTGACCCTTTCCCCCATCTCCGAGAGGACAATCCATGACCCGCTTCTTCCAGGATATCGAGCCGATCCGCTTCGAGGGGCCCGACAGCACCAACCCCCTCGCCTTCCGCCATTACGACCCGGGCGCGGTCGTGGCCGGAAAAACCCTGCGTGACCATCTGCGCTTCGCGGTCGCCTATTGGCACTCCTTCGCATGGGAGGGCGGCGATCCCTTCGGCGGGCGCACATTCGAGCGCCCGTGGTATCCGCAGGACTCGATGGAGAGCGCTAAACTGAAGGCCGACACCGCCTTCGAGATGTTCCGCATCCTGGGTGTTCCCTATTTCTGCTGGCACGACCTCGATGTTCGCCCCGAGGGCGCAAGCTTCGCCGAAAGCCGCGACCGCCTCTTCGAATGGGTGGATTACGTCCTGCCCAAGATGGAGGAGACCGGCGTGGGCTGTCTCTGGGGAACGGCCAACATGTTCACCCATCGCCGCTGGATGGCCGGGGCGGCAACGAACCCCGACCCGGATGTCTTCGCCTATGCCGCGGCCACGGTGAAAAGCTGCATCGACGCGACGAAACGCCTTGGCGGGCAGAATTACGTCCTCTGGGGCGGGCGCGAGGGCTATGAGACGCTGCTCAACACCGACATGGCGCGCGAGCGCCAACAGGCCGGGCGCTTCCTGCAGATGGTCGTGGACTATGCCCGAAAGATCGGCTTCGATGGCGCGATCCTGATCGAACCGAAACCGCAAGAGCCGTCCAAGCATCAATATGATTTCGACGTGGCGACCGTCTATGGCTTCCTCAAGGAGTTCGGGCTGGAAACCGAGGTGAAGGTGAATATCGAACAGGGCCATGCCATCCTCGCGGGCCACAGTTTCGAACACGAACTGCATCTCGCGCGCAGCCTCGGGATTCTCGGCTCGATCGACATGAACCGCAACGATTACCAGTCGGGCTGGGATACCGATCAGTTCCCCAACAACGTCCCGGAGGTCGCGCTAGCCTATTACGAGATCCTCAAAGCGGGCGGTTTCACCACGGGCGGCACCAATTTCGACGCCAAGCTGCGCCGTCAGTCGCTCGACGCGGAAGACCTGATCCTCGCCCATGTCGGGGGGATGGATACCTGCGCGGCGGGGCTGAAAGCGGCGGCTCGGATGCTCGGGGATGGCGCGCTCGAAACCGCGCTCACCGAGCGCTATGCCGGCTGGGAGACGCAAGCGGCGCAGTCGATGCTTGCAGGTGATCTGGAGACCGCGGCGGCACGCGTCGAGGCCGAGGGGCTCGACCCGCAGCCCCGCTCGGGCCGGCAGGAGCGGCTCGAGGCGATCGTGAATCGTTATGTGGGGTGACACCTCGCTCTAGAAGCGCGACGAGGGAGCGAGGCGAACGCTGTTTCCTTGTCCCTTGCGCCTCTTTTCACCGGAGACAGGAGCGGGATGCCCGCCCCTGAACCGTAGTTGAGTTGGAGCCAGGTCTGGGGGGCGGGTTGTCGGCGCCGTGGGTTGCGACCGGCCCCTTCACCCCGGCGCCTGACGGCGCCGGCTGCAACGATCGCGCGCGTTCCTAACGCCCGTCCGAACCGGCATCCACGCCACTCACCCGGTCACACGCAACATTCACGTTCCCGCGCTTCCATCGGGCTTTGCTTGCAAAACCGTTCGCCTTCCCGTTTCGCTAGGGAACGGCTCTGCGAAGTTCATCTTGCGAGCGTTAATCATGAGCGATGCCGGCACGACCTACGAACACAGCGTTCCTCTCTTCTGGCCGATGGCCGCAGCGATGGAACTGCAGAAGATCGGCCTCGATGCGGTCGAGAAAGGTCTGACCTATCTCGACGAGGCGGCACGGATCACTGCCCCGCCCGCCCCGGAATGGGCGACGGAGAACCATGTGCTCCTCGATCTCGACACGATGCGGCTACGCGACTTCGGAGGAACGGGAGGCGGCGTCCCGGTGCTGGTCGATGCGCCCTTCGCCGGGCATTCCTCGACGATCGCGGATTACGCGCCGGGCCAGAGCCTGATCGAGACGCTGCTGGGTGCCGGGCTGGGGCGCGTGCTCTGCACCGACTGGAAAAGCGCCACCCCGGAGATGCGCGATTTCGACATCGACAAGTATCTCGCCGAAATCAATGTCGCAGTCGACGATCTTGGCGGGCGCGTGATGCTGGTCGGACTGTGCCAGGGAGGCTGGACGTCGGCCATGTATGCCGCGCGCTTCCCCGAGAAAGTCGCCGCTCTCGTTCTCGCCGGCTCGCCGATAGATACCGATGCCGGGCACGGCCCGATCCGCGAGCTCGCCCATCGGATGCCGCTCTCCGCCTACCAGGAGATGGTCGATGCCGGAGAGGGGCGGATGCCGGGGCGTTTCATGCTGGCCGGATGGAAGAACATGCATGCCGACGAACAGTATTTCGGCAAGTTCGTCGATCTCTATGAGCATATCGGAGACCGGAACTTCATGAAGCGTACCGAGCGCTTCGAGAGCTGGTATGAGAACCCGATCGATCTCCCGGGGCGCTATTATCTGCAAGCCATCGACCTTCTGTTCAAACAGAACCTGTTCGCGGGAGGCAAGTTCGTCGGCCTCGGACGAAGGCTCGATCTCGGCGCGATCACCTGCCCTGCCTTCCTGCTCGCGGGCAAGGATGATGACATCACGACACGCGAACAGGTTTTCGCAGCCGAGAGGCTGCTCGGCACCCCCCGAGACAAGATCGTCTCCCGCCTGGTCGAGGGCGGACATATCGGGCTCTTCATGGGCCGCCATACCCTTTCGGAGGTCTGGCCCGAGATCGGTCGGTGGCTCGGAAGCCTGGGGGCCAGAACGGGAGACGCAACAGATGGAAAAGGCCGTCGCTGAAGCGCAAGTGTCGGAGATCTTGCCGAAGACGGACCGGACGACCGGTCTAACTTCGGCGGAGGCGTCTGCACGGCTCGAGCGATACGGCTCCAATGCGCTCAAGAGTGATGAGAAGACCCTGCTGCAAAGGATTGCGGGGTATTTCTGGGGACCTATTCCCTGGCTGATCGAACTTGCGGCACTCCTGTCCCTCATTTTGCGCGATTGGTCCGATTTCAGCGTGATCTTCGCGATGCTGCTGATCAACGCGGCAGTGGGGTTCAAGGAGGAAAGCAAGGCCAGCTCGGCGATCGCGGCATTGAAGGCGCAGCTGGCTCCGAACGCACGGGTCAAGCGAGAGGGCCGCTGGCAGGAAATCGCGGCCCGGGATCTTGTCCCGGGAGACATCGTGCGGCTCTCCATCGGGCAGATCGTTCCGGCTGACCTGACACTTTTCGAAGGGAAATACCTCTCGGTGGACGAAGCCGCGCTCACCGGCGAGTCCCTCCCTGTCGACAAGGTGCCCGGCGACAGCGCCTATTCGGGTTCGGTGGTCAAGCTGGGCGAGATGAGCGGCGAGGTGACCGCGACGGGGATGGACACCTATTTCGGTCACACCGCATCGCTGGTGCAAGGCCCTACCGGCAAGTCCCATTTCCAGAAAGCGGTGATGCAGATCGGGAATTTCCTGATTGCCGCGGCGCTCGTGCTGGTGGCGATGATCGTGATCGTCTCGCTCCAGCGGCACAACCCTCCGCTCGAGGTGATCCAGTTCGCCCTGATCCTGACGGTCGCCGCGATCCCGGTGGCCTTGCCGACCGTACTGTCGGTCACGATGGCGGTCGGGGCGGAGCGCTTGGCGCGGATGAAGGCCATCGTCTCCCGTCTCGTCTCGATCGAGGAACTCGCCGGGGTCGATGTGCTGTGCTCGGACAAGACCGGGACACTGACGCTCAACGAACTGACCGTCGAGGGGCCGCGTCCGGCAAAAGGCGTCGCGGTCGAGGATCTGTTGCGCGCCGCAGCCTTCGCCTGCGACCGCGACGCCCCCGACGCGATCGACACGGCGGTTCTCGCTGCGGCGGAAAAGATCTCGCTTGGGGCATTCCAAACGCTCAGCTTCACCCCTTTCGATCCCGTCAGCAAGCGCAGCGAAGCTGAAATCACCCTCGAGGCGGTCCGATGGAACGTCGCGAAGGGGGCGCCTCAGGTGATCGTGGAACTCGCCGCACTCGCCGATCGGGCGCGCAAGGCGGTGGAGGACGAGGTCGAGCAGCTTGCACAGCAAGGTTACCGGGCACTCGGGGTCGCACGAAAGGTGGCCGGGGGAGAGTGGGAATTCCTCGGCCTGTTGCCGATCATCGACCCGCCACGACCCGATGCGGCCCGAACGATCGCCCGCGCGCGCGACATGGGGATCGCGGTCAAGATCATCACCGGAGACCACGAGGCCATCGCCCGCCAGATCGCGGGAAAACTCGATCTCGGCCAGAAGATCTTTCCCGCTGGCGAGCTGCTGGAGGGGGATCCCGCCACGGTCGAGGCCAATGTCCGCGCCGCCGACGGGTTTGCGCGGGTCCTGCCCGAGCACAAGTTCCGTATCGTCGAAGCCTTGCAGAATGGACAATCAATCGTCGCGATGACGGGGGATGGGGTGAATGACGCCCCTGCGCTGCGCAAGGCGGATGCGGGCATCGCCGTGAGCGGAGCCACCGATGCGGCGCGCGCGGCCGCCGATCTCGTGCTGACGGACAAGGGCCTGTCGATCATCACCACCGCGATCGAGGAGTCGCGCCGGATCTTCGCACGCATGACGAGCTACGCCACCTTCCGCGTGGCCGAGACGATCCGCGTGCTGCTGTTCATGACGCTCACCATCCTCGTCTTCGACTTCTATCCCGTCACCGCGATCATGATCGTCCTTCTGGCGGTGCTCAACGACTTCCCGATCATGATGATCGCCTATGACAATGTTTCGGTGTCGCCGCGCCCGGTGCGATGGGACATGCGCCGCGTGCTCACAGTTGCGGCCACGCTCGGCGTGACAGGGGTTATCGAGACTTTCCTGCTGTTCTGGTTCGTCGATACCCGGCTCGGCCTGCCGCGAGAGCAGATCCAGACGATCATCTTCCTGAAACTGCTCGTCTCGGGTCACATGACACTGTTCGTCACGCGCCATCAGAGCTGGTTCTGGCGCAGGCCCTTCCCTGCCCTTCGCCTGTTCGCGACGACCGAAGCGACGCAGCTCCTGGGCACCTTGATCGCGGTCTATGGCCTGTTCGTGACGCCGATCGGCTGGACCGCAGCCTTGCTGGTCTGGCTCTACTGTCTCGCCTGGCTGCCGCTCGAGGGCGCGGTAGCAGTGCTCGTGCGCGGGATCTATGATCGCAGAGCGAGCTTGCGGGGGAAGTGAGGAAGCAGATTTTCCCCGCAAGAACTCCCCGGGCAATGCCCAAGTGAGACTCGACCGAAAGGCTGAGCTCAAAGACCGACCGCGCTCCAGCCATACTTGGACGAAACACGCTTGGCAGGGCAGTTCGCCGAACGCTGGCTCCAATGGAAGAAACGCTGTGCGCGAATGGGGGCAACCTAATTTTCAGATCCTGCGCAGCCTCTATGGCTCCCTGGATTTCACGAAACGGATCCAGGAAACCCTGCATCCCCCGTTCTTCCTCGATAAAACGTCCATGCCACGAGCGACGGGGATGACCTTCCGTCAGGCAGACGAGAAACCCTTTGCGCGCCCCGCGCGCTCAAGCAAGACTGCGACCGGGAAAGGTTGAGGATACGGATCTTGCGCAAATTTCTGTCCGGACTATTGGTCCTCGTCGTGGGCGGAATTACCACGGCAATAATCTACATATATCTGGTGCCACCCACCTTGTTGCGCGTGGGCGCGGGATACAGCTCAAAAATTGTCTGCTCGGCGAGCTACCTGCAGGGGCGTGACCCGCGAGAGGTCCTGAAGTCCGACGTGCAAGCTCCCGGCAACCCTTTGCTGCGCGCCTTCACCGCGAATAGCGACAACGCGAAGGGGCAGGTGCATGCGGCCTTTCTCGGGCTGATCGCGCCGATGACGGCCGAACGCCGCCCGGGACTGGGCTGCACGGCACTGCCCGACGGCAATCTGGCGCAAACCGGCAATCATGTTGTCCCGACCCCGCCTGGGTCAGGTGGGGCGCACGCACTCTGGCCAGAGGGAACTGCGGTCGATCTGCCGCAAAATGCCGAACTGGCGCGGATCGTCGCGGATCCATCTCTGGCGGGGCCGGGAATGCGCGCAATCGTCGTCGTCCAGCGGGGCCGGATAGTGGCCGAACGCTATGGCGCGGGGTTCAGCCAGCAAATGCCTCTGCTGGGTTGGTCGATGACCAAGACGGTCACGGCCGCGCTCGTCGGCACGGTGATCGAGGCGGGCAAGCTGCGGCTCGATCAAGACCGGCTGCTGGCGCAGTGGAAGGGTGACGGCCGCGCCGACATCACGTTGGCGCAGCTGATGTCAATGTCGAGTGGGCTGCATTTCAACGAGGATTACGGCGATGTCTCGGATGTGACCCGGATGCTCTATCTCGAACCCGACATGGCAGATTTCGCCGCAGCCCAACCGCTGGCCGACAAACCGGGTACGACCTTCCACTATTCGAGTGGGACGGCGGTGATCCTGTCACGGATCTGGCAGGACGCGATCGGTGATCGGCAGGCCGCGCTCGAATGGCCGCGCAAAGCGCTTTTCGGCCCGTTGGGAATGGACAGCGCAGTCCTCGAAACCGACGAAGCTGGTACTTTCGTCGGCAGCTCCTACCTCTACGCCACCGCGCGAGACTGGGCGCGGTTCGGACAATTCCTGTTGCAGGGCGGCACATGGGAAGGGCGCCAGATCCTGCCCGAGGGCTTTGCTGCGATGATGCATGCGCCATCTCAGCCTGATGCGGTCTACGGGCAGGGAATGACTTGGCTGGCCGGACCTGCGCCGACACAAAAAGCAGGCGATGACCTGACCTATGGGCTTCCCGCCGATACCTATTGGCTCGAAGGGCATGACGGGCAGACGGTCACGGTGATCCCATCAGCCGACCTGGTCGTGGTGCGGATGGGGCTGACGCCGTCGGATCTGGACTACCGGCCGCAAAGGCTGGTTGCGTCACTGCTCGAGGCACTTGGCCCGGGGCGATGAGCACCGGTCTCGTGCGCCGGCAGGAAAGGCGATTGGGATCGCCCTACCGGCTCCTCTCGAGGCCGGGGGGCGGCGCAAAGTTTTACACTCGTGCCGCTGCGGCTCTTTGCGCTCTCACCCCCTGACTTGTCAGCCCCGGTATCACGGTCATTCGCACCCGCTGATATAGTCCTGCACCATATCCGACACGGCGGCCAAGACCAGGGAACGGGCTTCGGCCTTCAGTTCACCTGCGCGCACCTCCTCATATCTGGCCCCAAGATACTGACCGATGAGTGTTTCCGGGATCTCGACGCCGTCGAAGATCCCCATCAGTTCATCGACCGCGCGCGCAGCTTCCGCTTGTGGCCAGTAATACCGGATTCGATCGCTGTAGGAAAAATGGCGCTGGAGGGCCTGCTCCTCAGCCGAGCCCGGGTAATACTTCTCCCAGTGCTGCGGCGCGGCCAACATCAAGCGCTCCATCGTCTCCTTCAGCGTCTCGGCGCGCTTTCCGGGGAACAGGCGCGACGCTATTTCATCGAGCCCGTAGAGGGCCTCGCGGAGACGGAAGGTCAGGCCCGGCCCCACCTTCAGGATCGCGAACCCATCCTGAACGAGCTGCTTGAGGTTGTCTCGAGTCTGGTAATCCGTCGAATGACACTCGAATACTAGGCCGGGCATCTCCTTCAGGCTGGCACGAAGCTCATCTGTGCGCGCGTGATCATAGTCGACCACGTTGTGGTTGCCGAATTCGACCCCAGGCTGAACGACGATGCCGATCACGCGCTCGAACGCGTCGGATTGACCGGCCGAAAGGAACGCGGAACGCGTCACCTCATAGGTCTTCGAGGCCGCCTGCGCTTGCGTCACTTCGAGTTCATCGAGTTCGCTCATGGCGCCACCGGGAACGGGAACCTCGGTGCCCACGATATAGACCGGTGGAGACTGACCTTCGCGAACCGATGCCTCTGCGGCCACGGCAAGACGTGCCGCCCGGGCTGCTGTTTCCTCGTCGCCCAATGCCACCGGCTCGCCTGCGCAGCCCATGGAGCAATCGAGATGAAGCTTGGTGAATCCTGCCGCAACATAGGCGCGGATCATCGCCTCTGCCTTGTCCATCGCCTCCGATGCCGGAAGCGCTTTCCACGGGTTCGGCCCCAAGTGGTCACCGCCCAGAACGAGCCGATCGAGAGGGAAACCGACCTCCGCTGCGATGCGCTCAACGAAGGCACGGAAATCATCGGGCGTCATGCCCGTGTAGCCCCCCTCCTGATTTACCTGATTGCAGGTTGCCTCGACGAGAAGAGGAAGCGCGCTTGGCAAGACAGAGCGCATCGCCGCTTCCAGAACGACGGGATGGGCTGAACAGATCGATGGGATTCCGGAGGGACCGGATCTCTCACGCCATTTCGCGATATCCGCCAGGACATGCTTCGTCATGATCGTTGTGCCTCGCATTGCCGTCTCATGCCGCGGGGTAGAGTTTCACGCCCGTCACGACGCGCGACAGGTTGCCCATGTCGACGAACGGGTTGTCGATGTTCAGGCCCAGCGCCTCGGCCCAGCGAACCGCCCAGATCTGGGCGACCAGGACGTAGAGCGGGGCATCCCAACGCGCATCTCCGAGGCAGGACACATCCAGATCGGCAACGTCGTCGCCCAGCGTGATCACGCGCGCCTTCGGAAACTGCGCCCGGATCTCGGTTGCGACGTCATTGTCGTAGAGCTTGGTATGGGCGTCAGGGTGGATCATCACCACCACCAGATCCGCCCCGGTGATCACCGATTTCGGCCCATGCCGGAACCCGAGCGTGCCCTCATGGCTCGAAACCGTCTCGCCTGCGGTGAGTTCAAGCACCTTGAGCGCAGCTTCATGCGACGCGCCCTTGAGCGCGCCCGAGCCGAGAAACACGATCCGCTCGGGACGAGGAGGCGTCATCGCGTCGATCTGCGGCATGAGCTGTTCCGCCTTGGCCGCGAGCTTACCCAGCGCTTCGACGAGGATGTTCCGGGGCGCGAAGCAGGCCAATGCCGAGAGGAGCATCGTGGAGAAACTCGAGGTCATCGCGAAGCCCTTGTCGTGGGTCGCTTCGGGCAGAAGAAGCACGCGCTGTTCCCCCGTTCCCGCGGGGGCCCGGGTCGCCAGTGCGCCGCCTGGGTTGCAGGTGATGTGCAGCCTGCCCACGGAGGGGAACAGACCGTCGAGCAGGTCGAGCGTGCCGACGGTTTCCGAACTGTCGCCGGAACGTCCGAATTGCACCACCAGAAGCCGAGGGTCGTCGCGCAGGCACTCCCGCGGGTTCGAGACGATGTCGGTCGTCGGGACCGCGCGCAGCCTCAGGTTCCCTTCGGCTGCGAAGGCCGCGATTTCGCCGATGAACGCAGAAGTCCCCGCCCCTGCGAAAATGATTTCCTCATACCCCGCATCTGCAATCCAGCGGCGCAGCTCGTCGGTTTGGCTCGCCAGTTCAGGCGCCCAATTCGACCAGATCCCGGGCTGGGCATGAATCTCGCTCCAGGTTTCGCTATCGGCTGCCAATGTCATAAGTGTCTCCTTGCTGCCCTCGAGGGGCGGTCATTTCAGGGAAAGCGAGGGCGGGTCGGCCGCTCGCGGCGGGCGTCAGTCGAGGCGCAGCCCGGTTTCCTTATCGAACAGGTGGTAGATTTCGGAGGGATTGGTGAGCCACAGTTTGTCGCCTGGCGCGCCGCTCAAACGGCCGGCATGGGTCATGATTCCCTGCGCTCCTGCGATGGTTCCGTAGACATGCGTTTCGGCGCCGGTCATCTCGAGAGCCTCCAAAACCATGGGCAAGGCCCCCGGCCCTTCCACCCCGAGCGAAAGATGTTCGGGCCGGATTCCGACGATCAGCGGTGTGCCGGCGGCACGCGGCGCGGCGATGGGCAAAAGGGTGTCCCCGACCATCACACCTTCGCTCGTCACGACACCCTCGATCAGGTTCATCTTGGGCGAGCCGATGAATTGCGCCACGAAGATGTTGCGCGGCGTATCGTAGATCTCGACCGGGGTGCCCACCTGCTCGATCCAGCCGCCATTCAGAACGACGATCCGGTCGGACATGGTCATCGCTTCGAGCTGGTCATGGGTGACGTAAAGGGACGTCGTTCCCAACCGCATCTGCAACGCCCGGATCTCGGAACGCATCTGCACACGGAGCGTCGCGTCCAGGTTTGACAGCGGTTCGTCGAACAGGAACACTTCGGGTTCACGCACGATCGCGCGGCCCATCGCGACACGCTGTCTCTGCCCACCAGACAAGGCTTTGGGATATCGATCAAGGTAAGGCGTGAGCCCCAGAAGATCGGCGGCGCGGCGCACTGCCGTATCGATTTCCGCGCGGGGAACCGAGCGCAGCTTCAAGCTGAAACCCATGTTCTCCGCGACGGTCTTGTGCGGATAGAGCGCGTAGTTCTGAAAGACCATCGCGATATCGCGGCTCTTCGGCGCGACGTCGTTGATCACCCGATCATTGAGAATGAGCTGACCGCCACTGATATCTTCGAGACCCGCGACCATGCGCAGCAAAGTCGACTTCCCGCATCCGGACGCCCCGACCAGGGAGATCAGTTCGCCATCGGCGACATCGAGGTTGATATCATGAAGCACTTCAACCGCGCCGTAACGCTTCTTGAGACCTTCGAACTTCAGAGTTGCCATGTATTGTTCTCCATGGTCTGGCAGCGCTGCGTCGCGAGACCGCGAGGCGGCTGCTTCTTTCCTTTTGAGTGATCGCGTGTCACCCGGCTGCGGCCTTCTTCACGCGACGAGATCATTTCTGCGCACCGGCCATCAGGCCGCTGACGAGATAGCGATTGAGGAAGATCACCAGGGCCACGGGCGGAATGATCGCGAGAATGCCCGCCGCGTTCATGAGCCCGTAGTCGATATTGGACCGGGTCGCGAATTCGGGGATGAGGACGGTAAGCGACTTGCTCGCAAGCGTCGGCGAGAAGACAAGCGGCACGATGAATTGCCCCCAGGCATTCAGGAAAGTCAGGATCGCCGCCGCGATCAAGCCAGGGGCCGCCAGTGGCAGAACGATCGCCACGAGCGTGTAAAGACGCCCCGCCCCATCCAGCCACGCAGCCTCTTCAAGCGAAAGCGGCATCGCCTCGTAGACCGTCCGCATCAGCCAGAGCGCAAGCGGCAGGAAAGCCGAGACATAGATGAGCGTGATCCCCAGATAGGTGTCGATCAGGTTGAGACTGATCATCAACCGGTAGAGCGGGATCATCACGGTGTAGGCGGGGATCGCCATCGTGGCGACGACAAGGGCGAAGAGGATGTTGCGCCCCGGAAACCGCAGACGGACGAAGGCATAGGCCCCGAAGGCCGCGATGGCGACAGTGACGATGGTCGCCAAGCCCGAGGTAACGATGCTGTTGATCATTGCGGCCCGGAACTGGGGCCAGACCGACTGCACCTCGTTTCCATGCGCGGTGCTGGCCGCGCCCAGAAGCTTCGCATAATGTTCAAGCGTCGCGTGAGCGGGCCAAAGCCTCAGGCTTTTCGAAATGATCTCGTTGGACGGGGTGACGCTGGTCGCGAAAGCCCAATAGATCGGCCCCAGCGACCAGATGACCAAAAGCAGGACTGCAAAGGCCTTGGCGATCGAGAGTATTGGATTTGAGACGGCTTTCCAGGACATCAGCCCATCCTCGTATCGCGTGAGACTTTTGCGACGTAGATCAGGGAAACCAGCAGCGAGGCGATCATCGCGAGAAGCGAAAGAGCCATGCCGTAGCTGAAGCGGAGATCCTGAAACGCCGAGAGGTAGGTCTGGATGATCACCGAACGCGTTCCCAAACTCGCTCCGCCCATGATCCAGGCCTCGTCAAAGAGGTTGAACGCGAAGACCGTGGACTGACTGAGCGCGATCGCGAGGCCACCGGAGATCAACGGCAAGGTGACCTGCTGGAAACTGCGCAGCGGCCCGGCCCCGTCGAGTTTGGCGGCTTCGTAAAGTTCGCCGGGAACGCTTTGCAGGGCCGCGAGAAGGATGATCGCGGTCAGTGGCGCCATGCGCCAAACATGGACCAGCGTCACCATCACGAGCCCGCCGATCCTGTCATTGGACCAGACGACAGCCTCGTTGATCACCCCAAGCGACATGAGCACCTGATTGAGGAGACCGTAATTGGGATGATAGATCCACATCCACACGATCGCATTGACCACCGGCGGGAGGCACCAGGGCAGGACCGCAATGGCAAGAAGCCATTTCCGCCCCAGGCGCACCCGATTGAGGAGCAAGGCCATTCCCAGACCGATCAGCGTTTCAGCCACCACTGCAAGGACGACATAGAAGGCGCTGTTCGCCCAGGATGTCTGAACGTCCCCATCCGCGATCAGCCTGGTGTAGTTCTTCAACCCGATGAAGGGTTCTCCGGGCTGCATCGGATCGATGCGATAGAAGCTGTCGACCACCGTGTTGACGAGCGGACCGAAAACCAGTCCGCCCATGATCACGATGATGGGCACGATGAAGGCGAAGGCGAGTATCGTCTCGTCCCGCCGATATGGCTTGCGGGTCCGCAAGCCGGATTGGCTGGCCATGCTCCTCGGTCCTTCGCTTAGCGGTCCATGGCCTTCTTGGCCTGCGACGCGATCTCTGCGATCGCTTCCTCGACGCCGTATTGGCCCTTCGCGGCCGCGTTGATCGTCGAACAGACCGCACTGGAGAATTGCGGATACCAACCGGGCGTGCCCTGCTTGAAAAGCGGCTCGGTCGTCTTCGACTGCTCGATGAGAACGTCGCCGGCAAAGAGTTTGCCTTCGCTATTGAGCTGCTCGAGCACGCTCAGCCGGGGCGGAAGGTCGCCAAGGCTGCTGTAGATCTCGATCTCGTTCTCGGGCTTCGCGATCCAGTTGATGAAGGTCGCGGCCGCTTCCTTGTTCGCCGCGATGCTCGGGATGCCGACGGCTTCGGGAAGGCCGAAGGTCCGGGACTTGCCCTCGGTCGACGGCATCAGCCCGGCCGCGACCTGATCGGCGATCTTCGACTTCTCGGGATCGCTGTAGACCGCCAGGTTTCCTGCCCAGCCCGCGACGTCGAAGGTGATCTCGCCGGTCTGGAACAGTTCCTGGACCTGGGTATCCTTGAGACCGGTCGCAGCAGGATCGATCAATCCCTCTTGCAGGGCGGTCAGGATAAACGCGAGGGCTTTGTAGCCGCCCGAATTCGGGTCAGTGAAAAGCGGATTGAAATCTGCGTCGAACAGGTCGCCGCCGAACGCCATCGTCATCAGATACCAGGCCGTCGAGGTGCCCTCGGTCGCCGAAAGCGGAATGCCGATCGGGAACTTCGCGATTCCGGCCTTCTTGACCGCCCGCGCAGCTTCCAGCATCTCGTCGGGTGTCTTCGGCGCGGCAGCGACACCGGCCTGCTCGAGGTGAGCCTTGTTGTAGATCAGGATGCGGAAGTCATTGTTGTAGGGGATCGCAAGCAGATTGCCGTCATACTGAAAGATCTTCGCGGTCGGAATGTCGGCAACCGTTTCGGCCGGAACCAGATCGTCGAGGCTCTCGAACCAACCTGCTGCGCCGAACTGACCGACCCAGGACCAGTCGAATTCAACGCCATCGGCGGGCGCCGTATTCGCGACCATCGAGGTCACGACCTTCGTGCGGATATCATCCCAGCCCATTGTCTGGATCTGAAGCGCGATCCCGGTCTCTTTCGTGAATCGGTCACTCATTGCCTTGGGCAAGGTTCCCCAAGGCGGCAACAGCACGCTGAGCTGGTTGTCGGCGGCAAACGCCACACGCGGCATCGCTGCGGCGAGGTTGGCCGCACCGAGCGCCGCGAGGAAAGATCTTCTCTTCATTTCAGGGTCTCCTGTTGGGTGTGTTGACGCATTTGCGCGCTTAGTTGTTGTGAGAGTCTTTCGATCCACGTCGGATCGATGGGCAGCTTGAGCTGCTCCGCCGCGCGCCAAAGCGCACCCCCAAGCGGCGGAAGGATGGCGGGAAGAGGCTGGGCCCCAAGGGAGAGAGTGACCGCCTCGCGCACCAGGGCGTTTTGCATCACGCCCCCCGCGTAGCTCCAACGCAGCGCCGTTCGCGGATCGGCCTGCTTCCAAGCGGCCTTCGCGGCCAATGCCAGATGGTGGGCCGCCCGCTGCAAAAGCTCGACCGCGCGCGGCTGCCCCTCATCGGCCAGATCGCCGACGAGACGCGCAAGCCCGGCGATGGTCCGCCGAGGGTTCTCCAACCGGTAGGTCCAGTCGATCACTTCGTCGGCGCCGATGCCGATACGGGCGAGCATTTCTTCGGAGAAGCCCGAGTTCGGAGCGCGACCGTCCAATTCGTGCGAAATCATGGCGAGGGCTTCACGGCCGATCCAGAATGCGCTCCCTTCATCCCCGAAGAGATCGCCCCAGCCCCCCGTGCGAACGTGTGGCGCATCGGAGCCGGCCGCGCTCGCCCATGCCATCGAACCGGTGCCGGCAAGCACCAAGACACCGCCCTTGCCCGTGAAGGCACCATCGAAAGCGATGCGAACATCGTTCTCGACAAGAACATCACAGGAAAACAGTGACGAAACCGCTTCGTTCTGCGCGTGACTGACAGACCGGATTTCGGTGTGAAATGGCAGCCCGAGTACGGCGCAGGAAACAGGCTCCTCCAGACCAGCCGTCAGAGAATGGACGATCCTGGCAAGACTGTCGCGCCAGCCCGGCATTGAGAAAGGGTCGAGACCGGGCCCGTAGACGAGGCGAACAACCTCGCCACGCCCGTCGGCGAGCGCCGCTACGGTCTTCGTGCCACCGCTATCCAACCCAAACAGTAGCGGCATGATCAGACATCCTGCCCATTCTGGAGGGAGGCGAGCGTAACGCTCACCCCCATCTCGGCGAGGCGGTCGCTCCATTCCTGCGACAGGGCGCCGTCACTGATCACGCTCAGGACATCCTTCAAAGGCGAAACCCGATAGGTGAGGTTTCGTCCGAATTTCGTGGAATCGATCAGCAAATGGCGCGTCGAGGAGCGCGCGATCATTTTCGCGTTCAAGCGCGCCTCCGCCTCCTCGAGAGTGTAGATACACCGATCCGACGCCAGCGCTCCGGCGCCGAGAAAGAGCTGGTCGAACCAGAGTTCGTCGAGCATCCGCTCCGCGAGACCTCCGACCATAGAGGCGTTTTCGGCCCGCAGAACGCCGCCGAGCAGCGTCACCTTCACCTCGGGGAGATCCGCCAGAACCTGCGCCACCGGGATGCAGTTGGTGAACACCGAAAGCGGCATCGGCCGCAGGCGAATGCAGCGGGCGAGTTGCAGAACCGTAGTGCCGGCATCCATCAGCACCGAGCTGTGAGGGCGCAAATGGGCGTAGGCCACTTCGGCGATCGCCCGCTTTTCCGACAGGTTCTGCTGCTCGCGAAGCGCGAAGGCGACCTCCTGGCCCGACGTGTCCGAAATCTTGGCGCCGCCCCGAGTGCGCTCAATCATGCCCTGCGCCTCGAGATCGATCAGATCCCGCCGCACCGTCGCCGGCGAGGCGCCGATCGCGTCGGAAATCTCCTGAACCGAACAAGCGGCCCCGGCGGCATAGAGCAACCGACGGATCTCATGCAGGCGATCATCTCTCAATGCAGGCTCTCCCGATACAGGTCATGCCCGGAGATCAGCACAAGCTACAGGTCAGCGTCAATCATATTTTTGATTGATTCTGATTTTTTAAGACGATTTTTTGGATTTAGTTGATTTTTTCACCGAACTCCGCGGATGCCTCACCCTTCGACATCTGAGGCCGACGAAGCTCCCCCGCTTGGAAGGCCGGGCCATGCGCCCCCTCATCCTCCCTTCTTCTTTGGCCGTTCATCCGTAGCCCCTCCTGAACGGAACCCTGCTCGGATGCACAGCTTCGGCGAAAGAACCGGAACACGGTGGCGCAGGCCTTCACGCAGATCATCGCATGCGGGGAGCCTGAAATGACCGAAGGCAAGAGCCCCCTCCTCCACCGCATCTCGGCGAGCAAACGGGGGGCCGGGCCGCCCATACACCCGACAGGGCCGTACCAACCGGTGATCAGGAGCTTTCCGAAAGTTGGCGGGGCGTGCGATTTCCGATCCGGGTGACCTCACGCAGTCCCAGAAAGCTGCTGCCTCCTCATCGGCACCGGTCGCGAATGATCGTGCGAGTTCCCGGCGCGAACCGCACGTTATGCATCGAGACATCCATCTGCATCAAGAGGATCAGAGAACTGCGGTCATGCCGCCGTCAACATACAACATCTGGCCGTTCACATAATCCGAGGCGGGAGAGGCGAGGAAAACCACCGCGCCCTGCAGTTCCTCCGGGTCGCCCCAGCGCCCGGCCGGGGTGCGGCCACGGACCCAGCCGTCGAAGGCCGGGTCGTCCTGCAGCACCTGCGTCATATCGGTCTTCATGTAGCCCGGCCCGATCGCGTTGGCCTGCACGTTCGCCCCGGCCCATTCGGCG
>NZ_AQRC01000013.1 GCF_000737065.1 Thioclava atlantica | reverse complement strand
TGCGATGCCGGGAGCGGGAGCCATCCACTCCATCAATGGCGGACAAGCCTCGCCCTTTTTTAGAATGTCCCGCTCCTCCGAGACCCGCGCCAGCTCCTTCTTCAGCCGTCGGATCTCGGCATCCTTCTCAGCGCCGCCAGTCGACGCTTTCGAGAACTTCTTCTTCCAGGAGTAGAGGGAGTATTGGCTCACGCCCAAGCGCTCGGCCACCTCCCTGACCGGGTAACCCCTCTCCGTGATCTGCGCGACCGCATCTCGCTTGAAATCGTCGCTGAACGCGGGTCGCTGCTCATCATGGCCTCCTTGCCTCAAAATTAGCAAAGAAGGCGTCCACGATACACGGGGCTATTCAGATTGACCCGGATGAGTGACTATGATCCACAAGAAAGAAGGAAAACGAGCTTGACCCAAACGCCCAATTAGAGAAACCGACATTCACGCAGGGCGCAGCGAAGGCCGGGAGTTAGCCCGAAGCGGACGTTGTCACGTTTCGCAATGTCTCCAGTGAACCGTCACGCCGAACCTGCGATGTATGCGGGATGTTAATCGTCTGCTGCTATTCCGGGCTCGATATACAGAGAGCCAGGTTGAACGATGGCGAATAGTTCCACAGCCAGATGTCTAATTGTGGAGGACGATGCCGCGGACAGGCTCATGTTCGAGCGGGTGTTTTCACGGTCGAAGTTTCCCTGCCGAGCAGACTTCGCGGAAACGCTCGCACTCGCGCGGCGATATCTTATGGGCGGGTCATATTCCCTAATCATCCTCGACAACACCCTTCGGGATGGCAACGGAGCCGACTTCGTCGCGGAACTCGCCGCGAGCGAGAGACTCGCCTCTATGCCGGTGGCCATCATCAGCGATTGGCCGTCACCGTTCATGTTCGCCAAGGCTCGCGCCCGCAACGTCGCGGCCGTTATGACGAAGAGTGAATTCAGCGCCGAAAGGCTCGAACACCTGCTCGCTGCGGTCGCATCACGCGACTGAACGATCCGACTCCCCGGCGTCGGCCCCGGAGGCGGCTGCCGGCCAAGTGAAACTGAACGTCGCGCCCGTTCCGTCGCCTTCGGATTCGACCGAAATCTTCCCGCCCTGAACAGCGACGTGCTTGCTCACGATGGCAAGCCCCATGCCGCTGCCTTCCACCTTGTCCCTGGCTTTGAGGGTGCGAAACAGCTGGAAGATCTTCTCGTGATATTTCGGGGCGATCCCCGGCCCGTCGTCGCGCACATCGAACCGATAGCGCTCGCCCACCGCAGTCGCCCGCACCGATACGGTTCCTGCCTCACGATGATGGTGCTTGATCGCATTGGAGACGAGGTTGACCAGAACCTGGGCCAGCGGCATCTCGAACACCCTGATCCCATCGAAACCGGCCTCGAACGTCAGGGTAAAGCCCTCGGGCAGGTGAACCAGTCCTTCCACGGTTTTCCGGAGTTGGGAGCCATCGACGTCTCTCATCGAGACGTCTCCGATCTTGCGACCAATACGGGAATGTTCCAGCAGATCGTCGAGGAGCCGCTCCATGCGTTGGACCCTGCTGCGGAGAAGGTCGATGTTCTTCTGCATCTCCTCGTTCATCTCACCTTCCAGATCGTCGATGATCCAGTTCGTGGCGTTGTGGATAGTGCGCAGCGGTGCCTTCAGGTCGTGCGACGCCACGTAGGCAAAGCTGTCCAGTTCTTCATTCGAGGCCTCCAATGCCGCAATCAGGCAATTGCGTTCTTCGTCCTTCTCTCGGCGCTCCGAAACGTCGCGCAGAATACCCGCGAAATAGCGTTCGCCATTGTCGAAGATTTCGCTGACCGTCAGTTCGACTGGTATTTCGCGCCCGTCGCGATGTCGTCCGATCCGTTCGACGGTACGAAAAAGCGACGTCGGTCGACCGGTCTCGAGGTAGGTTTCGATCTGGCGATCATGTCGCCGACGATCGTCGGAGAACATCAGGATGGACAGGTTCTGGCCCAGCAATTCATCCCGAGTGTAGCCGAACAGATCGCAGGCAGCCGGGTTCAAGTCCTTGATAACGCCGGAGGGGCTCGCGATAGCAATCCCGTCTGAGACCCCATCGAACACGGTTCTCGCGCGCTTCTCGCGCTCCGCCATTCGCCTGACAAGGCCGCCGAAACTCCGCGAGATCTGCCCGATCTCGTCCTCTCTGTCTTCCGGCAACTCCGGCGCCCGATCGCTGGCTCCCACGTCGATAATGGCCTTGTTCATTGCGCACAGCGGTCTCAGGGCCACTGCGGTCAGCTTGTATGCCAGCAGAGCGGCGGCCAGGCTCATGACAACGACAAGGACGGTCAGGATGCCCGAGACCTGACGTCGCCCTTCGGACAGGGCGGCGGCGTCCTCGATCACGCCGACCCTGATCGCGCCGCCACCCGGGGTGATGCCGTCGTATATGGTTCCGGCGATCAGCTGCTCTCGGACGGCGACGATATCGTCGGCCTCGGCTTGCTCGATCGCCTCATAAACCTCGTCCGGCAGCGAACGACCTTCGTCGAGTTCCAGTAACCCAGCATTGGCTTCGGGAGAGTAGAGGTATCGGTTGCCCGTCGGCCCGATCATGACGACCTGCCGTTCGATCCCGTAGTCTCGCATCGCGGCGCTCATGAACGGGCCGCCTTCGACATTGATGACAATCATCCCGAACCGACGGCCGTCTTCACCGAAGACCGGCATGATGTATCGCGCCACCGCGATCCGCGGCTCCTGAATTACCCCATTCTCGCGGTTCCAGTTGACAGGGGTGACATAGGTCTTTCCGGGTTGCAGCAGGGCGGCCTCCTTGACGTAGTCTTCGGCCCCCTTCGCCTGCAAGGCTGCCTCCGCAATGCGCCGCGAGCCGTCAGAGGTCTTGTCGACGCGCACGATCTCGCGCCCGTCGTCCGCGAACCCGATGTAGCGGATTTGCAGGTAGTGGGGGCGGATCGCGTGAAAGGACGCGAAGATCGCGGCAAGCCTGGTCTTCCACGCCTCCGCCGTCGACGTTCCGTCGACAGGGTCGATCCCACCGCTGTCCAGCGTGCGGACGAGGCCCTGGATCGGTGACGTATTGGCAAGGATAGAGAGGTCTTGCAGGACCTGCCCAAAGGCGCGGTCCATGGCCGTGGTGGTCCTGTCGAGGTCTCGAAACAGTAGCTCACCCGCATATTGGCTTTCGACCTTGTGCACCACCGCCACACCGACGAGTCCGATCGTGACCCCGATCAGTGCCGCGGAAAGCATGGCAATGCCCGCCATGCGGTTCAGCAGGGAGCTTCGGAAGAATGCGGCTTGAACTGCGGTCATGGGAGACCCTCGATCCAGAGGTTTCCCGCACGATGACGTGTCGGGATTTACAAAGGGTGACCCGCATCAGATTGAGTGGTGAAGATTTTCCGCATCTGCCGAAGCCCCTTAATCCTTTCGCAGCACTCTGGTGTCAGCCTGCCCAAGAATGCCAGAGAGACGGAGCAGAGGATGCCTAAACCCAACCCCATGATGGGCACCGACCGGAGCGAACTCGTCGGCTCCGAAACTGAGGTCTCGGTGCCGGTGCCGACGGCCGGGATGGGGCCGGGGACGGCCATGCCGCTCAGGGCTCTGGTTATCGAAGATGAAGAATCCGACCGGTTCCGCCTGATCACCATGTGCCGCCGGGCCGGCCTGAACCTCGAATTTCACGAAGCGGCGGATGCCGCCGAGATGCGGGAGGAGATTGCGGCCGCGAAGTTCGATCTCATCTTTATCGACTACCACCTGGGTTTTTCGAACGGCCTCGAGGTCCTGGAAGAGATCATGGCGAGCCGATCGCAGGCCGACGCCATCCTGATCATGGTCACCTCCGCTAACCAACACGATGTCATCATCGCATCGATGAAGTCCGGCTGCTCTGACTATCTGATCAAGGAAGAGCTGACGGTGGACAGCATCCAGAAGTCCATCGCGACCGCCTTCGAGAAGCGCCTGATCCAGTCTGCGCTCCAGAAGGAACAGGAACGGCTCGATGGCACACGCCAGGCCGTGACACGCTTCACCAGTGTCATTGCGCCCGAAATGCAGCGGGTGATGGCTGCGATGCTCTGGCGCGTCAGGACGATGGCGAATGATGGGGCGCGCGAGGGCCTGAGGCGGAACCATGAACTTGAAGCGCTGTGCTTCGAAGCTCTCGGGCTCGTCCATACGGGTCGCACGGAGCTCTCAGGTCGCGGCCTTCCGGACCCCGAAGCGCCCCCCCGGCCGTCGTGAGAGTTCCGCAGACCATGCCAGAAACCCCAAAGCAAGAAATGCCCGCAATCGAAAACCCATCCAGCATGGGTAATCGCCGCGGGCGCAAGGAGCCATTCGTGCCAATCGATATCGTGCTCATCGAGGATGATGATGGAGATGCAAGGGCCGTGATCCGGGCCCTGTCGAAGGCGAAGGTCGCCAATCCGGTCGTGCGCTACTACGACGGCGAAGAGGCCCTGGAGAATCTGCGCGGCGGCGATCCGGATCTGCCGCAGCACTACATTATCCTGCTGGATCTCAACATGCCGCGTATGACCGGGCACGAATTTCTGAAGGAAATCCGCGAGGATCCTCACCTCTCTGACGCGATCATCTTCGTGATGACGACATCCCGGGACGAGGAGGACATCGAGATGGCGTGGTCTCGGAATATCGCTGGCTACGTGCTGAAGTCCAACGTCGGCGAGGACTTTGTGAACCTGATCCGCACTCTCGACAACTACTGGCACATCGTCGAGAAGCCGACCATGTTCCGTCGGCCGGGCTGATCGGAATGGCACTGCGCTTCCTCGTGATCGATGACGATGCGGCCGACCAGAGAGAATTCTCCAGGCTGCTGCTCAAAATTTTCTCGGACAGCACCATTCTTAGCGCCGACGAAGGCGTGACCGCTGCCGATGTTGGTGAACCACCGGACGTTGCTCTTGTCGATTTCGGGCTTGTCGGCATCACCGGGATCGAGCTCATGGAAGAGCTGCGGGCCAGCTGGCCATCCACTGCTTTCATCATTACGACCGGACAGGGCGACGAGGAGATTGCGCGGGACTCGATCAAGCGTGGCGCGGCGGACTATATTCCAAAGGCGAAGATCGCGACCGAACCACTGCGGCGGATGATCGAAAATGCACTCGCGATGTCGGATATGCGGCGGCGCCTGCAAGAACAGCAGAGAGATCTCGAGGTCTTCGCCGATGTGATGGTCCACGACTTCAAGTCGCCCATCCGGACGGTCCGTTTCCTGCTCGACGAGCTCAAGATCGGACTGGAGGCGAATGACGCGCAGGCGATCGACAACGTGACCCGGCTTCTGGATCGAGCGGCTGAACGCATGGGGGCGCTCGTTGACAGCCTTGCCTGCCACGCCATGACAACGAAGGACCTGCCGTTCGAAATCGCGTCTCTGCGAGAGGCGATCGACGTCTCGCTCATTGCCCTGACTCCGTTAATCGCAGCGGAGTCCGCTGTCGTGCACGTGCACGTCGACGACGTCCGCCTGCTGTGCAGCCCACCGCAATTGAGCCAGCTCTTCCAGAACGTAATCGGAAATTCCATCAAATATGCCGGTGGAAACAGACCCGAGATCTACGTTTCCGCGCAGACCGATGAGCCCGGGCACATCCTGATCAGCGTGGCCGACAATGGCATCGGGATCCCGAAGGAGTTCCGCGAACGGGCGTTCGAACCCTTCAAAAGGGCTCCAGGTGCCGCGAATGTCGCCGGCACCGGTCTGGGGCTCGCCACCTGCCGTAAGGTCGCAGAGCGCCACGGGGGCCGCATATGGTGCGATCCGGAAACCGAGAGCGGAACAATGATACACGTCCGTCTTCCGCTCGAGCGCGGTCGGTCACAGCTTCCAAGCCGGGCCTGATCGTTCTGAACGTGCCTCGCCAAGACTTCCGGTCTCGTCGCTAAATATCCGCGATCGGTCGTCAACATCAGAACGTCGGGTGCATAAGCTGCCGGTCAAGCTGCTCATTGGGATGTCAACGTCGCTCGCGGAGGATGGACGTGCGCGGATGAAGTCAGCAGCCTGTCCAAGGATCACTGGACACGGCGATGTCAGAAGAACGTCTGCGCCGGCAATTCTGCCGGGCGCTGGCCGCGTAGGCGGTCATGATCAGGCCGGTGACCGCGCCGGAGATCCCGCCGACTTAGCGGCAGAACGTTACGTTGAAGTATCTGTGTCGCATGGTCGACATGCTCATCCGTCGGTCGTAGTCGGTCGCTGTGGCGGCGGAGCGGCCCGCCAGCACGTCCGCTTGCTGCGCGTTGCTGACCTTGGCGCCGATCGAAGCGAATGTCCGTTTTCCGCCCTCCCTGCTTCGGCGCAGTGAACGGCCCTGAGCCGACCTCGGCGCCCTGCACAGCAAAGGTCGGCTTCGAGCCCCAGACCGTCATTCCCGGAACGCGCGGCTCGACACTTGGATCGAGTTCTTGGACGGGTCTTTGGCATTGGCAAATTCATACCCGTCAGCCTTGTGAATCTTGCCAAAATCAAGTCCGTCAGCCATGGCAGCTTCGCAAAATGCCGATACGTCCTCAACGTCGAACACGAGCTTCACCAAAACCTGCCCTTCTTTCTGCTTTGCCGCTGCCGGGTGCAAAAGTAGTGAGATACTTGGGGTTTGCGCAATGAGCTCGACGATGCGATCGCCTCCAGCACGCAACACCGAGAATCCGAAATACCTGGCGTAAAAGTCCGCCATCTTATCGATCTTGCTTGTGTAGATCACCAACCGCCCGAGTGATGCTGCCATTTTTTGCGCCTTTGGCAAGTTTCGCTTCTGGGAACGTTCGCACGGCATGGAGCGAGATGGCAGCTTCGTCGCGCACTGCGGACCTCTGCCGGAACCAGTTTGCTGCGCAGGGAGCGGATGACCGGTTCGGTGACGCTGCGCCGCAGCGGTGCGCCTTGGGATCAATGGCCGGTTTGGGCCAATAGTGACAAACTTCTTGGTCCAACACGGTCGCGGCGTCCGCATCACGCTTGATGAACGACCGGAATCGACGCGAGCTCTGCCGCGTGAGCTTTGGGCTATGCGGGGTGGAAAAACTCCCCGACCGCTAACCGAAAAAATCGAAAAAAATCCGACTGAAGAATCACAGCGATTTTTCCGGCTACGCAAACTTATGCGCAAATCACGCAAACTTATGGGGCGAACGCAAAGCTTTGCGCAAACCTACAAGAGATCAGAAGTCGAGGTTCTCGACCGTGAGGGCATTTTGCTGGATGAACTCGCGGCGGGGTTCCACCACGTCGCCCATCAGCTTCGAGAAGATGTCCTCGGCTTCGGCCACGTCCTCGACCCGGACCTGCAGCAGGGTGCGCGCCGACGGGTCGAGCGTGGTTTCCCAGAGCTGTTCGGGGTTCATCTCGCCAAGGCCCTTGTAGCGTTGCAGGCTGAGGCCCTTCTCGCCCTCGCTCAGGATTGCCTCGAGCAGTTCGAGCGGCCCGTGGATGAGCTGTTCGCGCTCCTTGCGGATCAGTTTCGCGGGCTGTTCGTACACGTCCTGAAGCGTTTCGGTCTGGGCGCCGAGCCGTCGGGCCTCGCCCGAGCGCAGAACCGGGCCGTCGAGCGTGCGGACCTCCTCGACGCCGCGCAGCACGCGGGTGAGGCGGACGCCGTGATCCTGGGTCGGACGGCCCTGCCAGCCGCGCTCGTATTCGAGCGCGACGAGATCGAGCCTGCGCGCCACGTCATCCGCCACACTCTGGGCATTGGCATCGATCTTGCCGGGCAGCATCGCGCCGGCGATCGCGGCCTGTTCGAGGATGTGATGCGGGTAATGGGTCGGGAAGGTCGCGAGGATGCGCTTCACGAGGCGGGCTTCCTCGACCACGCGCTTGAGATCCTGGCCGATGATCTCCTCGCCCGATCCGAGCCGCAGGCGCGTGCCCTCGATGCCCATTTCGATCAGGTAATCCTCGAGCGCCGTCTGGTCCTTGAGATAGACCTCGGACTTGCCGCGCGTGACCTTATAGAGCGGCGGCTGGGCGATGTAGAGATAACCGCGCTCGATCAGTTCGGGCATCTGCCGGAAGAAGAAGGTCAGCAGCAGGGTCCGGATATGCGCGCCGTCCACGTCGGCATCGGTCATGATGACGATCTTGTGGTAGCGCAGCTTGTCGATGTTGAACTCGTCGCGGCCGATGCCGGTGCCGAGCGCGGTGATCAGCGTGCCGATCTGGTCCGAGCTGAGCATCCGGTCGAAGCGGGCGCGTTCGACATTGAGGATCTTGCCGCGGAGCGGCAGCACCGCCTGGTTCTTGCGCTCGCGGCCCTGCTTGGCGGAGCCGCCGGCGGAGTCACCCTCGACGAGGAAGACTTCGGAGAGCGCCGGGTCCTTTTCCTGACAATCGGCGAGCTTGCCGGGCAGGGAGGCGACATCCATCGCGGTCTTGCGGCGGGTCAGTTCGCGCGCCTTGCGGGCGGCTTCGCGGGCCAGCGCGGCCTCGATGATCTTGCCGACGATCTGCTTGGCCTCGTTCGGGTTTTCCTCGAACCATTCGGCGAGCTTTTCGTTGACGAGGTTCTCGACCGCGGGGCGGACCTCGGAGGACACGAGCTTGTCCTTGGTCTGGCTGGAGAATTTCGGATCAGGTACTTTGACCGAAAGCACGCAGGTGAGGCCCTCGCGCGCGTCGTCCCCGGTGAAATCGACCTTCTCGCGCCGGGCAATGCCGCTTTCCTGCGCATATTTGGTGATCGTGCGGGTCAGCGCGGCGCGCAGGCCGGCCATGTGGGTGCCGCCGTCGCGCTGCGGGATGTTGTTGGTGAAGGGCAGGACGGTCTCGTGGTAGCTGTCATTCCACCACATCGCGACCTCGACGCCGATGCCGCGCACCTCGCCCACCATGTAGATCGGCTCAGCCATCACCGTGGTTTTCGAGCGATCCAGATATTTCACGAATTCCCGAACGCCGCCCTCGTAGTGCAATTCGGTCTTGAGCGGCTCGGCCGGGCGTTCATCCTCGATGATGATGCGCACGCCGGAATTGAGGAAGGCAAGCTCGCGCAGGCGTTTCTCGAGCGTCGCGAAGCTGAAGTCGCGGTTCGAGAAGGTGCCCTCGGGGTCGTCGAGCTTGCTCGAGGCGAGGAAGCGCACCTCGGTGCCGCTCTCGCCGGGTGCATCGCCCACGACATGGACATGCTCGACGCAATCGCCATGTTCGAAGCGCGCCTGATAGACCTTGTCGTCGCGCCAGACGGTCAGTTCGAGCCAGTCCGAGAGCGCGTTGACCACCGATACGCCCACCCCGTGCAGGCCGCCCGAAACCTTGTAGGCATTGCCGTCATCGGCGGTGTTGTTGAACTTCCCGCCCGCATGGAGCTGGGTCATGATGACCTCGGCTGCCGAGACGCCTTCCTCGGCATGCATGTCGACCGGAATTCCGCGCCCGTTATCGCGCACCGAGACCGAACTGTCGGCGTGAATCTTCACCGCGACGTAATCCGCATGGCCCGCGAGCGCCTCGTCGATCCCGTTATCGACGACCTCATAGACCATGTGATGCAGGCCCGAGCCGTCATCGGTGTCGCCGATATACATGCCGGGACGTTTGCGCACGGCCTCCAGGCCCTTGAGAACCTTGATGGATTCCGCGCCGTAGCTGCTCTTCTTCGGGGTGTCGTCGGTCATGCCTGCCCGTCCTGTTCTGACTGCGGATCTTATATGGGATGGGCCGGGCATTGTCACGCCTCGGACACAATATTTGGGGGGTCAGGTCACGGCGATGATCAAGCCAACAAGGATCATGAGCCCACCCGCGATCCGGTTGAGCCGCGCCATCTTGCCCCGGCTGGCGACGAAGCTGCGCAGCCGGTCCACGAAGGCCGACAGGACGAGGTTCCCGGTGAAGGGAATGATCGCCGAGATCAGGCTCACCGCCGCGATGTCGATCCAGGTCATTTTCGCGATCGGGAAGAAGCCCGGCAGGATCCCCATGTAGAACAGGATCGCCTTGGGATTGCCGATGATGACGATGAGACCCGCAACGAAACCGGCCCATTTCCCCGGCCGGGTGAGGCGCGAATCCGAGCTGATCCGGTGATCGGCATGGCGGATCAGCAACACCCCCATCACCAGGAACATCGCGACCGCGACCCAGCGGAGCACGATCAGGAAATAGCTGAACTCCTGCACCAGCCAGGACACGCCGAAAATGGCAAGCGCGGGCCAGATCATGTCGCCCACCGTGACCCCGAGCGCGAGCGGCCAGGCCGAGGCGAACCCGCCCGACATGGCGCGCGCCAGGAGCGCCAGCCAGACCGGGCCGGGCGTGAGGAACAGGACGAAGAGGGCGCCGGAATAGAGCGCGATCTGCGCGAGTGTGAGCGTCATGGCAGGGTCAGGGCTCCATCGGGGCCGAGCGGCCAGAAGGGATTATGCGCCACTTCCCATACATGACCGTTGGGATCGGCGTAATAGCCCGAATAGCCGCCCCAGAAGACTTTCTCGGGGCGCTTGAGCGGGGTTGCCCCGGCGTCGATCGCGGCGGCGAAAGCGGCATCGACATCCTCTGGCGTGTCGAAATTCTGCGCGAGGGTCATCGCGCCGGTGCCCAGATCGGCGCCCGGCCGCCCCTGATCCTCGGCCAGGGCCTCGCGGCCGAACAGCCCGAGCACGACCCCGTTCATCTGGTAGAAGACGACGCCCTCCTGTTCCTGGGCGGGTTGCCAGCCGAGCGCGGCATAGAACCGTTTCGCTCGGTCAAGATCCGCGACACCCAGCGTGATCAGCGTGACGCGTTCGGAAGGATAGCTCATGGTTCGACCTCCAAGACCTGCGACCCCTGCGGGCCCTCGACCACTTCAAGATACTGTCCGCGCGCGCCGAGCGCCTCGAACAGCTCCGCCCCGGTGCCGGTCATCATCACCTGGGCGTCCATCGCGCAGATCTCGTCATAAAGCGCCGCGCGGCGGCCCGAGTCCAGATGCGCCGCGACCTCGTCGAGCAGAAGCACCACATCCTCGCCCGCGAGCGCCCGCGCATTGGCAAGGATCAGCGAGATCAGGAGCGCCTTCTGCTCCCCGGTCGAGCATTGCGCGGCCGGCGCATCCTTCTCGACATAGGTGGCCAGAAGATCGGCGCGATGCGGCCCTTCAAGCGTGCGGCCCGCCGCCATGTCGCGCCCCCGGTTGGCGTCCAGCGCGGCGGCAAGATCATCCGGACCTTGATTCTCGAGCACGAGGCGCGCGGCGGGGAAGGCGGTCGCGGCGCCGGCCTGCGCCGCCATGATCCGCTCGAGCGCCGCCGTCCGGTTGGCACGGATCGCGGCGCCGGCCTCGGCCATCTGGCCCTCGAGCGCGTGATACCAGTTCGGATCGCGGACCATGTCCTTGAGCAGCCGGTTACGCTCGCGCATCGCTTTTTCGTAGGTGAGCGTGGCTTCGGCATGGGCGGGGGTGAAGCTCATCACCATCCGGTCGAGAAACCGCCGGCGCCCCTCCGCCCCCTCGATCCAGAGCCGGTCCATCGAGGGCACGAGCCAGAGTACCCGCAGGATCTGCGCCAGCGCCACCTGCGGCGCGGCTTTCCCGTCGATCTCGACCCGGCGCGGCTCGCCGGGCAGGGCGGAGGTCTCGATCTCATGGGCATCGGTCGTGGCCCGGAGCTTCCAGCCCACGGCCTCGGCGCGGCGCATCAACTCCTCCGCCTGAGCCCGGCGCAAGCCGCGCCCCGGCGAAAGCAGCGAGACCGCTTCGAGAATGTTGGTCTTGCCCGCGCCGTTCGGCCCGTAGATCGCGACCGGCCGCCCGTCGAAGGCGATCTCGGCGCGGCGATGCGAGCGGAACTGCAATATCGTCAGGTTCCGCAGCATCGCGCCTCTTCACCTAGACGGAAATACCCCCGCCGGAGGCATCCGACCGAACTCACACGCGCATCGGCATGACCACATAGACGGCGGAAGTGTCATTGCCTTCGCGCATCAGGGTCGGATCGCCCGAGGAATTGAACAGGAAGACCGCGTTCTCGCGATCGACCTGGCTCGCGATCTCGAGCAGGTATTTCGCGTTGAACCCGATCTCGAGCGGCTCGTCGGCATAGGCGACGACGAGCTCCTCCTCGGCCGCGCCCGCATCGGGGGCGTTGACCGAGAGCACCAGCTTGTCGGCCTCGAGCGCGAGCTTCACCGCGCGCGAGCGTTCCGACGAGACGGTGGCCACACGGTCAACCGCCTTCGCGAATTCGCTGGCATCGACTTCGAGCTGCCGGGTGTTTCCGGTCGGGATGACGCGGGTGTAATCGGGGAAAGTGCCGTCGATGACCTTCGAGGTCAGCGTGATCACCGGGGTCGCGAAGCGGACCTTGGTTTCCGAAACCGAGACCGCGATTTCCTGTTCGTCATCGTCGAGGAGCTTGCGCAGCTCGTTCACGGTCTTGCGCGGAACGATCACGCCGGGCATCCCCGCCGCGCCCTCGGGCAGGGCGGCGTCGATCCGGGCGAGACGGTGCCCGTCGGTCGCCACGCAGCGCAGCACCTGACCATCCTCGCCGGTCGAGACATGCATGTAGACGCCGTTGAGGTAATACCGGGTCTCCTCGGTCGAGATCGCGAATTTCGACTTGTCGAACAGGCGCTTGAGAACGCCGGCCTTGGCGGCGAAATTCGCCACGTATTCCGACGAGGCCATGACCGGGAAGTCTTCCTTCGGCAGCGTCGCGAGGTTGAAGCTCGACCGGCCCGCCTCGACGCTGAGCCGTCCCGCCGCCGGGTCATCCGAGATCGAGACCAGCGCGCCATCGGGCAGCTTGCGCACGATCTCGTGCAGCATCACTGCCGAGACGGTCGTCGCACCGGCCTGCTCGACCTTCGCGGCCGCCTTGTCCACCACCTCGATATCGAGATCGGTGGCGCGGAACTGGACGGTGTCGCCCTCGGCCTCGATCAGCACATTGGCGAGGATCGGGATCGTGTTGCGGCGTTCCACAACCGATTGAGCCTGCGAGACGGCCTTGAGCAGGACAGCGCGTTCGATGCTGAATTTCATGTCGATCCCTCACGACTTTCCGGGGCAGGCAACGTAACACCTCGCGCCGCCGGCACAACGGTTTTCGCCGACATTCGGTCGCTTTGCCCAGAGCGTCAAGCCCGCGGGGGCAGATCAGCTCTCGAGAAGGCGGCGAAGGAGTTCAATATCTTCGGCAAGTTGCGAATCCGTCGCGCGCAACTCCTCGATCTTGCGGATGCCGTGCATGATCGTGGTGTGGTCGCGGCCGCCGAAACGGCGCCCGATATCGGGCAGCGAGCGGGTGGTCAGCGATTTCGCGAGGAACATCGCCACCTGGCGCGGACGCGCGATCGCGCGCAGGCGCTTCGGCCCCACGAGATCGGACAGGCGCACGTTGTAATGCTCGGCGACCTTGCGCTGGATCTCCTCGACGGTGACCTTGCGCTCGGATTGGCGGAGCTGGTCCTTGAGGCATTCCTGCGCCAGATCCATCGTGATCTCGCGGCCGATCAGCGATGCATAGGCGAAGAGCCGGGTCAGCGCGCCTTCGAGGATCCGCACGTTCGAGGTGATCCGGTGCGCGATGAATTCCAGTACGCCGGGGGCGATCTGAAGATCGGGATATTCGGCGCGGTAATTCTCGGTCTTGGTCTGCAGAATCCCGAGCCGGAGTTCGTAATCCGTGGGATGCAGGTCGACGACGAGGCCACAGGAGAGGCGCGACTTGATACGCTCCTCGAGATCCTTGATCTCGCCCGGCGCGCGGTCGGCGGAGATCACGATCTGCTTGCCCTGATCGACGAGCGCGTTGAACGTGTGGAAGAATTCTTCCTGCGTCGAGTCCTTGCCGGCGATGAACTGCACGTCATCGACCATGAGAACGTCGATCGAGCGGAACATTTCCTTGAAATCCATGATCTGCTTGTCGCGCAGAGCCTGCACGAAGCGATACATGAACTGCTCGGCCGAGAGGTAGAGCACGCGCAGATCGGGGCGCAGCTGCTGCAGTTCATGCGCGATGGCGTGCATCAGGTGGGTCTTGCCGAGCCCGACGCCGCCATAAAGGAAGAGCGGGTTGAAGGTGACCGGGCCGCCTTCGCCCACGCGCTTGGCCGCGGCATGGGCGAGCTCGTTCGGCTTGCCGACGACGAAGGTGTCGAAGGTGAAGCGCGCATCGAGCGGAGCGCCGGGCAGGGGTTCGGAATCGGGGCGTGCGGATTTGCGCGATTTTGCGGCTGCGGGGGCGGGTGCAGCCTGTGCGGGGCGCTGTGCCGGGGCGGGCGCGCTGCGGCGTGCCGGAACCGAGATCTCGACGCGCTCGGCGGTCACGCCGGCTCGGCGCAGCTCGCGCAGGATCGGATCCGCGAAGTTGCGCGACACCCAGTCGCGCATGAATTTCGTCGGTGCTTCGAAGGAGGCGATACCGCCGGCCAGTTCGATCGGCTCTAGCGGAGCGATCCAGGTCGAAAAGTTGTTTTGCCCAACCGATTTTTCAAGCTCATTGCAGACCCGGCCCCAGGTATCGTCCGTCATTTTCCCGCCCATGAAATACACACATCAGACGCGAACGCCCCACCTTGGGTGCCGTTCCCCGGACGGTCTGGTCGACCGACTGGGTTCGGTACCTCAGGGACATAGCGGACCATCCGGAAAATTCCCGGTTCTAGGCCTCACTGCCGAAATCGAGGGAAAAACGCCCTCTGGAATCGGAATCGCACTTACCGTGGCCGAAGCGTGGCTTTCTCGTTGTCGCGGCAGACCTTTTCGCCCGTCAACGACCCGGAAAATGCATCATGTCCCCCAAGGCGACGTGAATCGCATGGTCAAGCTAGCAAGCCGCCGCGCGCACAAGCAACCGACCTTTTCGCTTGACGCACGATTCCGGAAAACGAATCCGAAACCTCTGCGCAAAACTGCAACAGTTCGGTATCAAGCTGTTGAAATTCAAATAAAAAACGCGCCTGCTCATTTAGCAGGCGCGTTTTTCTTCGCGATTCCAGTGGCTTTCGCCGATCAGGCGTTGAGCGCTTTCACGCGGGCCGCCAGGCGCGAGATCTTGCGCGACGCGGTGTTCTTGTGGACGACGCCTTTGGTGACGCCGCGCGCCAGTTCCGGCTGTGCGGTGCGCAGCGCGTTGGTCGCGGCCTCGTAGTCGCCCGAAGCGATCGCTTCCTCGACTTTGCGGATGAAGGTACGGATGCGCGAGCGGCGCGCCTTGTTGACGTCGTAACGGCGCTCGTTCTGACGGGCGCGCTTCTTGGACTGGGGCGTGTTGGCCATGGTGTCTTTCCCACTTTCCGGGTCTGTTCAAAATGCGATTGCGCAACAGAACCCGGTACCAGCGAACCGGATGATTCTAGCCTGAGCGGGCTCCACGCGCATGTAAGCGGGCCTCTTACGGCAAATCGCCTCGAAGGGAAAGCCCATAAATCAAAGCGGGGCCGGGGCCCCGCTCGTCTCACTTGTCGCGGAATTGCGGCTCGCGCTTCTCGAGGAAGGCAGCCATGCCCTCCTTCTGATCCTCGGTCGCGAAGAGACCGTGGAACAGGCGGCGTTCGAAGAGGATGCCTTCATGCATCGTCGTCTCGTAGGAGCGGTTGACCGCTTCCTTGGCGGCCGCCGCCGCGAGCATCGATTTCTCGGCGATCTTCTGAGCCGCGGACATCGCCTCGGGGATCAGCTTCGCATTGGGCACGACGCGGCTCACCAGGCCGGAGCGCTCGGCCTCGGCGGCATCCATGAAGCGGCCCGTGAGGTGCATGTCCATCGCCTTCGCCTTGCCGACGAAGCGGGTCAGGCGCTGCGTGCCGCCGATCCCGGCGATCACGCCGAGATTGATCTCGGGCTGGCCGAACTTGGCGTTCTCGGCGCAGATGATGAAATCGCACATCATCGCGAGTTCGCAACCGCCGCCCAGGGCATAGCCCGCCACCGCAGCGATGACCGGCTTGCGGATCCGGGTGATCGCGTCCGATTCCTTGCCGAAGAAGTCCGTGGTGAACATGTCCACGAAGCTCTTTTCCGACATCTCCTTGATGTCGGCGCCGGCCGCGAAAGCCTTTTCCGAACCGGTGATGACGATGCAGCGTACCTTGTCGTTCTCGTCGAGTGCCTTCAGCGCCTCGGCCAGTTCCCCCAGCAGCTGGGAGTTCAGGGCGTTCAGGGCGTCGGGGCGGTTGAGCCGGATCAGGGCAACATAGTCCTCGATCTCGACGATCAGGGTCTGGTAGGCCATTCGGTCTCGCCTTTCCTTGTGTCTGAACGCGACTCCTAGCAGAGGAGGAGGTCAGATCAAGCGTCTTGTGAGAAAGGGGCGCTGCGTCATTTTTGGCAAGACGGGCAGAAAAAGGTCGAGCGGCCCGACTGAACGATGCGCCGGATCGGGGTTCCGCAGCCGGCGCAGGTTTCGTCCTCGCGGTCATAGACCCGGAACGTATGCTGGAAATACCCGAGTTCGCCATCGGCCTGACGATGGTCGCGCAGCGACGAGCCGCCCGCGGCGATCGCCTCGGTCAGGACCTCACGGATGATCGGTACGAGCGAGGCGAGCCGGGCCGCCGAGATCCGCTTGGCCTGGCGGCGCGGGTCGATCCCCGCACGGTGCAGCACCTCGCAGACATAGATGTTCCCGAGCCCCGCCACGACATGCTGATCGAGCAGCGCCGTCTTGATCGGGCTTGCGCGCCGCTTGAGCGCCTCGACGAGGTAGTCTTCGTGGAAATCGTTGCCGAAGGGTTCCGGCCCGAGGCCGGCCAGCAGCCAATGCGCGGCCTCGCGCTCGGTCAGCACCAGGTCCATCGCCCCGAAACGACGCGCGTCGTTGAAGGTGACCCGGCCGCCATTCTCCATGTGGAGCACGACATGATCGTGCTTCTGCGGCGCCGGGTGGTCGAGATGGAAATCGCCCAGCATCACGCCCGAGACCAGCATCCGTCCCGACATGCCGAGATGAATCAACAGGCTCTCTCCGGTGTCGAGATCGGCGAGAATGTATTTCGAGCGCCGCCGCAACCGTTCGACCCGCGCGCCTTGCAGGCGCTCGGCCATCCGCTCGGGCAGCGGCCAGCGCAGGTCGGGGCGGTTCACCTCGGCCCGTTCGATCCGGCGGCCTTCCATCGCGGGGGCCAGACCGCGACGAACTGTCTCGACCTCGGGCAATTCGGGCATCGTCTCTCCTCATCGGATTGTATTGGCGCGAAGGGCTCCTATAAGAAGGGGGAGAAATCCGGATCGGCAAGGGCCCATGAGCGCAGAGCAAGGCAAGACCACGCATTTCGGCTTCAAGACGGTAGACGAGAACGCCAAGGCCGGAATGGTCCACGAAGTGTTCTCCAGCGTGGCGTCAAAATACGATATCATGAACGACGTCATGAGCGGGGGCATCCACCGGATCTGGAAAGATGCGATGATGGACTGGCTCGCGCCGCGCCCGAGCCAGAAGCTGCTCGACGTCGCGGGCGGCACGGGCGATGTGGCGTTCCGTTTCCTCAAGCGCGCCGGCGACGCCCATGTCACCGTCTGCGACATGACCGAACCGATGCTGGTCGAGGGCCGCAAGCGCGCCGAGGCGGCGGAGATGGCCGACAAGCTCGACTGGGTCGTGGGGGATGCGATGGCTCTGCCCTTCGCCGACAATTCCTTTGACGTCTACACGATCTCCTTCGGAATCCGGAACGTGACTCGCATCGAGGACGCGCTTTCCGAAGCCTATCGCGTGCTCCGGCCGGGCGGGCGGCTGATGGTGCTCGAATTCAGCCAGATCCCGAACGACCTGCTGCAGAAGATCTACGACCTCTACTCCTTCAACATCATCCCGCGCATGGGGCAGATGGTGGCGGGCGATCGGGAGAGCTACCAGTATCTGGTTGAATCGATCCGGAAATTCCCGCCGCAGGAGCGTTTCGCCCAGATGATCCGCGAGGCCGGGTTCGGGAATGTCTCCTTCCGCAATCTCTCTCTGGGGATCGCGGCGCTGCATTCGGGCTGGAAGATCTGAATGCGCGGGCCGCACAACATCTGGCGGTTGATCCGCACCGGGGCGACCTTCATCCGCTCCGGGTCGATGCGCGCCGCGCTCGAGGCGATGAACGCGCCGCCGCGCCTGCGCGCGCTGGCCTATGCGTTCAGCGCGCCCTTCGCCTGGATCGGCTACAAGGGTGATCCGAACCTGCCCCCGGTGACGCGGGCGATCACGGCCCTCGGGCCCGCCTATATCAAGTTCGGGCAGGTGCTCTCGACCCGCCCCGACGTGGTGGGCGAGGAACTGGCCGATCAGTTGCGGGTGCTGCAAGACAAGCTCCCGCCATTCTCGACCGAGATCGCCAAGCGCACCATCGCCGAGGAATTCGGTGCGCCGGCGGATCAGCTCTTCAGCGAGTTTTCCGAACCCGTGGCCGCCGCCTCGATCGCGCAGGTCCATGCCGCGCGGCGCGCCGATACCGGCGAGAAGGTTGCGGTGAAGGTGTTGCGCCCGGGGATCGAGCGGGCGTTCCGGCGCGATCTCGACGCGTTCCATTTCGCCGCCGCGATGATCGAGCGGCTTTCGCCCGCCTCGCGGCGGCTGCGTCCGACCGATGTGGTCAACCATTTCGAATCCGTCGTGCTGGGCGAGCTCGATCTGCGGCTCGAGGCTGCCGCGGCCTCGCAATTCGGCGCCAATACCAAGGGCGATGCGGGCTTCATGGTGCCGCAGCCCGCCTGGAACCTGTCGGCGCGGCGCGTGATGGTGCTGGGCTGGGCCGAGGGGCTGCCGCTTGGCGATCGCGAGGCGCTGATCGGCGCCGGCCACGACACGGTGGCGCTGGGGGAGCGAGTGCTGCAACTCTTCCTCAGCCACGCCCTGCGCGACGGCTATTTCCATGCCGACATGCACCACGGCAATCTCAAGGTCGCGGCGAATGGCGATATCCTCGCCTATGATTTCGGGATCATGGGCCAGATCGACGAATATACCCGCCGGGTCTATGCCGAGATCCTGATGGGGTTCATCCAGCGCGATTACCGTCGCGTGGCCGAGGTGCATTTCGAGGCGGGCTATGTGCCGGCCGATCACGATGTGGACGATTTTGCGCTTGCCTTGCGCGCGGTGGGCGAACCGATCTTCGGGATGGATGCCGCCCATATATCGATGGCGCGGCTTCTGGCCTATCTCTTCGAGGTGACGGAGCGTTTCGGGATGCAGACCCGGACCGAGCTGATCCTGCTGCAGCGCACGATGGTCGTGGTCGAGGGTGTTGCGCGTTCGCTCCATCCCTCGATCAACATGTGGGAAGTCGCGCGCCCCGTGGTCGAAAAATACATCCGCGAGAATCTGGGCCCGCGCGCCGCGTTGCGGGATCTTCGTCGCAGCCTCCATGTGCTGTCGCGGTTCGGGCCCGAGTTGCCCGAGTTGCTCAAGTCTGCGATCCATGCGCGCGGCGACACGGCGCCTGAACGAGTAGAAACCAGCCGGTGGCGCGGTCTCGCTTATCTGGTGGCGGGGGCGGCGCTCGTCGCGGGTGGCGTCCTTCTGGGCAGTCTGCTCTAGCCTTCGCGCAAGGCGCTGATCGCTCCCGGCGCGACTGTCGTACCGCCTTCGAGGATGAGAACCGGACCGTCGTCGGTCCCTTGGGCCTCGATGATCCGGCCATAGGTCTCGACCCTACCGGTCGCGATCACCTTGCCGCCCGTCTGGCTTTCCAGCGTGAAACTGTAGAGGCCCGCCGGCAGCGGCATGCCCGCCGTATCGCGGCCGTCCCAGTCGAAGGTGCCCGCGCTAACGGGGATAGCTTGCCGCGAGGCCTCTTTTCCCGTGGTGTCGCGCACGATCACGAACGCCTGGTCGGCGCCCGGGGCGGGATCGGGCGAGAGCGTGACCGGCCTCTGGCCATCGAACCAGGCCGGTGCTTCGCTGCGTGCTTCCATGCCGACCCAACCCGCGATCTCAGCCATCCCGCTCAGCCCCATCTGGGCACTCAGGCTCTGCAGCAGTTCGTTGGTCTTCACCTGTTGCTCGACGCCCGAGAAGGTGGCGAGCTGCACCGCGTAATCCGAGCTTTCGATCGGGTTGAGCGGATCCTGATTCTGCATTTGCGTCGTGAGCATCGTCAGAAAGGTCTGGAAATCGGAACTGAGCGCTGACGCCGAAGGTGTTCCGTTTGCTGCGGGCGTGGAGGGGGCAGATGCGGTGACTGGGGAGAGGGAGGTCATGATGCTCTTCTCCTAGAGGCGAAGGTCGAGGCCGGACGCGCCAGCCCCATGTTGCGGTGGCAGTGCGGGGCGCGCGGTGACAGGTTCGAAGGAGGCATCATCGGGTTGATGGCGGCTCTCGGGGGCCGTCATGTCCTGCGCGAAGCGTTCCTGTCCGTTCGGCTGCCCGAAGTTGAAGCTGAGCGTTTCGTAGCCCAGGTCCCGCATCTCGCGCGCAAGACTGTCGATATGGCGCCGCATCAGATCGAGCGTTTCGGGACGTTCGGTCTGGATCGACACCGTCATGCCCTGATCGGCGGCATGGAGCGTGAGTCGAACCCGCCCCAATTCCTCGGGGGAGAGCGAAATCTCCACCGGTTGGTCGGGCATTGTGGCGAGGGCCACGGAAATCTGGTGCGCGACCGAGTGCCCCACCGATGGGGGAACCTGCGCCGGGAAGCGGACCTTGGTATCCGCAGGGGCGGTGAAGAGGGGATCAGACCGGATCGCACCTGATTCGCGGGGCCCCTCCGCTTCCTCCGGGCTGACGTTCCGCCACTCCGAGCCTGTCGTCGATGAAATGTGTTCCGCGGGAGAGGCTGCCGACGGCGCCATCGGAGATGCTGTCTGCGCGCCGCTCTCATTTTGCGGCCGGTCCGACGTCCGAACCGCCGCCGCTTCGCGCTGATTCTCCGAGGCGGCAGGCATGAGGTCGGAAGACGGCCGGGTCTGATCGGAATGGCCGGGTCGAACGGAAATGGGGGACGGTCCCGGCGGCGGGGCATTCTCCGGGGATCTCGCTGGATTGGCGCCATCAAGCTCGGGCCCGCCGGAAAGACCGGACAGCGCCGCTGGAGCCGCTTCGCCGCCTTGTCCGCTGGGTTCGCTCCCCGGCGCAAGTCCGACAATACCGCGATCTTGGCCGGGTGCCGCGGGCACGATCACGGAGGGAGCTTGCGAGGCCGCCGTCAGCGACACCGCTGCTTGCCTCGCGCCGCTCGCGGTTCCTGAAAAGACCGGCGCGGATTCCGCCGCCTTCTCCAGGCCTTCCCCTTCTCGGGGCAGGAACGAGGCGGCCGGCGTCACCGAGACAGTTTCCGGTCCTTGATCGGCCGGAATGAGGCTCTCGGCGGGGAGGTCGACAACTCGCGCGCCCGAAGGAGCCCCCTGGTTGCGCCGGGGAACGAACCGCAGTTCCCCCTTTGCCAGCGGATCGTGTACCCCTGCCGGCGCAGGCTCTGGTCGATTCAGGGGACCCGAGGCGGCAGAGCTGCTCCCCCCAGCCTCCGGAGTTTCGGGCGGCCCTGATGCGGCTAGGATCGCAGCAATGCCCTGTTCGCTCGAAACATCTGGGATATTTGTGAGCGACGCTTCGGTTGCCGCCGCAGCGTCGGGGTCCTCCGGAAAACTGGCGCTCTCGTTACCCTCCGCACCGGAGCGCCCTTCAGCAAATGGCGGTTCGTCCGGTGGATCGCCGGGCTCCTCCGAAGTGAGAAGCGCCTCGAGTTGGCCCTCATGCAGGAGACGCATGATCTCATGCGTGCGGGGGGGAGCCTGCACGATCTGCTGCAGCCTCGCGGCGACATTCGTGGTCGCCGTGCCCGCCTGCATGTCCAGCGACAGGGAAAAGCCCAGCATGTCCTGAGGAACGCCCATACTGTCCGGCCCCATGTCACGGGGGGCGGGGAGGGGGCCGAGGGGCGGAACTTCTGTCAGGGACGAGGGGTGCATGAGTCTCACGAGCTTTGCCTGTGTCGGGATCACTGTGGTGGAAGGGAATTACCGATTCTTTACCCGCAGCTGTCAGATTGGGAAAAATTCTTCACAAAAGGTCCGCCCTATGACCGATATTCAGCCCCTTCGCGAGATCGCGCCAATCGCTTCCCGCTCGACGGCGGCGCGCGTGCCGGATCTGCGCCGGACCGCAGAGGCGCTCGAGGCGAGTTTCCTTGCGGAAATGCTCAAACATGCGGGTCTCGAGGGTAAAGCGGGAATATTCGGGGGCGGAATCGGGGAGACGCAATTTGCCTCCTTTCTGCGCGACGAGCAGGCGCGCGAGATGGTGCGGGCAGGTGGCATAGGCCTCGCCGAAACGATCTTCGAAACGCTCAAGGCGCGCGGGGACGAAAATGCAGTCTGAGACCGCGACCGAGGAACTTGTCGCGGTTTTGCGGAGCGAGCGAGAGGCCATTCGTCGCGCCGATTTCGGGGCACTCGCCACGCTTGTCGAGCAGAAGAGGAAAGCGATCTCTGACCTCGACGCAAAGGGCGCCGAGGTCTTGCGCCGGATCGGGCAGGAGGCCGCCGCGAATGAGCATCTCCTGATGGCGGCGATGCATGGTATTCGCGCGGCCCAAGGGCGTCTGGAGGCGGCGCTTTCGGCGGCGCGGGGCTTCGACGCGTATGATTCCGGCGGCAACAAGCAGGTCATTCGCTCGGGCGGCGGGCGTTTCGAGCGCCGGGCCTGACCGATTAACCACAGGGGCAGTTTTCCCGCTCTCAGGCCAGCATTCGCAACTGGGCTTAGGGGTTCGTTAGGCCTTCGCACGGCAGATTGGACCCGCATCCGCAAGGATGGCGCGCGGCGCCCCGAAGCCCGCGCATTGGTCAGAACGCCAGAAGCGCTGCGTGAAGGCGCGGCTTTCGAAACTCCGGCGCAAAGCGCCGAACCGAAAAGGATAAGACATGTCCAGCATTCTGACGAATACCAGCGCCATGGTGGCGCTTCAGACGCTCAAGGGAATCAACGCCAATCTGGCAAGCACCCAATCGGAGATCTCGACCGGCAAGTCGGTCGGCTCGGCCAAGGACAATGCCGCGGTCTGGGCGATCTCGAAGGTCATGGAATCCGATGTGAAAGGGTTCAAGGGAATCGCCGACAGCCTCGCGCTCGGCGATTCGACGGTGGCTGTCGCCCGCCAGGCTTCGGAGACGATCACCGATCTTCTGACCGAGATGAAAGGCAAGATCGTCGCGGCCCAAGGCTCGAATGTCGACCGTGAGAAAATCCAGGAGGATATCGTCGCGCTGCGCGATCAGATCTCGTCGGTGGTGGGCGCGGCCCAGTTCAACGGGCTGAACCTGATCGAAGGGGCCGACTCGGTCTCGATCCTGTCGTCGCTCGACCGGCAGGCCGATGGCAGCGTGCAGGCGGCGCAGATCAGCGTGTCGCGCCAAGATCTGACCTCCACGGACGGCGCTCTGGGGACGGGCGCGGGGCTGACGGATCTCTCCTCCAACGTGACGGCAACCTCGACCACGCTCTCGAGCGCGGCGATCCGCGATGACGGCGCCGGGACCCCGACCGACGCGGATATCTCGCTGACCGGCGATTTCAGCGGCGACTCGCTCTCCTTCAATATCGGGGGAACGACGGTCAGCTTCGCGGCCGGGGATCTGAGCGCGACGAATACCACGGCGGCGCAGACCATCGCCGACGCCATCAACGCCGCCCAGATCGACGGGATCACGGTGGCGAACAATGCCGGCACGCTCGAATTCTCGTCGACGCGCAATTTCGACACGACCGCCATCACGGTGACTCAGGGCGGGGCGAGCGCGGGGACGCTCGGGGCCACCAGCGTCACCCTCGATCAGCGCGCGGAAAGCTTCACCTTCGCCAATGTCACCGTCAATCAGGGCGACGGCTATCAGTTCGCGCTCTCGAACGGCATCACCGCCAGCTATGTCGCGGGCGCCGGCGAAACGATGGAAGACGTCGTGAAAGGGCTGAAGGTCGCCATCGATTCCGAGGTGAATGCGGATATCGCCACGAAAGTGAGCAAGAACGGGTCCGACCAATGGGTGCTCGAGATCGCCAATGAAAACGCCTCGGCGGCGACGGTGACGATCACCGCCAATGACGACGCGAATGACAACGCGGTTCAGACGGGCGGTCTTTCGGGGCTCGACGATGTTGATGTGACGAGCGATGCGGGTGCGCAGGCGGCGCTCGATAACATCGAGACGATGATCCAGAACGCGACCGAGGCGGCGGCCTCCTTCGGTTCCGTGGCGAGCCGGCTCGAAACCCAGACCGCGTTCATCTCGAACCTGACCGACGCGATGAAGGCGGGGATCGGGGCTCTCGTCGACGCCGATATGGAAGAGGCCTCCGCGCGCCTGCAGGCGCTCCAGACCCAGCAGCAGCTCGGCATCCAGGCGCTCTCGATCGCCAATCAGCAGCCGCAGAACATCCTCGCGCTGTTCCGCTGATGAAGGGAGGGGGCGCCTTGGCGGCGCCCTCGCCACCGCGGCCCGGCCGCACTTCGACAGTTCCAGTCACAGGAAGGATGTCCCGTGTACGCGACGACCCTGGCCAAAACGGCCTATGACAATCCTGACCAGCCGGTGCGCACCGCGCGCGGTACCGAGTTCGAGCTTTTCGCCCGCGTCACCCGTCGCCTCAAACAGGCTGCGGGGGCGGGGAAGACGGCATTCCCCGCGCTCGCGCAAGCGGTCTATGACAATCGCCGTCTCTGGTCGGTATTGGCCGCGGATGTGGCCGATCCCTCCAATGCGCTGCCGGCAGAATTGCGGGCGCGGTTGTTCTACCTCAACGAATTCACCCAGACCCATAGTCGCAAGGTGCTGGCTGGCGGGGCCTCGCCCGAGGTTCTCGTCGAGATCAACACCGCGATCATGCGCGGATTGCGCCAGCAAGGGGAAAACACATGAGTGGCCTCGTCCTCAAACTCGCCCCGAAAGAGCGTGTGCTGATCAACGGCGCGGTCATCGAGAATGGCGAGCGGCGCTCGCGGCTCGCGATCATGACGCCCAACGCCAATATCCTGCGCCTGCGCGATGCGATTCATCCGCATGAAGTGAACACGCCGGTCCGCCGGGTCTGCTACATCGCGCAGCTCGTGCTCTCCGGCGATGCCGATCCCGAGGAGGCGAAGATGCAGCTCCTGCGCGGGATCGAACAACTCAGTCAGGTTCTCACCGATCACGACAGCCGCACACAGCTCAACGCGGCCACCCTCGCCGTGATCGACAACCAGTATTACCAAGCGCTCAAGGCCCTGCGCGGGTTGCTGCCACGCGAAGAGCGGCTGCTCGCGGCGCGCCCGCAATGAGCTACCGGCCGGTCCTCACCTCCTCCGGTTCAGCAGGCTGGGCGTTCCTGAACCGTACGCTCTCCCGGCAACAGGCGGCGTTCAACAGCTCGGCAGAGATCCGACGGGAGTCCGAGTATTTTCGAGACAGGATCGACACGATCCGGACGCCCGAGGCGCTGGTCGGCAATCGAAGGCTGCTCTCCGTCGCGCTCGGCGCATTTGGCTTGCGCGAGGATATCGACAACCGGTTTTTCATCCGCAAGGTTCTCGAAGAAGGCTCGCTCGATCCCGGTGCGATCGCCAACAAATTGTCGGACAAGCGCTACCTCGCCCTCACCAGGGCCTTCGGCTTCGGGGATTTCGACACACCGCGCACGGCGCTCTCGGATTTCGCCGATGAGATCCTTGCGCTTTACGAACGACGCGAATTTGAGACGGCGGTTGGCGAGGCGGATAACGACATGCGTATCGCGCTTGCCTTGCAGCGCGATCTGCCGGAGCTCGCCCGGCAACAGAGTTCGGAGGCGACGAAATGGTACACGATCATCGCCTCACCGGTGATGAGCCGCGCCTTTCAGGCCGCGCTGAGCTTGCCCGACAGTGTCGCCTCTCTCGATGTCGATCAACAGTACCGCATCTATTCGGAAAAAGCGGAACGCGTGTATGGCTCGCCCGATCCCGCGCAATTCGCGGATCCGGCGCGACTCGAGGCCTTCACGCGGGATTTTCTGCAGCGCGCCCAGCTCCGATCCTCCGCCACGATGAGCGCGGGTGCTTCAGCGCTGCAATTGCTTCAAACCGCTGCACGCGGGGGCTTGTCGTTGAGGCTCTGATCAGCCGAAGCCGGGGGCGAGCCGCAACTCGCCGGTCGCGATGCCGCGCCAGTTGCGTTGGGTGCCGGTCAGCAGGCGGTCGACGACGGGATGGTTCCGCTCGAGAGCGCCGAGCCGGATCAGGAGCGCGGTGACCGCCGCCTCGGAGGCGCGCGTCCCCCCATCCATGATCTTGAGCGCGATGCCGCGTTTCTGTTCGGGCAGGATGGCGACGAACACGGCTTCCGCCCCCGTCTTGACCGCGACACGGCCGCCCATCGCGTGCATCAGCTCGGTGCAGGCGCGTCCTTCGCCCGCGACCATCTCCGGGAACTGGGCCATGGCGCGGGCCAGACGGGCGGCGGCGGCCTCGCGCCGGGATCCGGCGGGACTGGCCGCGGCGAAGAACTGCATCGCGCGGGCGAGCCCCGTGATGCTGGTGGCGAAATTCGGCGCCGAGCAGCCATCGATCCCGAAGCCGGGAGAGGCCTCCTGGGTCACGTCTTCGAAAGCAGATTTCACCGCTTGCTGGACCGGGTGCGACATATCGACATATTCGGGTCCGCCCCCCAGATGCCGGTTGAGCGTCAGGAATCCAGCATGCTTGCCCGAGCAATTGTTATGGATCTGGCAAGGCGCCTCGTCCGAACAGGTCAGGCGCCTGCGCTCCTCGCGGTCGCGCGGCATATGGGCGCCGCAGCGCAGGTCGGCCTCTCCCATGCCGAGCGCGTGGAGCCATTGCGCCACGCCATCGCGATGCAAAGCGGCGCCGGAATGGCTCGCACAGGCCAGGGCCAGTTGCCGATCGGTGAGCCCCGCCGCCTGCGCCGCCCCGCTTTCGATCAGAGGAAGCGCCTGGATCATCTTCACCGAGGAGCGCGGGAAGATCACGGCGTCCGGGTCGCCCCACGCCATCTCGATCCCGCCGGGGCCGTAGATCACGGCATGGCCAAGGTGCTCGGATTCCAGCATCCCGCCCCGCCACAACTCGATCATCGGTATCGCGGTCGCCATTTGCTCCTCCCATGCGCGAAATCTCGCCGTCGCGGGGTTTTCCCGCTGGGCATTTTCAGGTTAAACGGGTGATATCGAGTGGAAAACGCATCCGCCATCAGAAAAAGGGTGACCGACCCTGGCGATGCAGAGGCAGAACGGCAGCTGGAGGCTGTAAGCATGATGAAAATGGGTCTGCAAATTGCGGCGATCGTTGCGCTTACCTTCGGTGCGACGCAGGGCGCCATGGCGCAGGACAGCACCAATCGCGTGGCCGCGAATACCGATTGGAGCGTCTTCGTCGACGACAACCCCAAGGAGTGCTGGGGCGTGTCGAAACCGAAAAAGACGGTCAACACGAAGGACGGGAAGACAGTGCAGGTGCGCCGCGGCGACATCCTGCTCTTCATTACCTACCGGCCCGGAAAGGCGCCGGAGATTTCCTTCATGGGCGGCTATCCCTTCGAGAACGGGTCGACCGTCGAGATGGATGTGAGCGGGCAGAAATTCACGCTGTTCACCGACGGGGAAGGCGCATGGGCGGGCTCGCCCGAGGATGACGCGAAGATCGTCGCGGCGCTCAAGGCGGGTGCGGATGTGACGCTCACGGGCCATTCGAGCCGGGGCACCCAGACGCAGGACACCTTCTCGCTGATGGGCTTCACCGCCGCGACCGACGAAGCCGAGAAACGCTGCAAGTAAGCCCCGCGTGATCCACGCTCGGAGCCCCGGTCTTCCGCCGGGGCTTTCGCCTGTACGGCGATTGCGCATACCCCCTGTTATCGCAGGGCCGAATCTCCTATATGAAGCGCTTCAATCAAGGAAACGCGCCATGACCCAGCCTTCGGCTCCGATCACGCAAGACGTGCACACGATCCCGCGCAAGCTGCCCGAGGGCGGCAAGGTGAACCTCGTCGGTCTCACCCGCGACCAGCTGCGCGCCGCCCTGATCGAGGCGGGCACGTCCGAGAAGCAGGCGAAAATGCGCGTCGGGCAGATCTGGCAATGGATCTATCACTGGGGGGTGCGCGATTTCGCCCAGATGACCAACCTCGCGAAGGATTACCGCGCGATGCTGGCCGAGCGGTTCGAGATCCTTGTGCCCGAGATCGTGTCGAAACAGGTCTCGATGGATGGCACCCGGAAGTATCTTCTGAAGATCGCGGGTGGGCACGAGGTCGAGGCGGTCTACATTCCCGAGGAAAGCCGCGGCACGTTGTGCATCTCGAGCCAGGTGGGCTGCACTCTGACCTGCTCGTTCTGCCATACCGGCACGCAGAAGCTCGTGCGCAACCTGACCGCGGGCGAGATCGTCGGGCAGGTGATGGTCGCGCGCGACGATCTGGAGGAATGGCCGCAACCGGGCCAGCCCAAGGAAGAGACCCGCCTCGTGTCGAACATCGTCCTGATGGGGATGGGCGAGCCGCTCTACAATTTCGAGAATGTCCGCGACGCGATGCAGGTGGTGATGGATGGCGAGGGGATCTCGCTGTCGCGCCGCCGGATCACGCTCTCGACCTCGGGCGTCGTGCCCGAGATCGCCAAGACCGCCGAAGAGATCGGCTGTCTGCTCGCGATCTCCTTCCACGCGACGACCGACGAGGTGCGCAACAAGCTCGTCCCGATCAACAAGAAATGGAATATCGAGACCCTGCTCGATACGCTGCGCGACTACCCGCGGCTGTCGAATTCCGAACGGATCACCTTCGAATATGTGATGCTGAAGGATGTGAACGACAGCGACGAGGATGCGCGGCGTCTGGTGAAGCTGATCTCGGGCATCCCCGCCAAGATCAACCTCATCCCGTTCAACGAATGGCCGGGCGCCCCCTATCAGCGCAGCGATTGGGAGCGGATCGAATCCTTCGCCGATATCATCTACAAGGCGGGCTATGCCTCGCCGATCCGCACGCCGCGCGGCGAGGATATCATGGCCGCCTGCGGGCAGCTCAAATCCGCCACCGACCGGGCCCGCAAGACCCGCGCCGAGATCAATGCCGAGGCCGGCCTCTGAAGGAACCCGCCCTCATGCGTCGGCATTGTTTCCCGAGGGATAATCAGCCGGAGACAGCATGACGCGAGAGGCCATCGCACTCCTGCCCATAGCCGAAACCGCTGACGGCCGAGAGCGTCGCACCGGTGTGGAGATCGAACTCGGGGGTCTTACCGAGGAACAAATCGCCCGCCTCGCCGCGCGCCATCTCGGGGGGGAGGCGCGCCGCCTTTCGGGCGACGACTGGGAGGTGCGCGGCACGCGGATCGGCGATCTGAAGGTGTATCTCGACATCTTCCTGCGCAAGCATGCCGATGTGGCGCTCGCAGCCCTCGGGCTCAAGATCGGCCGCGAAGTCATTCCCGTCGAGATCGTGACCGATCCGCTCACCCGCGACGGGCTTATGCAACTCTCGGAATTCATTGAATTGCTGCGCAGCGAAGGTGCGGAGGGAACGGGTCGCTCGCTGCTCTACGGTTTCGGGCTTCATCTCAATCCGGAGATCGCAAGCGCACAGGATCGCGATATCGTGCGCCCGCTTCTTGCCTATGCGCTGATCGAGGAGTGGATGCGCGCGATCCATCCGATCGAGCGCACGCGGGAATTGCTGCCCTTCACCGCGCCCTTCCCGAAACGGCTGATCGGCGATCTCGCGCGTCTTGGGCCCGACGCCTCGCTCGAACGCGTCATCATGACCTACCGTTCGCATACGCTGTCGCGCAATCACGGGCTCGATATGCTGCCGGTCTTCATCCATCTGCGGCCCGACCTGATCGCGCCGGAAGAGGGCAGGGGTGGCACGGTCTCGCCGCGGCCCACCTTCCATTTCCGGCTGCCCGATTGCCGGATCGACGACCCTGACTGGTCGCTCGACACGGAATGGCAGCGCTGGTGGCTGGTCGAGGCGATCGCGGCCCGGCCGCAGCTTCTCGAGACGCTCTGTCGTGAATGGCTGGCCGAGAAATCGGGCGTCCAGATTCTGGGCAGCCGCTGGGTCGCGCGTTGCGGCGCGCTGCTGGACGAGGCCGGGCTCTCATGAGGCCCCTGATCGGCATCTCGACCTCGCGCCGCACCGGGTGGCGGGTCTACCCCTTCATCGCGGCCGGGGTCTGGATGGCGGGCGGGCGTTCGGTCCGCTGGGTCGCCGACCGGCGCGCGGAGGTGGCCCATGTCGACGGCATCATCGTCGGCGGCGGCGATGACATCTCGCCCGAACTCTATGGCGGCGATCTGGTCCAGTCCGCGGTGCTCGACCCTGCGCGCGACGAGCTTGAGCGCTGCCTCGTCGAGGAGGCGATGATCCAGGACAAGCCGGTGCTCGGGATCTGTCGCGGGGCGCAGATGATCAATGTCGCGCTTGGCGGCACGCTCCATCAGGATGCCTATGGCCATTACGAGGCGCGCCGGATCACCACCATCTTGCCGCGCAAGGATGTTCGCGTCGAATATGGCACCCGCCTCGCCGCGCTTGCGGGGACCGATCCGATGCGGGTCAATGCGCTTCACAGCCAGTCGGTGAACCTGCTGGGGGAAGGGCTGCGCATCGCCGCGCGCGACATTTCCGGCATGGTGCAGGCGGTCGAACGGGTCGAGGAGCCTTTCGCGCTCGGCGTTCAGTGGCACCCCGAATATCTCACCTATGCCTCCCGGCAGCGCGCGCTTTTCCGTGCGCTCGTGGCGGCGGCGCGGGCCCGGGCGGAGCACCGCGCGCAGCTGCCCGAGGTGAATGCGGAAGCCGAAGCCCGTTCGGGAAGGTGAGCCTTCCCCCGGACCGGGATCATCCGCAACCGGTGTAATCCCATCCGTCGATCACCGCCTCGGCCTCCTCGGCGGTCTCGACGAAGCTCACCAGCTCCACATCCTCGGGCGAGATCGTGCCCGCCTCTTTCAAGCGTTCCCAGTTGATGATCTCGTTCCAGAATTCGCGGCCGAAGAGGATGAAGGGGATCCGCGCCATGCGGTGGGTCTGGATCAGGGTCAGCGCCTCGAACATCTCGTCGAGCGTGCCGAACCCGCCCGGGAAGACGCAGACGGCTTTTGCGCGCATCAGGAAATGCATCTTCCGGATCGCGAAATAGTGGAAGTTGAAGCTGAGATCGGGGGTGACGAACTCGTTGGGGGCCTGTTCGTGCGGGAGCACGATGTTGAGGCCGATCGACTGCCCGCCCGCCTCGTGAGCACCGCGATTTCCCGCCTCCATCACGCCGGGGCCGCCGCCGGTGCAGATCACGAATTCCCGTCCGTAGCTCTCCATCGAGCGCCGGGTCATCGCCGTCGCGAAGAGGCGCGCCTGCTCGTAATAGCGTGACAGCTCGGCAAGGAAGGGCGTTCTCGCGCTTTCGCGGCGCTCGGGGGCGGGAATGCGGGCGCCGCCGAACATCACGACCGTGCTCTCGATCCCGCGCTCGTCCATGATCATCTGCGGTTTCAACAGTTCGAGCTGCAGGCGCACCGGGCGCAGCTCCTCGCGCATCATGAAATCGACATCGGTGAAGGCGAGCCGGTAGGCCGGGGCGCGTGTCTGCGGGGTATCGGGAATCCGGTCCGCCGCCGCCGCATCCTCGTGCGAATGACGGAAAGGGTGCGTCGTATCGTCCTTCATGGGGGTCCTGCTCATTGCGCGATCTGCAAACTCCAACTATAGCCTGTACCCCGTAAAGGCCACCTGAAAGAGGAAGACCGACATGTCCAACGCCGCGCTGGAAGCCGCGATCGAAGCCGCCTGGGAGACCCGCGACACGATCACCCCCGCCACCAAGGGGGAGACCCGCGAGGCGATCGAGGACACGCTGAACGCGCTCGACAGCGGCACGCTGCGGGTGGCCGAGAAACAGGCCGACGGCAACTGGCATGTCAACCAATGGGCCAAGAAGGCGGTGCTGCTGGGCTTTCGCCTGAAGGACATGGAAATGCAGGAAGGCGGCCCGCAGGGCGGCACCTGGTGGGACAAGGTCGACAGCAAGTTCGCGGGCTGGGGCGAGACCCAGTGGAAGGCCGCAGGCTTTCGCGCGGTGCCGAACTGCATCGTCCGCAAATCCGCCTATATCGCGAAAGGCGTGGTGTTGATGCCCTCCTTCGTGAACCTCGGCGCCCATGTCGACGAGGGCACGATGGTCGACACCTGGGCCACCGTCGGGTCCTGCGCGCAGATCGGCAAGAACGTGCACCTCTCGGGCGGCGTCGGGATCGGCGGCGTGCTCGAGCCGATGCAGGCCGGCCCTACCATCATCGAGGATAACTGCTTCATCGGCGCGCGGTCCGAGGTGGTCGAGGGCTGCATCGTGCGCGAAGGCTCCGTCCTCGGCATGGGCGTCTATATCGGCAAATCGACCAAGATCGTCGATCGCGAGACCGGCGAAGTGATGTATGGCGAAGTGCCGCCCTATTCGGTCGTGGTCTCGGGCTCGATGCCCTCGAAGAACAACGTGAACCTCTATTGCGCGGTGATCGTGAAGCGCGTGGATGCGCAGACCCGGTCGAAAACCGGCATCAACGAGCTGCTGCGTGACTGACGTTCCGGAAAAACCCGCGAAGAAACCCTCGCGCCAGCAGGTCTATACCCTGCTGGTCGAGGTCGGCCGCGCGCCGGGTGACGGCTTGCCGAAAGGCGCGTCGGGCGCGGGGCTGCTCTGCTATGCGAGCGGGGTGGACGAGGCCGAGGCGGTGCGTGAAACCGTGGCGATCCTCAAGCAGGCGGAGCTCGCGCCTCTCGACGTCACCGGCTACGGCACGCTCGAGGAGCGCGAGAAGCAGGGTCACGAGATCGGCGAGGATGAGCGCGAGCTCATGCAGCGCGCGCTCGACGAGAACTCGGTGATCGTGGCGCAGATGACCCCGTTCTACGGCGACGACAAGACGCCGCTGCAATAAATCGCCGGTGCCGATCACGCCCGTTGAAACGGGCCCGCGCGTTGATAGACTGATGCTCAAAGGGCATAGAACCGCGGGCAGCAGCATGACATATTCTGGAAAAATTATCCCACTGACATTCCTGGCTTTTTCGGGGCTGGCGGCATGTGCCGATCCGCCCGAATCCTCGCCCAGGCCGATGCCGAGAGGGGCAGCGCCCGTGGCCGATCCCATCCCCGCCACCGATGCCGCGACCGAGGCCCGTTTCGAGGCCTGGCTCGCCGGGTTCAGGAAACGCGCTCTGGCCGAAGGTATTTCCGACACCACCTGGCGCCGCGCCACTGCCGGGATCCGCTACAATCCGAAGGTGATCGAGCGCGACCGGTACCAGGCCGAGTTCACCCGGGCGATCTGGGACTATCTCGACAGCGCGGTCTCGCCCGAGCGGGTGGCTAATGGACAGGAGATGCTGCGGCGTTACGGCCCGACCCTGGACCGCATCGAGCGGCGTTACGGCGTCGAGAAGGAGGTCGTGGTCGCGATCTGGGGCATGGAGAGCCGCTACGGCGCCCATCGCGGCAGCACGGCGATCATCCCGGCACTCGCGACGCTTGCCTATGACGGGCGGCGCGGTTCGTTCTTCGCCAAGCAGCTGATCGCCGCGCTGCGGATCATCCAGGATGGCGATGTGGATGCGCGCCACATGACCGGCTCCTGGGCGGGGGCGATGGGCCACACGCAATTCATCCCGACCTCCTATCTCGCCTATGCGGTCGATTTCACCGGCGATGGCAAGCGCGACATCTGGTCGGAGGACCCGACCGACGCCCTGGCCTCGACCGCGGCCTATCTGGCGCGCTCGGGCTGGTCGAAGGGGCAGCCATGGGCCGTGGAGGTGACGCTGCCGCCGGGGTTCAATTACGGTCTGACCGGCAAGGGAGTGAGCAAGAGCCCGTCGGACTGGGCGACGCTCGGCGTGCGCTCGGCCACCGGCGGCATGGTGCCCAATTATGGCTCGGCGTCGATCCTCCTGCCTGCGGGCGCGAAGGGGCCGGCGCTGATGATCTTCGGGAATTTCCGGGCGATCTCGCGCTACAATTCCGCCGATGCCTATGTGATCGGGGTCGGTCACCTCTCGGACCGGCTCAAGGGCAAGGGGCCTTTCGTGCAGGATTGGCCGCGCACCGGAAAGCCGCTCTCGAGCGATCAGAAGGTCGAACTGCAGGAGCGGCTCACCGCGGCCGGTTTCGACACGCAGGGGACCGATGGCAAGATCGGCGCGAACACGACCGAGGCGATCGTGGCCTATCAGAAATCGCGCGGGTTGCCGCCGGATGGATATGCGACGCTCGAGCTTCTGCAGGTGCTGCGCAAAAGCTAGGGGCCGTGGCGGTCAGGGCCGCGGGCTGACGCCGATCACGACCGGGTGCAGGTGGTAGAGCGCCGCCCAGATCGCCAGCGCGATGGCGAGCCGCAGGGCCGCGGGGAGCCCGCGCGGCCGCCAGCGTCCCGAAATCAGCGCGGTGCCCGGCACCAGCCCGGTATGGGCCACCAGCCGCCGCCATTCCTCCGCCCCCCGGAGGCGGCGTTTGCGAGCCTCGATCATGCGCATGCCCATCAGGGTGAAAAGGCCCGAGCCCCCGAACAGGATGACATGGGCGAGATCCCCGTTGGCGATCAGATGCGCGCCCGACCAGATCAGGATCGCCCAGAGAAGCGGCTGGCGGGTGAGCCCCGCGATGCCGGGGCGGGACGGGTCGAACCCCATCGCGCGGCCTTCGAAGGCGAAGGGATTGGGCGCCGCGACGCCGAAGCTCCCGAGCAGGATCGCCACCGGCATCGCGATGTTCACGAGCCAGCGCGCCCAGGCCGTCTGCGGCCAGAGTTCCACATAGGGAGCGCGACCTGCCGCGAAGATCAGCCAGAAGAACAGCACCGTCGAAAGCAGGGCGAAGCTCAGGGTCCAGCCGCGCCGCCCCAGCACGCGCACGAAGCCGGATTTGAGCTGCGGCATCGAGGGGATCGCATGCGATGCGAGGAAGAGCAGCCCCGCAGCGATGAACTCACCCCATCCGCCCATAATCCCCGAGCGCCTAGCGGCGCGCCTCCTGCTTCGAGATCTGCACCGCGAGGATGCCGCCCGCGATCACCGCGACGCCGAGCGCGTCGTGCCAGTCGAGCTTCTCGCCCAGCACCAGCGCCGCGATCGCGACGCCGAAGACGGGGGTCAGGAAATGGAACGTGGCCGCGCGCACCGCGCCGATCCGCCCCACCAGCCGGAACCAGACCCAGGTGGCCATCAGGCCGGGCACGAGAACCGTATAGGTGAAGGCAAGCGCCAGTTTCGGCGTGACGGCCACGGAGAGATGTTCGGTCAGGAGGGAGACCACCGCGAGGCTCGCCGCGCCGACCAGCATCTGGAGGCCGACGATCATCAGGACGCCGCCGCCACCGCCGCTCGCGCCGCGCACGGTGAGGGTGGCGACCGCCAAGGCGAGGGCCCCCGCGACGCAGAGCGCAAGCCCGACCGGGTCCACTCCGCCCTGAAGCCGCGCACCCATGATGATCGCGACGCCGCCGAAGCCCGCGACGAGCCCCGCCATGCCGAGCGGCGGGATCCGGTCACGAAAGACGATCCACCCGAGGGCCCCCACGATCAGCGGCATGGTGGAGGCGATGATCGCCGCGACCGAGGCCTCCACCTTCGTCATCGCGACCCAGTTGAAGCCCAGATAGAGCGCGTTCTGGCACAACCCAAAGATGATCGTGGCACGCCACTGGGCGCGGCTCAGCTTCCAGCTCTGACCGAAGGCGAGAGCCAGTGCGACGCCGATTGCGCCCGAGATCAGGAACCGGACCGAGAGGGCGGCGAGCGGCGGAGCTTCGGCTACGATGATATGGGTCGAGGTGAAGGCCGATGACCACATCACGGCGAAGGCCAGCCCCATTCCGATCGCGCGCAGATCCATGTATCCTCCGAACCGAAAGAGGGCGCCCCGATTTCTCGTGGGCGCCCTCGAAGCTTCTGTCCCTCATCCAGGAAGAGAGGGCCTATCAGGCGTTGACGCTGTCCTTGAGCGCCTTGGCAACGGTCACTTTGACCTGCTTGTCGGCCGGCTTCTGCATCTGCTCGCCGGTGGCCGGGTTGCGGACCATGCGCTCGGGGCGCTCACGGCAGTAGACTTTGCCAATGCCCGGCAGGGTGACGGCGCCGCCGTTGGACACTTCTTTGGTGACGATCTCGGTGATCGCGTCGAGCGCGGCCGAAGCGGTCTTCTTGTCGGCATCCATCGCCTCGGCGATCGCTGCCACCAACTGGGTCTTGGTCATCGGTTTCGACATTTTCGTTCCTCTCTTCGCCCCGCTGCTCCGGGGTCAATTTCGTCCGCATCTCACGGTTGGTGGGCCATGTTCGACACGTTTTTATTGAGCATGGCAAGCCCTTTTCCCGGTTTCCTGACGATTTTCCTACGTCACAGGAAGGCTGTTTCCTCGAAGCTACGCAATTTCCTGCTATGGATCCGCTCGAGCGGCATCTCGCGAAGTTTCTCCATCGCGCGGATCCCGATCAGCAGGTGATTGGCCACCTGCGTGCGGTAGAATTCCGTCGCCATCCCGGGCAGTTTCAACTCGCCGTGGAGCGGCTTGTCGGAGACGCAGAGCAGGGTGCCGTAGGGCACGCGGAAGCGGAACCCGTTGGCCGCGATCGTCGCGCTTTCCATGTCGAGCGCCACCGCGCGGGAGAGGCTCAGACGGTGGACCGGGCCGGACTGGTCGCGCAACTCCCAGTTGCGATTGTCGATCGTGGCGACGGTGCCGGTGCGCATGATCCGCTTCAGCTCGTAGCCTTCGAGCTTGGTCACCTCGGCGACCGCTTCCTGAAGGGCGACCTGCACCTCGGCGAGCGCCGGAATCGGCACCCAGACGGGCAGGTCGTCATCAAGGACGTGATCCTCGCGCAGATAGGCATGGGCGAGGACGAAATCGCCCAGTTGCTGCGAATTGCGCAGGCCCGCGCAGTGCCCGACCATCAGCCAGGCATGGGGGCGCAGCACCGCGATATGATCGGTCGCGGTCTTCGCGTTGGACGGGCCTACCCCGATATTGACCAGCGTGACCCCCTGACCGTCGGGCCGCTTGAGGTGATAGGCCGGCATCTGCGGCAATTTCGCGAGACCGGGAATGTCCTCCTGCGGGTCGTGGATCTCCTGGTTGCCCGGCGCGACGAAGCTCGTGTAGCCGTTCGAGGGATCCGCCAGCATGTGCCGCGCGACCTGTTCGAACTCGTCCACGTAGAACTGGTAGTTGGTGAAGAGGACGTGGTTCTGGAAATGCTCCGCCGCGGTCGCGGTGTAATGCGAGAGCCGGGCGAGCGAGTAATCGACGCGCTGTGCGGTGAAAGGCGCAAGATGGCCCGAGCCGTCGGGATTGGGGCCGGCGCTGCCGTTGACGATATCGTCGTTCATCCCGGCGAGGTCGGGCACGTCGAACACGTCGCGCAGGCTGAAATCGAGCACCCCTTCCTGCGGTACGGTCACTTCCGGATGGGCGGCGACGGCGAAATGCACCGGGATCGGCGTTTGCGACACGCCGATCTGAACCGGGACGCCGTGATTGCGGATCAGAAGCCCCAACTGCTGGGTGAGGTAGTTTCGGAACAGATCCGGCCGGGTGATCGTGGCGGTGTAGGTGCCCGGCAGGGCGACGTGGCCGAAGCTCAGGCGGCTGTCGGATTTCGTATGCGAGGTGACCGAGATCCGCACCTCGGGGTAATAGGCGCAAAAGCGGGCCAGTGCCTTGCCGCTCGCCAGCGTCTCGTTGAACTTGTCGAGCAGGAAGGCCGTCGCTTCGCCATAGAGTTCCTCGAGCCGCGCAACCGCAGCCTCGGCATCCATGAAGGTTTCGGAGGGCCTTGCCTCGGGGCTGATTATGTCCAGGGTCTTGTTCATTCAAAAAGGTCCGTCAGTTCAAAGCGCGTCACGTCCACCAGCCCAAGATCCGAAATCCGGATCTCCGGGATCACGACGAGCGCGAGCAGGGAATGCTGCATGTAGGCGTTGTTGAGGCGGCAACCACATTCTGCCATCGCTTCGACCATGCGCCCGGCGCGGCTTGCGACGGTTTCGGCCGGATCGTCCGACATCAGACCGGCGATCGGCAGCGGCACCGAGGCGATCTCGGCCCCGTCCTTCCAGACGGAGACCCCGCCGCCCATCTCGCCAAGACGGTTGGCGCAGGCGGCCATCATCTCGCGGTCGGTGCCCACGACGATCATGTGGTGGCTGTCATGGGCGACGGTGGAGCCCATCGCCATGCGGCCCTTGTAGCCGAAGCCCGAGACGAACCCGTTGGTCACCCCGCCGGTGCCGCGATGCCGCTCGACCAGCGCGATCTGGGCGATGTCCTTCTCCGCATCCGGCTGGGCGAGTCCATCGGTCACGGTCAGCTCCGCCGTCAGCGCCTTGGTCGGCGCCTGGTTCTCGACAACGCCGATCACGCGGGCGGTCACCGTGTTGGCGCCCTCGGGGGCGTCGATCTCGAAATCGGAAGCGGTGAGCGTCTTGCCCAGATGCACGGTGTTGCGCGCGCTTTCGGGCCAGTCGAGATGCGGGCACTCGGTCAGAAGCTCGCCATCCTTCGCGACGGTCACCCCGCGCGCGATCACCTGCTCGACCGGCAGTGTCGCGAGGTCCGAAGTCAGGATCAGATCGGCGCGGCGTCCAGGGGTGATCGAGCCCAGCTCGCGTTCCAGCCCGAAATGCGTGGCAGTGTTGATCGTGCACATCTGCAGCGCCACGAGTGGATCGGCCCCGCACTCCACCGCATGGCGATAGACGCGGTTCATATGCCCGTCATGGACCAGCGTGCCCGAGTGGCAATCATCGGTGCAGAGAATGAAATTGCGCGGGTCGAGACCCTTTTCGGTCACGGCGGTGATCTGGGTCTCCACGTCATACCACGCCGAGCCCAGCCGCATCATCGAGCGCATGCCCTGACGCACCCGTGCGATGGCGTCAGCCTCGCAGGTCCCCTCGTGATCGTCGGCGGGCCCGCCTGCCGCATAAGCCCGGAAGGGCGCCCCCAGATCGGGCGATGCGTAATGCCCGCCCACGGTCTTCTGCGCGGTCTGGGTCGCGGCGATCTCGGCCAGCATCTTCGGATCGGCCCCGATCACGCCGGGAAAGTTCATCATCTCGCCCAGACCGATGATGCCGGGCCATGTCATCGCCTGGGCCACGTCCTCGGGGGTGATCTCGAAACCGGTCGTCTCGAGCCCCGGTGCGGAGGGCGCGCAAGACGGCATCTGGGTGAAGATGTTCACGGGCTGCATCAGCGCCTCGTCATGCATCATCCGCACGCCCTCGAGGCCGAGCACATTCGCGATCTCATGCGGGTCGGTGAACATGGTCGTGGTGCCGTGCGGGATCACAGCGGCGGCGAATTCGGCGGGGGTCAGCATGCCCGACTCGATATGCATATGCGCGTCGCACAGGCCCGGCACCATGTAGCGCCCCTCGGCCTCGATGACCTCGGTCTCGGGTCCGATACTGTCCGACAGGTCTGGCGCGATGGCGGCGAACCGGCCCTCGGCCACGGCGATATCGTATCCGTCGAGCACTTCGCGGGAGTGGACATTGACCCATTTGCCACCCCGGATCACGAGGTCGGCAGGTTCGCGCCCGGCAGCCACGGCAATCAGGCGCGGCGCGGCTTCGGGCCAGGATTTGATCTTGTTCTTCAGTGCCATGTCGCAGCCTGTCACCCAATGCAGGAAGGTTCAAGAGACGTTGTTATACGCGCGCGGCGGCGCTACATCTTTCCCATGACAGACCCATCTGAACCGCGTGTGACGATCACCTACTGCACCGGCTGCAACTGGCTGCTGCGTGCGGGCTGGATGGCGCAGGAACGGCTCTCCACCTTCGGAGATGAACCGGGCGAGGTCGCGCTGAACCCGGGCCATGGCGGTGTCTACGAGATCTGTCCGGGATCCGAGACGATCTGGGAGCGCAGACGCGACGGCGGGTTCCCGGACGCGGCGGAGATCAAGTGGCGTCTGCGCGACAGAATGGAACCGGGCCGGGATCTCGGCCATATCGACAGGGGGTCGAAATGAAGGTGCTGCTCTCCATCGGCCACGGCTATTCGGCACGCGCGCTGGCCCCGCATCTGCTCGCGCGCGGATGGCGGGTGATCGGGACGACGCGGAGCCCCGAGAAGGCCGCGGCATTGCGCGGGGAAGGGGTCGAGCCGCTGATCTGGGATGGCGGAGATCTGCCGCTCGATCAGGCGACGCATCTGCTGACATCCGTGGCCCCCGGCCCCGATGGCGACCCGGTTCTCGCTGCGCAGCATGAGGCGATTGCTGCGGCGCAGCATCTCGACTGGGTGGGCTATCTTTCCACCGTCGGGGTCTATGGGGATCACGCGGGGGGATGGGTCGACGAGGCGACGCCCCTATCGCCCTCCACGGCGCGCGGACAGGCGCGGGTGGAGGCCGAGGCGGCCTGGGGGGCGCTGGCCGCCGCGCACGGGCTCCCGCTGCATATCTTCCGGCTCGCAGGGATCTACGGCCCCGGTCGCGGGCCGTTCGAGAAGGTCCGCCAAGGCAGCGCCCGGCGGATCATCAAGGAGGGGCAGGTTTTCTCGCGGATCCATGTCGAGGATATCGCGCAGGTGCTGCTGGCCTCCATCGAGGCCCCCGATCCGGGCGCGGTCTACAATCTCTGCGATGACGACCCCGTACCGCCGCAGGACGTGATCGCCTATGCCGCCGAGTTGCTCGGCCTGCCGCTGCCGCCCGAGGTGCCCTTCGATCAGGCCGATCTGAGCCCGATGGCGCGCAGTTTCTATGCTGAGAGCAAGCGGGTGCGAAACGACAAGATCAAGCGCGATCTCGGGATCTCGCTACGCTATCCCGATTACCGCGCGGGGCTGAGGGCGATGCTCGATCAGGCAGGCTGAAGCTCGACCCGTTTCTCGCGCACCGGAAGGTGGACGAGCGCCGAGAAGGCTCCCACGCCGACGCCGACCCACCAGACCAGCGTGTAATCCCCGTAGATGTCGTAGAGCTTCCCGCCCAGCCAGACGCCGAGGAAGGCGCCGACCTGATGCGAGAAGAAGACGATTCCGTAAAGCGTGCCCATGTAGCGCAGCCCGTAGATATGCGCGACGAGGCCGGAGGTCAGCGGCACGGTCGCCAGCCACAGCGCCCCCATCGCGAGCGAGAAGATCAGCACCGTCGCAGGGGTCATGGGCGTGAGGATGAAGGCGCCCGCGACGATGGTGCGGAGGAAATAGACCCCGGCGAGGAGGTATTTCTTCGACCAGCGCTTGCCCGCCCAGCCCGCGTAGATCGTGCCCGCGATATTGGCCAGCCCGATCACCGAGATCGCCGCCGCGCCGAGCGCCGAGGTCGTCTCGATCCCGAGACCCGCCAGCAGCGAGCCGGGCGGCACCGCGCCGCACATCTCGGTCACCATCGCGGGGAAATGCGCGGTGATGAAGCCCAGCTGGTAGCCGCAGGAGAAGAAGCCGAGGAAGATCAGCGTGTAGGACGGATCGCGAAAGGCGCGCATGAGGACCGCGCCCATGCTCTCGGCAAGCTCCTCGCGGCTCGCGCGTTCGGGGGCGCGGATCAGCGGCAGGAAAGCGAGCGAGGCGAGGATCACCACGGCGAAGATCACGAAGACGGTCTGCCAGGGGAAATGACCGAGCAGAAGTTCGGCCATCGGCGCGCCGAAGACCTGACCGGCCGAACCCGCCGCGGTCGCGACACCGAGCGCGAGCGAGCGGTTCTCGTCCGAGCTGGCGCGGCCGACGACGGCCAGGATCACCCCGAACCCGGTGCCCGCGATGCCGAAGCCCACGAGGATCTCGAAGAGCTGGTGCTGTTCGGGATGGATCGCGAAGGAGGACAGGATCAGGCCGGCCGCATAGGTCAGCGCGCCCAGCACGATCGCAAGCCGGTCGCCCCAACGTTCGGCGATCGCCCCGAAGATCGGCTGGCCGATGCCCCAGGCGAGGTTCTGCACCGCGATCGCGAGAGAGAACTCCGCGCGCGGCCAGTCGAACTCGCTGGCGATCGGGATCTGGAAGACGCCGAAGCTCGCGCGGATGGCGAAGCTCAGCATCAAGATCACGGCGCCGCCGATCAGGACCGGCGTGAACAATCGGGTCTGGGTCATGTCGAGTCTCCCGGCGGATCTCCCCTCCGCATCGGGCGGATATTGCCGCGCGCGGGCCACAGGTCAATAACGGGCTTGTCGCGGTCACAATCGCGCGGGCGACTTGCACCCCCCGGCCAGTCATGGCCCAATGCCGCCAAACAGACGGGGAGACAGGATGTACACGGTCATCGGAACGGTCGGTTCGCGCACCTTGCGGGTGCTGTGGATGCTCGAGGAACTCGGGCTGGACTACGAGCATGTGCGGGCGGCACCGCGCTCGGAGGATGTCGTGGCCTTCAACCCGGCGGGCAAGGTGCCGGTGCTTGTCGTCGACGGCACGCCGATCACCGATTCGACCGCGATCATCACCTATCTCTCGGATGCGCATGGGCGCCTGACCCACAAGCCGGGCACGCTCGACCGGGCGCGCCAGGACAGCCTGACGCAATTCCTGCTCGACGAGTTCGACGCCAATCTCTGGACCGCCGCGCGCCACAGTTTCATCCTCCCCGAGGAGCTGCGGCTGTCGGGAATAAAGAACAGCCTGCGGTGGGAGTTCGAGCGGTCCCAGCACACGCTGATTCACCGGATGAGCGAAGGCGATTTCGTGATGGGCGAGGAGTTGACGGTCCCCGACATCATCCTCGCTCATTGCCTCGACTGGGCTCTGATGGCGAAATTCCCGATCGTCGAGCACCGGCTGAGCGAGTATCACGCGCGGATGCGGGCGCGTCCGGCCTACAAGCGGGCCGTGGCGAAGCGCGACGGGTAGAGACGGCGCCACGCTATCCACCGCCGGACGGCGACAACGAACGCCCAAAGAGGGGGCGCTGCCCCCGTCTGCCTTTCGACAGACTCCCCCGGGATATTTCGATCAAGAGGAAGAGAGCAGCCTTTTCGCGGCGGCTTGGCCGGCATGGCGTCCCGAGGCGAGGCAGGCCGTGAGGAGATAGCCGCCCGTGGGCGCCTCCCAGTCGAGCATCTCCCCCGCCGCGAAGACGCCGGGGAGCGCGGTGAGCTGGAGCTCGTCCGAGAGGCTGTCCCAGGCGATCCCCCCGGCGCTGGAAATCGCTTCCTCGAGCGGGCGCGGCGGGCCGAGCGGGACCGGCAGCGCCTTGATCCGCGCGGCGAGCTCGTGCGGTTCGGCGGGCAGGGGGCGGCCCCATTCGAGAGCGAGGGCGAGCTTGACCGGGTCGAGTCGGGCCCCCTTGCGCAGTCGGTTCTTCAGGCTCTGTTTCGGTGGAATGCGGGCGAGACGTCCGGCGAGATCCTCGAGCGAGAGATCGGGGACGAGGTCGAGCGCGAGGGAGGCGCCGTCGCGCAGTTCGGACGCGATCTCGTAGATGCCGCCGCCTTCGATCCCGCGCGCCGAGATCACAAATTCGCCGCGGGTGCGGCGGGTGGGCGTGATGAGCGCCGCGCCCTTCACCGGCTGGCCGAGGAGGTCGGTCATATGGGCTGACCAGTCGATCGCGAAGCCCATGTTGGAGGGCTGGAACGGGGCGATGGTGACGCCTTTCGCGGTGAGCCATGGTACCCACGCGGCATCCGAGCCCAGGCGCGGCCAGCTCGCGCCACCCAAGGCGAGGACCGTGACATCGGGTGCGAGGATCCGCCGACCGTCTGGTGTGTCGAAGACGAAGCCATCTCCTTCGAACCCTTGCCAGCGCCAGCGCGTGCGGATCGTGACGCCGAGATCGGCGAGCCGTTTCGTCCAGGCCCGCAGCATCGGCGAGGCTTTCATCTCGACCGGGAAGACGCGGCCGGTGGAGCCGGTGAAAAGCGCGACACCGAGGCCGCGGGCGAACTCCATCGCCGCGTCGGGGCCGAAGGCGCGGGTGATCCCGGCGATCTGGGGGTGCGAATAACGGGCGAGAAACGCCTCGATCGGCTCGTCCTTGGTCAGGTTCAGCCCGGACTTGCCCGCCATCAGGAATTTGCGCGCGAGCGTCGGTTTCGCCTCGGCCAGCGTGACGGAGAGGCCTGCGCGGGCGAGTTCCTCGGCGGCGATCATTCCGGCCGGGCCGCCGCCGATGACGAGCGCCTCTTTCACCGCCTTCGTCACCGCCGTGCCAGCATCGCGAGCCGCATCAGCGCGCGCTCCATCACCGCCATCTGCGGGGCGCGGCTCGCCGAGCGCAGGGTCAGATCGGCCTCGACCAGTTCCTTCAACGCGGTCTCGAGCTTGTACATGCCCCAGCTTTGCGCCTGCCGCTGCATCCGGTCGCGGCGCGGGCCGAAGACGGGGGGGCGGATGCGCGCGATGCCGGAGCCGGGGCCCTGCGGGTCCGAGGCGGCCGCGTGAAGCGCACGGAAATGGCGCATCGCGGCGATGGCGAGTTGCACGGGCTGCACGCCCTGGCTCTCGAGCCGCCGCATCACCGGGCCAAGCTCGGGGGCGCGGCCCTCGGCCACGATGGCGAGCACGTCATCGACGCCCGCCTCGACCGAGGAGGGCGCGCAGGCGGCGACATCCGCGGGGCTCAGCGCGCTGTCGTCGCCAAACTTGTAGAGCGCGATCTTCTCGACCGTCTGGCGGAAATCGCCCGGATCGAGCGCGCGCGAGAGCGCCACGAGATCGGTCATCGCCTCTGCCGAGATATCGCGCAGACCGGCGCGGCGCAGAATGTCCTCGATCTCCTCGCGCGAGGGCGGATCGTCATAGATCCCGATGCAATAGGCGTTCTTGTGACTCTCGAAGGCCTTGCGCAGCTTCGATTTCGCGGTGAGCGACCCGGCGGTGACCACGATCTGCGCATCGCCCTCGCGCCATTCGGAGAGCGCGGTCGCGACCGCATCGGCCACCGCATCGGTCGCGTCCTCGAGAAAGGCCACGCGCGGGCCGGGGAAGAAGCCGACCTCCTTGATCGCATCGAGCAGAAGCGAGGGGGATTTGCGCAGATCGGCCCCCGCGATGCGGCTCAGGCGCATCTCTTCCTCGCCCTGCGGTCCGATCAGCGCGGCGATCACCTCCTGGCGGCGCAGGGCCACGCGCATGGCATCCATCCCGAAGATCAGCAGGCCGGTGCGCTCGGGTTCGGGTTTGGCGAAATAGCGAGTCGCTGCGACGCCGGTCAGTTTCATTGAGGCAGGCTCGAGGCTTGGGCCAGCAAGCGGGTGACGATCTGGTCACCGAGGATCCGCATCAGCCGGCGATGCGCGTCTTCGCGGGCGGCATCGGAGGCCAGAACCGTGCCGGTCGCGGACCAGGAGGTGAAGGAGTTCACCCGCCCCGTCAGCAGCACGGCGTCGCTTGCCGCATCGCGCAGGGTGTAATCGATCTGGCCGTTGAGCTGGTAGCGGGTCGTGGAGTTGTCGGGCGCGATACCCTCGCCGATCGCCTCGGTCGAGATCGTGTAGCTCAGGCGGTAGCGCTGCGGATCGGCGGGGCCGAGCCGGGCCTTGAGGTGCTGAACCAGTTCGAAGGCGTCGCGGGTTTCGGGCGCGTCGGGTTCGACCCCGCCGAGCAGCTTGGCCGCGCCGCCCTGCGGGCCGTAGGCGGGGGTGAAACCGCAGCCCGCGAGCGCAAAGACGCCCGCGAGACGCAGGAAGGTTCTCCGGTCAGATGACCACATTGACGATTCGCCCCGGCACAACGATCAGCTTCTTGGGCTGGCCACCGGCCAACGCCTTGACGACAGCTTCGTCCGCGAGAACCAGCTTTTCAACCTCTTCCTTCGGCATGTCCTTGGGCACCGAGATCTCGGCGCGGCGCTTGCCGTTGATCTGGATCGGCAGGGTCACCGAATCCTCGACCAGCAGGGCGGGATCGGCCTCGGGCCAGGGGGCCGCGATCACGAACCCATCGCCGCCCAGCATCGACCAGACTTCCTCGGCCAGATGCGGCACCATCGGCGCCATCAGCTGTGCCATCAGCTTCATCGCGTCGCGCTTGGCGTCCGTCCCGGCCTTCGATTTCGACAGCGTATTGGTCAGACCGTAGAGCGTGGCCACCGCCTTGTTGAAGGCGAAGCCCTCGATCGATTTCGTGAGCTCGTCCACCGCCTTGTGGGTGGCCTTCATCAGCGCAAGATCCTCGGCCTCGTTCGCGGGCGCGTCCGAGGTGGCGATCTCGTCCGCGATGCGATGAACGCGGGCGAGGAATTTCGCGGTCGCCTCGGCGCCGGCGGCGGTCCATTCCACGTCGCGCTCGGGCGGGCTGTCGGACATCACGAAGAAGCGGGCGGTATCGGCGCCGAACTCGGCGATGATGTTCATCGGATCGACGACGTTCTTCTTCGATTTCGACATCTTCGCCGAGGGGATGATCTCCACCTTCTCACCGGTCGCGCGCAGCGTTCCGGCCTCGCGGTCCACCTCTTCGGGGAGGTGATAGACGGGGCGGTTCTTCGCGTCACGGGTCAGGTAGATCTCGTGCGTCACCATCCCTTGCGTGAAGAGCGCGTTGAAGGGCTCGATCGCCTTCGGGGGAAGGTGGCCGGTCTTGTGCATCGCGCGCGCGAAGAAGCGCGAATAGAGCAGGTGCAGGATCGCGTGCTCGATGCCGCCGATATACTGATCGACATTCATCCAGTATTCGGCCTCGGCCGCCTCGGTCGGCGTCGCCGCATGGGGCGAGGTGAACCGCGCATAATACCAGCTCGAATCGACGAAGGTATCCATCGTGTCGGTTTCGCGCTTGGCGGGCGCGCCGCATTTCGGGCAGGCGCAGTCGCGCCAGGTCGGATGGCGGTCGAGCGGGTTGCCGGGAACCCCGAAATCGATCGGCTTGCCGCCCTCGTCATAGGGCAGCTCGACCGGAAGGTTCTCCTTCTTCTCGGGAACGACACCGCAGCTCTCGCAATGCACGACCGGGATCGGGCAGCCCCAGTAGCGCTGGCGCGACAGGCCCCAGTCGCGCAGGCGGAACTTGGTCACGCCCTGGCCGATGCCGTTTTCTTCGCAGAACGCGATGGCTGTGGCGACACCCTCTTCGCCGGTCTGGATCTCGTCGCCCGCGAAACCGCGGACATAACGGACCTTCTCGGATTTCAGCGGGACATATTCGCCCTCCGGGTACTCGCCCTCGAGCGGCTCGAAGACCGGCGTGATCGGCAATCCGTATTTCGTCGCGAATTCGAAATCGCGCGCGTCATGGGCCGGACAGCCGAAAATCGCGCCGGTGCCGTAATCCATCAGGATGAAGTTGGCGATATAGACTGGGAGTTCCCACTCGGTGTCGAGCGGGTGGCGGACCCGAATCCCGGTATCCATGCCCAGCTTCTCGGCGGTTTCGATCGCCTCTTCGGTGGTCCCGCCCGCCCGGCATTGCGCAACGAATTCCGCGATCTTGGGATCGTGGCGCTCGAGATGCTTGGCCAGCGGATGATCGGGCGAGATCGCGGCGAAGCTTGCGCCCATCAGCGTGTCGGGCCGCGTCGTGTAGACCTCGAGACGGTCGAAGCCCTCGGGCGCGTCCACCGTCGAGAACGCGAATTGCAGCCCGCGCGACTTGCCGATCCAGTTGGCCTGCATCAGGCGCACCTTCTCGGGCCAGTCCTTCAGATTGTCGAGCGCCTCGAGCAGCTCCTCGGCGTAATCCGAGATCTTGAAGAACCATTGCGTCAGCTCGCGCCGTTCGACCTCGGCGCCCGAGCGCCAGCCCTTGCCGTCGATCACCTGTTCATTGGCCAGCACGGTCATGTCGACCGGGTCCCAGTTCACCACCGCGTTCTTGCGATAAACCAGACCTGCCTCGAGCATGTCGATGAACATCGCCTGCTGCTGGCCGTAATAGTCGGGATCGCAGGTGGCGAATTCGCGCGACCAGTCGATCGACAGGCCCAGCGGCTTCATCTGGTCCTTCATCACGGCGATATTGCCGTAGGTCCAGTCCTTGGGGTGGCCGCCCTGTTCCATCGCGGCGTTCTCGGCGGGCATCCCGAAGGCGTCCCAGCCCATCGGATGCAGCACCGAGAAGCCCTTGGCCATCTTGTAGCGCGCGACCACGTCGCCCATCGTGTAGTTGCGCACATGGCCCATGTGGATGCGGCCCGAAGGGTAGGGGAACATCTCGAGCACGTAGTATTTCGGCTTGGTCGGATCGCGGCGCGCGGCGAAGAGATCGGCCTCGTTCCAGGCCTCTTGCCATTTCGTCTCGCTCTGGCTCGGTTCGTAGCGTGCCATGTCAGGCCCCCATCACGTCGAATTCTGCGCGTGCTTGCTACACTGGGCACGGGGCCAAGGTCCAGCCGCCGCTGTCATCGGGACATAAATATCCCCGCCGGAGGCAGGCTCGGGCGGGGATCGACGCATCTGGAATATCGCGCGGACGCGATCGGATCAGAGCTTGGAATCGCGGATTCGCAATTCGCGCGCACGGGTGAGAATCGCATCCTCCACGGCGCGCTGCGTATCGGCGGAGACGGCGCCCGAACGCGTGCGCAGCGAGACCTTGAGCGAGCGCGCATCGAGCGCGGGATCGGTGACATAGACCGTCGCGCGATAGGCGCGGCCACCGCCCGGCGGGGTGCCGTAGCCGGTCACGATGACGCCGGAGAAGGGATCGACCTCCTGGATCGGCAGGAAGTCGAGCACGTCGAGCGAGGCCTGCCAGAGATACTTGTTCACCTCGACGGTGATGTTCGGATCGCCGTTGCCGCTGAACAGATCCCAAAGGGTCGATTTCTTCCGGACCGCCGGGGTGTTCCGGTCGATGACGGCCGTGTTCTCCCCTGCCACATGGCTGAGTTGATTGGCATTTTGCTGGTTTGCATTCGCCGCCGTCGCGCCGCCCCAGGAGAAAAGTCTGCCGCTGGAGGTGCCGTTCCCGCATCCCGCGAGAGTAAGGCAGAGGCCCAGAACGGCGGTGCTCGTCAAAAGATGTCTGGTGGTCATGCGAAGCTGCCCCCGTCGGCTTGCGTCCTTCAAACTTGCCTTTTCTCTAGCCGATGCCCCCATGGCCCACAAGGTTTTTCCGGATCTCGCCCCGGGCGACCGCGCGCGAAGCCTTTGAGACATCGAAGTTCATTTGCGGAGGCTGTCACAAAGGACTGTGGCAAGTCTGCACCATCGCAGGGGCTATTCCGGAGGGGGAGGCGCTTTGAGTTGCAATGCCGCGGGTGTGAGGGGAAAAGAACCGCATACCCAATTCGGATCTCCCTGAGTTGGGGGTTATCTGTAAGACAATGAGGGAAAACGATGAAAAAGGTTCTCTTCGCGACGACCGCTCTCGTGCTCTCGGCTGGCGTTGCTGCCGCTGAGGTTTCGGTTGGCGGCGACGGCCGTATGGGTGTGATGTACAACGGTTCCGACTGGAACTTCAACAGCCGCATCCGCGCCAAGTTCACCATGTCGGGTCAGACCGACGGTGGCCTCGAGTTCGGCGGTTCGGTCCGCGCTGATCAGGCTACCAACGCCACCTCGGGCACCTCGGCTTCGGTCTACATCTCGGGCGCGTTCGGCAAAGTGTCGATGGGCGACGTTGTGGGCGCTTCGGAAGCTCTGTTCGGCGATCTGGCTGAAGTCGGCTACACCGACCTCGACGGCGCTGGCCTCGGCAACATCTCGGGTCTCTCGGTTGGTGCTTCGCGCAACAACATGGGTGCCAACGAAATCCCGTACCTGACCGGCGACAACGGCGGCAGCGTCGTGGGTTCGACGGCCAACACCGGCCCGAACCTGCTCTACACCGGCACCTTCGGTGCGTTCTCGGTGGCGGCTTCGGCTTCGGACGGCAAAGCTGTCTCGACCTCGGACAACCAAGAGTACGCTCTGGCCGCGGCTTACACGATGGGCGACTACACCATCGGCGCCGGCTACGAAATCGTCGACGTGACCACCGGTCAGAACTGGAAACAGGGCGAGATCGTCGGCACCGCGACCTTCGGCAACACCGCTGTGAAAGCCTACTACGCTGACGGCAGCGGCGGCAACAACCTCGACAAAGCCTACGGCATCGGCGTTTCGTCGGTCTTCGGCGCGACCACCGTCAACGGCTACGTGAACTACGCGGAAGCCACCGACGGCACCAACGGCACCGCCTACGGTATCGGCGCTGCTTACGATCTGGGCGGCGGCGCCTCGGTCGTCGGTGGTGTGGCTGACAGCGACATCGCTGGCACCGACACCCAGGCCGACCTCGGCATCAAGTTCTCGTTCTAATCCTTCGGGACAGAACGACGGGAAGAGCGGGCCTTGCGCCCGCTCTTTTCTTTTTCGCCGCGCCGGTGTTTCTTGTCCCCCGCCAAAGGAGGGCATGATGGGACTCAGGGATATTCGAGAGCGGATCGCCGAGGCCGAGAGACAGGCCGGGCGGGCACCCGGTTCGGTGAAGCTGATCGCGGTGTCGAAAGTGCAGCCGGCCGAACGTGTCGAGGCGGTTCTGCGCGAAGGCCATCGGCTGTTCGGCGAGAATTACGTGCAGGAAGCGCAGGGCAAATGGCCCGCCTGGCGCGAGGAATTTCCCGGTTGCGAAGTCCACATGATCGGGCCGCTGCAATCGAACAAGGCCAAGCTCGCGGTGGAGCTCTTCGAGGCGATCCACACGCTCGACCGGCCGTCGCTGGCGAAGAAGCTCGGGTCTCTGGCACAGGCGCGCGGGGCCTCGCCCGATCTTTTCATTCAGGTCAATACGGGGCGTGAGCCGCAGAAGGCGGGGGTTCTGCCCGAGGATCTCGACGCTTTCGTTGCCGATACACGCGCGATGGATCTGCCGGTTGTGGGCCTGATGTGCATCCCGCCCGAGGCCGAGGATCCGGCTCCCCATTTCGCGACGCTCGCCGAGATGGCCGCGCGCAACGGGCTCGACGGGCTGTCGATGGGGATGAGTTCGGATTTCGAGGCCGCGATCGCGGCGGGCGCGACCCATGTGCGCGTCGGATCGGCAATCTTCGGCGCGCGGGACTATTCGGGGAGCTAACCACGCCTTCGAGCTTCCCGCTGTTGCCGTCAGCGGTGGGCATTGAGGGCTGAGTCAGGTCAGTTTGGCCCGAAGGTTTTCCGTCGCGAGATGGGCGCGACCAGCTCAGGGCGGGGCGTCGGCCTCAGCCCGCCTGCGCGCTCCCGCCTCGCATGTCCTGCATGTTCAAGACCACCAACTGGTCCTGTCGCGAACGTGCAGAGCCCGGAAGCGTGCGAAGACGGTGTCCTCGTTCTGGAAACGCTCCCACACCTCTCGCAAGATCGGCCCGACGGGTTCGACTTTCATGAACGGCTCCATGCGCCAGACCATGTTGCGCAGAGTGTCGTCGGTGCCAACGGTGAAACCGGACAGGCCTTCGAACAACGGGACAAGGTTGTGCTGCAGATATTCCACCCGCGCCTGGTCGATGATGGCCTCGTTCGCATGGGTCAGATATCGTTCACTTTCCGACATCATGATCGTGATGGCGAGGGAAGAGGTCAACATCGCGACCGCACGGATCGCCATGTCAGGATCGTGATCGGCGAAGGTATCGGTCGCAGAAACCAGCCAGCGGATGTTGAGCTTCTCGCGGAGGAAATCCCCTTCCTTGAACCAGAGATCGCGAAACTGAGCATAGCTGGTGCGAAGGTCATATGCCCGCCTGATCAATACGATGAGTTCGGCGTGGCGGAGCAGCAATTCGGACTGACCGGAAAATTCTCTGCGCAGACTCTCGAGGTGACGTTCGATCGCCTTGTGTGATCCTCGGGTTTGAATCGGATCCCCCGCGTCGATGATTGTTTCCTTCAACGCTGCCCAGTTCGTGGAGCCGGACGAAAATGCCTTTGCGCCCCACCGCTTCCGGTGCTGATTCAAAGAAAGAAATCGTCTGAGTCGCCCTGGCTTTTTGCGCATGGTCTGTCTTTTCCCTCGGTGTTACGGGGCAGAGAACCATTTTCTATCGTGAGGTTAATCCTTCGACGCCAAGCTCGGCGCGTCGGGAAGGAGGGGTTCCACGCTTGTGCAATGCTCTGAGGTTTATCGCCGCTCGCATAATCGCATTGCGAAGGTTAACCTCATTCCGGTCGCGCGTTCCACGGGCACGCGCTGTTCAATCCGAGGCTCCCTGCCGCGCACGGTATCGGCGCACTCGATGAATAGCTTATTCCCCAGACCCCGGGAATTTTCTCGCAACCGAGAGCTCCGGGATCACCAGGGCTTCTCCGGGCGCGATGCGTTCGGCGATCCAGATCAGGTGATCGCGGCGGAAGGCGAGGCAGCCGGCGGTGGGGCAGGTCTGGCGGCGCCGTTGATGCAGGAAGATCGCGGAGCCCCGGCCCGGCGTGGCGATCGGGTAATTCCAATCGGTGACCAGCACGATGTCATAGAGCGGATCGGCGCGGCGCAGGGTCTCGTGCGAGGCGGTGAAGGGCGCCGCGACGCGCTGGTTGTAGTCGCGGTGATCGGGGGCGTCGCACCAGAGATCGCGCGGGCCGATGGGCTCGGCCCAGGGCTGCGGGGCGGGCAGACGATCGGCGCGGTAGAGCATGCGCAGGACATGAAGGCACCCGGCGGGCGTCGCACCGTCCCCTTCGCGCTTGTTCGTCGTGATGCCGCCGCGGCCGATCTCGACCGGGAAGCGGCGGCCGCGGAAGAGAAGCCCCCTGGGCGTGAGCCGCATCACAGGATATGCCCCGATTTCGCGGCCTTGGTGGCGAGGTAGGCCTCGTTATGGCGGCTCATGCCGACCTTGAGGGGCACCCGCTCGGTCACCGCGATTCCGTTCGCCTCGAGCATCGCGACCTTGGCGGGATTGTTCGTGAGCAGCCGAACCCGGGAGAAGCCGAGCTTGCGCAACAGCGCCGCGCCGATCCGGAAATCGCGTTCGTCATCCTCGAAGCCGAGCCGGTGATTGGCCTCGACCGTGTCGAAGCCCTGATCCTGCAGGCTGTAGGCGCGCATCTTGTTGGCCAGGCCGATGCCGCGCCCCTCCTGGTTGAGATAGAGCAGGATGCCCGCGCCCTCATGCCCCATCAGGGTCAGCGCGGCGTCGAGCTGGGGGCCGCAATCGCATTTGAGCGATCCGAGCACATCGCCGGTGAAACAGGCCGAGTGAAGCCGGGCGAGAACCGGTTTCGAGCGGTCGCGCTGGCCGATCTCGATCGCGTAATGCTCCTCTGCGCCGTCGTCGGGCCGGAAGATATGGAGCCGCCCGGCTTCTGCCGCGCGCATCGGCACGCGGGCCGCGGAGACGGGGGTGAAGGCCTGCGGAATGTCGGCCGCCTCGAGCGCCTCGCGCGCGGCGACACGCGTGAGCCCGTCAGGCGCGGGATCGGGGGCGGCGACCATCAGCGCCGCCGGCAGGAGCTGCGCCGATTTCGCGAGCCTGATCCCCGCCCGTGCGAGATCGGCATCGCCGCCGCGCAGCGCCTCGAGCGGGCCCTTCATCGGCACCCGCAGATCGTCGGCGGGATCGGCCAGCGCCCGGAGCCAGAGCAGGTCGGCATCGTCGGGCATCCGGATCCGGGCGACATCCGCGTCATAGACCCGCGCCTTGAGCGTGCCTGCCCGCCGCGCGGTGAGGCACAGGGTCAGCGGTCCGAGCGCGCGCAGCGCCGCGAGACGCTCCGGGCTCAGGGTCTCGACCGCGGCGACGAGGTGATCGGAGATCAGAACCGGCAGCCCCATGCGCATATCGGCGCGGGCGCGATTGAGTCGTTCGGCCGGGCTCGGCCCGAGGGTGAAGTCGCCGTTCATGGCGTTCCAGATAGTCCTGCTTGTAACAAATTGAAATATCTCGCCGCTATTTGACACGTCCGCGTGAGCTAGGTTTCACTTCCCTTGCCATGTCCGCCAGCGCGCAACAGCTATGCGGAAAATGCAAGTGGAGGCAAGGAAATGGCGGCATTGAAAAAAATTCTTCTCGTCGATGACGATGCGGACCTGCGCGAGGCGCTGGCCGAGCAGCTGATCGCGACGGATGATTTCGACGTCCACGAAGCCGGCAATGGCCATGAGGCCGTGGATAAGGCGAAATCGGCGCTTTACGATCTGGTGGTGCTCGATGTGGGCCTGCCCGATACCGACGGGCGCGAACTGTGCAAGAAGCTGCGCAAGCAGGGCGTCAAATGTCCGATCATCATGCTGACGGGGCATGACACCGATGCCGATACGATCCTCGGGCTCGACTCGGGCGCGAATGACTACGTCACGAAGCCCTTCAAGTTCCCGGTCCTTCTGGCCCGCCTTCGCGCCCAGCTGCGCACGCATGAACAATCTGAGGATGCCGTCTTCCAGCTCGGCCCGTACACGTTCAAGCCGGCGATGAAGATGCTGGTGGACGACAAGGACAAGAAGGTCCGCCTGACCGAGAAGGAAACCAACATCCTCAAGTTCCTCTACCGCGCCACCGATGGCGTGGTGCCGCGCGACGTGCTGCTGCATGAGGTCTGGGGCTACAATGCGGGGGTGACGACCCACACGCTCGAGACGCATATCTACCGCCTGCGCCAGAAGATCGAGCCCGATCCCTCGAACGCGCGTCTGCTCGTGACCGAATCGGGCGGTTATCGGCTGGTCGCCTGATCCCGCGCTCCGTGTCGGGAGCTTCGATACGCGAGAAGAGGCGGCCCCCCGGGGGCCGCCTTTGTCATTCCGGCGGAGCGGTGATCAGACCGAGGGGTAGATGTCTTCCTCGGCTTCCTCCAGCGAGATGCCGAGCGCGTTGAGGCCATCCTCGAGATGATCGGAAAGCATCGGGATTCCCAACAGGTAGTCTTCGGTGGGGGCGGTCGCTTCGGCCCTGGCGGTCGCGATCGCCTCTTCCAGTTCGGAGGGGTCGAACGTGTCGCGCCCGATCCACATCACGGCGGTCAGGGCGGCTTTCTCATCCTCGTTGAGCGCGGCGATGAAGGCGCGCAGCTCTCGTGCCTGACCGGAGCCGGGCACGTCGGCGTCGAACTTCCGCGCGCGGATGATGACATGGGCGATCTTGGCCGGGCTGATGGTGAGCATGTTTCCCTCCCTTTGGGACAGTTTCGCCGCGGCGCGAGGCCTGCGCAAGAGCCGTGATCACTCTTCTTCGGTAAGGGCCGGCGCCGAGAGGGCGCGCGGGTGGCTGTCGACGAGCGAGGGCGTGTCGAGCTTGCCCTCGTCGGCGACCACACCCATCGCCTCGAATTTGCGGGCCGAGGGCAGGACGCGGCTCTCGAGCGAGCCCACCGCCTTGTTGTAGCTCTCGACCGAGCGGGTGAGGGCGCGACCGACGCTGTCCATGTGGCCGCCGAAGGTCTTGAGGCGTTCGTAGAGCTCGTGCGCGGTCTTCTGCACCTCGACCGCGTTCTTGGCCATCTTCTCCTGCTGCCAGCCATAGGCGATCGCCTTCACCAGCGCCATCAGCGTGGTCGGGCTCGCGATCAGCACCTTGTTCTGGAAGGCGTATTCGATGAGCCCGGGATCGGCCTCGGCGGCGGCCGCGACGAAGGTTTCGCCGGGGATGAACATCACGACGAAATCGGGGGTCTCGGCCAGTTGCGCCTGATAGGATTTCGACGCGAGCGTCTTCACGTGCTGGCGCACATGCTGGGCATGACGGGCAAGGGCCGCGGTCTGCTGTTCGGGGGTCTCGGCCTCGAGCGCGTCGAGATAGGCCTCGAGTGGGGTCTTCGCGTCGATGACGATGCTCTTGCCGCCGGGGATATGGACGATCGCGTCGGGGCGGCGCGCGCCCTCGTCGGTCGTCATGTGATGCTCGAGATGGAAATCGACATTCTCGCTCATGCCGGCCATCTCGAAGACCTGACGCAGCTGCATCTCGCCCCACCGGCCACGGGTCTTGGGCGCGCGCAATGCCTGCACCAGCTTGCGGGTCTCCTGCCCGAGATGGGCCTGCCCCTCGGCCAGCGACCGCACCTGGCTGTGAATCGCGCCATAGGCCTCGTTGCGGGCCTTCTCGATCAGCTGGATCTGCTCGCCGAACTCGTTGAGCTTGAGGTTGAGCGGCTTGACCAGATGCTCGATCGCCTCGCGGCGGCGTTCAAGCTCTTCCTGCGCGGTTTTCTCATGCGCCTTGAAACGCTCGGAGACGAGGCTGAGGAAGGTCTCCGAGTTCTTCTGCAGCACACCCGAGGCCACCGAGGAGAACCGATCCTCGATCTCCTTCTTCATCCCGCGCAACTCTTCGAGCCGGGCCTGATGCTCGCGCCGCAGGCTGTTGAGCTCCTCGCTCTTCTCCACCCGCGCGCGGTATTCGGCATCGCGTTGAGAGCGCGCGCGCGACAGTTCTTCCTCGACCTCGTGCAGTCGCTCGGCCGCCGCCTCCGAGGCCGCCAGCGCCTCGCGCAGGTTCTGCGCCTCCTCGCGGTAGGGCGCCGCTTCGGCCAGGTCCTCGCGTGCCTCAGCCAGCCGCCGCCGCACGGCAAGCCAGAGGCCCGCGAATGCGAGCATCAGAACGCCCGCGCCCAGCAGCATCTGCACCAGCGGGTCGCTCAGATTGAGGGTGATGTCGCCGATCTGGATCATGTGCGCCCGAAGAGCCTTTCGATATCGCTCAGTTTCAGTTCCACATAGGTGGGACGGCCGTGGTTGCACTGGCCCGAATGGGGCGTGGCCTCCATCTGACGCAGGAGCGCGTTCATCTCGTCGGCGCGCATCTGGCGGCCGGAACGGATCGAGCCGTGACAGGCCATGCGGCTGAGTACCGCCTCGATCCGCGCCTGCACGAGCTGGCTGTCGCCCAGGTCGGAAAGCTCGTCGAGCACGTCGCGCAACAGCGCCTCGGCATTGATCTCGCCCAGCACGGCCGGGGTCTCGCGCACCGCGATGGCCGAGCCGCCGAAGGGTTCGATCGTCAGGCCCAGCCGCGAGAGGGCCTCGGCATGATCGAGCAGCAGCGTCGCGTCGCCTGCCGAAAGTTCCACGATCTCGGGGATCAGAAGTGCCTGCGCCGCGACGCCGTTCTCGGACATCTGCGTCTTCAGCTTCTCGTAGACCAGACGCTCATGGGCGGCGTGCTGATCGACGATCACGATCCCGGTCTCCGTCTGCGCGATGATGTAATTCTCATGCACCTGCGCGCGGGCGGCGCCGAGCGGCTTTTCGGTCAGCCCGGGTTCCGCCGGGGCCGGGGCTTCGGCACGGGCCGAAGGTGCATAGTCGAAGCGCGGGGCAGGCTCCTCGAAGATCGGCGGGCTGGTTGGCGCCTGCGCCGAGTAGGACGAGCGCAGGGCCCCGAGGCTCGGCCGGTCCATCTGGTAGATGCGCGGCGGTTGCTCCGGGCCCGGCTCGGGGCGCATCGCGCCCAGCGTCGCCTCCGCCACGGTCGAGGAGGCCCGATGCCCCGCTTGCGCGAGCGCATGACGCAGCCCGGTGACGATCAGCCCGCGCACCGTGCCCGCCTCACGGAACCGCACCTCGGCCTTGGCGGGGTGCACGTTCACGTCCACGCGCTCGGGTTCGCAGGTGATGAAGAGACAGGCGGCGGGGTGGCGCTCGCGGCTGAGGAAATCCATGTAGGCGGCCCGCAGCGCGCCGATCAGCTGCTTGTCGCGCACCGGTCGGCCGTTGACGAAGAGGAACTGCTCGACCGCTGCGCCGCGCGAATAGGTGGGCAGCGCCGCATACCCGGTCAGGCGGATCTCCTCGCGCTCGGCCTCGATGCGCACGGAATTGTCGGCGAAGGCCCGCCCGATCACCCGGCCCAGCCGGGCCGAGAGCGCGTCGAAAAGCTCGCCCTGTTCGGCATCGGCGCGAAAGATCTCGCGCGATTTGCCGTTCGAGACATCGGTGAGGGTGAAGCTGACGAAGGGCTCCGCCATCGCCAGCCGCTTGAGCACATCGGCGATCGCCTGCGCCTCGGCCCGGTCGGAGCGCATGAATTTCAGCCGCGCGGGTGTCGCGAAGAACAGGTCGCGCAGTTCGACCACGGTGCCGCGATTGAGGGCGGCGGGCTTCACCGGGCCGATCTGGCCGCCCGCGACGGTGATCTGCGCGGCGTCAAAGCCCTGCGCCCGCGAGGTGATGGTGAGCCGCCCGACCGCGCCCAGAGAGGGCAGCGCCTCGCCGCGAAAGCCGAAGGTGTGGATGTTGAGGAGGTCCGAGCCGTCGATCTTCGAGGTCGCATGGCGCGAGAGCGCCAGCGGCAGATCCTCGGCCGTCATCCCGTAGCCGTCGTCGCGGACCCGGATCAGGGTCTTGCCGCCATCGGCGTAATCGACCTCGATCCGGGATGCCCCGGCATCGAGCGCATTCTCCACCAGTTCCTTCACCGCGGAAGACGGCCGCTCGACAACTTCACCCGCCGCGATCCGGTTCGCGGCGGCGTCGTCAAGCTGGCGAATGACGGGGCGTTCGTTCGCGCCTATATTGCGGTGGTGTTGGTTCATTCCACAAGGGATAGCATGGCGAATGGGTCAACCCAACAGATTCGCGCAAGCTATCCCCAGCAAAATCAATTCAGCCCGACGGGGCGGCCCACCACGACGAAGGTCAGGTCCTTCGGGTCGAGAATGCGCTTGGCGACGCGCTCGATATCCGCCTTGGTGACGGCGTTCACCTTGTCGTTGCGGGTGTCGATATAGCTGCGCGGCATGCCGTTGAGCTGCATTCCGGTCAGGATCCCGGCGATCCGGCCATTGCCGTCGAAGCGCAGCGGATAGGCGCCGGTGAGGTAGGTCTTGGCGTCCTGCAACTCCTTGTCGGTGACCTGCCCGGTAGCTGCCTTCTGCCATTGCTCCTTCACCACCGAGATCGCCTGCGCGACCTTCTCGTTGGCCGAGGCGAAGCTGCCCTGCCATGTCTTGGCGAGGTCCTTGTCGACGAGATAGGAGGCGATGCCATAGGTCAGCCCGCGCTTCTCGCGCACCTCGTCCATCAGCCGCGACGAGAAGCCGCCCGCGCCGAGGATCTGGTTGAGCACGAAGGCGGGGAAGAAGTCGGGATCGCTCATCGCGATGCCCTTCTGGCCGAAGATCACCACCGATTGCGGGCTGTCGAGATCGACCGTCGTGACCCCGCCGGACAGCTTCGGCGTGACCGGAGCCGGCATCGGAGCGCCTTTCGCCGGCAAGTCACCCAGCAGCTTGTCGAGCATCGGCCCGAGTTCCTCGGGCGTGATGTCGCCCACCGCCGAGACGACCATGTGATCGCGGCTCATCACCCGGTCCTTCGCCGCGAACAGGTCTTCCTGCGTGAGGCCCTTCACGCTCTCGGCGGTGCCGTTGAGCGAGCTGCCATAGGGGTGATCGCCATAGGCGATCTTGCGGAAGGTCTCGGCGGCGATGGAATTCGGGTCGGTCTTGTCCGAGGCGATGATCGACAGGACCTGAGCGCGCACCCGGTCGATCGCGCTCTGGTCGAAGCGCGGATGGATCAGCGCCTGACGCAACAGATCGACCGCCTTGTCGCGATTGTCGGAGAGCATCTGCGCCGAGACATCGAGCGAATCGTCGCCCACATCGAAGCTGAACTGCGCGCCGAGGGCTTCCTGCCCTTCCGCGAATTGCTGGCTGGTCATCGAGCCCGCGCCCTCTTCGAGCGTCGCGGTCATCAGGTTGATCGCCCCGCGCTTGCCGGGCGCGTCGAGGCTCGCCCCGCCCTTGAAAGCGATGTCGAGCGCGGTGAAGGGAATGTCGTGATTCTCGACGAGCCACGCCTTGATCCCGCCCGGCGAGGTGACTTCCTGGATCTCGATCGCGCGGGCAGGCAATGCGAGCACGAGTGCGAAGAGCGTCGCGAGCATCAGCCGCGTGCCCAGGGCGAAACGGGTATGGATCATTGGGTGACCTCCTGCGCGGTCGAAGGCGGTGCTGCGGGCGCGGTGACGGGGCCGACCGCATCGGCGGTGCGCTCGGCATAGCCGGTCACCGAATCCTCGGGCTTGAAGAGATCGCGGGCGGCGGACATCACGTCCTCCTCACTGACCGACATCAGAACGTCGGGCCAGCTCTCCACGTCCTTCACCGAGAAGCCCGAGGCCAGCGCCTCACCGTAGCGGCGCGCGAGCCCCTGGGTGTTGTCGCGCGAATAGACCTCGGCGGCCTTCACCTGGGTCTTGATCCGGGCGAACTGTTCGGGGTCGATCCCATCCTTGAGGAACTGCTGGATCGCCGCGTCGAGCGCCTTTTCCGCTTCGGGGAGGCCCACATCCTTCGCGGGCATCACCGAGATGTTGAAGGTCGTCGGGTCGATCGACATCCCGTCATAGTAGCTCGAGGCGTAGATCGCGGTCCCGTTGCCGTAGATCAGCTTGCGGCCGAGCACCGAGGTCGCCTGATTGCCGCCGAGGATTTCGGCGAGCACGGTCAGCGCCGCGGCCCGTTTCTGGTCCCCGGGATTGCGTTCGGGCGCGAGATAGGAGCGCACCAGATAGGGCTGGGCGATCCGGTCGTCCTTGAAGGTGATGTGGCGCGCGGCGCGTTGCGGGGGCTCTTGCGGGCGCATCCGCGGCGCGAGGCCCTCGGTCGGCTTGAGCACTCCGTAATATTTCTCGGCCAGCGCCTTCACCTCTTCGGGCTTCACGTCACCCGCAACCACGAGGACCGCGTTATTGGGCGCGTAATATTCATGGTACCAGTCGAGCGCGTCCTGACGGGTCAGCCCTTCCATCTCCTTGCGCCAGCCGATCACCGGCGTGCCATACGGGGAGTTGAGGAACTGCGCGGCGCGCTCCTGCTCGGTGAACAGCGAGGAAGGGTTGGAATCGGTGCGCTGCGCGCGTTCTTCGAGGATCACCTGCAATTCCGTCTTCGCATCGTCGGGCGAGATCTGGAGATTGCGCATCCGGTCCGCTTCCATCTTCATCACGAGCGGCAGGCGGTCGGCGGCGATGCGCTGGAAATAGGCGGTGTAGTCGTAGCTGGTGAAGGCGTTGTCCGAGCCGCCATTGGCGGCGACGACCTTCGACAGCTCGCCCGGTGCCATCGTCTTGGTGCCCTTGAACATCAGGTGCTCGAGGTAATGGGCGATGCCGGACTTGCCGCGCTTCTCGTCCGCAGAGCCGACCTTGTACCAGACCATGTGCACCACGACCGGGGCGCGGTGATCCTCGATCACGACGCCTTTCAGGCCGTTCGCGAGTTCGAAAGTGGAGACATTCCCCGCGAATGCGGGGGTCAGACCCACCAGCATCAGCAAGGCCAAAAGAAACGCGCGCACTGCCCAACTCCTCCAAGATACGGTTGCGCACAAAATAAGCATTCGCGCGCCGAGCGCAAAGCTCTGTGACGCTCTCGTGATGGGGTGGATTACTTCACGGCTTTCTGGGCGGCGCCGGAGGGCGGTGCTCCGGGCGTCACGACGCCGAGACGACGCCAGCGCTCAAGCTCGGCGGACTGGTCGAGCTCCATCGGCTTGTAGGCCTTATAATAGACCGAGACCTGCAGTGCCCGCTCGAGCAGGCGCCCGTCGTGATCCTTGCGCCACTGGTAATCCTCGGCCGCGAGGGTCTGGCGGATACCCGGCTGGGTGCCGTAGCGGCTGGCCGCGGCCAGAAGCGCCCCGTCCGCGGCCGGGACCTGCCCGGTTTCGTCGAGGCGGCGCGGATTGCCGCCGAGCGCGGCCACGGCATCGGCCTTGGGCGTGGGATCGGTCAGATTCTTGCCGCCCGGCGTGGGCGTGGGCAGCGAAGCCAGGTCCTTGGGCATCTCGAGGGGCTTGGTCGGCAGGACGCTGAATTCGTCAGGCCCCTGATGGGAGGAGCGCAGATTCATCAGCTGCGGCTCACGGCCATTGCCGCAGGCCGCCAGCGTCAAAACCGCAGCGAACGCGATTCCGAGCGTGCCGATCCGAGCCTGCATGGACAACCCCCTTGCCTGTTCCGCCCCCGTCTTAGCGCAACAAAGCGGCGGCGTCACCAGCGAAAACCGTGTCATTCGCGCTCCCGCCGATGGTCCCTGCCGGTAAAGAGGGCAAGCCCCACCGCGCCGAGGAAGATCGCCACATCGGCCACGTTGAACGAAAACGGGTTCTGCCAGCCGGGCAGCGACATGTTGAGGAAATCGGCGACGGCCCCGTAGACGAGCCGGTCCACCACATTCCCCAGGGCGCCGCCCACCAGCAGACCCGCGGAGATGTGAACCGCGCGTCCATGCGGCTCGCGCGCGATCCAGAACCAGACCCAGCCCGAAATCAGGAAGGCGACGGCGATCAACACCCAGCGGGTCACGTCGGTCTCGCCGGAAAACAGGCCGAAATTGACGCCCCGGTTCCAGGCCATGCGGAAATTGAGGAACGGCGGAAGGACCTCGATCGCGCCAAGCCGGGCGAGCTCCATCTTCTGCACCACGATGTATTTCGTGGCCTGATCGAGGAGCAGAACTCCCGCCGCCACTTTCGCTGCAAGACGCATTCGTCCGACGCTCCTCTCGCGTTTCGTTCCCGCGGGCCACGCGATGCCCGGCGATTGCCGGGCTCTGCGCTCAGCCCGTCAGATCAGTGGCGGAAATGGCGCATTCCGGTGAAGACCATCGCGAGGCCGCGCTCGTTGGCCGCGTCGATCACTTCCTGATCGCGCATCGAGCCGCCGGGCTGGATGATCGCGGTCGCGCCCGCCTCGGCCGCGGTGATCAGGCCGTCGGCGAAGGGGAAGAACGCATCCGAGGCCACGACGGACTCCTTGGTCGGGGTCTCGGCCAGACCGCAGGCGTCCATCATGTCCTCGGCCTTGCGCGCGGCGATCCGGGTCGAATCGACGCGGCTCATCTGGCCCGCGCCCACGCCGACGGTCGCGCCGTCCTTGACGTAGATGATCGCGTTCGACTTGACGTGCTTGGCGACTTTCCACGCGAACAGAAGGTCTTTCAGCTCCTGCTCACTCGGCTGACGCTCGGTCACGACCTTCAGATCGTCGAGGGTTATCACGCCATTGTCCTTGTCCTGCACGAGGAAGCCGCCCGCGACCTGACGATAGGTGGTGATCGGCGCGGTGGTGTCGGGCAGGCCGCCGGTTTCCAGCAGGCGGACGTTCTTCTTCTTCGCGATGACCTCTTTCGCCGCCTCGTCCACGGCGGGCGCGATGATGACTTCGGAAAAGATCTTGGTGATCTCTTCGGCGGTGGCTGCGTCGAGGGTCTGGTTCAGTGCGATGATGCCGCCGAAGGCCGAGGTGCGGTCGCAATCGAAGGCGCGTTTATAGGCCTCGATCACGGTCTCGCCGGTCGCCACGCCGCAGGGGTTGGCGTGCTTGATGATCGCGACGGCCGGTTTCTCGGTGCCGAATTCCGAGACCAGTTCGAACGCGGCATCGGTGTCGTTGATGTTGTTGTAGCTCAGTTCCTTGCCCTGAAGCTGCTTGGCGGTCGCCACGCCCGGACGGTTGGTGCCGTCGAGGTAGAAGGCGGCCTGCTGGTGCGGGTTCTCGCCATAGCGCAGGGTTTGCGCGAGTTGACCCGCGAAGGCGCGGCGGCGCGGCGCCTCTTCGCCGATGGCCCCCGCCATCCAGGTCGAGACGGCCGCGTCATAGGCGGCGGTGCGCGCATAGGCGATCTGGGCGAGGCGCTGGCGGAACGGGTAGGAGGTCGCGCCGTCATTCGCGTCCAGCTCGGCCAGAACCGCGTCGTAATCCTCGACATCGACAACGGTCGCGACGAAGGAATGGTTCTTGGCCGCCGCGCGGATCATCGCCGGCCCGCCGATATCGATATTCTCGATGCAATCGGCGTAGTCGGCCCCCTTCGCCACGGTTTCCTCGAACGGGTAGAGGTTCACCACCAGCAGGTCGATCGCCTCGATCTGGTGGGCTTCCATCGCGGCGAGGTGCTCCTGGTTGTCGCGCAGCGCCAGAAGACCGCCATGCACTTTCGGGTGCAGCGTCTTCACCCGGCCGTCCATCATTTCCGGAAAGCCCGTCACGTCGGCGACGTCGCGCACGCTCAGCCCCGCCTCGCGCAGCGTCTTCGCGGTGCCCCCGGTCGAGAGCAGTTCGACGCCGCGCGCCGCGAGCGACTGGGCGAATTCGACCAGACCGGTCTTGTCGGAAACGGAAATCAGCGCACGGGTGAGGGGGATCGGACGGGTCAAGGGGCAGCTCCTTGCAAGACACGTGTCAGGGGGCGCCCTGCTTCGGCCTCGGGATCTGCCCCAAGGTCAGGGCGCGTGGATGGCCGTGGGGTTATCGCGTGCTTGCGAAAAGGTCCAGCCAATCTGGCACATGCGATCGAGAACCCGGCTCGAAAGCACGATCTGGAGGCTCGGCCGCGGCCGGATGCGTCCCTTTTCGAGATAGACCGAGGGTTCGAGCGCCAGATCGGCGACCCCGTCATGGCGGAAGACCCAGATCTCGCCCGAGCGCAGCGCGACCGAGACCGCGTGGCCGCCCATGTCGAGCGTCGCGTCGCAATCGGGATGGAGATGGAAGCGGATGTCGAAGGGGATGCCGCGCAGGCCTTCATGTTCGAAGATCTGGTTGAACCGGGCGATATCGCCGGTCGTCATCGCGCCGAGCGTGTCGCGCCCGCGCAGCTCGCGCCCGTCCACGCTGAGATCGAGTTCTCGGATATGGGTCATGCCGTGGGTTTCAGCATAGCCGTCATGGCCGAAGATCATTCCCGTCTCCGAGCTGTCATCGGGCCGGATCCAGACATTGGGCGGCGTCTTGTCGAGAAAGGCGCGCGGGGCGCGGCCGAAGAGCCGTTCCGGGCCGAGCCGCGAAGAGGAATAGCCGTGGATCGAGAGCGTCGAATGGCTCGCCGTCGCCCGGCCCGCGCGGTGCCAGTCGCGCCCGAACTGTGCGCCCGAGCCGCAATTGACGATCATCGGCCTGCGGCCCGAGGTAAGTTCGAAGGCCAGCGTCGAGGCATGGGCATTGGCCGAGGCCGCGCCGCGCGGCGGCCGGGCCGCGTCGATGATGAGCGAGCTGCGTCCGCCCTGCATCCGCACGAAGCCCATCGCCACCGGTTCACGCCGCACGCCCCGAATGCCGGTCGCCGAGAGGGCGGCGTCGAGATGCCCTTCCTTGCCGCCGCCGCCGCCATGGAACCGGGCCAGACCGCCATCGGTGTGGCGCAGGCTGCGCAGGGTGGGCGCGATCCGCGCGATCGCCTCGAGAAGCGGCGCGGGAGGCGTGCGGCCTGCGATCTGAAGCGCCTCCGCGGCCCAGGTGAGCAGGGTGAGAACCTCGAGCAGTTCCTCGGGGTTGCGCGTCGCGATGCCGCCCTCGGAGTCCACCTGCCGCGCGCATTCGCCCATCAGCGCGGAGATCGCAGGCTCGGCATAGCGCTCCATCCCGGTCAGGGCGAGCCCGGCAAAGATCAACCCGGTCAACGCCTCGAAGCGCGGCAGGCCCGGTGCGGCGCTGGCCCAGCGTTTCGACAGGAAGATCGTCTGCTGGCCGAGCGCGCGGAAGAACCGGTCCGAATCCGCGCGGTCGCGGCCGTTGAGCAAGAGGATCGCATGGTTGATCCAGCGGATCACGCGCCGTCCGGTCAGGTCCGGGGTCCAGCCCGGCCCGTGACCTGCGCCGAAGCGGTCGATCCAGCCGAAGACCCAGTCCTGCGCGCGCAACCGGGCCTCGCGATCGCTCAGTGCGGCGAGATCATCGAGCCAGCCGCAGCCTTGCAACGCCTCCTCGAAGGCGGGATCGGGCATCGGCAGATCCCAGATCGCCACGCCGGGCCCCTGGATCAGGAAACCCGCGAAAAGGAAATTGCCCTGAATGAGCTGGCGCCCCTTGGCGAAGGAGCCGATGGTGCGCGGCTCCGGCTGGCTGACGAAACCCGTCGCCGGACGCGAACGTCCAGCCCGCGCCGCCGCGAGCCGGTTGAGCGCGGTGCCAAGCCGCGCGGTCGATCCGGAAATGTCCCTGCCCATACCCTGTCGCTCGAACCACCCTTCTGCCGGGGAATGGGACGAGGTTAGCCATGGCCGCGGTGCCTGTCACCGGCCCGGATGCGGGTTCAGCCGGAGCGTTGCAGCCGCGCCATGTAGAACCCGTCCATGCCGCCGCGCTCGGGCCAGTAGTCGGGGCGCAGGCGCAAGCCGCCTTCCGCGGTGATCCAGCCGGGTTCGATCCCCTCCAGGTCGGGACGGATCACGGTGAGATCCGCGTGGCGTTCGAGCGCAGCCTTGATCTGCGCCTCGCCCTCCTCGGGCAGCACCGAGCAGGTCGCGTAGACCAGGGTGCCGCCGGGCTTGAGCCAGCCCAGAGCGCGGTCGAGAAGCTGTTCCTGCAAGGCGAAGAGCGGCTTGATCGAGGCGCCGTCCTTGATGAAGGGCAGGTCGGGATGGCGGCGGATCGTGCCGGTGGCCGAGCAGGGCGCGTCGAGCAGGATCGCGTCGAAAGGCGCATCGGGCTCCCATTCCAGCGCGTCGGCCGCGACGATCTCCGCCGAGAGTCCGGTCCGGTCGAGATTTTCCGCGAGCCGCTCGAGGCGCGTCTCGGAAATGTCGAGCGCGGTGACGTCGGCGCCGGCCGCGGCCAGTTGCAGCGTCTTGCCGCCCGGTGCCGCGCAGAGGTCGAGCACGCGGGCGCCGGGCGCGGGGGCGAGCAGCTTCGCGGGAAGCGCCGCGGCGGCGTCCTGCACCCACCATGCGCCCGCCTCGAAGCCCGGCAGATCCGAGACCTTGCCCGGATCTGAGAGGCGCAGCGAGCCGGTGGGCAGAAGCGTGGCCCCGAGCCGCTCCGCCCAGTCGGCCGGGTCCGCCTTCACGCTCAGATCGAGCGGCGCGCCCGCGAGATGCGCCGCCTCCATCGCCTGGGCAGCCTTCTTGCCGAAGGCCGACATCACCCGGCCGCGCAGCCAGCCCGGCATCTCGGGGGCGGGGGTCTCGGCCCATCGCGCGCCCTCCTCGGCCACCTTGCGCAGCACCGCATTCACCAGTCCCGCGAAGCTGCGCACCCTGGGGCCTGCGGATTTCACCAGCGTCACCGCGGCATCGACGACCCCGTGCGGCGCTTGGCCTTCTTCGAGCAGTTCGACCGTCGCCAGCCGCAACAGCGCCATGACATCGGGCGGCGTGCGGCGGCGCAGATGCGGCTTGAGGATGCGGTCGGCACGGGCCATGTGGCGCAGCGTGGTGGTGGCGAGGCGCTGGGCGCGGGCGCGCTGGGAAGGCTCCAGCCCGTCGAGCGCCTCGGCGGCGATCTGCTCGGCGAGGCTCTCGCGGTCCTCGAGAACGCCGATGATCAGGCCAAGGGCTGCGCGGCGCGCGGTATCGGGTCTGGACATGGGCTGCGCCCCTTCGGCTTGTTGCGGGTCTGGCTGCGGCCTATATCATGCCCCGATCCCCAGACAAGGAAGAGCGACCGATGTCCGATCAGTCCGAAAAGCCCGAAGAGACCCGCGAGCTGCCACCCGAGGCGATCCGCGCGCTGGCCGAGGCCGAGGAGCGCCGCAGGAAGGCCAAGGCCCTCGACCTGCCGAGCGAGCTGGGTGGCCGCGACGGCCCCGAACCCGTGCGCTATGGCGACTGGGAGAAAAAGGGCATCGCGATCGATTTCTGAGCCGCGCGGCGGATCGACCGGGAAGGGGGCGCCGCCCCCTCGCCCGTGCCGGGCTCACCCCCGGGATATTTCGATCAAGAGGAAGAGGGCCCGGGATCAGAGCCCGAGCACGTCGATCATGTCATATTCGCCGGGCGCCTTGTCCTGCCCCCAGAGCGCGGCCTTGAGCGCGCCGCGGGCGAAGATCGCGCGGTCGGTGGCGACGTGGCGCAGGACGATCCGCTCGCCCAGGCCCGCGAAGAGCACGTCGTGCTCGCCCACGATGTCGCCGCCGCGGATCGCGGAGAAGCCGATCGCGCCGCGCTGGCGTGCGCCGGTGATCCCGTCGCGGCCGGATTCGCGGTTCTGCTCGAGGTCGATCCCGCGGCCTTCCGCGGCCGCCTCGCCGAGCATCAGCGCGGTGCCCGAGGGCGCATCGACCTTCTTGTTGTGATGCGCCTCGATCACCTCGATATCCCAGTCCGCGTCGAGCGCGGCGGCGACCTTCCGGGTCAGCTGGGTCAGCAGGTTCACCCCGAGGCTCATATTGCCCGCCCGCACGATCACGGCATGGCGCGCGCAGGGCTTGAGCGCGGCGATATGCTCGTCGCTCATGCCGGTGGTGCCGATCACATGGGTGAGGCGGGCCTGCGCGGCGAGCCTCGCGAATTCGACCGTCGCGGCCGGCGCGGTGAAGTCGATCACCGCCTGGGCGCCGGAGAAGGCCTCGAGCGGATCGTCGGTCACGATCACGCCGTTCGGGGCGCCGCCCATCGCTGTGCCGAGATCCTGGCCGACCCATTCATGGCCCGAGCGTTCGACCGCGCCCGCCAGGCGGGCCTTGTCGCTGTCGCTCACGGTGCGGATCAGCATCTGGCCCATCCGGCCCGACGCCCCGGTGATCACGATGCCCGGCAGATCGCTCATCTGGTCTCTCCTTCGTATTTTGGCGCTATCTAGCCTGAGCGGCCCCAGTTGGCAAAGCCCCCTGCGCATGCGGGAAACGAAACGCCCCGTTGCGCGCCGGGCGCCGAAGCCCTATGTGAGCGCCATGGCAAAGAACCGCTTCTCTTCGGGCTCCGGCCCCTCGAACCGTCAGCTCCGCATGGGCGAGCTGATCCGCCGCACGCTGGCGGACCTCCTGACGCGCGCCGAGGTGCATGATCCCGATCTCAACCGGATCTCGGTCACGGTGGGCGAGGTGCGCTGCTCGCCCGATCTCAAGGTGGCGACGGCCTATGTCACGCCGCTGGGCGGCGAGCATGGCGAGGAGCTGATCGCGGCGCTCGCGCGCAACAAGGGCGAGTTGCGCCGGCTTCTCGGCAAGGAAATGACCTCGAAATACGTGCCCGACCTGCGCTTCCGCCTCGACGAGACCTATGACCGTCTCGACGAGACACGGCGGCTGTTCTCCGACGAAACGGTGCAGCGCGACATTGCCGCGCGCGAGGACGATGACGAGGATCTGGACTGAGATATCCTGCGCGGGGCTTCTGACCCTGTTCGCGGCGCCCGCCTTCGCGCAGGCGCCCTGCCGGGACCTGAGCTTCGACGGCGCGGGCTATACGGTCTGCGAGGTGGCGGCCGGGGCCGATCTGCGGATGTATCTCAACGATCCCGACGGCAATCTGATCGGCACGCCGGAGCGGCTGAGTGAACTCGTGCCCGCAGGTGAGCATCTCGTCTTCGCGATGAATGCGGGGATGTATCACCCCGATCGCGCGCCGGTGGGGCTCTTCGTCGAGGACGGACAGGAACTACACCGGATCGTCACCTCGGAGGGGCCGGGGAATTTCGGGCTGCTGCCCAACGGGGTCTTCTGCATCGGCGAGACCTTCGCGGTGATCGAATCGCGCGCCTTCGCCGCCGATCCGCCTGCGTGCCGCTATGCCTCGCAGTCGGGTCCGATGCTGGTGATCGACGGAGACCTGCATCCGAAGTTCCTCGCCGACGGCACGTCGAAGCATATCCGAAACGGGGTGGGGGTGTCCGAGGACGGGCAGACGGCCTGGTTCGCGATTTCCGATCAGCCCGTGACCTTCCATGCATTCGCGCGGCTCTTTCGCGACGAGCTTGGCGCGCGCAACGCGCTCTATTTCGACGGCAAGGTCTCGCGCCTCACCGTGCCGTCGCAGGGACGCGAGGATCTGGGCCTGCCGATGGGGCCGATCGTGGCGCTGATCGCGCCCGGCGCGCCGGAGGGTGCACCCGCCAATTGACGCAGAGGCCCGCTTGGGCTAGCAGGCGCGGCTCGAAGGCGAAAGGAGGCATCATGGCTCGCAAGAAGGGACGCGACATTTCCGGCTGGCTGATCGTGGACAAGCCCGCGGGCGTCACCTCGACGGCGGTCGTGAACAAGGTCCGCTGGGCCCTGGGCGCGAAGAAGGCGGGCCATGCGGGCACGCTCGACCCGGCCGCGACGGGGGTTCTGGCGGTCGCGCTCGGCGAGGCCACGAAAACCGTGCCCTTCATCACCGATGCGCTCAAATGCTACCGGTTCCAGGTTCGGCTCGGACAGGCGACGAAGACCGACGATGCCGAGGGCGAGGTCATCGAATCCTCCGATCAGCGGCCCACCGATGACGAGATCCGCGCCGCGCTGCCCTTGTTCGAGGGCGATATCGAACAGGTTCCGCCGCAGTTTTCCGCCGTGAAGGTCGATGGCGAACGTGCCTATACGCTGGCGCGCGCGGGCGAGGAGATGGAGCTTGCCGCGCGCCCGCTCTATGTCGAGAGCCTGACGATGATCTCGCGCCCCGATGCCGATACGGTCGAGCTGGAGATGGTGTGCGGCAAGGGCGGTTATGTGCGCTCGATCGCGCGCGACCTCGGGCGCGAGCTTGGCTGTCTGGGGCATGTGCTCTGGCTGCGCCGGGAATGGTCGGGGCCCTTCGAGGCGAGCGACGGGATCGGGCTCGACGAGATCGACGCGCTCGCGAAGACGCCCGAACTGGATGAGAAGCTGCTGCCGCTCGAACTCGGGCTCGACGATCTGCCCGAACTCAAGGCGACGCCCGAGGGGGTGGTGCGGCTCAGGAACGGCAATCCCGGCATGGTTCTGCCCGGCGAAGCGGACTGGGGCGAGGAGGCCTGGGTGAGTTTCGAGGGCAAACCGGTGGCAGTCGGGATCTACAAATCCGGCGAGGTTCACCCGAGCCGTGTCTTCAATCTTTGACCTGCCCCTTCGACTTGGTCCAAATATCCCCGCCGGAGGAGACCCCGGGGCCAGGGGCGCGGCGACAGGGAAGGGAGAGCGATGATCACGCGTGAACACGTCAAGGGCGATGCGCCGTCGGTCGCGGTCTATTCGGATTGCGAACACTACCGCTATCTGCTGACCCGCGTCTGGGACCCTGCTGGGCCGCGGGCGCTCTTCATCATGCTCAACCCGTCTACTGCGACCGAGGTGCAGAACGACCCGACCGTCGAGCGCTGCGAACGCCGGGCGCGCACGCTGGGCTTCGGCGCCTTCCGGGTGACCAACATCTTCGCCTACCGCGCCACGGATCCGAAGGTGATGCGCGCGCAACCCGATCCGGTGGGGCCCGCGAATGACGCCGCGATCCTCGACAGCCTGGACTGGGCGGGCGGTTCCGGCGACCGGATCATCTGTGCCTGGGGCGCGCATGGCGCTCATCTCGCTCGCGGGGCAGCGGTGGCGCAACTGCTGCGCGCGACCGGGCGCGATTTGCACCATCTCGGGCTGACCAAGGCTGGAGAGCCGAAACATCCGCTCTACATCGCCTATGATCGACAGCCCGAGCCGTGGGGGCTGGCGGCCCCCTGATCGTGGCGGCGGTCGAGGCGGGAGGGTCGTCATCCGCGCGGTCGTGACGCGGAAGACCCGAGTGTGGGGGATATCCGGCTTATCGCTGCCGGGCAGGCGACGGCTGTTGGCGCCGCGTGGCTCTGCAAAATAAGGCTTTTCTTCACGTCGATTCGCGTCTATATGCCCGCATCCGCCCTGCTCGGGGCGGTGCTATGGACCTTGCTGGACGACATCCCGGCTCGTGCCCCAACCCTCAATCAAGGAGATCCCGATGTCGATCACTGTCGAAGACAAGAACGCGCTGATCAAGGAATACGGCACCAAGGAAGGCGACACCGGTTCGCCGGAAGTCCAGGTCGCGATCCTTTCGAAGCGCATCGCCAACCTCACCGAGCACTTCAAAGAGCACAAGAAGGACAACCACTCGCGTCGTGGTCTTCTGATGCTCGTCGCGCAGCGCCGCAAGCTGCTCGACTACCTGAAGGGCAAGGACGAAGCCCGCTACCAGTCGCTGATCGAGCGTCTCGGCCTGCGTCGCTGATTCCTTCCTGATCGGAATTCCGAACGCCCGCCTCTTCGCCGAGGCGGGCGTTTTCCGTTCCGGACCCCGGAACGAGGTCGAAAATTCAAGAAGGCGAATGGGCCAAATTGCTCATATTCGGCCGCTGATCGGCCAAAATAACTCCTCAAAAAATGCGAATAGACCAAAGTTGCGGGCTGGGCGGTCAAAACGCCCAAACTTGCTTCGGTTTTGCAGGTTTTTGTGAAAAAACCGCGCGAACTGAACAGAGGAGGAGTTCATGCAAATCGGTGTTTGGATCAGTCTGGCGCTCTATTTCGTGCTGATGCTGGCGATCGGTGTCTATGCGTGGCGCAAGTCCACGTCGAATTCCGAGGAATACATGCTGGGCGGGCGCAGCCTGCCGCCGTCGGTCGCGGCGCTTTCGGCCGGGGCGTCGGACATGAGCGGCTGGTTGCTTCTGGGCCTGCCCGGCGCACTCTACGTCTCGGGTCTCACCCAGAACTGGATCGGGATCGGGCTGTTCGTCGGCGCGCTTCTGAACTGGATCATCGTCGCGCCGCGCCTGCGCGAGCAGACCGAGCGCTATGACAATGCGCTCACCATTCCCGGCTTTCTCGGCAACCGTTTCCCGAGCCAGGCGGCGCTTCTGCGGCTCGTCTCGGCGGTGATCATCGTGATCTTCTTCGCCGTCTATACCGCCTCCGGTCTCGTGGGGGGCGGCAAGCTCTTCGCCTCCGCTTTCGGCGGCAGCTACATGACGGGCGTGATCCTCACCCTCGGCATCGTGCTGGTCTATACCGTGATCGGCGGCTTCCTCGCGGTGAGCCTCACCGATTTCGTGCAGGGCTGCATCATGATGCTGGCGCTGGTCATCATGCCGATCGTGATCCTGACCACCGGGCAGGGCGCCGGCGTGGATCAGGCCGCGAACCGGCTGACGACGATCGACCCGAATTACCTGTCGATGACGCATGGCCTGACCGCGGTGGGCTGGCTTTCCGCGGTGGCCTGGGGGCTCGGCTATTTCGGTCAGCCGCATATCATCGTGCGCTTCATGGCGGTGCGCTCGGTCGCGGATGTGCCGAAGGCGCGCAATATCGGCATGGGCTGGATGGCGATCTCGCTCGCGGGTGCGATCGCGGTCGGGATCTTCGGACGGGCCTATGCCGAGCGCAACGGTCTGAACGTGGCCGACCCGGAGACGATCTTCATCATCCTGTCGAACCTGCTCTTCCATCCGCTGGTGACCGGCTTCCTCTATGCCGCGCTTCTCGCCGCGATCATGTCGACCGTGTCGAGCCAGCTTCTGGTCTCTTCCTCCTCGCTGACCGAGGACTTCTACCGGATGGTGCTGAACCGCAAGGCGAGCGACCGGCAGCTCGTTCTGGTGGGGCGTCTGGCGGTGATGGCCGTCGGCATCGCGGCAGTAATCATCGCGAGCAATCCCGACAGCAAGGTTCTGGGGCTCGTCTCGAACGCCTGGGCGGGCTTCGGCGCGGCTTTCGGTCCGCTGATCATCCTGTCACTGACCTGGAAACGGATGACGGGTCTCGGTGGCGTGGCGGGGCTGATCGTCGGCGCGGGCACCGTGATCGTCTGGATCGCGCTTGGCTACAATTCGTCCTTCATGGGCGGGCCCGGCATCTACGAGATCATCCCCGGCTTCATCGCCGCCTTCGCCGCGATCGTGGGGGTGAGCCTGATCACCCCCGACCGGGGCGAGTTCCGCGCACTGAACTGAACGCGGACACGGCAAACTCAGAGCGCCCGTCCCGAAAGGGGCGGGCGTCTTGCGTCGCTCTATCGAGCTGCGACGACCATTTGCGCAAATCCCTCGGGTCGGTAGCGAACGAAAGCCTCCGGGCCTTTCGGATCGATCTCGTAAAGGTGTGGTCGTCCAGCCAGATAGGGGCGCCAACGCTTTTCGGGCAGCTTGCTGATCAACACGCCATGGGTATGCTTCATCGCGAGCGAAAGATCCGCGATCTTCATGCCGCGACCTTCCTTGCTGTGCTGGGCGATGACCTGCCTGATCTTCTGGTCGAGCGTCAGGTCGCATGCCGAAGGCGATGCTTGAAGTTGGGGCTTGCTCGCGACTGCACCGATCACCTCCAGCCCCTTTTCCCGCAGGCGGGTCGCGAGATGGGTGAAGTCGCCATCCGAGCTTGCGATGACGAACCGTTCGGCGAGACCTTCATAGGCAAGTTCCAGCGCGTCGAGCGCCAGTAAGACATCGCCCGCGTTCTTGCCTGTTCCCGAATGGACGAGGCGGATCGAGGGCGTATCGCTCCAACTCTTGATCCGCGTGACGTCCCCATAAGCGCGGCGAACGAAGGCGCCAGAGGCGATCTTGAGGATCTGTGGCGCGAAGCTGGCGGGCATGTTCTCGCCGTCGATATAAAGGGCTGTCGGTTTGCTCATGAGGCTTTGGCCGAGAATTCTTGTTGCAATGCCTCAGCGTGTCCCGCCAATCGGGCCAGAATAGGGCAAGGCCCCATTTTCTCCTCTCGGACTCTTCGCTTCCCAAAACCCTTCAATTCCTGTATGGCGCCCCCATCTGAGACGTGACGCCTTGAGCCCCCGGGCGCGTGCAAGAGGATGAGGGGGCGGCGGCAATGGGGTCGCCATTCAAATCGGGAGACACGGGATGGGCCCGTGAGTGCTCCCAGACAGGATACGCTAGATGTTCAATGTTGTTAAAAAATCCATCCAGTGGGGCGAAGAGACGCTGACGCTGGAAACCGGCAAGGTTGCCCGTCAGGCCGACGGCTCGGTCATCGCCACGCTGGGCGAGACGAGCGTCATGGCCAACGTGACCTTCGCCAAGGAGCCGAAGCCGGGTCAGGACTTCTTCCCGCTCACGGTTCACTACCAGGAAAAATACTATGCCGCCGGCAAGGTGCCGGGTGGCTTCTTCAAGCGCGAAGCCCGTCCGTCCGAGAAAGAGACGCTGACGGCGCGCCTGATCGACCGTCCGTGCCGTCCGCTCTTCGTGGAAGGCTTCAAGCACGAAGTGCTGGTGATGTGTACCGTGCTCTCGCACGATCTCGTCAACGAGCCCGACGTCGTCGCGATGATCGCGGCTTCGGCCGCGCTGACCATTTCGGGCGTGCCCTTCATGGGTCCGATCGCCGCGGCGCGCGTGGGCTTTGCGGATGGTGAATACATCCTCAACCCCGAAGTCGACGACATGACCAAGCTGCGCGAGAATCCCGAGCAGCGCCTCGACCTCGTTGTCGCGGGCACCAAGGACGCCGTGATGATGGTGGAATCGGAAGCTTACGAGCTGACCGAAGCCGAGATGCTGGGCGCCGTCAAATTCGGCCATGAAGCGATGCAGCCGGTGCTCGACCTGATCATCGACCTCGCCGAAGCCGCCGCGAAAGAACCCTTCGACTTCACCCCGCCGGATTACTCGGCGATGCTCGAGGTGGTCAAAGGCCTCGGCGAAGAGAAGATGCGCGCCGCCTACGCGATCACCGACAAGCAGGAGCGTGTCGCCGCCGTGGCCGCCGCGAAGGCGGAGATCAAGGCTCAGCTCACCGAGGAGCAGCTCGAGGACCCGACCCTCGGCACCGCGATGAAGAAGCTCGAATCGGCCGTGCTGCGTGGCGACGTCGTGAAGAACGGCCGCCGCATCGACGGTCGTGCGCTCGACGAGGTGCGTCCGATCGTGGCCGAGACCGGCATCCTGCCGCGCACCCACGGTTCGTCGCTCTTCACTCGCGGCGAGACCCAGGCGCTGGTCGTGACCACGCTGGGCACGGGCGATGACGAACAGATCATCGACGCGCTGCATGGCAACTTCCGCTCGAACTTCCTGCTGCATTACAACTTCCCGCCCTACTCGGTCGGCGAAGTGGGCCGCGTGGGTTCGCCCGGCCGTCGCGAGATCGGCCACGGCAAGCTCGCCTGGCGCGCGCTGCAGGCGGTTCTCCCGGCCGCGACCGACTTCCCCTACACGATCCGCGTCGTCTCCGAGATCACGGAATCGAACGGTTCCTCGTCCATGGCTTCGGTCTGCGGCGGCTCGCTGTCGATGATGGATGCGGGCGTTCCGCTGAAATCCGCGGTCGCGGGTGTCGCGATGGGTCTGGTGCTGGAAGATGACGGTTCCTGGGCCGTGCTGACCGACATCCTCGGCGACGAGGATCACCTCGGCGACATGGACTTCAAAGTCGCGGGTACCGCGGACGGCATCACCTCGCTGCAGATGGACATCAAGGTCGCGGGCATCACCCCGGAGATCATGGAGAAAGCCCTCGAGCAGGCCAAGGCCGGCCGGATGCACATCCTGGGCGAGATGAACAAGGCGCTCTCCGAGGGCCGTTCGGAATTCTCCGCTCATGCTCCGCGCATCGAGACGATGCAGATCCCGACCGACAAGATCCGTGAAGTGATCGGTTCGGGCGGCAAGGTGATCCGCGAGATCGTCGAGGTGTCGGGCGCCAAGGTCGACATCAACGACGACGGCGTGATCAAGATCGCTTCGGCCAATGGCGACGCCATCCAGAAGGCTTACGACATGATCCACGCGATCGTGGCCGAGCCCGAAGAAGGCCAGATCTACACCGGCAAGGTGGTGAAGCTGGTCGATTTCGGCGCCTTCGTGAACTTCTTCGGCAAGCGTGACGGCCTCGTCCACGTCTCCCAGATCGCCAACAAGCGCCTGAACCACCCGAGCGACGTGCTCAAGGAAGGTCAGGAAGTGAAGGTGAAACTCCTGGGCTTCGACGATCGCGGCAAGGTGCGCCTCGGCATGAAGATGGTCGATCAGGAAACCGGCGAGGAAATCGCGCCGGAGAAGAAGGAAGAGAAGGCCGACTGATCTCGGCTTTCGACAAAGCGTTCGCCCGGGGCTATGGTCCCGGGCGTTTTCATTTGAGACCTTTGGGGCATCCAGGGCATGGCCAATCGGGTTACCATCGTCACCGTCGCGTATAACAGCGAAGAGGTCCTTCCGCAGATGCTGGCCTCGGTGCCCGCCGACGTGCCGGTGATCGTGGTCGATAACGCCTCACGCGATGCGGCGGCGACGAAAACCATCGTCGACAAGGCGGGGGGCCAGTATCTCCGCTCCGAGAAAAACCTCGGCTTCGGCGGAGGATGCAATCTCGGTGCGGCGCGCGCCGATGGCGACTTCTTGCTGTTCCTGAACCCGGATGCACGACTGGAAGAGGGCGCGCTCGAGGCTCTGCTCGCCGCCGCGGAGCGCTACCCCGATTGCGTCGCGATGAATCCGCGCATCAAGGGGCGCAACGGCCGGGCCTATTTCAAGCGCCGCTCGGTCCTGCTGCCCCGCGATGCCTACCTGCCGCGCGGCTGGCCCGATACGGACCGTGAGGTGCCGGTGCTGACCGGAGCGGCGTTTTTCGTGCGCAGATCGGAGTTCGACGCGGTGGGCGGCTTCGACGAAAAGATATTCCTTTATCACGAGGATGACGATCTGAGCCTGAGGCTGGCGCAGCGGGGCAAGCTGTTTTTCGTCAGGGAGGCGGTCGTCTTTCACGAAGAGGGGCATTCCTCGGAACGCAGCGTCGAAGGCGCGCGGTTCAAGGCGCGCCATCTCGGGCGCAGCCGGGTCTATGCCTTGAGGAAACACGGGCGTCCGCACCCGTTTCTCGGCTCTTTCCTGGCCGCACTCGGCCAGCTTCTGTCGCCCGAAAACCTCCTGTCCCGGCGGAAACGCGCGAAGCAGGTTGCCTTCCTGAGGGGCGTCTCAGATATGAGGTACAAGGGCATTTCGACGGGCGATTTTTCCGGTCGCTGACAAGTGGAGCGCGGGTGCCGAGATAAGGTGCCCCCACTCTGGAAGGTGAAACGCTAGTTTGTGGATGGACTGGCTCACCATAGACCATTCGCGTCGAGCAAGGGAGCGAGATCGCCGCGTGTGAGATGGGCCGATGGACCTATCAGCAAGGTGCGACCCCTGATTTCTCGTGTCCTCGAAAATCAACTGACAACGCGTTCAGAAATGAGGGCTTCCGGGCGGAATGTCTGCACCAGAATTGGTTGCTGACCCTTGAGGATGCGGGAAAAATTCGAACGTGTGGGATGAATTCAACAACGGCGACCAGTGAGCCACCGCGATCATTGACAAGGCGCCGATCGTGCTGAGACAATCGGACGATGTCACCAACCCGTAACCCTGAGCGGAACCGGAAAACCACGCCGAAGAGCGTTCCAGGTTCGGAGATCAGATCAAGGTTGGTGCGGACGCTACATCACGCTGAAGCATCTCGCGGGGGCAGAGGAGCTGCCAGGGCGATCTCGCTATACGCTCCGATCGCCCAGCTCCAGTGGTCAGACATGTCGAGGCCGGGGGTGAGTTCGAAGCGGGCCATGCGGCCGACGGTTTCGACAGGTTTCACGAGCCGCTCGACCTTGTGGTATTTCCGGCGATCGACGTAATCGTCGAAGAGGATCGTGACGGGCCTGGTGATCCGCAGGGCTGCGGTGACGAGGCAGGCCACGCGCAGCCGGCCGTCGATCAGGATCAGGTCGGGATGCGCGAAATCCTCCCGGTCCCAGACCGCGAGCGGATAGCGGTGAAACCGTGCGAAGGCTTCGGGCCCGAGCGGGCGGCCCCAGTCGCCGACCGGCCCGATATCGACATGCACGATCCGCGCGCGGTCTTCGAGCTCGGCGGCGGCAAGCGACGCGCGCATCATCCTTGCCCAGGCGGGATCGGATTCGACGCTTGTCACCCGCTTGCCGAGGCGGGCGGCGAGGAGGGTCGAGCCGCCGCTGCCATATTCCAGGATCACCTGCGCTTTTTCATACGCCCCGCGCAGGTACTCCCGCACCTCCCCGGGGAAGGTCAGTTCGGGCTCGGAGGCTGGCGGCTGCGGATCGCGCGTCATCTGGAAAACGGCCTGACAAAAGAAAGACGCCCCGGAGGGTAGTCCGGGGCGTCTCGATGCGAAAGGGGATGCGAAGATCAGTCCTGCGCTCTCACCGTGCGCAGATAGGGCAGCTTCACGTCCACCTCACCGAATTTCTCCTTCGCCTCGTCGGTCGAGACCGAGAGCGCGACGATCACATCCTGGCCGGGCACCCAGTTCGCGGGCGTCGCGAAGGGCACGCCATCGGTGGCCTGCACGGCGTCGAGCGCGCGCAGGATCTCGGCGAAGTTGCGGCCGACCGACATCGGGTAGGACATGGTCAACCGCACCTTCTTGTCCGGGCCGATGATGAAGACGGTGCGCACGGAGGCCGAATCCGCGGCGGTGCGGCCGTCGGGCATGTAGGCGTCGGCGGGCAGCATGTCATAGGCTTTCGACACGGCGAGAGAGGTGTCGTCGATGATCGGGAAATTCGCCGGGACGCCCGCGACGGTTTCGATATCGGCTTTCCATTTCACGTGCTCTTCCACCGAATCGACCGAGACGCCGATCACCTTGGTGTTGCGCTTCTCGAATTCGGGGGCGAGTTGGGCCACGGCGCCGAATTCGGTGGTGCAGACCGGGGTGAAGTCCTTCGGGTGCGAGAACAGGATCGCGTAGCTATCGCCGATCCAGTCGTGGAACTTGATCTCGCCCGCGGTCGAATCCGCGGTGAAGTCGGGGGCGACGTCGTTGATGCGCAGGCCCATGGGTAACCTCCTGTCGATGAAAAGATTTGGCTCACACGCGATATAGGCGATCGCGACAGGTCCTTCCAGCGGCATCGCGGGGAGTTCATTTTCACGATGCAAAGGCTTGCTCTTGCGCAGGGGGAGTGAGAGGCTCCGCGGCGAACACACGCTGGAGGCGAGAATGATCGAGAAGCGCGAATTCTACATCGACGGGCAATGGGTCGCGCCGCAGGCGGCGCGCGATTACCAGGTGATCGACCCAGCGACGGAAGATCCCTGCGCGGTGATCTCGCTGGGCGATCAGGCCGATACCGATGCCGCCGTGGCCGCGGCGAAGGCCGCGCTGCCGGGATGGCGCGCGACGGATCCGGCCGAGCGGATCGCGGCCGTGGAGCGGATCGCGAAGATCTATGACGAGCGCGCCGACGAGATGGCGCAGGCGATCAGCCTCGAGATGGGCGCGCCGATCGATCTCGCACGCCGCAACCAGTGCGGCGCGGGCGCCTATCACATCGCGAACTTCATCGACGCGGCGAAGGAATTCGACTGGGTGCATCCGCTGGGCGACGGCACGCCGGGCGCGATGATCTCCTATGAGGCGGTGGGCGTCGTGGGGCTGATCACGCCGTGGAACTGGCCGATGAACCAGGTCACGCTGAAGGTGATCCCGGCGATCCTCGCAGGGTGCACGATGGTTCTCAAGCCATCCGAGGAAGCGCCGCTCTCGTCGCTGCTCTTCGCCGAGATCGTGGATGCGGCGGGGCTGCCCAAGGGCGTGTTCAACCTCGTCAATGGGGACGGGCTCGGCGTGGGCACGCAGCTCTCGACCCATCCCGATGTCGAGATGATCTCCTTCACCGGCTCGACCCGCGCGGGCCGCGCGATCTCGAAGGCGGCGGCCGACACGCTCAAGCGCGTGACGCTGGAGCTGGGCGGCAAGGGCGCGAACCTCGTCTTTGCCGATGCGGATGACGACGCGGTTGCGCGCGGCGTGCGCCATTGCTTCCAGAATTCCGGTCAGAGCTGCAACGCGCCGACCCGGATGCTGGTCGAGCGCGGGGCCTATGACCGCGCGGTGGAGATCGCGCGCAAGACCGCCGAAGAGACCCAGGTCGCAAGCCCCCGCGAAGCGGGCAAGCATATCGGTCCGGTGATCAACAAGGCGCAGTTCGACAAGATCCAGGGGCTGATCGAGACGGGGATCGCGGAAGGCGCGACGCTTCTGGCGGGCGGCCCGGGCCGGCCCGAGCATCTCAATCGGGGCTTCTATGTCCGGCCGACGGTCTTTGCCGATTGCACGCCGGAGATGACGATCATGAACGAGGAGATCTTCGGGCCCGTCCTGTCGATCATGCCCTTCGATTCCGAGGAGCAGGCGGTCGAGGTGGCCAATGCCACGCCCTACGGCCTGACCAACTATGTCCAGTCCGGCGACGGCGCCCGCCGCAACCGGCTGGCGCGCGCGCTGCGCTCGGGCATGGTCGAGATGAACGGGCAGGACCGCGGCAAGGGCGCGCCTTTCGGCGGCGTTGGCGCCTCGGGACGGGCGCGTGAGGGCGGCCGTTGGGGGATCGAGGAATTCTGCGACGTGAAGTCGATCTCGGGCTGGGCCGAATAAGGGGCTCCGCCCCCGGCGCTCCGCGCCTCCCCCGGGGTATTTTCATCTAGGTGAAGAGGGGCGGTTGCGCAGGCGGCCGCCCTTCGACATTATCGCGCGGCTTTTGGATTTGGAGGGAGAGATGGCGTTCACGCTGGCGACCTGGAACATCAACTCGGTGCGGCTGCGGCAGGGGCTCGTGAGCAAGCTGATGACCGAAGAGATGCCCGATGTGCTCTGCTTGCAGGAATGCAAGAGCCCGGTCGAGAAGATCCCGCTCGAGGTGTTCCGCGCGCTTGGCTACACCCACATGGTTGCGCGCGGCCAGAAGGGCTATAACGGCGTCGCGATCCTCTCCAAGCTGCCCCTCGAAGAGGTGGGAGCGCATGATTTCGCCGATCTCGGCCATGCGCGCCATGTCGCGGCACGGCTCGAGAACGGGGTGACGATCCACAATTTCTACGTGCCCGCGGGCGGCGATGTGCCCGATCGCGAGGTGAACGAGAAATTCGGCCAGAAGCTCGACTACCTGACGCAGATGCGGGATCATTTCCATGCCGAGACGCCCGAGAAGGCGATCCTCGTAGGCGATCTCAACATCGCGCCGCGCGAAGACGACGTGTGGAGCCACAAGCAGCTTCTCAAGATCGTTTCGCATACCCCGATCGAGGTCGAGCATCTGGGAGAGACGATGGATGCGGGCAAATGGGTCGACGTGACGCGCAAGGACATCCCCGAGGGCAAGCTCTATTCGTGGTGGAGCTACCGGGCGCGCGACTGGGACGCGGCGGACAAGGGGCGGCGGCTCGACCATGTCTGGGCGACGCCCGATATCGCGAACGCGGCGCATTCCTCGCGGATCCTGCGCGCGGTGCGGGGCTGGGAGCAGCCCTCCGATCACGCGCCGGTCTTCGCGAGTTTCGATTTATGAACGGGGGGCGGCGGAGCTGCCGAGCCCGCGGGATTGAGTTTGGACGGGGGCTGTCCATATAGGGAACGAAACCTCCGCATCTGAGGAGACGGACATGCTGGAACTTGGTGGTAATCAGAACGCCGCGCCGAAAGGCGAATACGTGAAGGAAGTGACCGAGGCCAATTTCATGGCCGAGGTGATCGAGAAGTCGCAGGAAGTCCCGGTCATCGTGGATTTCTGGGCGCCCTGGTGCGGCCCGTGCCGCCAGCTGGGCCCGGCGCTCGAGGCCGAGGTGAACGCCGCGAAGGGCGCGGTCGTCATGGCGAAGGTCAATGTCGACGAGAACCAGATGATCGCGGGCCAGCTGCGCATCCAGTCGATCCCGACCGTCTATGCCTTCTGGCAGGGCCAGCCGGTGGATGGGTTCCAGGGCGCGCTGCCGGGCTCGGAGATCAAGAAATTCGTGGCCAAGGTGATCGAGGCCGCGGGCGGGGACGCCAGCGGCGGGCTCGACGAGGCGCTCGAGGCGGCCGAGGCGATGCTGGCCGAGGGGGCGGCGGCGGATGCTGCCGAAACCTTCGCCGCGATCATCGGCGAAGACGACCAGAACGCGGCTGCCTATGGCGGGCTGATCCGTGCCCATGTCGCGGCCGGCGCTCTCGATCAGGCCGAGCAGGCTCTGGCCGGCGTGCCTGCGCCGCTCGCGACCTCCGCTCCGGTCGAGGCGGCGCGCGCGCAGCTCGATCTGGCGAAACAGGCCGAGGAGGCGGGGCCGCTCGACGATCTGGGCGCGAGGCTCGAGGCCGATCCCGACGACCATCAGGCGCGGTTCGATTACGCGCAGGCGCTCTATGCGGCGGGCGATGCCGAGGAGGCCGTCGATCAGCTGCTCGAGCTGTTCCGGCGCGATCGCGAGTGGAACGAGGGCGCGGCCAAGACGCAGCTCTTCAAGATCTTCGATGCGCTCAAGCCGAACGATCCGGTCGTTGCCAAGGGCCGTCGCCGGTTGTCGTCGATGATATTTGCCTGAGGCGAGGGGCGCGCTAGTTCCTTGCGAATGTTGAAGCAAGGCGATCTGCCGGACACGATCCCGCTCTTTCCCCTGCCCGGAGCACTTCTGCTGCCCCGGGCCCGTTTGCCGTTGCACATCTTCGAGCCGCGCTATCTGCAGATGATCGAGGATTGCATGAAGACCCGGACGCGGCTGATCGGAATGATCCAGCCGCTCAAGGGCCCCGAGGGTCAGCGTCATCTCAACGCGATCGGCTGCGCGGGCCGCCTGACCGGGTTCTCGGAGACCGAGGACGGGCGCTACATGATCACCCTCTCGGGGATCTCGCGCTATCGGCTGCTGCGCGAGGTGGAGGGGTTCACGCCCTATATCCGCGCCGAGGTGTCCTGGGCCGGCTTCGAGCGCGATCTTGGCCCGGCCGAGCACGATGGGGGCTTCGACCGCGACACGTTCCTCGACCTGCTGGCGAAGTTCTTCGCCTCTCAGGGGCTTGATACCGATTGGCAGGCCCTCAAGGACGCGGATGACGAGTTGCTGATCAATTCGCTCGGCATGCTGTTGCCGCTCGAGCCGGAAGACAAGCAGGCGCTTCTCGAGGCGCCCTGTCTCTCGACCCGGCGCGAGACGCTGGTCACCCTGATCGAATATGCGCTGCATGGCGGCGGAGAGGAGCAGTTGCAATGAGCGATGCCGAAGACGAGATGCCGGAAAAGCCGCTCTTCGACCGGCACATGCTCGAGGCTCTGGTCTGCCCGATCACCCATGCGGTGCTGAAATACGACGCCGAGAAGCAGGAGCTGATCTCGCAGCCCGCAAAGCTCGCCTTCCCGATCCGGGGCGGCATCCCGATCCTGCTCGAGGATGAGGCGCGCCGGCTCGACGCCTAGAGCGCGCGCCCCTGCAACAGGCGGGGCAGGGGGCCCGAGAGCCCCGCGGCCTGCCGCATGAAGCCCCGGCGCAGACCGGGCATCGCCTGAACGATGCCCATCCCGAGATCGCGGCCCGCGCGCAGCAGCGGGTTGTCGTTCGAGAACAGCTTGTTGACCGTATCCATGCCGAGCGCGAGCGAGGTGGAGTCGAAGCGCCGCCAGCCCTGGTAACGCTCGAGCACGTCGAGCGCCCCGATATCCTCGCCGCGGCGCTGCGCCTCGACGAGAATCTCGCCCAGCGCGGCCACGTCGCGCAGGCCCAGGTTGAGGCCTTGCCCCGCGATCGGATGCACGCCATGCGCCGCATCCCCCACCAGCGCGATACGCGGTGCGACATAGGATTTCGCGAGCGTCAGGTTCAGCGGATAGCTGAAACGCGGGCCTGCGAGTTCGATCTCGCCGAGAAAATCCCCGAAGCGCGGCCGCAGCACGGCGAGGAAATCCTCGTCATCGAGCGCGGCGATGGTCCTCGCGTTCTCGTTCGTCTCGCTCCAGACGATGGAGGAACGATTGCCCTTGAGCGGCAGGATCGCGAGCGGACCGGTCGGCATGAAGAACTGATGGGCGATGCCGTGATGCGGCTTCTCATGCGCGATCGCGGCGACGAGCGCGGTCTGCCCGTAATCCCAACCCTCGCGGGTGATCCCGGCCCGTTCCGCCACGCCCGAGCGGCGGCCATCGGCGCCGACGAGGAGCTTCGCGCAGAGTTCGCGCCCGTCCGAGAGGCTCACCACGACGCCACCCGGTTCGATCCGCTGGCCGGTGACCTGGGTCTCGTGCAGGAGCGTGATCCGGTCGCTTGCCTCCATCGCGTCGATGAAGGCGCGGTAGAGGAAACGGTCCTCGAGCATGTAGCCGACCGGGGCCTGATCGAGTTCGCGCGCGTCGAAATGGAGAAAGAACGGCGCGGCGCCTTCGCCGGCATGGCCGTCGCTCGCCTTGACCTCCATCATCGGCTGCGCCTGTTCGGACAGTCCGTCCCAGATCCCGATCGCGGCGAGCAGTTTCTGCGAGGCGACCGCAAGCGCATAGGCGCGCCCGTCGAAGGCCTCGGTTGCCCGCTCGCGTGCGGGGGCCGCATCGACAAGCGTGACCGAGAGCCCGGCCGAGGCCAGCGCGAGTGCGAGCGCGGGGCCGTTGAGCCCGCCGCCGGCGATGAGAATGTCGGTATCGTGCTTCATGCGGCTTACTATGGCGCGGCATGCGGGATTGTCCATGCGCGGGAGTGTCGCTAGCGTGACGCGACCGGGACAGGGAGGCGGGCATGGATTGGCGTCTGGCAGGAGCAGTGGAGCAGGGGCGGGCGATCGCCGCGGGCGAGCTCGATCTGGTCGAACTGACCGAGGCCTATCTGGAAGCGGCGGCAGAGGCGCCCGACATCTACGCGAGGCTGACCGCGCAGCGCGCCCGCGACGAGGCGATGTCCGCGCATGAGCGTGCCAAGGACGGGCTGAGGCGCGGGTCGCTCGACGGGGTGGCGCTGAGCTGGAAGGACCTCTTCGACACGGCCGGGGTCGCGACCGAATCCGGCTCGCGGCTGCTCAAGGGACGGATCCCCGATGCCGATGCCGACGTTCTCGTGCAGGCGACGCTGGGCGGGTCGGTCTGCCTCGGCAAGACGCATATGACCGAGCTTGCCTTTTCGGGGCTCGGCGTGAACCCGATGACGGCGACGCCGGGCAATATCCACGATCCCAAACGTGCGCCGGGTGGCTCGTCTTCGGGGGCGGCCCTGTCGGTCGCGCGCGGGCTCGCAGCCGCGGCGGTCGGGTCGGATACCGGCGGTTCGGTGCGGATCCCTTCGGCCTGGAACGATCTCGTGGGGCTGAAGACGACGCATGGTCGGGTCTCGACGCGCGGTGTGGTGCCGCTCTGCCGACGCTTCGACACGGTCGGGCCGATCGCGCGCAATGTCGAGGATTGCGCCCATGTGCTGGCGCTTCTCGAGGGGCGGACGGCCCCCGACCTGCGCGAGGCCAGTCTCGACGGAATGCGGCTTCTGGTCCTCGAAGGGCTCCCCTTCGAGGGCACGCGCGAAAAACCGGTCCAGGGGTTCGAGAGGGCGGTCGAGCGGCTGGCCCGTGCCGGCGCGGTGATCGAGAGCCGCGGCCTGCCGATGGTTCGGCCCGCGATGGATCTCTCGGGCGTGCTCTTCGCGCCCGAAGCCTATGGCGAGTGGAAGCACGAGATCGAAGCCGCGCCGGAGAAGATGTATCCGCTCATCCTCGAACGCTTCCGCAGCGGGCGCGACGTGCTGGCGTCGGATTACGCGGCGGGCTGGCACGCGCTCGAAGCCTACCGGGCGCAATATCTCGAGGCGGTGGCGGAATACGATGCGGTGCTCGTGCCGACCGCGCCGATCGAGCCGCCCGATATCGAGCGGCTGCTTTCGGACCGGGCCTATTTCGAGACCGAGAACCTTCTGGCGCTGCGCAATACCCGCCTCGGCAACATCTTCGGGCTCTGCGTTCTCACGCTGCCCACGGGGGTCGCATCCTGCGGGATTTCGCTGATGGGGCGCCCGATGGAGGAAGACCGCCTGCTGCGGCTCGGGATCGCGGCCGAATCGGCGCTTGCCTGAAAATATCACACAGTGCCACGTCAACCCGCTCTGAGCGCTGTCTTTTTCTGGACGAAAGCCCGCGGCTTTTGTAACCTTGCCCGTAATAAGGGGCGTCATAGACCCCAATCATGAGGCACAGATGGATTTTCCCGAGCGGTTTTCGAACCTGCCCGAATACGCATTCCCGCGGCTGCGGGCGCTACTTGATTCGCATGAACCGGGTGGCGAAGTGCTGGCCATGTCCATCGGCGAGCCGCGTCACCCCATGCCCGGCTTCGTGGGTGAGGTGATCGCGCAAAGCCTTGGGGAATTTGCGAAATATCCGGCAAATGACGGGACGCCAGAACTTCTGGACGCGATTTCCGGCTGGCTGAAGCGGCGCTTCGAGGTCGCGATCGGGCCGGAGCGGATCATGGCGCTCAACGGCACCCGCGAAGGGCTCTACAACGCCGCGATGGCGCTCTCGCCCGAGAAAAAGCGCGGCATGCAGCCGGTCATCCTGATCCCGAACCCGTTCTATCAGGTCTATGCGGTGGCCGCCGCCGCGGTGGGGGCCGAGCCGGTCTTCGTGCCCGCGGCTGCCGAGACGGGCTTCCTGCCCGATTACGCCGGACTGCCCGCCGAGATTCTCGATCGCACGACGGTGGCCTATCTCTGCTCGCCCTCGAACCCGCAGGGCGCGGTCGCGTCGCGCGCCTATCTGGCCGAGCTGCTGCATCTGGCCGAGAAGCACGATTTCATCATCTTCGCCGACGAATGCTATTCCGAGATCTGGCGCGAGGCGCCCCCGCCCGGCGCGGCGCAGGTCGCGGCCGAGGAAGGGATCGACCCGGAGCGCGTGGTGATCTTCCACTCGCTCTCGAAGCGGTCGAACCTGCCGGGGCTGCGCTCGGGCTTCGTCGCCGCGGGTCCCGAGAGCATCAAGCATATCCGCCGCCTGCGCGCCTATTCCGGCGCGCCGCTGCCCCAGCCGCTGCAACGTGTCGCCGAACGCGCCTGGGCCGACGAGGCGCATGTCGAGGAAAACCGCCGCCTCTATGTCGAGAAATTCGCGATCGCGGGCGAGATTTTCGCCGGTGTGCCGCGCTTTCAGCTGCCCGAGGGCGGCTTCTTCCTCTGGCTCCCGGTTGAGGACGGAGAGGCGGCGGCGCTCAAGCTGTGGCGCGAGACGGGGATCCGCGTTCTGCCGGGCGCCTATCTCGCGCGCGAGGTGGACGGGGACAATCCGGGCAAGACATTTATCAGGGTGGCCATGGTCGCCCCAAAAGAAGAAACGCAGCGGGGGCTCACCGAGCTTCGCGACTGCCTTTACGGTTGAGGACGGTAGGCAATGGCATCTTATCAGGTACGACAGCGCGACCCGCTTTTCGATCAGGACACGCAGGCGATCCTCGAACGCCGCGGCAAGGAGCTGGCGGGGGTCATCATGGCCCTCCTCGGCGTGCTGGCGGCGATGATGCTGTTTTCCTACACGCCCGAGGATCCGAGCTGGATGGCCGCCTCCGACGGGCCGGTGCATAACTGGCTCGGGCGGATCGGTGCGGGGATCGCCTCGCCGCTTTTCGTCATCGTCGGGCATGGTGCCTGGCTGATCCCGGCGGCGCTGCTGGTCTGGGGCGGGCGGATGATCACCCATCGCGGCGAGGAACGCCTCGTCGGCCGGATCATCTTCTTCCCGATCTCGGTCGCCGTCGCCTCGGTCTATGCGGCCCTTCTGGTGCCGGGCGATCAATGGGGGCAGGCTTTCGGGCTGGGCGGCCATTTCGGCGACATGATCGCGGGCACCCTGCTGGGCATCGTGCCGGTCTCGGGCACGATCGGGCTGAAACTGCTCTCGCTGCTGCTGGCCGTGGGGATGCTGGCGATGGCGGCCTACGTTCTCGGCTTCACCAAGCCCGAACTGCGCGCCATCACGCGGTTCATGTGGCTCGGCACGGTGGCCGTCTATGTCGGGCTGATGAATCTGCTGGGCCGCAGCGCGTCGGCCTCGGTGCAGGGCGCGCGCGCGGCTGCGGAACGGGCGCGCCAGCGCCGTGCGGAGGCGGCCGAGCGGGCCGCGGAAATCGCCGCATGGGAAGAACAGCAAGCGATGCCCTCGGGCCATTGGGCCCCCGAGGCGGAGCCCGCGCGCGGCTCGTTCCTGTCGCGGATCCGCCGCCCTGCCGAGCCCTATTTCGACGGGTACGATCCCGGGCCCGAGCTTTTCGAGACTGACCTCCATTGGGACGAGAGCGCACCCGCAGCACCGAGTGAAGACCGGATCCGCGCGCGCATCGCGCAGGCGGTGGAGAACCGCAAGAGCGCTGCGGTGGTTCCCGATTACGCACCCGAACCGGCGCCCGAGCTAGCCCATGACATGCCTGCCGCGATGCACGAGCCCGAACCGCCCAAGGCGTCGGCCTCGGTGCTGGCGGCGGTCGCGAAACGGCTCGCGCGGGCCCCGCGCCAGCCGCAGGTGGTCCATCCCGAACCGCCGCTGCGCGCCCAGCCCGCCCTGCGTGCGGAGCCGCCGCTTCAGGCCAGGCCGCGCTTCATGCCGAATGCGGCGCCCGAGGGTCCCGCGCGGGACGAGGCGGGGCATGACTGGACCCATCCGGACTGGTCCGCACCCGATGCCGAACCGGAGGCGGAGAACCTGCGCACCGACCATTTCTACGGCGGTCATCCCGAATCCTACGACGATCGCGGGACCCCCTACTGGGTCGAGGACGAGGAGGCGTATGACGCGGCCTACGAGCCCGACGACGTGCCTCAGATCCCGGCTTCCGCCCGCGGCCTCGACCGTCAGGTGATCAAGGAGGCGCCTGCCAAGCGCGTCGTGCAGGCGGCCCAGAAGCCGATCGCGCCGTCGCGCCGCGCCCAGGAAGAGGCGCAGCCCGCGCTCGCGTTCGAGCCGCAGCCCTCGCAGCCCTACGAGGCGCCGCCGCTGTCGCTGCTCACCAACCCCGCGACGATCCAGCGCCACCAGCTCTCCGACGAGGCGCTCGAGGAGAACGCACGGATGCTCGAAACCGTGCTCGACGATTACGGCGTCAAGGGCGAGATCGTCTCGGTCCGCCCCGGCCCGGTGGTCACGATGTATGAGCTGGAACCCGCGCCGGGCCTGAAGGCAAGCCGCGTGATCGGCCTGGCCGACGACATCGCGCGCTCGATGTCGGCGCTGTCGGCGCGTGTGTCCACCGTGCCGGGCCGTTCGGTGATCGGGATCGAACTGCCCAACGATCACCGCGAGAAGGTCGTGCTGCGCGAGATCCTTTCGGCGCGCGATTTCGGCGATGCGAACATGAAGCTGCCGCTGGCTCTGGGCAAGACGATCGGCGGCGAGCCGATCGTGACGAACCTCGCGAAGATGCCCCACTTGCTGATCGCGGGCACCACGGGCTCGGGCAAGTCGGTGGCGATCAACACGATGATCCTGTCGCTGCTCTATCGCCTCACGCCCGAGGAATGCCGTCTGATCATGATCGATCCGAAGATGCTGGAACTGTCGGTCTATGACGGCATCCCGCATCTGCTGAGCCCGGTCGTGACCGATCCGAAGAAGGCGGTGGTGGCGCTCAAATGGGTGGTCTCCGAGATGGAGGACCGTTACCGCAAGATGTCCAAGATGGGCGTGCGCAACATCGAGGGCTACAACGGCCGCGTGAAGGAAAGCCTCGCAAAAGGCGAGATGTTCAAGCGCACCGTGCAGACGGGCTTCGACGAGGAGACCGGCGAGCCGATCTTTGAGACCGAGGAATTCCAGCCCAAGCCCTTCCCCTATATCGTCGTCATCGTCGACGAGATGGCCGACCTGATGATGGTGGCGGGCAAGGAGATCGAGGCCTGCATCCAGCGTCTGGCACAGATGGCGCGGGCGAGCGGCATCCACCTGATCATGGCCACGCAGCGCCCCTCGGTCGATGTCATCACCGGCACGATCAAGGCGAACTTCCCGACCCGGATCTCCTTCCAGGTCACCTCGAAGATCGACAGCCGCACGATCCTGGGCGAGCAGGGCGCCGAGCAGCTCCTCGGCATGGGCGACATGCTCTACATGGCGGGCGGCGGCAAGATCACCCGCTGCCACGGGCCCTTCGTCTCGGATGAAGAGGTCGAAGAAATCGTCAACCATCTCAAGAGCTTCGGTCCGCCGGAATACATGTCGGGCGTGGTCGAAGGGCCGGATGACGACACCGCCTCGGATATCGACGCGGTGCTCGGCCTGAACACCGGCGGCAATACCGGGGGCGAGGATGCGCTCTACGATCAGGCGGTCGCGATCGTGATCAAGGATCGCAAATGCTCGACCTCCTACATCCAGCGCAAGCTGGGCATCGGCTACAACAAGGCCGCGCGTCTGGTGGAGCAGATGGAGGATCAGGGCGTCGTCTCGGCCGCCAACCATGTCGGCAAGCGCGAGATCCTCGTTCCGGAGCAGTAACGGCCCGAACGATGATACGCGCGAAAGCGCCGATCGGATCCGGAAGCCCCGTCCGCGCGTTGCGGCGGGGCTTTCTCTTTTTCACGGAGCACCTAAATCTATGGGCATGAAACAGATCCGCATCCTGCTCGCCGCGATCTTCTCGCTGGCGCTCGCGCTTCCGGCCTCGGCCGCGAAGCTGTCGCTGGCCGAGATCTCGGCCTATCTCAACAGCCTGCAATCGGCCTCCTCCGATTTCACCCAGGTCAATTCCGACGGTTCGGTCTCGACGGGCAAGCTTTTCATCAAGCGCCCGGGACGGGCCCGCTTCCAGTATGACAACAACAATCTGCTGGTTCTGGCCTCGGCCAACAGGGTGGCGGTGTTCGATCCGAAGTCGAACCAGCCGCCCGAGCAGTATCCGCTCACGAAAACGCCGCTCAACCTGATCCTCGCGCGCCAGATCGACCTGAGCCGGTCGAACATGGTGACCGGCTACCGGAGCGACGGGTCGAACACGATCGTGACCGCGCAGGATCCGCAGCATCCCGAATACGGGACGATCCAGCTCGTCTTCTCGGAAGGGCCGGTGACGCTCAAGCAATGGGTGATCACCGACGAGAGCGGTCAGAAGACCTCGACGATCCTTAAGAACCTCAAGACCGGCGGCAACTTTGGTCAGCTGATGTTCTCGATCGACGCCGAACTGGCGCGCCGCCGCTGATCAGCGGCGGCAGGTCTCGAGCTGGATGTCATACATCTGCGCGCGTGCCGCGACCCGGTTGGCCACCGCCAGCAGCCAGGATTTCGAACGGTGCGATCCGCGCGCGAAGCCGGTGCGACCTTCGTGATAGGCCAGATACTGGTCGCGCGCGTCGGTCTTCGGAATGCCGAGCTTCTGCGTGGTGCCGTCCATGTACCAGCCCATGAAATCGGTCGCGTCCGAGATCTTGTTGCGCCGCGCGCCGAAGCGACGGGTATCCTTGCGGTATTCCTCCCAGGTCGCGTCGAGAGCCTGGCTGTAGCCAAAGGCCGAGCTCTGGCGCCCGAGCGGAATGATGCCGAGGGCGAAGCGAAGCGGCGTCTTGGCGTTGCCGTCGAATCGGCTCTCCTGGTGGATCGTCGCCATCTGGACGGCGACGGGAACGCCCCAGCGGGCTTCGGTTCGACGCATTGCGGAGAAATATTGCGGGCGTTCGCGGATGATCGCGCAGGCGTCATCGAGGTTGCGGGGCGGCTTTTGCGGGCCGCCGCAGGCGGCGACCACCAGCACGAGGCCAAGGGCGAGGAATTTTTTCATACTGCTCTACTTTGCTCTGACGGCTCGTTTTCCCGCATTCTATGCATTTTCGGCCGGTTCGGAAACCGTTAAGGAGCACAGATATCGGCACTGTCCCGCCTAGCCCGACAATCTGTTTCCGGCAATATTTGGGCGCGAAAGTGGACAGACCGGGGCACGAGTACTTAGATAAGAAGAAAGAAAGGGTTCTCATGTACGCGACACAGGCGAAATATCACATCGGACAGGTGGTGCGGCATCGCAAACACCCGTTTCGGGGTGTCGTTTTCGATGTCGATCCGACCTTTTCCAATTCGCAGGAATGGTATGAGGCAATCCCCGAGGAGGCGCGGCCCTCCAAGGACCAGCCCTTCTACCATCTTCTCGCCGAGAATGACGAAAGCTATTACGTGGCCTACGTATCCGAGCAGAACCTCGTCGCGGATTTCTCCGGCGAGCCGGTGACCCATCCGGACCTGCCCGATCTCTTTGGCGATTTCGACGACGGGTGCTATTCGCTCCAGTTCACGCTCAACTGAGCGGGCATTCGGCCGTCTCCCTCCTTTTCAGCCCGCCTTGCGGTCCTCCAAGGGGGCAAGCGGCAGACGGAAGGCCAGAAGATTGCGCTCGCCCTCTCGCCGATAGCCCAGTTCGGTCGCGAGGTCGCGGATCAGGAACCAGCCGAATCCGCCTTCGGGAAGTGCGGCGGGATCGGGCCTGGTCAGGCTCTCCGGCTCCCCCGTGTTCAGACACGCCATCGGCAGCGCGATGCCATCGTCGCTGACCGAGCAGCTCAGCCCCTGTGCGTCGCGCACGATCGAGAGGGTGATGGAGCCTTCCTCCGCCTCGCCATAGCTGTGCTCCACCACGTTGTTAAGGATCTCGGCGAGGATGAGTTCCAGCGTCCCGGCCTCCTCCTCGCTCATCACCCTGACGAAACGCGCAAGCGCCGCGCGCAGCGCGTCGCGCACGGCGATTGGCGTGGCCGGAAAGCTGTGATGGAAGATCCTGGCCTCTCCCGATGATTTCGCCATGCGCGCGGGGGAGGAGAAGAAGGAGCGCTCAGGCATATTTGCGGCCTTTTCCAAGCGCCGTCTCGAGATCGGGATGCAGCGAGAGGACGGAATCCATGCGGGTCAGTCGAAAGACCTTCTCGACATTCGGGGTGAGCGCGCAGAGTTCGAGCTGCCGATCGGGAGCGAGCGATTTCATCACCGCCACCACCGCGCCGAGCCCGGAACTGTCGAGAAATTCCACCTTCGACATCTCGATCAGCACCCGTGTGCCCGGCTGATCCGCGATTTCGCGCATCCTTTCCTTGAACCGAATGGCGATGGCCGCGTCGAGGCGTGGTTCCGCGAGATGGACGACGAGCACGCCTTCGCGGTGTTCTGCGGACAGGTTCATGATCGCCTCCGGCACAGAGAAATTTCTCAGGAGGCTAGACGCCAATACTTACCATTCGGTATCCGTGTGGCAGATTATCGGGAGGTGAGCATGGAAAAGGTGGTGATCGCGGGCGCGGCCCGGACGCCGATGGGCGGGATGCAGGGCGTCTTCTCGGAGGTGACGGCATCGGAACTTGGCGGAACGGCGATCCGCGCGGCGCTGAGCGGTGCAGGCATCGCGCCGGCCCGCGTAGAGGAGTTGCTGATGGGCTGCGTGCTGCCGGCGGGGCAGGGGCAGGCCCCCGCGCGGCAGGCCGGGTTCGCGGCGGGCCTGGGCGAAGAGGTGCCGGCGACGACGCTCAACAAGATGTGCGGCTCGGGGATGAAGGCGGCGATGATGGCCTTCGACCAGATCGCGCTTGGCCAGACAGGGGTGATGGTCGCAGGCGGCATGGAGAGCATGACCAACGCGCCCTACATGCTGCCCAAGATGCGCTCGGGTGCGCGGCTCGGCCATGCGCAGGCGCTCGATCACATGTTCCTCGACGGGCTGGAAGATGCCTATGACAAGGGCCGCCTGATGGGCACCTTCGCCGAGGATTGCGCGCAGGCTTTCCAGTTCACCCGCGAGGCGCAGGACGACTATGCGCTGGCCTCGTTGTCGCGCGCGCTCGAGGCGCAGAAGAGCGGGGCTTTCGAAGGAGAGGTCGCGGCGGTGACGGTGAAGACCCGCAAGGGCGAGAGCGTCGTGGATACCGACGAACAGCCCGGCAATGCGCGCCCCGAGAAGATCCCGCATCTCAAGCCTGCCTTCCGCAAGGACGGGACGGTGACCGCGGCGAACAGTTCGTCGATCTCCGACGGGGCGGCGGCACTGGTGCTGGCTTCCGAAAGCGTGGCCGAGGCCGAGGGGCTTCCGATCCGCGCACGGATCCTGGGGCATGCGAGCCATGCGCAGGCGCCGGCCGATTTCCCGACCGCGCCGGTTCCGGCGGCCGAGAAGCTTCTGAAGAAACTGGGCTGGTCGGTCGAGGATGTCGATCTGTGGGAAGTGAACGAGGCCTTCGCCGTGGTGCCGATGGCCTTCATGCACAAGCTTGGCGTGCCGCATGACAAGGTCAACGTGAATGGCGGCGCCTGTGCGCTCGGCCATCCGATCGGCGCTTCGGGCGCGCGGATCATGGTGACGCTTCTCAATGCGCTCGAGACGCGCGGGCTCAAGCGGGGGATCGCCGCGATCTGCATCGGGGGGGGCGAGGGCACGGCCATCGCCATCGAACGTCCATGAGGGTCGATTACGCAGAGCTCGCCAAACGGATCGCCGCGCTCACCGAGGGCGAGAGCGACGAGGTCGCGCTGATGGCGACGCTCGCCTGCGAGATCCACCATGCCGATGACCGGTTCGACTGGACGGGGTTCTACCGCGTCACCGAGCCGGAACTCCTGAAGATCGGCCCCTATCAGGGCGGGCATGGCTGCCTCGTGATCCCGTTTGCACGCGGGGTCTGCGGGGCGGCGGCGCGCACCGGGGAGACCCAGCTTGTGGCGGATGTCGAGGCCTTCCCGGGTCATATCGCCTGCTCGAGTTCCACCCGTTCCGAACTGGTGATCCCGGTCTTTGCCAGGCGCGGCGTGATCGGGGTGCTCGATATCGACAGCGACCAGCCCGATGCGTTCACCCAAGAGGACGCCGACGCGCTCGAGACCATCCTGCGCGACGTGTTCGGGGCATTGTGAGCGGGCCATGATCCATCGAGGGTCCTGCCTCTGCGGTGCAGTTGCCTACGAGATCGAGGGGCCGATGCGCCCTTCGGTTGCCTGCCATTGCTCGCAATGCCGGAAGACCTCCGGCCACTACTGGTCGGCTACATCGGTCGATGTCGGTCGTCTGACGCTCATCCGAGAGGCCGGTTTGCGTTGGTATCGCTCTTCTGAAACCGCGGAGCGCGGGTTCTGTCAGCATTGCGGCAGTTCGCTTTTCTGGCGCGAATTCGGCGATGAACACGTCTCGATCGGAGCGGGGACTCTCGATCCGCCGACGGGATTGCGCACGGCACGGCATATCTTCGTACGCGACAAATCGGACTATTACGAGATCGAGGACGGGCCCGAGCAAGCGCCACAGGCTTGACCCGCGCGCGGGGGCGGTGCATCCCGCGCGTCATGGAATATGTCTACGACCCGCCCCTGGAAGCCCCGCGCATCCTTCATGCCGATCACGAGATCCTCGTGGTCGACAAGCAGGCGGGGCTTCTTTCGGTGCCCGGCAAGGGGCCGGACAAGGCGGACTGCCTGATCGAGCGGCTGCGCGGCATCTATCCCGAGGTGCTGCTGGTCCATCGTCTCGATACCGATACGTCCGGGGTCATGGTCTTCGCGCTCACGCCCCATGCGCAGCGCCATCTCGGTCTGCAATTCGAGAAGCGCCAGACCAAGAAGACCTATCAGGCGCGGCTCTGGGGGGAGCTGGCCGAAAAGGAGGGCCGTGTCGATCTGCCGCTCTGCGTCGATTGGCCGAACCGTCCGCGCCAGCATGTGAACCATGAACAGGGCCGCCCCGCACAGACCGACTGGCGGGTCATGCGCCATGAGGAGGGCACGACGCGGCTGCGTCTGATGCCCGTCACGGGCCGGAGCCATCAGTTGCGTGTGCATATGGCCGAGCTCGGGCATCCGATCCTGGGCGATCCGCTTTATGCCGAGGGGCCCGCGCGCGATTTCCCGCGCCTGATGCTGCATGCCGAGAGCCTGCGCTTTCGCCATCCCGATGGCGGCAAGCACCTGACCTTCTCGGCGCCCGTGCCGTTCTGAAACCGATACAATCGCGCTCTTTTCCCCGCGTCCGGGGGCAGGCATACTCTCGCGCGCAACCATGCGGAGGCAACAGATGTCGAAACCCTTGCGTCTTGGGGTGAATATCGATCACGTCGCGACGGTGCGGAACGCCCGTGGCTCGGCCTATCCCGATCCGCTGCGCGCGGCGAAGCTGGCCGAGGAGGCGGGCGCGGACGGGATCACCGCGCATCTGCGCGAGGATCGTCGCCATATCCGCGACGCCGATATCGAGGCGCTCATGGAGGGGATCGGCCTGCCGCTCAATCTGGAGATGGCCGCCACCGCCGAGATGCAGGCGATCGCCCTGCGCCATGTGCCCCATGCCTGCTGCATCGTGCCGGAAAAGCGCCAGGAAGTGACGACCGAGGGCGGCCTCGACGTCGCGGGCGACGTGGCACGGCTGACCGATTTCGTAGGGCCGCTGGTCGAGGCGGGCATCCGCGTGTCGATGTTCATCGGCCACGACCCGGCACAGATCGAGGCCTCGGCCAAGATCGGCGCGCAGGTGGTGGAACTGCATACCGGCCATTATTGCGACACCCACTACGAGGGCAATTTCGCCGCGCGCGATGCCGAGCTGGAGGCGTTGCAGGCCGGCGCCGCCTATGCCGACAGCCTCGGGCTCGAGGTGCATGCGGGTCACGGGCTGACTTATGAAACCGTCGAGCCAATCGCCGCGATGAAGCAGGTGCGCGAATTGAACATCGGCCATTTCCTGATCGCCGAGGCGATCTTCGTGGGCCTCGGCCCCGCGATCCAGCATATGCGCAAGCTGATGGATGCGGCGCGGAGCTGACGGGATGATCCTCGGTATCGGCACGGACCTCGCGAATATCGAGCGGATCGAGCGCACGCTCGAACGCTTTGGCGACCGGTTCCGCAACCGGGTCTTCACCGAGACCGAGCAGCGCAAGGCCGAGCGGCGCCGCGATGTGGCAGGCACCTATGCCAAGCGATGGGCTGCGAAAGAGGCCTGTTCCAAGGCGCTCGGGACGGGGCTGCGGATGGGCATCGCCTGGCGTGATATGGCGGTCACGAATCTGCCAACGGGGCAGCCGGTCATGCAGCTCACGGGATGGGCTGCGGACCGGTTAAAGGACATGACGCCAGAGGGTTACGAGGCGATCATCCATGTCACGCTCACGGACGATCACCCCTGGGCACAGGCCTTCGTGGTGATCGAGGCCCGCAAGCTTTCTTGACTCGGGCGTGAGGCCGCGTATTGAGGGCGGGATTTTCAGAGGCAGGACTGGGGCAGATGGCAAAGAAAGACAGCGAGGGCGGTATCCTCGACACGATCAAGACGATCTTCTGGGCGCTTCTGATCGCGGGGGTTTTCCGGACGCTCTTCTTCCAGCCCTTCTGGATTCCCTCCGGTTCGATGAAGGATACGCTGCTGATCGGCGATTTCCTCTTCGTCAACAAGATGGCTTACGGCTATTCACGCTATTCCTGCCCCTTCTCGGCCTGCCCGATCCCGGGCCGGATCCTGTTCACCCCGCCCCAGCGTGGCGACGTGGTGGTGTTCCGCCACCCGAGCAAGGACGTCGATTTCATCAAGCGCCTGATCGGTCTGCCGGGCGACAAGATCCAGATGATCAACGGCGTGCTGCAGATCAACGGCAAGCCGGTGGACATGCAGCCCGCGGGCGAGTTCAAGGAAGTGATGGCGCCGCAAGGTCCGCAGGGCCTGCTGCCGCGCTGCACCAACGCGCCGGTCGGCATGGGCGATACCTGCGTCAAGGAGCGCTTCACCGAAACGCTGCCCAACGGGGTGAGCCACGACATCCTCAACATCACCGACAGCGGTCCGGTCGACAACACGCCGGTCTATACGGTGCCCGAGGGGATGTATTTCTTCATGGGCGACAACCGCGACAATTCCGAGGATAGCCGCTTCCCGCAATCGGTGGGCGGTCTCGGCTTCGTGCCGGCGGAGAACCTGATCGGCCGGGCGGACCGGATCATGTTCTCCTCGGCCGGGCGGTCGCTCTTCTACTTCTGGACCTGGCGTCCGGACCGGTTCTTCAAGGCGATCAATTGACGTTGAAACTGAGCGCGGAGATCAAGGCATTCGAGGGCCGGTTGGGGCATCGCTTTTCCCGCCCCGAACTCCTGCTGCGCGCGCTCACCCATTCGTCGATCTCGACGCCGACCCGGCCCGACAACCAGCGGCTCGAATTTCTCGGGGATCGCGTCCTCGGCCTGGTGATGGCCGAGGCGCTGTTCCTTGCCGACAAGGCGGCCTCGGAAGGGCAGATGGCGCCGCGTTTCAACGCGCTGGTGCGCAAGGAAACCTGCGCCGATATCGCGCGCCAGATCGACCTCGGCGCGGTGCTCAAGCTCGGCCGGTCCGAGATGATGAGCGGCGGGCGGCGCAAGATGGCGCTTCTGGGCGATGCGATGGAGGCGGTGATCGCCGCCGTCTATCTCGATGCCGGGTTCGAGGCGGCGCGGGACCTGGTGCTGCGGCTCTGGGCGGAGCGGCTCAAGACCGTCGAGGAAGATGCCCGCGACCCCAAGACCGCGCTGCAGGAATGGGCGCAGGCGCGCGGCCTGCCGCCGCCCTCCTACGAGATCACCGCTCGGCAGGGGCCCGACCATGCCCCGAAATTCACCATAGAGGTCCGGCTGGAGAACGGCGCGCATGAGAGCGCGCAGGCGGGCTCCAAGCGACAGGGCGAAATGGCCGCGGCCAAGGCTTTGCTGGCGCGGCTCGAGGAGCGCATATGACGAGTACAACCCGCGCCGGTTTCGTGGCGCTGATCGGCGAACCGAATGCCGGCAAATCCACCCTTCTAAATGCGATGGTCGGGGCGAAGGTCTCGATCGTCACCCACAAGGTGCAGACCACCCGCGCGCGCATCCGCGGCGTGGCGATGGAGGGCGACAGCCAGATCGTCTTCGTCGACACGCCCGGCATCTTCCGGCCGCGGCGCCGGCTCGACCGGGCGATGGTCAACGCGGCCTGGGGGGGCGCGGCCGATGCCGATCTGATCGTTCTGCTGGTCGAGGCGCATCGCGGTCTCACGCCGGGCGTGCGCGCGATCCTCGATGCGCTCAAGGAGCGCGAGGGCACGCAGCCGGTGGCGCTCGCGATCAACAAGATCGACAAGGTGAAATCCGAGGAGCTTCTGGGCCTGACCGCTCGGCTGAACGAGGAATTCGAGTTCACGCATACCTTCATGATCTCGGCCGAGCGTGGTTATGGCGTGGCCGATCTCAAGGCATGGCTTGCGGGCGAGATGCCGGAGGGCCCGTGGCTCTATCCCGAGGACCAGATCGCCGATCTGCCGCTGCGGATGATCGCGGCGGAGATCACCCGCGAGAAGCTGACGCTGCGCCTACACGAGGAGCTTCCCTATCAGCTCACGGTCGAGACCGAGAGCTGGGAGGACCGCAAGGACGGCTCGACCCGGATCGACCAGGTGATCTATGTGGCGCGTGACGGTCACAAGGGGATCATCCTCGGCAAGGGTGGTGAGACCATCAAGGGCATCTCCAAGGCCGCGCGCGAGGAGATCAGCGCGTTTCTCGAACGGCCCGTGCACCTGTTCTTGCAGGTGAAGGTGCGGCCGGGCTGGCTCGAGGAAGCCGAGCGCTATTCCGAGATGGGGCTGGATTTCAAGGACAGCAAGTGATGGTCGAGGCGCGTCTGGCCACGGATGTCTGGGTCCGCGCCTACGTCAAGCGGCTGGAGCTGGAGAATATCCCTGCCTATATCACCGCGCGCGGTCAGGCGAGTTCCGGCGCGGTGATGGTAAAATGCGCGCGCCTCGACGGTACCGCGCAGAGTTACGAACGCCGCGCCGATCTGATGACGGGCAAGAGCGCGTGGATGCTGCTCCATGACGGGCCCGAGGCCGAGGTCGATGCGAGCATCCGCAAGCAGCTGAGCTTCGACCCCGATCTCTGGGTCGTCGAGATCGAGAGCCGCGACGGGCGCACGCTGCTCGACGAGGAGGGGCTCAGCGGCTGAGGCCGATCCGTGCCAGACCGCGCCCGAGCGCCACGATCACCAACCCGCCGATCCAGAAGGCGATGAGGAACTTCGCGCACCACAACGCCAGCCCGCCCCATCCCAGCTTCGACAGGTCGAGGAAGAAATAGGGGTAGAAGCCGGTCTCGAGCCCGCGAATGACCGCATAGACCAGATAGACGAGCGGCCAGGCCAGCCACAGCGCCGCGTGCTGCTGCTGCAACGCGCGTTTCGGCGCGAAAGCCAGCCACCAGACCGGCACCAGTACGGGAGCCACCGTGTGATAGAGCAGGTTCGAGAGCCAATCGAGCCCGTGCAGCGGCGTGTCGCCCGCCAGAAGCAGATGGTAGACAGCCCCGACGATAATGATCCAGAGCATGAGTGCCGCAAGCCAGCCCTGCCCGATCATGCGCCGCGTCCAGACCATGTAGCCGAAGGCGAGACCCATCAGGCTGTTCGTCCAGATCGTGAAATAGCGAAACATCAGCCACAGGATCCCCAGCGGGACCGCGGCATGGGGATGGATCTCCAGATTGTTGGCGAAACTCGCCCCGAAGGCCGTGAGCTCGACCAGGGCGATGAGAGAGGCGAAGGTGAAAGAGGCGCGCGTCATGGCCGGAACGCTAGGGCCGAGGGGGCCGGGCGCGCAACTCACGAAGCGGCTTGCGCCGCAACGTCACCGCGCCGATAGTCGCGGTCATGGACTGGCAGGACCACGGCACGATCCTCTCCGCGCGCCCGCATGGAGAAAGCTCGATGATCGTCGAGCTGTTCACCGCGGGGCATGGGCGTCATGCCGGCGTGGTGCGCGGCGGTGCGTCGCGCAAGATGGCGGGCATCCTGCAGCCGGGAAATCGCGTCAGCGCGGCCTGGCGCGCGCGGCTGGAAGATCACCTGGGAAGTTACACGCTCGAACCTTTGCAGAGCCGGGCGGTGATCCTGTCGGATCGCACCGCGCTGGCGGGGCTCAACGCGGTCTGCGCGCTGTTGCGTTTCACTCTGCCCGAGCGCGAACCGCATGAGAGCCTGTTCGCCTCGTCCGAGCGGCTGTTCGATGCGCTGGCGGAGGGCGGAGACTGGGTGCCGGGCTATCTTCGCTGGGAGCTGGGGCTGCTGGAGGAGATGGGCTACGGGCTTGATCTGGGCTCGTGCGCGGTCACCGGATCGCGCGACGATCTGGCCTATGTCAGTCCCCGTTCGGGCCGGGCGGTCAGCCGCGCGGGCGCAGGGGAATGGGCGCCGAAACTCCTGCCGCTGCCGCTTTGCCTGCTGGGGCAGGGGCCTGCGAGCCTGACGGAGATCGTGCAGGGGCTGCGGCTGACCGGGTTCTTCCTCGGCGAGCGGATGGCTCCCGATCTGGGCGACCGCCCCTTGCCCGAGGCGCGCCAGCGGCTCGTCGATCTGCTCGCCCGTCAGGGGTGAGCCCGGTCGTCGAGGGTGATCTGCAACAGGGCGAGATCGAGCCAGCGACCGAATTTCTTGCCCACCTGCGGCAGCGTTCCCACCCGGGTGAACCCGAGCCGCTCATGCAGCCGGATCGAGCCCTGGTTCTCGGCCGCGATCACCCCGAGCATCGCGTGAAAGCCGGCCGCGCGCGCGTGATCGATCAGCGCTTGCAGCATCGGCGTTCCCAAACCGCGCCCGCGCGCGTCGCGATGGATATAGACCGAATGCTCCACCGTCAGGTCATAGCCGTCCTTGTCGCGAAATTTGCCATAGGAGGCATAGCCGAGAACCCGGCCCTCCTCATCGCTCACCAGGACGGGGAAGCCGGCCGCCTGGCGCTCCGCGATCCAGGCCGCGCGCTCGGCCGCATCGGTGCGTTTCTCCGTCCAGATCGCGGTGAGGTTGTCGACGGCGTCATTGTAGATCTCAGCAATGGCCGCGGCATCTTCGGGGCGGGCGTCACGGATCATCTGGTCACTCCTTCATGCAACCGAAGAAATGACCGCGAACACCGCGCCGCGCAACGGCTATTTCGTCGCGAGGAACCGCCCCGTGCGCAGCACGGCGTCGGTTGCGGGCACGAAATCCACACCCAGATCCTGCCGCGCCGCCGCATGGCTGAGCGACATGCTTTTCCCGAGCAGGGGCTTGATCAGCGCCACCTGCGCATCGAACAGCGCCAGGGTGGAGATCAGCCAGTTCGGCGCGGTGCGCGTCGCGATCCGGCGCTCGGGGAATTCGGCCTTGAGCGCCTTGGCCATGTCCGGGAAGGGCAGGAAGCGGTCGGCGCAGAGATAGCGCCGGCCGATGCTCTCGGGGCGGTCGAGCGCCGCGACATGGCAGGCCGAGACATCGGCGATATCGACCACGGGAAGCTGGAAATCCGGCATCGCGGGGTCGCGGCCCGACAGGATGCGTTCGACGACCGCGACCGAGGATCCGGTATGGCGATCCATCGGGGTGCCGCAGACGAGGCCGGGATTGACCGTGGTGAGCTGCATCTCGGGATGGGCGGCAGCGAAGTCCCACGCCGCGCGTTCGGCGAAGATCTTGGAGCGGGTATAGGCGCTTGCCGTGGGCGCGTTCGGGTCCGACCAGTCGGCCTCGGTCATCGGCGCGGAGGTCACGCCATGCATCACCGCCTCCATCGAGGAGGTCAGGACGACACGGGTCACGCCCGCGCGCTGTGCCGCCGACAGCACCCGTTTCGTGCCTTCGACCGCGGGCGCGATGATCTCGTTTTCGGCCTTCGGCTTCGAGAGCGGGAAGGGCGAGGCCGTGTGCATCACCGCATCCGCCCCGGCCATCGCCTCGCGCCAGCCTGCATCGGAGAGCAGGTCCGCCTCGACGAAGCTCAGCCGCTCGAGCGCATCGGAGCCGAGACCGGCAAGCGCCGTGCGGACCTCGTCGGCGCGGTGGAGCTTGCGCAAGGTGCCGCGCACATGTGCGCCCTGAGCCAGAAGATCATGGGCGATGCGCTTGGCGATGAAGCCGGTGATGCCGGTGACGAGAACGGTGCGGGCCATGATGGCCTCCCTGTGCCTGAACCTTTCGGTTCAGAATGGGGGCGCGGTGGGGGAAGTCAAATGACAAAGAAGCGGGCAGGTTCACCCCGCACCGCCCCTTTTCGGTATCGGATCGCGTCAGCCCAGCAGGCGACGTGCGATCACCTGCGCCTGGATCTCGGCCGCGCCCTCGAAGATGTTGAGGATGCGCGCGTCGCAAAGGATCCGGCTGATCTGGTATTCCAGCGCGAAGCCGTTGCCGCCATGGATCTGCAGCGCGTTATCGGCCGCCGCCCAGGCAACCCGCGCGCCCAGCAGTTTCGCCATGCCCGCCTCGAGATCGCAGCGATGGCCGTGATCCTTTTCCCAGGCCGAGAAATAGGTCAGCTGGCGCGCGATCATCGTCTCCACGGCCATCATCGCGAGCTTGGAGGCCACGCGCGGGAATTCGATCAGCGATTTGCCGAATTGCTTGCGGTCGATCGCGTATTGCATCCCGATCTCCAGCGCCGATTGGGCGACGCCCACGGCGCGCGCGGCCGTCTGGATGCGGGCGGATTCGAAGGTTTCCATGAGCTGCTTGAAGCCCTTGCCCTCTTCGCCGCCCAGAAGGTTCTCGCCCTTCACACGGAAATTGTCGAAGCCGAGCTCGTATTCCTTCATGCCGCGATAGCCGAGCACCTCGATCTCGCCGCCGGTCATGCCTTCGGTGGGGAAGGGATTGTCCTCGGTACCCGGCGCCTTCTCCGCCAGGAACATCGACAGTCCCTTGTAATTGTCGGTGGCCGGGTCGGTGCGCGCGAGCAGCGTCATCACATGGGTGCGCTGCGCATGGGTGATCCAGGTCTTGTTGCCGGTGATCAGCCAGTCGTCGCCGTCCTTGACCGCGCGGGTGCGCAAGCTGCCCAGGTCCGAGCCGGTATTGGGCTCGGTGAAGACGGCGGTCGACAGGATCTCGCCCGAGGACAGGCCGGGAAGCCATTTCTGCTTCTGCTCTTCGGTGCCGCCGCAGATAATCAGTTCGGCGGCGATCTCGGAGCGGGTGCCGAGCGAGCCGACACCGATATAGCCGCGCGAGAGCTCCTCGGTCACGACGACCATCGAAGCTTTCGACAGGCCCAGCCCACCGTATTCCTCGGGAATGGTCAGGCCGAAGACGCCCAGTTCCGCCAGTTCCTCGATGATCTCCATCGGGATCAGCTCGTCTTTCAGGTGCCATTCATGCGCGTTCGGTTTCACCCGATCTTCCGCATAGCGGTAGAACTGCTCGCGGATCATCTCGAGGTCTTCGTCGAGGCCGGAATTGCCGAAGACGGACCGGCCCTGAACGTCCCGCATCAGTTCGACGAGGCGAAGACGCGCCGCATTGGAATTGCCGCCCGCGATCAGCGCCGCGGCCGCCTCGGAAGGCGACCAGCTGACGCCCAGATCGGCCAGGCGCACCAATTCGCCCTGGTTCATCTGGATGCCGCCCGCGATCTGCGCGAGGTATTCGCCGAAGCCGATCTGCACGATCAGCTGCTCCATCTCGCGGAATTTGCCCTCTTCGGTCAGGCGCGCGGCCCAGCCATGAAGCTGCTTGAGCGATTGCCGATAGGTCGCGAGCCAGGACAGGCCATGCGCCTGATATTGATGCGCCTCGATCAGCGCGCCGTCGATGCGCCCGTCGCGTTCGGTCTTCGCACGCAGGGCGGCGGTGGCATCGGCCACGAGGGTTTCGACCTCGGGCAGGGTCGCTTCGGCAAGCGAGAGAAGGTCATCCAGAATGATGGTCATCGGCATATCGGCCCCGTCATGCGCCATGAGTCGGCTCCCTATTCTGCAGTTGCATAGTGCTTAGGGTCTTTGCATCCGCAGCGCAATAAAAATTCACAAAATGGCGCGAATTGGACCGAATATATCTTTCGGAATCGTGGGCGCCGCCCGAACGCGTTGTTTTCCGGCGGAAATTGGGCGTGTGCTCTCTCACCCGACCGGGTAGAACCGCCCGAAAGGGGAGGGCGCGCATGTTCGGACTGGAACTCTGGGAAGTGATCCTCGCGGTCGCGGTGACGCTGTTTGCGGGTTTCGTGAAGGGCGCGGTCGGCTTCGCGATGCCGATGATCATGCTCTCGAGCTTCGCCTCCTTCCTGCCGCCGCACACGGCGCTCGCACTGCTGATCCTGCCGACGCTCGTGACCAACGTGATGCAGGCCTTCCGGCAGGGCGTGGGCGCGGCCTGGGGGTCGGTGCGCAACTACCGGCTCTTCATCTTGATGATCATCCTCTTCATCCCGATCAGCGCGACGATGGTCGACGGCATCCCTCAGGCGCTGATGTATGCGCTCCTCGGCGGGCCGATCGTCGCCTTCACGATCTGGCAGCTCTCGGGGCGGCAGATCATCCTGCCCACGCGCCATCGGGCGGTGACCGAGACCTGTCTGGGCATCATCGGCGGCCTCTATGGCGGGATCTCGGGGATCTGGGGGCCGCCGCTGATCATCTATCTCCTCTCGATCAACGCGCCGAAGCAGGAATCGGTGCGCATCCTCGGAGTGGTTTTCCTCACCGGGGCGGTGATCCTGACCGGGTCGCATCTGGTCTCGGGCGTGCTCAATGCGCAGACGATCCCGCTTTCCGCGCTGATGGTGCTGCCCGCGCTGATCGGGATGCGGCTCGGCTTCGCAGCCCACGACAAGCTCGATCCGGTCGCGTTCCGGCGCTGGACCCTGATCCTGCTCGGTCTCGCCGGGGCCAACCTGCTGCGCAAGGCTTTGATGGGCTGAGCGTCAGGCCACGAAGGGCTTGAGACCGGCACGGCGCGCCTCGGCGAGGGTACGCGCCTCGATGCCCCGGACGATCTTGCGGCAGGCCTTGCGATGGAGCGGCAGCCGGCCGTCGCGGGCGAGCTCCGCCAGAGCGGTCGTGGCGCCGAGCAGCGGATTGCGGGCAAGCCGCCCGATATGGAGGCTTTCCAGCTTGCAGCCATCGGCGATCAGCAGGTGGTGATCGTCCAGCAAGAGCCCGTACCAGCTCAGCACGCCGGGCCGGTCCGGTTGCAGGGCCGCGACCCCGTCAACCAGATCCCCGGCTTCGATCAGCACCTCCTCCTCCCCGAAGATGTAATCGACGCTAGGCCCCGAGAGTGCCACCCGATGCTGCGGCATCACCCACAGGTCGCGGTTTTCCGAGAAGACCGGCGCGCAGAGTTTCACCGGGCGCAGATAGCCGAGCGCGGGCAGGCTGACCCGCCCCGCCCAGACCAGCTCCTGCGGCCCGGCATCGGCGGTCTCCACCAAGTCGCCTGTGCGAAGATGGGCGGCGGGGCGCGGCCCGTCCGGCGTCAGGATCGGCGTGGAGGGCGCGAAACACCCGGCCGGGCCGAGCGGTTGCAGATGATCGCCGAGCGCGATCCAATCGACCCGCGGGCCGATCTTGGCGGGGCCCGTGCCTTGGGCAATCGCCGAGAACTCCCCGCGCGTGAGCGGCAAGGGCGCCGTGCCCGCCTGCTGCCGGATCGTGCCGGGGCCGAGCGATTTCAGCGTCAGGAGGCTTTCGCGCGCCGGCCCGTCCCATCGCCAGCTCAACCGCATCAGACCGCCCGCGAGCCGTTCGCGCGAGGCATCGATCGAGATCGCATGCACCGCCTCGCCGCGCCGGTGGGTCAGGACGATGCGCCCCTCGCGGTCGAACTGAAGCGACAGGAAATCCGTCCGTGGGGCGCCTTGTGCGAGATGGACCAGCGAAAGCGGCATCGTCTCGCCGCGCATCAGCGAGAATTCCAGCATCAGCGTGCCGCGCGCGATCAGGTCCGGCAGGCGCCGCTCGGTGAATCGGTGGGAGCCGCGATGGGCGATATGCGCCGCGACCCAGCCGTGCTGCGTGCCCGTGCCGTCGTCGCCATGCCCGTCACGGGGCTGCGTCGTGTTCTGTGCCATGCCTGCCTCCGGCCCGGAGCTTGATGCGATACGCAGCATGCGCCCTCGCGCGAGGCGCGAAGGGTGCGGAAGTCGGGTCTCTCGGGCGTTGCCCTGCTCGTATCGCCCTGCCACGGGCTTTTTGATTTTGGGAAATGATGGCACGCCCGGCCCGATCCACGAAGCCTCTCTTCCTTCCCCGGGCATCCACGCGCGCCGGGGTGACCGCTTTGCAACAGCCATTGCTCCGCGCGGCAGGGCGCACTAAGCCTGTCGCAACTGCCGCAAGGAGAGCCCATGACCACCGATCCCGTTGCCCTGAGCGTCGACCTGATCCGCTGTCCCTCCGTCACGCCCGAAGAGGGCGGGGCACTGGTGTTGCTGGAGAGGCTGCTTTCGGAGGCGGGGTTCGACTGCACCCGGGTCGATCGCAACGGCACGCCCAATCTCTTCGCCCGCTGGGGCGCGAAAGGCGCGGCGAAGAGCTTCGGCTTCAACGGCCATACCGATGTCGTTCCCGTGGGCGACGCGGCCGCCTGGCGCCACGACCCGTTCGGGGGCGAGATCGTCGACGGCGTTCTCTGGGGCCGGGGCGCGACCGACATGAAGACGGGGGTCGCGGCCTTTGCCGCCGCGGCGGTGGATTTGGTCACTGAAACCCCGCCCGACGGCGCCGTGATCCTTGCCATCACCGGCGACGAGGAAGGGCCCGGACGCGACGGCACGCGGGCCCTGCTCGACTGGATGAAAGACCACGACGAGGCGATGTCGGTCTGCCTCGTGGGCGAGCCGACCTGCCCCAACGAGATGGGCGAGATGATGAAGATCGGCCGGCGCGGCTCGCTGACCTTCTATATCGAGGCGGAGGGCGTGCAGGGGCATGCCGCCTATCCGCATCGCGCGAAGAACCCGCTCCACGCGCTGGTGACGCTGCTGGGCCGGATGACGGAAACGCCGCTGGATGAGGGCACCGAGCATTTCCAGCCCTCGAGCCTGCAGATCACCACGATCGATTGCGGCAATCCGGCCAATAACGTGATCCCGGCCAAGGCGCGCGCGACGGTCAATATCCGCTTCAACGACACTCACAGCGGCGAAAGCCTTACCGCATGGGGCGAGGCTCTGGCGCAGGACATCTCGGAGGCGACCGGCATCGCCTTCGCGCTCAATCCCGACATCTCGGGCGAGAGCTTCCTCACCCCGCCCGGGCCCTTCGTCGATCTCGTGGCGCGTTCGGTCGAGGACGAGACGGGTCGCGCGCCGGAACTGTCGACCTCGGGCGGCACTTCGGATGCGCGTTTCGTGAAAGATCACTGCCCGGTCGTCGAATTCGGCCTCGTGGGCGCGACGATGCATCAGGTGGACGAACGCGTGCCGGTCGAGCAGATCGAGACGCTCAAGCGCGTCTATGCCCGGATTCTGCGGGATTATTTCGCATGATCACCATCGAGGCGGTCAGCGATTACGCCCCCTGCCACGCGCTGCGCCGCGCGGTCTTCATCGAGGAGCAGGGGATCTCCGAGCCAGAGGAATGGGACGATCTCGACGCGGGTGCGGTCCATCTGCTTGCCCGGGACGGTGAGACGCCGTTGGGGACGGCGCGGCTGATCCGCGCGGGCGAGACCGGAAAGATCGGGCGGCTCTGCGTGGCGAAAGCGGCGCGCGGCACCGGCCTCGGCGCGGCGCTGGTGCGCGAGGCCTGCGCGCTGCTCAGGGCGATGGGATGCACCCGCGCCTATCTCTCCGCCCAGAGCTACGCGATCCCGTTCTATGAAAAGCTCGGCTTCGAACCCTATGGCGAAGATTACGACGACGCGGGCATTGCGCATCGCGATATGGAAAAGCCGCTCTGACTTTCCAATTGCTCCAAATATCCCGGGGGAGTCGCGGAACGCGACGGGGGCAGCGCCCCCCTGCCCCGCGGCTCTCAGAGCGACAGCGTTTCCGCGCGCAGATCGGCGAGGAACTTGCGCGGGTTACCGAGATGCTCGGCGATATCCTCGGCCGCCTTGGGATGGCCGATCACCGGGTGCTGCGGCTTGTAGAGCGCGCGCTTGATCTCGTAGAGCAGCAAGCCCTGGCGCACCGTCGCCGAAAGCTTGTTCGCGACTTGGTAGGCGCGCGAATTCTGCCCCGGGAAGCGGATCGGCAGCACCGAGGCGCCGGAGCGTGCCAGCATCTTCGCCGTGAACGGGTTCCATTCGCGTTCGATCACCGGGCCGAAGAGGGTTTCGGAATAGGCCACCTGGCCTGCCGGGAACAGAACGACCACGCCGCCGCGTTTCAGCTGCGCCATGCAGGCGGCGCGCATCTTGAGGCTGTTCTCGCGGGCGTTCTCCTCATGCGGGAACGGCACGGGCAGCATGTATTGCTCGATCTCGGGAATGCCGGTCAGCAGCGAACGGGTCAGGATCAGGTAATCGTCGCGCACCTGGCCGATCAGGTAGGCCAGCACCATCCCGTCCACGAGCCCGTGCGGATGGTTCGCGACCACCACGAGCGGGCCTTCCTTGGGAATGCGGGCGATCTGTTCGGGCGGGGTCGTCACCTCGATCCCCATCACGTCGAGCGCCTGCGGCCAGAATTCCGCGCCCATGGGCGCGCCGCGTTTCTCGAACTTCCGGATCAGGCGCAGCAGATGCGTCTTGGCCGTCACCCATTCGAGCGTGCGGATCGTGCCGACCTTGAACGGGTTGGTGAAGGTGCCGGAATAGGACAAGCGGCGCTTGTCATAGGGTTTGGAAATAGCCTGGGCTTCGGCGATCTCGACCTGCTGATCCATGGCTGGACCTCTCGGGTTATCCGCGGGTCACATGCCTTCGCCGAACTTGTCATCCACCAGCGCCGTCAGCGCCTCGGCGAGTTTCTCGGCATCGGCCCCGCTCGTCGTCACTTCAATAGTGGTTCCGCGCGAAGCTGCCAACATCAAAAGCCCCATTATCGAGTCGCCCGAGACGCTCATGCCGTCCTTCGTGACCGTGGCGCGCGCGTCATGGACCTCCACGACCTCGACAAAACGCGCCGAAGCGCGTGCATGCAGGCCTTTCTCGTTCACGATCTCGAGCTTCCGGCTCACGGACATTTCACGACCCCTTCGCGGGCATTGTAGCTGTTGATGTATTTGCGGCCCGCATCGAGCGCCGCCTCGACCGCCGCATGCACGCCGAGGCTGCGCGATTTCGCGAGCTTGATGAGCAGCGGCAGATTGGCGCCGTAGATGATCTCGCGGTCCCTCTGCTCGCAGGCCATGAGCGACAGATTCGAGGGCGATCCGCCGAACATGTCGGTCACCACGACGACGCCGTCGCCGGCATCCACCGCATCGGCGGCGGCGCGGATCTCGGCCTGCTTGCCGGCGCGGTCGTGATCGTCCTCGATGGTGATCGCGCGGATCCCGCTTTGCGGGCCCACGACATGCTCGACCGCCGCGAGATATTCCCGCGCCAATCCACCATGTGCCACGATCACGATCCCGATCACGCGCCTGTCCTCATCCTGGTCTCGGCACCCTCGGGTGCCCGGCGTTCAAGTTCCCTGTGTCGTTTAGACACTTGCCATCCCGCTTCCGCAAGCGCTTTGGCGATGCTCTCGGTCACGGCGACGGAGCGGTGTTGCCCGCCGGTGCAGCCGAACCCCACCGAGAGATGGGTCTTGCCCTCCTCGACATAGGCAGGAAGCAGGAACAGCAACAGATCGAGCACGCGTTGGTGAAATTCGCCATGGCGGGGATCGGCGGAAACATGGGCCGCCACCGCGGCATCGCGCCCGTCGAGCGGACGCAGCTCGGGCTCCCAATGCGGGTTGGAGAGAAACCGGCAGTCGAACATCAGGTCGATCCCGCGCGGCACGCCCCGCTTGTAGCTGAAGGAGCTTACCGAGACGGCGAGCTTCTCGATGCGGCCGGTATCGAAGAAGCGTCCGACCTCGGCGCGCAACTCGTGGGGGCTCATCTCGGAGCTGTCGATCAGCACATCGGCCCGGAGCCGGATCGGTGCGAGAATGTCGTTTTCCGCGGCGATCCCCTCGCCCGGCGCTTCGTCGGGCGAAAGCGGATGGCGGCGGCGGGTCTCGGAATAGCGCCGCTCGAGCACCTCGGGACGCGCATCGAGATAGAGCAGATCGAGATCCAGATCGGGTTCGCGGGTCAGGGTGTCGATCAGCTCGATCAGCGCCGCCGCGGAGAAATCCCGCCCGCGCACATCGACCCCGAGGGCGACCGGGTGTTCAAGATGGCCCGAGAGTAGCCGCGGCACGAAGCTGAGCGGCAGGTTGGTGATCGGCTCGTAGCCCAGATCCTCGAGCGCGCCGATCGCGGTGGTGCGTCCGGCGCCGGAAGGGCCGGTCACGAGGACCACGCGCTGACCTCTCTGAGCCCAAGTCGGATCGGATCGGGTCACGCCCAACGCCCCCCTTTCAGCCATTGCAGGATTGCCACGTCAAAATGATCATGTTGCACCCGCAGCACAAGGGGGAGTTCCACCCCCAGAAGACTGTCTTTTCGACAGGTTGGGAGCCGATCGGTCTCGATCCGGTCGAGATCGACGCACAGGATGATCCGGGCCCGCTCGAGCGCTTCGGCGTTCAGGATGCCCACGCCGCGCGCCTCGATCCGGCCCGCGATCGCCGCGGGAGCGCGCGCGATCAGCGCGCCGTCCTCCACGCTCAGATCGACCCGGTCATCGGCGACGAGATGCGCACCATAGGCCATGAGCCTCAGCGCGAGCGCGGATTTTCCCGCCCCCGACGCACCGCGAATGAGAACGCCGCGCCCGGGATCGAGCGCGACGACGCTGGCATGGACGTTGAACGGGGACGCCGGAGGGTCACCCATCGCGTCACACGGGAAGGCCCACGACGAAACGTGCGCCCAGCGGCTCGGACGTCGGATCGGCATCGGTGGGGCGGATGTTCTCGGCCCAGATCACGCCGCCATGCGCCTCGACGATCTGCTTCGAGATCGCGAGACCGAGGCCCGAGTGATCGCCGAACTGCCCCTCGGGACGTTGCGAATAGAAGCGCGTGAAGACCTTGGTCAGCGCCTCTTCGGGAATGCCCGGCCCGGTATCTTCCACCACGACGAGAACGCGGTTGTCGCGCTGGCGGGCCCAGACACGCACCGCATCGCCCTCTTCGCAGAACGAGACCGCGTTGGTGATCAGATTGACGAAGACCTGCGCCAGACGCGCTTCGAGACCGGAGATCACGATCGGCTGCTTGGGAAGGTCGGTGATGAAATCGACCCCCTTCTTGTGCGCCTGCTGTCCGAGGAACTCGCTGAGGTTCGAAAGCATCTTCACCAGATTGAAGGGCTCTTCCTCTTCCTTCACCAGCTCCGAATCGAGCCGCGAGGCGTTGGAGATATCGCTCACCAGACGGTCGAGGCGGCGCACGTCGTGCTCGATGACGTCGAGCAGCTTGATCCGGTGCTCTTCCTTCTTGACCATGCGCAGCGAGGCCACCGCCGAGCGCAGACTGGCCAGGGGGTTCTTCACCTCATGGGCGACATCGGCGGCGAACTGTTCATTCGCGTCGATCCGCTCGTAGAGCGCGCCCACCATGCCGCGCAATGCCCCCGAGAGCCGCCCGATTTCGTCGGGCCGCGCCGTCAGGTCGGGGATGCGCACCCGCGAGGGCGACATCTTGCGGGCATTCTTGTCGCGCCCGATCTCGGCCGCGGCGGCGAGGTCGGAGAGCGGGTTCGCGATCGTGGACGCAAGCACGAGGCTCAGGCCGATCGAGACGATGATGGCGATGACGAAAAGCTCCAGCAATTGCTCGCGCTCGACACGGACCAGCGCGTCGATCTCGCCCGCCACCGAGGTGAGGCCGACCACGCCCACCACCCGGTCGCCCTGCCGGATCGGCGTGGCGACCCCGAAGATCGTGGACCCCGTGCCGTTCTTCTGCGAGGCGATCTGGGTGCGCCCCTGAAGCGCGGCGGGAACGAGGCTGCGCACCATCTCGAGCCTGCCGTCGGGGACGACCTCGTTCCCATGCGGGAATAGCCCCGACACCGCCGACCAGGCGCTGCTGAGCAGATCGGTGAGAATGGTCGAACCGCGTTCGAGCGTCAGGCCGTGAACCGGCTCCACCGGCGCGCGTCCGCCCACGGTGGTGGTGCCGATCAGCGCCGCGCCCGGGTCGAACAGGAAGAGGTCGGCCCCGTCCGGCAGCTCGATCCCCTTGATCGTCGCCATCGGATCGATCCCGTCGCCGGCGGCCAGATTGACCGGCGCTCCCGCGGGCATCTGGGCCTCGAAGACATCCGCGGCGAGCTGCGCCTCGTTCACGATGCCGCTCTCGCGCTGCATGACCAGCGAGTCCCGGAACGGGTTGAGATAGAGAACCCCCGCCGCGAGCACGATCATCGCAAGCAGGTTGAAGGTGATGATCTTGCGGGCAAGGGGCGAGCGGTTGAGCGCGAGCATCGTGCGCCGTTTGCGGCCCCGACGCAGGTCGTCATCGACCGCGCCTGCGGGGCCTTCCCAGTCCTCTCCGAGAACGACGTCAGTATCGAGCGCCGTTCGCAATGCTCTCTTGGCGGGCTTGCGTCCCAATCCGATCCTTCCGGCGATGCTCATCGGGTGATCCGATCATTCTTCGTTGTAACGATACCCGATCCCGTAGAGCGTTTCGATCGCCGAGAATTCCTCGTCGACGGCACGCATCTTCTTACGCAGGCGCTTGATGTGGCTGTCGATCGTGCGGTCATCGACATAGACCTGATCGTCATAGGCCACGTCCATCAGCTGATCGCGCGATTTCACGAAACCGGGGCGTTGTGCGAGCGCCTGCAGCAGCAGGAACTCGGTCACGGTCAGGGTCACGTCGCGGCCCTTCCACATCACCGCGTGACGCAGCGGGTCCATCTCGAGCGAACCCCGCACCATCACCTTGGTTTCCTCGGTCGTGGCCACCTCGTTGCCCGAAATCGCCTCCTGGCGGCGCAGCAGCGCGCGGATGCGTTCGACCAGCAGGCGTTGGCTGAACGGCTTCTTGACGTAATCGTCCGCCCCCATGCGCAGGCCGAGCACCTCGTCGATCTCGTCATCCTTAGAGGTCAGGAAGATCACCGGCATCGTCGTTTTCTGGCGGATCTTCTGGAGCAGTTCCATCCCGTCCATGCGCGGCATCTTGATGTCGAGAACGGCCATATCCGGCAAACGCTTGTTGAAAGCGTCGAAAGCCGCCTGTCCGTCATTGTAGGTCTCGACCTCGTAACCCTCGGCCTCGAGCGTCATCGAGACGGATGTCAGAATATTACGGTCATCGTCGACCAGCGCGATCCTCGACATGTTGGAAAATCCCTCTACTGCTCTTGTTTGTTGTTTGCCGCATATTCCGTCTTCGGACCGCCCAAATCAACAGCAACCTGCGAATCACGCCCAAAACTCGAATCATCAGGCGCGAAAAATCCAGAGATTTGACCATTTTGCCGCACCCGGGCGCAACAATTCGCGATGGTGGCGCTAAACGTCAAAATGGTTGCGCTAACTGCGTCAAAGCTTCCTGTTCCTTCGCAAAATTGTCATGCTATAGGGCGGCCACCCGGGTAACATTGTTGCTCGGGTCGGCGCATCGAGGCCCCGACGCGCCGGGAGGAACCCATGAAAGCCGTGCGACGGCATCGGGAGCAACAGATGGACATTGGACGCGTGAACCCGGCGAAACGCCTTGAGGATCAAGGCATCGAAGGTCTGGGGAATGTCTATTACAACCTGCTGGAACCAGCTCTGATCGAACAGGCGATCAAGCGCGGCGAGGGCACGCTTGGCAAGGGCGGTGCCTTCTATTGCACCACGGGCAAGCACACCGGCCGCTCGCCGAAAGACAAGTATGTTGTGCGCACCCCCTCGGTCGAAGACACGATCTGGTGGGAGAACAACACGCCGATGGCGCCCGACGCCTTCGACCGGCTGCATGCCGACATGCTCGAGCACCTCAAGGGGCGCGACGCTTTCGTCGAGGATCTCTACGGCGGCGCCGATCCCGAGCACCGGCTCGACGTGCGCCTCGTGGCCGAGCTTGCCTGGCACGGGCTGTTCCTGCGCACCATGCTCCGCCGCCCCGAACGCGCCGAGCTCGACAGCTTCGATCCGGAATGGACGATCATCAACTGCCCCAGCTTCAAGGCCGACCCCGAGCGCCACGGCTGCCGCTCGGAGACGGTGATCGCGCTCAACTTCGACAAGAAGCTGATCCTGATCGGCAACACCGCCTATGCCGGCGAGAACAAGAAGGGCGTCTTCACCCTTCTCAACTACATCCTGCCCGGCAAGGACATCATGGCGATGCACTGCTCGGCCAACCACGCGATCGACAATCCTGACGATTCCGCCGTGTTCTTCGGCCTCTCGGGCACCGGCAAGACGACGCTCTCGGCCGATCCGTCGCGCGTGCTGATCGGCGATGACGAGCATGGCTGGTCGGAGAAGGGCATCTTCAACTTCGAGGGCGGCTGCTACGCGAAGACGATCAACCTCTCCGCCGAAGCCGAGCCCGAGATCTACGCGACCTGCTCGATGTTCGGTACGGTGGTCGAGAACATGGTCTACGACGCCGACACGCTCGAGCTCGATTTCGAGGACAACTCGCTCACCGACAACATGCGTTGCGCCTATCCGCTGCATTACATCTCGAATGCCTCGGAAACCTCGCTGGGCGGCCATCCGAAGAACGTGATCATGCTGACCTGCGACGCCTTCGGCGTGCTGCCGCCGATCGCGCGGCTGACCCCGGCGCAGGCGATGTATCACTTCCTTTCGGGCTTCACCTCGAAGACCCCGGGCACCGAGCTCGGCGTCGTCGAGCCGATCCCGACCTTCTCGACCTGCTTCGGCGCGCCGTTCATGCCGCGTCGCCCGGAGGTTTACGGCAAGCTCCTGCAAGAGAAGATCCGCGAGCACGGCGCCTCGTGCTGGCTGGTGAATACCGGCTGGACGGGCGGCGCCTTCGGCACCGGTTCGCGCATGCCGATCAAGGCCACCCGCGCGCTTCTGACCGCGGCGCTCGACGGCTCGCTGCACGATGTCGAGTTCCGCAAGGATCCGAATTTCGGCTTCGACGTGCCGGTTTCGGTGCCGGGCGTGCCCGAGGTCCTGCTCGACCCGCGCCGGACCTGGGGCGATGCCGCGGCCTATGACGCGCAGGCGGCGAAGCTGGTGGAGATGTTCTCGGACAACTTCGCGCAATACGTCCCCTATATCGACGACGACGTGAAGGCGGCCGCGATCGGCTGATCCGGAACGATGACATCGCAGAGAAGGCCGGCCACAGCGCCGGCCTTTTTTCTTTCCGGCGTGACAGAGCGCTTCCCTAAGCCGATGATCCGCCTACATTCATCGGGCCATGAAACACGCGATGATCAACATTGTGCTTCTGCTTGCCCTGAGCACCGTCATCGTGCTCGTGGCCCTCACGCTGATTGCCACCCGCCTTTCGACCCGGCTCCCGCGCGGTCCCTTCGCGCGCAGCAAGGCGCTGAGCGCCCCCGAGACCGGGCGGATCGCCACCGCGCTCGGTCCGCGGCTCGAACGCGCGGCGGGTCAGAACGCCTTCCAGCTTCTGGCCGATCCGCTCGAAGCGCTGGCGGCGCGGCTCGAACTGGTGGAGGCGGCCGAGACCTCGCTCGATCTGCAATATTACATCTGGCAGAACGACACCGCCGGCGCGCTCCTGCTCGATGCGCTGCGCCGCGCGGCCGAACGCGGCGTGCGGGTGCGGCTTCTCATCGACGATAACGGGACCGCGGGGCTCGACCGGATCCTTGCCGCCTTCGCCAGCCATCCCAATGTCGAGACACGCCTGTTCAACCCCTTCCCGGTCCGGCGGATACGGTTTCTCGGCTATCTCTCGGACTTCCGCCGCCTGAACCGCCGGATGCACAACAAGGCGATGATCGCCGACGGACGCGTCGCGATCCTCGGCGGGCGCAATATCGGGGACGACTATTTCAACGATCTGTCCACCTCGGGCCTCTACATGGATCTCGACGTCACCGTCGCAGGCCCGGTCCTCACCGAGATCGGGACGCAGTTCGACATGTACTGGAACGCACGGCCCGCGATCCCGGTCGAGCATCTTCTGCGTCCCTGCTCCGCCGCCGAAGCCCGCGACGTCATCGAGGCCGAGACCACACATCTTTCCGGCCCCGAGGCCGAGATCTATGCCCGCGCGCTTGCCGCCCACAACGCGGCGGGCAGGATCCTCGACCCCGAGGCCCCGACGGTCATCGCCGAGGCGCAGTTGATCTACGATCATCCCGCCAAGATCCGGGGGCTCTTGCAGGGGCGCAAACTCCTTTGGCAATATCTCGTCCGGGCGCTTGGCCAGCCCGCCCGCGAGCTTGTCCTGGTGACGCCCTATCTCGTCCCGACGCGCACCGGGGTCCGCTTTCTGCGACGGATCGCGAAAAGCGGCGCCAAGATCCGGGTGCTGACCAATTCCTACGCCGCGACGGATGTGCCTCTCGTGCATTCGGGCTACGCACATCGCCGCAAGGGGCTGCTGCGGGCCGGGATCGAGCTTTACGAATATGCTCCCGATGCCGAGGCGCAGCGCTCGCCGGGGATGCGGCCGGGGGAGTTTCTCGGCTCGGACATCCGCGGCACCTCGCCCTTCTCGCGCAACAAGCTGCACGCGAAGGTCTTCGCAGTCGACCGCGAGCGGGTTTTCATCGGGTCGTTCAATTTCGACCCGCGCTCGATGCGGCTCAATACCGAACTCGGGATCGTCATCAATTCGCCCGAGATCGCCGAGCAGATTTCCGATGCCTTCCGCGAATTCATCCCCGCACGCGCATGGCGCCTGCGGCTGACCCGGGCCCAGAGCCTGCGTTGGTCCCGCCCCGGCCAGCCCGAACTGGCCCGCGAACCCGGCGTTCCGCTGACCCATCGCATCCTGCTCTGGGTCGCGCAGCGCCTGCCGATCGAATGGATGCTCTGAGCCTCAGCTCTTGCGCGTGCGCTTCACCTTCCGCGCGACCGCCTTCTTCTTGGCGGCATCGCGCGCGGGCTTGCGGGGCGGGCGCGTGCCGGGGCGGCGTCCCTTGCGACGCTTGCCCTTTCCCGAAGGCATCCCCTGCCCTTCGATCTCGAGAAGCTCCAGCATCAGCCCGCCGGTGATCGGCACCGCCTCGGCCAGCCGCACCCGCACGCGCTGGCCGATGGTGATCGTCATTCCGGTCTCGGAGCCGACCAGTTCCTGTGCCTCGCGGTCGTAATGGAAGAATTCGCGCCCGATCTCGCGGATCGGGATCAACCCGTCCGCCCCGGTCTCATCGAGCTTCACGAAGGCGCCGAATTTCTGCACCCCGGAAATCCGGCCGGCGAACTCGGCCCCGACCCGATCCGAGAGATAGGCGGCGAGATAACGATCGGTGGTGTCGCGTTCGGCCGCCATCGAGCGTCGCTCGGTATCCGAGATCAGCTGCGCGGTCTCCTCGAGATTCTCGATATCCCATTCGCTCAGCCCGTCCTTGCCCCAGCCATGGCCGAGGATCAGCGCGCGATGGACGATCAGGTCGGAATAGCGCCGGATCGGCGAGGTGAAATGCGCGTAAGACCGCAGCGCGAGGCCGAAATGCCCGTAATTCTGCGGGTGGTAATAGGCCTGCGTCATCGACCGCAACGTGGTGATGTTGATCAGCTCGTCGAACTCGCTGCCCTCGGATTGCGACAGCAGGTTGTTGAGATGCGCGGTCTGCAGCACCTGCCCCTTCGCCAGCGTGAAGCCCGAGGCCTGCGCCACTTCGCGCAGCGCCTCGATCTTCTCGAGGCTGGGCTCCTCGTGGACGCGGTAAAGCAGGGGGCGGCGCAGCTTCTCCAGCTCCTCGGCGGCGGCGACATTGGCCAGCACCATGAACTCCTCGATCAGCCGGTGCGCATCGAGCCGTTCCTTGAACCGGATCGAGGCGACATGGCCATCCTCGCCGATCACGATCTGCCGCTCGGGCAGGTCCAGCTCGAGCGGCTGGCGCAGGGCCCGCGCACGCTTGAGCGACTCGTAGGCCTCGTAGATCGGGTCGATGATGTCTTCGACCAGGTCTTCGGTCTTCGCGTCGGGCTTGCCGTCGCGCGCGGCCTGCACCTGGGCATATTCCAGCGAGGCCACCGAGCGGATCATCCCGCGGGTGAAGCGATGGCTCAGCTTGCGGCCGTGTTCGTCGATCTTCATCCGCACCGCGAGCACGGCCCGATCGACGTTTTCATGCAGCGAGCACAGATCACCCGAAAGCCGGTCGGGCAGCATCGGCACGACGCGGTCGGGGAAATAGGTGGAGTTGCCGCGGTTGCGCGCCTCGCGATCGAGCGCGGAGCCCGGCGTGACGTAATGCGCGACATCCGCGATCGCGACCCAGATCAGGTGGCCGCCGGCGTTCTTGGGATCGTCATCGGGGATCACGAGGACCGCATCGTCGCGGTCGCGCGCATCGGCCGGGTCGATGGTGACGAAGGGAAGATCACGCAGATCCTTGCGCGCGGCAAGCGGTGCGGGTTCGGCCGCATCGGCCTCTGCCACGACCTCGTCGGGGAAATCGTCGGGAATGCCATGCTGGTGGATCGCGATGAGCGAGACCGCTTTGGGTGCCGAAGGGTCGCCCAGCACTTCGAGCACACGCGCCTTGGGCAGCCCCATGCGGCCGCGCGGTCCGGTCTGCTCGGCCTCGACCAGCTCGCCATCCTTCGCGCCCTCGGTGACGGCGGCGGGCACCTGCCATTCGGTCTCGGCCCCCTTGTCGATCGGCAGGATGCGCCCACCCTCGGCGGTCTTGCGGAAGATCCCGACGATCCGGTGCGAGGCGGTGCCGATCTTGCGGATCAGCCGCGCCTCGTAGCCGTAGCTCTCGCCCTCGATTTCCGTGAGACGCCCGAGGATCCGGTCGCCCTGTGCCAGGGCCGGATCGCCCTCCTTGCGGATATAGAGGATGACGGGTGCAGGCCCCTCGCCCGTCCATTCCGCGGGTTCGGCCCATTGGTCGCCCTGGCTGTCCTCGCGCAGCATCCGCAGCACGGTGACGGGCGGCAGGGTATTGGGATCGCGAAACCGCCGGCGGCGCTTTTCGATCAGGCCCTCGCCCTCCATCTCGCGCAGGATCCGCTTGAGTTCGATCTTCGCCTGCCCCTTCACGCCGAAGGCCCGCGCGATATCGCGCTTGGCCCCCTGATCGGGGTTGTCATTGAGCCAGTCGAGGATCTGCTGGCGCGAGGGAATGGGGGCGGCTTTGCTCATGGTTCTGCCTAACATGGGGTGCGAGGGGCGTCACGGGAAGAGTGGGGCGCTGCCCCCGTCGCCGGAGGGCGACAAATAATGGCCGAGCAGGGGGGCTGCCCCATCCGCCACCGGATGGCGCCACCTAACAGTTAAAAAGGGGGCGCTGCCCCCGTCTCCTTCGGAGACTCCCCCGGGATATTTTCATCAAGAGGAAGAGACGGTTTCTTCCCCTTGAACGAAATATCCCGGGGTGAATTTGCGCAGCAAAGAGGGGCGGCGCCCCTTGTCCCGGTCGGCGTGTCTCAGCGTGTCGGAACCGGCTCCTCGCCGCGATAGTCGTAGAAACCGCGCCCGGTCTTGCGGCCGAGCCAGCCGGCCTCGACATATTTCGTCAGCAGCGGGCAGGGGCGGTACTTGGTGTCGGCCAGCCCGTCATGAAGCACGTTCATGATCGCGAGGCAGGTGTCGAGCCCGATGAAATCCGCCAGTTCCAGCGGCCCCATCGGATGGTTCGCGCCGAGCTTCATCGATTCGTCGATCGAGCGCACATTGCCCACGCCTTCATAGAGCGTGTAGACCGCTTCGTTGATCATCGGCATCAGGATCCGGTTCACGATGAAGGCGGGGAAGTCTTCGGCCGAGGCTGCGGTCTTGCCGAGTTTCTCGACCACGGCGAGCAGCTCCTCATAGGTCTGCTGATCGGTGGCGATGCCGCGGATCAGTTCCACCAGCTGCATCACCGGCACCGGGTTCATGAAGTGAAAGCCCATGAATTTCTCGGGCCGGTCGGTGCGCGAGGCGAGACGGGTGATCGAGATCGAGGAGGTGTTCGAGGTCAGGATCGTCGTCGGCTTCAGATGCGGGAGAAGATCCTCGAAGATCGCCTGCTTCACGGTCTCGCGCTCGGTCGCGGCCTCGATGATGAGGTCCGTGGGGCCGAGATCGGTGAGCGTCGTCGTCGTCGTGATCCGGCCTTGCGCCGCGGCCTTCTCCTCTTCGGTGATCTTGCCACGCGAGACCTGCCGCTCGAGATTCTTGCCGATCGTCGCGAGCGCCTTGTTGAGGGCCTCTTCGCTGATATCGTTGAGCAGAATGTCATAGCCCGCCAATGCGAAGACATGGGCGATCCCGTTGCCCATCTGCCCGGCTCCCACGATGCCCACTTTCTCGATCGTCATGTGCTGTCTCTTCCGCTGAGTTTCGCCCTGACCATAGCCCGCAAGGCCCGGCTTGCAAGCGAAACGCTGGGCTCACGGCATTTTAGGATTAATCCTTTCGCAAGACTTCGGGCTCAATCTTGGCGCCGGGCAAGAACGACCGAATCGAGGTAGGATCATGGCCTACGAATTCGCTGGCGCCGGGGCGCTTGATTACCTTCCATGCCGCTACGGGAAGTCGAAGCTGCTGTTTCGCGGACCGCGGCGGTCGCTCACGGGCAGTTTCGTCGCGGCGATGGGCGGGACGGAGACCTATGGGAAATTCGTCGCCACGCCCTGGCCCGCGCTTCTCGAGGCGCGATTGAACCTGCCGGTGGTGAATTTCGGCTATCTCAATGCCGGGATCGACGTCTTCCTCAACGAGCCGCAGCTTGCTTCGGCCTCGCGCGCGGCGCGCGTGACGGTGGTGCAGCTTCTGGGCGCGCATAACATGACGAACCGCTATTACGCGGTGCATCCGCGGCGCAATGACAGGTTCCTGCGCGCCTCGAGCCTGATGCGGTCGGTGTTTGGCGGGGTCGATTTCACGGAGTTCAATTTCACCCGTCACATGCTCGGGGCGCTCAAGCAGCGCGCACCCGAGAAATATGCGCTTCTCACGCAGGAGCTGCAGGCCTCCTGGGTACAGCGTATGACCGCGCTTCTGAGCAGGCTGGAAGGGGCGAAGGTCCTGCTCTGGATGGGGGAATATCATCCGCCCTGCCTCGTTGATCCGATCGGCCCCGAGCCGTTGCTGGTCAGCGCGGAGATGGTCGATGCGCTGCGTCCGCTCGTGCACGAGGTGGTGCGGGTCGAACCGTCGGCGCGGGCGCGCGGGGAAGGCACCTCGGGGATGGTATTTTCCGAACTCGATGCGCCTGCGGCGGCGCGTCTGCCGGGGCCGAGGGTGCATGAGGAGACGGCAGAGGCGCTCGCCCCGGTGGTGCGGCGCTATCTCTGACGCGAAAGGGCCGGCGATTTCCCCCGGCCCTTTCACAGAAACGGTGGTGCCACCGATCAGAGCTTCTCGGTCAGTTCCGGCACGGCGTCGAAGAGGTCGGCGACAAGCCCGTAATCGGCGACCTGGAAGATCGGCGCCTCTTCGTCCTTGTTGATCGCGACGATGATCTTCGAGTCCTTCATCCCCGCGAGGTGCTGGATCGCACCCGAGATGCCGGCGGCGATGTAGAGCTCGGGGGCCACGACCTTGCCGGTCTGCCCGACCTGCCAGTCGTTCGGCGCAAAGCCCGAATCGACGGCGGCGCGGGAAGCGCCCACGGCCGCGCCGAGCTTGTCGGCGAGCGCCTCGATGATCTTGAAGTCGGCTTCCGAGCCGACGCCACGGCCGCCCGAGACGACGATCTTCGCCGAGGTGAGTTCCGGACGGTCACTTTCGGCGACCTTGTCCTCGACCCAGGCCGACAGGCCCTTGTCGCCCGCGCCGGCCGCGGTTTCGACCGAGGCCGAACCGCCTTCGCCCGCGGCGTCGAAGGTCGAGGTGCGCACGGTCACGACCTTCGTCGCGTCCGAGGATTTCACCGTCTGCATCGCGTTGCCGGCATAGATCGGGCGCTCGAACGTGTCGGCATCGACGACGGCGGAGACGTCCGAGATCACCATCACGTCGAGCAGGGCCGCCACGCGCGGCATCACGTTCTTGGCCGAGGCCGTCGCGGGCGCCACGATATGGCTGTAGCCCGAGGCCAGCGAGACGACGAGATCGGCGAGCGGCTCGGCCAGCCCATGCGCGTAGGCCGCGTCATCGGCCTTGAGAACCTTCGCCACGCCGTCAAGCTTGGCGGCCGCATCGGCGGCACCGTCGATGCCTTGGCCCGCGACTAGAACGGTCACCTCGCCCATCGCCTTGGCGGCCGAGAGGGCCTTCGCGGTGGCGTCCGTCGCCAGGTCCGCCCCGTGGGTTTCCGCAATCAGAAGAACAGCCATCACACGACCCCCGCTTCTTTCAGTTTCGCCACCAGCTCATCGACGGAGCCGACCTTGATGCCGGCCGAGCGGCCCTGCGGCTCCTCGGTCTTCACCACGCTCAGGCGCGGGGTGACATCGACGCCGTAATCATCGGCGGTCTTTTCCTCGAGCGGCTTCTTCTTCGCCTTCATGATGTTGGGCAGCGAGGCGTAGCGCGGCTCGTTCAGGCGCAGGTCGGTGGTGACGATCGCGGGCAACTTGACCTCGATGGTCTGAAGGCCGCCATCGACTTCGCGGGTGACCTTCGCGGCCTCGCCCTCGACGACGACTTCCGAGGCGAAGGTCGCCTGACCCCAGCCCAGAAGCGCGGCCAGCATCTGGCCGGTCGCGTTCATGTCGTTGTCGATCGCCTGCTTGCCGAGGATCACCATCTTGGGTGCCTCTTCCTCGACGACCTTGGCGAGGATCTTCGCCACGGCCAGCGGTTCGATATCGGTATGCACGTCATCGGCAGCCACGACGAGGATCGCGCGATCCGCGCCCATCGCGAGCGCCGTGCGCAGGGTTTCCTGCGCCTGCTTCACGCCGATCGAGACCACGACGATCTCTTCGACCGCGCCCTTTTCCTTCAGGCGGATCGCTTCCTCGACAGCGATCTCGTCGAACGGGTTCATCGACATTTTGACATTGGCGAGATCGACACCGCTCCCGTCCGCCTTCACGCGGGCTTTCACGTTATAGTCGATCACGCGCTTCACAGGTACGAGAACCTTCATGGCGTGTCTCCCTTGTCTGGTCCGCCATTGCGCGGCGGACGGATTCCTCGGCAATTTTGTTACAAGAGCGTCGCGCCGAGGGACAGGGGGAAAACGCCCTGTTTCGATCTCGAAACGTCACGTCTTTCCGACTGTTTGCGCTAGCGGAGGTCGCAGGTTGCCGCAGCGTCGCCAGCGCGCGTCGCTCCGAACGAAAAGGGCCGCCCCGGTCGGAGCGGCCCTTCGTTCTCGCGGCAGGGGTCAGTCCTTCTTGCACTCACCCGCGGCCTTGCAGTCGGTCTGCATCTCGAGCCACATCGCGTTCGCGACGGCGACCAGTGCGGCCAGCGGCAGGCCGAGGATCCAGGCGAAATACCACATCTCTTGCGTCTCCTTAGTAAACGGTCTGGTTGTCGCGCTCGATGTCCTCGACCGTCACCTTGCCCCACAGGACTTTGTAGACCCATGCGGTATAGGCGAGGATGATCGGCATGAAGATCAGCGCGGCGACGAGCATCACGAACAATGTCTGCTGCGAGGACGAGCTGTCCCAGACGGTGAGCGAGGCGTCGGGTTGCAGCGAACTGGGCAGGATGAAAGGGAACATCGTCAGCCCGACCGAGGAGATCACGCCGAAGATGCCCAGCTTCGAAAAGAGCAGGGTCGAGATCTCGCGGCCGCTGCGCAGGCCCAGGGTCGCCAGCGCGATCCCGACCAGCCCGAGGATCGGTGCGATCGCGATCCACGGACGGGCCGCATAGGCCGCGAACCAGCTGCCGCCGTGAACGACCTGCGAGAAGAGCGGGTTCGAGGGGCCGTTCGCGGGCACCGCCGTAGCCAGATGATAGCCCGCGATCCCGAAGGCGAGCCAGATCCCGGCGAGGATATAGGTGGCGAAGGCCACCGTGCCGGCGACCGACCCGATCGCGCGGGCGCGCATCTGCACCGGGCCCTCGGTCTTCAGCGTCAGCCAGGCCGCGCCATGCATGAGCAGCATCGAGAGCGACACCACCCCGGCCAGCAGCGCGAAGGGATTGAGCAGGCCGATGAACTTCGAGAAGACGTTGCCCGGGTAGAGCGCCATCAGGTCATTGTTGAACTCGAAGGGCACGCCTTGCAAGACGTTGCCGACCGCCACGCCGAAGATCAGCGCGGGCACCGCGCCCCCCACGAAGAGCGCCCAGTCCCAGCGGTTGCGCCAGCGCGCATCGTCGCGCTTGGAGCGGTATTTGAACGCGACCGGACGCAGGATGAGCGCCGCGAGCACCGCGAACATCGCCAGGTAGAAGCCCGAGAAGCTCACCGCGTAAAGCGGCGGCCAGGCAGCGAAGATCGCGCCGCCGCCCAGGATGAACCAGACCTGGTTCCCTTCCCAGACGGGGCCGATCGTGTTGATCGAGACGCGCCGCTCGACATCGGTCTTGCCGACGAAGGGCAGCAGCGCGCCCACGCCCATGTCGAACCCGTCGGTCAGCGCGAAACCGATCAGCAGGACGCCGAGCAGGACCCACCAGATCACGCGCAGGATATCGAGGCTTATGAGGTCATGAAGGATCATTGTCTTACTCCGCAGGCATGGTGACGGGGAGGTCCTGGCCCGACAGCATTCTGTCGTGCCGTTCCTGCCATTGTTCGGTGATGTCGACGTCGAGATACGGCCCCTTGCGGATGTATTTCACCATCAGCCCCATCTCGATCACGAACAGCACGCTGTAGAAGGTCACGAAACCCGCGAGCGTGATCAGCAGGTCGCCGACCGAGAGGTGGCTGACCGAGAGCGCGGTGGGCAGGATACCGTCCACGGTCCAGGGCTGGCGGCCGAATTCGGCGGTGAACCAGCCAAGCTCCGCCGCGATCCACGGTGCCGGAATGACCCAGACCGCGAGCCGCAATGCCCAGCGGGGATAGGTCATCCCGCGCCAGTTCGTGGCGATGAAGAAGTAGATCATCACCGCGAGGAACGCGAAGCCGAGCCCCACCATGAGACGGAACGACCAGAACAGCGGGAAGACCGGGGGCACGGTGTCATTCGCGGCCTTCGCGATCTCCGCATCCGTCGCCTGACGCGGATCGTCGACATAGCGCTTGAGCAGGAAGGCGTAGCCGAGATCGGTCGAATGGGCCTCGAAATCGGCTTTGACCGCGGGGCTCTCGTCGCCCTTCGCCGCCCGGATCTTCATCAGGTCGTCATAGGCGACGATCCCCGATCTGATCCGTGCCTCGGAATTCTTGACCAGTTCGTCGATGCCCGGGATCTTCTCGGTCAGCGAGCGGGTGCCGATCAGCCCCATCAGCCACGGGACGCGGATCGCATATTTGGTCTCGCGCGCCTGCTGGTCGGGGATGCCGAAGAGCGTGAAGGTCGCGGGGGCCTCCTCGGTGTGCCACATCGCCTCGATCGCGGCGAGTTTCATCTTCTGGTTATGGCCGGTCTCGTAGCCCGACTCGTCGCCGAGCACGATCACCGACAGCGTCGCCGCGAGGCCGAAGGACGCGGCCACGGCGATCGAGCGGCGGGCCAGCTCGATATGGCGTCCCTTGAGCATGTACCAGGCCGAGACGCCGAGCACGAAGACCGCCGCAGTCACATAGCCCGCGGAGACGGTATGAACGAATTTCGCCTGCGCCACCGGGTTGAAGATCACGTCGTAGAAGGAATGCAGCTCCATCCGCATCGTCAGCGGATTGAACTTCGCGCCGACCGGGTTCTGCATCCAGCCATTGGCGATGAGGATCCAGAGCGCCGAGAAGTTCGAACCGATCGCCACCAGCCATGTCACCACGAGATGCTTGACCGGGCTCAGCTTCTCCCAGCCGAAGAACATCAGCCCGACGAACGTCGCCTCCATGAAGAAGGCCATCAGCCCCTCGATCGCCAGCGGCGCGCCGAAGATGTCGCCGACATATTGCGAGTAGTAGCTCCAGTTCATCCCGAACTGGAATTCCATCGTGAGGCCCGTCGCCACGCCCAGCACGAAATTGATGCCGAACAGCGTTGCCCAGAACTTGGTCATCTGGCGCCAGATCGGACGGTTGGTCATGACAAAGACCGTCTCCATGATCGCCACGATGATCGACAGACCGAGCGTGAGCGGCACGAAGAGAAAGTGATAGAGAGCCGTCATGGCGAATTGCAGCCGTGACAGCTCGACGATCCCGAAATCCATTCTCGTTCTCCGTTTCCTGCAGCGATCCGGTCGAAAAACCGGATCTTCCGGAAATGTTTTTCCCGGATGCCACTTACGGAGCCGGGCGGAGACGCGACCTTGAGCCAGATCAAATGCGGGCGATGCCGCACGCATCTGTGAATAGCTGTGAGAATTTCCTAGTAAATATAGCGGCTTAACGTCGCATGTGCGATTTTACCGCAGCGCGATGGAGCGAGTCGCGAACGCCTGATCGGGGCTGCGATGGGACACGATCACGAAGCCCGTCTCGGGGAGCAAGGCGCGCAGACCGGTGAGCGTCGTGCGCGCCGTCGCCGGATCGAGACCCTCGGTCGGCTCGTCGAGGAGAAGCACTTTCGGCTGGCGCAGCGCCGCGCGCGCAAGTGCCAGCCGTTTCGCCTGTCCGCCCGAAAGCCCCCCGCCACCTTCGCCAAGCATGGCCCCGAGCCCGCCGCGCCCCGCGATCACCTCGTCGAGCGCGACGGCCCTCAGCGCGGCCCAGGCCGCGTCTTCATCCAGCGCCCCATCCGCCGGCAGGGCGAGGGCGAGGTTCTCGGCGATGCTGCCCCCGATGAGCTGGCTGCGCTGCGGCACCATCGTCAGGTGGCGGCGCAGTTCCGGCTCGGGCAGCTGCGCGAGTGGCCGCCCTTCGATCGAGAGCGTGCCGGAACCGGGGGGCATCAACCCGGCAAGCACCGCGAGCGCGGTCGATTTGCCGGCGCCGGACGGGCCGGTGAGGAAAAGGGTCTCGCCGGGGCGGAGCGTGAAGCTCAGATCCTCGAAGACCGGGCGGGTGCTGCCGGGACGGGCGAAAGAGAGTGCCCGCGCCTCGAGAAGCGGCGCTTGGGGATCGGCGGGGCCAGCGGGGATCTCAGGCACGGGGCGGGGGGGCGTGTCGGTCAGGTCGCGCACGCGCGCGCCCGCCTCCTGCATCCGGCCGATCTCGGCCATGCCCCGGCGCAGCAGCAGAACCGACTCGGCCAGCGCGAGCGCGACGAACAGCCCGATCGCCGCGCGGGCGGGGGTGATCTGGCCCGCTGCCGCCATCTGACCGCCGATCGCGAGCGCCGTCGCCCCGGCCAGCGCGGTCGTGGCCGCGATCACCGCAGCGACGCGGCGGTCGAGCGCCTCGAGATTGCGCCGGGCCAGCGCATCCGCTTCGACCTCGGCCAGCGTCCGCGCGGTGGCCTCTTCGAGTTGCCCGGCGATGGCGAGATCGGCGCGCGCCCGCATCGTCTCGAGCGCGCGGCGGCGGATGCCCTGAAGCGCCGTTTCGGCGGCCCGGGCGTCGCGTCGTGCAGCGCGTGCGACCCAGATCAGCCCGAAACCCGCGCCGAAGAAATAGATGAGGAAGACCGCGATCCCGATCGCCTCGCCCTCGAGCCACCACAACATCCCGAGGGCGGCGAGCTGGGCCATCCCCCCGGCAAGGAAGGGCAGGACAAGCCGCAACAACAGCCCGTCGAGCGCGTCGACATCCGAGGTCAACCGGTTGAGCGCCTCCGCCCCCCTGAGCCGCGCCTGCGCCTCATGCGGACGGCGTGCGACCCCGTCCATCAGCGCGAGCCGCAGATCGGCCAGCGCGCGCAGGGTCGCGTCATGGGTCAGGAGCCGCTCGCCATAGCGTGCCGCGGCCCGGCCGAGCGCCAGCCCCCGCACGCCCGCCGAAGGGCGGAAGAAGTCGAAATCCAGCCCGAGCCCGCTGATCCCGGCCACGGCGGCCGCAGTGACGAACCAGCCCGAGAGGCCCAGCAGCGCCGCGCCCATCGCGAGCACGAGGAAGGAGAGCGCGAGACCACGCAGGAAGGACCATTTCTGATCGGCGATCAGGCGCCATGCGAGGGTGAGCAAGGTCTTCATGCGCCCGCCTCCAGCGCGATGCTCCGGTCCATCGCCGCGATCAGTGCCGGGTCATGGCTCGCGACGATCAGCGTCGTGCCGCGCGCGCGCAGGGCGAGAAGCCCCGCGATGATCTTCGCGCCGGTCTCCGGATCGAGATCGGCGGTGGGCTCGTCGGCCAGCACGATCGGGCGCTGCGCATAATGCGCGCGCGCGATCAGCAGCCGCCGCGCCTCTCCGCCCGAGACCCCGCCGCCCATGTCGCCGAGCCGCGCGTCGAGCGCGCCCGGCAGCCCCGCGACCACCTCCGCCGCCTGCGCCGCCGCGAGCGCGGCCTCGAGATCGCCGGGGCGATTGAGCGTGATGAGCTCGCGCAGGCTCGCATCCGGAAAGCGCGGGCTTTGCGGGATCCAGCCGAACGCGGCGCGCCAGTCATCGGCGGTTTCGTCGCTCAGGCGCAGATCGCCGAGATGGACCGAGCCCGCCTCGGGGCGGATCAGGCCGGCGAGGGCGGTCAGCAGCGTCGTCTTGCCCGCGCCCGAGGGGCCGGTGATCGCAACCGCCTCGCCCGGCGCCACCGTCCCGTCGGGCAGGGCGATCGGCGCTGCCGCCGCGCCGGGCCGGATGGTGATCCCCTGCCAGCGCAAGGCGCCGATTGCGGGGGCGTGGCCCGCGCCGCCGGTGCCGAGCATCGTCTCGGCCCCGTCGATCGCCTGCTCGGTCGCGTCGAGTTCGGAGGCGACGGCGAGCGCGGCCGCCCGGTCGTGCCAGGCGGCGGCGAGATCGCGCAGGGGCTGGAAGAATTCCGGCGCGATCATCAGCAGGAAGATCCCCTCGGCCGGGGTCATCTTGACGCCCCAAGTGCCGAAATTCATCCATCCGATCAGCGAGAAGCCGACATAGACCGCCATGAAGGCCACGCCGATCGCGGAGAACAGCTCGAGCACGGTCGAGGAGAGGAAGGCCACGCGCAGCACCGCCATGGTGCGGATGCGCAGATCGTCGGACTTGATCTCGAGATCCGCGCGAGAGCGCGCCTCCGCGCCCAGCAGGCGCAGGTCGGTGATCGCGGCGATCCGGTCGATCAGCAGCCTGTTGAGCGCGCCGATCTCGATCATCTGCTTCTCCGAGGCCTCCTGCGCGGCCATGCCGACAAGCGCCATGAAGAGCGGAATCAACGGGCCGGCGATGAGCAGGATCACCGCAGCCGCCCAGCTCTGCGTCGCGACGAGGATCAGGAAGGCGACCGGCACGATGCGCGCGCGCAGGAAGGCCGGGCGGTAGCGCGTCGCCCATGGTTCGAGGGCTGCGAGTTTCTCGGCCGACAGCGCGGCCAGTTCAGCCGGGGAGAGGGCCGCAACCCGGCTCGCCTGCCGGAAGGCGCGGGAAAGGAGCCGCGCGCGCGTCTCGCGCAGCACGGTCTCCGCGGCATTTGCGCTGAGCTTCTGCGACTGCCAGTCGAGGAGGATGCGCAAAAGCGCGAGGCCGAGGAAGCCCGCCGCGCCCGCGAGTGGCGAGAGGCCGGGGCTCGCGCCGGGGGCGACGAGCGTGCCGAGGACGAGACCCACAAGGGCGGCCTGTGCCGGCCAGACCAGCGCGGCGGCGATCCCGAGCCAGCCCGCCATCCGCAGCTTGCCCGCGACGGGGGCCGCGATCCGGTCGAGGATCATCTTGGGCGTGGGGTCGTCCTGCGCAGTGCTCATCATCCGGGTCCGTTGCTGCCTTGCGAGATAGCGACCGTATCGGGACCCGGCAACGGTCTGCGACAATCCGTTCCGGGCGGGGAAGGGAGCGGAACAAAGGAAAACCGCCCGGAGAGGCTCCGGGCGGTTCGAATTCTGCCTTGTCTATCGGCCTATCAGCAGGGCGCGATGTATTCGCGGCCATAGGCATCACGATAGCGGCACTGGCCCGGCTGGCTGGCCTTGCCGATCAGAGCACCGGCCACGGTGCCGGCCGCCGCGCCGAGCGCCGCGCCTTCGAGCCTGTCACCGTCCTTGGAGACGGCAGCGCCGAGCGCAGCCCCGGCAACACCACCGGTCGCAGCGGCCTGATCTTGCGGGGTCATCTGGCAGGCGGCAACACTCGCGGCGAGCGGCAGGACAAGCAGGATCTTCTTCATTTCACAGGTCTCCCTTGTATATCTCGATTTTATCTCGATACCCCGCCAACGTTGCCCGGCGGCGCAGAGTTCCGAACTTTTGTTGGAGAGCGAGAGGGAAGCTCGGTTTCTTGCGGATCCCCGGGGTTGACAGCAGCGCCGGTTCTGGCGTCAAGCAGGGCTGACGCGCCCGCGTGCGCATGCAAGGAAAGGCCCGCCGATGACCTCCTCCGCCTGGCGTGTCCCGCTGATCGGGGCGCTCGTGACCTTCGCCGTGACAGCGACGCTGCTGATGATCATGCGGCCGCTGATGGCGATCGACGAAACCCGCTATGTCACCGTCGCGTGGGAGATGTGGCAGGGCGGTTCCAAGATCGTTCCCCATCTCAACGGCGGGATCTACAGCGACAAGCCGCCGCTCCTGTTCTGGCTCATCAATCTCGTCTGGGGCGTGACCGGGCCGAGCGAATGGGCCGCGCGGCTCGTCGCGCCGGGCTTCGGGCTGCTCTCGGTCTGGCTGGTCGCGGTTCTGGCGCGCAGGCTCTGGCCCGAAGCGCCGGAGCGTTCGGGGCTGGCCGCTCTGATCCTTGCTTCGACCGGTGTGTTCCTGCTCTTCGGCTCGACCACGATGTTCGACACGATGCTCGCGGCGGCGACGCTGTTGGGCATGATCGCGATCTGGTCGCTCAAGGACGGGTTGCGGATCGGGCCGGTGCTGGGGCTCGGCGTGGCGCTCGGGCTCGGGGTCTTCGCGAAGGGTCCGGTGATCCTTGTCCATGTCCTGCCCGCGGCGCTGCTGATGCCGCTCTGGGCGCGGGCGGAGGGGCGCCCCTCGATCAAGGGCTGGTACGGCCGGATCGGCCTCGCTTTCCTGATCGCCTTCGGGATCGTGCTGCTGTGGCTCGGCCCTGCGGTGATCTTCGGCGGCGCCGCCTATCGCGAACAGATCCTGTGGAAGCAGAGCGCGGGGCGGATGGTCGAGAGCTTTGCTCATGGTCGCCCGGTCTGGTTCTTCCTGGCGCTGATGCCGTTCTTCCTCTGGCCGTGGGGATGGAGCCGGGCCGGTCTCGCGGCGCTCAAGCCGTCGCGGCTCTGGGCCGATGCGGGATCGCGCTTCGTCACGCTCTGGGGTGTGAGTGCCTTCGTCGCCTTCTCGATGATCTCGGGCAAGCAGGCGCATTATCTCGTGCCGGAGCTTCCGGCCCTCGCGCTTCTTCTTTCAGGGATGGTGCCCACCGCCGAGCGCCGCCTGCGCGCGCTCCGGCTCCTGTGGCTGCTTCCCGGCATTCTCGCCGCGATCGCGGCGGCGGCGGTGCCCTTCGGCGCGTTTCCCGAGCTGCCCGAGGGCACGGGGTCGTGGCTGCTCCTCGGGGCCGGTGTGGCGATCCTGCTTCTCGCAGGCGTGATCTTGATGCGCGCGCGTGATGGCTGGCGGGTCGAGGGGCTCGTCGCGCCGATGGTGCTGGTGGCGATCGAGATCATGGTCTTGCCGATCCTCTGGACGGTCTATGATCCGCGTCCGATCGGTGCGTTGATCGCGGCCCATTCGGCGCATGGCGTGGCGACGACCGATCGCAGTTACGCGGGGCAGTTCTCCTATGTCGCGAGGCTCGCCCAGCCGGTCGACGTGATCGGAAACAGCGCGGATCTCGGGCGCTGGATGGCGGCGCATCCGCAGGGGCTGGTGCTGTCGGCTCAGCCGCTCGATGGGGTGGACGGGTTGAGCGAGATCGCCGAGCGTCACTTCCGGCAAGACGACTGGCGGCTCTATCAGGTCGGGGCGGTGACGCCGCCGGAGGCGCCTGCACCCTCCGCGACCGGAGACTGAAGAAAAAGGCCGCGCCCGAAGCCGAAGCTCCGGGCGCGACGCTTCTACCGCTGAGCCCTGGTCTTAGGACGGGCTCTCAGTGGGCCGCTCACCAAGAGTGACGGAGAGCGTGAGCGGCTTGTTCGCGCGCAGCAGGGAGAGTTGAACCTCGGTGCCCGGCTCGTCCGAGCCGATGGCGCGGGTCAGGTCGCGCGGTTGCTTCATCGGCTTGCCGTCGACCGCGACGATGATGTCGCCACGCTTCAGGCCGGCCGTCTTCGCGGGGGTGTCGCTCGACACGTCGGCGACGAGCACGCCTTCGGGCTTGTCGAGGCCGAGGGCCGCGGCGATGTCCTCGCTCACCGGCTGGATCGAGACGCCGAGGAAGCCGCGCTTCACTTCACCGCCCTTGCCCAGATCGGCGATGACCGACTTGATCGTGTTCGAGGGCACCGAGAAGCCGATCCCGACCGAGCCGCCCGTGGGCGACAGGATCGCGGTGTTCATCCCGATCACCTCGCCATTGGCGTCGAAGAGCGGACCACCCGAGTTGCCCTTGTTGATCGCGGCGTCGGTCTGGATGTAGTTGTCGAACGGACCCGATTTCAGATCGCGCCCCTTGGCCGAGACGATGCCGCTCGAGACCGAGGTGCCGAGGCCGAACGGATTGCCGATCGCGACGACGGGCTCGCCGACCTGCGCCTGATCGGAATCGCCGAAGCCGACCGTGGCGAGATCCTTGTTCGTATCGACCTTGATCAGCGCGATATCGGTCGCCTTGTCGACGCCGATCACCTTCGCATCGGCGGTGGTGCCGTCCTGGAAGGTTACCTTCACGCTCTCCGCCCCATCGACGACATGGGCGTTGGTGACGATGTGGCCGTCCTTCTCGATGACGAAGCCGGTGCCGAGGCCGGTGATCTCAGGGCGCTGCGCCTGCTGGTTGGGCATGTTCGGGTCGCCCGGCATCGGCATCCCGAAACGGTTGCCGAAAAAGTCGAACGGGAAGCCCGGGGGCATACCCATCTGCGCCATCTCCTGATCGTTGGCGGGTTTCTTGATCTCGATGGTCACCACGGCGGGCATGACCTTCTTCACCAGATCGACACTGTTGGTGAAGGTTTCGGCCGCCGCGACATTGGGCACCACCGCGAGACCGGTCGTCGCAACCGAACCTGCGCCGATCATGGCGGTCACCGCGAGGGTGCGAAGCAGACGGGTTTTGCGCGTGTTCTGCATCTCTCTCTCCTTGTTGACAGGGATGCCCTTTATCTTGGGGCTTAGCTTCACATGGACTCTGCGGGAAGATTGCAGGTGTGTAATCCGGTTCACCTTTGGGAGATCGAGGCGTGACAGGCGGCTTCGGACCCGCCATGTATGGCGCGACATGAGGAAAGTTCCGCGATGAAACTTCTGCTGATCGAAGATGATGCGACCACCGTCGATTACGTCACGCGCGGGCTTCGCGAGGAAGGCCACGGCGTCGATCACCTCGCCAATGGGCGCGAGGGTCTGAGCCAGGCGCTCACCGGCGAGTATGACGTGATGATCGTGGACCGGATGCTCCCCGAGCTCGATGGGCTGTCGATCGTGCGGGCGGTGCGCGCGGCCAAGGTCGCGACGCCGATCATCTTCCTGACCGCGATCGGGGGAGTCGATGACCGGATCGAGGGTCTCAATTCCGGGGCCGACGACTATCTGGTGAAGCCGTTCGCCTTCGGCGAACTCTCGGCGCGGATCGCGGCACTTGCCCGGCGTCCGCAGGCCCAGAGCGAGCAGGTGGTGCTCGAAGCGGCGGATCTGAAGATGGACCTGATCACCCGCAAGGTGACGCGGGCGGGTCAGGAGATCGACCTGCTGCCGCGCGAATTCGCGCTGCTCGAGTTCCTGCTCAGGCGCAAGGGGCGGGTGCAGACCCGGACGATGCTGCTCGAAGGGGTGTGGGATCTCAATTTCGATCCGCAGACCAATGTCGTCGAGACCCATATCTCGCGGCTCCGGAACAAGGTCGATAAGCCCTTCGAGCGCGAGCTGATCCATACCGTGCGTGGCGCGGGTTACCGGATCGACGGCTGATGCTGGGGCGGCTGAACCGCGCGGCGATCTTCGCCTCGACGCCGCTTCGGCAGGCGCTGGGGCTGATGGGGATCGTCTTCGCGATCCTATTGGTGACGCTCGGTTTCGCCTATGTCGCGTTGCGGTCCTCGACCGAGGACGCGATCCGCACCGATCTCAAGCAGCAGACAGCGGTGTTTCGGGTTGCGGCCAATCCGGAGACGCTTTCGGTCATCGTCTCCGCCGAGGCCCGCGCCTCCGACCCGTCCGAACGCGCGATCGCCTTCGTGCTGCCCGACGGGCGGCAGGTCGGCAATGTGCGTGTGCTGCGCGAGAACGGGCAATGGGTGGTCGCGCGCCATCTCGACTATGCGCCGCTTTCGAGCCAGGGCTATTTCACGCTGACCATGCCGCTTGCGGGCGGTTTCCTGGTGATCGGCGAGAGCCGCGCGCCGATCGCCGAACTGACCTCGACCTTCCTTGCGATCCTCATCTTCTCCTTCGTGCCCTCCTTGCTGGTTTCGGCCGCCTATGGCGCCTGGGCCGGGATGCGGGCGCGCAAGCGGGTGAGCGCGCTCGAGGATACGCTCGACGAGTTGACCGAAGGGCGGCTCGAGGCGCGGGTGCCCGACGACACGGTGAAATCCGCGCGCGGCGACGACCTCGCGCGGATCGGGGCGCGGCTCAACGCGATGGCGGAGACGCAGGAGGCGACGGTGGCGGCGCTGCGGCAGGTTTCGGCCGATATCGCGCATGACCTCAAGACGCCGATGCAGCGGATCTCGGTGCTGCTTTCCGAGCTGCGCGAGCAACTGCCCGAGGACAGCGCCGCCCGCGCCACCGCCGAGCGTGCAAGCGAGGAGGCGGAGCTGGCGGTGGGGGTGTTCCATTCCCTGTTGCGGATCGCGCAAATCGAGGGCGGCAGCCCGAAATCCCGCTTCGCACCGGTCGATCTCGGCGCGCTCGCCACCGATATCACCGAGCTCTACGAGGTGGCGGCGGAGGAAGCCGGGGGGGCGTTGCGGCTTCTGCGTCCGGAAGGCGCGGCGCTTCGGGTGCAGGGCGATCGCGGGTTGCTCGGGCAGATGCTCTCGAACCTGATCGAGAACGCGATCCGTCATGGCGGGCCGGAGCCGGACATCACGGTCGAACTGGTGTGCGAGGACGACCGGGTGCGGCTTTCGGTGCGCGACCGCGGTCCCGGTGTGCCGGAAGCCGAACGCCAGCTTGTCCTGCGCCGTCTCTACCGGCTCGAGCGGTCGCGCACGACGCCGGGCAACGGGCTCGGGCTGGCGCTGGTACAGGCGGTGGCGGGGCTGCACGATGCCGAACTCGCCCTGGGCGACAACCATCCGGGGCTCGTGGTGACGGTCGATTTCCCTGCGCTCTAGCCCTCGGGCTCCTGGGGCAGGTCAACCTCGGTCAGAAAGCGCGCGCTCAGCGGCAGGCTTGCCGCGCCCAACGCGCGGGCCTGCGGGCCTGCGCTCCCGGCAAGGACGGCCGGCGCGAAACTGCCCGAAAGGTCGATGCGCGCGATTTCCCGCGCCGTTGCGGCAACGAGGCGGTCGCGCAACTCCTCGGGCATCCAGCCGTCGATCACGATCGCATCCAGATCGCATAGCGCGGTCGCCGAGGCCGCGACATGGGCCAGCCCGCGCGCGGCCCCCTCGAGCCACGGCTCGAGCGTCTCGGGCGCAAGCTCCCAGTGATCGCGCGCTTCCCAGAGAAACGCGCTATCCGCCCCGGCCGCGCGCAACCGTGCCTCGAGCCCGGAGAGCGAGGCCACGTCGAGAAGCTGGCATTGCCCCCCCGTAGCGTCGGGGACCGGCATCGAGGCCAGCGCCCCGGCATTGCCGCGCGGGCCCGTCACCAGCGTCGAATTCATCACCAGACCGCCGCCTACGAAGAAGCCGAGAAAGGCATAGACGAAATGCCCCGGCAGCGAGCCGCCCCCGAAGAGCAGCTCGGCATTGCAGGCGGCCGAGGCGTCGTTTTCGAGCATCACGGGCCAGGGGTAGAGGGTCTCGAGCTCGGCGCGGATATCGCGCTCGCGCCAGTCCGACATCGCGCTTTCGGGCAGGCCGAGCGCCGCGCCCCAGTCCCACATCTGGAAGGGTGCGCCGATCCCGAGGCCGAAGACCCGCTCGCGCTGGGCCGGAGGCATCTCCTTCAGGATTTCGTCGATTGCGCCACGCGCGAAGCGGATCGTGTCTTCCGCGGTTGGGTAGTCGTGGCGGGCGACCCGGCTCGCGCGCGGCGCGCCCACGAAGTCGATCAGCATCAGCTCCGTGCGTCGCCGCCCGACCTTGAGCCCGAGGAAGAACGCCCCTTCGGGATTGAGCCGCATCGGGACGGTGGGCTGGCCGACCTTGCCGCGCACCGGATCGCATTTCAGCAGCAACCCCTCGGTTTCGAGGGCGCGCATGATCACCGAGACGGTCTGCGCCGAGAGCCCGGTCAGGCGCGCGATCTCGGATTTCGCGAGCGCCCCTCGGCGGCGGATGATCGAGAGCACGAGCCGTTCGTTGCGGTCGCGCATCGCCGTGTGATCCGAGCCGATCTTGATCGGGCTCTGGGGCGGAGGCTCCGGCGCCTGATTGTTCACGTCTTCCTTCCCCGCGGTCGCTCGCGCATTCCTTTGCAGGAAAATCATCGCCTGGGCCAGACTGCCTGTCAATTAATAAATAAGAGTGATTTATATATTGACCCGACTCGGGCTTTCGACCCATCCTCGAGCGCGAAGCCGATCGGAGGACGGCTGAGCATCTCTTGGGAGGAGACCTGACATGATGAAGAAAACCGCAATTCTCGGTGCAACCGCGCTCGGCCTGATGGCGACCGGCGCCTTTGCCGAAACGTCCGCCTGCCTGATCACGAAGACGGATACGAACCCGTTTTTCGTGAAGATGAAGGAAGGGGCGGTGGCGAAGGCCAACGAGCTCGGGATCAAGCTCAACACCTATGCCGGCAAGATCGACGGCGATGTCGAAAGCCAGGTGGCCGCGGTCGAAAGCTGCATGGCCGCGGGTGCCAAGGGCATCCTGATCACGCCGTCCGACAGCCGGGCGCTGGCACCTGTGGTCGAGAAGGCGCGCGCCGCGGGCGCGCTGGTGATCGCGCTCGATACGCCTTTCGAGCCCGCGGACACGGCCGACGCCACCTTCGCGACCGACAATTTCAAGGCGGGCGAGCTGATCGGGGAATGGGCCAAGGCGCGGATGGGCGACAAGGCGGCGGATGCGAAGATCGCCTTCCTCGATCTCAACGCGAGCCAGGTCTCGGTCGATTACCTGCGCGATCAGGGCTTCATGAAGGGCTTCGGCATCGACGTGAAGGACGCCAAGAAGATCGGCGACGAGGACGATCCGCGCATCGTCGGCCATGACGTGACCAACGGCAACGAAGAGGGCGGCCGCAACGCGATGGAGAACCTCCTGCAGAAGGATCCGGGCGTCGATCTCGTCTACACGATCAACGAGCCGGCGGCGGCCGGGGCCTATGAGGCGCTCAAGGCGGTGGGCCTCGAGAACCAGGCGACGATCGTCTCGATCGATGGCGGCTGCCCGGGCGTGCAGAACGTCAAGGAGGGCATCATCGGCGCAACCTCGATGCAGTTCCCGCTGCTGATGGCCTCGAAGGGCGTCGAGGCAATCGCCGCTTTCGCCAAGGACGGCACCAAGCCGCAGAACTCCGAAGGGCTCGATTTCTACAATACGGGCGTGACGCTGATCACCGATCACCCGGTCGACGGGATCGACTCGATCAGCTCGGACGAGGGCCTCAAGCAGTGCTGGGGCTGAGCCGCGGCTGACGATCCGGAAGGGCCACCCCCACGCGTGGCCCTTCCCCCACCGCGCAACGCGCGCGCGTCCCAAACGGGAGAGAGAGGATGACGGACATGACCCAGACCGCACCACCCCGCGGCCAGTCCTTCGAACACGATCTCGAAAAGAGCGACAGGACGGTTGCCGCCTTCGAGAGGAAGAAACGCGGCCCCCTCGGCGCGATCCAGCACGGGCTGCACGGCAACCCGACCCTCGTGCCGGTGATCGTGCTGGGGCTCTCGATCGCCGCCTTCGGCCTGATCGCGGGCGGCAAGTTCTTCTCGGCCTTCAACCTGACCCTGATCATGCAGCAGGTCTCGATCATCGGGATCCTCGCCGCGGCGCAGTCGCTGATCATCCTGACCGCGGGCATCGACCTGTCGGTCGCTGCGATCATGGTGCTGATGTCGGTGATCGCGGGCAACCTCGCCGTCTATATGGGCGTGCCCG
>NZ_AQRC01000012.1 GCF_000737065.1 Thioclava atlantica | reverse complement strand
CCTCGAGACCACCGAGACCATCCTGATCCGCGAGGACGGCCCCGCCGAACCGCTCTGCAACGTCCCCAGACAGCTCTTCGTCAAGGAGTGAGCGGATGGACGATCTCGAGCGCTGCACCGCGATCCTGCGCGAGCTGATCGCCTTCCCCACCGTCTCGCGCGACAGCAATCTCGAGGCGATCGCTTATATGGCCGAGATGCTCTCGGATGCGGGCGCGCGGGTCGAGATCCATCGCGACGCGACCGGGCACAAGGCCAATCTCTTCGCGACGCTCGGTCCGGAGGTCTCGGGCGGGCTGGTCCTCTCGGGCCATACCGACGTGGTCCCGGTCGAGGATCAGGACTGGTCGAGCGATCCCTTCACGCTGACCGAGCGCGACAGACGGCTCTACGGGCGCGGCACCTGTGACATGAAGGGCTTCATCGCGGCCTGCCTGGCGAAGCTCGACACGCTGCGCGCCGCGGCGACCGAGCGTCCGATCCATTTCGCCTTCACCCATGACGAGGAGGTCGGATGTCTCGGCGCGCGCAATCTGGTCGAACTGCTCGCCGAGCGCGAAGTGCGGCCCGCGATGGCGTTGATCGGAGAGCCGACGCTGATGCAGGTGATCGAGGGGCACAAGGGCTGCTGCGAATACACGGTGACCTTCTCTGGCGCAGAAGGGCATGGCTCGGCCCCCGAGCGCGGCGTCAACGCGGTCGAATATGCAGCGCGCTACATCACGCGCCTTCTGGAACTGCGCTCGGAGCTGATGGCGCGTGCCCCGGTCCCGTCGCGCTTCGACCCGCCCCAGACCACGATCAACGTGGGCGGTCTGCGCGGAGGGCATGCCCATAACGTGATCGCGGGCAAGGCGGTGCTCGACTGGGAGATGCGCCCGGTCGTTCCCGAGGATCAGGACTTCGTCAAGGAGGCGATCGCGCGCCATGTCGAGGAGGTGCTGCTGCCCGAGATGCGCGCGATCGCGCCTCATGCGCAGATCTCGACCGAGGTGATCGGCGAGGTGGCGGGATTGCTCCCGATGGAGCAGAACGCCGCGCGCGACCTGATCTTCCGCCTGACCGGCGCGAACCGGGCCGAGGTCGTGCCCTTCGGCACCGAGGCGGGGCTGTTCCAGCAGATCGGGATGAGCGCGGTGATCTGCGGGCCCGGCTCGATCGAGCAGGCCCACAAACCCGACGAATTCATCTCCCGCGACCAGCTCTCCCAGAGCCTCGAGATGCTCGAGCGGCTGGGGCGGAGCTATGGCGGCGCGGGGCGCTGAGCCGGGCTCAGGCCACCGCCTTGCGCAGCTCCGCCGGGGCCTGACGGTAATGCGCCTGCGCCGCCGCGACGCCGCTGCCCAGCTCGACCGGCAGCCCGAGATCGGCCATCGCCATCTCGGCGGTCGCGATCCCGGAAAGCGCCATCCCATCGGTCATCAACCCCAGATGGCCGATCCTGAACACCTTGCCCGCGACATCGCCCAGCCCCGCACCGAAGGCCACGCCATAGGTCCTGAGCGCATGGGCCACGATCTGGTTCGCGTCGAACCCGTCGGGCGTGCGCACCGCGCTGACGCTGTCGGAATAGAGTTCGGGCCGAACCGCGCAAAGCTCGAGCCCCCAGGCGGCCACCGCCTTGCGCACCCCTTCCGCGATCCGGTTGTGCCGGGAAAAGACCTGGTCGAGCCCTTCCGATAGCAGCATCTCGGTCGAAGCTTTGAGCCCGTTGATTAGCCCCACCGGCGGCGTGTAGGGAAAGCCGTTCGCCGCATAGGCGCCGCGCATGTCGCGGATATCGAAGAAGCAGCGCGGCAGGCGCGCGCTCTCGACCGCGGCCAGGGCCCTTTGGGAGAAGCCGATGATGGCGAGACCGGGCGGCAACATGAAACCCTTCTGGCTGCCGGTGACGGCGATATCGACGCCCCAGTCATCCATCCGGAAATCCATCGAACCGATCGAGCTGACCCCGTCGACGAAGAGCATCGCGGGATGACCCGCCGCGTCGAGCGCGCGCCGGATCGCGGCGATATCCGAGGTCACGCCGGTGGCGGTCTCGTTATGGGTGGCGAGCACGACCTTGATCGCGTGGCTCTTGTCGGCGCTCAGGATCTCGGCGAAGCGGTCGGTCGGAATGCCGTCGCCCCAGGCCTGCGTGACCACCTCGACATCGAGCCCGTGGCGCTGGCACATGTCGATCCATTTATGGCTGAAGAGCCCGTTGCGGCAGGCGAGAACCTTGTCTCCGGGCGAAAGGGTGTTGGTGATCGCGGTCTCCCAGCCGCCCGTCCCCGTCGACGGGAAGAGGAACACTTCGCCGGCCTCGGTCCTGAGCACCTTCTTCACCCCTTCGAGCGCGGGATGCAGGATATCGGCGAAACCGGGGCTGCGATGGTCCATCGTCGGCATGTCGATGGTCTTGCGCAGGCTTTCGGGAATGTTGGTCGGGCCCGGAATGAATACGGGATTGAGATGGATCATGACGCCTCCTCCTCTGGCTGCGCATAGATCTACCATGCAGGCCCAGAGGCCGATATTTTTCTGAAAACGGCGCAGCAGGCGCAAGAAATCCAAGAAAGCCCAGCCTGATCAGTGCGATACGTTTTTCATTCTGTGAAATATATTTTTGCTTTATGCTGCTTTAAAAAGTTTTTCGCATCACGGGAGGCAGGTTCATGGCCCCACCCCGCCGCAAGGGCCGCCCGAAAGGGTTCAACACCGACCCCGCCCAGGCCACCATCCAGGCGCTTGACCGGGCGCTCGACGTGCTCGATCTGCTTTCGCGCAACGAGGGGCTGAACCTCAGCGCGATCGCGCGCGAACTCGACCAGTCGCCCGCGACGATGCACCGGGTGCTCTCAACATTGCATGCGCGCGAATTCGTCGAGACTTCGCCCGAGGGACAGGACTGGCATATCGGCCCTGCCGCCTTCCGCATCGGATCAAGCTTCCTGCGCCATACCAATGTCTTCGAACGCGCCCGCCCCCTGATGCGCGAACTGATGCAGAGCACGGGCGAGACCTCGAATCTCGGGATCGAGCGGCAGGGCCAGGTGCTCTTTGCCGGGCAGGTCGAGACGCATCAGGCGATCCGGGCCTTCTTTCCGCCCGGAACGGTGGCGCCGATGCATGCCTCGGGGATCGGGAAGGCGCTGCTGAGCGGCTACGAACCCGAGCGGCTCGAGCGGTTGCTCGCGAGCTACGAGTTCCAGCGCTTCACCGGGAAAACGATCGCCGATGCCGAGACCTTGCGCGCCCAGCTCGAAACGGTGCGGGCGCGTGGCTATGCGCTCGATGACGAAGAACGCACCCTGGGGATGCGCTGCATCGCCGCTCCGATCTTCAACATTCACGCGGAGGCCGTGGCGGGAATCTCGATATCCGGCCCGGTCCAGCGCCTGCCCGATGCCCGGTTGCCCGAGATCGGCGACGCGGTGCGCCAGGCGGCGCGGGAGATCACCCACCAGATCAGCGCGGGCTGAGCTCAGTCCAGCCTCTTTCCGGTCTTCGGGTCGAAGAGATGGATATGCTCGGGCGTCACCGAAAGCCGCATCACCACGGCCTCGGCCTGCGCCGCATGCACCCCCGGCAGCGCCGCGGTGAGCGCCTCGCCCGACTCTTCGAGCGTGCCGTGCAGCAGCGTGTTCGCGCCCAGCGGCTCGGCCAGCGTGACGCGCAGAGACAGCGGGCCTTCCGGGTCGGGATGGAGATGCTCGGGGCGCATTCCGAGGCTCACCGGCCCGTCGGACGCCTGAACCGGAGCGATCGCGACCTCGCCGAGATACACCTTCCCGTCGCGGATCTCGGCGGGGAGGATATTCATCGAGGGGCTTCCGATGAACTGCGCGGCGAAGACCGTCACCGGGCGCTCATAGACTTCGAGGGGCGTCCCGATCTGCTCGGCCACCCCGCCGTTCATCACGATCATCCGGTCGGCCATCGTCATCGCCTCGACCTGATCGTGGGTCACATAAAGCGCGGTGATCCCGAGCTTGCGCTGCAATTCGCGGATCTCGACGCGCATCTGCACCCGCAGCTTGGCATCGAGGTTCGAAAGCGGCTCGTCGAACAGGAACACCGCCGGTTCGCGCACGATCGCGCGCCCCATCGCGACCCGCTGGCGCTGGCCGCCCGAGAGCTGGCGCGGTTTGCGGTCGAGATAGTCGGAAAGCTGCAGCAGCGTCGCGGCCTGCTCGACGCGGCGGTTGATCTCGTCCTTCGCCATGCCCGCGATCTTGAGCCCGTACCCCATGTTCTGGCGCACCGACATATGCGGGTAGAGCGCATAATTCTGGAACACCATCGCGATGTCGCGATCCATCGGTTCGAGTTCGTTCACCCGTTTCTCGCCGATGCGGATCTCGCCCTCGCTCACGCTTTCGAGCCCCGCGACCATGCGCAGGAGCGTCGATTTCCCGCAGCCCGAGGGGCCCACGATGACGATGAACTCGCCATCGCGGATATCCATCGAGATGCCGTGCAGCACATCGGTCGAGCCGAAGCGTTTCTTGATCTTGTCGAGCTCTACGGTAGCCATTGGTCGCCTTTATTTCTCGCTGTCCACGAGGCCGCGGATGAAGAGTTTCTGCATCGAGATCACCACGATCACCGGCGGGATCATCGCAAGGATCGACGTGGCCATGATGACCGGCCAGTCGGCGATGTCGTCCCCGCTGGGGAACATCTGCTTGAGGCCCATGACGATGGTGTTCATCTCGGGTTTGGTGGTGATCAGGAGCGGCCAGAGATACTGGTTCCAGCCATAGATGAAGAGGATCACGAAGAGCGCGGCGATATTGGTCCGGCTCATCGGGAGAAGGATGTCGACGAAGAAGCGCATCGGGCGCGCGCCATCGACGCGCGCGGCCTCGGCCAGCTCGTCGGGAACGGTGAGGAAGAACTGCCGGAACAGGAAGGTCGCCGTCGCCGAGGCGATGAGCGGCAGGATCAGGCCCGAATAGGAGTTCAGAAGCCCGAAGCCCGCGACGACCTGATAGGTCGGCACGATCCGCACCTCGACCGGCAGCATCAGGGTCAGGAAGATCATCCAGAAGAAGAACTTCCGCCCGGGAAACCGGAAATAGACGATGGCGAAGGCCGAGAGGAGCGAGATCGCGATCTTCCCGAGCGCGATCCCGAGCGCCATCACCAGCGAGTTCAGCAGCATCGTCGCGACCGGAACATTCACGCCGGAAAACAGCGCGCGCTTGTAATTCTCGATCAGGTGGCTGCCCGGCAGGACCGGCATCGGCGCCTGCGCGATCTCGGGCTGGGTGTGGGTCGAGGCGACGAAGGCCAGCCAGATCGGGAAGAAGATCACAAGCACGCCCGCGATCATCAGCGCATGGGTCAGCCAAAGCGCGCCTCCGCGCTTCTCGACCATGCCGGGGGGAGGTTCTTTGCGGATATCGGCCATCAGTAATGCACCCGCTTCTCGACGAACTTGAATTGCAGCACCGTCAGCAGGCCGACCACGACCAGCAACACCACCGATTGCGCTGCGGACGAGCCCAGATCCTGCCCCACGAAGCCGTCGGCATAGACCTTGTAGACGAGGATCGTGGTGGCCTGTTGCGGACCGCCCGATGTGATCGTGTGGATCACGCCGAAGGTCTCGAAGAAGGCATAGACGATGTTCACGACCAGCAGGAAGAAGGTCGTGGGCGACAGGAGCGGCAGCACGATCGTGAAGAAGCGCCGCCAGAACCGCGCCCCGTCGATCGCCGCGGCCTCGATCACCGATTTCGGCACCGCCTGCAGCGCCGCGAAATAGAACAGGAAGTTGTAGCTGATCCGTCCCCAGGACGAGGCCACGACCACAAGCCCCATCGCCTCGTTCTGGTTGAGCACATGGTTCCAGTCATAGCCGAGCTGGTTGAGATAGAAGGCCACCACGCCGATCCGGGTGTTGAACATGAACAGCCACAGCACGCCCGCGACCGCAGGGGCCACCGCGTAGGGCCAGATCAGCAGGGTGCGATAGGTCCCCGCCCCCTTCACGAGCCGGTCGGCGAGCACCGCGAGAAACAGCGCCGGCACCATGGAAACCAGCGTCACCAGCGTCGAGAAGACCGCCGTGGTGACGAAAGAGGCCCGATAATAGGGATCGTTGAACAGGAACTCGAAATTCCCGAGCCCCACATATTGCATCGACAGGCCGAACGGATCGGGAATGAAGAGCGATTGCCAGACCGCCTCGCCCGCCGGATAGAAGAAGAAGACCACCGAGATCAGCACCTGCGGCGCGATCAGCAGCAGCGGCAGCAGCCAGCCCTTGAAGGTAACGCGTTTATCCATGGCCCCGGTGTTCGCAAATGGAAAACCGCGGACGGGATGGCCCCGTCCGCGGCGGTTGTCAGGTGATCAGCGGTTGGCCGCTTCGAAGCGACGCAGCAGTTGGTTGCCACGCTCCACCGCGCTGTCGAGCGCTTCCTGAGCGGTCTTGTCGCCCGACCAGACGCCCTCGAGCTCCTCGTCGATGATGCCGCGGATCTGGTCGAAGTTGCCCAGACGCAGACCTTTCGAGTTCTCGGTCGGCGCGTTGGCGGTCATCTGCTTCACCGCGATATCGGTGCCGGGGTTCTTGTCGTAGAAGCCCTGCTCGCGGGTCAGTTCGGCCGCGGCCTTGGTGATCGGCAGGTAGCCGGTGTCCTGGTGCCACTTCGCCTGCACTTCGGGCGAGGAGAGGAAGTTCAGGAATTCGGCCACGCCCTTGTAGTGCTCGTCCGACTTGCCGGCCATGACCCAGAGCGACGCGCCCCCGATGATGGTGTTCTGCGGCGCACCCTTCACGTCACCCCAATAGGGCAGCGGATGGACCTCGAAGTTGAACTTGGCTTCCGACTTGATGCCCGCGTAACCGGCCGAGCTCTCGGTGAAGAGCGCGCAGGTCCCGGCGCGGAAATCGGCACCGCCCTCGTTGCGGCGGCCCTTGTAGACGAACTCGCCCTTCTTCGCCCAGTCGCCCAGCGTCTGGATATGCTTGACCTGCACCGGGCCGTTGAATTCGAGCTTGGTGTCGAGCCCGGCGAAACCGTTCTCTTCCGAAGCGAAGGGCACGTTGTGATAGGCCGAGAGGTTCTCGAGATGGATCCAGCTCTGCCAGGCAGTGGTCATCGGGCAATCGACGCCCGAGGACTTGAGCTGGTCGAGCACCTTGCCGACGTCTTCCCAGGTGGTGAGCGGCGCATCCTTGGCCACGCCCGCCTTGTCGAGCATGTCGCGGTTGACCCAGAGAACCGGGGTCGAGGAGTTGAAGGGCAGCGACAGCATCTTGCCGTCGGTGGTGGTGTAATAACCCTTCACCGCACCGATATAATCGTCGGAATTGAAGGGCACGCCCGCATCTTCCATCACCTGGTAGACCGGCTTGATGGCCCCCTTGGCGGCCATCATCGTCGCGGTGCCGACCTCGAAGACCATCAGGACATCGGGCTGCTCGCCGGCGCGGAACGCGGCGATGCCAGCATTCAGCGTTTCCGAGTAGTTGCCCTTGTGCGTTGCCACGACCTTGTATTCGTCCTGGCTGGCGTTGAACTGTTCGACCTGCGCATCGACCAGCTCACCGAGCCGGCCGGTGAAGGCGTGCCAGAACTGGATTTCGGTTTGCGCCGAAGCGGAAAGCGGCGCTGCGAGCGCCGCGGACGCGATAGCCGCGCCGAGTGCGAAATTCTTCATGTCGTCCTCCCATCCTGTAGCGGGATTCATTTGATTTTGGCGATCTGGACCCCTCGGAGGGCATCCGCGCTACGGCGCTTAGTTTGTCGATGTAACAGTATTAAAACAAGGCCGTGACCCGTTTGTGCAGTGCGCTCGCGGCGGCGCGAGCACACGGTTTCCGGATCCCTTTATTTTCTTGAATTTTACCGCTCGGATGGAATTCGGGGCGCCCTTGGCGCCCCGTCCGTTCACGGTTTTGTGATTGCGATTTGCGACCATTCCGAAAGCCTGCGAAAGATTTCGCTCAGATTCGCGCAACGGGATTCGGGGGATCGGAGCCCCGCCGGGGCCCTCGCAAGCTCACGCGACCCGCGCGCCTTTCACCCAGGTCCCGCGCAGCGCGCCCGAGCCGTTGATCCGCCGCACCCGGATCAGATCCGCCCGCTTGCCGATCTCGATCCGGCCACGATCGTCGAGCCCGACCGCCTGCGCGGGCGCCGCTGTCACCGTCGCCACACCGCGCGCCAGATCGTCCCAGAGATCGCCCAGGAGAAGCGCCGCCGAGAGGAGCGCCGAGGGGACGTAATCCGACGAGACGATATCGAGCAGATCGGCCTCCGCCAGTTCATGCGCCGCCACATTGCCGGAATGCGACCCGCCCCGGATCAGGTTCGGTGCGCCCATCATCACCGCGATCCCATGGGCGCGGCAGGCACGCGCGGCCTCCTGCGTGGTGGGGAATTCCGCGAAATGCACCCCCTGCCCGGCCGATTGCGCAACCTGGTCCGCAGTGGTGTCGTCATGGCTTGCCAGAACCGCTCCGAACCGGCCCGCCGCCGCGATTGCAGCCTCCAGGTGGGTCTGGCCGAGCCGTTCCTTGAGCGCGATCTGGCTTGCGACGTGATCGTCGAATTCCGCGTCGCTCAACCCGTGCTTTCCGCAGACATAGTCGCGCAGCTTCGTCAGGTCTCGAAACTGCCGCTCGCCGGGGGTGTGATCCATCAGGCTGACGATGCCCACACGATCCTCGGGACCGAATTTCGCCAGCTCGTCGAGCAGCGTCTCCGAGCAGGTCTCGGCCCGCAGGTGCAGGTAATGGCTGATCCGCAGCGCCTCGCTCGCCCGCATCTCGAGGATCTCGCTCGCGAGAGCGCGCGCATATTCGTGGTAATCGGCCCGGTTCGCCCCCGACACGCCGATCGAGCCCACCCGGAGCGCGTCGAAGACGGTGGTGATCCCGACCGAGGCCAGTTCCGCATCATGCGCGATGATCGCGGCCGCATGGGGCCAGTTGACCTTCGGGCGCGGCTCGATATGGCGCTCGAGATTGTCGGTATGCAGCTCGATCAGCCCCGGCATCAAGAGATCGCCGCCGCAATCGGCCGCCCCCGCGGGCACTTCGGTGCCCTGGTCGATCGCCGCGATCTCGCCCTCGCGGATCACGAGCGCCCCCCGGATCACCTCATCGGGCAGGACCAGTGTGGCATTGGCAAGGATCGTGTCGCTCATCTGAGGCTCCGTGGTATAGGGTTGTATCTCGCGCACTGCCGGGGAAATGTCACATCCCGGTGACGCGGGGATGCGAAGAGGCCAGCATGAACGAGTTCAAACGATATGCAATCTATCACGCGCCCGCCGAGCCGGGTCTGGCCGAGGCCGGGGCGCAATGGCTGGGATGGGACGCGGAGCGCGGTTGCGAGACCGCGCCCCCCGCGCTCGAAGGGCTGCCGCGGCCGCTGAGCGAGATCACCGCCGTCCCGCGCAAATATGGGTTTCACGCGACGATCAAGGCGCCGTTCCGCTTGTTCGAGGAGCGCTCGCTTGCCGAACTGGAAGAGGCGCTCGAGGCCCTGTCCGACGATCTCGCGCCGGTTCGGCTCGAGGCGATGGAGGTCGCGACGCTCGGCGATTTCCTGGCGCTCCGTCCGGTGGGCGATCTCGCGGCGCTGCGCGCCATGGCAGGCTCTGTCGTGGAGCGGCTCGATCCGCTGCGCGCGCCGCTGAGCGAGGCCGAGATCGCCAAGCGCAAGCCCGAGTCGCTCAGCCTGCGTCAGCGCGACCTGCTGACGCATTTCGGATACCCCTACGTCTTCGAGCAATTCGAGATGCACATGACGCTCAGCGGCCCGCTTCCGGCCGAGGAGCGCGCCCGGCTCGCGCCGATCGCCGAGGCCTTCTTCGCGCCGCATCTGCCCCGACCCTACGTGATCGGGGATCTGTGCCTCTTCGGTGAGGCGGCGGATGGTCGCTTCCACCTGATCCATCGCTACGCCCTGACCGGATGAAGCGCCGCGAGGAAGCGGATCACACCCTCTTCCTCGCCGGCATCGTTGCAGACCTGCCGGACCGGAAGTGCGGCGGGAAGCGGCTCGGTATTGCGCGCGATCCGGGCCTCGATCTGGGCCGCGCTCTCGCGCCCGCGCGCGGCGAGGCGTTCGGCGCGCAGAGGGACGGGCGCGATCACCTCGACCACCTCCAGCGCGGGGAACTGCGCCGCGGCCTCGGCCAGCGCGGCGCGCGAGCCGTTGAAGAGCACCGTCTCGCCTCGCTCGATCGGTTCGAGTTCGGCCCGCGCGACGCCGTAGCGCAACCCATGCGCGCGCCAATGCAGCGCGAAACGGTCCGCGGCGATGCGCGTGTCGAATTCCGCCTCGGTGAGGCTCTCGAAGGGCTCGGTCCCCGAGCGCGGGCGGGTGATCGAGCGCCGCGCCCAGTGCAGGCCCGGATCGCGCGCAAGCGCGCCACGGATCAGCGTGTCCTTGCCCGCACCGGAGGCGCCCACCACCGCGATCAGCCGCCCTTTCATGCCGCCCCCCGTCGCGCTTGCGGCGAGAACCCCGTGACATCGACCTTGCGGTCGCAGACCCGCGCCCGCGCCGCCTCGTCGTGGAAGATCCCGACGATCGCCGCGCCCCGGGTCTTCGCCTCCTCGATCAGCGCCAGAACCACTTCGCGGTTCGTCGCATCGAGCGAGGCGGTGGGTTCGTCGAGCAGGAGCGCCGGATAGGGATGGGCGAAACCGCGCGCGATGTTCACCCGCTGCTGCTCGCCGCCCGAGAAGGTGGTGGGCGAGAGCGCCCAGAGCCGCTCGGGGATATTGAGCATCGCCAGCAGGTCGCGCGCCCGCGCCTCGGCCTCCGCCTCGCCCGCGCCGAGCGACAGGAGCGGTTCGGCCACGACCCGCAGCGTAGGCACCCGCGGCACCACCCGCAGGAACTGGCTCACATAACCCAGCACTTCGCGCCTGAGCGCGATGATCTCGCGCGGGGAGGCCTGCGCGAGGTCCAGATCGCCCACCCGGATCGCCCCCGCATCGGCGAGGTAATTGCCCCAGATCATCCGCATCAGCGTGGACTTGCCCGCCCCCGACGCGCCGGTCAGCGCCACGCATTCGCCGCGCGCGACGCGCAGATGCGCGCCCGCCATCACCGGGATCACCGCGCCGCCCTGATTGTGCAGCGTGAAACTCTTGGAGAGGTTTTCGATCTCGATCATGGGCTCACACCTGCAAAACGGAAGACACGAGAAGCTGCGTATAGGGCGCCTGGGGATCGTCGAGAACCTGATCGGTCAGACCGTGCTCGATCACATGGCCGCCCTGCATCACCATCAGCCGGTCGGCCAGGAGCCGGGCCACGGCGAGGTCGTGGGTGACGAGGATCACCGAAAGCCCCATATCGCGCACCAGCCCCCGCAAAAGATCGAGGAGCCGCGCCTGCACGCTCACATCCAGCCCGCCGGTCGGCTCGTCCATGAAGACGAGCTTCGGCGCGGTCACGAGGTTGCGCGCGATCTGCAAGCGCTGCTGCATCCCGCCCGAGAACTGCCGCGGGCGGTCGTCGATCCGCCCCGCCTCGATCTCGACCCGGCCGAGCCAGTCGGTCGCGGCCTCGCGGATCGCGCCGTAATTGCGTGCGCCCACCGCCATCAGCCGCTCGCCCACATTGCCGCCCGCCGAGACGCCCATCCGGAGCCCGTCACGCGGGTTCTGATGCACGAAGGCCCAGTCGGTGCGCGCCAGAACCCGGCGCTCGGGCTCGCTCATCGCCACCGTGTCGCGCCCCTGATAGAGCACCCGGCCCTGATCGGGCGCCATCTGCCCCGCAAGGCAGGAGAGCAGCGTCGATTTGCCCGAACCGCTCTCGCCGACGATGCCCAGCACCTCGCCCGGCCAGAGATCGAAGCTCACATCCGCACAGCCGATCCGCGCGCCATAGCGCTTGCTCAGCGCCTCGACCTGCAGAAGCGGCGTCTCGCCCATATCCTTCATGTCCTCTCCTCCGGAGCCAGCCGCCCCCGATGCCCCTGAGCGCGGCGGGTCTCGCAGAAATCGGTATCCGAGCAGACGAACATCCGCCCGCCCCGGTCATCGGTGATCACCTCGTCGAGATAGCTCGTCCCGCAGCCGCACAGATCGCACGAATGCTCGGCCTTGGAGGCGACGAAGGGATGGTCCTCGAAATCGAGGCTGACGACCTGCGTATAGGGCGGCAGCGCGTAGATCCGCTGCTCGCGCCCCGCGCCGAAGAGCTGGATCGCGGGGTTGTCCGACAGTTTCGGGTTGTCGAATTTCGGGATCGGCGAGGGGTCCATCACGTAGCGCCCCTCGACGCGCACCGGATAGGCATAGGCGGTCGAGATCTCGCCGTGGCGCGCGATATCCTCATAGAGCTTCACATGCATCAGCCCGTATTCCTCGAGCGCGTGCATCTTGCGCGTCTCGCTCTCGCGCGGCTCGAGGAACCGCAAGGGCTCCGGGATCGGAACCTGATAGACCAGAATCTGCCCTTCGACGAGCGGCTCCTCGGGGATGCGGTGACGGGTCTGGATCACGCTCGCCTCGCCGGTGCGGGTCGTCGTCTCGACCCCCGCCGTGCGTGCGAAGAAGGCCCGGATCGAGACCGCGTTCGTCGTGTCATCCGCGCCCTGGTCGATCACCTTGAGCGTGTCTTCCGGGGTCAGGCAGGCCGCAGTCACCTGCACGCCGCCCGTGCCCCAGCCATAGGGCATCGGCATCTCGCGGCTCGCAAAGGGCACCTGATAGCCCGGCACCGCGATACCCTTCAGCAGCGCGCGCCGGATCATCCGTTTCGTCGCCTCGTCGAGATAGGCGAAGTTGAAGGCCTGATCGCTCATTCCGCGGCCTCCCTCTCTTCCGCCCCGGCCTCGCGGCGCAATCGGCGGATCAGCTCCAGCTCGGACTGGAAATCGACGTAATGGGGCAACTTGATATGCTCGAGGAACCCCGTCGCCTGGATGTTGTCGCAGTGATAGAGCACGAATTCGGCATCCTGCGCCGGGGCGCCGGTATTATCCTCGCCCAGTTCCTCCCAGCGAAGCGCGCGGTCCACGAGGCTCATCGAGATCGACTTGCGTTCGTTCTGGCCGAAGACCAGCCCGTAGCCGCGGGTGAATTGCGCAGGCTCGGTCTTCGAGCCGGTGAACTGGTTCACGGTCTCGCATTCCGAGAGCTCGACCTCGCCGATCTCGACGGCGAAACCCAGCTCGGGGATCTCCATCTCGACCGCGCAGGTCCCGATCCGCAGTTCGCCCACGAAGGCATGGGTCCGGCCGTAGCCGCGCTGCGTCGAATAGGCGAGGGAGAGCACGAAGCCCTCGTCGCCCCGCGCGAGCGCCTGAAGCCGCAGCGGGCGATCCGCGGGCATCTCGAGCGGCTCGCGGGTGAGATCGGAAGGCGTGTCCTCCGAAGTCTCGAGCGGCTCCATCAAGCCGTCGCGGTCGAGCAGGTCGAGGATATGGGGCGCGGGCGTCTCGTCGGCGCTTTTGCGCTGCGCCTCGGGGGTCGTGCCCTCGGCGGCGAGTTTGAAATCGAGCAGCCGGTGCGTGTAGTCGAAGGTCGGCCCCAGCACCTGCCCGCCCGGCACATCCTTGAACGTGGCCGAGACGCGCCGCGTGATCGCCATCTCGCCGGTCTCGACGGGCAGGCTCGCCCCGAACCGCGGCAGGGTCGTGCGATAGGCGCGGATCAGGAAGATCGCCTCGATCAGGTCGCCCCGCGCCTGCTTGATCGCGAGCGCCGCGAGATCGGGATCGTAAAGCGAGCCCTCCGCCATCACCCGGTTCACCGCAAGGCTCATCTGCTCGCGGATTTGGGCGATCGACAATTCGGGCACGTCACGATCGCCGCGCCGCTCCTCGGCCAGCCATTGATGCGCCGCCTCGATCGCGCGCTCGCCGCCTTTGGTCGCAACATACATTCAGAGCGCCTCCACCTTGGTCGAGCGCGGCAGCCCGGAGACCCGGTCGCCGCTCGTGAAGAAACAGTCGAAGCCAAGCGGGAAGCGCGCGCGATTGTCTGCGAAGGCCGCGATCTCGGGCAGGCGCGCCTCGGCGTCGCGCGCGATCCCCGGCCCGGTGAGCCGGGCATTGGGCGGCGCGAGCGTCTCCATCTCGACGATCAGCGTCGCCGCGCGGTCCGGGTAAGCGGGCGTGCCGATCGCGAACCGGCCAACCGGTTGCAGCGCCTCCCAGCTCCCGAGCGCGAAATCGGCCTCCTCGGCCGCCACCAGCGGCGCGCCGCAATGAAAGGCGATCCAGTCGCGAATTTCGGGACGGTCGTGCGAGGGCGCCAGATGCAAGCGCACCGCCTGATCGACGAGCGTGAGCAGCACAGCCCCCGCCGCGGGCGAAAGCGGTGCAGGCGGGGCCGCACCTTCGAGACGCTGAACCTGCCCCGGTCGCGCAAGCGTTTCGAGGCAGGCGCGGAAGGCGCGCGCGGCCTGTTCGGGAGCATGGGCGAACCCGCCCGAGAGATCGCTCATTGGTCTTCCCCCCGCACCATCGTGAAAAACTCGACCTTGGTCGCCGCGGCCTTCTCGGCGCGGGTCCGGCGGCGCTCGGCCTCCTCGGCACGCAGGGCCTCGAATACCGGCGCGACATCGCCCTGCCCCGCCTCGCTCAGCGCATCAATGGCAGCCGCGCGCAGTGCGTGGTCCTTGTCGCGGCCCTGCACATAGGCATGACCGACCGTGCCGTCCGGGAGCCTCAGCGAGCAGCGCGTCACCGTCATCTCGCCGAGATTGAACGGGCCGCCGCTCGCGCCGACGCGCCCGCGCACCATCACCGCGCCGCATTCGGGCGCGCGCAGCACCTCATGGGCGGGCAGTTCGGGATAGAGCGCCGCGAGCCGGGACGGCCTGGCCCGCGCGAGCAGTCCCATCCGCGCGCGCCGCGCCTCTTGATCTGGGGTCAGTTTGGACATCTTGCCGATTTGTCTAGCTTCCTATACAACTAGACAAATATCACCCGATTCCGACATCGAGCTCAAGTGAAACTTGGATGACAGACCGCACACCCATCTGGCGCCAGATCGCCGACACGCTGCGCTCCGAGATCGCCGAAGGGCTATACCCGGCGGGGGCGAAACTGCCCACGGAGGCGCAGCTGGCCGCGCGGTTCGGGGTCAATCGCCATACGGTGCGCCATGCGCTCGGCGCGCTGGCAGAGGAGAAACTCGTGGTCTCGCGCCGGGGCGCGGGGGTTTTCGTCGCGATGGCCGCGCCCGCCGATTATCCGATCGGGCGGCGGGTTCGGTTCCAGCAGAACGTGGCCGCCTCGGGCCGCACGCCTTCGCGCGAGGTGCTGCGGATCGAGACCCGACCGGCGCGCGCCGACGAGGCCGAGGCCCTGAAGCTCTCCCCCCATGCGCAGGTGCATGTCTTCGAGGGGCTGTCGCTCGGGGACGGCCTGCCGCTCGCGCAGTTCCGGTCGATCTTCCCCGCCGCGCGGTTCCCCACCCTGCCCGAGGCGCTCGCCCGTCATGCCTCAGTGACCGCCGCTTTGCGCGAGGCGGGAGTCGCGGACTACATCCGGGCTTCGACACGGGTGAGCGCGACGCTTGCCCGCGCAACCCGGGCGGGGCTGATGAAGCTTTCCGAGGGCGCGCCGCTTTTGCGCACCGAGGCGGTGAACGTCGATCTTCAGGGGGAGCCGATCGAATTCGGCATCAGCTGGTTCGCGGGCGACCGCGTCGCCCTCACCATCCATCCCGACATCCATCCAGACGGGGGTTGAGCCGCGCTCAGTCGCGATATTTCTCCAGGAAGGCCTCGATCGGGAGATGGCGGAAATCGGCGAGCGCCGCATGCAGCCGCGCGTGCTCCCAGTCCCACCAGGCCAGATCAAGGAGATCCTGCGCGATCTCTTCGGAAAACCGCATCCGCAGAGGCTGCGCAGGTACGCCCGCGACGATCATGAAGGGCGCCACATCCTTCGTGACCACCGCGCCCGAGGCGACGACCGCCCCGGCCCCGATCTCGATCTCGGGCTTCACGATCGCGCCATGCCCGATCCAGCAATCCGGCCCGAGCGTGCAGCGCCGCGCCGCGCGTGCGGCGAAAAATTCGCCCCAGTCCTCTTCGCCCTCGAAATAATAGGAGGAGCGATAGAGGAAGTGATGCTGGGCGGGGCTGCGCCACGGGTGATCGGTCGGCCCGATCCGGGTGAAGGCCGCGATATTGGCGAACTTTCCCACCGAGGTATTGGCGATATCGGCATAGCGGTCGCAATAGGCGTAGTCGCCGAAATCGGAGTTCAGAACCCGGCTGCCGTGCCCCAGTTCGCAGAAACGTCCGAAGGTGGAATTCACCACCTCGCAATCGGGCGCGACATGGGGCGCGTCGGGGTCGAGTTTCGGCATGGATCAGCCCTTGATGAAACGGCGCCGGATCCAGCCCGAGATCGAATCCATGGCCATCACCGTCAGCACGATCAGGATGACGTAATAGCTGACCTCTTCCCAGTCCTTCTGGGTGATGATCGCCTGCGTCAGCAGCAGGCCGATCCCGCCACCCACCAGCGCGCCGATCACCGTCGCCGAGCGGGTGTTGGATTCGAGGTAGTAGAGAAGCTGCGACAGGATCACCGGCGCGATCTGCGGGATCACCCCGAACCGCGCCCGCTGGATGCCGTTCGCCCCGGTCGAGCCGATGCCCTCCACCTGCTTGCCGTCGATATTCTCCAGCGCCTCGGAGAACATCTTGCCGAAGGTGCCGGTATCGGTGAGCAGGATCGCAAGTGAGCCGGTCAGCGGTCCGGGCCCGAAGGCGCGGCTGAGGATCACCGTCCAGATCAGCCCGTCGACGCCGCGCAGGAAATCGAAGACCCGGCGCAGCGCGAGGCGCAACGCATTGAGCGGCGTGAAATTGACCGCGGCGAGGAAGGCCAGCGGCAACGCGATCAGCCCCGCGCCCATCGTGCCGAGGAAGGCCATCAGCACCGTCTCGGCCATCGCCCAGAAGACGTTCGAGTGGTGCCACATGTTGTTGTTCCAGAAATCGCGCGCCATCGCCTGGATGTTCGGCATCGCCGGATCGACCCGCGGCCCCCAGAGCGCAAGCGAGACCAGCTGGCTGACGCTCTTGCCGTGGAACGGGCTGTCGAGGGTGAAGAAGAACAGCTCCCAGCCGGGGAAGTAGCGGAAGGTCTCGGTCCGGTTGCGCGTCATCGAGAACCGCCAGTCGCCCTGATCGACCGAAACCCGCGTGCGCGAGGCCGAGATCCAGTCGGGCAGGTTTTTTCCCTGCGGCAGTTCGAGCGTGACCTTGCGCCCGTCGAGCGCCACCGTCACGGGGCCGAATTGCGGGATCTCGAGCCGGGCGACGGTGCCGGGCAGATAGGTGACGCTGGCGCCGCCGGGCAGGTCGATAGCGGTGGTCTCGCCCTTGCGATGCACCCAGTCGGGCGGCGCGTCGGCGGGATAGGTGCCGCGCCGTTCGCCCTCGATCGCGACCACGGTCTGGCCGGTGCGGTTCTCGTGGCTGACCTGCGTCTTGTAGGACCAGAAGTCGCGCAGCAGGACCTTCGCGTGGTCCGGCTTGGCCTGCGCGATCACCCCTCCGATATCGAAAGCGGCGAAGACATAGGCGAAATAGACCAGCAGGATCGCGGGCACCGCGAGGGCGCGCCACTTGCGCCGGGCAAAGCTGCGGGCGAGGTCCTCGTGGCGCGTGGCGACGGTGATATCGGTCATGCTCAGGCTCACAGCCGGCCCTCCTTCAGCTTGCCGCCGCGCACCAGCCGAGAGCGCGCCTTGTCGGAGATCGTGTCCACCGCTACGATGGTGAGGAACAGCAGCGCGAAGATCGCGACCACGGCGTCATAGCGCCCCTGCCCCCATTGCAGCGCGGTCTTCAGGTCGTAGCCGATCCCGCCCGCGCCGACGAAGCCGAGGATGGCCGAGGCGCGGATATTGATCTCGAAGCGCAGCAGCGCATAGGAGGACCAGTTCGGCGCGACCTGCGGGAGCACCCCCAGCCAGATCCGCTGGAACCAGTTCGCGCCGACCGATTGCAGCCCCTCGACCGGTTTGAGATCGGCGTTCTCCGCCACTTCCGAGAACAGTTTTCCGAGCGCGCCGAAACAGTGCAGCGTGATCGCGGCCATCCCCGCGACCGGCCCGCCGCCGAGCAGGTAGATCAGCACCAGCGCGGTCACGATCTCGGGCAGCGCGCGCATCACGTCCATCAGGCGGCGAAAGACCGGGATCAGCCGCGGCCAGGGCGCGAGCCCGCGGGTGGACAGGACCGCGAGCCCCATCGCGCCGATGCCGCCCACCACGGTCGAGACCGCGGCGACATTGAGCGTCTCGATCAGCGCAGGCACCGCGTCGATGAAACGCGAGGGCAGGTTCTGCCACTTGGCGAAGGCTTCGGAAAAGATCTCGGCGGGAAAATCGAAGATCCGGTGCAGCCCGTCGAAGAAGCCGCCGGCATTGCGGGCGTCGGCGACCTTGAAACCCGAGGCCATCAGCGCCACGAAGACCACGAGGATCAGGCCGCCATAGAGCCGCTTGCGGCGGGTCATGGCGAGGTAGCTCTCGGTCAGGTTCGGGTCGGTCAGGGACATCGGGACTTTCCGGGAATAGAAACGGCGAACGGGCCGGAGATGCGTCCCCGGCCCGCCATCAGAGCAAAGGCTTACGAGCCCTGCGCGATCTTCTTCTTACGCACTTCGATGATGGTGTCGTAATAGTCCGGCGAGATCGGAACGAAGCCGGCCGAGTCGCCACCCGCCACGTTGTACTGGCATTCGGCATCGGTGGTCTTGAGGTCTTCGAGGACCTTGGTCGCCTTCGCGCGCATGTCCTCGGGCAGTTCGTTGCGGATCACGATCGGGCCGTTCGGGATCGGCTTCGAGCGCCAGATCTCGACGAGGTTGTTCATGTCGATCAGGCCCGCATCCACGGCCTTGCGCAGCGCGCCGTTGTTGAAGCCGTCTTCCCAAGCGCCCTGGCCGTCGGCCCAGGTCACACCGGCGTCGATATCGCCGTTATAGACCGCGATGATGGTCTGCTCGTGACCGCCGGTGAATTTCACCTCGCCGAAATAGTCGCCCGAGTCCATCGAATGGCCGGTCGCTTTCGGGATCTCGACCGAGGGGATCAGGTAGCCCGAGGTCGAGTTCGGATCGCCGAAGCCGAAGCTCTTGCCCTTCATGTCCTCGAGCGAGGTGATGCCGCTGTCCTTGCGGGTGAAACCGACCGAGTAATAGACATAGGAGCCGTCGGGGTTCGCGGTGGTCAGGACCGGGGTCACGGCTTTCGGGTCCGCGATCGCGATCTTGGCATAGCCCGAGGCGCCCAGCAGCGCGAGGTCGATCGTGCCGCCCATCAGGCCCTGAAGCACGCCGTCGTAATCGGCCGGAGCGTAGAGCTTGACCGGAACGCCGAGCGCCTCGGACATGTAGTCCTTCAGGCAGGCGTTGTTGGCCAGACGGTCCTGGGCGTTTTCACCGCCCAGGATGCCGATGTTGAATTCCTTGACGTCCTGGGCCGAAGCGGCACCGGCAAGCGCGGTGGTCACGGCCAGAGTGGCGAGCAGAGTCTTCATGGTCGTCTCCCGTTATGGAAATGGCCCGGGGTCTGGGTCATGCGCCCCTGAGCCGGTGGCAACTCAGTCGCCCATCAGGGCGGCTGCGTATTCGGTGTCGGGGGCCAGCCCCTCGATCGCGGTCGAGGTCGCGGCTTCGGTGAAGCTCGCATCCGCGCCATAGATCTCGCGCGCGACCCCGGTGGTGAGCTGGTCGGGGCGGCCGTCGAAGACCACGCGCCCGTCGCGCATCCCGATCACGCGGTCGCAATAGCGCCGCGCGGTGTCGAGCGTGTGCAGGTTGGCGATCACCATCCGCCCGTCCTCGGTCTGGATCCGCTTGAGCGCGTCCATCACGACCTGCGCGTTCATCGGGTCGAGCGAGGCGATGGGTTCGTCGGCGAGGATGATATCGGGGTCCTGCATCAGCGCGCGGGCGATCGCCACGCGCTGCTGCTGGCCGCCCGAGAGCGCCTCGGCACGCTTGGCGGCCTGTTCGGCGATGCCGAGACGGTCGAGGATCTCGAGCGCGCGGGCGATATCCTCGTTGTTCCAGAGGCTGAACAGCGTCGCCAGCGTCGAGCGCCGCCCGAGCAGGCCATGCAGCACGTTCGAGGCCACATCCATCCGCGGCACGAGGTTGAACTGCTGGAACACCATAGCGCAACGGCTTTGCCAGGCGCGCTTCTCGGCCCCTTTCAGGCGCAGGATATCCGTGCCCCCGGCGAGGATCTCGCCGCGGCTCGCATCGCCCAGACGGTTGACCATGCGCAGGAGCGTCGATTTCCCCGCGCCCGAGCGTCCGATCACGCCGACGAATCCGGCGCCCTCGAGCGTGAAGGAGACGTCATCCACCGCCGCCTTCTCGCCGAAAATCTTGCTCACGTTTCTGAATTCGAGCTTCATGTGCCCCCCACGTTTCGAAGCGTGGTTAGGGCGCGCGCGTAACGGCTCTGTTACGCGCATGCGACGAATTCGTGATGGTCCGTGATTTTCAGGCGCGAAAGTCGCGCCGCGTCCGGCTCAGCCGCCCAGAAGCGAGCAGACCCGGCGCACGCAGAGCGCGTAGCCCTCGGTCCCGAACCCGGCGATGACCCCATCGGCGCGCGGGCTGATATAGGAATGGTGCCGGAAGCTCTCGCGCTTGTGGACATTCGAGATATGGCATTCGAAGACCGGCCCCTCGAACGTGTTGAGCGCATCGAGGATCGCGATCGAGGTATGGGTATAGGCGCCCGCATTGATGATGATCGCGCAGGCCTTCTCGCGGGCCTCGTGGATCATATCGACGATCCCGCCCTCGTGATTCGACTGGAAAAGCGCGATCTCGAACCCCGCGGGCTCGGCGACAGCGGCGCAGGCGCGTTCCACATCCCCGAGCGTTTCGTGGCCATAGATCTCGGGCTGGCGCTTGCCCAGAAGGTTCAGGTTGGGGCCATTGAGAATGTAGATCGTCTTCGACATGTCAGCTCCTGCGCCAGATCACGCCCCAGTCGTAATGCATTCGCGTGAAATCGCAATCTTCCTCCGGGCCGCGCTGCGCCGCAATGCCGCGCCGTGTCCGACGGGTAACCCGTTGAAATGCGCTTTGCGCCCGCGCGGCCGCGCGCCTAGAGTGGGCCCAAGCGTCCTGCCCTTTCCCGATCCCTTCCCCAGCCGGAGCCCGACGTGACGAAGCCGCCCAGAGAGCCCCTGCCCGATCAGGCCCGCACTGTCGCGGAGGTCCTGGCGGCGCGAAGCGTCGATCCCGCGGTCGGTCTGAGCGATGAGGAAGCGGCCCGCAGATTGGCCGAGACCGGGCCCAACCGCCTCGTCACGCATCGACGGACCGGCCTCGTGACCCTCGTCGCACGGCAATTCGCAAGCCCGCTCGTCGCGCTGCTCGGCATGGCCGCGGTGCTGGCGCTCTGGCTGGGCGAGATCGAGGAGGCGGTCGCGATCGCGATAGTTCTCGCGCTCAACGCCTTCATCGGGTTTTCGACCGAGCTGAAGGCGACTCGCTCGATCGAGGCCTTGCGGGGCCTCGCGACGCCGAACGCCCGGGTGCGCCGCGGCGGGCATGACCGGGTGATGCCGGCGCGCGATCTTGTGCCCGGCGATATCGTCCTGCTCGATGCGGGCGATGCGGTCCCCGCCGATCTGCGCCTGATCCAGGGGGCCGATCCGCAGGTCGACGAATCCACGCTCACCGGGGAATCGGTCGCGGTCGCGAAATCGCCCGAGCCGGTGGCGCCCGACGCCCGCCTCGGCGAGCGGCACTCGATGCTCTTTTTGGGCACCGCGCTTCTCAAGGGCAGCGCGAGGGGTGTGGTGGTCGCGACCGGCGCGGCGACGGAGATCGGGCATCTGTCTCAGCTCGTGACCGAGGCGGGCGAGGACACATCCCCCATCGAACGCAAGCTCGCCCGGCTCTCGGGCCAGCTTCTGTGGGTGATCCTCGCGCTCTCGGCGCTGATCGCGCTGATCGGCTGGCTCACCGGGAAGGACGCGCGCCTCGTCGTCGAAGCCGCGATCGCGCTTTCGGTCGCCGCCGTTCCCGAGGGCCTGCCCGTCGTCGCCACGCTCACGCTCGCGCGCGGCATGTGGCGCATGGCGCGGCAGAACGCGCTGATCGAACGGCTCTCGGCGGTCGAGACGCTCGGGGCGACGACTGTGATCCTCACCGACAAGACCGGCACCCTGACCGAGAACCGGATGGAGGTCCGCGCGCTCTGGCTGCCCTCGGGGCGCCACGACACCGATGCGGAGGCCGGAAAGGCAATGTCCCGCGAGGCCGAGGCGCTTCTCGAGGCGGCGGCCCTTTGCAACGATGCGGTGCTCGATCCCGCGAGCGAGAAGGGCATCGGCGATCCGATGGAGGTGGCGCTTTTGCGCGCCGCGCAGGCGGCAGGCCAGGCCCCCGCCGAATTGCGCAAGCGCCTCCCGCGCGTACGCACCCGCCCCTTCGATACCCAGCACCGGCTGATGATGACGGTGCATCAGGCGCAGGACGGCTATCTCTACGCGCTCAAGGGCGCGCCCGAGACCGTGCTCGCGACCGCCTCCCGCATCGCCGGCGACACCGCGCCCCGCCCCTTCACCGAGGAAGATAAGGCGCATTGGCACGCCCGAGCGCACGAGATGGCGGGCGAAGGCCTGCGGGTTCTGGGCTGCGCCGCGAAACGGGCCCCCGATGCGGATGGGGATTTTGCCGAAGGGCTGGTCTTTCTCGGCCTCGTGGGGCTCGAGGACCCGGTGCGTGCGGATGTGCCCGAAGCGATCGCGAACTGCCACCGCGCAGGCATCCGCGTCATCATGGTGACCGGCGATCATGCCGCGACCGCGCGCAGCATCGGCGGCGATGCGGGCCTGCTCGGCTCCGACGGCCCGGTCGTCGAGGGGCACGAGATCCAGGCCCTCACCACCGATGGCGACGCCTTCATCCGCCACGGCATCTTCGCGCGGGTGACCCCGGCCGAGAAGCTCGATCTGGTGCGCGCCTATCAGCGCGCGGGCGAGGTCGTCGCGATGACCGGGGACGGGGTGAACGACGCGCCCGCGCTCCGGCAGGCCGATATCGGCGTGGCGATGGGCAAGCGCGGCACCGATGTGGCGCGCGGCGCGGCGGCGATGGTGCTGCTCGACGACGCCTTCGCCAGCATCGTCTCGGCAATCCGCGAAGGCCGGGTGATCTTCGCCAATATCCGCCGCTTCGCCAGCTATCTGATGGCGTGCAACCTCGCCGAGGTGCTGGTGGTCGGCCTCGCGCTGGCGGTGACCCTGCCCCTGCCGATCCTGCCGCTGCAGATCCTCTATCTCAACCTGATCACGGATGTGTTCCCCGCCTTCGCCCTGGCGCTTGGCGAAGGCGAGCGCAACGTGCTCGACCAGCCGCCGCGCCCGCCGGCCGAGCCGATCCTCGGCCGCCCGCAATGGCGCCGGATCGTCGGGCAAAGCCTGTTGATGAGCCTCGCCACGCTCGCGGCCTTCGCGCTCGCCTATACCGGGCTCGCGCTGAGCGCGACGGAAACCGTCACGGTCGCCTTCCTCACCCTCGGCTTCGCCCAGCTCTGGCAGGTCTTCAACATGCGCGCGCCCCGCACCGGGGTCTTCGTCAACGAGATCACCCGCAACCCGTGGGTCTGGGCCGCGCTCGGGCTCTGCTCGCTTCTGCTCACGCTTCCGCCGCTGATCTCGCCGCTGGCCGAACTGCTCGGACTCACCCCGCTCGGCGCGCCGCTCTGGGGGCTCGTTCTAGGCGCGAGCCTCGCGCCGGTGCTGGTCTGGCAGGCCATCGAGCGGATCGTGCACCGGCGCTGATCGGGCAGGCGCGCCTCTCAGGAGGCGGCCGCCTCGAACCGGGCCTGAAGCAGATCGCGGGCGCGCGCCACCGCGTCGGCAAGCGCGAGCCCCCTCCCCAGATGCACCGCGATCGCGCTGGCCAGCTGGCAGCCCGTGCCGCGCAGCGACGCCCGGACCCAGGGCCGCGCGAAGCGCTCCACCTGCCCCGCGCTCGTATAGAGCCGGTCCTCGCAAAGCCCGCCCGGCACCCCATGCCCGCCCTTCACGAGGACCGCCCCGCAGCCACGCCCGAGAAGCTCTGCAACCACGGTGCTCTCGGGCGCCTCCGCGGACAGCCCCGTCGCTACCGCGAGCGCCTGCAATTCGGGAATATTAGGGGTCAGCAGGGTAGCGCGGGGCAAAAGGCGCCCAACCATCGCCGCGCGCCCCTCCGCGTCGATCAGGTCCCGCCCCGAACTCGAGCGCAGCACCGGATCGAGAACCACCGGCACGCGCGGCAGGCGGTCGGCGACGGTCTCGACCGTGGCGCGCGTGCCGAGCATCCCGATCTTCACCGCCCCAACGCCCCCGTGCAGCCCCATGTCGATCTGGGCGGCGAGCACGTCGCTCGGAACCGGATGGATCGCGGTGACCGCGTGATCGCTCTGCGCGGTGACCGAGGTCAGCGCGACGCGCGCGGGCGCGCCCAGTTCGGCCGCCGTCGCGGTGTCGCGCAGGATGCCCGCACCGCCGCTCGAATCGAGGCCGCCGATGAAGAGGACCGGGCGGCTCATGATCCCACCGCGACAATGGCCGTCTCGTAGGGGCCGCGCGCGGCCAGAACCGTCGCCGCGCACCAAGCGCGCAGGCCCGTCGCACAGACGAAGACGGCGCGCTGCCCCGGATCGGGCTGGAAGGCCGCAACGGCTTCGGGAGAAAGCCGCAGGGCTCGCGGATGGGCCGGGGCGGGCGCCTCCGCTTCGCCGCGCAAATCGATCACGACATCCTCAGGGCGGATCTCGCGCAGCGCGATCACCGCAGAGCCGCTCCCCGGCTCGGGTGCCCCGTCGAAGCGGAAGCCCGAAAATCGCCAAGTCGCGAGATCAACCGAGACAAGCTGGCCGAGCGGGCTCGGAACGTGGCCGAGCAGGACCGAAAGCGCCATCTGCGCCTGCAGCGCCCCGAGGCTCGCCACGGCAGGCCCCATCACCCCCGCGCTTGCACAGTTTTGCAGCGCGGGCGGCAGGTCGGGGAAAACCGCGCGATAGCTCGGCGCGCCGCCGCAGAACCCGCCCGCATAGCCCGACCGCCCCAGCACCGAAGCACTCACCAGCGGCAGCCCGCGCGCATGACACAGATCGGAGAGCGCATAGGTCACCGCGAAACTGTCGGCCGCGTCGATCACCAGATCGACACGCGCCAGTTCCGCGCGCGCATTGGCGGGATCGAGGCGGAAGACGCCGGGGCTGACCTCGCAATCGGGGTTGAGCGCGCGCAGGCTTTCGGCCGCGATCTCGGCCTTCGGGCGCCCCAGATCGCCCATCCGGAACAGGGTCTGGCGGTGCAGGTTGCTCTCCTCGACCCGGTCGGGATCGATCACCCGCAGCGCTCCGACCCCCGCCCCGGCAAGAAGCGGCAGCACGCTCGCACCCAGCCCGCCCGCGCCGATCACAAGCACCCGCGCCTGTGCGAGCCGCGCCTGTCCCTCGGTGCCGATCTCGGGCAGGCAGGTCTGGCGGGCGTAGCGGCTCATGCGCCATAGCCTCGCGTCGCCGCCAGCCACGCGCGGCAGCGCGCAACCGGGTCCTCGGCCTGCTGGATATCGGTCACCACCGCCGCGCTGTCCGCGCCTGCCGCGAAGAGGCCGGGCAACCGGTCGGGCGTAAGCCCGCCGATCCCGACCAGCGGCACATCGCCCACCAGCGCCTTCCAGCGCGTCACCCGCTCGAGCCCCTGCGGGGCCCATTTCATCTTCTTCAGCAGCGTCGGATAGACCGGCCCGAGCGCGACATAGGCGGGCCGATGCGCCAGCGCGCGGTCCAGCTCGGCCTCGTCATGGGTCGAAAGCCCGTAGCGCACGCCCGCCTGGCGCAGCGCGTCGAAATCCGCGCGCTCCATGTCCTCCTGGCCCAGATGGATGAAATCGCAGCCCAGATCGAGCGCGATCTGCCAGTAATCGTTCACCACGAGCTGCGCGCCATGCGCCGCGCAGACCGCCTGCCCCCGTGCGATCTGGCGCCGCAACTCGGCCTCCTCCATGTCCTTGAGCCGCAATTGCACCAGCTTCACCCCAAGCGGCACCAGCGCCTCGAGCCGCGCGACGTCGCCCACGATCAGGTAGAACGGATCGAGCCTCATGATGCGAACTCCGCCATGCCGAAAATCGGCGTCGAGGCTTGCGCCATGTCGCGTCGCGGCATCAGCCCCGCGCCATGCGCCACGCGCCCCGCCTCGACAGCCTGCCCGAAGGCGCGCGCCATCGCGGCCGGGTCGAGCGCCTTGGCCACGGCGGTATTGAGGAGCACCGCATCGAAGCCCATCTCCATCGCCGCCATCGCCTGGCTGGGCGCGCCGATCCCGGCATCGACCACCAGCGGGGTGTCGGGGAAATGGGCGCGCATCGTGTGCAGCCCCTCGAGGTTGCGCAGCCCCTGCCCCGAGCCGATCGGCGCCCCCCAGGGCATCAGGACCTCGCAGCCCGCCTCGATCAGCTTCTCGCCCACGATCAGATCCTCGGTCGTGTAGGGAAAGACCTGAAACCCCTCGGCGCTCAGGATCCGCGCCGCCTCGACGAGCGCGAACGGGTCGGGCTGGAGCGTGTCGGCATGGCCGATCACCTCGAGCTTGACCCAACGCGTATCGAAGAGCTCGCGCGCCATCTGCGCCGTGGTCACCGCCTCGCGCACCGAGTGGCAGCCCGCGGTATTGGGCAGGATGCGGCAACCGCTCTCCTTCAGGATCTCGCGGAAGGCCCCGCCCCCCGCCCCTTCGCGGCGCAGCGAGACGGTGATCACCTCCGCCCCCGAGGCCGCGATCGCGTCGCGCAGGATCGCAGGAGAGGGATATTGCGCGGTGCCCAGCATCAGCCGGTTTTTCAGCTCGGTTCCGTAGAACATGGTCAGCCTCCCTGCATCGGCGCGAGGATCTCGACTTTCGCGCCCGGTTCGAGCACGGCCCCGGCGCGCGCGCCGCGCGGCACGAAACCGCCATCGAGCGCCGTCGCGACGCTCTCGCCCGCAATGCCCAGCTCGGCAAGCAACGCGGCGAGGTCTCGCGCCGCGACCTCGCGCGGCTTTCCGTTCACCTCAACACGCATGATGGTTCTCCTGAAAGACGGTCGCGGCGACCTCCTCGGCGAGGGCGGGCGACATCAGGAAGCCGTGCCGATGCAGCCCGTTCACGAAGATCCTCTCGCCGCGGAAGATCACCGAAGGGTGGTTGTCGGGCAGCGCGGGCCGCAGCCCCGCGCCGGTCTCGACGATCGCGGCCTCGCCGAAGGCGGGATGCAGCGCATAGGCCGCCGAAAGCAGTTCCATCGCCGAGCGCGCGGTGATCGGATCGTCGCGGTCGCTCTCGATCATCGTCGCGCCGACCATGAAAAGCCCCTCGCCGCGCGGCACGATGTAGCAGGGAAAGCGCGGATGGAGCAGGCGCACCGGGCGCGAGAGCATGATCTCGCGGGTTTCGAGGATCAGCATCTCGCCACGCACCGCGCGCAGTTCCGGCAGCAGGTCGCGCGCCGCGAGGCCGCGGCAATCCACGATCTGCCCACGCGGCTGCGCCCCGGTTCCGAACTGCAACTCCACCCCGAGATCGCGCAGCCGCGCGCACAGGGCGCGCGTTGCCGCGCGCGGATCGAGATGGGCTTCCTCGGCAAAGTAGAGCCCCTCCGCGAACCGCCCCGCGAGATAGGGTTCGAGATTGCCCGGGCTCACCCAGCTATGCTGCCGGGTTGCCCGTGCGAAGCGCTGCAACTCGCTGCGGTCGCGCGCGGGCGCGACGACGAGCGTGCCCTGCTGCAGAACGCCGGGCACCCGCGCGGCCCACCAGTCCCGCGCCGCCTGTCCGCGCGTGACGACATCCTCGGGTGCGGCCTCGCCCTCGCAGAAGGGCGCGAGCATGCCCCCCGCATACCACGACGCCCCCGTCGGCTCGGGGTCGGGGTCGATCACCTCGACCCGCGCACCCCGCTCGGCGAGGGAAGTGGCGGTGCAGAGCCCCGCCACCCCTGCGCCCAGGACCGAGAACATCATTCCGCGGGCTCCGCCTTCTCGGCCGGGATGTAGAGCGCGCCGCCCTCGCGGAACTTCTCGGCCATCTTCGCCATGCCCTCGCGCTTCTCGGCCTCGGCCCGGATGTCGTGAGAAATCCGCATCGAGCAGAATTTCGGCCCGCACATCGAGCAGAAATGCGCGACCTTGTGGGCCTCTTTCGGCATCGTCTCGTCATGCATCGCGCGCGCGGTATCGGGGTCGAGCCCGAGGTTGAACTGGTCCTCCCAACGGAACTCGAAGCGCGCCCGCGACAGCGCATCGTCGCGGCGCTGCGCGCCCGGATGGCCCTTGGCCAGATCGGCGGCATGGGCGGCCAGCTTGTAGGTGATGACGCCGGTCTTGACGTCGTCGCGGTCAGGCAGGCCCAGATGCTCCTTGGGCGTGACATAGCACAGCATCGCGGTGCCGAACCAACCGATCATCGCCGCCCCGATGGCCGAAGTGATATGGTCATAGCCCGGCGCGATATCGGTCGTGAGCGGCCCGAGCGTGTAGAAGGGCGCCTCGTGGCAATGCTTGAGCTGCTCGTCCATGTTCGCCTTGATCTTGTGCATCGGTACATGGCCGGGGCCCTCGATCATCACCTGACACTCCTTGGCCCAGGCGATCTTGGTCAGTTCGCCCAGCGTGCGCAGTTCGGCGAATTGCGCCTCGTCATTGGCGTCGGCGATCGAGCCGGGACGCAGCCCGTCGCCGAGGCTGAAGGACACGTCGTAGCGGCGGCAGATGTCGCAGATCTCGTCGAAATGCTCGTAGAGGAAGCTTTCGCGGTGATGGTGCAGGCACCACTTTGCCATGATCGAGCCGCCGCGCGAGACGATCCCGGTCACACGCTTCGCCGTCATCGGGATCATGTGCAGCCGCACCCCCGCATGGATGGTGAAGTAATCGACGCCCTGCTCGGCCTGTTCGATCAGCGTGTCGCGGTAGATCTCCCAGGTCAGGTCCTCGGCGATGCCGTTCACCTTCTCCAGCGCCTGATAGAGCGGCACCGTCCCGATCGGCACCGGCGCATTGCGGATGATCCAGTCGCGGATGTTGTGGATGTTGCGCCCCGTCGAGAGGTCCATCACCGTGTCGGCGCCCCAGCGGATCGCCCAGACCATCTTCTCGACCTCTTCCTCCATCGAGGAAGTCACGGCGGAGTTGCCGATATTGGCGTTGATCTTCACAAGGAAATTGCGGCCGATGATCATCGGCTCCAGCTCGCGGTGGTTGATGTTGGCGGGGATGATCGCGCGGCCCTCGGCGATCTCGCGGCGCACGAATTCGGGCGTGACGAGATCGGGCAGCTCCGCCCCGAAGGCCTCGCCGTCACGCGCATGGGCGGCCATCCGGCCCTCATTCTCGCGGATCGCGACGAATTCCATCTCTGGTGTGATGATGCCCGCGCGGGCATAGGCCAGCTGGGTCACCGCCCGATCCCCCACCGCGCGCAGCGGCTGGCGGCGCACCGGGAATTCCGGGGTCAGGCGCGCGCCTTCGGCAAAGCCGTTATCGGCCGGCGTGACCGCGCGTCCGTCATAGGCCTCGACATCGCCGCGCTCGGCCAGCCAGTTTCCGCGCAGATCGCCCAGGCCCTTCGCGATGTCGATCGCGGCCTGCGGGTCGGAATAGGGGCCCGAGCTGTCATAGACACTCAGCGGATCTTCGTTCGACACGGCAATCTGGCGCATCGGCACGCGAATGTCGTGGATCTCGCCCGGCAGATAGACCTTTGTCGAGGCGGGCAGCGGGCCGGTGGTGATGGTCGGGATCGTGTCTTTCATTTCGGTCTCCTCTTGCGAAAAGACCCAAGTGAAACGGGAAGCAGAAAGGGGCCGTGAGAGCCCGGCGCTTGCGCGCGAATGGGCCTCGTGGCCCGAAAGGACCACCCCGGCTCGCGCGTTGGGGGAAATACCCTTCGGTCTTCCTACGCCAGCATCAACTGGGTCAGGTTCAAAGGGTCGCGTCACCAAGGGCGTTACCGCCCCCTGTCAGCCTCTCAGTCCCCTAGGCGGGACTCCCCTGACGTGGGGGCGATACTAGGCGATCCGCGCGCAGCGTCAATCGGTCAAAACGCAGGTCAGCGCATCGTGACCGGCCGGGCGGATCGCGGGTGGGGCGGATCGCGGGCGGGCTATGCCGCTAGCGGGCAAGCCCCTGTGCTTCGAGCGCGCGTACCGTGGCGGGCAAGCGCTCGAGGCGGTTGCGCACCTCGAGGATCAGGCGCGGCATCTTGGGAAGCTGCGCGATCTGCGCGAAGACTGCCGGCCAGAGGATACGCCCCTCGCCCGGATGCCAGTGCCGGTCCGCGTAGCCGTCGGCGTCCTGCAGGTGGACATGCCCGAGCCGCACCCCCGCCTGCGCGATGAAGTCGACCACGGGCGGCGCGCCATAGCGGCCATGCGCCAGTTCGGCATGACCGGTATCGATCGAGACCATGAGGTTCGGATGGTCGATCCGCGCGACCGCCTCGACCCGCGCCGACGGATCGGTGTCGTCGATATTCTCCAGCATCAGCGTGCAGCCGGTATCTTCGGCCCGCGCCAGCACCGGGTCGAGACAGTCCGCCATCGCCTCGACCATCTGGTCATGCACGGTCGGGTAATTGTCGCGGTTGAGAACATGCCAGTAGGTGAAGGGCGAATGCACGACCATGTGGCTCCCGCCCAGGGCCTCGACGATCTCGAGCCCCTTGAGAAGGCGCTTGCGGACCACCGCGCGGATCTCGCGGTCGGGGTTCGAGAGATCGAGGCCGAAGAACGGCCCGTGGATGCCCCGCCGCCCGCGATGGCCCTCGAGCGCGACCTTGTAGGAGGCGATCAGATCGCCCGGATCGCCTGCGATCACCTCGGGAAAGACGAAATCCTGGATTTCGATCGCGCGGCCCGGCTCGAAAATCCAGTCCCGCAGGATGTCGAGATCGTGGCGACGGATCGCGGCGCCGAGAAGCGGAAGGGTCATGAACTATCCTTTCTTTGAATCACTTGATGCCGGCGCGCATGAAGCTCTGGACGAACTGGCGCTGGAACAGGAGGAAAGCGATGAGGAGCGGGGCCGAGGTCATCAGGGTCGCGGCATTGATCACCGACCATTCGACCCCGGAGTCGGTCGTCGCGAAGACGCTCAGCCCGACGGTGACCGGCCGCGTCTCGACCGAGTTCGTCACGATCAGCGGCCAGAGGAAGTTGTTCCAGTGATAGCTGACCGAGACCAGCCCGTAGGCGAGATAGGTCGGCTTGGCGAGCGGCACATAGACCCGCCAGAGCGTCAGAAGCGGCCCCGCCCCCTCGATCCGCGCCGCGTCGTCGAGCTCGCGCGGGACCGTCATGAAGGTCTGCCGGATGAGGAACACGCCGAAGCCCGAGGCGATATAGGGCAGCGCGACCGCGAAAAGCGTGTCCACGAGATGGAAGGCGCGGATGATCTTGTAGTTCTCGACGATCAGGATGTCGGGCATCACCATCAGCTGCAACAGCACGAGCGAGAACAGGATGTTGCGGCCGGGAAAGCGGAAGCGGGCGAAACCGTAGGCCGCGAGCGTGCAGAGCACGAATTGCGCCGCGGTGATCCCGGTGACCAAGATGAAGGTGTTGAGGAAGTACCGCCCGAAGGGGGCCGCTTGCCACGCCTTGCCGAAATTCTCGAGCGTGAGCGGCGCGGTCAGGGTGAAATCCGCCTCGTAGGCCGCGGGGTGAAAGGCGGTCCAGACGGCATAGAGCAGCGGCAGGATCCACAGCAGCGCGAGCAGTCCCGCCCCGGCATTCCACAGATAGCGGTCGAAGCGGCTCATTTGTAATGCACCTTGCGCTCGAAGAAGAAGAATTGCCCGATCGCGAGCAGGCATAGCAGCGCCAGCAGAACCACCGTCAGCGTCGCGCCATAGGCGGTGTCCCAATAGCGGAACGAGGTCTCGTAGATGTAGAAGAGCAGCAGCGACGAGGCGTTGTCGGGCCCGCCATTGGTCAGGATGAAGATGTGATCGACCAGCCGGAACGAGTTGATCACCGCGTTGATCGAGACGAAAAGCGTCGTCGGCATCAGCAGCGGGAAGGTGATCCGGCGGAAGATCGTCCAGCGCCCCGCCCCCTCGATCCGCGCGGCCTCGGCCAGTTGCGGCGGGATCGCCTGCAGCGCGGCGAGGTAGAAGATCATGAAGAACCCCGCCTCTTTCCAGACGGCGACCACCATCAGCGCGGGAAGCGCGGTCGCGGGATCGCCCAGAAGGTTCGTCTGGCCCTGGCCGAACAGTCCGAGGATTTGGTCGATCAGCCCGAAGCCCGGCGTGTAGAAGAAGAGCCAGATATTCGCCACCGCGATCAGCGGCAGGATCGTGGGCGTGAAGAAGGCCATCCGCGAGAGCGCCCGGCCGGGAAAGGGCCGGTTGACGAGCACGGCCATCAGCAGCGCCAACGCGATCGCGACGGGGATCGTCCCGAGCGCATACCAGAGATTGTTGGTCAGGACCTTCCAGAAGACCGGGTCGTGGATCATCCGCTCGTAATTGGCGGGCCCCACGAAATGCGCGGCTTTGCGCCCGCGCGGCGTCGAGAAGACGCTGTGCAGAAGCGTCAGCACCGCGGGAAAATGGGTGAAGAGGAAGATCAGCGTCAGCGCAGGCAGGATCAGAAGCCAGCCATATATCCATTCACGCTTGCGCATCGGGGTCGTCCTTCCGGGGTTTGTCGGGACGGGCCGCGAACGGCCCGCCCCGGGAAGTGAGTTCGGGATCAGCGGTAGGCGGAGAGCACCGCGTCGGCCTTCTGCTGCGCGTCCTTGAGCGCGTCCTCGGGCGTCTTCTGCCCGGTGATGGCGGCAGCGAGCGCGTCGTTGAGGATCTGCGTCACGCGCTGGTTCTCGTGGGTCGAGAGCTCGGCCGTGGCGTATTGCAGCTGGTCACGCGCGACGAGCACCGGCGGGAACTCCTGGGCGTATTCCTTCATCGTGGGGGTGTCCCAGGTGGCCGGGCGCGGCGCGACATAGCCGGTCGCCATCGTCCACTGGGCCGATTGCTCGGGCGCGGTGATCCACTTGATGAAATCGACGGCGGCCGAAAGCTGCTCGGGCGAGGAGCCCTTGAAGAGGTAGAAGTTGCCGCCGCCGGTCGGAGCGCCGCGCATCTTGTGCTTGGGCAGCATCGCGACGCCGAAGTCGAAGGGCGCGTTCTTGCGGACGTTGGTCAGGTTGCCGGTGGTGGTCCACATCATCGCGGTATGGCCCTCGAAGAAGGCTTTCGGCGTGGCGCCCCAATCGACGATGCCCGGCTCCATGACCTTGTCCTTGCTCGACAGGTCCACGAGGTAGTGCAGCGCCTCGATCACTTCGGGGCTGTCGAAATAGGTCTCGGTGCCCTCGGCATTGGCCAGCTTGCCGCCATTCTCGGCGACCAGCCCCTGGAACAGCCAGTAGGGGAAGCCCGAGGTCGGGATGCGCACGCCCCATTGCGTGACATTGCCATTGGCGTCGGTCTTGGTCAGCTTCCGGCCCATCGCGGCCATGTCCTGCCAGGTCGCGGGCGGGGTGTTCGGGTCGAGGCCGGCCGCCTTGAACGCCGCCTTGTTCCAGTAGAGCACCGGGGTCGAACGCTGGAACGGGATGCCCCAGGTCTTGCCGTCCACCTGGCTGTTTTCCATGAAGGCCGGGTAGAAGCCGTCGAGCCACGCCTTGTCCGCGTCGGTCTTGACGTAATCGTCGAAGGGCAGGATCAGGTCGTCGTCGAGAAGGGTGAACATGTCGACCGAGAGCGCCACCGCGATCTGGGGCGGGTTGCCGCCGCGCGCCGCGGTGATCACCTTGGTGATCGTGTCCTGATAGGAGCCGGCGTAGATCGGGTCGATCTTAACGTCCGGGTGATCCTTCATATAGGCATCGGTGAGCGACTCGATGGTGTTGGCCGCCCCACCGCCCACGGCGACGGGGAAGTAGAATTGCAGGTCCACCGCACGCGCGGGAAGCGCGGTCACGAGGGCGAGCGCCGCCGCGGTCGCGGCACCCTTGAAGAGCGTATCGAACATGTTTCAGGGTTCCTTCGGGTTGGAAAGCGGCGACATTGCGCCAGAGCTGCCCGCCGGGTGTCCCGGTCGAGCCATCGGCGACGCGGGCTGCGGATAGTCGATCCGCCTGCCCGTGCCCGCGTCGAAGAGGTGAAGATCCTGGGGCGCGAGCGCGACGCGCAGCGCGGTGCCCTGCTCGGGCAGCGCCTGGCCCGGAACGCGCATCAGGGCTTCGGCGCCCCCGATGCGGCCTTGGACGAGGGCATCCGCGCCCAGATACTCGCCGCCCGTGACCTGCATCTCGAGCAGGCCCTGCGGATCGGGCCGCAGCGCCTCGGGACGCATCCCGAAGGCCAGGTCGCCGCCGAGCTCCGCCGCCAGTCGCGCGCCGGTCTCGCCCAGTGCCGACTGCGGCAGGATATTCATCGGCGGGGTGCCGATGAAGCGCGCGGCGAAGATCGTCGCGGGCCGTTCGTACAGGTCGTGAGGGCTCGCCACCTGCTCGATCCGGCCGGCATTCATCAGCACGACCTGATCGGCCATGGTGATCGCCTCGACCTGGTCATGGGTGACGTAGAGCATGGTGAAGCCCAACTCGCGCTGCAGCGCGCGCAGCTCGGTGCGCATGGTCTGGCGCAGCTTCGCATCGAGATTGGAGAGCGGTTCGTCCATCAGGCAGACCGGGCGCTGCGAGATCACCGCGCGCCCCAGCGCCACGCGCTGCTGCTGCCCGCCCGAGAGCTGCCCCGGCTTGCGGTCGAGATAGGGCGCAAGACCCAGAAGCTCGGCGACCTGCGCGAGCCGCGCCATCCGCTCGGCGCGGGCCACGCGCCGCGTGCGCAGGCCGAAGATGATGTTCTCGGCCACGCTGAGATGCGGAAAGAGCGCGTAGGACTGGAACACCATCGACAGGTCGCGCTTGTCGGCGGGGCGGCCGGTCACCTCCTCCTCGCCGATGAGGACCTGCCCGCCGCTGGCTTCCTCGAGCCCGGCCACGATCCGCAGAAGGGTGGACTTGCCGCAGCCCGAGGGGCCGAGCAGCGCGGTGAAACTTCCTGCCGGCGCCTCGACCGAGATTTCCGACAGGGCCGTCGTCTCGCCCCAGTGCTTCGAGATCCCGGCGAGACGGATCGCCCGGCCCTGCTGCGTTTCGATCGCGGTCATTGCATATCCTCGGTAATGGAGACGGTGACGCCCGCCGCCGCGAGATCCGCGGCGATCGGCGCAGGCAGCGGCCCGTCGCAGATCACCTCGTCGACCTCGCGCATGTGACCGCCGCGCACATGCGCCGGCCGGCCGAATTTGGTGCGGTCGAGCAGCAGCACGGAGCGGCGGCAATTGCGCAAGATCGCCATGCGCGCGGCCACCTCGGCCTCGGTGAAATCGAGAAGCGTGCCGTCCTCAGCGACCCCGCCGACCCCGAAGACACCGAAATCGACCTGGTAGCGGGCGAAGAATTCCTCGACCTGCGGCCCGAGAATGTCCCGGTCTCCGGCGCGCACGGCCCCTTCGGGAACCCGCACCGTCCAGCCCTCGCGTTCGCAGGCCGACAGGGCGATGTTGAGGTTGTTGGTCAGCACCATCAGATCGCTCTGCGCCTCGAGCGCTCCGATCGCATATTCCGGGCTCGTCCCGATCGAAACCGAGAGCGAGGCGCCCGAAGGGATCCGCGCCGCGAAGGCCGCTCCGATCTTGCGCTTGGCCACCCCGTTCAGGGTCCGGCGCGAGCTGTAGAGCAGGTTTTCGCTCTGCGGCATCTCCACGCCGCCATGAACCCGGCGCAGCGCACCCGCCGCGCAGAGCTCATTCACATCCCTGCGGATGGTTTGCGGCGACACGCCGAAGATCTGCGCGAAACTCTCGATCGAGACCTGACCCGCACGCCGGACCTCGTCGAGGATCTGCCGCTGGCGATCGGAAAAGGTGAATGTCATGCGTCACAGCCCGGCCGATTTCGTTCGGTCCGCACCCTAGCCATTCAAATGAAAGTCCCGTTGCGTTCATGTGAAACCTTGATGACGCGCGAAGAAAATCGCGCCCTCAGGCGAGCGTTGACCGGGAGGGATATCTCGCTAAAAGCAGGCTGCCGCGCGCATGTGGCGCGACAGTCTTGCGACGTCTGCGAGGGAAATATGAAAGACAATCTCCTGATCGCCGAAACTGGCGAGAGCGGCGAGATCGTGGCGCTCTGGCGCGCAGGGGGCGATCTGAAATCCCCCCGCCTCATCCGCGACCCCGAGGAAGCTCTCGCTCTCGTCGATACGGTGAGAATATCCGGGGCCCACGCGACGCAGGTGAAGGAATGGCTCTCCGCGCAGGGGGCCCTGCGCGAAGGTTAGGACGACCCGGGGCAGACCTCAAGGGAACATGTTGGCCCACCGGCGGTTGCGCAAGAGAAGCCCGCACCCCGGAGGCACGATGGACACGCCCAGTGATTTCGAACGCGACGCGATGCGCGAAGCCGTCGCACAGGCGCGTGCGGCAGTCTGCGAGCCCGGCAAGGCGGGGATCGCCGCCGCCGTGCTGCGTGACGGGAAGATCGTCGCCACCGGCACCAACCATGTCGAGCGCGACACCGATCCGACGCAACATGCGGAGATCGTCGCCCTCGGCCGCGCGACTGCCGCGCTCGGTCGCGCCGATCTCGGCGATTGCGTCCTGATCAGCACCCTTCAGCCCTGCGAGATGTGCCTCGCGGCTGCGCGTTTCGCCGGGATCCGTCGCATCATCTTTGCCGCGCGCAAGGAAAACGTCGCCGCGAAATATTTCGTCTTCCCCCATCTCACGCTCGGCGATTTCCAGGGCGCGCCGCCCGCCTTCGCGATCATCGGCGGCGTGATGGAGGACGACGTGCTCGATCTCTACGAGGACGGCCAGGAGTGACCCCGCCGCCGAAGACGCGGAACCGAGGGCCGGGCCCCTCATGCCTCTTCGCGATTGCGTCCCCCTCGCTTCCTTACGGCGGTGTGAAGGAACCAGAGCCGCGCCGATCGGTTGGCCTGCATAATCACCCAGTTCCTTAGCGGCTTGCCGGCCGGCTGCGCGGCGCGCGTGACCTCAAGCAAGCCCGCCAAAACAAGCGAGTTTCCGCCATGAGAGCTGCCGCTCTGCGCTGGCCCCTGCCCTTCGAGACGAGCATGGCATGTGCGGCATGCCTGGCCTCCGCCCAAGCGGCGCAGGCCGACAGTTTCCTCGATGCCGCGGGTCCGGTTGCGGCGGCGCAGGTCTCACATCTACGTCTCATCCTGATCCTCATGGCAATCGTGGTCGTGCCGGTCTTCGCGGCGACGCCCTGGCTGGTACGGCGCTATCGCTACGGGCGCGCGCGTGGCGACTACCGCCCGGAATGGAAATTCTCCCTTCTCTTCGAGGTGCTGGCCTGGGGCGTCCCGTTCCTCGTCGTGATCGTTCTCGGAACCATCTTGTGGGAACGGACCCACCAGCTCGATCCCTACCTTCCCGTGGCCGAAGCCAAGGCCCCGCCCGTCGTGATCGACGTGATCGGATACGACTGGAAATGGCTGTTCATCTATCCCGAACAGGGCGTCGCGAGCGTGGGCGAGATGGCCTTTCCCGCAGACCGGCCTGTGAAGCTGAACCTGACCTCGGACACGGTGATGCAGAGCCTGCTGATCCCGCGGCTGGGCAGCCAGATCTACGCGATGAAGGGGATGCGCACGCAGCTCAATCTCGCCGCCGACGGCCCCGGGCGCTTCGAGGGGCGCAACACCCAGTATAACGGCAAAGGGTTCTCGGCCCAGAGCTTCACCGCGGTGGCGATGCGCCCCGGCGATTTCGAGAGCTGGGTCGCGCAGGCCAGGGCGCAGGGGCTGCCCTTCGACGAGAAAGCCCGCGCGGCGCTGGAGCACAAGGGCACGAAGCTCGACCTGCGCCACGCATTGGGGATGCCCGACGGGACCGTGGTGCATTTCGCGGCCGCGCCGACGGCGCTGTTCGACAAGATCGCCGGGATGAAGGAGACGGGAGAATGACGGATTGGGGATTTCCCTTCGGACGGCTGACACTCGACGCGATCCCGCTGAGCGATATCGTCACCGCGCATGGTCGCACCGAATTGCTGTCGGGGATCACCGGCTCGGCGGCGGCGGGGGCGGCGGTTCTCGGCGCGCTCGTCGCGCTGGTCATCGTGACATGGAAGGGCTGGTGGAAACCGCTCTGGTCGGACTGGCTGACCTCGGTCGATCACAAGAAGATCGGGATCATGTATATCGTGTTCTCCTTCGTCATGCTCGCCCGCGCTCTCGCGGAGGCCTTCGTGATGCGGATGCAGCAGGTGGTGGGCCATGACGGCGGCGGGATTGTGATGCCCGAGCATTTCGCGCAACTCTTCTCGACCCATGGGACGATCATGATCTTCTTCATGGCGATGCCCTTCCTGACCGGGATGATCAATTACGTGATGCCGCTGCAGATCGGGGCGCGCGACGTGGCCTTCCCGGTGCTCAACTCGGTCTCGCTGATGCTGACGGTGGCGGGCGGGATCATCCTGATGGTGAGCCTCGTGCTCGAGCCGTTCTCGACCGGGGGCTGGTCGGGATATCCGCCCTATACCGAGGCCGCCTTCAATCCCGGAGCCGGACCCGATTACTGGATCTGGGCGGTCACGCTCAGCTCGCTCGGGACGACCTTCACCGGCATCAATTTCGCGGTCACGATCTACAAGAAGCGTTGCCCGGGCATGACGCTGATGCGGATGCCGCTCTTCACCTGGACGGCGCTGTGCACCTCGATCCTGATGATCTTCGCGATGCCGCCCCTCACCATCGCGACCGCGCTGCTCGCCCTCGACCGCTATCTGGACTTCCATTTGTTCACCAATGGCGGCGGCGGCAACATGATGAACTACGCCAACCTGTTCTGGCTGTTCGGCCATCCCGAGGTCTATATCCTGATCCTGCCCGCCTTCGGCGTCTGGTCGGAGGTCTTCTCGACCTTCTCGGGCAAGACCCTCTACGGCTACACCGCGCTGGTGATCGCGACCATGGCGATCGCGGTTCTCAGCTTCACGGTCTGGGTCCACCACTTCTTCACCATGGGCCAGAGCGCCAATCTCAATGCCGCCTTCGGGATCGCGACGATGCTGATCGGGGTGCCGACGGGGGTGAAGATCTATGACTGGATGCTGACCATGTATCGCGGCCGGGTGCGGATCTCGGTCCCGATGCTCTACGCTCTGGCCTTCCTGTTCCTGTTCACCATCGGCGGGCTCTCGGGGATCCTGCTGGCCAATCCGACGATCGACTACCAGACCCACAACACGCTCTTTCTCGTCGCGCATTTCCACAACATGCTGATCCCGGGCCTCCTGTTCGGGATGATCGCCGGCTACACGATGTGGTTTCCCAAGGCCTTCGGTTTCCGGCTGGACGAGAAATGGGGCTATCGCGCGGCCTGGTGCTGGATCTTCGGCTTCATGGGGGCCTTCTTTCCCCTCTATGCGCTCGGGCTGATGGGGATGCCCCGGCGGATGGCGGATTATTTCACCGGCGCCTGGCTGCCCTGGACCGTCGTGGCGCTCGCGGGGGCGGGGCTGATCGTGCTCGCCTTCACCTTCCTGCTCGTGCAGCTCCGGGTCTCGGTGCGCGACCGGGCGCGGCTCGCGGTGCCGGTGGGCGATCCCTGGGACGGGCGCTCGCTGGAATGGGGCCTCCCGGCTCCGCCGCCCGAATGGAACTTCCCCGCCCTGCCCCGGGTCGAGGGGCGCGACGCCTTCGCGACGCTGAAAATGACCGGGGAAGACCTCGGACCGCCCGATGACGGCTACGAGGATATCCGCATGCCGAAGAACGCGGTGCTGGGCCCGGTGATCGGGGCCCTGGGAACCGGCCTCGCCTTCGCGCTCACCTGGTACTTGTGGTGGCTGGCCCTCCCGCTGGCCGCTCTGGTCCCGGTTGTCCTCATCGCGCAGGGCTTCCGGCGCGACACCGAGAAGGTGATCCCGGCCCATGAGGTGCGCGAGACCTGGCGCGCGTTCCGTGCCCTCGCCGCCCGCACCCCGCGCGTCTCGCGCCGCGCCGAATATACCCGCGACAACCGCGGGCACGCGATCCCGATGCCGCAGGAGGCTGCCGAATGAGCGCTACCCAAACCCGCCACCCGGGCCTCAATCTGGGCTCGAACCACCAGAGCGCCGATGACCGCGCCGAGACCGAGGTCTTCGGCTTCTGGGTCTTCATGATGTCGGACGCGATCCTGTTCGGCCTGCTGATGGCGACCTACGTGGTGATGCGCCCGAATACCAATGGCGGCCCCGGCCCGCATGATCTGTTCGAGCTGAAGTCGATCTTCATCGAGACGATGCTGCTGCTCGCCTCATCGGTCGCGATCGGCTTCTCGCATCTCGCGCTCAAACACGAGGATCGGCCGACGAAGATGGTGATCTGGCTCGTCGTGGCGATGGCCCTTGCCCTCGCGTTCGTCGGCTTCGAGATCCACGATTTTCTCAAGATGGCCGGCAAGGGCGGGGTCCCGCAGGCGAGCGGCTTCCTCTCGGCCTTCTTCGCGCTGGTGCCGCTCCACGGTCTGCATGTGAGCGCCGCCTGTCTCTGGGGGCTCGCGATCCTCGGGCAACTCGCGCGATACGGCCTCGATGACGGGGTGAAGGTGTCGATGGTGCGCCTTGCGGTGCTGTGGCACTTCCTCGACCTCGTCTGGATCGGGATCTTCTCACTCGTCTATATCGGGGGGCTGGCATGAGCGACGAGACGGACAAGCGCCGCGAGGCGCGCAGTTATCTAATCGGGCTGGGGCTGGCTCTCGCTCTCACCCTTCCGGTCTTCGCGCTCGTGGCCTGGGATCTTGCGCCGCGCATGACGATCCTCTGGGTCACCGCGATCGCGGCGGTGTTGCAGATCGCGGCGCATCTGCGCTTCTTCCTGCATATCCGTCTCAAGGGTCAGACGCGCGAGGATCTTCACCTGATCCTCTTCACGACGCTGATCCTGCTCCTGATGGGGGGCGGCACGATCTGGCTGCTGTGGAACCTTCACACCCGGATGGGGTGACCTTCGCACCGACGGTGTCCGAGCGCCGAGAACGCGCAATGAGAGGAACTGGGGAGCCGCCTCATGCACAAAGGGCCGAGGGTGGCCCTTTGCGCTTTTCATGGGGAAGGCCGGTTTGCGCCGACCTCCGCAGCCTTACGACGCCGGGAAGAGCTGCGCGAAAGCACCCACCGGGATCGTGAGCTTGATCGCGCTTCCGGCATGCTCCTCGCCGAGACGCATGCGCATGGTCACATTGTCCTGCTTCATCCCGAGCGCGGGATTCACCGACAAGATGACCAGAGGCGGTCCGTTCTTCTGGGGCCGGATGCCAACGATCGTTCCCAGCGGCAGGGATTCTGCCGAAAGGACCGTCGTTCCGATCAGCCGCTGGTATTGCGCCGCCGAGGCACCGGCATATCCCGACGGGTAGCCCATTGCCTTTGCGTTGGCGCCGGATTGCGCGGCGGAGCCGTACATGTATCCGCCGCCGCCCTGCGGGGAGCCACCGCCGGATCCGGCGCCGGTTCCGCCGGTCGAACCGCCGGCATAGCCGCCGGATCCGCCACCAGAGGCGCCTCCGCCCGTGCCACCGGTCGAACCGCCCGAACCACCAGTGTTCGAGCCGCCCACGCCGACACTCGCGCTTACCCCGCTTCCGCCAAGGCTCGCGTTCGCGTCTACACCGCCGATGCTGGCCCCGACGGTCAGGGCAGTTGCGAGTGGTGCGGAAGAGATCGAGAGGGTCAGTGCCGCGCCATACGCGATCAGTCGTCTGCTAGAAATCATTTCATTTCTCCCATTAAAATACCTCGGGATTTAAAAATCTCGCGAAAACATTCTGTCATTTTTGCGGCTAATAATTGCCCCTTTCAGGGCTCGCGCATCTTTATTGCGTATCGGATATGTTTTCTGACATAAAAAACCAAAGATGCAAGAAAGATTCATGATAAATCAGACCGACCACCACGATGAAAACGGAGGAAATCGCGACCGTCCCTGACCCTGACTTTCGCAAAATTCCGCAAAGGAATCAGTGGGAAACGCCCCTCGACGGGGCACGGAACTCTGGCGACCGAATGTCGATGCACCCCCCCGCACCTCATCCCCTCGCGCCCATCGGCATGTAGTATTTTCGATGTATCGGGCGTCATGATTGGATATGGTCGGGTGTGACGACCGCCAGAACCGGGTTTGAACCGGGCCGACGCAACTCATGGATAGTGCTTAGAACAAAGGGAAAGACTTGATACCCCTGCGCAGAACGATCACTCTGGTTACCTGTTCCCTGGCCCTGGCCGCCTCGGCCGGTGTCACCTACTTCTTCAACGAGAACGCGAAGGAAATCTCGCGCCGGGCCTTCTTGAAGGGCATGCAGAGCGAGACGCAGCTTTTGTCGCTCTACTACGGCGAGCAGTACCGACAGTTCGCCGCGGATGCGGAATTGGTGTCGAAGGCGGGCGAGGTGCGTTCGCTGCTCTCGGAGAACAACGATCCGGCCAGCCCGGCCGCTGCCCTGGCCGCCGCGCGCGACTCGAAGCAGCGCGTGACCACGCTGTTCAAGGCGCTGCTCGAAAGCCGCCCCGAATACAAGCAGGCTCGACTGATCGGCGTGCGCAACGGCGGCAAGGAAATCGTCCGGGTCGACAGGGACGCCAACGGCGTGACCGCAACGCCCGACGTCGCATTGCAGAACAAGTCGAACGAGTCCTATTACAAGCAGATCGTCAATCACGACTGGCACGAGACGCACGCGCACGGACCTTCGGGGGGCGAGCGGCATGTTCTGTTTTCGCCCGTCACCTTCAACCGCGAAGAGGGCCGGATTTCCTATCCCCTGACCTACACGCTGAGGGTGATGCATCCGGTGCTGTCGGCCACGAATGGGCTCGAAGGCTTCATCATCGTCAATATCGACTATGGCACGCTCCTGAGCAGTTCCTTCGGGGGGATCGACAAGGATTCCAACGTGATCGTCATGAATGACCAGGGCGATTACATGACCTATTTCACCGGCGGGGAAATCGCGCGTCTCGAGGTGGCCGGTCAATACACGCGCCCGCCCACCGGGATCGCGGAGAAGCTGCTGACCGCAGATCAGGAAAGCGGAGTTCTGGAGGCCGACGGCAACATCTCCTATTTCACGACCATGCCGATCAACCCCGAGCAGCCCGCTCGGAAGATCAAAATCGCCTTCGTTCAACCTGTCGCGACAACCGTCGCCAAGATCGGCGGGATCGGGATGGAGAGCGCGCTGGCCGCCGCCCTGGTGGTGGCGCTCGCAGTGGTGGCAGCCTTCATTCTCATCACCATCATCATGCGCCCGCTCAACATCCTCAGGGCCGAGGTCAAGCGGGCCACGAAGGGCGAGACCGCCCTCAACCTCCCCGTCCAGTGGAAGAACGAGTTGGGCCAGCTCGCCAAGGCCTTCCAGCTCCTCGTCGACAAGCATGTCCAGGCCGAATCCCGGCTCCGCCTGATCCTCGACAATGTCGGCGAGGGCATCCTGTCGATCGACACCAGCGGCAAGATCGTCACCTTCAATCCCGCATGCGAGGAGATCTTCGGATATGAGGCGGAAGAGGTGATCGGGCAGAATGTGAGCATGCTGATGCCGCTCCGCCACGCGCGCCATCACGACAACTACCTGACCCGCTACCAGAAGGAAGGGACGCGGCGGATCGACTGGTCGGGGCGCACCGAAACCGGGAAGCGGTCGGACGGCACGACCTTCCCGCTCGAGTTGACGGTGACGGAGACGATGCTCGGGAAGCGCCGGCTCTTCGTCGGCATCCTGCGCGACATTTCCGAGCGCCAGCTGGCGGAGAAGGCGAATGCGGATTTCCTCGCCACCGTCAGCCACGCGCTTCGCATGCCGCTGACCGCGATCCGCGATTCTCTCGCCCAGCAGCGCAGCGGCGCGCAGGCCTCCGCCCCGGAGACTGACACGAAGATCTCGCGGCTCACCGTCGACACGGGCGAAAGCCTGCAGGAGCTGATCGACACCCTTCTCGATCTCGAAAGGATCAAGGCCAAGAGCCTGAAGCTGAACAAGGAGCGTTTCGATCTGCTCGATCTCGTCAAGGAGGTCGTGGCGGACTGGCGCGGCGACCCGGAGAAACCCGGGCTGGCCTTCGTCACCGCACCGGACAGCACGCCGGCGATCGTCAACGCCGACCGCAAGCAGGTGAGACGGGTCCTGATCAACCTTCTCGCCAATGCGGAGCGGCTCTCCGAGACGGGCGGAACCGTCGACGTGACCGTTCTCAGGGACACGCAGAACCGGATCGCGCGCCTGAGCATCGTCGCGCAGGGGCAACCCTATCCGCGCGAAGTCGCGATCGACGAGACTTCCGAGACGCCCCCCTCCGCCACGGAACAGGCCGAAGGGTCCGAGCTGGGCCTGATCGTCGCGCGCGAACTGGTCGCCCTGCATGACGGCGCGATGCACTTGGAACCCACGCAAGGGCGCGGCGTGAATTACGCCGTCGAATTGCCGCTTGGCGACCGCGGGTTGAACGGGCTTCTCAGGGATCGGCGCGAACCGAGCGCTGCCGACCTGACGTAACATTCGTTCGTACGAGATTGGTCTCCACCGCGACCGGGTGGAGGCCGCCCCCCACCGATGCGGCACCAATCCGGCCCGGAAGGCGCCGCGCCGTGCGCCGCCAATAAGCTTGCGCGCCGGAACCGTGCGGGGACGTGGACAGGGGACTCCAACGGGGCAATTCCTGCCTCGCCCCGGCGGCCGTTCCTTGTCTGCCTTCAGCATGTTGGGAAACTGGCGGAGGAGGTGACACCCATAATGGCTTCCCGGTAAATCCGAATACATCCACATTACCTTTGTAAATAAGAGGATTTCTGAAAATCTTGTTCCGAAGACCTCTTGCAAAAACCCGCCCTATCCGGCACCCAAAAAGGGATCAATTGGGGGAACGCCAGAGTTCGACGGAGAGTTTTTTGAACGGAAAATTGACAGCGACATTCGTGAAGAACATCAAACAGCCTGGCAGCTATTCCGACAAGCTAGGCCACGGCTTGCGACTGCGGGTCAAGCCCGACGGGCGGAAGAACTGGATTCAACGGATCACGATCAACGGAAAGCTACGCGAAGCGGGACTCGGATCGCCCCCGGTCGTGACGCTTGCGATGGCCCGCGAACAGGCGATCGCGAACAAGCGCATGGCCTATGTGGGCAAAGACCCGATCGAGGAACGGCGGCAGCGCATCGAGGCTCTGACCTTCGGCCAGGCGGTGGAGCGCTACATCGCGCACAAGCTGGCCGAGTTCCGCAGCGAGAAGCACCGCAAGCAATGGCGCTCGACGCTCGACCGATACGCGGTGCCAGTGATCGGAGAGAAGTCGGTCGAGGATCTTGGCTTGCAAGATATGCTTGATGTGCTGACTCCGATCTGGTCCACGAAGACAGAAACGGCCAGCCGCTTGCGCCAGCGGATGGAGGCGGTGTTATCCTGGGCAGCCGTTTCGGGCTATCGGATCGAGGCAAACCCGGCGCGCTGGAAAGGCAACCTTTCGGAAGTGTTGCCGAAACCCAGCAAGGTTGCGAAGAAAAAGCACCATCCGGCCGTCGCTCTGGCCGATGCCCCCGCCTTTTGGGCGCGACTGCGCAAGATGGATGGGATGAGCGCCCGCGCGTTAGAATTCCTTTGCCTGACGGCGGCACGTTCCGGCGAGGTGCGTGGGATGACCTGGGCGGAACTGGACCTCGACAAACGGCTTTGGATCATCCCGGCGGAGCGAATGAAGGCGGCGCGCGAGCATCGCGTGACGCTGAGCGATGCGGCCATCGACGTACTGCGGGCGCTGCCACGTCTGGAAGGCAGCGATGTTGCCTTCTTCGCGCCGCGAGGCGGAGCTCTGTCAGACATGTCGATCTCGGCCGTCATGCGCCGGATGGATGAGTCCGCGCAGAAATCCAATGCGAAACGCTTTCTCGACCCCCAATCGGGCGATACAGCGGTCCCACATGGGCTACGCTCTACCTTCCGCGATTGGGCGGCTGAGAATGGGCATGATCACGTTTTGGCCGAACTGGCACTCGCGCATCATGTGGGCAGCACCGTTGAGCGCGCCTATCGCCGGTCGGACATGGTGGAGCGGCGGCGTGAGCTGATGGCACAGTGGGCGGAGTTTTTGGGGGCGTAGATAGGCGCTGCCCGCTTGGCGGCACCTAGAAATGCAATCTGCCTTCGCTACATTGGCGCATGCGCGAGTGCGCCATTCGGCCCTGAACGGACATTCGCGGTCCTCGTTGGCGGCGCAGCGCTGCTTCGCCGAAGCGGTCGTTCGGAACCCGGCGCAGCATCCTTCTGGCTCCGATGTCAGCTCTGCGGACGAAGCCGACGGTCGCTCCCTCGCCGTCTGGTTGTTGTTCGAGGTGCATTATCGGCGCGACCGTTCAGCCGGGAAGCCCGTCGATCCTTTCGATGGCGGCCAGGTCGTTGTCCCAGGTCGCGCGACTTGAAAAGCAGATATGCGCGTTGGGTCGTATGTCGACGGTCAAAAGGGGCTCGACGAGGCCATGCAGCGTTGCGACACATTCTGGTATTTGGGACACCAGCGCAGGAACAGTGAGTTTCAACAACCGAAACCTTGGATCTGGAGCCAATCCAATAAGGGTTGCGCCAATGGCCGCCTCGACCTTGCGGCGGCCATTCTGCTTTCCAGAACAACTGCAGCTCTACCTGTATGTCAGGCGAAGTCGAGAACCGTGGGTTCGGCGCGTTCTTCAGCGCTGCGCCAGAATCTCTCGCGCCAGGAGAGGGTCATCTGAGGTGGTTGGCCATTGTGCGATGCCCTGAAGAACCGAGGTTTTCATGTGAGGGTAGAGGGCTCGGTTCCAGCGCTGCATGAAGCCGGTTCGATTTTTCAAGATAGCCTGAAGATTTCGCACGCGCTGGATGGAGAGCGGATGAGGATCTCCGTTTTTCACCATGTTCGCAACTTCTTGCTGTGTGTTACCGTTTGAGAAGAAGTCGATATCGGCCTTAATGTAGCTATCGTCGAGATAGCGCATCATCATGTAGGCGGAGAATTCGTCCACGGTTTGCTCATTTCCCCAGTTGGGAAGCCCCCAAAGATTTAGAAGGCTGTGGCCCATCTCATGGAACATGATCCCAACGATCGCCTTGGTGTTGCCTTGATCTTCGAGCATCTGTGCAAGCTCAGAGCAGACGACGATACTGCCATCGACCGTTTTCGAATAAGCATTCGCTGTCCCGCAGGGTTTCATGGAGAAGTTGATCTGGGGCGCGCTGAAAACTTCTTGCTCGGCGCGCGAGATGAGGGTCAGTAGACCGGTGTAGCCTTGGCGAATGCGGTCTGGCGTGCGAATGTCTGCACGCACCTCGAAGGCGTAGTGCTTCGCATCGAGCATGCTGAAGCGGTTATCGGCGACTAGGTAATAGTCACCGGGACGGTCCACGTTATAGGTGAAGTAGAAATGCCCTCTCGTGCGCTCCATGCCGCGGCAACTCGGGGCTGCGCGACCTGCATAGAGGGCCTGATAGCCGCTTGCGTCGCACACCCAGAATGACCCGTCATTGAAGGTCTTGTTCAGGACAGCAACTGAGACGGAAAGCGTTCCTGAGGTCGGGATGTGAGCTTTGTAGGAGACGAACTGTCGGGCTGGCACTTCGATGTCCGGGCTCGAAATGACCGTATATTCATAACGGTCTGAGATATGCACGCCTGCAAGGGCGCTCCCGGCGGTAAGAGCAACGAGAAAGACCGAGAATAGCCAGCGCATAATAGCCTCCAGAATTGGGTGTTGAGGGACAACAATAGACGTGAGCATGGTTGCGCGATCTTTTGCCGAGGAACCAGAAAAAACGGAAATATCAGCCCACATTTGTTGGGATTCTGTACCCTAGCGCTTCGTGCGACTTGTCGAACCGATGCGCAAGTCGGGTGCATTCGAGGAAAACTCAGAAAAACAAAGCGCTGCCAGGTTTTCCCCGCTGCGCCTCAGTTTTCATGTCCCATTTATCAGAACGCGTCGGCGGCGTCGCGGCAAGCCTTTCTTGCGACTAGCCCGGCCGTGTCGACGCGCTCGGCCCAGAGCGGAACTTCAAAACTGGTGGAACGCATGGCCGCTCCCAACCCCAAATTGCCTTTCAATGTCGACTTTCATTGAAGGACCAGTGGGCCTTAAGCCAACTGGGCGCTTTCTTCTCTTTCACTAATCAGCAGTTCATGATTTTCTAATGGTTGCTTTCATATTTGACCGATTGTTGAGGGTATTTGCTTTGAAGGATGCAGCATCTGCGGAAGGCGCTTGGGAAAACGACCGACTGGGTTACGAAGAGATTGGCAATGCCTTCACAAACCTCGTTCAGTCAATTGAAACGGAAAAGGTCATTTCCATCGAAGCCGGGTTCGGTCGTGGCAAGACCTTCTTCCGCAAAGGTTGGGCAAAGCAACTCAAGACAGCGGGCGAAGTTGTCGTTGAAGTCGACGTGCAGCAGTCTGATCACTCCGGCGACCCTGTCATTACGCTGCTTGGCGCGCTCGTGGACGCGCTGCCGAAAGACGAGAAAAGCAAGGGCAGGAAAGCGCTTGAATCCGCCAAGAAAGTTGGAGCTGTCGGCGCTAGGGCCCTCACCCGCGTCATGCTTAAGTCTGGCGCAGACGAAATCCTTGAAGCGATAACCGACAGCGCCATCGACCAGCTAGAAGATTTCGACGCGCTTGATGGTGTAATCAAGGATGTTGGTAGCGAGATGTCGAAAGTAGCGGGGCAGCTCATCGCTTCGCAGATGGCAGCTGAAAGAGTTCGAAAAACTGAACTTCCCGAACAGCTTGAAGCTCTACGGGCAGCGCTCGTCGAAGGCGCTGAGAACGAACGCGTTGTGGTGATCATCGATGAGCTTGATCGCTGCCACCCTGAATATGCGATTTCGTTCTTGGAAGCGACAAAACTCATCTTCGGCCAGTCCGGCTTCGTCTTCTGCTTAATGGTGAATGCAGACTACTTAGAGAGCCTTGCGAGGCACCGGTTCGGGGTTGCAAAGGGAGACGAAAAATATCTCGACAAGTTCGTCGATATTCGACTGAAACTTGATCCACAGCCCGAAGCGTTCAAGACGGCCGTTTACGAATTGGCATGCGATTTGCCATTGAAGATTCCGTTCGGCGAGAATGAAGCGTTTTCAGTGGAACGCGCAGCTGAAATGGCAAGTATACTCGCGGTCGAGTGTCAGCTTTCGATGCGCAAAACCAAGAGAATACTCCTGAAGGTCGAAGTTGCTTTGCGCTGCTATGCGGATCGCCCCTTAGATGCGCCTTTACTCGTGTTCATGGCGTTCAAAGATGAGTGCCCCGAAATCGTCAAAGATAGCTTCCTGCCGCGTAGTTTTCTGACACCCGAAGAAGGTAGAAGGCATTCGGAGCGAAGAGAGAATGATATTGCTCGCTTTCAAGATGAGGCGAAACGAGACTACGAAAAAGATAAGTTGATCAAAGACAAGGCTCCTGAGCTATTAGGCTTACCCAAAGATCGATACTTTAATCCCGACGGCCACAATTACAAACCTTGGGCTTGGGCCTTTATCGCTTTGGCCCCCAACTATATTCCCTCCCACCGAAAAATCCTTGATGGAGTAGCTTCTGTGCTTGTCTCTTAGGACTGTATTGGTTCGCGCGCGGTCTGGGTTGTCAGTGCTGGTTGCGGTCGCTGCTGCATCGCGCAGCGAAAGCCCGCTTTTCGCCCTCAGCACCGACCCCAAACCGCGCTCCGCATGGGCTTGATCGGTCGATCAGGACCGTCACGGGCTGTTTGCCGCGCGAAGTGATACGCTCCTGCAAGGGCGAGTGTCCACGTTAATGCGGCCGCCCAATCCGCGCGCCTCCTCGTATTTCTGCAAAACTTTTTTCAAATCGCTTACCCTATAGCGTAAGCCCCACTATTTCAAATCTAATGCATTGAAATAAAATAGATAAAAGCTCCATCGAACCCAGCAAGACAAGACGGAATCACCTGTGATTTACAGGCCTTGCGAGGCGCTTATCGGCGGCAGGTGGCTCGCGTCGGACAAGCCTTTCGGGGTTGCCCGACGGGATCTTCGGGGATGACCCAACCCACTCGCATTACTGCCAGAAACACCCCGCGCGCAAACGCATTGGCGCGGGACTAGGAGAGATATGTCTAATGAACGGACGGATTTTTCGACGCCCTGATGTGGAACGACTGGTCGGGCTATCGCGCTCGACGCTCTACGCGATGATCGCCGAGGGGCGCTTTCCCAAGCCGGTGCGGATCGGCAAGCGCGCGGTGGGCTGGCGCGAGGCGGATCTGCGCGACTGGCTGGAGAGCTGTGACGAGGAGGTGATGCAATGAATGCTGGATTGATCGCAGCAAGAGCCTCCCGCCAAGCACGTGCCGGTGCCGCGAACCGCGAAACTGATGACGCCTATACAAAGGTTATCGTCCGACACGGCCGTTACCGCGCCGCAATATGCCGCGACGGAATTCAGTGGCTCTTCCAGAGGCGTCGGGCCGACTTTAAGGCCGGGGGCACCGCTTGGGACACGCTAGGCTACTTTGTGACCCGAGACGCGCTCGTCCGCGCCTCCCAGCGGGAAACCGGCCTCTCCTGGCCGAAACTCCACGCCCTCCCCGCGAACTTCCCGTGTGAGGTGACGCGATGAGCCCGGCCGCTGATTTGACCCGTCGCCTGGGCGGTGCCTGGCATGGCGGCTATGGCACGGCCCGTTGCCCCGCGCATGAAGATCGCAGCCCAAGCCTGAGCCTTGCCGACGGCTCGGCAGGTCGCGTGCTGCTCAAATGTCATCGCGGCTGTTCTTATGCCGAGATCCGCTCCGCCCTGCGCAGCCTGGGCGCGCAGGTGAACAGCCAGCCGAGCAACATTTCCGATCGAGAGTTGCGCGTAGCGGACAGAGAGAATGCAATGCGCCGTGCCCGCCAGGCCGAACGCGCTTGGTCTGAGGCACAGCCGCTCAGGGGAAGCCTAGCGGAAGCCTATTTTAGGCGGCGCGGGATCACTTGTGAGCTACCGCCTAGCCTAGCCTATGCGGAAAACTGTTGGCACGCGAGTGCCACGCGCTGGCCCGCGCTTCTGGCTAGGGTCGCCGGCGGACCGGGGCCTGCGATCCATCGCACCTACCTTGCGCATGACGGTTCCGGCAAAGCGCCAATCACCCCGGCCAAGGCAATGCTTGGTCCAACCAAGGGCGGCGCCGTTCGGCTTTCCCACGGCCGGGACAGGCTTGTGGTAACGGAAGGGATCGAAACCGGTCTATCACTGCTCTCGGGCCTTTTGCCGGGCGCCCCGAGCGTCTGGGCTGCGCTGAGCGCAGGCGGCATGGCAGCACTGAATCTTCCGTCCCGACCTGGGCAACTGACGATCGCGAGCGATGGCGATCCGGCCGGGCACGCGGCTGCCGAGCAACTGGCCGCACGGGCATACGGGCTCGGCTGGCGCGTCTCCCTCTTGCCCGCCTCCGAAGGAAACGATTGGAATGATGTGCTCTGCGGGAAGGAGGCACGCGCATGACTGCCTATGCTATGCCTAGCAATATCACTAGCCGGGAAATCCCCTATCATCCCGATTGGCCCGCCCCCGCACCACGCTTCCTACGCGTCGAAACCCCGTCTGCACCCAGGTTACCGCTAGGCGAGGTCTTTGCCCCCGCCTGGGCGGATTGGATCGCATGCGCCGCCGAGGCCAAATCAGCGCCACCCGATTACGTCCTAGCCGGATTGCTGGCCGTGATCGGGTCCGCGCTTGGCAATACGCGCTGGGTTGCGCCCTGGGAGGGCTGGGCCGAACCGCCGATCCTCTGGACAATGGCGATTGGTGCGCCGTCTTCAAACAAATCGCCCGGCCTCGACGCCGTGCTTGGCCCGCTCAAGACGGTCGAGCGCGAAAGCTGGCGCGCGATCGAAGGCGACATTACCGCCTGGCGCGAAGCGTCCGAGCTGGCACGGCTGGCCGAGAGCGGGTGGAAAGAACAGGCCAAGGCAGCGCTGAAAGAAGGCTCCGAACCGCCCCCGCGCCCGGAAAGCGCCGATCCCGGCCCGGAGCCATTTGCGCCGCGCCTTGCCATCGCGGACAGCACGGTCGAACGCCTCGCGGTGATCCTGGAACGTCAACCGCGCGGAACACTGATGGCGCGCGATGAATTGGCGGGCTGGCTGCAAGGCATGACACGCTACGCGGGCGGCGGTTCGGACCGGCCGTTCTGGCTCGAAGCCTATGGCGGGCGCGCCTATACCGTCGAGCGGATGGGCCGCGCCCCGGTCCATATCGACCGGCTCTCGATCGGGGTCACAGGCGGCATCCAACCCGATCGGCTCAAATCGTTACTGCTGCGCAGTGACGATGACGGGTTGCTCGCGCGCTTCCTGCCGTTCTGGCCCGAGCCCGTGGCGCTGCGCCGTCCGCGCGGCTTTCCGGGGCAAGCCCTGTTGCCCGAGGCGCTGGCCCGGCTGCATGGTCTGAACCTGACCGTGGATGATCGCGATATTGCACGACCTTGGATCATCCCTTTCTCAGATTCGGCACGCGACCTTCTCGACAGCTTCCGCCTAGCCACCCGCGAGTGGGAGACAGGCGCGGAAGGTTTACTCCTGTCCTTCATCGGGAAAGCGCCGGGCTTCGCGGTGCGGCTGTCGCTGGTGCTGACCTATCTCGACTGGACGGCGGCACCGGGCGAAGCCCCAAGCGAGGTGAGCGCGAACGCGTTCGGACGCGCCGCCCATCTGGTCGAATCCTATCTGCTACCAATGGCCCGGCGCGCCTATGCTGATGCGGCCCTCAGCCCGGCCGAGCGTGGGGCGCGGCGATTGCTGGCAGCAATCCGCGCGCAAGGCTGGTCACGCTTCACCAGTCGCGAGGCGCTACGCCTCGACCTGACAGGGCTTAGCACGATCGGCAAACTCAATCCGGCACTTGCATTGCTGGAAGACGGTGAAATCCTGCGGCCTCTGGACGCCACACCCGGCCCGCAAGGCGGCCGCCCCAGCCGAGCCTTTGCGGTGAACCCGGCAATCCATGAGGCCCAGCCGTGACCCGTTGGCTGGCCGCCGCACGAGCGCCCCAAACCCGCCTGACAAAACCGACAGAACTGACAAATCCCCAGTCGAGCGAGGTTCTGTCGGTTTTGTCGGTTTTGTCGGGACACCCGGAAGTCATGCTGGACCTTTGGGAAGAACGCGCGGCGGTCCGCGAATACGAGGGCGAGGAGCCACGAGTGCAAGCCGAACACAATGCCGCGCGCGCAATGGGACTGACGCTCGAGGAAATTTACGCTTTACGCTCCGCCACCAGACCCGACTAGCCGCCCCGCCACCCCCGCGAATCTCGCGTCGTAGGCCGCCTTCCGAAAGGAGGCGGCCTTCGTCTTGGAAACTGCGGGAACCCTAAGAGCGCGCCAAAACAGGCGAATAAAGGCCGAAACCTTCCGGCCCCACAGAGGGAACAGAAGAGGGGTCAAGATTAATAATCTTAGTATTTTATCAAGTAAAAACAAGTAGTTAACGGTATATATTGGCGGAGGAGGTGGGATTCGAACCCACGGTAGGCTTTCACCTACGTCGGTTTTCAAGACCGGTGCATTAAACCACTCTGCCACTCCTCCGACCGGCACGGAACTAGACCGCTTCACGCGATTCTGAAAGCCTTTCGCGCCGATTTCCGCCCGCGCCTCAAGGGGCTGCTTTTCACGGCGGGGGCAAATCGCTAGGATCGCGCCTGCGCGGGCCGTCGAACGGACAGGGAAACGGCGCGCCGCCATGGCGAGGCAACCAAGAGGCGGGAAAACCGCGCGAGAGGGGCAAGAGATGACACGGCAGGACAGGACCACGCGCAACCGGGCGATGAAGATCGCCCTCGTCTTGGGAACCGGCCTCGCGCTGGCGGGCTGCCAGGAGACCACCGGCAATCCCTTCGGCTTTCTCAAACCGAAGACCGAAACGGGCGATACGGCGGCGGCACGTTCCGAGAGCGGCACCAAGCTGGTCGAACGCGATGTCGAGGCGCCGCAGGTCTTCTCGGTCGACGAGAAGGGGCTCTGGGACGGACGGCCCTCGCTCGGGGGCGTCTGGGTCGCCTATCCCGGCGTGAAGGATCCCGAGCGGGTGATCGTGCGCAACAAGTCGAACGGGAAATTCGTGATCGGCGCGCTGTTCAAGCGCGAGCTGGACGCGCCCGGACCGAAATTGCAGGTGAGCTCCGATGCGGCCGACGCGCTCGGCATGCTCGCGGGGGCACCGACGGAGCTTTCGGTCATCGCGCTTCGCCGCGAGACCGCGCCCGCCGAGACGGCGCAGGCCGAACCGCTGGTGAGCAAGCCGGTGATCGCGCAGCCCGAGACGGTCGAGCAGAGCTCGCTCGACGCGCCCGGCGATACGGGCGGCGGCGCGGCGAAACCGGCCTCCGCGGCGGGTGACATGTCCGGCATGCCGACCAAGCCGCAACCCAAGCCGGCGAAACCGGCGATCGGCGCTCCGCCCGCGCCGGGCCCCGCCCCCGCACCGCCGGTCGCCGCGACGACCCAGACCGCCGCCGCGCCGAAAGCGCCCGCGGGCAGGATGTATGTCCAGATCGGGATCTTCTCGAGCGAGGCCAATGCCAAACGCGCCCAGAGCCAGATGGCGAAGGCGGGCATCATCGCCTCGATCCGAAAGGAAACGAGCCACAGCAAGACCTTCTGGCGCGTCGTCGCGGGCCCTGCCCCGAGCAAGACCGACCTCAAGGCGCTGGAGACGACCATTCACGGGCTGGGCTATCCGGATGCCTTCCCCGTCTCGAACTAGGAACGACGCAACGACATGACCTTCCTGCGACTGATTACCGCCGCCCTGCTCGCCTCGCTCATCGCGCTTCCCGCCTGGGCGTTCGACACCAAGGCCCGCGCCGCCTGGGTCTATGACCTGACCACCAAGACGGTGCTGCTGTCGAAGAATGCCGATATTCCGATCCCGCCGGCCTCGATGTCGAAGCTGATGACCCTCGATCTGCTCTTCGAGGCGCTCGAGGACGGACGCGTGACGATGGACACCACCTTCCCCGTCTCGCCCCATGCGCAGTCGATGGGCGGCTCGACGATGTTTCTCAACACGACCGACCGGCCGAGCGTGCGCGATCTCGTGCAGGGCATCATCATCAATTCGGGCAACGATGCCTGCGTGGTGGTCGCCGAGGGCCTCGCGGGCTCCGAACCCGCCTTCGCCAAGCTGATGACCGAGCGCGCCCAGGAACTGGGGATGAAGAACTCGATGTTCGCCAATGCGAGCGGCTGGCCCGATCCCGGCCAGCGGATGTCGGTGCATGATCTCGGGCTCGTCGCGAGCCGCATCATCTCCCATTTCCCGCAATATTATCACTTCTTCTCCGAGACCCATTTCAACTACAAGGACCGCGCTCCGGCGAATGCCGAGAACCGCAACCCCCTGCTCGACATCAAGGCCGCCGACTGGAAGGCCGACGGCATGAAGACCGGTCACACCCAGGAAGCGGGCTACGGGCTGGTGGGCTCGGCGCTGATGGGCGAACGCCGGATCGTCTTCGTCCTCGCGGGCCTTCCCTCCGAACAATCCCGTGCGCAGGAAGGCGAAGCGGTGGCGAACTGGGCCTTCCGGCAATTCGTCATGAAGGACGTGGCCAGGGCGGGCACCCGGCTTGCGGAGGCCCCCGTCTGGCTTGGCGGGACATCCACCGTGGGCCTCGCCCCCGAGAAGGATCTGTCGCTGCTTCTGCCGGCCGGTTCGAAGGACAAGGTCACCGCCGAGGCCGTCTTCGACGGCCCGGTCGCCGCCCCGATCGCGAAGGGTCAGAAGATCGGCAAGCTGGTGATCACCGTTCCCGGCCTCGACGATCCGCGCGAGGTCGCCCTGGTCGCCACCGATGACGTCAAGCGCGGCGGTTTCGCGGTCCGCGTCAAGGCGGCGCTCGCCCGGCTCACCGGCATGGCGATCGACGCGGCCAAGAAACAGGCGAGCAGCTGAGCCCGGATGTTCATCAGTTTCGAGGGTATTGACGGATCGGGCAAATCCACCCAGGCGCGGATGCTGGCCGATGCCCTGCGCGAGGCGGGGCATGACGTCGTTCTGACGCGCGAACCGGGCGGCTCGCCCGGTGCCGAGGAGATCCGCCGTCTCGTCCTCGAGGGCGATCCCGACCGCTGGTCGGCGGAGACCGAGATCCTGCTCTTCACCGCCGCCCGCCGCGACCATCTGGAACGCGTGATCGAACCCGCGCTCGCCTCCGGCAAGGTCGTGATCTGCGACCGCTTCGCCGACAGCACCCGGATGTATCAGGGGCTCTCGCGCGGGGATCTGCGCGCGGTGGTCGATCAGCTCCACAGCCTGATGATCAAGCGCGAACCCGACCTGACGATCCTGATCGACATCGACCCGGCCACCGGGCTCTCCCGCGCCAAGGGCCGGCAGGGCACCGAGGAGCGTTTCGAGGATTTCGGCCTCGGCCTGCAGGAGAAGATGCGCGCGGGCTTTCTTGCGCTTTCGAAGGAATTCGCGCCCCGCTTCCGCGTGATCGACGGCGCGCGCGATCCGCAGCGGGTGGCGCAAGACGTGCTGGAAACCGTTCAGGCGGAATTGCCCGGCTGAGCTCCGGCCCGGAGGTGGCCGCCCGCGCCAACCTCGGGAACCTGGCCCATCCCACGCAAAACCCCGCTGGAAACCGCCCGCGCGCGCTACTAGAGTGCCCGCCATGAGCCTAGCCGACCTTCCCGATCCGACCCTCGCCCCCGGCGCGCGCCACCCGCGCGACACCGTGCGGCTGGTCGGTCAGAGCCGGGCCGAGCAGGATTTCCTCGACGCCTTCAACATGTCGCGGCTGCATCACGGCTGGCTGCTGACCGGCCCGCGCGGCGTGGGCAAGGCGACGCTGGCCTGGCGGATCACCCGCTTCCTGTTGACCCGGCCGGAAGAGGAGGGCCCCGGCCTCTTCGGCGACGTGCAACCGCCAACCAGCCTCGAGCCCGATCCGAACCACCCCGCCCTTTCGCGCATCCATGCCGGATCCGAGCCGGGGATCTTCGTCTTGAAGCGCGGCGCGAACGCGACCGAGTCGGCGCTCAGTCAGGACATCCGCGTCGACGAGGTGCGCAAGCTGCGCTCCTTCCTGCATCTCTCCGCCGCCGAAGGGGGCCGCCGGGTGGTGATCGTCGATGCCGCGGACGAGATGAACACGCAGGCCGCCAACGCGCTCCTGAAACTGCTCGAGGAGCCGCCCGCCCGGGTGACCTTCCTGCTGATCGCGCATCAGCCGGCGCGGCTTCTGCCGACGATCCGTTCGCGCTGCCGCGAATTGCGGCTGGGCACGCTCGCGCCCGAAGAGATGGAGGCCGCGCTTGCCGCCGCCGAGGAGGCGGGCGAGCCGCCCGAACTGGACCATCACGCGCTCGCCGCGCTTTCGGGCGGATCGGTGGGCGCGGCGATCCGGCTCGTCAATCTCGACGGGATGACGACCTATGCCAAGCTCGTGGGCCTCATGGCCACCCTGCCCCGGCTCGACCGGCTCGGCGCGCTGGCGCTGGCCGAAAGCTGCGTGGGCAAGGGCAACGAGGACCGCTACCAGCTCGTGCTGAACCTGATCGACCTCTTTCTGTCGCGCGCCGCGCGCGCGGGCGTCGCGGGCCCGCCCAGCCCCGAGGCCGCTCCGGGCGAGGCCGAGCTTCTCGCGCGGATCTCGCCGGACGAACAGGCGGCGATGAAATGGGCCAGCCTGCACCAGACCCTGGGCGCGCGGGCGCGCCACGGCCGGGCGGTCAACCTTGACCCTGCCGCGCTCGTGATGGATATCGTCTTGGAGATCACAGCCGCCGCCTCGTGAGCGGCGCGAAAGGAGACCGTTTTGCCCCTTCCGCCCGAGATCACCGACAGCCATTGCCACCTCGATTTCGCCGATTTCGCGGGCGAGCTCGATCAGGTCGTGGCGCGCGCCAACGCTGCCGGCGTCACGCGCATGGTCACGATCTGCACCAAGCTGAAGAACGAGCCCTCGGTGCGCGCGATCGCCGAAACCCACAAGGGGGTCTTCTACGCCGCGGGCACCCATCCGATGAGCGTCGCCGAAGAGCCGATGGCGTCGGTCGAGGAGCTGGTCGCCCTCGCCAAGCACCCGAAATTCGTCGGCATCGGCGAGACCGGGCTCGACTATCATTACACCGCCGAGAGCGCCGAGGTTCAGAAGACCTCGCTGCGCCTGCATATCGAGGCCGCGCAGGAAACCGGCCTGCCGCTCATCATCCATTCGCGCGACGCCGATGCCGACATGGAGGCGATCCTGAGCGAGGGCATGAAGGCCAAACCCTATAGCTGCGTGATGCATTGCTATTCCTCGGGGCCGCGTCTGGCGCAGGCCGCGGTGGAGATGGGTTTCTACCTGTCGATGTCGGGCATCGCGACCTTCCCCCGCAGCCAGGAGGTGCGCGACATCTTCGCCGCCGCCCCGCTCGACCGGATCCTGGTGGAAACCGACAGCCCCTATCTCGCGCCCCCGCCCCATCGCGGCCGGCGCAACGAGCCCGCCTACACGGCGCTCACCGCGAAGGTCGGCGCGGAGGTGTTCGGCCTGCCGCTCGAGGAATTCGCCGCGGCGACACAGGCCAATTTCGACCGGTTGTTCTGGAAGGCCGCCGAGCATGGCGAGCGCGGGAGCCTCGCCGCATGAGCCGCCTGCGCTTCACGATCCTCGGCTGCGGCTCCTCCGGGGGCGTGCCGCGCATCGGCAATCTCTGGGGCGAATGCGACCCCGCCAACCCGAAGAACCGCCGGCGCCGCTGCTCGATGCTGGTCGAACGGGTGAGCCCCGCGGGCACCACCCGGGTGCTGATCGACACCACGCCCGACATGCGCCAGCAATTGCTGGATGCGGGCGTGGGCGAGCTTGACGGCGTGGTCTACACCCACAGCCATGCCGATCACGTCCACGGGATCGACGACCTGCGCCAGGTCGTGTTCAACATGCGCCGCCGCCTGCCGGTCTGGGCCGATAACGACACCGAATCCGCGTTGCTGGGCCGCTTCGCCTATGCGTTCGTCCAGCCGCCGGACAGCAATTACAAACCGATCTGCGATCTCAACGCGATCCGCCACGAACATGCCTTCGAGGTGAGCGGCGCGGGCGGGGCGATCCCGTTCCAGCCGTTCCGGGTCGAGCATGGCAATATCGACGCGCTCGGCTTCCGGATCGGCGGGCTCGCCTACCTGCCCGATGTCTCCGAGATCCCCGAGCCCGCCTGGGCGCATCTCGACGATCTCGATTGCTGGGTGCTCGACGCGCTGCGCCGCACGCCGCACCCGACCCATGCGCATCTGTCGCGCGCGCTCGAATGGATCGCGCGCGCCCGGCCTGCCAGCGCGGTGCTGACCAATATGCATATCGATCTCGATCACGACGCGGTCGCGGCGGAAACGCCCGAGCATGTGCGCCCGGCCCATGACGGCATGGTGCTGGAATTCCCCGCCCCATGAGCACCCTGATCGACGTCATCCTTCCGGTCTTTCTCGTGCTCGGCTTCGGCTATGTCGTGGCCTGGCGGAAGATGTTCTCCGAGGCCGCGGTCGACGGGCTGATGCGCTTTGCCCAGAATTTCGCGGTGCCGGTGCTGCTCGCGCGCTCGATCGCGGGGCTCGATCTGGGGCAGAGCTACAACTGGCCGATGATGACGGCTTTCTATGCCGGCGCGCTGGTCTCCTTCGCGATCGGCATCACCGGCGCACGGATGATGGGGCGCACCGGGCCGGAAAGCGTCGCGATCGGCTTCGCCTGCCTGTTCTCGAACTCGCTCCTGCTGGGCGTCCCGATCACCGAGCGCGCCTACGGGGCGGACGCGCTGTCGAACAACTTCGCGATCATCTCGGTCCATTCGCCCTTCCTCTACACCGTGGGCATCCTCGCGATGGAGATGGTGCGCTCCTCGGGCTCGGGGGCGAGCCTCGGCCGGGTCGGGCTCAACGCGCTGGTGGGCGTGCTGCGGACCCCTCTGGTGATCGGCATCCTCGCGGGGTTCGCGATCAAGATCGTGACCACGCTGACCGGCATGCCCCTGCCCCACCCGATCCAGGTCTCGATGGACATGATGGCGCGCGCGGCGCTTCCCGCGGCGCTGTTCGGCCTTGGCGGCGTGCTCTACCGCTACCGTCCCGAGGGCGATGCGAAGGCGATCGCGATGGTCACCGGGCTGTCGCTGATCCTGCACCCCGCGATCGCCTATGGCCTCGCGCATTTCGCCTTCAAGGTGGACACCGCGGCACTGCGTTCGGCGACACTGACCGCCTCGATGGCGCCGGGCGTGAACGCCTATCTCTTCGCCAATATCTACGGTGTTGCGCGCCGGGTCGCGGCCTCCTCGGTGCTGATCGCGACGGCGCTGTCGATCCTGACGATCTGGGCCTGGCTGGCGATCCTGCCCTGACACCGGGTCGCTTCGTCACCCGGCCCGTTCACATGACAGCAAAAAGCCCGCCTCGTGGCGGGCCGTTCATGTCCGGTCCTGCCGGATTACGCTCTGCGCACCCGGATCACCACATCCACGCGGGTGATCTCGGTCCCCTCGGGGGCCGCGGGCACCGAGGCGAGCTTGAGCTCCTCGGCGGGCGCATCGGTGAGGTAATTCTCGTCTTCCCAGAAGAAATGCGGGTGATCGTCCATCCGGGTGTCGAAATAGCTGCGCGAGCCATCGACCGTGATCTCGTGCATCAGCCCGGCATCGCAAAAGGCCTTGAGCGTGTTGTACACCGTCGCGAGCGAGACCTTTTCGCCCGCGTCGAGCGCCGCGGCATAGAGGCTTTCCGCCGTCACGTGTCGATCCTTCCCGTCGCCCACCAGAAGCGTCGCAAGCGCGAGCCGCTGCCGCGTCGGGCGCAGCCCGGCGGTCGCCAGCCAGTCATGGCCGCGGCGGTGTTCGGTCGGATTCGTCATTGCCATGGCATTACTCCTCGCTCTCTATATGCGACTTTTCGACTCAGGTTTCAATGGAACTGCACACCCCGCGCCGCGCCGTTACCCTTGCGCCGCTCCGTCGCGCGGTGATAGAGGGATGCAAAAGGACGCCAAAACCGGGAAGGAGCGCCGATGGCAGGGTTTCCGACGAGCTTCGGGAAAGAAGATCTTCTGAAATGTGCACGCGGAGAGCTGTTCGGCCCCGGCAATGCACAGCTTCCGGCCCCGCCGATGCTGATGATGGATCGCATCACCGATATCTCGGGTGATGGCGGTCTGCACGGCAAGGGGCATGTGGTCGCCGAGTTCGACATCACCCCCGATCTGTGGTTCTTCGAATGCCATTTCCCCGGCAACCCGATCATGCCGGGCTGCCTCGGGCTGGACGGGCTGTGGCAGCTCACCGGGTTCAACCTCGGCTGGCGCGGCTGGCAGGGGCGCGGCTACGCGCTCGGCGTCGGCGAGGTGAAGCTCACCGGCATGGTGCGCCCCGATCGCAAGATGCTGACCTACAAGGTCGATTTCACCAAGGCCGTGCAGACCCGCCGGCTGACCATGGGCGTCGCCGACGGGATCGTCGAGGCCGATGGCGAAGTGATCTACCAGGTCAAGGACATGAAGGTCGCGCTCTCCGAGAGCTGACCCCCACGAGACAAGGACAGGAGGCCCATATGCGCCGCGTTGTCATCACCGGGTTGGGCATCGTCTCGCCCATCGGCAATAATGCCGAAGAAGTCACCGCCAGCCTCAAGGCGGGCAAGTCCGGCATCGTCTTCGCCGAGGACTATGCCGAACGCGGATTCCGCAGCCAGGTCAAGGGCCAGCCGCAGATCGTGCTCGAGGACCATATCGACAAGCGCAACCTGCGCTTCATGGGTGCGGGCGCCGCCTACAACTTCATCGCGATGGAGCAGGCGCTGGCCGATAGCGGTCTCGAGGATAGCGACATCTCGAACCCGCGCACCGGCCTGATCATGGGTTCGGGCGGCCCCTCGACCTCGAACTTCTTCGAGGCGCACCGCATCGTGATGGAGAAGGGTTCGCCCAAGCGGATGGGTCCGTTCATGGTCACCCGCTGCATGAGCTCGACCAACTCCGCCTGCCTCGCCACGCCGTTCAAGATCAAGGGCGTGAACTACTCGATCACCTCGGCCTGCTCGACCTCTGCGCATTGCATCGGCAACGCTGCCGAACTGATCCAGATGGGCAAGCAGGACGTGATCTTCGCCGGCGGCGGCGAGGAACTCGACTGGACCCTGTCGTGCCTGTTCGACGCGATGGGCGCGATGTCCTCGAAATACAACGACACCCCCGAACTCGCCTCGCGCGCCTTCGACGCCAAGCGCGACGGGTTCGTGATCGCGGGCGGCGGCGGCGTGGTGGTGCTCGAGGAGCTCGAGCATGCCAAGGCGCGCGGCGCGAAGATCTATGCCGAGCTGACCGGCTACGGCGCGACCTCGGACGGCTACGACATGGTGGCGCCCTCGGGCGAGGGCGGAGAGCGCTCGATGCGCCTCGCGACCTCGACGCTGCCCGAAGGCCGCAAGATCTCCTACATCAACGCCCACGGCACCTCGACGCCCGCGGGCGACGTGACCGAGGTGGAGGCCGTGCGCCGCGTCTTCGGCGAAGGCAATGTGCCGAAGATCTCCTCGACCAAGTCGCTCACCGGCCATTCGCTCGGCGCGACCGGCGTGCATGAGGCGATCTATTCGATCCTGATGATGAAGAACAACTTCATCGCGGCCTCGGCCAATGTCACCGAACTCGACCCGGCCATCAAACCGGAAGAGATCGCGACGCAGCGCATCGACGATATCGAGCTCGACTCGGTCCTGTCGAACAGCTTCGGCTTCGGCGGCACCAATGCCTCGCTCGTGATGAGCAAGTATCGCGACTAACGACCACAAACGGCGGCAGGGACGGGAATGGCGGAACTAATGAAGGGCAAGCGCGGCCTCGTGATGGGGGTCGCCAACGAGCGCTCGATCGCCTGGGGCATCGCGAAGGCACTGGCGGACGAAGGCGCAGAGCTCGCCTTCTCCTATCAGGGCGAAGCGTTCGGCAAGCGCGTGGAGCCGCTCGCGGCCTCCGTGGGCTCGTCCCTCCTGCTCGATGTCGACGTCAATGACGACGCCTCGATGGATGCCGCCTTCGCCAGGCTGAAGGACGAATGGGGTTCGCTCGATTTCGTCATCCACGCGATCGCCTATTCCGACAAGACCGAGCTCGCGGGCCGGTTCATCAATACCACCCGCGACAATTTCAAGAACTCGCTCACGATCTCCTGCTACAGCTTCATCGACGTGGCCAAGCGCGCCTCGGAGCTGATGAGCGAGGGCGGCTCGATGATCACGCTGACCTATATGGGCTCGCAGCGGGTGACGCCGTTCTACAACGTGATGGGCGTCGCCAAGGCCGCGCTGGAATCGGCGGTGCGTTACCTCGCGGCCGATCTGGGCCCCGAGGGCATCCGCGTGAACGCGATCTCGCCCGGCCCGATGAAGACCCTCGCGGGCGCGGCGATCGGCGGCGCACGCAAGACCTTCCGCCATACCGAGGCGAATGCACCGCTGCGCCACAACGCGACGCTCGAGACGATCGGCGGCACCGCCGTCTATCTGTGCTCGGATTACGGCGCCTGCACGAGCGGAGAGATCATCTCGGTCGATAGCGGCTATCACGTCATGGGCATGCCCGCGGCCGAAAACCTCTGATCCTGCCCCTGCCCTGCACGGGTTTGCGGGGCAGGCTTTCCTCCTTTTGCGCCACATCGCATTGCACCCGTTCGCATAGCGGGTAGATTGACGCAGGGGAGGAATTGCCAATGTCCATACAGCTTTGCGTCTTCGACGCCTACGGTACGCTTTTCGACGTGGATGCCGCCGCGCGCGAACTCGCGCATGAGGAGCCGCGCCTGACCGAGATCTGGCCGCGCCTGGCGGCCGATTGGCGGCGCAAGCAGCTTGAATATTCCTGGCTGCGCGAGATCATGGGCGATTACGTCGATTTCTGGCAGCTCACCCGCGACGGTCTCGACTGGGCGATGGAGGCGCAGGGGCTCGACGATCCGAACCTCGCCGATCGGCTGATGGCGCTCTATCGCGAGCTCTCCGCCTTCCCCGAGGTCCCCGCGATGCTCGAAGCCTTGCAGCATCGCGGCATCGGGCGCGCGATCCTGTCGAACGGCGCGCCCGAGATGCTCGACGCCGCGGTTCATGCCGCCAAGATCGGCCATCTGCTCGATGACGTGATCTCGATCCACGAGCTGCGCCGCTACAAGCCCGCCGCCGAGGTCTACTCGATGATCGCCCGGAAGATGGGCGTCTCTCCCGAGGAAACCGCCTTCATCTCCTCGAACGGATGGGATGCCGCCGGCGCGTCGAAGGCGGGCTTCCGGGTGCTCTGGGTCAATCGCGGCGGCGCTCCGCTCGAACGCCTGCCCTACAAGCCCGCGGCCACCCTGCGCGATCTGCGCGGCGTCCCCGACTGGATCTGATCAGTCCTTCATCTGGCGCAGCGCATCCCGAAGCTTTTCGGTCTGCGCGATAAAGCCCTCGGCATCGGCATAGTCGACGAAATCGCGGTAATGCCGATGCTGCGCCTTCAACCGGCGGGAATGCTTGATCGGGCACCAATATTGCTCGGTCCGCCCCGCGACCTCGCGGACATAGCTCAGAAGCCCGTTGCAGTAGCCGCAATAGATGCAATTGAGCTTCTGCAACCCGTTGAGATAGGCCAGATGCTGGCGGTCGATCGAAATATGATCCGCCCGCTTCACCTTGGCGATCTTGTAGACCGGAAAACAGACCGCCTGATAGAGCGTGACGCAGAGGTCGAGCAGCGCGAACGGCGCCAGCAGCCCGTAGACGAATGGGGTGGTGAGAACGAAGAGCGGCCGGGTCCGGCTCATGAACGTCCAGAAACCGACCCGCGCCCGGCGATGGGCCTCGCGGACCTCGCGCTCGAAGACCACCCGGTTATGCTCGAGCCGAAAGGCCATCGCCTCGCGGCGGCGGTCCCATTCCTGCTCGATCTCCTCTTCGAGCTGGTTGAGCCGCGCTTGCAGTTTCTCGAGCGTCTCGGACATGGCGATCTCCTTTCAACGCACTATGATCGCTGGCAGAGCCGCAATCCAGAGGAGACGCGCATGAACTTCTTCACCGCCGATGACGGGGCGAAACTGGCCTATCTCGACGAGGGCACGGGCGTGCCCGTCCTCGCCTTGTCGGGCCTGACCCGCAACACGCGCGATTTCGACTATGTCGTGCCGCTCCTCGACGATGTGCGGCTGATCCGGATGGACTATCGCGGGCGCGGACAAAGCCAATGGACGGGCGAGGCCACCTACACCGTCCCGCGCGAGGCGAAGGACGCGTTGCAACTGCTCGATCATCTGGGGCTGGAGAAGGCCGCGATCCTCGGGACCTCGCGCGGCGGGCTGATCGGGATGTTCATGGCCGCGACCGCGAAGGAGCGCATGACGGGGCTCTGCCTGAACGATGTCGGCCCGGTGCTCGAGACGGACGGGCTCCACAAGATCTTCGACTATATCGGGCGCAACCCCGCGGCCCGGACCCATGCCGAGATGGCCGCAAAGCTGCCCGAGGCGATGAAGGGCTTCGAGGGCGTGCCCGAGCGCCGCTGGCAAGACGAGGTGCGCCACCATTACGTCGAGACCGAAACCGGGCTGAAGATCAATTACGACCCGGAATTGCGCGAGGCCTTCCTCGCCGCGTTCAAGGAGGGCGTCCCCGAAGCCTGGCCGCTTTTCGACGCCGCCGACGGTCTGCCGCTGGCGCTGATCCACGGCGCCAATTCCGACCTGCTGAGCGATGCGACCTGCGCCGAGATGCGCCGCCGCCGTCCCGACATGATCTATGCCAAGGTGCCCGGCCGCGCCCATATTCCCTTCCTCGACGAGCCCGAGGCGCTCGAGGCGCTGACGGCATGGATTGCGAAGCTCGGCTAGACTCATGCCCGAGGCGCGCGTCACCCTCATCGCCAGCGCGATCACGCTGGCCATGGGCGCCTTCTGGGGGCTCTACTGGCTGCCGGTGCGCGCGCTCGACGCGCGGGGCCTGCCCGGCGCTTGGGGCACGCTCGCGATCACGCTCTGCGCGCTTGGCGTCCTCGCCCCCGTCGCCCTCGCCCGCCGCCGCGAGATCGGGCGCGGCGCGCCCGTCGCGCTCGTCTCCATCGCGCTCGGGGGCGCCGCCTTCGCCCTCTATTCGATCGGGTTCGTCTATGGCCGCGTCGCGCTGGTGATCCTGATGTGGTTCCTCACGCCGGTCTGGTCCACGCTGATCGGGCGTTTCGTGATGGGCTGGCCGACGCCGCGCCTGCGCTACCTGGCGATCATGGTCGGGCTTGGCGGCCTCGCGCTGATGCTCGGCGCGGGAGACGGTCTGCCCCTGCCGCGCGATCTCGGCGAATGGATGACGCTCGCAGGCGGCGTGCTCTGGTCGATCGCCACCACCGGCATCCGCGCGAAATCCGATCTCGGGGCGCCCGCCTCCGCCTTCGTCTTCGCGCTCGGCGCAACGCTCGTCACCCTCCTGCTCGCCCCGTTTCTCGAACCGCTCCCGGCCCCTGACGCGGTGCGGGACCTTGCGCGCACCGTCTCGCTCGCGCTGGTCACCGGGGCCCTCTGGTGGGGGCTGTCGCTCGCCGCCTTGATGTGGGCGACGGTGCGGCTCGAACCCGCCCGCGTGGGGCTCCTGCTGATGACCGAGGTTCTGGTCGGCGCTCTATCGGCCGCGTTTCTCGCCGGGGAGACGCTCTCGCCGATGGAACTCGCGGGCGGGCTGCTGGTGCTGGGGGCGGGGCTGCTGGAGCTCTGGCCGCTGCGCGAAGAGAGGGGCACAGGCTAACGCGCGGGCGACGTGGCGCTCCTTGGCGCGGGACGGGCAGCCTCTGGCCTTCCGAATGAGAGAAGGCGCCCCGCAGGACGCCTTCCCCGTAACCCGATGGAGCCGAAGGATCAGTCCTTCGCGCGCTCCTGATAGGTGCTGTCCTCGGTGTTGATCACGATCCGGGTGCCCACGCCGATATGCGGCGGCACCATTACGCGGATCCCGCCGGTGCAGATCGACGGCTTGTAGGAGGAGGACGCGGTCTGGCCCTTCACGACCGGCTCGGTCTCCTCGACCTCGACGGTCACCTTCTGCGGCAGTTCGATCGCGATCGCGGCTTCCTGGAAGGTCTTGAGATAGACGCGGATACCGTCGCGCAGGAACACTTTCGCATCGCCGATCACGTCCTCGGGCACCGCGATCTGCTCGTAGCTCTCGGGGTCCATGAAGTGGTAGCCTTCGCCGTCCTCGTAGAGGAAGTCGTATTCCTTTTCCTCGACATGGGCGCGCTCGACCTGCTCGGTCGTCCGCCAGCGCTCCGACACCTTCGTCCCGTCCGAGATCCGGCGCATGTCCACCTGGGTCACCGGGGTGCCCTTGCCGGGATGGATGTTCTGCGCCGAGAGCACGACATAGAGCTTCTCGTCGATTTCGAGCACGTTGCCCTTGCGGACCGAAGAGGCGATGACTTTGACCATTGCGTTCCCTTGTGGAATTGGAAAACGGGCTCTGGCGCCCGGGCTGCAGGTCGCCTAAACCATTTGCGCCCCGATTTCCAGCCTGAAAGGCTTGCCATGCCCCCGTTCTGGAGCCCCGAACGCCATGCCGACCGCCGTCCCGCACTGCTCGCGCGCAACCGCATCCAGGCCGCGATCCGCGCCTGGCTGGCCGAACAGGATTTTGTCGAGGTGGATCCCTGCGCGCTGCAGGTGAGCCCGGGTAACGAGGCGCATCTGCACGCATTCGCGACCGATCTGATCGGCAATGACGGGCAGGCGCGGCGGATGTATCTGCATACCTCGCCCGAATTCGCGATGAAGAAGCTGCTCGCGGCCGGCGAGCCCCGCATCGCCGCCTTCGCCCATGTCTGGCGCAACCGCGAGGCGGGCACGCGCCACAGCCCCGAATTCACCATGCTCGAATGGTATCGCGCGGGCGAGGATTACACTGCGCTGATGGCCGATTGCGCGGCGATCCTGCGGCTTGCGGCGAAGGCGGCGGGGTCGTCGGTGCTGCGCTACGGCACGGCCGAATGCGATCCCTTCGCCGAACCCGAACGGTTGGGCGTCGCCGAGGCCTTCGCGCGTCATGCCGGGATCGACCTGCTCGCGACCTGCAAGGGCGCCGAGACCGATGCGGGGGCCCTGCGCGCGCAATGCGACGCGGTCGGTTTTCCGGTCGCCGCGGATGACGGCTGGGCGGACATGGTCTCGAAGATCCTCGTGGCGCGGGTCGAGCCGCATCTGGGCCATGGCCGCGCAACCATTCTCGACCGCTACCCGCTGGCCGAGGCCGCGCTGGCCCGGCCCGCCCCCGACGATCCGCGCGTGGCCGAACGCTTCGAGCTCTATGCCTGCGGGGTCGAACTTGCCAACGGCTTCGGCGAGCTGACCGACCCGGCCGAGCAACGCCGACGCTTCGAGGCGGACATGGATCTCAAGGAGCGCCTCTATGGCGAGCGCTACCCGATCGACGAGGATTTCCTCGCCGCCCTCGAGATCATGCCCGAGGCCTCCGGCATCGCGCTCGGCTTCGACCGGCTGGCGATGCTCGCGACCGGCGCGCCGAAGATCGAGGACGTGATCTGGGTGCCGGTGGGATAAGGGGGCTCGGCGGGCCCGGACCAGGGTGTCCCCGAACGTTCGCCAACGCCCCCGTGCCCGGCCCGATCGCCTCACACCATCCCCTTCGACGCTCCTGCCTTGAGAAGGTCGGGCGGAGCGCCACCGGCGCGTCCGAGCCGGGGAAAAAGGTGAAATCGCCCAGAACGCGAGACGCCCCGGCGCCTCGGGGCCGCCCCTCCCGTCAGCCCTTCGGTGCCTTGCCTTCCGCCGCATGGGCCGCAAGCACCTTGAAGGGCACCACGCGCAGCGCGTCGCGATGGGTCGAGGCCAGCATCACCTGGGGCGCGCAGCCTTCCTCCACCGCTTCGAGGAAACGCGAGGCGCACAGGCACCAGCGGTCGCCCGGCTTGAGCCCCGGGAATTCGACATCGGGGCGCGGCGTGCTCAGATCATTTCCGATATAGGCTGACCAGGCCAGGAACTCGGCGGTCATCACCGCGCAGACCGTGTGGCCGCCCGCATCTTCCCAGCAGGTATTGCAGCTGCCATCGCGGAAAAAGCCCGTGCGGGGCCGGAACGAGCAGGGCTGCAGGGCTCCGCCCAGCACGTTGATCGCCTCGTACATCTGCATCGCCCGCCCTCCTCGGGCGCAAGATTGGGCGATGCGCGGGGGCATGGCAAGGGGCGGGAGACGCAACGTGGCGCGCGTACCCCGCGGCGCATGTCAGTAGATGTAGCGGATCTGCTCGGTCCAGTAGCGTTCGATCCGGCGCAGCGTGTGGTTCATCTCCTCCATCGCCTCGAAGCCGATGACGCCGCGCGCCTCCATCCCCGAGGCGTGGCGTTCGAACAGCGCCGCGACCGTGTCGCGCAGAGCCCGCCCCTTCTTGGTCAGCCGCACCCGCACCGAGCGCCGGTCGATCTCGCAGCGCTGGTGGTGCATGTATCCCGCCTCGACCAGTTTCTTGAGATTGTAGGAGACGTTGGAGCCCTGATAGTAGCCGCGGGTCTTCAGCTCGCCCGCGGCCACCTCGTTTTCGCCGACATTGAACAGCAGCAGCGCCTGTACCGGGTTGATCTCGAGGATGGCGAGCCGTTCGAACTCGTCCTTGATCACGTCGAGAAGCAGGCGGTGCAGCCGCTCGAGCAGCGCCAGGCTGTCCAGGTAACCCGCCATCAGCCCGGGCGCCGCCGGGACGGGCATCATCTCGCTCGCAGTTTTCTGCACCGTCATCTCATTCTCCGCCGGTTTTCCCGCTCCTTGGGGCGAGAGTTGCGGAAAATGGGAAAAAAACCGTTAAGCCGCCCGAGACCGGACGGCGCGGGGCTTACGCACGGGTGATATGCCGCTCGCGGGCGAAGTTCCCGATCTCGGTCAGCAGATCGAGATACTGCGGCGGACAGGGCTGCGCGCCCGAGACCCAGGGGTAGAGATCCTGGTCGTTTTCCTCGAGCAGCCGGTCATAGAGATCGAGCGTGGGTTCGTCGAGCTCGGCCAGTTTCGCATCCGCATAGGGCCCGAGGATCAGGTCCATCTCCTTGATGCCGCGGCGCCAGCTGCGCATCCGCATCCGCTTGAGCCGCGCGTCACGGGTCTCGGTCATGCCTCTTCTCCCGACAGCAATCTCTTCTCGAGCCGTCCGAGCCGCGCATCGAGCTCTTCGAGGCCGGCCCGCACTTCGCGGATCTCGCGCACCAGGGCGCGCTCCGCCCCGGCATCTGCCACCGTCTCGGGCGGGCCGTCAAGCCCCTCGCCCTCGCCCGTCAGGAGCCACATCAAGGTGACGTTGAGCATCCCCGAGAGCATCTGGAGCCGGTTCGCGCGCGGCTCGGCCACGTCGTCCTCCCAGGCCTGCAGCGTCTCGAGCCGCACGCCGATTTTCCGCGCCAGATCCTCCTGGCTCAGCCCCGCCGCCTCGCGCGCACCTGCAAGACGATCCCCGAAGGTCGCCGAGCTGTCGCCATACCAGTCATCGCTCATCGCCGCTCTCCCGCTGTCGCTGGCCCGCTTGCACCTGCCCGCTCGCACTTGCCCGCTTGCACTTGATCGCCTACCCGGCCAACCCTAAGAGTTCGGGAGACGAGTTACAAACCGGAGACGACCCGATGGCCTTTCTTTCCGACACGCTCGCGCGGGTGAAGCCGTCGCCGACCGTCGCGATGACCGGCAAAGTCGCCGAGCTGCGCGCGCAGGGCCATGACGTGATCGGCCTCTCGGCGGGCGAACCCGATTTCGACACGCCCGAGAACATCAAGCAGGCCGCCGTCGCCGCGATCGTCGCCGGAAAGACGAAATACACCGCCGTCGACGGCATCGCCGAGCTGAAACAGGCGATCTGCGCCAAGTTCGCCCGCGAGAACGGCTTGTCCTATGCGCCGTCTCAGGTCTCGGTCTCCTCGGGCGGCAAGCAGGTTCTGTTCAACGCGCTGATGGCGACGCTGAACCCGGGCGACGAGGTGGTGATCCCCACGCCCTACTGGGTCAGCTATCCCGACATGGTTCTGATCGGCGGCGGCACGCCCGTCTTCGTGCAAGGCGATCCCGCGCAGGGCTACAAGATCAGCCCCGAGGCGCTCGAGGCCGCGATCACGCCCAAGACCAAGTGGTTCCTGTTCAACTCGCCCTCGAACCCCTCGGGCGCGGCCTATTCGCGCGACGAGCTGAAGGCGCTGACCGATGTTCTGATGCGTCACCCGCATGTCTGGGTGATGACCGACGACATGTATGAGCATCTCACCTTCGACGGGTTCGACTTCACCACGCCCGCGCAGGTCGAACCGGGGCTCTACGACCGCACGCTGACCGTCAATGGCGTCTCCAAGGCCTATGCGATGACCGGCTGGCGGATCGGCTATGCGGCGGGCCCCGAGCCCCTGATCGCCGCGATGCGCAAGGTGCAGAGCCAGTCCACCTCGAACCCCTGCACGATCTCGCAATGGGCGGCCGTCGAGGCGCTCAACGGCCCGCAGGGCTACATCGCCACCTCGCGCGCGGCCTTCAAGCGCCGGCGCGATCTGGTGGTCGCCGGGCTCAATGCCTGCCCCGGCATCACCTGCCCCACCCCGCAGGGCGCCTTCTATGTCTACCCTTCGATCGCGGATTGCATCGGCAAGACCTCGGCCGGGGGCAGCAAGATCGAGACGGACGAGGATTTCGCCACCGCGCTGCTCGAGGAAAACGGCGTCGCTGTCGTCTTCGGCGCGGCCTTCGGGCTTTCACCGAATTTCCGCATCAGCTACGCTACGTCGGATGATGTCCTGACCGAGGCCTGCGCACGCATCAAGGCCTTCTGCGAGGGGCTTCGATAAGGCCCGGAACGGGCCAGCGGGGAGAGCGGCGCATGGGCGATCTGCCGGAGTATTATTTCCGGGTGAAGGAAAACGGCGCGACGGTGTTTCGCGTCGATACCGAGAACCGGCAGCGTCGGATCGAGATGGACCCGCTCGCCAATGTCAATGTCCGCAATGGCGAGATCAAGCCGCAGGGCGAGCGCGAACTGAGCGCGCAGGACCGCGCCGAGATCGAGGCCTGGATCGCCCGCCGCCGCGCGGTGCTGGCCGAACGCGACGTTGACGACATCGCGCGCACGGTCGATCAGCTCAACCTCGTCGCCCAATGGGCGCAATCACGTGCGAGCGACGCCCAGCTCGAGGAGATCACCGACGCGCTGCTCATGGCGATGCACGATCTGCGCACGGTTCTGGTGCGCAAGAAGGCCGAACGGCTGAGCGCGGAGGGCTGAGACCGCCGCACGGCGTCGCCCGCCCCCCCTCACGGATGATGATCGGAGAGGCAACGCGCCTCGATCTCGATCCGGAACCAGTTGAACCCCGCCTCGATCCCCCGCTCGGCCAGCCATTGCTCCTGCAATCGGTAGGCTTCGGGCTCGGTCGCCGCCGCACAGGGCCAGTCCCGCGCCGCGAACTGCGCGCGGTGGATCAGCTCATGCAGCAGCGAAGACAGGTTCCGGGGATCGCTTGCCGACCAGGGCAGCACGAGGAAGATGCGGTCGTTGCGCAGGTCGTAGGCGGCGCGCAGCTCGGAATCGACCACCACGTCGTGCCCCTCATAGGCGATCACCTCGCCGGTCTGGCACAGGAAGATCGGAGGCGGGCCGAGCGCGCTGGCGGCATAGTCGGAATGGCGCTCGATCCACCGCGTGAGCTCCGCGATCTGTTCGGGCGCCACCTCGAGCGGCAGCGGCGCCGGGCAGCCCGGCGCGAGGTTCGGCGCGATGGCGAGACAGAGGGACGCAGCAGCCCGGATCATCGAAAGCCCCCCGAAGCGAGGGGCTACGATAGCAGGCGCGCGCCGCGATCCGAACTGAGCGGAACCGGAAGATCAGGCGCTGGCGGAGGCGGAAGCGGGGGCCGGGCACAGCTCCAGCCCGCCCTCGCGGCACAGGAAATCGACGATTTCGTCGATGCCCTCGCCGCGGCGCAGCTTCGCCATGACATAGGGCCGCGTGCCCCGCGCCTGTCGCGTATCGGCCTCGAGCAGCTCCAGATCGACCCCCACATGCGGCGCGAGATCGGTCTTGTTCACCACCAGCAGATCCGATTTCGCGACCCCCGGCCCGCGTTTGCGCGGGATGTCCTGTCCGGCCGCCGTGTCGATCACATAGATCGTCAGATCGGCCAGTTCGGGGCTGAAGGTCGCGGCGAGGTTGTCGCCCCCGCTCTCGATCAGCACCAGCTCCAGATCGGGGATCTGCGCGTTCAGATCGGCAATGGCGGCAAGATTGATCGAGGCGTCCTCGCGGATCGCGGTATGCGGACAGCCCCCCGTTTCCACGCCCCGGATCCGCTCGCCCGGCAGGACCTGCGCGCGCATCAGCGCCTCGGCATCCTCGCGGGTATAGATGTCATTCGTGACCACCGCCATCGAGACCCGCGCCGCCAGCGCCCGCGCGAGCTGTTCCGTCAGCGTGGTCTTGCCCACGCCCACCGGTCCGCCGATCCCCACCCGCAAAGGTCCGTTGCCCATCATCTCACCTCAAGTCTTGAACAGACGCACGTCGAGCGTCTCATGTTGCATCGCCGAGATCTCGGCGCGAAAGGCCGAACTGGCCAGATCGGCAAGCTCCGCCGCCTCCGCCCGCACAGCCAGCGCCGCGATCCGTTCATGTTGCCCGCCCAGAACCCGCTGCCCGGCGATCTGCCCCAGCGGAACGAGCCGCACCGCCGCCGAGACGAGGTTCGACGCGAAGGCATGCAGATAGAGCGAAACCGTCTGCGCCGCGGGCAGATCGAGATCCCGCGCCGCCTCGGCCACCGCGACCGGCAGGGCGCGCGCGGGAACCTCGGCGCCCCGCAAGCCCGCCTGCGCCAGCGCGAAGGCCGTGCCCTGCTCCACCGTCTCGCGCAGCCGTTCGCCCGAGCCCGCGAGCGCGCGCGCCACCGCATCGAGCTGATCGGGATCGCCGCCCCTCAGCCCGCAGCCCAGAAGGACCGCATCGCACCAGCCCGCGCCAAGCTCGATCACATCCTCCAGCCAGGCCGCGAAGCTCTCCGCATCATGCACCTCGCCCGCCGCCACCGCCTGCTCGAGCCCGTGCGAATAGGCGAAGGCCCCGGTCGGAAAGGCCGGGGAGAGCCATTGCATCAGCGCAAGCGGTGCGGTGGGATCAGGCATGGTCGTGATGATCGTCGTGGCCGTGGTCATGCGAATGACCGTGATCGTGGCCCATCGTGCGGCCCGTCCCGTATGCGCCGCCCTCGGGCTGGAAGGTTTCCACCCCCGGCGACACCTCGGCGCCCAGGCGCTTCAGCATCGCCTCGAGCACGTGATCGGCGCGGATCACCAGCCGCTCCGCCTCGATCTGGCAGGGCGTGTGGCGGTTGCCGATATGCCAGGCGAGCCGCGCCAGATCGCCGGTCACGACCAGCACCGGCTCGAGCGCCGGACGCACCTCGATGCAGCGCCCGTCCCCGAGCACGAAGGCCTCGCCGCCCACGAGATTGGTCACCTCGGGCAGATCGACGAGGAACCCCTTGCCCGACGCCGCCACCAGCCGCTTGCGGCGCAGGAAGCGTCCCTCGTAATCGAGCGCGACGTGATCGACCGCTTCCGACCAGGCGCCCGCGGGCGCGACCGAACCGGCTCTGGGGTAATCGCTCATGATCGCGTCTCCTTTAACTGTTTCTCAAAAGAGTGGCGGCAGGCTTCTCGTGTTCGGATCAAAGGAGACACCGCATGCTGCACCGCCGCGCGCCCGCCGATGAGCTTGCCCATATCCGCTCCGAAATCGCGCGGTTGCGCCGCCGCGAGGCGGAGTTGCGCGAGGCCTATCTGACCCAGCCCGACATGCCGCGGCTCGGGCGCTGGAGCCGGGTGGAGATCGTCACCCAGAGCCGGCAGGTGCTGGAGCCGCGCCTGCTGCCCGAGGCGATCCGCAGCGATCCCGCCTTCCACCGGATGAAGGTGACGCGGGTACTGCACACCCTTCCCCATAGCGCGCCGGCGCCGCGCCATCCGATGCTGGCAACGGTCGACGGGCATCTCGCCGCCGCACCGGGACTTGCTGTGACCCTCTGCGAGCTGCATTGACCCCTCAGAACAGGAAATAGCGCTGCGCGAGCGGCAGGACCTCGGCCGGCTCGCATGTCAGCAATTCGCCATCGGCACGCACCTCGTAGGTCTCGGGATGCACGTCAATCTGCGGCGTCGCCGCGTTATGGATCATCTGCGCCTTGCCGATGCCGCGGGTATTCTCGACCGCCAGCGTGGTCTTCTGCAATCCCAGCTTGGCCGCGATCCCGCCCGCCTGCGCCGCCTGGCTGACGAAGGTGACTGCGCTGGCGTGCCGCGCCCCGCCATAGGCGCCGAACATCGGGCGCATGTAGAAGGGTTGCGCCGGGATCGAGCCGTTCGGATCGCCCATCTGCGCCGCCGCGATCGAGCCGCCGATCAGCACCATATCGGGTTTCGCGCCGAAGAAGGCCGGGTTCCACAGCACCAGATCGGCGCGCTTGCCCACCTCGACCGAACCGACATGGCCCGAGATCCCGTGACAGATCGCCGGGTTGATCGTGTATTTCGCGATATAGCGTTTCACCCGGACATTGTCGTTCTCGCCGCTTTCCTCGGGCAGGCGTCCGCGCTGCTTGCGCATCTTGTCGGCGGTCTGCCAGCATCGGATGATCACCTCGCCCACCCGGCCCATCGCCTGACTGTCCGAGGAGATGATCGACATCGCGCCCATGTCATGCAGGATATCCTCGGCCGCGATCGTCTCCTTGCGGATTCGGCTCTCGGCGAAGGCCACGTCCTCGGGCACCTTGTTGTCGAGATGGTGGCACACCATCAGCATGTCGAGATGCTCCTCGACCGTGTTCGCCGTGTAGGGCCGCGTCGGGTTCGTCGAGGACGGGATCACGTTCGGCGCGCTGACCACCTTCAGGATATCGGGCGCATGGCCGCCGCCCGCGCCCTCGGTATGGAAGGCGTGGATCGTGCGGCCCTTGATCGCGGCGAGCGTATTCTCGACGAAGCCGCTCTCGTTGAGCGTGTCGGTATGGATCATAACCTGCACGTCCATGTCGTCGGCCACCGACAGGCAGCAATCTATCGCGCCCGGCGTGGTGCCCCAATCCTCGTGCAGCTTCAGCGCGCAGGCGCCCCCTTCGACCATCTCGACCAGCGCCTCGGGGCGCGAGGCATTGCCCTTGCCCGCCAGCGCGAGGTTCATCGGGAAGGCGTCAAAGCTTTGCAGCATCCGACCGATATGCCACGGCCCCGGCGTGCAGGTCGTGGCCAGCGTGCCATGCGCAGGGCCGGTGCCGCCGCCCAGCATCGTCGTGATCCCCGAGGCCAGCGCATCCTCGATCTGCTGCGGGCAGATGAAATGGATATGCGCGTCGAACCCGCCTGCGGTCAGGATTTTCCCTTCCCCCGCAATGGCCTCGGTCCCGGGCCCGATGATGATGTCGACATTCGGCTGGGTGTCGGGATTGCCCGCCTTGCCGATCGCCACGATCACCCCGCCCTTCAGCCCGACATCCGCCTTGTAGATGCCCGTATGGTCCACGATCAGCGCATTGGTGATGACGGTATCGACCGCCCCGCCCGCGCGCGAGATCTGGCTCTGGCCCATCCCGTCGCGGATCACCTTGCCGCCGCCGAACTTGACCTCCTCGCCATAGGTGGTCAGGTCGCGCTCGACCTCGATGATGAGATCGGTATCGGCGAGCCGCACCCGGTCGCCGGTCGTGGGGCCGAACATGTCGGCATAGGTGCTGCGCGGGATCAAAGCCGGCATCAGAGCGCCCCCATCACTTTCTGATTGAATCCATAGACTTCACGCCCCCCCGCGATAGGGCACGAGGCGCACTTCACGGCTCTGGCCCGGCTCGAAGCGCACCGCCGTTCCCGCCGCGATATCGAGCCGGTAACCGCGCGCAGCTGCGCGATCGAAGGCGAGCGCGGAATTCGTCTCCGCGAAATGGTAATGCGAGCCGACCTGCACCGGGCGGTCGCCGGTATTGGCGACCATCAGCGTGATCGCCTCGAGCCCCTCGTTGAGCGTGATGTCGCCCGCGGCGGGCAGGATCTCTCCGGGGATCATCGGTTCAATCCTTTTTGCGGCGCAGGGCGCGGGCCAGCTCGGGCCCGACATAGGCGAGCGCTGCGAGCACGAGCACGGCGACGAGCGGGCCGTCATGGAAGAACAGCGTCGTCCCCGCGCCGTGGCCGGGATGGGCGAGCGCGGCGGAGGGGGCGAGAGTGGCGAGAGCGGCGAGTTTCTTCATGGAGGGCCTCACGTAAGCAAAACTTATTTCAGGGCGGGTTGGATTAGCGAAACTTATCTCAGCGGATCGGATGGTGGACGGTGACGAGTTTGGTCCCGTCGGGGAAGGTCGCCTCGACCTGGATCGAATGGATCATCTCGGGGATCCCCTCCATGCATTGATCGGCCGAGATCACGCCCGCGCCCGCCTCCATCAGATCGGCGACCGAACGGCCCGCGCGCGCGCCCTCGACCACGAAATCCGAGATGATCGCGATCGCCTCGGGATGGTTGAGCTTCATGCCGCGCTCGAGCCGGCCCCGCGCGACCATCGCGGCGAGGCTGATCATCAGCTTGTCCTTTTCCCTCGGTGTCAGGTTCATCTTTCTTCCTCAGATCTGCCAGACGCGCGGGGCTTGTTGCCCGCGCCGCAAGGTTTCCATCAGGCGCAGGATCTGGCGGCGCATCGGCCAGCTCTCCTCCGCCAGCAATCGGATCACGCATTTCCCGTCGAAACCCGAGGCGGCGCCCTCGACGCCGGGTTCGTCGAGCACCGCGCGCACCGGGTCCACCGCATCCTCGGCGCCGGGTGCGCAGAGCACCAGCGTCGCGAAGGCTCGGGCCTCGCCGAGGATCGCGCCGCGCGCACCCTTGGCGAGAAGCTCGGAGCCAAGCGCGAAAGGTTCGATGAAGACGGGGCGGCCGACGCGCTCGATCCGGCGCATGTCGAGGAACTGCAGATCGCGGACCCGCTCGCCCATCGCGATCCGGCCGAGCACCACCGCCTCGAGCATCAGGCAGGACGCGTCGGGGGCAAGCTCGATCACGGTGTCGCGCGAAAGCTTGGCGCGATCGAAGAGGATGGTCTCCTGCGGCAGCCAGTCGAGATGGCAGCCAGCCCCGACCCTGTGATGCACGCTCACCTCGGCGCGTCCGTCATCGGCGCGATAGGCGCGCTCGGCGGCCTGGGTCGTGGCGACCAGCCGCGCGCCCCCCGTGAGATCCGTCTCATAGGAAAGCCGGTCGCCCGAGGTCAAACCGCCGGAGGTATTGAGAAAAACCACTTCGGGCGCGCCCGGGACGCGGGGCAGGATAGCCTTGGCCGACCCACTCTGATGCAGCCCGACCAGCCGCGCACCGTCGAATCCCGCCCGCGCGGCTCCACGCGAACGCTGCATCTTGGGCGCAGTCTTGGTCTGGATAGTGGCGTCGAGCATCGGTCCCTCCCTCCCGATCCAAGACCGCACCGGAGGGACGGTCCATGCCTTCCGCTTCCCAACACGCGCCATGGCGAGATCGAAGCGGGCAACCCGCCCATTTGGCGCGCAGAACGCCCAAATTTTCAACTGAAAATGAATCAGCCCAGCGGGCCGGGCCGCCGTTCTTCGCTCAGAAGCACATTCGCCTCGACCTGCCCCACCCCGGGCAGCGTCATGATCCGACGCCGCAACACGCGTTCGAAATCGGCCAGATCGCGCGCGGTGACGCGCAGGCGGTAATCGAAGAGGCCAAGGACGTGCTGAACCAGCTGCACCTCGGGGATCGCGGTCACGGCGCGCTCGAAATCCTCGAGGCTGACGCGCCCCTTCGCGGCCAGCTTCACCCCCAGGAAGACCGTCACGCCGAAGCCGAGCGCCTCGGTATCGACGACGACGCGGCGCCCCGCGATCACCCCCGCCTCCTCGAGCCGACGAATTCGGCGCCATGTCGCGGGCTGCGACAGACCCAGCTTGCGCCCGAGCGCACCCGCGCTTTGCGTCGAATCGCGGCTGAGCGCGCGCAGGATAGCCCGGTCGGTATCGTCGAGATCGAGGCTCATACCGGCAGCTCCGCGCTGGATTTGATCGTCGAGATCAGCATCAGCGCGTCGAGTTCCGCGATATGCGGCAGGGTCAGGATGCGGTTGCGATAGATTTCCTGGTAATGCGCCATGTCGCGGGCGATCACCTGCAGGCGCATGTCGGTCGAGCCGAGAAAGCTCTGGATCTCGAGCACTTCGGGCACCTCGCGCGCGGCTGCGATGAACTCGTCGAAGGCGCGCGGATTGGTCTTGTCGAGGGTGAAGCGCAAGCTCACCTCGACCTCCCAGCCGAGCGCTGGCCAGTCGATCACCGCCTCCTCGCCCCGGATCACGCCGCCCTCGCGCAGACGCTCGATCCGCCGCCAGCAGGTGGGGGTGGTCACGCCCGCGCGCTCTGCCAGTTCCGCCGTGGGCAGGCCCGGTTCGGCCATCATCTGGCGCAGGATCCGGCGGTCGGTATCGTCAATCTGCATGGATTTCTCGAGTAACGAAAGTATTAAGAATGATTTTTACGCCATGCGCGCATTTTCCTCAACTTCTGAAATGCTCTTTCGGGCAGAACGGCTATTCTCAACCCCAGACAAGAAGGAGGAACGCCATGCGCGTCTATTACGATCGCGATTGCGATGTGAACCTGATCAAGGACAAGAAAGTCGCCATTCTGGGCTACGGCTCGCAGGGCCACGCCCACGCGCTGAACCTGCGCGATTCGGGTGCGAAGAACGTCGTCGTTGCGCTGCGCGACGGCTCGCCCTCGAAAGCGAAAGCCGAAGGCGAAGGCCTTCAGGTGATGGGCATCGCCGAAGCGGCTGCCTGGTGTGACGTGATCATGTTCACCATGCCCGACGAGCTTCAGGCCGAGACCTACAAGAAATACGTCCATGACAACCTGAAGGAAGGCTCCGCCATCGCCTTCGCGCACGGCCTGAACGTGCATTTCGGCCTGATCGAGCCGAAGCCCGGCATCGACGTGATCATGATGGCCCCGAAAGGCCCGGGCCACACCGTGCGCGGCGAATACACCAAGGGCGGCGGCGTGCCCTGCCTCTTCGCGGTCGAGAATGACGCGACCGGCAAGGCCCAGGACATCGCGCTGAGCTATTGCTCGGCCATCGGCGGCGGCCGCTCGGGAATCATCGAGACCAACTTCCGCCAGGAATGCGAAACCGACCTCTTCGGCGAGCAAGCGGTTCTCTGCGGCGGCCTCGTCGAGCTGATCCGCATGGGCTTCGAGACCCTCGTGGAAGCCGGTTACGAGCCGGAAATGGCCTATTTCGAGTGCCTCCACGAAGTGAAGCTGATCGTCGACCTGATCTATGAGGGCGGCATCGCGAACATGAATTACTCGATCTCGAACACCGCCGAATACGGCGAATATGTCTCGGGCCCGCGCATCCTCCCCTACGAGGAGACCAAGAAGCGCATGAAGGACGTCCTCACCGACATCCAGACCGGAAAGTTCGTGCGTGACTTCATGCAGGAAAACGCGGTCGGCCAGCCCTTCTTCAAGGCGACCCGCCGCATCAATGACGAGCACGAGATCGAGCAGGTCGGCGAGAAGCTGCGCGCCATGATGCCCTGGATCTCCAAGGGCAAGATGGTCGACAAGTCGCGCAACTGATCGCGCCCTATCAAGAACAGGAAAACCCCGGCCTCGGCGCCGGGGTTTTTCATTTTCCAGGGGCGCGCGGGCTTACACCCACCAGTTCATGCCGTTGGCCATGTTCAGCGTCACGGCGAAGGCGAGGTAGAACAGCCACGCCCCGGTCGCGAGCTGGAAATAGCCGGTCCAGCGCTCGCCGCTCTCGCTATTGGTCCAGCGGGTGTAGATCTCGGCGACATAGATCAGCACCAGCCCGATGAACAGGATCCCCACGGGCGTGTCGCCATTGCCGAAGAACGAGATCATCCCGAGCGCGCTGAGCCCGAAGAGCGGGATCGCCATCCAGGCCTCGGGCCCGCTATCGGCCCCCAGAAACCGCCGCGCGCCGATCACGATCCAGTGGATGCCGTAGATCGAGAAGGCGACCGCGGCCATGTAGAGCGGCGCGGCGTTGTCGAAGACCGGAAACCAGGTCAGGCCGACCATCAGGTAGATGCCGGTGACGAGCTGCCCGACCCCGCCGAGGAAGATCCCCCAGAGCCCGAGGGTGCGCCCCCATTTCACCTCGTCGCCCGACCATCGCGGCCCGTGTGCGACCGCGGCGCCGCCTTGCACGAAATAGTTGATCGACAGCGCCAGGAACCCGATCGCCACCGGCCAGAAATGTGAAATCGGAAATACGGTTGAGCCATTCATTGCGAGACCTCCTCTTCTCGAGCTCTCCTCTTCTCCTCCGTCACCTCAACCCGCGCGCGCGGCCTCCGGTTCATTTACATTGTCTTGAGCGAGGCGTGCGCGGCCGCCCTCCGCCCGATTGGCGCACCCGCTTGCCCGGGGGCGCATTTCCTGAAAAGGTCGCAGCAAAGCTCAGGAGGCCCCATGCAGGACATGCCGCAAGACGAATTCGACGCGATCCAGGCGGAGCGCGCGAAATTCTTCACCCCGCGCTGGTTCGCCGATCTCTTCGCGGGCCGCCTCAGCCCGGGCGACACGTTCTGGGCGGGCAATTACGGGCCTGCAATGCTGGTCGTTCCGCTTCTGGTACTGATCGCGCTCTTTACCGCGAAGATCGCGCCCGGCCATCTCGGACCGCTCTTCGGCGGCACCGCGATCCTGGCCGGGATCTATCGCATCGCGGTGCTCAGCGGGCTGTTTCGCAGCGTGCGCCGCGCGTCCGGCCCCAAAGGCTGGGCCCGGATCGGGATCGCCTGGACGATCTTCGAGGCGACGCTGCTGATCTGGATCGGTCTCGGGCTCGTCCAGACCTGATCTTCACCTAGAGCGAAATACCCCGGGGGTGAGGGCCCGGGGCCCGAGGGGGCAGCGCCCCCTTACACGGTCTCGGCCTCGACCGCGGCGACGATCCCGTCGACGGTCTCGGCCAGGACCGCCTCGTCCTCGCATTCCGCCATCACCCGGATCAGCGGCTCGGTCCCCGATTTGCGGATCAGCAGGCGGCCCTGCCCCGACAGGCGCGCCTCGGCCGCCGCGATCGCCTTGGTGACACCGGGTGCGCTCAGCGGCTCCTGCCCCGCGCCGTAGCGCACGTTCTTGAGCATCTGCGGCACGGTTTCGAACTGGCACACCAGTTCCGAGGCGCGCTTGCCGGTCTCGGCCATCGCGGCGAGGAATTGCAGCCCCGCCATCAGCCCGTCGCCGGTGGTCGCGTAATCGGTCATCACGATATGGCCCGATTGCTCGCCGCCCAGGTTGAAGCCGCCCTCGCGCATCCGCTCGACCACGTAGCGGTCGCCGACCTTGGTGCGCTCGAGCCGCAGCCCGCGCCCTTCGAGGAACCGCTCGAGCCCGAGATTGGACATCACGGTCGCGACCAGCGCGCCGCCCCTGAGTTGACCGCTTTCGGCCCAGCGGGCCGCGAAGAGCGCCATGATCTGATCGCCATCCGCGACCTGCCCGGTCTCGTCGATGATCATCACCCGGTCCGCGTCGCCGTCGAGCGAGATCCCGAGATCGGCGCCATGCGCGACCACCGCCTCGGCGCAGGTCTGGGTATGGGTCGAGCCGCAGCGGTCGTTGATGTTGCGCCCGTTGGGCGAGACGCCGACCGGGATCACCTCGCAGCCGAGCTCCCACAACACCGCGGGCGCCGCACGATAGGCCGCGCCATTGGCGCAGTCGACCACGACCTTCAGCTCGGGTTTCCACAGTTTCGGGAAGGTGGTCTTGGCATATTCGACATAGCGCCCCAGCCCGTCGTCGATGCGCTTCGCATTGCCGATATTCTCGGGCTTGGCGAGGCGGATCTCGCCATCGAGCAGCGCCTCGATCTCGGCCTCGGCATCGTCCGACAGCTTGAACCCGTCGGGGCCGAAGAACTTGATGCCATTATCCTTGGCCGGGTTGTGGCTGGCCGAGATCATGATCCCCAGATCGGCGCGCATCGAGCGGGTGAGATAGCCCACCGCGGGCGTCGGTACCGGCCCGAGCAGCAGCACGTTCATCCCCGTCGAGGTCAGCCCCGCGGTCAGCGCGTTCTCGAACATGTAGCCCGAGAGCCGCGTGTCCTTGCCGATCACCACCCGATGTCCGCGCGAATCGTCCTGACGGAAATAGCGCCCCGCCGCCGCGCCGAGCTTGAGCGCCATCTCGGCGGTCATGTGGCCGGAATTCGCCTCGCCGCGCACGCCATCGGTGCCAAAGAGTTTCCTGCTCATTCCTCGTACCCTTTCTTGATCGCGCTCCACAGGCGCAGGCCCTGCGCGATTTCCGCGACATCGTGGACGCGGTGGATCTGAACGCCCTGCTCGAGCCCCGCGAGCGTGACGGCGAGCGTGCCCGGCATCCGGCGATCGGCCTCTTCGGCCGCGCCGATCGTGCCGATGAACCGCTTGCGCGAGGCGCCCAGCAGGATCGGGCAGCCGAGCGCGTGGAACAGGCTCAGGCCGCGGATCAGCGCGAGATTGTGCTGGATCGTCTTGCCGAAGCCGATGCCCGGATCGGCGATGACGGAGGCGCGCGCGACGCCATGCGCCTCGGCCAGCGCGATCCGGTCCTCGAGATAGTCGTAGACGTCGAGCAGAACGTCCGTGTAGTCCGGATCGTCCTGCATCGTCTCGGGCAGGCCCTGCGCATGCATCAGGCAGATCGGCGCGCCGGAGATCGCGGCGACCTCGACCATCGCCGGGTCGAATTCCATCGCCGACACGTCGTTGAGCATCGCGGCCCCCGCCTCGAGCGCCTGATCGGCCACCAGAGACTTGCGGGTGTCGATCGAGATCGGCGCGTCGAACCCGTCCTCGACCAGCGTGGCGATCACCGGCGCGGTGCGGGCGATCTCCTCGTCCTCGGGCACTTCGAGCGCGCCCGGGCGGGTCGACTCGCCGCCGATATCGAGAATGTCGGCCCCCGCCGCGCGCAGCTCGAGCGCATGGGCAATCGCGGCCTCCTCGACATCGAAGCGGCCGCCATCGGAGAAACTGTCGGGGGTGATGTTGAGAATCCCCATGATCCGCGGCGCATCCATCGCGAGCCCCGCAAGCGGCGCGCGCGAACCGGTGAGGCGCTCATGCATCTCCTCGGGCAGATGCGCGGCGGGAATGATCTCGGACGGGCCGTCGCGGCGGATCAGTTCGACCTCGTCGAACCAGCACCAGCCGCCGGCCAGCGTGAGGGCGGTGTCGGGGCGGGCATCGTCGCTGCGGGCGATGGGGCGGTAATAGATCTTCTCCATGCGCCCCATTCACCCCAAAAACCCGGCCGTTTCAAGCGGATCAGAGCGGCCTGGGCTCCACCGGCACGCGGCTTCCCGCCGGAGCTGAAACATCCCCGTGAAGTTCGAGCCGGCGCGCGGCCATCTGCTCGGCCAGCCACAGCGCGAGCGCCACCGCGTCGCGCGCGGGGCTTTTCGGGCCGTCGGTCGCGTCGAGCACGATTTTCGACGGCGCCCAGACCACCATCTGGCCGTGGCGCATCGCCCAGTCGATCTCGGTGCGGGTGGCGACGACGACGCAGCGGCGGTCCTTCGCGGCGAGCCGCCAGGCATTCTGCTCGATCGCGAGCAGGTCGATGCGGCGCTGCGTGGGCCCCTGCCCGCTTTCGGGAACCGGGCCTTCGGGCAGCCCCACGGCGAGGATCACCGGCGCGCCGGTCTCCTGCAGGCGATCGAGCCGGGCCGAGAGATCGGGCGCCTCGATCGCGGCATTGGAGAGATAGGCGACGACCGGGTGCAGGCTTTCCTCGGCCCCGCTCGCATCCGTCGCCTTCACCGGAGCGGAGGCACGCGAGCGCACGATCTCGACCCCGAGCGCGCCGGGGCCGCGGTCGAGCTTCTCGATGCGCACGAAGACCCGCATCGCCTGCGGCGCGGCCAGGACGCGCTCGGCCACCTTCGCGGCGAGCGTCTCGAGCAGGTTCACCCGCTCTTCGGCCAGCTCGGCGGCGATCGCCTCGGTGATCTTGTCGTAGGACAGGATGCGGTCGACATCGTCCTCGAGCGGCTCGGGCGCGGGGCGCACCTCGACCACCACGTTGAATTGCAGACGCTGCGTATGGCCGCGCTCCTGCTGGAAAGCGCCGATCTCGGCCTCCACGACATGGTCGCGCAGGGAGATCCGGTCGCGCGGATCGGCGGGCGCGGAGGCCTCCGCCCGCGCCTCGGGATGGGAAAACGCCAGGGAGATGTCGGAACTCATGCGCGCCTCGGGAATTCTTGGGTCATGTCGAGCATAGAAAAAGGGCGGACCGAAGCCCACCCTCAAGCGTCATTTCGCCGCCGCCCGGCGACCTCAGTTCGAGGCGGTGCGCACCGGATCCGCGTAGAAGACGTGGCGCCCGATCGAGGCGGTCTTCTCGAAGCGGCGCGACCAGCGCGGATGCACGTAATGCGTATGGAAGTAGGTGGCGCCGTCGGTAAGGCTGCGGGGCGCTCCGTCCATCATCGCGCGCGCGACCTTGGCCACCCGCGCATAGACCGCCTTGTTGCCGACATGCTCGGGCTTGCCGTCGCAATACCAGCTGAACTGGCAGCCGCGGCTGCTCGACTGATGGACCACACCGCAGATCGAGCCCGGGAAACGGGGATCGTCGACGCGGTTGAGGATCACTTCCGCCACCGCCTGCTGGCCCTTCACGCCCTCGCCGCGCGCTTCGAAGTAAAGCGCCTGCGACAGGCATTGGAACTGCTCGCCACCCTTGGCGGCGGGCTGCTCGGCCAACCATTTGGCCGACAGGACCGTCGGCAGCACGGATTTATTGGCGACTTTCTTGGACCGGGCGGGCGCCATGGTGAGCGCGGTCACACGACGCTTGTCGATCGCGCTCATCGCGGAGCGCTCCTGCCACAGAACCGTCATCAGACCCTGCTCGGCAACCTCCGTAGGGTCGTTCGACTGGCTTACCGTTACTTCGGCACGCAAGCCTCCGGCCAGGGCCAGGAGGACGATCGCGCCCCCCGTCCAGCTTTTCAGCACTGACATGTTTATCTTCCGATAAGGACAATCGCCGCGCCCCCCCAAGAGCCGCGACCGCGATGCCAATAGCCGAAAGATGCCTAGGAGTCCAGAAACGCCCGCAAGCCCGTCAGGCTCACGGCGGTTTCACGCCGAAATGCACGGGAAAACGCGTGCTATGTCCCTCATGGTGGCGATAACGCACCGCGCGGAGATTTGCCAACCATATTTGGAAAAAATCCTAAGAATCGCGCCGCTGTGGCTTTCCGTCTACGCTCCCGAACCGCGGCGCGGAGCAAGGAGCGCGTAATGCGCGGCTGCGAGGCGCGCGACGGGAACCCGGAAGGGCGAGCACGAGACGTAATCGAAGCCCGCGGCGCGGCAAAACGCGATTGATTCGGGATTGCCGCCATGTTCGCCGCAGACCGAGATCGTCACGTCGGGCCGCGCCGAGCGCCCGCGCCCCGCGCCGATCAGGAGAAGCTCGCCCACCCCCTCGACATCGAGAATGTGGAACGGATCCTCGCTATAGACCTGCTGGTTCACATAGGTGGACATGAAGCGCCCCGCATCGTCGCGTGAGAGCCCGTAGGTCATCTGCGTGAGGTCGTTCGTGCCGAAGGAGAGGAAAGCCGCATGTTCGGCGATTTCGCCCGCGCGCAGCGCCGCGCGCGGCGTCTCGACCATCACGCCGAGCCGGTAGGTGAAATCGGACTTGGTCTCGTTGCGCACCGCGGCGGCGACCGCATCGACGCGGGTCTTCACGATCTCGACCTCGCGCGAGGCCGAGACGAGCGGGATCATGATCTCGGGCACGACCTCGGCGCCGCGCCGCGCCGCCTCCACCGTCGCCTCGAAGATCGCCCGCGCCTGCATGTCGTAGATCTCCGGCACGGTCACGCCAAGGCGCACCCCGCGCATCCCGAGCATCGGGTTGAATTCCGACAGCGCCGCGACGCGGCGCGTCACCTCCGAAAGCGGACGGTCGAGCGCCTCGGCGAGTTCGCGCATCCCCTCGCGGTCGTGGGGCAGGAATTCGTGGAGCGGCGGGTCGAAGAGGCGGATACAGACCGGCTGCCCCTTCATCAGCTCGAACAGGGTCAGGAAATCGGCCCGCTGCATCGGCAGCAGCCGCTCGAGCGCCGCGCGCCGGTCCTCGGGACTATCGGCGAAGATCATCTCGCGCATCACCGTCAGGCGATCCTCGTCGAAGAACATGTGCTCGGTCCGGCACAGCCCGATCCCGTCCGCCTCGAACATCAGCGCGGTGCGCGCGTCATCGGGGGTGTCGGCATTGGCGCGGATGCCGATATCGCGCACCAGATCGGCCCACTGCAGCAGGGTACGGAACCCGTCATCGAGCGCCGGCGCCAGCATCTCGGCCGCACCCACGAGGATCTCGCCATTGGTACCGTCGAGCGTGACGATGTCGCCTTCGCGGAAGATGCGCCCGCGCGGGCCGCGGAACTGGCGCTCGCGGCTCTGGATCTCGATCTCCGCGCCGACGATACAGGGCAGCCCGAGGCCGCGCGCGATCACCGCGGCATGGCTGGTCATCCCGCCGCGCCCGGTCAGCACCGCGACGGCGGCATGCATGCCGCGGATATCCTCGGGCGAGGTCTCGCGGCGCACCAGGATGCAGGGCTCGTCGCGTGCGGCCGAGGCCTGGGCGGCGGCGGCCGAGAACACGATCTTGCCGGTGGCCGCGCCCGGAGAGGCGGCGATGCCGCGGGCGAGCACATCGCGCGGCGCGCGCGGGTCGACCTGGTAGTGCAGAAGCTCGGTGATCGCGCGCGGCTCGACGCGCAAGAGCGCATCCTCGCGCGAGATCACCCCGTCTTCGGCCAGCGCGACCGCGACGCGCACCGCCGCGCGCGCCGAACGCGGCGTGCGCACGGCGTCGATCAGATGGACCTTGCCGCTCTCGATGGTGAACTCGATCTGCATCTCCTCGCGCAGCCGTTCGCGGCAGATCGCACCATAGCTCCTGAGCTCGTCGAAGACCTCCGCATCGGCCTCCTCGAGCGAGGCCCCGCGCGGATCCTGGGTGAGATAGAGCGTCTCGACCGCCGCGGTCCGGCCCTGGCTCTGGCCGCGGAACCGTCCGGTGATCTGCGGCGCGCCGGTGACGCTGTCGATGAACTGCATCGTCCCCGATCCCGAGAGCCCCGGCCCGATCCCCAGCACCATCTCCTGCACCAGAAGCCCCAGCACCGCATCGGGCGGCGCGCCCTTGGCCTGGCGCAACAGACGGGCGGTCGTGCCTTCCCAGGCCCGCGCCATCGAGCGCAGCACCTCGGCCAGCTGCTGGGCGCCCGATTGCGGGAACCGCTCGTCGGTCTCTTCCTCATAGGCATCGAGCGCGGCCTCGAGCGCGCCCGGGCCCGGCTCCTGCTGGAACATGTCGGGGTCGAGCCGCGCCACATGGAGCGCGTAGCCCTGCACGAAGCGCAGATAGAGCGCGTCGGCCGCCTCCGATCCGTGGGTATTCGACAAGATCGCGTGCATCTCGTCATTCATGCCCACATTGAGCACGGTCCCCGGCCCGCCCCATTCGGGATTTTCCGGGCTCGGGCGCACCGAAACCAGCATCTCGGGGCCGAACTCGGCCGCGAGCGCCTGCGCGTCGAAGACCTGCCCTGCCGCGATCGCGCGCACCGTTTCCACCGGCAGAGCGACGGTCTTCGGCACCGGCAGGTCGAGTCGGATCAGCCGCTGCAGGCATTTCGCACGCCAGCCATGGCGCGGCTTTTCAACCCGCGCCGTCGGCGTCAGCGTCACAAACTCTGAAATTTCAACGGGTTTCTGCATTGCGGCATGCCTATTCATCTTTCGCAGAATAGGCTGATTCCCGGCACTCGCAAGGCTGTCCTTTCCGCCAAGAACGCGGCGTCACCCCCGCGCATCGCCCCGCCCCCGGAGAGAGGCGGGGACGGGAGGAGCCTCCGGCGGGGATATTTTCCTCAAGAGGAAGGATCAGCCCTCGATCTTCGTCAGGTCCGCCACGTCGAGGCAGATCTGGCGGATGCGCGAGAGCAGGTTGAGGCGGTTGCGGCGGATCACCTCGTTGTCGGAATTGATCTGGACCGCCTCGAAGAAGGCGTCGATCGGGGCGCGCAGGCGCGCCATCGCGGACATGGCGGCGGCGAAATCCTCGGCCTCCATCGCCGGGGAGATCGTCTCCTCGGCCGCGTCGAGGGCGGCGAAGAGGGCTTTCTCCTCTTCGCTCTCGGCGAATTTGGCATCGGCGCCGAAACTGTATTCGACCCCGTCCTTCTCCTCGGCCTGGGTGAGGATGTTGTTCGCGCGCTTGAAGCCCTGGATCAGGTTCTCGCCATCCTCGGTCTTGAGGAAGTCCGACAGCGCCTCGGCGCGTTTAACGACGAGGGTGAGATCGTCGGAGCCGGGCATCGCGAGCACGGCGTCGATCACGTCATGACGGATGCCCTCGCCCTTGAGGTGCACCTTGAGGCGCTCGTGGAAGAAGGAGAGCAGATCATCCGAGATATCCGGCACGCCGCCGACCACGCGCTCCATCGCGGCGTGGCTGTCGACATGGAAGCGCGCCTTGAGCGCGTTGAAGGCGCTGCCGAAGACGCCGTGATCGGCGATCTCGTGCAGAAGCGCCTCGAACTGCTCGATCTGGTCCTCGTCCAGCTCCTCCTGGGTGAGGTTGACCTTGTGCCGCACGAGCTGCGCGTCGATGAAGCGGTCGAGATTGCAGCGCGTCGCGTTGGTCAGGACCAGCCGGATCACCCCGAGTGCCGCGCGGCGCAGCGCGAAGGGATCCTTCGAGCCGGTGGGCTTCTCGTCGATCGCCCAGAAGCCGGTCAGCGTGTCGAGCTTGTCGGCCAGCGCCACCGCGACCGAGACCGGCTCGGTGGGCACGTCATCCGAGGGGCCGAGCGGGGCGTAATGGTCGCGGCAGGCATCGGCCACGTCCGGGTCGAGCTCCGCGGCCTGGGCGTAGTAGCGGCCCATCACCCCTTGCAGCTCGGGGAATTCGTAGACCATTTCCGAGCGCAGATCGGCCTTGGCGACGCGGGCGGCCTCGGCGGCGAGGCCGGGTCTGGCACCGACGCGGGGCGCGATCTCGCGCGCCAGCGCCGCGATCCGGCGGATCCGGTCGCCCTGGCTGCCGAGCCGGTTATGGAAGGTCACCGCGTCGAGCCCGCGGGCCATGCCCTCGAGCCCATGCGCCTTCACCGCGCGCAGGTCGTTCTCCCAGAAGAATTTCGCGTCCGACAGCCGCGCCGAGAGCACCTTCTGGTTGCCCGCGAGGATCGTCGCGCCGTGATCGGCGGTCTCGCGGTTGGCGACGGTGACGAAGCCCTCGATCCGGCCGGTTTTCGGGTTCTTCACCGAGAAGAATTTCTGGTGCTCCTTCATCGAGGTCTGCAGCACCTCGGGGGGCAGGTCGAGGAATTCGGCGCCGATCTCGCCCATCAGCGTCACCGGCCATTCGACAAGCCCCGCCACCTCGGCCAGGAGGCCTTTGTCCGGCACCACTTCCCAGCCCTTGGCGAAGGCCATCTGCTCGGCATCGTGCCAGATCGCGGCCTCGCGCTCGGCCGGGTCGAGCATCACCTTGGCCGCCTTGAGCTGCTTGGCGTAGCTTTCGAAACCCGCGACCCGGATCACCTCGGGGGCCATGAAGCGGTGGCCGCGCGTGGTGTCGCCGGCCTTGATCCCGTCGACCTCGAGCGGGACGACGGTGGCGCCCGCCTCGTCCGAGAGAATCGCGAGGATCGAATGCAGCGGGCGCACCCAGCGCAACGAGCCCGCACCCCAGCGCATCGATTTCGGCCAGGGGAAGTTGCGGATCGCATGTTCGAGCACCTCGGCCACGATCTCGGTGGCGGGACGGCCCGCCTTCTCGACCACGGCGAAATAGACCTGGCCCTTCTTGTCGTCGCGGATCTCGAGCTGGTCCTTGCTCAGCCCGGTCGAGCGCAGGAAGCCCTCGATCGCCTTTTCGGGCGCGTCGGTGCGCGGGCCCTTGCGTTCCTCGCGCAGGGTGGGCGAGTTGGCGGTCAGCCCCTCGACGGTCAGGACGAGGCGGCGCGGGGTCGAGAAGGCCCCGGCGGAGGCATAGGTCAGCCCCGCCTCGACCACCCCGTCGGTGATCAGCTTCTTCAGATCCTCGCGGGCCTTGGGCTGCATCCGCGCAGGGATTTCTTCGGAGAACAGTTCAATCAGAAGATCGGGCATCTCACTTCTCCGCTTCGTCATTCAGTTGGTGCCAGACATAGGCCCGGCCATCGGGATAAAGGGCCACCACGCGATCGACGCCGGGGTGGATGTCATGATGCGACAGGAAGGCGGTGGCGCGTCCCTGTTCGAGATCGGTGCCGATCGTCTTCGCGTCGTAGCACTCGAACCATTTCGGCCCGATCAGGGGCGTCGGGTCCGGGTAGGGCTGATAGCGCGCCGTCGCCTGATCGGGGGTCAGATCGGTGTGGAAACAGGCCCGGTAGCGCAACGGGGAGCTCGACGCGTCGATCCCCTCGAAGCCCGAGATCGCGAGCCGGTCGCGCGTGGCGCCGTCCTGCTCGGTCAGCGTGATCGCGGCGGCGGGCGCATCGGCCGGGACCGGCTCGTAATAGTAGTATTCCTGCGTGTAGTAGACGACCGCGCCGAAGACGAGCGCGATCGCAACGATGCCGCCTCCGATCAGCTTTCCCTTCACGCTGCCGCCCCGCCCGCTTCGGTCTGCACGAAGGCGTCGGCGCATTTCTTCGCGAGCGCGCGCACGCGGCCGATATAGGCCTGACGTTCGGTGACCGAGATCACGCCCCGCGCGTCGAGCAGGTTGAACAGGTGGCTGGCCTTGATGCACTGGTCATAGGCCGGATGCGCCATGATGATCTGGCGGCCCGCATCGTCGGTCGCGGGCGCGGCGAGGATGCGTTCGCATTCGGCCTCGGCATCCTCGAAATGGCGCAGCAGCATGTCGGTCTCGGCCTGATCGAAGTTCCAGCGCGAATATTCCTGCTCGGTCTGGCGGAACACGTCGCCATAGCTCAGCGCGATCGGCGCGGCGGGATCGTTGAAGGGCATCTCCATCACATGGTCGATGCCCAGCACATACATCGCGAGGCGCTCGAGCCCGTAGGTCAGCTCGCCCGAGACCGGTTTGCAATCATGGCCGCCGACCTGCTGGAAATAGGTGAACTGGCTGACTTCCATGCCATCGCACCAGACTTCCCAGCCCAGGCCCCATGCGCCGAGCGTCGGGCTTTCCCAATCGTCCTCGACGAAGCGGATGTCGTGCAGGTCGAGATCCACCCCGATCGCCTCGAGCGAGCCGAGATAGAGTTCCTGCAGATCGGGCGGGCTCGGCTTGATGAGCACCTGATACTGGTAATAGTGCTGCAAGCGGTTCGGGTTCTCGCCATAGCGGCCGTCGGTCGGACGGCGCGAGGGCTGGACATAGGCGGCGGCCCAGGGCTTCTCGCCCAGAGCGCGCAGGGTCGTGGCCGGGTGGAACGTCCCCGCCCCGACCTCCATGTCATAGGGTTGCAGCACCGCGCATCCCTTCGAGGCCCAATAGGTCATGAGCCGCAGGATGATCTCCTGAAACGACTTGGGAGCGTCGGGTTTGGCCATGTCTCGCACCTCTCTCAAAGCGCCTTCTCTCTAGGCAAGGGGGGCGCGAGCGTCAACGCCCAGCACGGGGGGAAGCCCCCACGATCTGCGACCCGCACCCCACATCCCCGATTTTCCCGGGCGAAACCCACTTGCAAGGGGGTGACGGCAGGCGCAGTTCCGCTAAGGTCGCGGTAAATAAAAATGCATTGCAAAAAGGGCATGAGGCATGAGCGCAGTTTCCCGCACGGTTTCGATCATCGTTGGCGCCACCCTGACCGGCATGGTCTGGACCGGCAGCGCCTGGGCGGAATCGTGGCTCCAGATCGAAGCGAAACCCTCGCTGGCCCAGGCCGAGGCCCGGGCGCGCGACTGGGCGGGGATGTTTCCCGACGTCGCGGGCTTCCGGATGGCGACCGGCTGGTATGCGATCGCCCTCGGGCCCTTCGCCGACGATCAGAGCGCGAATGACCGCCGTCAGGTGCTGCGCCGCGAAGGCCTGATCCAGCGTGACAGCTACATCTCGGACGGCGGCAATTACGGCCAGCAGTTCTGGCCCGTCGGCGCGAGCTTCGGCGGGGTGACCCCGCCCGGCACGCCCCCCGCGACCGACCTGCCCACGCCCCCCGATCAGGGAACGGTCCAGGTGCAGGATCTGCCGCAGGCCGACACCCCTGCCCCGGAGGCACAGCCGGACCCGCAGGCCGTGACGCAGGTCGAGACACTGGCCGAGTCGCGCCGCCGCGAGGCGAATCTCACCCGTTCGGAGCGGATGGACATCCAGAGCGCGCTTGAATGGGAAGGCCAGTATGCGGGCGCGATCGACGGGATCTTCGGGGCGGGCACCCGTTCCTCGATCGCGGACTGGCAGATGAAGAACGGCTTCGAGCCGACCGGCGTGCTCTCCTCGGCGCAGCAGATGAAGCTCATGGACACGGTGGCCACGCAGCGCGCCGCGCTCGGACTGCAACCGGTCGAGGAAAAGGAGGCCGGGATCTCGATCGAGCTGCCGCTCGGGCTGGTGCAGTTCGCCCGCTACAACCCGCCTTTCGTGACCTATGCGCCCAAGGACGGCAGCGGCGTGCAGGTGCTGCTGATCTCGCAACCCGGCGATCAGGCGCGCCTGCGCGGCCTCTACGACGCGATGCAGACGCTCGAGGTCGTCCCGCTCGACGGAGACCGCAGCCTGCGCGGCGATAGCTTCACCATCGAGGGGCAGAACGCGAAGGTCCATTCCTTCACCCAGGCGACGCTCTCGAAAGGGCTGATCAAGGGCTTCACCCTCGTCTGGCCCGTCGGCGACGATGCCCGCATGTCCCGCGTTCTCGAGGCGATGAAGTCGAGCTTCCGCCCCGTTGGCACGACCACGCTCGACAGCACGCTCGGCCAGCCGATGTCGGTGAGCCGCGCCGCGCTGATGGCCGGGATCGAGAAACGCGCGCCGGTCTTCGCGCGCTCGGGCTTCTATATCGACGCGCAGGGCCATGTCCTGACGGCGGGCGCGGGCCTGTCGGAATGCGGCCGGGTCACGGTCGACGATCATCCCGCGGATCTCAGCGTCGACGCGACCGATGCGGGCTTCGCCGTGCTCACGCCGCGCGATCAGCTCTCCCCGAAACAGGTCGCGAAATTCCGCCCCGATGAGCCGCAGGCCGGGAGCCAGATCGCGGTGGCGGGCTTCTCCTACCCCGAAGCCCTGCCCGCGCCGGTTCTCAATTTCGGCACGCTTACCGCGCTCAAGGGCCTCGGCGGCGAAACCGGCCAGGCGCGGCTCGAGGCGCAGACCCGCAAGGGCGATGTCGGCGGACCGGTGCTCGATGGGTCGGGCGCGGTAGTGGGCATGTTGCTGCCGGTCCCGGGCGATGACAGCCGCGTTCTGCCCAAGGGGCTCACGGTCGCATTGCAGGCCGGTGCGATGACCCCCGATCTCGCCGCGAAGGGTTTCGCGCCCGAGGCATCCGGCCTCGCGATTCCGCGCGCGCCGGAGGAGCTGCAGAAACTCGCCCGCGGGATGGTGGTCCAGGTCACCTGCTGGAAGTGATCAGCTCCGCCAGAAGCGCGGCAGGAGCAGCACGAGCACGCTCATCAGTTCGAGCCGGCCGAGACACATCGCGCCGCTCATCAGCCATTTCGCCGAGGCCGGGAAATCCGCGACCGAGCCGTTCGCGGTGATCTCGGGCCCCCAGGCGGGGCCGATATTGGCGATCGAGGTCCAGGCGGCGGTCATCGCGGTCTCGGTCTCGAGCCCGGTGAAGGTGAGCGCGATGATCAGCACGCCATAGCTGAGGATGAAGAGCGAGAAGAAGGCCATCACCGAGTTCACGACGCTGTCTTCGACGGGCCGCCGGTCGTAATGGACCTTGAGCAGGCGATGGGGCGAATAGAGCCGCTGGATCTGCGTCTTGATCGCCTCGAGCAGGATCAGGTAGCGGAACACCTTGACCGAACAGGCGGTCGAGGAGGTGCAGCCCCCAATGAGCCCCGAGATGATCAGCACGGTGAAGGCCAGGTGCCCCCATTGCGTGATGTCCTCCGAGGCGTAGCCCGTGCCGGTGAAGGTCGAGACCACGTTGAAGGTCACCTCGCGCAGCGTCGGCCAGAACGCCGCCTCGTGGCGCACCATCCGGTAGATCACGATCACCGCCACCGCATAGCCCATCCAGCGCAGGAAGGCGCGCACCTGCGGGTCGCGCCAGAGCGGCACCACATCGCCGCGCATCACCTGCACGAAGCGGATGAAGGGCATCGCCGCGAGCGCCATGAAGATCGAGGCGGCATATTCCGGCGCGCCCTTGTAGGTCGCGAAGCTCGCATCGTAATTCGAGAACCCCCCGGTGCTGAGCGTGGTCAGCGCGTGCATCACCGCATCGAAGCCCTTCATCCCGAGCGCCATATAGGTGGCCATGCAGGCGAGGGTCAGCCCGACATAGATCCGGATCAGCGCGCTCGAGATATCCATCGCGCGCGGCAGGATCTTGCCCAGCGTGTCGAACCCTTCCGAGCGGAAGAACTGCATCCCGCCGACCTTCATCACCGGCAGAAAAATCATCGCGACGATGATGATCCCCAGGCCGCCGAGCCATTGCAGGATGCCGCGCCACAGGTTCACCCCCGGCGGCAGCCCGTCGAGTTTCGGGATCGCCGTGGTGCCGGTCGTCGTCAGGCCCGACATCGCCTCGAAATAGGCGTCGGTGAGGCTCAGATGCGGCACGCCCAGCATGAAGGGAAGCGCCCCGAAGAAGGGCAGCGTGATCCAGACCAGCGTGGTGAGGATGAAGCTTTGCTGGATCGAGAGCGTGCGCCGCAGCGCGTCGCGCGAGGCAAGGGCGAGCAACCCGCCCGCCGTCGTCGTGAGGATCGCGCTCTCGACGAAAACCTTCCAATGGGCCCGTTCATAACCCAGATCGACCGCCGCCGGGATCAGCATCGTCAGCCCCAGCACGGATGTCAGCATTCCGATGATATATCCAACCGGGCGCAGATCGATCATGCGCCCCACCTTGCCCAGCGCTCGGCCCTAGTCAATAGCCGCGAGAAGGTTTGCAAACCCTCTAGGATTGGTCAGTAAATTTGCTCGGTTTCGCAAAATACCCTTGCGCTGCGGCGCGGCAACGCTAGGTTTGCGCCGATCTGACGTAGGGGGAGCGAACGCATGTTCAACAAGATTCTTGTGGCCAACCGCGGCGAGATTGCGATCCGGGTGATGCGCGCCGCCAACGAGCTGGGCAAGAAAACCGTCGCCGTCTACGCCGAGGAAGACAAGCTCGGCCTGCACCGTTTCAAGGCGGACGAAGCCTATCGCATCGGCGAGGGCCTGAGCCCCGTCGGCGCCTATCTCTCGATCCCCGAAATCATCCGCGTGGCGAAGGAATCGGGCGCAGATGCGATCCATCCGGGCTACGGGCTGCTCTCGGAAAACCCCGAATTCGTGGAAGCCTGCGCCAAGGCCGGCATCACCTTCATCGGCCCCAAGGCCGAGACGATGCGCGCGCTTGGCGACAAGGCCTCGGCCCGCAAGGTCGCGATCAAGGCCGGCGTGCCGGTGATCCCGGCAACCGACGTGCTGGGCGAGGATTTCGACGCGATCAAGAAAGAGGCCGCCGAGATCGGCTACCCGCTGATGCTCAAGGCGAGCTGGGGCGGCGGCGGGCGCGGCATGCGCCCGATCCTCGGCCCCGAGGAACTGATCGAGAAGGTCCGCGAAGGCCGCCGCGAGGCCGAGGCCGCCTTCGGCAATGGCGAGGGCTACCTGGAAAAGATGATCACCCGCGCGCGCCATGTCGAGGTGCAGCTGCTGGGCGACACCCATGGCAATCTCTACCACCTCTACGAGCGCGACTGCACCGTTCAGCGCCGCAACCAGAAGGTCGTCGAGCGCGCCCCTGCCCCGTATCTCTCCGAAGAGCAGCGCCAGGAGGTCTGCGATCTCGCGCTGCGGATCGGCCGCGCGGTCGGCTATCAGAACGCGGGCACCGTCGAATTCCTGATGGATATGGAAACCGACAAGTTCTACTTCATCGAGGTGAACCCGCGCGTGCAGGTGGAGCATACCGTGACCGAGGAGGTCACCGGCATCGACATCGTGCAGGCCCAGATCCGGATCGCCGAGGGCGCGACTCTGGCCGAGGCCACCCGCACGGCCGCGCAGGAGGACGTCACCCTCTCGGGCCACGCGCTGCAATGCCGGGTCACGACCGAGGACCCGCAGAACAACTTCATCCCCGATTACGGCCGCCTGACCGCCTATCGCTCGGCCACCGGCAACGGCATCCGGCTGGATGGCGGCACCGCCTATGCGGGCGGCGTCATCACCCGCTATTACGACTCGCTCCTGGTCAAGGTCACTGCCTGGGCGCAGGATCCCGATCAGGCGATCCGCCGGATGGACCGCGCGCTGCGCGAATTCCGGATCCGCGGCGTCAGCACCAATATCGATTTCGTCATCAACCTGCTCAAGCATCCGACCTTCCTGGACATGAGCTACACGACGAAATTCATCGACACGACACCCGATCTGTTCGACTTCAAGCAGCGTCGCGACCGGGGCACCAAGATCCTGACCTATATCGCGGATATCACCGTGAACGGTCACCCCGAGACCGCGGGCCGGCCGAAGCCCCATGCCGAGGCCAAGCCGCCGCGCCTGCCCGACCTGAAGGGCGAGCCCAAGCCGGGCACGCGCCAGCTGCTCGAGGAGAAGGGCGCGAAGGGCGTGGCCGACTGGATGCTCGCCCAGACCAAGCTGCTGCTGACCGACACGACGATGCGCGACGGCCACCAGTCGCTGCTGGCGACCCGGATGCGCTCGATCGACATGATCGAGGCCGCGCCGGTCTACGCCTCCAACCTCGGCGATCTGTTCTCGGTCGAGTGCTGGGGCGGGGCGACCTTCGATGTGGCCTACCGGTTCTTGCAGGAATGCCCCTGGCAGCGCCTGCGCGACATCCGCAGCCACATGCCCAACATCCTCACCCAGATGCTGCTGCGCGCCTCGAACGGCGTGGGCTACACGAACTATCCCGACAACGTGGTGCAGTTCTTCGTGAAGCAGGCCGCCGAGACCGGCGTCGACGTGTTCCGCGTCTTCGACAGCCTGAACTGGGTCGAGAACATGCGCGTCGCGATGGATGCCGTGATCGAGAGCGGCAAGATCTGCGAGGGCACGATCTGCTACACCGGCGACATCCTCGATCCCGACCGCGCAAAATACGATCTGAACTACTATGTCGGCATGGCCAAGGAACTGGAGGCCGCGGGCGCCCATGTGCTCGGCCTCAAGGACATGGCTGGTCTTCTCAAGCCCGCCGCCGCGCGCAAGCTGATCGCGGCCCTGAAGGACGAGATCGGCATCCCGGTCCATTTCCACACCCATGACACCTCGGGCATCGCGGGCGCGACCGTGCTGGCCGCGGCCGATGCCGGGGTCGATGCGGTTGATGCGGCGATGGACGCCTTCTCGGGCGGCACCTCGCAGCCCTGCCTCGGCTCGATCGTCGAGGCGCTGGCCCATACCGATCGCGAAACCGGGCTCGATATCGGCGCGATCCGCGCGGTGTCGAACTACTGGGAGGCGGTGCGCCATCAATATGCGGCCTTCGAGAGCGGTCTCGAGGCCCCGGCCTCCGAGGTCTATCTGCACGAGATGCCGGGCGGGCAGTTCACCAACCTCAAGGCGCAGGCGCGCTCACTGGGGCTGGAGGAACGCTGGCACGAGGTGGCGCAGGCCTATGCCGATGCGAACCAGATCTTCGGCGATATCGTGAAGGTCACGCCGTCCTCGAAAGTCGTGGGTGACATGGCGCTGATGATGGTCGCGCAGGGCCTGAGCAAGCAAGACGTGCTGGATCCGAACAAGGATGTCTCCTTCCCCGATTCGGTCGTCGACATGATGCGCGGCAATCTCGGCCAACCGCCCGGCGGCTGGCCCGAGGCGATCGCGAAGAAGGTGCTCAAGGGCGACACGCCCTCGACCGTGCGCCCGGGCAAGCATCTGCCCCCCGTCGATCTGGAAAAGACCCGCAAGGATCTGTCCGAGCAGCTCGGCGGCGTGGAAATCGACAACGAGGACCTCGCGGGCTACCTGATGTATCCCAAGGTCTTCACCGATTACGCGACCCGGCACGAGGCCTATGGTCCGGTGCGCACGCTGCCCACCAAGGTCTTCTTCTACGGGATGGAGCCGCAAGACGAGATCTCGGCCGAGATCGACCCCGGCAAGACGCTCGAGATCCGCTATCTCACCCAGGGCGATACCGACGAATTGGGCGAGGTGAAGGTCTATTTCGAGCTCAACGGCCAGCCCCGCGCCGTGCGCGTGCCGAACCGCGCGGTCAAGGCGACGACGGCCGCCAAGCCCAAGGCCGACCCGGCCAACCCGAACCATGTCGGCGCGCCGATGCCGGGCTCGGTCGCCTCGATCGCGGTCTCGGCGGGGCAGAAGGTGAAGCCGGGCGACATGCTCCTGACCATCGAGGCGATGAAGATGGAGACCGGCATCCACGCCGATCGCGAAGCGACGGTGAAGGCGCTTCACGTGACGCCGGGCGCCCAGATCGACGCCAAGGACCTGCTGATCGAGCTGGAGTGATCGGCAGCCGACCTCAACCCGACGCGCGCCGCGGCCCTCGCCCGGCGCGCGTTTCGCATTTCCGGCTCCTTCCTCTTGATCCAAATATCCCGGGGGGCTGGCGGCACGCCAGCGGGGGCAGCGCCCCCTCTTACACCGATAATTGTCGCCATGCGGCGACGGAGGCAGCGCCCCCTCGCCCATGCCACCCGCGCCGCGCAGGAAATTTCCGCTCGCGGTGAAATTTCCTCTTGCAGCCCACGGCGCTATCCCCTAAATCCGCCTCCACCGAACCGGGCATGCGGGCGTAGCTCAGGGGTAGAGCATAACCTTGCCAAGGTTAGGGTCGGGCGTTCGAATCGCCTCGCCCGCTCCAGTTCGGCCATATACCCAAGGATGCGGGCGTAGCTCAGGGGTAGAGCATAACCTTGCCAAGGTTAGGGTCGGGCGTTCGAATCGCCTCGCCCGCTCCATTACAACAAGCCTCCCTTCGGGGAGGCTTTTGTCTTTTCCGTCGCAGCCGCGCCCGATTCCGACCGACCGGCTTGAGCGTGCCCCCTGCCCCGGCCTATAAGGCGGTGAAAATCAAGGAGGCGCGAGCGATGCGCAAGGCCACGATCAGCCGCAAGACCGCCGAGACCGACATCACCGTCGAGATCAATCTCGATGGCACCGGTCAGTATGACAACAAGACCGGCGTGGGCTTCTTCGACCACATGCTCGACCAGCTGGCGCGGCATTCGCTGATCGACATGACGATCCGCGCCGAGGGCGATCTGCATATCGACGACCACCACACGGTCGAGGATACCGGGATCGCGCTCGGTCAGGCGCTAGTGAAGGCGCTCGGCGACAAGCGCGGCATCCGGCGCTACGGCCATTTCGCGCTGGCGATGGACGACACGCAGGTGTCCTGCGCGCTCGACCTCTCGGCGCGCCCCTTCTTCGTGTGGAATTGCGACATGCCCACGCCGAAGATCGGCACGTTCGACACCGAACTGGTGCGCGAGTTCTTCCAGGCGCTCGCCACCAATGGCGGGATCACGCTGCATATCGACCGCGTGCACGGGTTCAACAGCCACCACATCGCCGAGGCCGCATTCAAATCGGTCGCGCGCGCGCTGCGCATGGCGGTCGAGACCGATCCGCGCATGGGCGACGTGCTGCCCTCGACGAAAGGGGCGCTTTGATGCTCACCGCGCTTGTCGATTACGATAGCGGCAACCTGCACTCGGCCGAGAAAGCCTTCCAGCGCATGGCCAACGAGACCGGGCACGGCACGATCGTCGTGACCTCGGAGCCCGATGTCGTTGTCCGCGCCGACCGGATCGTGCTGCCGGGCGACGGGGCCTATCCCTCCTGCCGCGCCGCTCTCTACCGCTTTCAGGGACTCGCCCAGGCGATCGAGGAGGCGGTGACCGTCAAGGGCCGCCCCTTCCTCGGGATCTGCATCGGGATGCAGATGCTGGCCACGCGCGGGCTCGAATTCGAGGAGACCGAAGGTTTCGGCTGGATCCCCGGCGAGGTGGTGAAGATCGAGCCGTCGGACCCGGCGCTGAAAGTGCCGCATATGGGCTGGAACGATCTGGTGATCGACCATCCGCACCCGGTGCTCGACGGCATCGCGACCGGTGATCATGCCTATTTCGTGCATAGCTACCACTTCAACGTGGCCGAGCGCGAACATCGACTCGCCCATGTCGATTACGGCGGCGAGATCACCGCGATCGTCGGGCGCGACAATGTGGTGGGCACCCAGTTCCACCCCGAGAAATCGCAGGCGGTCGGGCTGCGGCTGATCGCGAACTTCCTCGGCTGGAAGCCCTGATGGCGCCGAAGGCGGTCCTGAGCTGGTCCTCGGGCAAGGATTGCGCGATGGCACTGCATGTCTGCCGCAGCGAAGGGCTGGCCGATATCGTGGCGCTGCTGTCGACGACCAACGAGGCCTTCGACCGGGTCGCGATGCATGGCACGCGCAACCAGCTCCTGCGCGCCCAGGCCAGGGCCGCAGGCTTGCCGCTGATCGAGGTCCCGCTGCCCTGGCCCTGCTCGAACGACGATTACGAGGCGCGGATGGCGGGCGCGATGGACCGGGTGAAGGCGCTCGGCGTCGATACGATGGTCTTCGGCGACCTGTTTCTCGAGGACGTGCGCGACTACCGGATCGAGAAGCTGAAACCGCTCGGGGTCGCGGCACTTTTCCCCCTGTGGAAACGCCCCACCGACCGGCTTGCGCGCGAAATGATCGCGGCGGGTTTCGAGACGCATCTGGTCACCGTCGATCCGAACCAACTCGACCCGAGCTTCGCGGGCCGTCGATTCGATGAAAGCCTGCTGGCCGATCTGCCCGAAGGCGTCGATCCCTGCGGCGAGAACGGCGAGTTCCACACCGCGGTCTCGGCGGGGCCGATCTTCTCGGCCCCGATCCCGGTCCGGGTCGGCGAAACCGTGATGCGCGACGGTTTCGCCTATGCCGATCTCATTCCGGACTAGGGCGGGGGCTCACTTCACCCGCTGCCAGTCCTGCGACTTGCAGAAGAGACCGCCCGCCACGCAGCCGGCCAGCGCCATCCCGTTGCCGTTCACCTTGATCTTGCCGAGATAGATCTTGTTGTTCGCCGGACGCCAGACCTTGCCCTCGTATTTGCCGCCGCCCTTGGGCGCCATGTTGATCACGATCTGCTTGCCGAGATTGGGCGACTTGTATTCGCCCTCCGGTTTGAAGGTGCGGGTGATGTCGCCGCAGAAATTGGCGCCGCAGGGTTTGATCGTGACATAGGCATAGGAGCCGTCATCGGGCTGGGTCTTCCAGACCCCTTCGATGGGATCGGCGAGCGCCGCGCCCGCGCTCAGGGCCAGCGCCACCCCGGCCAGCATCAGTTTCTTCATGGCAAATCTCCTCCCTTTTGCCTGTTGGCGCTCATCAGGCCATGCGCCCCGATTCCCGGCAAGACTGACGTGACGTCCGCGTCACCCGGGATCGGCGGCTTGCCGCGCGGGCGTGCCCGTGGCAATAGGCGCGGCGACAGTACAGGAGTGCCGACATGATCCTCTACCCCGCGATCGACCTCAAGGATGGCCAATGCGTGCGTCTGCTGCATGGCGAGATGGACAAGGCCACCGTCTTCGGCGACGACCCGGCGGCGCAGGCGGCCAAGTTCGAGGCGGCGGGCTGCGAATGGGTGCATCTGGTGGACCTGAACGGCGCTTTCGCGGGCGAGCCGGTGAATGCGGCGGCCGTCGAGGCGATCCTCGCCCGGATCAAGGTGCCCGCCCAGCTCGGCGGCGGGATCCGCGACATGGCCACGATCGAACGCTGGCTCGACAAGGGCCTCGCGCGGGTGATCCTCGGCACGGTCGCGGTCGAGAACCCCGAGCTGGTGCGCGAGGCGGCAAAGGCGTTCCCCGGCAAGGTCGCGGTGGGGATCGACGCGCGCAACGGCCGCGTGGCGACGAAGGGCTGGGCAGAGGAGACCGACGTGATGGTCACCGACCTGGCGAAGAGCTTCGAGGATGCCGGCGTGGCCGCGATCATCTATACCGACATCATGCGCGACGGCGCGATGGGCGGCCCCAATATCGAGGCGACCGAGGCCCTGGCCCGCGCGGTCGAGATCCCGGTGATCGCATCGGGGGGCGTGTCGTCGCTGACCGACCTGATCGCGCTGCGCGATACCGGCGTGATCGCGGGGGCGATCTCGGGGCGGGCGATCTATGACGGGGCGCTCGATCTCGAAGAGGCTCTCGCCGCCCTGCGCGGCTGAGCTTTCCGGCCCCGGCGCACCACCTCGGCGGAATGATCCAGATCATTGCGCGACGACGCCGCTTTCCTGCACGATCTGGTTGTGTTGAGACCATGTGTGGAGGGAAGCGACATGAACAAACTCACAATCGCAGCAGCGGCGATCTGCCTGGCGGGGGCGGCATCCGCGAATGAGACGAAAGGTTTCGTCGGCCTGAACTGGACTTTCGGGCCGGACGCGAGCGGGCTCGAAGGCTTCATCGGCGCGATGAATTACGACGTCGATCCGGACGGCGACACGAACGGCGCCAAACTCGCGCTGCACCTGGGCTTCGGCCCGGGCCCTGTTCAGGGCAAGATCAAGCTCACCGGGCTGACCGGCAAGAACGACGCGATGGGCGAACTCGGCCTCGGCTATGGCAGCCACGGCTTCTTCGGCACCGGCGGCGTCTGGGGCGAGCACTGGAATCTCGGCGGCGATCTCTATTTCAACGGCGGCTGGGAAGGCTATCTCGGCCTGCACACGCTCAAGATCGACAAGCCGGCCCCGGCACCGGCGCCGGTTCCGGAACCGACGCCCGGCTAAGTGCGTCACGCCGCACCGGCCGCGTGAGGGGCGGCCCGGCCGCCCCTTTTCCATCGCTCAGGCGCCGACCGCCTTGCGCACCATGTCCCAGTAGATATCGGCGACGGTCGCGCGGCTCAGGCGCCCGCCTTCGCGATACCAGGTGTTCACCCCGGTCAGCATCGCGATGATCGCCATCGTGGCGAGCTTGGTGTCGGGGATCAGGAAGACACCCGCCGCCTGCCCCGCCATCAGGATCTGTTCAAGCTCGGTCTCGTAGGTCTTCCGCAGCCCCTCGATCACCGCGAAATTCTCCTCCGAGAGATTGCGCAGCTCCATGTAACTGAGGAACACCACCTCGGCGCGTTCGAGGTTGAAGCGAATATGGAAGCGCACGAAAGCCTCGAGCGCCGCGAGCGGCTCCGCTCCGGCGGGCGCCTCGGCGCGCCAGGCCGCAATCAACTCGTCCATATGGGTCTTGAGAAGATCGAAGAGCAGCGCTTCCTTGTCGGAGGTGTAGAGATAGAGCGCCCCCGCCTGCACCCCCACCGCCGCCGCGATCTGGCGCATCGAGACCGCCGCGAAACCATGACGTGCGAAGAGCCGCTGCGCCTCTGCGCGGATCTTCGGGCCGGTGATCTCGGAATGGGAGCCTGTCTTGCGTGCCATGGAGCGACGCTAACTGAACGGGCGTTCATTATCAAACCCGATCTGCACGCATTCGGCGCTGGAAAAGCGGCCCCCGGCGCAATAACGTGCCGCCGTGAAAGGAGCCCTCATGCGCGCGCTTGCCCTGATCACTGCGATGGCCTGCCTCACGGGCTGCTCCGCCTTCTCGGGCGAGGGGTATCCCACGCTCCTGCCGCTTGACGAGATCCTCGTCGAGACGCCTCCCGAACCCGATACCAGCGCCGAGCTCTCGGCCCGCGCCGACGCCCTGCGCGCCCGCGCCGATGCCTTGCGGGCCGAAGAAAGCACCACAGCCGCCCCGTGAGCGCCCTCGCCGCGTTGCGTGGGCGCGCCTTTCCCGCTAACAGGGCGCAAACCATCCTTTCATGAGGTCCTCCATGTCCCGCGTCACCGACAAAGCTGCACCGCTGCGCCTTGGCATCGCAGGGCTCGGCACTGTGGGGATCGGCGTGGTGAAGATCGTCCAGCGCCATGCCGAGATGCTCGCGGCGCGCTCCGGCCGCCCGGTGGAGATCACCGCCGTCTCGGCACGCGACCGCACCAAGAACCGCGACGCGGACCTGTCCGCCTACGCCTGGGAGACAGATCCCGTGGCGCTCGCGACCCGCGCGGATGTCGATGTCTTCGTCGAACTGATGGGCGGCCATGACGGCCCGGCGAAGGCCGCGACCGAAGCGGCCCTGCGCGCGGGCAAGGACGTGGTGACCGCGAACAAGGCGCTTCTGGCCCATCACGGGCAGGCGCTGGCGGAACTCGCCGAGAGCCTCGGCCGCACGATCCGCTACGAGGCTGCGGTCGCGGGCGGCATCCCGGTGATCAAGACGCTGACCGAGGGGCTCGCCGGCAACGGCATCCGCCGCGTGATGGGCGTGATGAACGGCACCTGCAACTACATCCTGACCCGGATGGAGGATGCGGGCCTGCCCTATGACACGGTCTTCGAGGAGGCGCGCCAGCTCGGCTATCTCGAGGCCGACCCGAACCTCGACGTGGGCGGGATCGATGCGGGCCACAAGCTCGCCATTCTCGCCTCCATCGCCTTCGGAACGCAGGTGAGCTTCGACAATGTGGTGCTCGAGGGGATCGGGCGGATCTCGATCGACGATATCCGCCGCGCGGGCGACATGGGCTACAAGATCAAGCTCCTCGGCGTGGCGCAGATGACCGGCCGCGGGCTGGAACAGCGCATGACGCCCTGCCTCGTGCCCGCGACCTCGCCGCTGGGCCAGCTCACGGGCGGCACCAACATGGTCGTGCTGGAAGGCGACTCGGTCGGCCAGATCGTGCTGCGCGGCGCGGGTGCGGGCGAAGGCCCGACCGCGAGCGCCGTGATGGGCGACGTGATGGATCTCGCGCGCGGAATGCGCCTGCCGGTCTTCGGCCAGCCCGCCGACAGCCTCGCCCGCCCGACTCCGGCCGCAACCTCGATCGCCGCGCCCTACTACCTGCGGCTGCAACTCTCCGACAAGCCGGGCGCGCTGGCCAAGGTCGCGACGGTGCTGGGCGAGTCGGGCGTCTCGATCAGCCGGATGCGGCAATACGGGCACGCCGACACCTCCGCGCCGGTGCTGATCGTCACCCACAAGACCACCCGCGACGCGATCGACGTCGCGATCGCAGGCCTGCCCGCGACCCGCGTCGTCGAGGGGGAGCCCGTCGCGATCCGCATCGAGGAAGTCTGAGCGATGGAGATGCTCAGCCATTTCTCGCTGGGCATCTCGGATTACGACCGCGCGCTGGCTTTCTACACCCCGCTGATGGAGCGGCTCGGCCTGCGCCTGCGCTTTGCCGAACCGGAGAAGGCCTGGGCGGGATGGACCGACGCGGCGGGCAATCGCCCGATCTTCTTCATCACCCGCCCCTTCGACGGACACGCGCCTGCCCCCGGAAACGGCCCGATGGTCGCCTTCAACGCGCCTGACCGCGAGACCGTCGATGCCGTTCACGCGCTTGCGTTGGAGCTAGGCGGCGCGGATGAAGGGGCGCCGAGGCTGCGCGCCCATTACCATCCCGATTATTACGGCGCCTATTTCCGCGACCTCGATGGCAACAAGCTCTGCGTCGCGTGCCATTTTGTACCCGAAGCAACCCGTTAGCGATCACAGGGTTGCCCTTGCCGACGCGGCAGGCTTTACCTGTGCGCGGCCCGAAACCGCCCCTTGGCAGACAGGAAGAGACAGATGACCCCTCCGAGTGATTTCAACGACCGCATGCTTTCGCTGGGCCTCGCCCGCGTCTCGGAAGCCGCGGCCCATGCCTCCGCCGACCTGATCGGGCGCGGCGACGAGAAGGCCGCCGACCAGGCCGCGGTGAACGCGATGCGCGACCAGCTCAACAAGCTGGAAATCCGGGGCGTGGTGGTGATCGGCGAGGGCGAGCGCGACGAGGCGCCGATGCTCTATATCGGCGAGGAAGTGGGTCAGGGTTCGGGCCCCGAGGTGGATATCGCGCTCGACCCGCTCGAAGGGACCACGCTGACCGCCAAGGACATGCCCAACGCGCTCACCGTGATCGCGATGGCGCCGCGCGGCACGCTGCTGCACGCGCCTGACACCTACATGGAAAAGCTCGCGGTCGGCCCGGGCTACGAGAAGGACGTGGTCAGCCTCGACATGAGCCCGACCGAGCGCGTCCTCTCGCTCGCCAAGGCGCAGGGCGTGCAGCCCAAGGATATCGCGGTGTGCATCCTCGACCGCCCCCGCCACGAGGACATGATCGCCGAGGTGCGCGAGACCGGCGCGAAGATCCGCCTGATCACCGATGGCGACGTGGCCGGCGTCATCCATTGCGCCGAGCCCGATTTCACCGGCATCGACATGTATATGGGCGCGGGTGGCGCACCCGAGGGCGTGCTGGCGGCATCGGCGCTCAAATGCATGGGCGGCCAGATGTGGGGCAAGCTGCTGTTTCGCAACGATGACGAGCGGGCGCGGGCGAAGAAGGCCGGGATCACCGATCTCGACAAGGTCTACAACCGCGACGAGATGGTGCGCGCCGACGTGATCTTCGCGGCGACCGGCGTGACCAACGGCTCGATCGTGAAGGGCGTGAAGCGCGAGCCGACCTTCATCGAATCCGAGACCATCCTGATGCGCTCGAAAACCGGCTCGGTACGGCGGATGATCTACCGCAACCCGGTGCGCTGATCGGATCGCGAAGGGGCGTCGCGTCCCCTCGCGGGGCTACTTCATCAAGGAAAAGTGGAAAGGCCGGAGCGCGATGCCCCGGCCTTTCGCAATTTCGGCGGCCTCTTATTCCGCCGCGTCGGCGTAGCTCTCGACCGGCGGACAGATGCAGATCAGGTTGCGGTCGCCATAGACATTGTCGACCCGCCCGACCGGCGGCCAGTACTTGTCGACGCGGAAGGCACCCGCCGGGAAGCAGCCCTGTTCGCGGGTGTACTTGCGGTCCCAGTCCGCCACCAGATCCTCGACCGTGTGCGGCGCATGGCGCAGCGGGCTGTCCTCGGGCGCGATCTCGCCGGCCTCGACCGTGGCGATCTCGTCGCGGATCGCCAGCATCGCGGCGATGAAGCGGTCGATCTCGGCCTTGGTCTCGGATTCGGTGGGCTCCACCATCAGCGTGCCCGCCACCGGCCAGCTCATCGTCGGCGCGTGGAAGCCGTTGTCGATCAGCCGCTTGGCGATGTCGTCCACGGTCACGCCCACTTCGGCGAACTTCCGGGTGTCGAGGATGCATTCATGCGCCACCCGGCCGCGATTGCCCATGAACAGGATCGGATAGGCCGATTTCAGACGCGCCGCGATGTAGTTCGCGTTCAGGATCGCCACGCGGGTCGCCTGGGTGAGCCCCTCACCGCCCATCATCAGGACATAGGCCCAGGAGATCAGCAGGATCGAGGCCGAGCCATAGGGCGCGGCCGAGACCGGGCCTTCCTCGCCGCCGGTTTCGGGATGGCCGGGCAGGAAGGGCGCGAGATGCGCCTTCACCCCGATCGGCCCCATGCCCGGGCCGCCGCCACCATGCGGGATCGCGAAGGTCTTGTGCAGGTTCAGGTGGCTCACATCCGAGCCGATCTCGCCCGGCTTCACGAGCCCGACCAGCGCGTTCATGTTCGCCCCGTCCAGATAGACCTGGCCGCCATGGTCATGGGTGATGTCGCAGATCTTGCGGACGGTCTCCTCGAACACGCCATGCGTCGAGGGATAGGTGATCATGCAGGCCGCCAGACGGTCGCCCGCCTCGCGCGCCTTGGCCTCGAAATCCTCGAGATCCACGTCGCCATTGGGGGCGGAATTCACCACCACGACCTTCATCCCCGCCATATGTGCCGAGGCCGGGTTGGTCCCGTGCGCCGACATCGGAATGAGGCAGATATCGCGCTGATCGTCGCCATTGGCGCGGTGATAGGCCGCGATGGTCAGAAGACCGGCATATTCGCCCTGCGCGCCCGAATTGGGCTGCATCGAGAACGCGTCATAACCGGTGATCTCGCACAGTTTCCCGGTCAGGTCGGTGATCGCCTCGTGATAGCCCTGCGCCTGATCGAGCGGCACGAAGGGATGGAGCGAGCCGAATTCCGGCCAGGTCAGCGGCATCATCTCGGCCGCCGCGTTGAGCTTCATCGTGCACGAGCCGAGCGGGATCATCGCCCGGTCCAGCGCGAGGTCGCGATCCGACAGGCGGCGCATGTAGCGCATCATCTCGGATTCGGCGCGGTTCATGTGGAAGACCGGATGGGTCAGGTACTCGCTTTCGCGCAACAGCGCCTCCGGCACGCCCGGTGCGCTGGCCTCGGGCGCCGCCTCGGTGATCCCGAACGCGTCGAGAAGGCGGGTCACGATCGCCGCATCGGTGGCCTCGTCGATCGAGATCCCGACCCGGTCGCGCCCGACCTTGCGCAGGTTGATCCCGCGATGGCGCGCGGCGGCGAGGATGCCTTGCTGGCCCACGCCCACCTTCACGGTGATCGTGTCGAAGAAGGCATCGGGTTCGACGATGGCCCCTGCCGCTTTCAGCGCCTCGGCCACCTGCACGGTGGTGAAATGCACCCGCTCCGCGATCGAACGCAGCCCCTTGGGGCCGTGGAAGACCGCATAGAAGCTCGCCATCACCGCCAGAAGCGCCTGCGCGGTACAGACATTCGAGGTCGCCTTCTCGCGGCGGATATGCTGTTCGCGGGTCTGCAGGCTCAACCGATAGGCGCGGTTGCCGTGGCTGTCGATCGACACGCCGACGATACGACCCGGCATCGCGCGCTTCATCCCGTCGGTGCAGGACATGAAGGCCGCATGCGGGCCGCCATAGCCCATCGGCACGCCGAAGCGCTGCGCCGAGCCCACGGCGATATCGGCACCCATCGCGCCCGGCTCCTTGAGCAGGCACAGCGCCAGCAGATCGGTCGCGACCACCGCTACGGCCTTCGCCGCATGGAGCGCCTCGCACTGGGCGGTGAAGTCGCGCACATGGCCATAGGTGCCCGGATACTGGAAGATCGCGCCGAAGACCTTCTCGGCCTCGAGATCCTCCGGCGCGCCCACGATCACCTCGATCCCGAGCGGCTGCGCGCGGGTCTCGATCACCCCGATCGTCTGCGGGTGGCAGTTCTCATCCACGAAGAACGCGGTCGCCTTCGATTTCGCGACGCGCTGCGCCATCGCCATGGCTTCCGCCGCCGCCGTCGCCTCGTCGAGCAGCGAGGCATTCGCCACCGGCAGCCCCGTCAGGTCCGACACCATGGTCTGGAAGTTCAGAAGCGCCTCGAGGCGGCCCTGCGCGATCTCGGGCTGATAAGGCGTGTAGGCGGTATACCAGGCCGGGTTCTCCAGGATGTTGCGCTGGATCGCGGGCGGCGTGACCGTGCCGTAATAGCCCTGCCCGATCAGGCTGACCATCACGCGGTTCTTCTTGGCGACCTCCTCCATCTTCTGCAGCAGCCCGTATTCGGTCAGCGGCGCCCAGCTCAGCGGCGTCTCCTGCCGGATGCTCTTCGGGACCGTCTCGTCGATCAGCGCGTCGAGGTCACGCGCCCCCACGGCCTTGAGCATCTCTGCCATCTCCGACGGCGAGGGCCCGATATGGCGGCGATTGGCGAAGTCATAGGTGTCATAGCTCGTGGGGGTGAACATGGCTGATTATCCGATGAAGTCCTTGTAGGCGGCCTCGTCCATGAAGCCCTCGAGCGCCGATTGATCGGCGAGTTTCATCTTGAAGAACCAGGCCTTGCCCAGCGGATCCTCGTTCACGAGGCCCGGATTGTCGGCCAGATCCTCGTTGATCGCGACGATCTCGCCATCGAGCGGCGCGAGGATGTCAGAGGCGGCCTTGACCGACTCGATCACGCAGATCTCGTCGCCCTTGGACACCTCGTCGCCCACGTCGGGCAGTTCGACGAAGACGACGTCGCCCAGTTGCTCGGAGGCATGCTCGGTGATCCCGACGATCACCAGATCGCCTTCCGCCTTCAGCCATTCATGATCTTCGGTGAATTTCATCTCTCAGGTCTCCCGGTTGTTTTTTCAGCGTTTGTAGGTGGCGGGGCGGAAGGGCATCGGCACGACCTGCGCGGGCAGGCGCTTGCCGCGCAGCTCGCCATAGACGGTGGTGCCTTCCTCCGTGTCGGCGGGCAGATAGGCCATCGCCATCGGCGCCTCGATCGAGGGGCCGAAGCCGCCCGAGGTGACGCGGCCGATCGGCTCCCCGCCCTCGGCGCTGGCGAAGATCTCGACGCCCTCGCGCATCGGTGCGCGACCCTCGGGGCGCAGCCCCATGCGCAGGCGCACGGGCCCGTCTTCCAGTTCCTTCAGGATCCGATCCGCGCCCGGAAAGCCGCCCTCGCGCTCCCCGCCCGCGCGCCGCACCTTCTGGATCGCCCAGGCCAGGTTCGCCTCGACCGGGCTGGTGGCGGTGTCGATGTCATGGCCGTACAGGCACAACCCGGCCTCGAGGCGCAGGCTGTCGCGCGCACCCAGCCCGATCGGCTCCACCGCCTCATCGGCCAGAAGCGCACGGGCGAAGTCGACCGCCCGGCCCTCGGGCACGGAAATCTCGTAGCCATCCTCGCCGGTATAGCCCGAGCGCGAGATCCAGAGCTCCGCGCCGTTCCACACGAAGACGCCGACATCCATGAAGCGCATCGCCCCCACACCCGGCACGAGCGCCTCGAGCACGCCCTCGGCCGCCGGCCCCTGCAGCGCCAGCAGCGCCCGGTCGGTGATCTCCTCGACCCCGTCGATATGGGCGCGCATATGGGCCAGATCGGCCTCCTTGCAGGCCGCGTTCACCACGACGAACAGATGGTCGCCGCGATTGGCCACCATCAGGTCGTCCAGAATGCCGCCCGCATCATTGGTGAACATCGCATAGCGCTGGCGCCCCTCCTTGAGCCCCAGCAGGCTGACCGGAACCAGCGCCTCGAGCGCCCGCGCCGCATCGGCACCCGGCAAGATCACCTGCCCCATGTGAGAAACATCGAAGAGCCCGGCCCGCGCGCGGGTATGCAGATGCTCCTTCATCACGCCCAGCGGGTATTGCACCGGCATATCGTAGCCCGCGAAGGGCACCATCTTCGCGCCCAGCTCGACATGCAGATCGTATAGCGGCGTGCGTTTCAAATCGCTCATCGCGGCCCTCTCTCTCCAAAGCCGGATGACCCGGCATCGATCCATGGGCCGATCCCGGCCCGCCCGATGCCCCCTCTGTCCCTGCCCGGCAAGCGGGCGCCTGAGATCGTTATCCCTTCGGCGGGCGCGCTCGTCTCGCGACGGGGCGCCTCTCTCCAGAGTCCTTTGCCGGATGCGGTCCTTTTGCCTGAGAGTTTACCGGGGCGGTTGCTCCTTCGGCACCGGGGCTGAGCCCGGATTCTCCCGTATCCGACACAGACTCGCATAGCCGAGCGCGCGCCGCGCTGACAAGCCCCAATCGCCGAAACCGCCCCTTCGCCGCCGAAAACGGCCTCCCCGCGGCGCGAACGCACAGTCAAAAGGCGCGAGAAAAATCCCGCGCCCTTCCTTCCTCTTGATCCAAATATCCCGGGGGTGAATTTCCGTCAGGAAAGAGGGGGCAGCGCCCCCCCTGCCCGCTTGGCCGCCTCGCTGCCCTGTGGCAGATTTGCACGGTATGCCGATGCATGCCCCCGAATGCTTGATCGCGACGCGGTTTCGCAGCAGGCAAAGGGTAACACCCGCGTGACTGCGACGAGCGACATGACCCAGACTTCAGACCATCCTCAGCGCTATGCGCTCGTCAACGAGCTTCATGCCCGGCCCTATCCGAAGATCGGCGTTCCGGGCCATGCGGTCTATCTGGCGTTCAAGGAGCCGCGCGACGCCGCGATCCGCGACCGCGCGCGCGACCATGCGCATCTCGTCGATCTACTCACCCGCAACGGGGCGGAACTGCCGCAGGCGGGGATCACCCATTACGCGGGCAAGATCGGCCGGCACCAGCTGAAATGGGAAAGCCATACCGAGTTCACCACCTATCTCGCCTTCGGGCCCGGCGTCTCGTCACGCGCGTTCGATCCGGCCGAGACCGAGATCTTCCCGGAGAACTGGATCGCGGAGGGACCCGGCGGCCGTCTCGCGGCGGTGCAGATCCGGATCGAGGCGCTGCCCGAGGACCCGGACGATATCGCGCCGCTGCTCGGGCAGTGGTTCGTGGCCGAGAGCCTCGTGTGCACCTGGGTGCTCGACGGGGCGGCGGTGGTGGCGGGCGATTTCCGCATCGATCCGAACGGCCAGATGCGGTTTGCGATCTTCGCCCGGCCGGGCACCGGCCCGGGCCGGATCGGGCGCACGGTGCAGCGGATCTGCGAGCTCGAGACCTACCGGGCGATGTCGATGCTGGGGCTGGCGCGGGCGCGTGACCTGTCGAAGCGGTTGAACGCGCTCGATCCGAAGCTCACCGAACTGGTCGCGGGGATGGTCGACGATGCGCGCTCGGCCGAGACGACGCTGCACGAACTGCTCGAGATCTCGGCCGAGCTCGAGAGCCTCGCGGTGCAGCATTCCTTCCGCTTCTCGGCGACCGGCGCCTATGAGGCGATCGTGCGCGAACGTGTCGAGAGCCTGCGCGAAAGCCGGTTCGAGGGGCGCCAGAAGCTCAGCGAATTCATGGCGCGGCGCTACGATCCGGCGGTGCGCACGGTGAAATCGGCCGAGGCGCGGTTGCAGCAGATGGTGACGCGGGCGGCGCGCGCGGGCGAGCTGTTGCGCACCCGGGTCGATGTCGAGCGCCAGGCGCAGAACCAGAAGCTGCTCGAGAGCATGGACCGCCGCTCGGACCTGCAATTGCGCCTCCAGCACACGGTCGAAGGGCTCTCGGTCGTCGCGATCAGCTATTACGCGATCTCGGTGGCGGGCTACCTCGCCTATCCGGTCGCCAAGCAGATCGGGCTGGCCAAGGAGATCCTGATGGCGGGGCTCACGCCCGTCGTGATCGTGCTCGTCTGGCTGATGATCCGGCGCATCCGCAAGGGCATGGGCGGTCACTGATCGGCGATCAGGGGCCGGGCCTCGGCGCGGGCGGCCGCCAGCGCATCGTCGGGCGACAGCTCCACCATCAGCCCTCGCTTGCCGCCGTTGAGGATGATCCGCGCGCAATCCAGCGCGCCGGCCTCAAAAGCTAAGGGACTGGCACGTTTCTGGCCGAAGGGGCTGATGCCGCCGGTATGGAAACCGGTGAGCCTCTCGGCTTTCGCGGGCACCATCATCACCGCGGACTTGCCGCCGAAGGCCGCGGCCACCTTCTTCATCGAGAGCGAGGCGTCCGAGGGGATCACGGCGCAGGCGGGCCTGCCATCGACCTCGACCATCAGCGTCTTGAGCACACGGGCGGGGTCGGCCCCGATCGCCTCGGCGGCATGGAGGCCGATCTTCTCCTGACCGGCCTCATAGGCATATTCGTGCAGCTGATAGGCGACCCCGGCACGATCCAGCGCCCGCGTCGCCGGGGTGGCATGGCCCATCGGCGCCCTCTCAGAACCTCGCGGTGGCCGGGTCCGGGCCGATCCGGCCCTCTCCGGCGTCGAGTTCCTTGATCTGCGCCATCTCCTCCTCGGTCAACTCGAAATCGAAGATCGAGATATTCTCGCGCAGCCGCTCGTGGTTCGCGCTTTTCGGGATCGAGACGCAGCCCAGCTGCATCTGCCAGCGCAGGATCACCTGCGCGGGCGACTTGGCGTAGCGCGCGCCGATCCGTTTCAGGTCCGGATGCGCGAGCGCCTCGCCCTGCCCCAGTGGCGACCAGCATTCGGTGGCGATCCCGAGCTTGCGATGCACCTCGCGTTGGGCGGCCTGCTGGAAGCGGGGATGCAGCTCGATCTGGTTGATCGCCGGGGCCTCGCCGGTTTCCTCGATCAGCCTCTCGAGATGGTCGGGCAGGAAGTTCGACACGCCGATCGCGCGCACCCGCCCCTCCTCGCGCAGACGGATCAGCGCCTTCCACGTCTCGACATAGAGGCCCTGATGCGGCATCGGCCAGTGGATCAGGTAGAGATCGAGCCGGTCGAGACCGAGCTTGCCCATCGTCTCGTCGAAGCCCCGCAGCGCGGCGTCATAGCCCTGCTTGTCGTTCCAGAGCTTGGAGGTGACGAAGATCTCCTCGCGCGGGAGATCGCATTCCGCGATGCCACGACCGACGCCCGCCTCATTGCCATAGGCGGCGGCGGTGTCGATATGGCGATAGCCCGCGCCGAGGGCGCTGCGGATGATGCCGGAAACCGCGCCATCCTCCATCTTCCAGACCCCGAGCCCGAGCTGGGGGATCCGGGTGCCATCGTTGAGGGTGATCGTCGGGACGGTCATCGCGCGCTCCTTGTTGCTGTCATCGGGCCAACAGCTAGCGCGCGGGCCGGTTCCGGACAGGACGCGCTCCGGGCTTCACATCCCGGCGAGATGCGGGAGCGGGTCGCGCCGGGGCTCGGGCGCACCGGATTTCCACGGGGAAGGAGAGGTGAACTGGTAGGCCCGGAGGGACTCGAACCCCCAACCAAGGCGTTATGAGCGCCCTGCTCTAACCAATTGAGCTACAGGCCCACCATTGCGTTTTCCTCTATCACGGAGGGCGCGGGCGTCAAGAAAAGCCGCGCATACGGGGGCTGAGACGTTGCGGGAGGCGTGGCATTACGCTAGGGCTTCGCCGCAAGAATCCCTGACGGAGTGCGCCGCGATGAGTGAGAAGAAGCCGGGCCTGACCTATGCAGATGCGGGCGTGGATATCGACGCGGGCAACGCGTTGGTCGAACGGATCAAGCCCGCGGCCAAGCGCACGCAACGCCCCGGCACGATGTCGGGCCTGGGCGGCTTCGGCGCGCTTTTCGATCTGAAGGCGGCGGGCTATTCCGACCCGATCCTCGTGGGCGCGACCGATGGGGTGGGCACCAAGCTGCGCATCGCGATCGACACCGGCAATGTCGACACGATCGGGATCGATCTGGTCGCGATGTGCGTCAACGATCTGGTCTGCCAAGGCGCCGAGCCGCTGTTCTTCCTCGACTATTTCGCGACCGGCAAGCTCGAGGTCGATCAGGCCGCGCGCATCGTCGAGGGCATCGCCGAGGGCTGCGCGCAATCGGGCTGTGCGCTGATCGGCGGCGAGACGGCGGAGATGCCGGGCATGTATTCCGAGGGCGATTTCGACCTCGCGGGCTTTGCCGTGGGGGCGATGGAGCGTGGCAGCGATCTGCCAAGCGGCGTGGCCGAGGGCGACGTGCTGCTCGGGCTCGGCTCGAACGGCGTGCATTCGAACGGCTATTCCTTCGTGCGCAAGGTGGTCGAGATGTCGGGCCTCGGCTGGGAGGCGGATTGCCCCTTCGGCGAGGGCACGCTGGGCGCGGCGCTGCTGGCGCCCACGCGGCTTTACGTCAAGCAATGCCTCGCGGCGGTGCGCGCGGGCGGCGTTCATGCGCTCGCCCATATCACCGGCGGCGGCCTGACCGAGAACCTGCCGCGCGTGCTGCCCGAGGGGATGGGCGCAAAGATCGACCTCGATAGCTGGGAACTGCCGGGCGTCTTCCGCTGGCTGGCCGAGACCGCGGCGATGGAGGAGCGCGAGCTGCTCAAGACCTTCAACTGCGGCATCGGCATGATCGTCGTGGTCGCCGCCGAGCGCGCGGACGAGATCGCGGCGCTGCTTGCGGCAGAGGGCGAGCAGGTCACCCGCATCGGTACGGTCACTGCGGGCGAGGGCGTGGCCTATGAGGGCCGCCTGCTGTGATCCGCGTCGCGATCCTGATCTCGGGCGGCGGGTCGAACATGGTCCGCCTCGTCGAGAGCATGGTGGACGATCACCCTGCCCGCCCGGTTCTGGTCGCCTCGAACGACGCCCGGGCCACGGGTCTCGACAAGGCCGCGCGGATGGGCGTGCCGACCGCGGCGATCGACCACCGCCCCTATGGCAAGGACCGCACCGGTTTCGAGGCCGAGCTTCTCAAGCCGATCCTCGCGGTAAAGCCGGACATCCTGTGCCTTGCGGGTTTCATGCGGGTCCTGACGCCCGAATTCGTCGAACGGTTCGCGGGCCGGATGCTGAACATCCATCCCTCGCTCCTGCCGAAATATCCCGGTTTGCACACCCACAGGCGCGCGATCGAGGCGGGCGACACGGAGGCGGGCTGCACCGTCCACGAAGTCACGCCGGTGCTCGATGACGGGCCGATCCTGGGGCAGGCGCGGGTGCCGGTCGAGCCGGGCGACACCCCCGACGAATTGGCCGCGCGGGTGCTGGTGCAGGAGCATCGCCTCTACCCGGCCGTGCTGCGCCGCTTCGCCGAAGGCAAACGCGAGCCGGTCTTTCTCTGAAAGCGGCACGCTCACGCCGAAATGCGCAAGGCCCGCTTGCGGGCGCGCCCGGCTTCGCGCATGAAAGCGGAATGGACACGCAGAGCCCTACCCCCCCGCGCGGACGGCTGATCCTGCCCGACCTGGTGCGGGCGGTGGCGCTGATCGGCATGGCGGCGTTCCACTTCACCTTTGATCTGGAGAATTTCGGCTTCGCGCCGCCGGGCACGATCTTCTCCGCCCCCTGGATGAACTTCGCGCGGCTCGTCGCGGGCACCTTCGTCTTCATGGCGGGGCTGAGCCTCGTGCTCGCCCATCGCCGCGGTTTCCGCGCGGGGCCGTTCTGGCGGCGTCTGGGCAAGGTGGCGGGCGCAGCGGCCCTGGTGAGCGCGGCGACCTATGTGATGATGCCGCAGGTCTTCATCTATTACGGCATCCTGCATTCGATCGCGGTCAGCTCGCTGATCGGGGCGGCGCTGCTATGGCTGCCCTGGCCCGTTCTCGCGGCGCTCGGGGCGGGCGCGATCTGGATACACCTCGCTTTCGTCTCGCCCGCCTTCGACCATCCCTGGCTGTGGTGGCTCGGGCTCTCGACCCATTGGCGGCCCTCGATGGATTTCGAGCCGGTCTTTCCCTGGCTCGGCCCCTTCCTGTGGGGGATGGCGGCGGCCAAGCTCTTCGAGCGGACGGGCCTTTGGGCGCGAGCCGCGCGCTACCGGCCCGAGGAGGTTACCGGCGCACTGAAGATCGCGCTCTTTGCGGGGCGCCATACCCTGCCGATCTATCTCATTCACCAACCCGTGCTCTACGGCCTCGTCTGGGCGGCCTACATGTTGCATCTCTGAGGCCGACTGGGCACTCGGGACACGCTTTTCAAGACCCGTTCCGCCCCACCCTTCCCTTTCCGCCTCCGAGCGTTTAGGGGAAATGGATCGAGCGGGATGACCCCGCACCATCTTGAAAGCACGATATGCAGACCATCACCACGACCGACGCCCTCGCAGCCTTCTGCGAAAAGGCGAAGTCCGAGCCCTACGTCACCATCGACACCGAGTTCCTGCGCGAGCGAACCTACTGGTCCAAGCTCTGCCTCGTGCAGATGGCACTTCCCGAGCGCGAGGGTCAGGATGACGATGCGGTGCTGGTCGATCCGCTGTCTGACGGGCTGTCGCTCGAGCCGCTCTACGATCTCTTCCGCCACAAGGAGACGGTGAAAGTCTTCCACGCCGCGCGGCAGGATCTCGAGATCTTCTTCACCGATGCGCAGGTCTTCCCCGATCCGCTCTTCGACACGCAGATCGCCGCGATGGTCTGCGGCTTCGGCGAGCAGGTGGGTTACGAGACGCTGGTGCGCAAGATCGCCAAGCAGTCGCTCGACAAGTCGTCGCGCTTCACCGACTGGTCGCGCCGCCCGCTGACCGAGGCGCAGAAGAAATACGCGATCGCCGATGTCACCCATTTGCGGGTGATCTACGAATTCCTGTCGGAGCAGCTCAAGAAGTCGGGCCGCGAGCCCTGGGTCGAGGAGGAAGAGGCGGTCTTGCTGAACCCCGAGACCTATATCAACCGCCCCGAGGATGCGTGGACGCGGGTGAAGACCCGGACCAATTCGGGCCGCTTCCTCGCCATCGTGCGCGAGCTGGCGCGGTTCCGCGAAGGCTATGCCCAGAACCGCAACATCCCGCGGAGCCGAATCTTCAAGGACGACGCGCTGCTTGAGCTGGCCTCGACCAAGCCGACCTCGATCGACGAGCTTGGCCGCTCGCGGTTGCTGCTGCGCGAGGCGCGGCGCGGCGAGATCGCCGAAGGCATCCTGAACGCGGTGAAGGAAGGGCTCGAAGCCCCCGCCGACAAGCTGCCGCGTCCCTCCGACCAGGCGCAGCAATTGCAGGTCGACACCGCGCTTGGCGACCTTCTTCGGGTGCTTCTGAAGGCCAAGAGCCAGGAGACCGGCGTCGCGGCGAAACTGATCGCGACCTCGTCGGATCTGGACCGGATCGCGGCCGGCAAGCGTGATGTCCCCGCGCTTCATGGCTGGCGTGCGGAAGTCTTCGGCAAGGATGCGCTGCGGCTCGCCAAGGGCGAAGTCGCGCTGACGGCGGATAGCGGCGCGGTGCGGTTGATCGACGTCTGACACCGGCGCGCAGCCTCCGGGGCATCCCCCGGGCCGTGCCTGCCGTCGTCACACCAGGTCAGTGAAGTGGCTTACCGCTGCACCGAACGTGCATTGCCCACGCCTTCGACCACGATCTTGCGCACGCCTTCGAGCTTGTAGTTGCTCAGGAAGGCGGCGGCGGAGAGCTCGCGCGATTGCGGCGTCGAGACGCGGCGCGCATCGAGGCTCTCGGCGGGGGGCGGAGTGACCATGAAACGATAGGTCAGCGTGCCATTCGCATCCGGCAGCCCGTCGTTGAGCGCGACCAGATCGGTATCCCAGAAGCCCTGCGTCGGAGGCAAGCCGATCGCGGTGATGATGGCCCCCGTCGGGATCTTCTCGACGCTCAGGCTCGAGACCGTGGCGACCGGCTGCTGGCCGGGCTTGCCGACCTTGACCGGGTAGCCGCCGCGCGGCGCGAGCGTCGTCGCCTGCGCCTCGGCGCGATCCTTGCCGAACCAGTTGAACGGGTTGAGCCTGCTCTCGCGGATCGTGCCGCAGCCGGCGGTGGCGAGGGTCAGGGCAAATGCCGCGATCAGGGCTTTTTTCATGGTTGCTCCGGAGCTGTCCCTGACCTCTGGTAGCCGATCGCGCGGCTTTTGAAAAGGCGCGTCTGGACGCTGGCTTCGCAAGTCGCTAGGCAAGGGGCGTCCCATGGGCGGCGCCCCCTAGATCCGGAGGATGCGAGAGATGGCCAGCGAAGCGTTTGAAGAGATTGCCGAGACCTTCGAATTCCTCGACGACTGGGAGGATCGCTACCGGCATGTGATCGAGCTCGGACGCGAGATGGCACCGCTCGACGAGGCGGTGAAGGTGCCCGCGACCAAGGTCGAGGGCTGCGCGAGCCAGGTCTGGCTCCTGCCCCGGATCGAGGGTACGGGCCCGCAGGCGATCTTCGATTTCGACGGTGAGAGCGACGCGATGATCGTGCAGGGGCTGATCGCGATCCTGCACGCGCTCTATTCCGGGCTGAGCGTCACCGAGGTTCTCGAGGTCGATGCCGCCGCCGAGCTGGGCCGGTTGGGGCTGAACGAGCATCTCTCGGCGCAACGCTCGAACGGGCTGCGCGCGATGGTCGAGCGGATCCGGAAATTGGCTGGCGAAGCGGCGAGCGCCTAAGTCGGCACCTCTCCATTAAACGCTTGGCGCGGGGCGACCAGCCCCGGGCTGCGCCCGACCCTCCCCCCGGGAGAGCGCGTTGGCGATGGCTCGCGGGTTCAAGCGACATTCGGGCTTTTGAGATAAAGCGTAGACCTCAAGGGCAGCAAAGCGCCCACCCAAGGGTCGGGCGCAGCCCTTGTCCCTCCAAAGAAAAACGGCCGGTCCAGCGACCGGCCGTTTCCATTTCCTTTGCCCGAAGATCAGTCGATCAGCGGCAGCAGCGAGTTCACCGAGTTCTTCGCATCGCCATAGAACATCCGCGTGTTCTCCTTGTAGAAGAGCGGGTTCTCGATGCCCGAATAGCCCGTGCCCTGACCACGCTTCGAGACGAACACCTGCTTGGCCTTCCACACTTCGAGAACCGGCATGCCGGCGATCGGCGAGTTCGGGTCTTCCTGGGCTGCGGGGTTCACGATGTCGTTCGAGCCGATCACGATCACCACGTCGGTATCGGGGAAGTCCTCGTTGATCTCGTCCATTTCCAGAACGATGTCGTAAGGCACCTTCGCCTCGGCCAGAAGCACGTTCATGTGGCCCGGAAGGCGACCGGCGACCGGATGGATCGCGAAGCGCACCTCCTTGCCGGCGGCGCGCAGCTTGCGGGTCAGTTCCGAGACCGCCTGCTGGGCCTGCGCCACCGCCATGCCGTAGCCCGGCACGATGATGACCGAGTCGGCATCCTTGAGCGCGTTCGCCACGCCGTCCGCGTCGATCGACACCTGCTCGCCCTCGACCTCCATCGCGGGGCCCGAGGTATTGCCGAAGCCGCCGAGGATGACCGAGATGAACGAGCGGTTCATCGCCTTGCACATGATGTAGGACAGGATCGCACCCGAGGAGCCGACCAGCGCACCGGTCACGATCAGCAGATCGTTGCCCAGCGAGAAGCCGATCGCCGCCGCGGCCCAGCCCGAATAGGAGTTCAGCATCGAGACCACGACCGGCATGTCGGCGCCGCCGATGCCCATGATCAGGTGGAAACCGATGAAGAAGGCTAGGAGCGTCATCGCGATCAGCGCCCAGGCCCCTGCCCCGTTGAGGAAGGCGATGAGCAGCAGAACCGAGAGGATCGCGGCGGTCGCGTTGAGCATGTGACCGCCGGGCAGCTTCGTGGCCTTCGAGGTCACCTTGCCCGCGAGCTTGCCGAAGGCGACCACGGAGCCGGTGAAGGTCACCGCCCCGATGAATACGCCGAGGAACAGCTCGACGCGCAGGATCGACAGCTCCACCGGGCTCTTATGCGCGAGGATCGCGGCGAAACCGGTCAGCGAAGCGCGTGCGGCTTCGTCCATCGCGCCGACGCGCGCGGCCTCGATATAGGCGTTATAGCCCACGAAGACCGCCGCGAGGCCCACCAGCGAATGCATCGCGGCGACGAGCTGCGGCATCTCGGTCATCTGCACGCGGTTCGCGACGAACCAGCCGATGATGCCCCCCGCCGCGATCAGAACGACCGAAAGCAGCCACAGGCCCGAGCCGGGACCGATCAGCGTGGCGACAACCGCCAGCGCCATGCCCACGATGCCGTACCACACGGCGCGTTTCGCGCTCTCCTGCCCCGAGAGGCCGCCGAGCGAGAGGATGAAGAGAACAGCCGCGACGACATAGGCGGCGGTCGAGAATCCGTTTTCCATAATCCCGGCCCCCTTACGATTTCTGGAACATGGCGAGCATGCGCCGGGTGACCATGAAGCCACCGAAGATGTTGATCCCGGCCATGAAGACCGAGAGCGCGGCGAGCAGGATCACGAGCCACGAGCCCGAGCCGATCTGCAGCAACGCGCCGAGAATGATGATCGAGGAGATCGCGTTCGTGACCGCCATCAGCGGCGTGTGCAGCGAATGCGAGACGTTCCAGATCACCTGGAAGCCGACGAAGCAGCTCAGCACGAAGACGATGAAGTGCTGCATGAAGCTGGCGGGCGCGACGAGGCCCACGCCGAGCAGCAGCACCGCGCCGATCGTGATCAGCGTGACCTGGTTCTTGGTCTGCTTCTTGAAGGCCGCGATTTCCTGCGCCCGTTTTTCCTCGGGCGTCAGTTCCTTCGGCTTCTCGGTCGGCTTCTTCGCCGCGATCGCAGCCACCTTCGGCGGCGGCGGCGGGAAGGTGATCTCGCCCTGATAGGCGACGGTCGCGCCGCGGATCACATCGTCTTCCATGTTATGGACGACGACACCGTCCTTCTCGGGCGTCAGATCCGTCATCATGTGACGGATATTGGTCGCGTAGAGGGTCGAGGATTGCGTGGCCATGCGCGAGGGGAAGTCGGTATAGCCGACGATGGTCACGCCATTGTCGCTGACGATCTTCTCGTCGGGCCTGGTCAGTTCGCAGTTGCCGCCGCGCTCGGCGGCGAGGTCGACGATGACCGAGCCGGGCTTCATCGCCTCGACCATGTCCTTGGTCCAGAGCACCGGGGCGTCGCGGCCCGGGATCAGCGCGGTGGTGATGACGATGTCGATATCGGGCGCAAGCTCGCGGAATTTCTTGAGTTGCGCCTCGCGGAACTCCGGCGAAGAGGGCGCGGCGTAGCCACCGGTGGTGGCGCCGTCGGTCTGCTCTTCCTCGAATTCGAGATAGACGAATTCGGCGCCCATCGACTCGATCTGTTCCGCCACCTCGGGACGCACGTCGAACGCATAGGTGATCGCACCGAGCGAGGTCGAGGTGCCGATCGCGGCGAGACCCGCCACACCTGCACCGACCACGAGGACCTTCGCCGGGGGCACCTTGCCCGCCGCCGTCACCTGGCCGGTGAAGAAGCGGCCGAAATTGTTGCCCGCCTCGATCACCGCGCGATAGCCCGCGATATTGGCCATGGACGACAATGCGTCCATCTTCTGGGCGCGCGAGATCCGCGGCACCATGTCCATCGCGATCACGTTCGCGCCGGTCTTCTCGGCGGCCTTCAGCAGCGCCTCGTTCTGCGCCGGATAGAAGAAGGAGATCAGGGTCTGGCCGGGCTTGAGCCGCTTGACCTCGGTATCGGTCGGCGGACGGACCTTGATCAGGAAATCCACCTCCTTGAAGAGCGCGGCGGCGGTCTTGATCACGGTCACGTTGGCGGCTTCATAGGCCTCGTCGGTGAAGCCGGCCTTCAGGCCCGCCCCCGTCTCGATGAAGCATTCATGGCCCAGCTTCTGCAGTTGCAGAGCCGAGTCGGGCGTCATGGCGACACGCGCCTCGCCCTCGAAAATCTCCTTCGGAGCTCCGATTTTCACTCTAACTCCCCCTTCGATAGCGGCCCGCTTCTCTCACGAATTTGCGAGCCCGGAATCTGGCGACGCCTTCCTTAGCATCGCGCAAGAATGTTTCACAAGCACGGATAGGGCGTAAAAGGATCTTAATCGCTTTGAATGATTTCCTTTCCTGATTGTATACCTAAGAATACTGTATTTATTCGGTGTTTTTCATTTCAATTCAGTCACTTGAAGGCGCGCGGACGCCAGGAACCTCAGCAGTCGCGAAAAAGAGAAATTTTCCGCTGAAACATTTTCATCACGCCGCACTCAGATCCAACGCCGCACCCGGGACCTGTAGGCGGCGTATTCCTCGCCGAAATGGGCCGCGATCGTCGCCTCCTCGCCGCGGATGTAGCGCCAGGTGAGAAACCACATGAACACCGGCACGAGCGCCAGCGCGTAGGGGGCGTTCCACCACAGGGCCGCACCGGCGAGCACGAGCGCATCGCCCAGATAGATCGGATTGCGCGAAAGCGAGAACACCCCGCCGGTCACCAGCGCATGGGGATCGCGCCGGGGAATGAACGTCGTGCGGTGCAGCAACATCTGAATGAGCGCCGCGCCCATCAGAACCAGCCCGATCAGGATGAGGGCCGCGCCGATGATGGGCTCGAAGGGGAACGCCATGGGCATCACCTGCCCCAGCTTCCATACCAGGGCGAGGCACAGGCCCAGCCAGAGCGGCGGAATGTCGACATCACGCCAGAGATCGAGGAGCATGAAACCTCCCGGGCAGCGCGGAAAGCGGAGCCACGGCTCGCCGGTCCCGCCCGGGCCCGGATTGCCGCACACCCTTCCCGCAAGGGTTGTATCGCGACCATAGCCCCGATGCGGCGCCCGCGCCATCCCCGTGCACACCCCCCTGTGTGGCGGCTTGCCCCTTGCCGCCCCCTTGGCCGCGCATTACCTTCTCGCGCATGACATACGCGCCCCTCATCGACCCGTTTGCCCGTCCGATCGACTATCTCCGGGTCTCGGTCACCGACCGTTGCGATTTCCGCTGCACCTATTGCATGGCCGAGCATATGCAGTTCCTGCCCAAGAAGGAATTGCTCACGCTCGAGGAACTCGACCGACTGTGCAGCGCCTTCGTCGAACTCGGTGTGAAGAAGCTGCGGATCACCGGGGGCGAGCCGCTGGTGCGGCGTGACATCATGACCTTCTTCCGCGCCATGTCGCGCCATCTCGAGAGCGGCGCGCTGCGCGAGCTGACGCTGACCACGAACGGCTCGCAGCTCGGACGCTTCGCAGCCGATCTCCATGCGCTCGGGATGCGGCGGATCAACGTGTCGCTCGACACGCTCGATGCCGACAAGTTCGCGCAGATCACCCGCTGGGGCCGGCTCGAACAGGTCAAGGAAGGGCTCGAGGCCGCCAAGCGGGCAGGCCTGAAGGTCAAGATCAACACCGTCGCGCTCAAGGGCTTCAACGAGGACGAACTGTTCCCGCTGATCGACTGGTGCGCGAATGAGGGCCATGACCTGACCTTCATCGAGGTCATGCCGATGGGCGAGATGGGCGACGACTTGAGGCTCGATCAGTACTGGCCGCTTTCCGATCTGCGCAAACGTCTGGCCGAGCGGTTCACGTTGACCGAGCTTGCCGAGAGCACGGGCGGGCCGGCGCGCTATGTCCGGCTCGAGGAAACCGGGCAGAAGATCGGCTTCATCACGCCCCTCACCCATAATTTCTGTGAGAATTGCAACCGGGTGCGGGTGACCTGCACGGGCGAGTTGTTCATGTGCCTCGGCCAGGAAGACAATGCCGATCTGCGCGCCCCGCTGCGCGCGAGCGCGGATGACGCCGCGCTGATCGAGGCGATCCGCGGCGCGATCGCGCGCAAGCCCAAGGGCCACGATTTCGACTATTCGCGCCAGACGGTCTCGGGCCGGATGACGCGCCATATGAGCCATACCGGCGGCTGAGGACCGGCCTCAGGTCGACCTGACCTGAATCAAGGCACCGCAGGTCCGCTCGGGCGAGTGTACACGCCAGACAAGCGGAGTGAGACCATGTATTCGAATATCCTCGTGCCGGTGGCTTTCGACGAAGAGCACAATCCCGACGCCGCGCTCAATGTCGCGCGCGCCCTGTCCAGCGACGGCGCGCGGGTGACGCTGCTGCATGTGATGGAGGACGTGCCGGCCTACGCGATCAGCTACATGCCCGAAGGGTATGCCGTGGAGCTGCAGGGCGCCATCGAGAGCGAGCTGAGATCGCGCGCCGCCGAATTCGATGACGGGGCCTGGAAGATCCTCGCGGGCCAGGCCGCGCATGAGATCCTGACCTATGCCGAGGAGATCGGCGCGGATTGCATCGTCATCGCCTCGCACCGCCCCGGCTTCGGCGACTATCTCATCGGCTCGACCGCCGGGCGCGTGGTGCGTCACGCGACCTGCGCGGTCATGGTGATGCGCTGAGCCTCACTCCGCCGCGAGCCGCGCCTCGACCAGCCCGACGAACCAGCTCGCACCCGCGGGCAGGATCGCGTCGTTGAAATCGTATTGCGCGTGATGGAGCGGGGCGCTGTCGCCATTGCCGATGAAGCCATAGGCACCCGGGCGCGCCTCGAGCATATAGGCGAAATCCTCCGCTCCCATCATCGGATCGACCATCCGGTCGACCTCTCCGGCCACCGCCTCGGCCACCTGCGCCGCCGCCTCGGCCCGCTCGGGATCGTTGCGGGTGACGGGATAGCCGCGCCGGTAATCGACGCTGGCGCGGGCATTGTGGGTGGCGGCGACCCCTTGGGCGATCTCGCGCAGACGGGTCTCGGCCAGATCGCGGGTCTCGGCGCTCATCGTGCGCACCGTGCCGCCGAGCTTGACCGAGTTCCCGATCACGTTGAGCGCCTGCGAGTCGCTCTCGAGCGTGGTCACGGAAAGCACGATCTCCTGCAGCGGGTCGGCGGCGCGCGCGACGATGCTTTGCAGCGCGAGGATCAGATGCGCCGCGACCGGAACCGGGTCGACGGTCTCTTGCGGTTTCGCCGCATGGCCGCCCTTGCCCTCGAGTGTGATCTCGAAGAAATCGGCCGCCGCCATCATCGCGCCGGGACGGATGCCGAAACTGCCGGGCGCCATGCCGGGCATGTTGTGCAGCGCATAGACCTCCTCGATCCCGAACCGCTCCATCAGGCCGTCGCGGATCATCTCTCGCGCGCCCGCCCCGCCCTCTTCGGCCGGCTGGAAGATCACCACCGCGCGGCCCGCAAAGGCCCGCGTCTCGCACAGATATTTCGCGGCCGAGAGCAGCGTCGCGGTATGGCCGTCATGGCCGCAGGCATGCATCTTGCCCGGCACCTCGGAAGCATGCGGCGCGCCCGTTTTCTCGCGCACCGGCAACGCATCCATATCGGCGCGCAACCCGATCACCCGCGGGCCCGATGCCCGTGCGCCCGTCCCTGCGATCACGCCCACGACGCCCGAGCGGCCGATCCCCTCGACCACCTCGTCGCAGCCAAAGGCGCGCAGCAGATCGGCCACGCGCGCGGAGGTGCGCGGCAGGTCATAGAGCAGCTCGGGGTTGCGGTGGAAATCGTGACGCCATTCCACCGCTTCGGGCAGCATCTCGGCAAATCGGTTCTTGATCGGCATGGCGGCTCCTTGGTTCGCGCACACCCTGCATTGGCCGCGCGGCAGGTGCAAGCGCGTCAGCGGAAGGCCATCGGGAGCGTGAAGGCGTAGCTCGGTTGGTCCAGCCTGGCGGGCGCGGCGGGAAAGCGGCGCGCGCGGCGCACCGCATCGAGCGCGGCCCGGTCGAGGGCGGGCTTGCCCGACCCTTGCGCGACCGAAACTCCCAGCAACCGCCCGTCCTGTCCGATCCGCAATGCCAGCAGGACCCGGCCCGGTCCCGCGCCGGCGGGCGGGGTCTTGTGGCGCTCGATCGCGGCGCGGATCTCGCCGCCCCAGCTTGCGATCAGGGCGCGTTCGGCCCCAGGCGACAGCGTGGCCGAAACGCCCGGTTGCGACGCTCCGGCCGCGCCCTGATCCCCCTGCCCCTTGGCGGTCTGTTCCGGCTGGGCTGGCGCAGGGCGCGAGGCCGTCTTCGCTTTCGGGGCAGATTTTGGCTGCGGATCGGGGCGCGGCGGTTTCTCGGGCGGACGTTGCGGCGCCGGCGCTGCAGGCGCGGCCTGCGCGGGCAGCGGCGCGTCGGGCTGCGGCGGTGCGGTGAGCGCGGGCAGCGGCGTTGCGGAGGGGGGCGCGGTGGGGGGTGCGGGGGCCTCGTCGGGGACGGGCAGGTTCGCGCTTGCCTGCCGGGGCTCGGTCGGGGTCATCTGCGGCGCCTCGGTCGCGGTTGCAGGCGGTGTCTCCCACTCGGCCACCCGCGCGGCCATCGCCGGCGAGGACGGCGCGAGCGAAATCAGCGCCTCGCCCGCGTTCCCGGCCGATTGCGCCCCCTCCGCTGGCGGGCGCCAGATCGCGAAGGCCGCCGCATGAAGCGCGAGCGCGGCCAGAACCGCCAGCGCGAAAGCCAGCCGCCGCGCGCTCATTTGCCCCGCACCACCAGGTCGAGCGAGGTGAAACCCAGCCCGCCCAGTTCCGGCATCAGCCGGGCCAGCGTCTCGCCCGAGAGCGCCGCATCGGCGCGCAAGGTGAGCCGGTCCGCGCAGTCCCCGCATTGCGCGCGCGCCTCTTGCGCTGCAGCGCCAAACGCTGCGAGCGCCCCCTCTCCCCGCGTCGAGCCGAAACCCAACTCGCCATCGGCACCGACAAAGAGCGTCAGCCCTGCGGCGTCGGCCTCGCCCTCCCCGCTTGCCTCCGGCGGGGTGACCGCGAACGGCGCCGGGCGCGCGAGCGTCGCGGCCAGCAGGAAGAAGATCAGAAGCAGGAACACCACATTGATCATCGGCAGGAGCGGCTCGGGGAGGCTGCGCCGCGGAGGGTCGTCGAACAACCTCATGGCACGAGCACCAATTGCGAAAGCCCCGCCGCGCGCAAGGCGTCGATCACCGCGGTCACCGCCGACAGATCGCCGCCCTTTGGGCGCAGCACGACCGGATCGGCGGGGGCGTCCATCAGCGGCTCGAGATCGCCCGCCAGATCGGCGAGCGCGACGCTCCGGCCGTTGAGGCTGAGCTCGCCTTGCGCCCCGATATCGACAAGGCGCGGGGGGCCGGACCAGGTGGCCTGCGCGCCGGTTCCGCCAAGCGAGAGCTGCAAGGTCCGCTCCACCCCGAAGCGCGAGGCGAGCATGAAGAACACGAGCAGCAGGAACACCACGTCGATCATCGGGGTGAGCGCCGGGCGGCGGCGCGGGCGATCGGGCCCGAAGGAAAACATCACTCCGCCGCGGCGCGGGGCCGCTCCTCGAGCGCCTTCGCAGCTTCGGATTTCGGCGCGCGGGCGAAGATCCGCGTCGCCGCATCCTCCATGTCGTGGCGCAGCCGGTCCACCACCGCATCGAAGCCCGACAGCGCGATCTGCGCCGGGATCGCGACCGCCATGCCCGCAGCGGTCGTGAGCAGCGCCTCCCAGATGCCCCCCGCGAGCGTCGCGGGATCGGCCTGAACGCCCGCCTCCTGCAGGGCGCGGAAGGCCGCGATCATGCCCGCCACCGTCCCCAGAAGCCCCAGAAGCGGGCCGATCACCACCGCCAGTTCGAGCCCCCGCAATCCGCTCCGGGCACGGGCGAGAAGCGCACGCGCGACCCGGGCCGTCTCGGCCTCGGCCCCGTCGCGGTGAAGCTGCGGGTCGCGCAGGGCGGACATCGCGGCACGGGCCAGTTGCGCGCGCAGCGAGCGGCGGCCCGAGAGCCGTGCCTCGGCAGCGTCGATATCGCCACGCGACCAGGCCTCGATCGCGGCCTGCGTATGCGCCCCGCCCGACCAAGCGCCAGCCGCGAGCAGGTCCCAGATTTTCCAGAGGATCAGCGCAAGCGAGAGAACCGAGAGCAGGGCGATCGCCCACATCGCCGGCCCGCCCAGGATGAGCGCGTCAAGCATGCGGCCCGGGATCGAGCCGGGGATCTGGCCGGTGGTGCCCATCGCGCCCCCTCCAGGAAACAACTGGTGCCGGCGGAGGGACTCGAACCCCCGACCCCCTGATTACAAATCAGACGCTCTACCAACTGAGCTACGCCGGCGCATCTTGCCCGCAATAGCGTGACGCGCGCGGCCACGCAAGCGGCGGCTTAGCCGCGCCGGCCGAGATTGGCGCGCGCAAGGATCGCCACCGCGACAAGGCCGACCGCGCTCACCAGCAGGGCCGCGGGCGAGGCGTCGCCGAGGTTCTCGAGGCTCGCCTTTTCCTGCGTGCGGGTGGCCAGCGTCTCGAAGTTGAACGGGCGCAGCAGCAAGGTCGCGGGCAGCTCCTTCACGCAATCGACGAAGACGAGGAGCAGCGCCGAGGCCACCGAACCGCGCATCAGCGGCAGGTAGAGCACGCGCAACACGCCGCCCGGCGTGCGGCCAAGCGAGCGTGCGGCCATCGGCAGCGAGGGCGGCACCCGCCCGAAAGCGGCATCCGAGGCCCCCTGCGCGATCGCGAAGAAACGCACCACATAGGCGAGGATGATCGCCGCCGCCGAACCGGTGAGCAACAGCCCCGGATCGTGCCCGGTCAGCGCGAGGATGGTATCGGCCAGCGCATGATCGACACCGGCGAGCGGGATCAGGATGCCGACCGCGAGCACCGCGCCCGGCGCGGCATAGCCGAGCGTCGTGAGCGGCAGCACGAGACGCGGCAGTCTGCGCCCCGAAAGCCGCACGCCATAGACCATGAAGAGCGCGAGGCTCACCGTGATCAGCGCCGCCATCCCGCCCGTGAAAAGCGTGTGCCAGAGCGCAAGCCCGAGGCCGCGACCGAACCACGCCTCGGGGTTGGCAGCCGCATGCGCGCCCATCACCGCGACCGGCAGGACAAAGCCCATCGCCACCGGCACCGCGCATAGCAGCGCCGCCCCCCAGGCGGCCGGACCGCGCAGCTGTTGCGGCAGGACCGGGCGGGACTGTCGCGCGGTCTGGAAATAACGCACCTTGCGCCGCGAGGCTTTCTCGAGCGCGAAGAGCGCGAAGACGATCCCGAGGATCACCAGCGCGATCTGCGCCGCCCCCCCGGCATTTCCGCCCGACAGCCATGTCGCGAAGATCCCCGTGGTCAGGGTCTGCACGCCGAAATGATCGACCACCCCGTAATCGGCCACCGTCTCCATCATCGCGATCGCCGCCCCGGCTGCGATCGCGGGGCGCGCGAGCGGCAGGCCGACGCGCCAGAACAGGCGGAAGGGTCCGGTGCCGAGCGCGCGCGCGACCTCGTAGCTCGCCCCCGATTGCTCGCGCAGCGCGGCGCGGGTGATCAGGTAGATATAAGGGTAGAGCGCCGCGGCGAGCACGACGACGGCCGCCTCGCGCGAACGGATCTCGGGAAACCAGTAGTCACGCGCCGATGCCCAGCCGAAGGCCTCGCGCAGGGCCACCTGGACGGGGCCGGAATAATCGAGAAAGTCGGTCAGCGCATAGGCCCCGACATAGGCCGGGATCGCGAGTGGCAGGAGAAGCAGCCATTCGAGCAGCCGGTGACCGGGAAAGCGGTACATCACCACGAGCCAAGCCGCGCCCGCCCCCACCGCAGAGGCAAGCGCGCCGACGCCCAGCGTGAGGACCGCCGTGTTGACCAGATAGCGCGGCAGGGTCGTCGCGATCAGATGCGGCCAGACATTCTCGCGCGGATCGAGCGCCATCCACCCCACCGCGAGGATCGGCGCGACGATCAGCGCCGCGATGGCCAGTGCGCCCAGCGACCACAAGGTCGTCCCCCGAGCGCGGCCCGCGGCCTGCGAGAGGCGCTGACCGCGCCCGATTGCCTGAGTGGTTTGGTCGGAATTCATGTGCTCCGGTCTAACCCGAAACGCGTTTGCCTGTCCAGAATTCCGAAGCTAGAGTGAGCCGAAATCATAAGAGCTTGGACACCAAGCGAATTTCCAAGGGGTGCGGAGCATGAAGGTCGTATTTCATCTCGGGGCGCATTCCACCGACGAGGACCGGATCGTCCGCGTATTGGCCGGCAATCCCAAGGTGCTTGAGCAATACCATATCGCCGTGCCGCCGCCGCGCCGGTACCGGATGGTGCTGCGCGACGCGCTCGTCTCCCTGAAGGGCGGGCCCGCCGGGCAGGACGTGCAGGATGCGATCCTCGAAGCCTGCACGGACGAGCCCTCGATCGAACGGCTGGTCTTCAGCCACGAATTCTTTCTGTGCATCCCCGAACGGGTGGTGACCGAGAACGGGTTCTACGTGATGGCGCCGGGCAAGCTCGCCCCGCTGGCCAATCTCTTTCCGCAATCCGAGACCGAGTTCCACCTCGCCCTGATCAACCCCGCGAGCCTGATCCCGCAGCTCGCGCAGCGGCTGCCCAAGGCGAGCTACGATCAACTGATGGCCGGGCATGATCCGCGCGACCTCAGGTGGGAGCCGGTGATCCGCGAGATGGCGGCGGCCGCAGGCGGGCGGCGCTTCGTGGTCTGGTGCAACGAGGATCTGCCGATGATCTGGCCCGAGGTGCTGCGCTCGGTCGGGGGACTGCCCGAGACCCAGCCGCTGCAGGGCGAGCTGATGATCCTCGAGCAGATCATGCCGCCCGACGGAATCGCGCGTCTCAAGGAATATCTGCAAAGCCGGCCGCCGAAATCCGCGCTTCAGCGGCGCAAGGTCGTCTCGGCCTTCCTCGACAAGTTCGTCCGGCCCGAGGCGATCGAGATCGAGGCGCCCCTCCCCGGCTGGACCGAGGCGCTGGTCGAGGAAATCACCGAGCAATACGATGCCGACGTGGCCGAGATCGCGCGGATCCCGGGGGTCGAGTTCATCGCACCCTGATCGGGGGTGGGCTCAGCCCATCCCCAATGCGGATTTGTAGAGATCGAGGATCGCCTCTTCCTCGGCCAGATCGTTCTTGTCGCGCTTGCGCATCGCGATCAGCTTCTTCATCACCTTGGTGTCGTAGCCTTTTACCCCCGTCTTGCAAAATGTATTGCGGGGCCTATCACCGCACCATAGGCTGAAAGTATGGTCGAAATCGCGGACACCAAAAAACATCTCCACACAGTGAAAGGTTCGAGGGGAGCGAGCGCGCCAAGCGCGGAGCCCTCAAATAGCTCAAGCGCTTGGCGCGCGTCACCGCTGCCACCCGGATCCTTCGAGCGCTCTAGCCATCGCAAGCACGACCTAATTGAAGAGTTAGCGAAATCTCAGCTGATTGGCTTTCGGCCGACGAACTCAGAACCACAGGTGCCTGCATGACAATCAGCCGATATCCTTTCGCTGTTATCGTCACTTTAGCCGTCAAGGACGTCGCTCTCTCCGCGGTCCCAGTGATCTTCCACGAAGGTTCGGATGGCTCGACCATAGAACTGGACCCGCTGGCATGCTCCTGGGCCATCAGCCTGTCCCAATTCGTGAAGTTCCCGACCGTGTTGCGAAGCGTCCAAACACTGTGCCGGTTCATTAACTTCTCAAGGCTTTTCGGAGATGGATCACCCCAAAGCGTCGATGAGCAGACAGCACTGATCTTTACCTATCTCGACTACCGAAGAGCTGGCACCGAACGCATGGCAGCCGGACACCCTCTTCGTCCCTTGGAATGGAAACCAGTCTCGCGAAATACTATCAGGATTGAGTTCACCGACTTGATCCGTTTCTTCCAGTTCATCGAGGAGACAAGTGCCGGTGATACCCGTGCCCTCGGAAACAAGGTCCTTTCTCTGCCTCGCGCCAAGCTCTCTACTCTGGTGAAGGCTCAGTCATCTTCGAGAGACATGTTGGTGCACCTTAACAAATCTCGCTCGTTCTGGGAAAAACATCGCTCGACTTCCACTATGCAGATGCCATCACGCGGTCGCATCAACCCCACGCTGAGAACAGTCCGACCTTTTCCGCCAAAATCAGAAGTTGACCTCATTATTGAAAGGGAAGCGAACCCGGTGTTCCGCGCACTTTGGCTCGTTTTGGCCTACGGTGGTTCACATCGTGTGTCCGAGATGCTCAACTTGTGGCAAGCCGACGTTTTACCCGGTGAGTATCGTAGCGAGTTTTTCGGCTCCTATTTCGACGATGAAGGGCCTTTAGTTCTAATCGCCCATCCGACCGATAGCACCTACTTGGGAGACTTTCAGAATAGAGGAAAGCAGACCCGCGAAGCCTTCATGATCGAACGCTACGGGTTTCGCCCGCGCAGCACATTACCGAATAGACATAAACTATATGCCGGCTTTAAGACCAAAGTTCTGTCCGGCCTACATTCTACGGCAGATACGTATTGGTTGAGCAAGAAGGCAGCTCAACAGTTCGACGAATGCGCCGATGAAATTCGAGCCTTCCACCTACACCACCGAACAAGCCGGTATCACCCGTATTTCTTCGTGAACATGCTCACCAAGGGTTCGCACTATGGCTCGCCGATAAAAAAATCGCGTGTTGATGCAGCTTGGAAAGCCGCATGCAAGCGGGTCGGTATAGAGCCCAATATTCGGGGCAGGAATATTCAGGGCCTTCGCCACTTTACTAAAGCCTATGCCGAAGAGCTGGGACTCCCGCCTCGATTGATCCAAGTCATGAGAGGAGACACCAACATACAGTCTCAAGAAGATTACGGCGTTAGCATCGACGCACTACGGACAGCTCTAAAGCGCGGTTTTCCGCAGGAGAAAACTAATGACTATTTTGGAATCTGATGACGGGAAGTTTGTCGTCAATAGCGGGCAGGAACTCTTCATTCGTCGGAAGATTTCATACGATGACTTAATTTGCGCCATAGGTGCCTCCGAGCAGCTTTATAGAGAAGCATTGCATTCGACACTATCAGGCCCAGCGGATGAAGCACATAGGCACCCCTTTAATTCAGCAAAGCGAAAGCCAAAAACCAAGGGGAATAACGATAAACTAATCCGGTCATCCACAGAAACCGCGAATACCAGAAAATTCTTCTACATAAAGAGCTTCGCGCTCTGCAAAGATTGGCTACAGCAAGAAGGGTATCTGCCATCCAAGAATTTCCGAGGTCAACCCTATAGCCGTCTACCGAAAGGCTTCCCCATTGCTCAAAACTTCTTTGAAATGTCTGATACAAAACTGGACTCCTTTCTATCCAAACACATTCTTGAACCCGATACACGTGTCGGGCTCACAGCTGGGTTTCTTGAAGCCAGCCTGGAGATAGACTTCGATCAGGTCATCAAAGACCTTGAAAGGCAGGAATCCGATCGAGTTGATATACCGACGGCGCTGAACCATTTACTTGAAGACGCTCTCAAGGTTGAGAAGGACCAAAACAAGAAGCCTGGGTTCAGCGCGATCCGCCGTGCTCAACTACATATTTTGCACTACTTGGCGCACGACGGACAGATACTTCTGCCAACATCAAGAATGGCAGATACCCGGAGCGCGATGTCAAATCTCTATCCGGCAATTATGCGAGGACCAGTTATTCTCCGCATGACCCGTCAGAGGACATCCGAGTTTCTTCACGCGCACCAATATATTAGAACAAATCACGCATGTCGATCAGTATCTCCACTTAACAATTTTTCTATTTTCTGTGGGACGACATACTTCGATAGTTCTGGATTTGAACCAGAATATCTTTATATGACCAGAGGCGTGATGAAGGGAGAAAGGCACGACCTCAGGTTATATCTGAACGGATGTGCAAACTTTCACGGGATAACCTCAGACACGACCCGACAGTGGATGCAGAAGTTCAAAGAGCGCAAATCAAAAGCATACATGGAAGCCCCTCTCGCCTTTTTTACTGAGGAGCCATATAAAATAAAGATCGCGATGTCAGTTCAAGTTCGCAACTTCGAAGAAAAAACCGGAAAGAAATTCCCTGACTCATTTCCGCCCGAGATAGTATCCTGGGCCCATGATCTTGACAGGCTTGTTAAACTCGCACCACGTCGAAAATTCGATGAAATTTATCGATCCTGCCGACTTTGGTTAATGTATATTTTCATGCTTAGAAATCCGCCACGTGATTTCGCCGAAGTAGTTAGGTCTGAGCACATATCCGGTCATTCCAAACAAGGGATTTTTACATTCAAAGCCGCTCTGGAGCAATGGGGAGTTACAACTCGCGAACCGCTTAGAAGCTTGCAGCAACTCTTTGACTTGTGGGCAAGCGATCAGAAGGGCGAGTATCGAAATCCAATCCAATCCGGAAGGGATTGGAGGAACCCACCCAAAAAATTTGGAACAGGTCGAAAAGCCATTCCAACTTTGATCGTAGAGACATTAATCGAAGAAAATGCAAAGCCCGACGATGACGGATTACCATATGCCCGGTATAGACGGTGGAAGTCAGGAAGCAAGGGGCGTTCACTCATTAAGCTTGACGGAAAGCAACCCGAGGAAATCATTCCCGCAACGGCGGCTGCACTCGACTGCATCCTAAATTTTGGCATGCGCAGTTCATCCGCCAGATGGATGGACTCGGGGCAAGGAGACGAATTTAGTGTCGAAAAGATGAGTCGCGCACTCGTTCAGAACACTAACATCAGCGCCACGAAAGGAAGGCGTGCTGGAGCCATTCAAATAATGGATATATCTGATGACAATCAGATTTTCTCTCTACTCCTCTTGAAGACCAAGAACGATCAACCGCTTGAGATTCCGTTCCTACCGGATGACATACACGGGAGGCTCGAATACATCGCTGACGCACAATCACTGCACAACCCAATCTCTGAACCCGTGGCGGCTGTAGATGAAAAATCCTCCGCCAGCCTTCAGGCGAACAATTTATATATTTACCCTCTCTTCTTGAACCCGCTAACTGGTGAAGATCCAATCTCCGCTAATTCTCTACATTACTGGTGGCGCGAGCTGCTAAAGATATGTGAGGATATAGTTCATGAGAAGCGGGTCAAAGAGCTTGGGCCGAACGCGGTAAGGCTCACGTTCTTCGACAAGTCAGGAAGCCCTGTTTGGGACATCCACAGCATTCGGGTGGCTGTTGCCACGACGCTGCTGGATCAAGGAGTGCCGCCTACTGTTGTGCAGCACTTCTTGGGTCACGCATCACTCGTAATGACTCTACACTATCATGCCTACAGTCCTGAACGGGTGCACGCTGAAATCAACGCCGCACGCGAAGCACGACGTGTGAAGGCCGCCCGAGCGCTGTCTGAAGCGGAGAGCGAAGAGGAACTCGATTCGATTATCCACGGGCTGTTCGGCGGGCTCGCCGCACAAGTCGGATCGGGGGAAGGTTTGCAGCTGGCCAAAGAGCTACTCACCAAGCGCGGCCCGCTGGCAAACTCCCCAGACGCCATCTCTGTGTTTAGCCATGGTATATGTCCTGGTGCGTCGTGTTCGTCCGGCGGAGAGAAAAAGGGGAACTATTACTTCGGGGTTCATCGCGACAAGGCATGCTCGCGGTGTCGTTTCAGACTGACAGGGCCCGCATTCCTTAACGGACTGGTAATGAACGCGAACATCTTGATCTTGGAGATTGGCGACTCCGTTCGCAAGGAACAACAGCTGAATATGGAACTCTTGAACGCCGGCCGTGAAGGCGAGCCTGTCGGCGTTATCGAAACCAGGATCTCTCAGGAGCGGAGCTTTCGAGACGAACTCTGGGCGGACTGGGCAGCTGAATATAAGACGATCGAAGAGTGCGTGAAGCTACAGGAACAAGAGAATTCATCGATGCCTGTCGAGCTAGGACACGTTTCGCATTACATCAGAGAGGGCGACCTTTTTGACCTCGTCCAGACGATCGTGTCAAATACTGATATGATCGTTGGTGCACGCATGGACATGCCAACCGGCTTAGTCGAACGAAGAAATGAGATGCTCTGGGAGATTGCGGCGCGCAACGGAGACGTTGGACAGTATCTGCTCTCATTGCCAGAGATCGAACGAAAAGAGGCAATGGACCGTTATGGGGCACTTTTAGCGGCTGTGCCCGAAAACCGCCGCGCAGAAGTTTCGGTCAGCTCGCTCCGAGAGCAATTGGAGAACATGCCCCCAACTTTCCTTGAGCCCACCTACGGATGAGGCGGTTGTAGATCATGGAGCCGACAACAAGCAGTGTCATTGAGGCGCGCCTAAGAAACGAAGCACAGGAATTTGCGCAACCTGAGCGACGCATCGCGACGATCGATAGATTGACAGTCGCTTGCAGCGCCATCGCGCGCGGCGAACTTGTCAGAGCTCAGGACGGAAGCCAAAATCGCCACGACCCAAGATTGCTCCGCATTACTGCGCAGAACATAGCAGCGTATGCCAAGCGCCAAGGTTGGAGCGGACCTACCAGGACTTTCCTAAGCAACAGAAGCAATGGCCTGATAGAATATATTCGCGCTCGAGAAAATGAGCGTGCCGCTGTTGGTGCGGAGCAGAAGAGAAAGCCGAAGACGCAGTATGAAAGCCTTCTGGACCAGATTGAAGATATTGAGACGCGGCAATTTTTCAGACATCAACTCGAGCTCCGAAAGAAAATCGAGCAAGAATTAAATATGATCAAGAATGGATTAAAACGCATCCCGCAGATCGACCTTCAGACATTGCTATTGGCAGCACGCAAGCCGGGCACTGACAGGACATTTCTTCACTCAGATATGTCGAACGGAGATATTGCGGAGGAGCACCTGTCGTCCATCCAAAGCATGCTGAATCGTTTCGACGACATCGATAGGCTACGCCATCTCGGGCTGAAGATGGACCAAGGGGACATTCTCAGCTTCAGCAATTCCCTCGTCGTGTCGAAGTCTGAATTGGACGCGCTTCGATCAATCTTAGGAAGATCAGATAATTAAGCCAAATTTCGTTCGCTATGGCTTTGGCCAGGAGTATTGGCCTTGTGTGGATCAGTCGTGAGCCGGGAAACTTGCCGATCATAACCTCTCGTCATCGCTCACCTCGACAGCGACCCGCTTGGTCAGATCTTCGGGCAGGACACCGATCGCGCGGGACAGTATGACAAGTTCCACCACGTCGATCCTACGCTCGCCGCTTTCAATCCTGGCAACGAGCGACTGATGGCACCGCAGCCGCAGCGCGAGGTCAGCTTGCGTCAGCCCCGCCCGCTTCCTCTCGTCTACAAGTAACTGGATCAGTGCAAGCTGTCCTGCACTTCTGATTGTTTTCGGCAAAGCAACCAACATCTAAAGGATCATGGTTGCCGTAATCTGCTTTTCAGATTATCTAAAATTCAGATAATTCGCAGGCGAGCCAAAGTGATGACTATTCGGAAGCAAAACACGATCGCACTGGCTCTTAGAGAGGCTCGCCGTGCGCGGGACGGAGAGCTTCTAAGGGTGCTCCAAGAACCGAAGGACGCTGAAGCGTTCGCTCGACTTGTCGATCACCCTTACCTTCTATCTTTAGCTGAGCTGGTCACAAACCACTGCACTAGCTTGGTTGGAGCCCGGTTGCTTATCGAAAACCTTCTCGCAGTGCCGGTTGAGCGGACACTCTTCCAACCGGCTGTTCTCTGATTGCGGCTTCGTCAAGTGCGGATCGCGACGTCCGTCCGGGTCATGGTTCTCTCCGAGGTCGCAGCCTTTGCGCCTCACAATGGTGTTCGAGGGCGGATTGTCTCCAATGTCGTTAGCGGGGTTAGGATGATCGTTCGCCCCAACGTGTCTTGCGAGATCAATCTGCCTCCGTCCCATCAGGACTTCGCTTCCCGCCTTTCCGGCGAGAATTCAGATCAAGCAGTGGCCTCCTTCGTCCAGTGATACTCGGTTTCGTTCTTCGTAAGCGGCGGCTGCATCCCACCCCAGGTTCAGCTTGACGGCTTGAAGTTCCACGGGAGAAGTTCATCAATGCGGCCTTGCGGATGGCCGGCGGCGATGGCTTCGAGGGTGGCCTTGAGATAGGCGAAGGGCTCGACGCCGTTGATCTTTGCGGTCTCGATGAGCGACGCGAT
>NZ_AQRC01000011.1 GCF_000737065.1 Thioclava atlantica | reverse complement strand
GGATATCCGGAACACCTGACCGGATGTTGTCGGAATGCCCGACCGGATGCGTCGGTGTGCGCATTGCAGGTGATTGTCTGAACGCTGTTGCCCCTTCTCCGGCGATGGATTGTACCCAATACTGTTTATTGAACGGTCTGATGGACCTCGCGATCGTTCTTGTTTCCCCTCAAATCTGCGCGCGCCGTAGCCGAAGGGAGTTTAGGACGACCGAGATTGAGGAAGCGCTCATGGCAAAGGCCGCAAACATCGGACTGATCAAGATCCCGAGGAATGGGAACAAGATCCCCGCAGCGACGGGCACGCCCGCAGTGTTGTAGATCAGAGCAAAGAACAGGTTCTGGCGTATGTTCCGCATGGTCGCGCGGGCGAGTTTGCGCGCACGCACGATACCGTCGAGGTTCCCTTTGACGAGCGTGAACCCTGCGCTCTCAATGGCCACATCGGCGCCGGTGCCCATGGCAATCCCGACATCGGCCTGAGCCAGGGCAGGTGCATCGTTGACACCGTCGCCGGCCATGGCAACCTTGTGCCCCTTGGCCTGAAGTTCCTTGATGATCTTCGCTTTGTCTTCCGGCATCACATCGGCGCGGATCTCGTCGATGCCTAGACTGGACGCGACGGCCCTAGCGGTACGCTCATTGTCTCCCGTCGCCATGATAATACGGAACCCAAGTGCGTGCAGTTCCTTCAGGGCGGCCGGTGTGGTCGCCTTTACCGGGTCTGCGACGCTGACAAGACCGGCAACGTCATTCTCGACGACGACAAACATAACCGTTTCGCCATTATCCCGACGGGCATCCGCCTTGTCCCGAAGCTCTGCTGCATCAAGTCCGAGGTCAGTCAGGAGTTTCACGTTGCCGAGCGCCACTACCCGCCCGTCCACCGTGCCTTTGACGCCCTTGCCGGTGACCGCCTCGAAGGCGTCGGCTTTTGCCAGGTCGACGCCACGCTCTTCAGCACCGCGTACGATGGCTTCCGCGAGAGGATGCTCGGAGCCGCGTTCCAGCGATGCGGCAAGCCGAAGCACTTCTACCTCATCGTGACCCGGTTCAGGGTAGACGCCGACAAGTTTCGGCTTGCCTTCCGTCAGCGTGCCGGTCTTGTCGACGATCAGGGTATCGACCTTCTCGAACCGTTCCAGTGCCTCTGCATTCCTGATCAGGACACCCGCCTGCGCGCCGCGCCCCGTCGCCGTCATGATAGACATCGGTGTCGCAAGGCCGAGGGCACAGGGACAAGCGATGATGAGAACGGCAACGGCCGCAATAAGAGCATAGGAAAGGGCCGGGACCGGGCCCCAAATGGCCCAGCCAATGAAGGCCAGCACGGCGATGCCAATAACTGCAGGCACGAAATATCCGGAGACCTTGTCGGCGTATTTCTGGATCGGCGCGCGAGACCGCTGCGCATTGGCCACCATCTCGACGATTTGGCTCAGCATCGTGTCGGCGCCGACGCGCGTCGCCTCCATGATCAGGCTGCCGGTTCCGTTGATCGTGGCGCCCGTTACAGGGTCTCCTCCGACCTTTTCTACCGGTACCGGCTCGCCCGTGATCATGCTTTCGTCAACTGAGGACCTGCCTTCGACGACCATACCATCGACCGGCACCTTGTCACCGGGTCGCACACGTAGTCGGTCGCCGACCTGGACCTGTTCCAATGGAACCTCTTCCTCGCTTCCGTCGTCGCGGATAATACGTGCCGTCTTGGCGGCCATATCCAGAAGAGCACGGATCGCCTTGCCAGTGCCTTCGCGAGCGCGCAGCTCCATCACCTGTCCCACAAGGACCAGCGTGACGATCACAGCCGCCGCCTCGAAATAGACGCCGACATGCCCTTCGGCATCCCGGAACCCATCGGGGAATATGCCCGGTGCCAGGACGGCGATGATGCTGAACAGCCATGCGGCGCTTACACCCATGGCAATGAGACTGAACATATTGAGGTTCCTTGTCCGGAACGAGTTCCAGCCACGAACAAGGAAAGGCCAGCCGGACCAAAAGACAACGGGTGTCCCGAGCGCGAGTTCGACCCAGAGGGTGACGCGTTCACCGAATATCTCGCGCACCCCGCTCAGGCCAAGATAGGGGCCCATGGTCAGCACAAGGAGCGGTACGGTCAAAATGGCCCCCACCCAGAAACGACGGCTGAAGTCCACAAGCTCCGGGTTCGGGCCTTCCGCTTCCATGGCGGCCGATTCCAGTTCCAGCCCCATACCGCAGATCGGACAAGACCCGGGATGCGTCTGGCGCACCTGAGGGTGCATCGGACAGGTATAAACCGGGCCAGTGTAGTCGTTGGGAACCGAGTCCAAGTGGTTTGGCTCCACCGCGTCGCCCGTGTGCTGATGATGGGCGTGGTGTTGCGAGGGCTCGCCCTCCGGCACCAGATGCATCTGGCATTTCGGGCAATCTCCCGGTTCGGCGCGGCGTACCTCGGGGTGCATCGGGCAAGTGAAGACCGTGCCCGCGTAGCCAGAAGGAACTTGATCGTCAGATCCGTTGGCATGTTCGTGATGGTTGTTCATTCGGGGATCCTTTCCCGTATTTCTAGCTCATTGCCTCAAACCTAATTCTTCCAGTAACTGGAAGGTCAAGTGGCGCATTGAGCAACTTTCATTTCTGTCGCTAACAGCTCGCCGACGCAGACTGCGTTCGTTGAGTGTGGAATCGTATCGGTACTGACGATCCGCGCGGCACCGGCATGGCGGATTGCTTCCTCTGCGCCGTGTGCGAAAACCGCGTGGATAATTACGCAAGTCGCAGGTCGGGCACCGGCCTGCTCGAGTTGTTCGAGCGTTCGGATCAGCGTGTGTCCGGACGAGGCGATATCATCGAGGATCACGGGTGTCCCCTGTCGGAAAACGGCGCTGCCCGGCAGGCTGATCTCGACCTGCCGATCCCCGGAGCGATGTTTTGTCAGCACTTCGTAGGGGCGTCCGGCGAGCCTGGCGACTTCAGCCACCCATTGCTGGCTTTCGCTGTCAGGCCCAAGGAGCACGGCCTCTGGAACGTTCGCCGCAATCCAGTCGGCCAGCAGAGGGGCTGTGGCGACACGATATGCGGGAATGCGGAACAGCGCTGAAAGGCTCGGGTTGCGATGCAGATGGGGGTCAGCGGTCATCACCCAGTCGAAACATTCATCAAGAAATCCCGCGAAGATCGGGGCGCTCACAGCTTCGCGTGGATGAAACCGCTTGTCCTGGCGCATGTAGCCAAGATAGGGCGCGACCAGCCCCACACGCGCGGCCCCAAGTTCGCGCGCCGTCAGAGCTGCGAAACGCAGAGGCAACGCCAGCCGATCAGGATCGCGCAACGTGGCGAGGAAGGCGATTTCGCGTCCTGCAGGATCGCCGCCGAGCTTCACGAGGGTTTCACCATCGGGAAAATGGTGCAAGTCCACCGGCTGGATTTCGGCACCGGATGTCGCCGCCATTCTGCGCGCCAATGGCTCCATGCCGGGAAAGGGGGCGATAATGGTCATCAGTTTGCCTCCTCAATTGTGCAAAGTCCCAATTGCGCCTCGGCATAGGAGCGGGCGTATTCCAGTTCTCCCAGCGTTTCGGCGTGGATCTCGAACAGCGGCTTGCCAAATTCGATATGGTCACCGATCTGGACCAGAAGGCGCAGCCCTGCGAGCTGCTGCCGCGGTGCGCCGGCGAGTTTCGCTGTGCGCGCGATGCGGCGATTGTCAATCGCAATGAGGCGCCCCGCCGTGCGGGAGGTGATCACCGCATGATAACGCGCCTCACCGGGCTCAGTGAAACCGCCTTGTGCATCGCAAATCGCAATGAACTTCGCCTCGGCAGCGCCGCTGTCGAGCAGCTGTGCGGCCACCTTTCGCCCGCCCGCGCCGCCCGTCTCGGGGACAAGGTCCAGCAGCGCTCCAGCGATGTCGAGTGCACGGTCGCGCAGGTCGACAGGGAAGTTCTCGTTGCGGCGTAGCACGGCAAGGACATCTTGGGCTTCAAGTGCGGGTCCAATTCCGCGTCCGACAGGTGCAGTCCCGTCGCTTTGATGGATCGAGAGCGTCAGGCCGATGGCCTTGCCAACGGCGCGGAGCCGCTCTGCCAGCGCAGCGGCGGTTTCCGCCGAGCGGACCTTGGCCGTTGGTCCGACGGGCACATCGATCAGCACGCGCTTCGCACCGACCGCAGCCTTCTTCGACAAGACGCTCGCCACCAGCTGTCCGTCGCTGTCGAAATCGAGTGGCCGTTCAATCCGGATCAGAACATCGTCCGCAGGGCTGAGAGCGAGGTTGCCCCCCCAAACGATGCACCCGCCCTCAGCCTCGACGACGCGTCTCAACGCGGGGATGTCGAGCGAGACGGGAGCCATGACCTCCATCGTGTCGGCCGTGCCTGCGGGGGAAGTGATCGCGCGAGAAGAGGTCTTGGGGATCATCAGCCCCGCCGCCGCGATGATCGAAACGATGATCGGCGTGGTGCGGTTTCCTGGAAGCCCCCCGACGCAATGCTTGTCGTAGATCTCGGCGCCGCCCCAATCCAGCGTTTCGCCCGCCGCCTGCATGGATCGGGTCAGTGCGATGGTTTCCGCAATCGAAAGCCGGTCGCCCGCGCAGGCGGTGATGAAGGCTGCCAGATCGAGATCGGAGAGACGATGATCGAGGACGTCACGAATGATTGCGTCGAACCTTTGCTGCTCAAGGGTTTCTCCATAGACCTTGGCGCGGATCGCTGAGACGGAGTCCGGTGGCTCCGGGTGCGTAAAACTTGCCCGGTCCCCCGGTTGGGGCTTCAGGGCGGCCCAGGCTTCTTCCGACAAGGCGGCAGTGTCGTCGGGCAGCCAGTCGCCATTGGTCAACACGTTCAGCGTGGCAATCACCGACCTGTCGCCGAGCGTGACCTCGATCCGGGTCAGGGCTGCGAAGCCTTCGGCGCGGCAGACGTGGCAGTCTTCGCGCATGAAGACAACGGGTTGCCGGTAAGTGTCGATCCCCGCGCGGGACAGGGCGAGCGTATTGTCGATTTCTGTCATTTTGGATTGTCCAGCCGGATCGTTTCGAGGTGTTCGGGGGCGCGGGCAGGCCAGCCGAGTTCATGTTCGATCCGCCAGCGCAGCCGGTCCGAGGCAGAAGGTTCGCCGTGAGTCACATAGGTCATGCGCGGCGCGCGATCCGACGCGCGCATCCAGGCCAGCAACTCTTCGGCATCGGCATGTCCGGAAAAGGCTTCGAGCTGGATCACCTCTGCCCTGATCGGGAAATCTCGACCGAACATGCGCAGACTGTCCGCGCCAGCGGCCAGTGCCGCCCCGCGGGTACCGCCAGCCTGAAAGCCCGACAGCAGGATTGCGTTGCGCGGGTCGCCGCCGAAGCTGGCGAGGTGATGCAGGATCCGCCCGCCGGTCAACATGCCGCTCGCCGAAATGATGATCATCGGGCCATGCTGCGTGTTCAGCTTCTTCGACTCCTCGACCGAAGTGACCCGCTTGGCGATCTGGAACATCGCAAGGCAATCCTCCCAGGCAACGTGATGTTCTTCGTGATGGCCGTGGTAGATTTCGGTCGCGTCGATCGCCATTGGCGAGTTGAGATAAACCGGCACATATGGGATCTCGCCGCGGTTTTGCAGGCGTGCAATGTGATACATAAGCCCCTGCGCGCGCCCAACCGCGAATGAGGGGATGAGAACCGTACCGCCCCGCCCGAAAACACGTTTCAGGATTGGCAGAAGCTCTTCCTCCGCGTCGATGGCTGCGTGATGGCGATTGCCATAGGTGGATTCACAAACCAACACGTCCGCACCTGAGAACGGTTGTGGTGGTCGCATCAGTGCGTCGTTCTGTCGGCCGAGGTCGCCACTGAAGTGGATTGTCCTTCCTGGCAGTCTGATACGGATCTGCGCCGCACCGAGCAAATGGCCCGCCGGGATGAACTCTGCGGATATTCCGTCACCAACATCGACTGTGCTGTTGAAGGGAACTCTGTGCAAATGCTCAAGCGCCGCCTGAGCATCTTTCAACGTGTAGAGCGGCTTGGGGTTCTTGTGCTTGGAGTATCGGTGCCTTTTGGCAAAACGTGCCTCCTCTTCCTGGATATGGCCGCTGTCCGGCAGGATCAGGCCGCAGAGTTCCTCCGTCGCTTCGGTACACATCACCTTCCCTCGATACCCGCCGCGGATCAGCGCAGGCAGATAGCCTGAATGATCGAGATGCGCGTGCGTCAGAAGTACGGTGTCAATGGTGGTGGGGCGTACCGGAAACGCCTTGCGGTTGCGGTCCCGCAGCGATTTGAAGCCTTGAAACAAGCCACAATCAACTAGAATGCGGCGATCCCCGGTTTCAATCAGATAGCGCGATCCGGTTACTGTTCCGGCGGCTCCCAGAAAACGAAGTGTTGGGCGAGTGTCCTGTGCCATGATCCTGTGCCTTTCATTCCCATCGGCAGCCCTTCAGGGAAGCGCCACCATCTGATGTCCTTCTCCTTCGACAGAAACTGTTTCACGCGTTTGCAGTGAGCTGGTATCGATGAGCCAAACCACGGGCTCTGCACGGCTTGAGACATAAAGGATGTCGGAGCCTGGAATTACCGTCAGGTGGTAGGGTTCTGGTGCAAGCGTGGCTGTGCGCACTTCCCCGGTAGCGAGTGCAACTGAGGCGAGTTTGTCCTCTCCCCTACCCGCGACGAACAAAGTTGCCCCATCATTTGACAGCCCCAGTCCATGAATCTCGCCGCCAATTTCGAAGGTCCGCAGCTTTTCACCGGTACTCAAAGACAGTTCCAGAACCTGACCTGCGTCCGCGTCTGCGACAAAGAGTCGATCAGTTTCGGGCGAAACCGCCATATGTTCCGGGGTGTCACCTGCAATGAAGTTGCGACGAACGATACCCCGCGACAGATCTACTTCGCTGATCGTTCCGTTACCGGTGTTGGAGACGTAGACGAGATTTGGATCAGTTCCGAACGCTGCATAGTTCGGCATCGATCCAGTCGGGACAAATGCCGTCATGCCGAAAGTCGCCAAGTCAATCACCGATATTCCGTCACCTGCCGGATGGGTCGCAACGGCAAAGCGTCCATCAGGGGAAACTGCCGTATGATGTACGGCACCCGGCACCTCTATCCGGCGGAGGATATCGCCACTTTTTGCGTCCAGAATCGAGAGAAGACTGATCCCGGCATCCGGTGGCCCCATTGGCGCGGCCTTTGGTGCGTGGTGCGCGGCGTGATCGTCTGCAGACACGGTGGAGGGCTTTTCTAGCGACGCGACATCCTCGCGCGGGATCTCCGAATAGCTGCCGGCGACCAGATACGGCACGCCGGGTGCGCCTGCGAGACCGTGGACCGCCTCGACATCATTGATCCGACGCAGGACTTTTCCAGTCTCCGCCTGAACCATCAGGACTGAATTGGCGCTGCCCTCTGGAATGAAGACCGTAGGCGGAGCGGCCAAAGCTGGTGCTGACACGAACAAAGTGGCGAGCGTATAGGCGATGCGGGACGACATGTTCATTTTTGGAACCTTTATCTGGTCGAGATCATGCGGTGGCCGTGGCGAGGGCAGAAAACCGGCGGATCCACGGTTGATAGGAGCGAATGAAGTGAGGAGCGCGGTCAGGTAGAATCCGGACATCCAGACTACGAGCCTGTCGAAAAACCTAAGCGTCACGATTGGCGTAAAAGCCGAAAGGGAGGCGCTTCGCTACCTCGCTGACTGGAATGCTCAGAAGAGAATGGGGACGTGTATGAATTCGTCATCGGCGAAAGACGCCGATTGCCGCCACGACATTACCATTCGCGTGCTACGGTTCGAAACTACTGCGCTGACAAGCCCGTTAGGGATCAGAGCAGCGGCGCAACCGGGATGAATTCCGCAATCCGCGTCCAGAATAACGTGGACGGAGGAATTTGCGTCGGTGACCTGAACAATCTGCGTCTCTAACCCGGCAGGCTCGCCCTCATGCGCATGCAAACCATCGGCAATGAGACCGAAAAACAAGGCTCCGATCAATATCAGGACGAAGCTGACGCGAATACGCGACACTCTTCTGACATCGATATGTGGCCTTGATCGCATGATTTGAGTCCTTCCTAGGTGATTATAACACGCTATCCAGATGGTGTGGTTGATCTAAATCAGGGCGTTAAATGCTGCCTGACTCGGCGTCCTTGATGCGCAGCTTAGGCGAAATTACTCAGTCGGCACTTTGCTCCAAAGTGTTTCCAAATCTGGAAACCTTCACATCGTCCTCGATGAGCGTTGCTTGAGCGGCCCCCGGACGCGCCGCGTGCAGAGCAGCAAGAACATCCTGAGTCGACAATATTTCAGATAGGATAATTCCTTCGGGAGCAGACGGCCCATAAACCGCGTTGAATGGAATGCCGTAACGGTTGTTGGTCTCCAAAAAACGGGTGATCGCGTCATCTGGGCGGGTCCAGTCGGCCAGCATCGGCGTGACACCAGAGCTGTTCAATGCCGAAAGAACCGGGTCGCGTTCAAGAACGAGCGCCTTGTTGGCTTTGCAGGTCAAACACCAATCGGCGGTTACATCGACAAAAACGACCTCTCCGCGTGATACTCGACGGGCAATATCGCCGCGGTCAAATGTGACCCAGGCAATTTTTCCTGCTTGGGCATCGGGTGCGGCGGGTGTTGCCAAGAATGGCGCGGCCGCGACCGCGAGTGCCGCCAGCGCCAGCCCAAAGGGCCAGCGAAGAGATCTTGGCACCCAGGGCGATGCCGCTATGAAGAGCATAACCGCACCGAGAGATGCAACTGTTAGGGCCGCGCGCGATCCAGCAACGCCGAGCAGGACATAGAACAGCCATGCCGCGGTACCCATCAGGAGGATGCCAAGGCCGGCTTTCAAGGCGATCATCCAGCGGCCGGGCTTGGGCACGAACCGAACAACGTTCGGCACGATGGCCACCAACAGATATGGGCTGGCCAGACCTAACCCGAGAAAGGTGAAAACGACAGCGATGTCTATCACCCGCCCCGCAAGTGCGAATGCGATAGCTGTTCCAAGAAACGGCGCGGAGCAGGGAGTAGCCATGACCGCCCCGAAAAATCCGGTGGCAAAATCCGCTCCATACCCGGCCGTACCTCCTGCTTTCATCAACCGCGTTGTCAGGGCGGCAGGCAAAGAGAATTCGAACAGTCCAAACAGGTTTGCGGTGAACAGACCAAGGATCAGGAGCATCAGAACCAGGAACGTTGGGCTCTGGAACTGGAGCCCCCAACCGACGGCAACGCCAATCTTTTGCAATGCGAAGAGAACAGCCGCGAGTGCCCACATAAAGACCATGACTCCGGCGGCGGCGGCCAAGAAGCCTGCCCTGACTTGGGCATTGCCGCGTCCTTCGGATTTCAGGGCAGAAGATAACTTGATCGACAGAACAGGAAGCACGCAAGGCATGGCGTTCAGGATCAAGCCCCCAAGAAAAGCGATGATGGCGATCCAGATCACTTGATCAATGCCGGGGACCACCCGATCAATACTGAAAGGGGGAGTTGGGGCGGTTGTTGCCCGATCTGGCGTGACGGTGAGGGCGTGATCCGGCCCGTCCGTCACGGTTACCCGTGGCGGCGCGTCTGTATCTGCCATGTAGGCAAGAATTGGGAATTCAGCCCAAAGCGTTCGCCCGCTTGCCCCAAGGCGAATGTCGGGCTTCCCCAACGTGTTGCCATCACCAATTTCAGGAAAGACGTCCGGGGTTTTGAAGGCAGTCGTGGCAGCTATTTCTATCGTTAGGCGGGTGAAATCATCGTTTATATGGGATGTGGCGGCGGTCACGCCTGCCGCTCCTCCTTCCGCCGGAACGCGTGCGAGAAATGCCCCGATACGATTAGCCGAGACTTGATCGATTGAGTTCCCCTGAGGCAACGAAAGTGCCAAGTCAAAATCCTGGGGGACACAAACTGCTGAGCAGGTCAAGAGCTTGACGTTTGCTCTGAGTTCGACAGGTTCCCCAGGATCCTTCAGGGTGATCTGAAGTGGAAAGACAACCTCATCATGATAGCCGAAGTTTTCGATGCCAAAGGCAGTGAACCGCTCGGGCGCAGGCCATAGGAAATCAACGCCCGCGACATTCGTCGACCCGCTCCAGTCGATCTGTGGCGGAATGCCAACCTCGCCAGGCGAACGCCAATAGGTTTTCCATCCGTCAGCAAGGTTCAGATCCAGACCGGCGGAGAGCGTTTGAGCTTCGGCGGAAACGGCATCCTCGGCGGAGATCAGCCGCGCTTCCACCGCAGTGACCTTGTGGGCGACTGATACCTCGGCCGTTGCAGCAAAGGGGATCAAGAGCCAGAACATTGCGGCAGCGAGGGTACCGCAGAAAGCAAGACGGATTGGCGAGCGCCAGATGGTCATCGCACTATCTCCAGGCTTTGAACTTGAGTGGCAACAAAGCCTGATCGGCCGTTTACACAATCCAACTGGCCCACACCGTTGGAGATAGGCCCTGCCAGACGACATCCATTGGGCAGCTCCAGCTCTGGTGACTTTGTCGACAAAGTTGGCGGCGGGTTTGTCGGGCACAGGACTGGTCCGCCGGAACAAGCGCTCACGAAAATCGCTCCCAAGAAGACAGTCGCCAGCCGCGCTCTTGTTCTCATTTCGACTTACCGCCGGACGGCGCTGTCGGTCATATCTTCAATCAGCACTGGCTGGGGGGCGGTCTTCTTGTGCTTGTCGCTTCCATGGCATGAACGCCCCATCATCTTGTGCATCACAAAATGGGCGCCAACGCAGAGCACCAGAGGCGCAAAGACGGTAGCGTTTGCCCAAAGGCCTGCGACGGTGCCTCCGCCAATCAGGAAAGCTGCGATGGGTAGAAGCATGACAGCACAGCAAGCCATCATGCCCCAGTGCATCAACTTTCCGTGGCGATTGCCACCTGACTCGCTATCCTCTTGCATGGAATCCACCTCTGATTTTGGTCAACGTATCCTGTTTAGCTTGATCTCCCGCTGGAAGGTCAAGGATACACTTCGATACAAATCTTGCGGCCTGTTGCGGTTGAGATTCAGCCCCATCTGAGCAATGCCTGTCTCGTCCAATTGAGTAACCAAGGACGAACAAATGGCAGAGAGACCGAGTTTGAACAGGCGGAGCCTGATTGCAATTTCAGGCGCATTCTTGATGACCCCCCACACTCTCCGGGCGGAAGAGGCTGGTGTGGTAAGACGCAATATCTCGTCGTTCGTTCTCCACAATTGGCGTGATCACTTTGACCGTCTCGGGAAGGGCATCATCATTTCGGATACTGTCACAAAGGTGCTCCAACACTGGACAGAAGATGAAGAGATGCGGATTTACCCGACCTCTGTTCCCTTGACTGATGAATTGACGAAGCGCGGGTATACAGAAGTTGTCGAGAAACGGGAAAATCCAGGTTGGGCGCCGACCCCTTCAATGCGTGAACGCAACCCGGAATGGCCAGCCTATGTGCCTGGAGGAGATCCCTCCAATCCTTTGGGAACGCGTGCGCTCTATCTGTCGTGGCAATACTACAGGATCCACGGAACTCAAGACACGCGGAAAATCGGGCGTAGATCATCAAACGGCTGCATCGGCCTTTACAACGAACATATAGAAGAGGTCTTCGACCGCACGCCGGTCGGGACGCAGGTTAAGTTGATCTGAACGGATCACATGCAGGAGAGTAAAACACTATGAATTTCTGGGGATGGTTCGTTGGCGGGTTCTTCGTGCTCGGCCTTGGAGCGGTCGGTTGGCAGGCGTTGCAGCCGGCCCCGGCGCAGACTGCTCAAGGACACTCAATGGTTCCGCCGGACACGAGCGGCATACCTCAGGGCGCGCCCATTGCCAATGTACTCCTTCCAGCTGAATTCTCTCCGCAAGCCCAAATGGGGCAACGCGCGTTCGAGGCAAAATGCGCCAGCTGTCATGGTGAAAATGCCGCAGGCCAGAATGGGGTCGCTCCTCCGCTTGTTCACAAAATCTACGAGCCGAACCACCATTCGGATGCCGCGTTCCTGAATGCGGCGCAAAACGGCGTCCAATCTCATCACTGGAATTTTGGCAATATGCCTCCCGTTGAAGGCCTCACCCAAGGTGATGTGAAGATGATTGCGGGATACGTGCGCGAACTGCAGCGCGCGAACGGGATCAACTGACTTTGGTCGCCAGGCTGAACATATTCCGTAGCGCGATCCAGATTCTCCTGTTGGTCTCGATCGCGTTATTTGTCGTCCTCCCGGCGGGATCTCTCGATGCAATTGGCCATGAAACGGTCGCTGCCAAAGTTTCCGAACGAAGTGCGCAAAAACATCAGACCTCTCATGAGGAAGATGCAGATAATCTTCTCCCCGGGCATTGCGATCCGGGGCCGGACTGCTCGAAAAATATGGTAATTGTCATTTTATCAGCTCCGAGAGCTTCGACCAACTTGTCGCAATTGCCTCGCGAACATCCAGATCAGAGCTTTTCTAACCGGAATGTCCTAAGGGACACCCCGCCTCCCAAACACCTATCCTGACCTAGGGGCAACCACGCCTCATCAAATTAAATCTATCAAGCATGGAAATACAGGATACGGAACGATGAAAAGCAAACTGATGATCGGCCTCTTGGCTGGAACGACAATGGCCGCAGCTGCATTTGCACATGGTGGCGCGGAAGGTGTCGTCAAAGAACGCATGGACGGCATGATGGCCATGGGGCAATCGGTCAAAGAACTGGCTCCGATGATGCGTGGTGAAATCACCTATGATGCTGAAGCTGTTCGTACGGGAGCACGCGTCTTTGTCGAACATAGCGAAGGCATGACCGAATTGTTTCCCGAAGGGTCTGCTGGGAAACCGTCCGAAGCAAAGTCCGAGATCTGGTCGGATTGGGAAGAATTCAGTGCGCTCGCAGAGCAGCTCAAGGTGGTTAGCGAAGGTCTTGCCGAGGCCGCCGACAACGGGCTTATGGCGTCAGGTGCGGGAATGGATGCAGGCTCCATGATGGGCACGCAATCCCCCGGAAGCATGATGGGAGCTTCGTCCATGATGGGAACTTCGTCAGGAAGCCCGATGATGGACTATGCCTCGATGCCCGCAGATGGGGCATTCAACATGGTGACCCAGACATGTTCGGCATGTCACGCGAAATTCCGCTACGAGGCGAAGTAAAGATGTGCCGGATGAAAAAACTGGTCTTTGCTGCAGGGGCGCTTTGCGCCCTTGTGGTCGGCGGCCTTGTGATCTGGCCGATTGGCAAGGTGCCCGCGTCGATCACGCAAACGGGTGATGTCCAGCGCGGCGCCTATTTGGCTCGCGTATCCGGGTGCATTTCATGCCACACCAATTCAGAGGCTGGCGGCGCCGCACTCGCAGGCGGCGCGGGGCTGGCGACAGATTTTGGCACGTTTTTTCCGCCCAATCTGACGACAGACAAAGAGAACGGCATCGGGGGGTGGACGGTTGAGCAGTTCGCCAAGGCGGTTCGCCAGGGCATTAGTCCTAGCGGAGAGCCGTATTATCCCGCTTTTTCCTATCCGTTCTATGCGGATTTCACGGATCAGGACATTGCCGACCTTTGGGCAGCTTTCCAGACCGTGCCACCAGTCGCCGAGGCAGCGCTTGAGCATGATGTCAAGTTTCCTTTCGATCAGAGATGGGGCCTGAAGCTATGGCGGGCGGCCTATCTCTACGATCCACCCACGGAACCCATTGACGAGAAAAACGCACAATGGAACCGCGGTCGCGAGCTGGTTCGAGGTGCAGCACATTGCGGTGCTTGCCACACGCCACGCAATATCGGAGGCGGGCGCCTGCTTGACGCGGTTTTTGCTGGAAATGAGGCATTGCCAGGGGGGAGCAAGGCGCCTTCGATCACGCCGAACTCTCTGGCAGAACGCGGCTGGACCGTTTCCAACCTCGCCTATGCGTTGCGTACTGGCGTGACGCCGTCAGGCGACGCTTTCGGCGGCAGCATGGTGGAGGTCGTGCAGGGCAATACGCGCTTTTTGTCCCCCGATGATCTGGAAGCGATGGCCGTGTACTTGCTTGATGGTGACGAACCTCGAGCCGACCGGGTCGCTCAGGGCGAGGGCGCCGCTGCTAATAAAGACATGTGACTGCAATAGAGACAATGTGTGAGCCAAAACTGGCTCGCACAACAAACGAGAACGAAATGACACACACCAGAAGAGCATTCATTCAATCGGGGTTGGCAATGAGTGCGTTGAGCTTCTTCCCCAAGGCCGGATCTGCAGCCACCCCTGAATTTCAGGTGATGACAGCGCAAAGTGGCGCCGTACAACTCGCCCCTCCGGACTACCCCAAGACGGAGATTTGGGGCTATGACGGAAAGTTTCCTGGCCCCGTGATCCGTGTTCGGCAGGGCGCGCGTCTTCAACGTCGGCTCGTCAACAAGTTGCCGCAGGCGACGTCCCTGCACTGGCATGGCGTGCGGATATCAAATGCGATGGACGGCGTGGCCGGGCTCACCCAAGATGCCATCCCCACAGGCGAAACCTTCGACTACGATTTTGCCGTTCCAGATGCAGGAACTTTTTGGTTTCACGCGCATAATCGCTCCGTCGAACAGGTCGCTCGTGGGCTCTACGGAGCGTTGATCGTCGAAGAACCGATAGCCCCGGATGTTGATCGCGATGAAGTCCTTATTCTTGACGATTGGCTCCTCAACCCGGAGACCGCACAACTCGACCCAGATTTTGAAGCCGTTCATGATCGTAGCCATGCAGGCCGACGTGGCAACTTTGTCGCCACCAACGGAAGCTTCAATTCTACGCTCAACGTGAGCCAGGGTGAGCGGATGCGGCTTCGGTTGATCAACGCGGCAAATGCCAGGATCTTTGTTTTGGGCCTGTCAGGTCTAAAGGGGTGGGTGATGGCGTTCGACGGAATGCCACTGGTGACGCCGAGTGAGATCAGCGAACCGATCATCCTTGGGCCGGGCCAACGAGCGGATTTGTTTGTCGACGTCATTGCGGATGAAGGGGAAAGTGCTCATCTGGTGCGGCTTGAAGACGGCCAGGGATTTGCCCAAACCGAGTTTCGCGTGACCGGCACTTTGGCCTCCGCTGTGCGGGATGTCCCCCAAGTTCTGCCACCGAACCCTAATATGGATGTGCCGGGACTGGAGCAGGCGAGACGCATCAGGCTCAACATGGAAGGCGGGGCAATGGGCAACCTTGACGCAGCCATACTTGAGGGTGAGCGAAAAACGTTCCGCCAACTGGTCGACGCGAACCAGTTCTGGGCTTTCAATGGTACCGTGGGCATGACCGAGAAGCCACTGGCTAGCCTGTCACGCGGTGAAACAGCGCGAGTGGAGATCTACAACGATACATCCTTCCCCCACGCCATGCATTTGCACGGGATGCATTTCCGGGAGGTGCTGGAGGGCGGTGAAGTTGGTCCCCTGCGGGATACCTTGCTGATGTTCGGTGGCGAGACTCGCGAGATCGCCTTCGTTGCCGACAATCCGGGAAAGTGGCTGTTTCACTGTCACATGCTCTCGCACGCGGCATCCGGCATGATGACGTGGCTGGAGGTCGCATGAGATCAGCTTACCTGGCGGTAATTTCATCCATTGGCCTGATTGGGCTAGGTGCAACCTGGTGGTTCAGCGGCAATGCCTCCCAGGGTTCTTCCCCGTTTGACGACGTCAATATCGAACTGGGGCAAGCTCTCTATTCTGAAAACTGTGCGTCCTGCCATGGCGCCAATCTCGAAGGGCAACCAGACTGGCGAAGCCCTGGTTCAGATGGCCGCCTGCCCGCGCCGCCGCATGATCGCAACGGTCATACCTGGCACCATAGTGACCAGATTTTGTTCTCCTACACCAAGCTCGGGGGGGCGGAACTGATGCGACAACAGGGCTCAGATTTCGACAGTGGCATGCCGGGCTTCGCCGGCAAACTCACAGATCAGGAAATTTGGAACATTCTCGGCTTCATTAAGTCGACCTGGCCAGAGCGAGAGCGCAATGCTCAGGCCGCACGCACAGCAGCAGAACAAGAGGGATAATGGACATGATTTTCAGAAATTTGATGCTCGTATCGTCATTTGCCTTACTTCCAATGGCAGTGCAGGCCGCAGACCTGGACGAAGCGCGGGTCAAGGAACTTGTATATGAGGCTATCCGCGAGAATCCGCAAATCATCATGGAAGCAGTCGAAATACTTCAACGTCAGGACGCCGAAGCCCAGGCACAAGCGCAGGCAACCGTCTTGCGCGATCAGCGACAATTGCTCGAGCAAGACCCGAATGCACCGGTTCTCGGCAATCCCGATGGGGATGTGACCGTTATCGAATTTTTCGATTACAACTGCCCATATTGTCGCCGCGCTATGCCGGAAGTTCTGGCACTGCTGGAGGCTGACCCCAATGTGCGTCTGGTCTATCGCGAATGGCCAATTCTCGGGGACGGATCCGTGTTTGCAACCAAAGCTGCACTCGCATCGCGGCTGCAAGGCAAGTATGAGGCATTCCACTGGGCCCTAATGGGTATGAACGGCCGGGCGGAAGAAGCAAGCGTTCTCAGGATAGCACAAGAGGTCGGTCTCGACATCGAACGCCTTCAAACTGACATGGAGCGCCCCGAAATTGAAGAGCATATCGCGACCTCGATGCGGTTGACGCAGTCGCTCGGCTTCAGTGGCACGCCTTCATTTGTGATCGGCGACAATCTGGTTCCAGGCTTCGTGGAAAGCGATAAGCTCACGGAACTGGTCGACAACGTGCGGGCGTCGGCAAACTAGCACTCTGCGGTGGGTTCTGACATCACGCCCGATGAGCAATGATGCAGGCGAATGAGTCGGAGCCCCTACAGACCAAAAGACCTAGGCACGGCCTACCACTGAAAGAGGCGGCGAGAAGATGACTTACCTTTGGTATCTTATTGCTGCCTTTGCCGAGATCGCTGGATGTTTTGCTTTCTGGGCATGGTTGCGGCTCGATCGTTCGCCGCTTTTGGTCGGGCCAGGTCTGGTAAGTTTGGCACTCTTCGCATGGCTTTTGACGCGCGCAGAAAGCGAAATGGCCGGTCGGGCATATGCAGCTTACGGGGGCGTCTACATAGCGGCGTCCATGATCTGGATGTGGCTAGTGGAGGGGAGCCGACCGGACCGCTGGGACATTGCAGGCATTCTTCTTTGCCTCCTAGGCAGTGCTCTCATCCTGTTGCCTTCGCGCTCATGATCTGCGGAACCTCAGAAAACCAGGCAAATCCGTCGCTAGAAATCGCTAGGTCATCGCACCCGTCACGACGGGTGCGATGACCCATAGATTAGGCAGTCACGGTATTTTCGTACCCAGCTTCACGAAGCAGGGCCGTCAGCCGTTCTGTTGACAGTGCACCTTCAACAGAAACCGTGCGGGCCGGAATGTCGCAAGATACGCTCGCATTTGCGTCAGCTGCCTTGATCGCCTTTTCGATCGTACTGGTGCAATGACCACAACTCATGTCGGGAACGTTGAATTTCATGTCGATGTCTCCTCTGTGACAGCTTGTTCAGTGCAGATGGGGCTTCCAGTGGGGGGAAGGTCAAGGGTCTCCGTAGATTTTTAAAGCGAAGCCAGGAAAGTTCAAATTGGGTATTGACCTTCCAGTCACTGGAACTCCTATTTGGGGTGTCAAATGGGATTCCAGGAGACTGAAATGACAGATCAATCCAAAGTGACACTCTCGATTGAAGGAATGTCTTGCGCCTCATGCGTAGGGCGCGTGGATCGGGGCCTAGCCGCGTTGAGGGGAATATCCGATGTCTCGGTGAACCTCGCGAACGAGACTGCGCGTTTCAGCGTGGATGGTTCGTCCCACCTGCAAGATGCGGTCCAAGCCCTGAAAGATCTCGGGTATCCAGCGCGAACGGCATCCGTGACGCTGAACATCGCGTCCATGTCATGTGCTTCTTGTGTCGGGCGCGTCGATAAGGCACTTGCCTCGGTTCCCGGCGTGTTGGAGGTCAACGTTAATCTTGCGGCGGAAAATGCGCGCATCACATATCTTGAGGGCATGACCGACCCTGTGGCCCTCATCCGTGCATCCGAGCAAGCCGGATATCCAGCCAGCGTGGCCGAGGCCACGGCAACACAGGATCGCACTTCGCGAAAAGAAGAGGAAGCGCGCGGGTTGGCACGCCGGGTGGCACTGGCCGCAGCACTCGCTTTGCCGGTTTTCCTGATGGAAATGGGCGGGCACCTGATCCCGGCCGTGCATATGGCGATCAACAATACCATAGGACAGCAGGCCAGCTGGTTGATCCAGTTCATCCTCACAACGGCTGTGCTCATTGGGCCCGGCCGACAGTTCTATCTGAAAGGGTTTCCGGCCTTGCTGAAAGGTGCTCCAGACATGAACAGTCTGGTCGCCGTCGGCACAGGCGCAGCTTATCTTTATTCAGTTGTCGCAACGTTCTTCCCGTCGCTGATGCCCGAGGCCGTCCGCGCTGTCTACTTCGAGGCCGCCGCGGTCATCGTGGTCCTGATCCTGATCGGGCGCTGGCTCGAAGCGCGAGCGAAAGGGCGAACAGGGGCTGCAATCGAGAAGCTGCTCGGCCTACAGGCTCGTACGGCGCGTATTTTGCGTGACGGCGATGCGGTCGAGGTCGAGATCGATGCCTTGCGCACCGGAGATCTGATTGTTGTGCGCCCCGGAGAACGACTCGCCGTGGACGGTGAGGTTGTGGACGGCGAAAGCCATGTCGATGAAAGCATGATCACCGGGGAACCCGTGCCGGTCGGCAAGTCGGCTGGTGATCCTGTCACGGGCGGTACGGTCAATGGCGCGGGCAGTCTGACCTATAAAGCAACGCGTGTTGGTGCGGATACCACGTTGTCCCAAATCATCCGCATGGTCGAAGATGCGCAGGGCGCCAAGCTCCCCATTCAAGGGTTGGTGGATCGGATCACGCTTTGGTTCGTCCCCGCTGTGATGACCCTCGCCGCCTTGACGATCCTTGTCTGGCTAATATTCGGCCCTGATCCCGCCCTCACCTATGCGCTGGTCGCGGGTGTCTCAGTTCTCATCATTGCTTGTCCCTGCGCGATGGGACTGGCGACGCCGACGTCGATCATGGTCGGGACCGGTCGCGCTGCTGAAATGGGCGTGTTGTTCCGCAAGGGGGATGCTCTGCAAGCATTGGGGGACGTCAAGGTTGTCGCTCTGGACAAGACCGGCACCGTCACCGCCGGACGTCCCGCGCTGACCGACCTTGTGCTGGCGGAAGGAGCCGAGCGCTGCACCGTTCTTGCGGCAGTCGCATCGGTCGAAGCCAGATCAGAACACCCGATCGCCGAAGCTATCGTGCGCGGCGCGCAGGCGGAAAACATCAGACTGTCGGAACCGAGCGCGTTTACTTCGATTACAGGGTATGGCGTGCGCGCCATCGTTGACGGGGCCGAGGTTGTTGTCGGAGCTGACCGAATGATGCAGCGCGAAGGGATCGATCTTGGTGAACTCGCAGAGGCTGAAACTATGCTCGCACGGCAAGGTCGCACCGCACTCTTCGCCGCAATCAATGGCAAGGCGGTGGCTGCGATTGGCGTCGCCGATCCGGTCAAACCCTCGAGCCGAGCCGCGATTGCCGCACTGCACAGTCTGGGTTTGAAGGTGGCAATGATTACCGGCGACAAACGCGAAACGGCAGAAGCAATTGCCGAAGAGACTGGTATCGACCACGTGATCGCGGGGGTCTTGCCCGACGGCAAGGTGGCGGCACTGGAAAATCTGCGCCAGCAGGGCACATTGGCCTTTGTTGGCGATGGCATCAACGATGCACCCGCGCTCGCCCACGCGGATGTTGGCATCGCCATCGGCACTGGCACGGATGTGGCGATCGAAAGCGCAGATGTCGTATTGATGTCCGGTGATCTTCGCGGCGTTGTGAACGCTTTCGAGATCTCGCGACACACCATGCGAAACATCAAACAGAACCTTGGTTGGGCCTTTGGTTACAATGTGGCTTTGATACCCTTGGCCGCCGGAGCGCTTTATCCGAGTTTCGCCGTGCTGCTGTCACCGGTCGTCGCTGCCGGTGCGATGGCACTTAGCTCGGTCTTTGTCTTGACGAACGCCTTGCGGCTGCGGCGCGTAAGACCGGCGATGGACGAGCGCCAAGAGTCTGGGCGGGTGGAGGACTTCGCCCCCGTCCCGGCCGAGTGAGAGGAGGCAGAAATGAACATTGGTGATGTTGCCGAGCGGTCAGGAGTGCCGGCCAAGACCATTCGCTACTATGAGGATATCGGTCTAGTAACACCTTTGCGCGCTGCAAACGGGTATCGAAGCTTCAGAGAGATCGATTTTCATAAGCTGGCATTCATCGGACGAGCGCGAGCCTTGGGATTTACAATCGAAGACTGCCGTACGCTTTTGGCGCTCTATAACGATGACAATCGAGAAAGTGCGCAGGTAAAGGCCGTCGCAGAGGAGCACCTGCGCCAGATTGATGAAAAGATCTCTAAACTCATGTCGATGAAAGAAACTCTTTCGTCTCTCGTGCACCAGTGTGCTGGCGATCACCGACCGGATTGTCCAATTCTTGCGGATCTTTCTGTCGTAGACGACGCAACTTTCTCATGATCTCCGACGACGAATGAAATCGCGCGCCCTGCGAGACAGGGCGCGCGACCTGTAGTTACTGCACCAGCTCTGTAATAGTCAGCTTGCCATTCACACGGTCGGCAACGAAGTTGATCTGTGCGCCTTCACTCAGCCCTTCCAGCATCGCGGGATCGGCGAGAACGAAGACCATTTTCATTGCTGGCATGTCGAGGTTTTCCAGCGGGCCATGGTCGACAGTAATCTTGTTCCACTTGGCATCGATCTTGGTCACCGTGCCCGAGGACATGGCACTATCGCTAGCAGCAATTGCAGTTCCAGCGGTCATCAGAAGGGCAGCGGCGAGCGTCAAAAATTTGGTCATGATTGGTTTCCTTTGATTTGAGATCAGTTGACAGTAAGGGCGCCGTGCATGCCGCCTTCATAGTGGCCGGGCAGCAGGCAGGCGAATTCGAAGTTGCCGGCCTTGTTGAAAGTCCAAAGGATCTCCGCCTCTTCACCTGGTTCAAGGCGCACAGCGTTAGGGTCGTCATGTTCCATCTCAGGGAACTTGGCCATCAGCTCTTTGTGTTCAGCGTTTTGTGCCATCGAATCCATCACGAACTCGTGGGTTTCCTCACCCATGTTCGTGATGCGCAGGCGCACGGTTTCACCCTCAGAAAAAGTCATTTCCGAGGAGGGTTCGAAGACGAACGGTGCGTCCTTGTCGTAGTCCTCACGCATTATCACATCGATGGTTCGCGTGGGTTCATGGCCATGCATCGCAGGCATGCCGATGGCCATTTGACCGTTGCCGTGCCCGGCGTCCGCAATTGCGAGGGCGGGAATCAGGGCCAGCCCCAATGTCAAAAGTGCAGTTTTCATGAGCGTGTTTCTCCTGTGCTCTGGCATCAGCCCTGCCGCACGCCGCCGCGCGGCGTGATCACGGTTTTCGGACTGGTGTTGTATGCATGTTCGGGCAGCTCGCCCGTCCATTCGTAGGCCTGTGTTCCGGGCGGGTTGTCGTACCAGCCAGGATCGCTGTAATCGTCGCGGTCGATGCCCTCGCGAACCTTCACCACGCTAAACATGCCACCCATTTCCAATGGGCCATGCGGCCCCCATCCGGTCATCATCGGCACGGTGTTCTCGGGGATCTCCATCGACATCTCGCCCATATCCGCCATACCCGCCGTGCCCATCGGCATGTAGCCAGGCTGCTGGCGGCGGATCATTTGGGTCAGGCGGGACTTGTCGGCGCCAATAAATGTAGGGATGTCGTGGCCCATAGCATTCATGGTGTGGTGCGACTTGTGGCAGTGGATCGCCCAGTCACCTTCGTGAATCGCGTCGAACTCGTAGGCGCGCATGGCGCCTACAGGAATGTCGATCGAGACCTCGGGCCAACGGGCACTTTCCGGCACCCAGCCTCCGTCAGTACAGGTGACCTGAAAGTCATAGCCATGCATGTGAATTGGGTGGTTGGTCATCGTCAGGTTGCCACAACGCACACGGACACGGTCCCCCTTGTTGACCACCAGAGGATCGATGTCCGGGAAGATCCGGCTGTTCCAGGTCCACATGTTGAAATTGGTCATCTCGGCCACGCGCGGGATGTAGGTCCCCGGGTCGATGTCATAGGCCGCAAGGAGGAACGCGAAATCCCGGTCCACCGGCATGAACGCCGGGTCGCGCGGATGCACGATGAAGAGCCCCATCATGCCCATGGCCATCTGTACCATCTCGTCCGCATGCGGGTGGTACATGAAGGTGCCGGACTTGATGAGGTCGAACTCGTAGACGAAGGTCTTACCCGGCGGGATGCCGGGATGCGACAAACCACCAACTCCATCCATTCCCGATGGCAGGATCAGTCCGTGCCAATGCACGCTGGTATGTTCCGGAAGACGGTTGGTTACGTAAATACGCACCCGCTCGCCTTCGACCGCTTCGATTGTGGGTCCGGTGGATTGGCCATTGTAGCCCCAGAGCCGCGCAATCATCCCGTCCGCCATAATCCTTTCAACAGGCTCTGCAACGAGGTGGAACTCCTTTACATCTCCGTTCATGCGATACGGCAAAGACCATCCGTTCAGTGTTACAACGGGGTTGTAGTCGAACCGATCCGAAGGCCTTGGGGGAACTTGTGTATAGGGGCTGTCGGTAAAGGCGGCCTCGGGCAGATCGCGAAAGCGTGTTTGCGCGGCCCCGGCGTTCGCCAGCACAGCTCCAGCGCTCGCGGTCAATCCCGCGCCCAGTAATTGACGACGGTTCATCATTCTTCGCTACCTCCGGTCAGAGTAATTGCCCCGCCCCAAATCGCCGCGGTCGCGTCTGTTTCGGCAAGCCAGTAGTCACGTTTCGCTTCTGCGGCAGAGAGGCGCGAAGCGAGCCCCTCCTGGGCATCAGCGATCAATTCAAAGGTCGAGGTCAGCATGCCGTTGTAGGACAGCAGCGCTTCGTCATCGATCTGGCGTCGCAGAGGCAAAACAGAGTCGCGCCAATGCCGCGCGATGCTATGGCGACCGGTGATGGCCCTATAGGCCATGCGTGCGTCCGAACGCGCATCGACGGCCTGCTGGGCCAGCCTGTTCGCTGCCTGCAGATAGGCCATGCGGCCACGCTTCGACACCAGCGGACCGGTGTCGTAGAGCGGGATCTCGAAATCTAGAGCAAGCGCTGGATTGGCCTCGGTTTCTCCGGCTGCACGTTCCAGGTCGAAACCAGCCACCAACTGGACGTCCGAGACCATACGGGTTTGCCCGGTCAGACGGTAGTCCAGCGCGAGCGCCTCGAGTTCCAGCTTTCCAGATGCCAGGTCTACGCGGTTTGCCAGTGCCAGCTGTTCGATATTTCCTGCAACGCGCGGGCCACCAGGCAAGGCGGGCAGCGAGTCCGGCACGAATACAGTGGTGTCGCTACCCCAAAGCCCCATCAGCCGAAGCAGTTTTTCTTTGGCCAATTGCGCCTCCAATTGGGCGGCTGCACGTTCGGCGGCAAGCTCAGCAGTAAAGGCATGCTCCCTTGCTTGATCGGCCTTGCTCATCGCGCCGGTACGGCCCAGTTGCACAGCAAGTTCGGACGCTGCCTCGGCAGTGCCCTGAGTTTGAGCGATCAGTGCAGCGGCTTCGAAAGCGCCAACCGCCTCAATCCAGGCCCGGCGGGTTTCAACGGCCAAGTCTATCGTGTCGGCGAGCGCAGCAAGTTCGGATTGTCTGAAGCGAATCTCCGCAAGTTGGGTCCGCGGTGCGGATGTTGCCACGTCGAGCAGGGAGTTGATTAATGTTGCCTCAAGTGTGCGAGTGACATCGCCAGCCAACCCGGAGATTGACACACCGATCGAGGGCACCGGCCCCATAGCCACTTCCCATAAGTCAGTTGAGGACAGACCTAGCTCAGCGAAGCTGGCTTGAAGTGCGGGACTGCTTATCAGGGCAACCTGCACTGCGGTGTCGGCGCTGACGGTCTTACCATGCACCATGGCGTGAACCCTCTTGCGCGTTTCCTCAAGGTCCGCGGCAGACAGGTTCCAGATCGGTGTGGCCCCTAGAGCCTGGCGTGCACCCGTCTCGACACTGCCAAAGCCCGCGCGATCTGGTTTTGCACGCTCAAGAACGGCAGGACTGGCGCAGGCGGACACCAGCAACATGGACCCCATGAGAAGAGGCAGTTTCATTCGCCACCCTCCCGTTGTTCATCATTCAGCATCCGCCATTCGGCCGGTTCTCCGACCGAGTAGCCCGCGTAAGCAACAACAGGCCCGGGTTGCGCAGACGCGACCACAGGCGATGTAACCGCCGCCGTAAGCGCTGGCACGGTTTCAAGTTCAGGAAGCGCCGAGCAGGCGGCCCCGAACAGCGGCAAGGATGCCGCAAGCAGAATTTTCACTTAGATTTCCTCGAAATGTCAGATGCAGATGGTCGCAGTCAAACTGCGGCTACAGGTGCATCAGGCGCGAGGAGGGCGCCGCAAACCTTCGGGTGTGGCCGAACGGACTAGGGACGCAATATCCCAGGACCGGAGGGAAACATTAGCGGACTGCTTTGTGCAACTTTCGGCACCTACGAAGTCACCGACCACGCAGATATGTGACGCACAGTGGTCTGCTCCATGGTCGATATCTGCAGCCGGAATGTCCGTTTCATGATGGTGGCGCTCGTTTGAAGACTCCTGAGCGACTTGTTCAACAGAGCACGAAACCATGGCTGATGCATTGGACGGCATCAGGGTCACTGCCACCAATATGGAGGCAATCTGGAGTATCCCAAAAACGGCCCGAATCCTGTACATCATTTTTGAAGCTGTATTGCTGAAACAAAATGTCGGCAAGTCACCAAAACGTGTGGGCAAATTTTTCATACATTCTTCGTAGAAGTTTGAAAAAACTGCTGAAATCCTAATCGATCAATGAATGTGCGAGCGTAGATGTCGCAAGCGGTGACGACATGATCGCCCGCTTGAAAAACATCATTGCGTTGGAGACTGACGGAGCGTTGGTCTAACGGTTGATTTCTACTGGCGGCACAAACCCGTAGTCGCTTACTCGAGAGCATTCAGGAACCTAGCGTAGTCATCACTGACCTCCCTCGCCTCAACAAAGGCGCGAGCGCGCTCGGCGTCGAGACAACGGAAGTAGTCCTGCACATCGGCAATGTAGGCCTCGAAATCGCTTCTGATCAGATCGGCGTAGGCACGCATGTCGTCTTGCGACTGAGGCAAGAACGGTCGTTCGGGAGGTACGCAATCTGCTGCTGCGGCTATCGGCATGCTTCCAAGCAGGAACGCGAACAGCAACGGTGCGTTGCGCGCAATAAACAGCCGCAGGGCAAAACTCCTTTGCCGCCTTTAAGATTATCATTCTGTCGGCTATCACCGTTATCGGAGCAAGGCGAACTTCGTCAACACGTTATTATTGTCTTGCTATCATTAATGTTGTTTTGTATCGCTCACGGTGTTGCGACCCCGTGGGCCTGATACTGCACCCAGGCAGAACAAGGACCCAAGGGAAGGCCATGATAGAAGAAGCCCCGAATGTGGTTACAGAAGACGGACTGCGCGGCTTGCTCGCCGAGGGCTACCTCATTGAGGTGGTCTGCAAGGAGAGAGCAGAGAAGCGCCATAACAGCTGGTACGGCTCGTGGGTCATCCGCGCCGTCGCCACTGATGAGCGTGACGATAAGATGCTCGTCACCAGCCGAAGCGTCCTCAAGCTCCGCGACTTCAAAACCATCGTTGGCCTTGTCAGTTTCCTGGCCGACATGGGCTGTACGACCGCTAGCATCCCACTTGAAGAAGGTGGCCGCGAGCGCCACGCCGCGCCGCCGGTCAAAGGCAGCTGACCGCGCGACTGCGCTCGTCGTTGCTTTGGGTACAGGCGTTTGTTCCGCGCCCCCGGCCCTGGCCGACGGTTTCATCTTTTCGGTTGGCCCAGACGGCCAATTGATTTCCTCTTCTCAAGAGACAAACGGGCGCCTTTTTCTCTTCGCAGAACCTCGCGTTCCTGACGCAACGAGCGAGACAGCGATCCCGGCTCGATCCGCCGCCCGCGCCACCCCAGAAATCCTCCATGCGATCGAGACCACGGCGCTACGGTATGCCGGGCATGGTGCGCTGCGTCGCGCAGGGCTTTCCGTCACTGATTGGGCGCTCCTTTACCGAGCCAACATTGAAGTCGAGAGCGCATACAATCCGGCTGCACGTAGCCCTGTCGGTGCCATAGGCCTCGGGCAGCTTATGCCGGATACTGCCCGCGACCTCGGCGTGGACCCACATGACATTGCGCAGAACCTCGACGGATCAGCCCGCTACTTGCTGATGATGCTCGACCAGTTCGGTGAGGGCTCTCTGGCCCTTGCGGCGTACAACGCTGGCCCTGAGGCGGTCACACGCCACGGCGGCATCCCCCCTTTTCGAGAAACCCAAGGGCATGTGGCCCGTGTGACTGCCGTGTTTGAGCGGCTCAGAGGAGATCTTTCATGACATCGAGGAAACGTCAAAGCGTGCTCCGCACGCGGGCGATCACCGCGTTCGGCGCGATGGCCCTTATCGTGCTGGCAGGTCCAGCGCTCGCGCAGAGCATCGACCTCTCGCCGGTACAGACCCTGCTTCAAGGCATTGTCGATGCGATCACCGGTCCCTTGGGGATCGTGATTGGCACGCTCGCGCTGATCGGGGTGTTCCTTTCCTGGCTCTTTGGCATCCTCGACTTTCGTCAGGCGCTCTGGGTCGTGGTTGCAATCGCCGGCATCGCCGCAGCACCCACCATCGTCGCCGCCATCTGGACCACCTGAGCTCCATCCATGGCTGACCAGTCCCGCGTATTCATCGGTCTTCTCAGGCCACCCAAGCTGATGGGCTTGCCGATCATGTACGCCATGGTCTGGCTCTTCGGCTCGACGCTCCTGTTCCTCTGGGTGCAGAGCTGGGTGGTGGCTGTGTTCGCGGGGTTGGCCTGGCCGGCGCTCTGGAAGGCCGCAGACTGGGATCCGAACTTCCTCGATGTCCTGGTGATCACCCTGCAGGAAACCCCGCCCACGACGAACCGCAAGCTGCACGGAGGCGACAGCTATGCCCCGTGATGGAATTGCCGATGAGGTTGAGAACGCCATCGATCCGCTGACCGCGCTACCCGCATGGGTCAAGGGCGAGAAGCGGCTCTCAATGATGCTGCCTTATGTGAGCCTCGTGAACGACCGAACGATCCGGACACGCGGCAACGAACTGATGCAGTGCATCCGCCTCGAAGGGGTGAACAGCACCACGAGCGAGGACGGGCATCTCGACCGAATCGGAGGGTTGCTGGCTGGGATCGTCGCGCAGGTGGGGACGGAGTTCTCCTTCTACCTGCACAAGGTGTCGAAAGCGGTCGATGTGACCCTGCCGCCCGTTCCGGGCGAAGGGTTTGCGGCTGCCGTCGACGAACGATGGCACGCGCATCTCGGCCGCGCGGGTTTGCGCGACAAGACGCTGACCCTGACGGTGCTGAAGCGACCTGAGACAGGCAGCCGCTTGCCGTTCGGACTTGGGGCGTCTCGCTCGCGACATGCGGCCGACACCAACCGCCGCTTGCGCAAGCTCGACGAGGTTGTAGGGTTTCTGCTGTCCTCCTTCGATGAGCTGAAGCCCCGCCTGCTGGCCGCAAGCACCGGCGAGCTTCTGGGCTTCCTCGGGTCGCTCAACACGGGCGAGGAGCACCCGCTCTTCCCCCGGTCGCGCCTCGGTGTGATCGCCGAGGACGTAGCCAATACGCGCGTCACCTTCCGCGGCACGACCATCGCACTCTCGGACGGTGCCGTCGGCGACAAGCTCGGGGCGATCTTTGCGGTGAAGAACTACCCGGCCAAGACCGATAGCCTGATGCTCGACGAGTTGAATCTGCCCGTCGACATGGTGGTCACGCACTCTTTTGTGCCGATCAACGCCAACATCATGGCGGGCCGGATCAAGCGGCAGCTGCGGCTAATGCAGGCCGCCAATGACGGAGCCGTCAGTCTCGCCCAGGAACTGGAACTCGCGCAGGACGATCTGGAATCCAAACGCCTGATCTTCGGCGAGCACCACATGACCGTGGCCGTCTATGCCCGCACCCAGACGGCGCTTGACGACATCGCGGCCGAAATCCGCAACATCTCCGCCACTTCCGGGATCAACCTGATCTCGGAAGCCTTCGGGGCGCGGGCGCATTTCATGGCGCAGCATCCCGGGAACACAGGGGCGCGCAGCCGCAAGGCCGCAATCACGAACCACAACTTCGCCGATCTCGCTACCTTCCACCGCACCCCGCTCGGAAAGACAGGGCGGGAAGTCCCCTGGGGCATGCCGATCACGCTCTTTCCGACGCCCGAGCGCAGTGGTTTTCGCTTCAACTTCCACGAACAGGGCGCGCCAGATCGCGAGCCCACAGGTGGGCACACGCTGATCCTCGGCCGTCCCGGCTCCGGCAAATCCGTCCTGGCGGCTTTCCTGATGACCATGGCACGGCGGGCAGGTGCGCGGGTCTTCGTATTCGACTATCGCGCGGGGATGGAGATGGCCGTCCGCGCGCTCGGCGGCAGCTATTCGACCGTGCGGGCGGGGCGCCCCACCGGCCTCAATCCGCTCCAGACCGAGATCGACGTGCGGGGCCAGGCATGGCTTGCTGATTGGCTCGCGAGCCTCTTGGAGCGGCGCGATCGACCGCTAACCCCGGTTCAGACCAACCGACTGCAGGAAGTCGTACGCCAGAACGCCAGCGCAGGACATGCGGGTCTACGAAACTGGTCGGATTTCGCCTCGCTGCTGGTCTCGACCGATGACGAGGGCGATCTCTTCGAGCGTATGCAGGAATGGACGGCCGAGGGTCGCTACGGCTGGATCTTCGGGGCCAATGCCGAGGACAGTTTCAGCATCGAAGGAGACGTCGCGGGCTTTGACCTCACCGGCATCCTCGATTCCGAGAGCGAGCGGGAACGCATGGCGGTCCTGTCCTACCTCTTCCGCCGGGTCGAGCGGGTGATCGAGGACCGCAAGCCCACCATCATCGTCATCGACGAGGCATGGAAAGCCCTCGACAACGCCTACTTTGCGGAGCGACTCAGCAACTGGCTGGTGACCGCCCGCAAACAGAACGCCGTCGTCGTGATGATGACGCAATATGCCAGCCAGCTCGAGCGCACGCGCACCGGCAAGACCATCGTGGAAGCGGTGCCGACGCAGGTGCTCTTGCCCAACATTCGTGCTTCCGCTGCTGACTACGCGATGCTCGGCCTGACCGAGAAAGAGCTCGACGTGCTTCTGGGCGTCGGCTCGGCCTCGCGGCTCGCGCTTGTTCGCGACGACCGTGGTTCCGTCGTGATCGATGCCGATCTCAGCGCGCTCGGCCCGCTCGTGACCATCCTTGGCGGAATGGAGAAGGGCGAAGCGCTTGCCGGCGCCGATTATCGCGAACGTCCTGATTTCTGGAGAGTGACATGACCAGTACCATCATTCGCAGCGTCGTGCTGCTAGGGCTCGGCCTGACCCTGACAGCCTGTGCGCAGCATAACCCCTCGCAAGCCAACTGCTTCAATTTTCGCGAGGCTCCTGCGCAGGCAGGAACCGCCACCGCCACGATCTCGACCATGGGGGCGGAGGTTACGCGCCGCGACACGGCGTGCGATTTCGTGATGCTGGGAGCGGGCGGCTAAGCCAATGCGGACCTGGCTTCCCCTCTCGATGATCAGCCTTGCGCTGACAGGTGCCATGGTGGGGCCAGCGGTCGCCCAAGGCGTGCCGACCTTCGATCTGCGCCTCTTCGCAGAGCGGCAGGCCATCCTTGAGCAGACCGATCGGGACCTGGCACTGCAGCAGGTCCGGCTAAGCCGCGAGGAGGAACTGGCCGAAATCGAGCGCCAGCAACTCGCCTCCCTCGAAGGGCTGATGGATGCCATGTCGCTTGGCGCTGGAGACGTGGCCGGAACCGTGGCGGGGCTCGAGGCGGGGCAGGGGGCGGTAGGCGACGTCGAAAGCGCGGCCGCCAGTCTTTATGCGCCCGAGGACACCAATCCAGCGGCAGCGCGGATGTTCGGCGATGCCAGGGAGGGGATCGAGGAGCTGATCATCCGCGCAGCACGCGACACCCATAGTCTGTCCGGGGTCGCCCGTGCGGGCCTTTCGCTTGTGCAATGGCGCTGTCTCTTGCAGGCGCTGATCTGGCAGGAAAGCCGTTTCCAGATCGGGGCACGCTCACCCGTGGGGGCCTTCGGACTTACCCAGATCATGCCCGGTACCGCGGGCGATCTCGGGATCTACCCGGCCTATTACGACGATCCCTATCTGCAGATCACCGGCGGTGCGCGATACCTCGCACAAATGCTGAACATGTTCGATGGCAACATTATCCATGCGCTCGCCGCCTATAACGCCGGGCCGGGCAATGTGCAGGATTATGGCGGTGTGCCACCCTTCGCGGAAACCCAGCATTATGTCGTGGTGATCCCGCAGCAGTACAACAGCTACCTCGCGGCCGTAGGCGGCATTGATGCGCTCGGCACCATCGACCCTGTGCTCCTCGCCAACGCGAGTTTCAGCCTCTCGGCCCACGGCGCAGGGGTCTATGGCGACTATTCGCTGGTCTCGGTCCGTGCCGCCGCCCTGCGGGTTCAGGACATCATCACCCGCATTGGTGAGACCGAGGATCTCCACGAGGCCATCGCGCTCAACACCTATGCCCGGGCCGAACTGGCCCGGCTGGTCGCAATCCGGACCCGGATCAAGGCCGCCCGAACCGAGCCACTCAGCGCCGAGCAGATCGCCTTGGCGGCAGCGCAAGCTGCCGAACGGCAATACATGGATTTTAGTCAGGAGGATTTGCGTTGAACCTGCGCCCGCCCCGTTCCCTTTTCGCCGGTAGCATCGCTCTCGCGCTTGCCCTCAATGTCACTGGACCTGTCGCGGCACAGGGTGTGCCCACGGTGGACACTCAGAACATTGCTCAGGAAATCCGCCAGCTTCAACAGATGCTGCAGGATTTCGGGATCCAGACCGATCTTCTGGACAATGCGTTGGAGCAACTGGACATGCTGCAAAGCCAACTCGATCAGCTGAACGAGATGTATGCCTCGCTCACCGGGCCGCGCAGCATCCTCGGACTTGCCATGGGCGGGGACCTCGACACCTTGCTTGAGGCCAACTTCGAAGACATCCCTGGCCTGATCCGAGGCATCCAGGCGGGCGATTGGAGCGCGCTCATCGGGCCCAATGCCGGGCCCATGCGCACGCAGATGGAACAGGCGCTGGCAAGCGCCGGGTTCGACGAGGATTCACTCCGCGAGATCGCCACCAGCGGCAATCCGGGCGCCGAAGGCGTGGCCACGCGGGCCACCACAGGTGCTGTGATGTCGGCGGTGGCGCAGAACAGCCACGCAGAGGCGGAACAGTCTCTCGAACGGGTGGAACGTCTGGTCGAGATGATCCCCGACATGGAGGATCTCAAAGCCTCGATGGATCATAACACACGCGTCACGGCGGAACTCGCCATCGCCATGACCCGGATGTGGGAGCTGGAAGCGATCCAAACCCTCGGCGCAGGCAATGCAGGCGTGGTTGATGCCGCCACCGTCGCCGAAGAACGCCGCTACATGGACTTCACCTTGCCGGATCTCGAGCCATGAGTGGGGCAGGGGTGATGACTGCGCGCGAGCTCGTGGAAGAGGAACTTGTCTACGGTGCCCTGCGCCGGGAACAGCTTTGGCGGATGATCGGCCTTTCCGGGGCAGGCTTCGGCGTATTTGGTTGTTTGACGGCTGCGGCTGTCGCGCTGATGGTCGAGACGCCGCCTCCCGTGGTTGTCCCCTACGATCCCGCGACCGGGGTGGCGCTCCCCAATGCCACGGTTGAAACCGTGTCGCTCGCCGAACGCCCTGCCGTGATCGAAGCGCAAATCTACCGCTACATTCTCGACCGCGAAACCTACAACCAGCTCGACAACGATCTTCGTGTCCGCCGTGTCCTGGCACAGTCTTCCGGGTCGGCCGAGGCCAGCATGCGCGCGATGTGGACATCGGGTCAGGAGAACTATCCGCCGACGCGATACGGGGCTGCGGCCGAGATGGCCGTTGAGATCGCATCGATCACCCTTATTGGCGAGAACCGCGCCCAGGTGCGGCTCAGAAAGCGCCTGACAAGCCCGCAGGGGGTACAGGCTGGATCGTTCACTGCCACGTTGATGTTCGAATTCCGGCCCGAGCGGACCCGCGCGATCGACGATGTCTGGCAAAACCCTTTCGGTTTCACCGTCACCCAATATGCCATCCGATCGGACCGTTCTGAATGACCCGCACTCCAATCTCTGCGCTGCTGGCCGCCAGTATTCTCGCGTTCGCGGGAACGACTGCTTTGGCCGAAACTACGCCCCGTCCAGGTTCTCATGACAATCGCGTGCGCGTCGCGACCTGGACTGAAGGCCAAGTTTACCGTGTCGTCACGACTCTGACCCGCGTCACCACGGTCGAATTCGGTGAGGGTGAAACCATCCGCTCGATCATCGCCGGCGATACGGTCGGGTTTCAATTCGACGGTGTCCCGGGTGGCCGTGCCTTCGCCATCAAGCCGACAGCATCTGGCGTCGCCACCAACATCACCGTCTACACCAACCGCCGCTCCTACTACTTCCATGTCGTCGAAGCCCGGGAGACGCCGCATTATGTCGTGCAGTTCCGCTATCCTGAAAACCGCGTGCAACCCACCAGGGCGGTTGCGGCCGATGCGCCGAACGCGAACTATGCGGTCAGTGCCCGAGAAGAGTTCACGCCGACGGCCATCTGGGATGATGGTACCTTCACGTATTTCCGGTTCGCACGGAATGCGCCGGTGCCCGCCATCTTCCGATATTCGAACGGCAGGGAACGCGCGGTGAACAGCCAGGCCTTGAGTGACGGCGTCATCCGCGTGTCCGGCGTCAACCGACAATGGGTCCTTCGCCTTGGCGAAGAGGTGATTTGCGTCCAGGACGCAGGACAGGCCACATCATGACCGAAGGTACGGAAGACCTCGCCGCGCGCCTCGCGGCTCTCGAAGGTTCGACGGGCAAAGCGAAGGCCGACAAGCGGCCTGCGCCGCTTGCCGCGATCCTTGGAGTCGTCGGTATCGCGGCAGCAGGTGGTCTGGCGTGGGCTGCCCTACAGCCGTCGGCAGAAGCACCAATGGCGACCGCCGCGCCGGAAGAGTTCCAGAGCAGCGGCCCCGGATTCGGAGATCTGGCGCCGATTTCTGCCCCGGAGCCCAGCCAAGCCCCGGCTGCGGACACAGGTCCGAGCGAGTCGGAACTCGCGCTGATGGAAAGTCTTGCGACATTGAGAGCGGAACTCGAGGACCTGCGCGCAAGACCGGCCGAGGCCGCGGATAGCGCGGCGGAGCAGGCTATTGCGGACCTGACGGCGCAAATTGCCACCTTACAGGAGGCATCCGCCGAGGCGCAGCGGGCCCTCGAGCGGCAACTGACCGAGCGGGATCGCGAATTGGATCAGCTCCGCATGGACTTGGAACTTGCACGGCTTGCACCACCAGAGCCGACCTCATTGGGACCAAGTGAAGAAGAATTGCGGCTGGCCGAACTCGAAAGGCGGCGCGCTGCTGAAGCTGAGGCCCGCGCAGAGCGTATCGCGTCTCCTATGATCGCCTTCTCCGGGATGGGCGCGGGTGCGGATAGGGAGAACACGCTGGAAGCCGCACGCCTGAATGCAGATGAAGCCTTTGTTCGTTCGGGCGCACAACCTGCGCAGGTGACACGTGCCGAAGTGATCGCGAACCCATCGAACACGGTTGTTCAGGGCACCATGATTCAGGCTGTGACAGAGACGGCCCTCGACAGCACACTGCCCGGCGCGATCCGCGCCATCGTCTCGGAAGACGTCCATTCTTTCGATGGAACGCGTATCCTGATCCCGCGCGGCGCGCGGCTGATCGGGCGCTACCGCTCCGATGTCGCACTCGCCCAATCGCGCGTCATGGTGGCATGGGACCGGATCATCTTGCCCGATAATCAGACCGTGCAGATCAGCGCCTTCGGTGGAGACGAACTCGGCCGTACTGGCACCACCGGGTTTGTCGACACCCGTTTCGCGCAACGCTTCAGCTCCGCCGCGCTGATCTCCTTGATCGGCGCCCTGCCTGCGGCTGCAGCGGGTCAAATCGACAGCGAGGCGGCGGCCGATGTTGCGAGTGATGTCGGCACCGACCTGCGCGATAGCACGCAAAGCGTGATGCAGGACTATCTGGCGATCCGGCCAGTGATACATGTCGATCAGGGTACACGGATCACGGTCATGGTTGATCGTGACCTCGAGATTTTCTGACATGGCTGCAAGTTATCTGGAAGCGTCGCTCGACCGTTTCGGCCCCGAGGTCCTGCGCGACGACACGATCGAGATCTGCATCAATCCCGACGGACAAGTCTGGGGCGAATTCCAGGGCGATCACTTCATGCGAGGTCTCGGCAGCCCGCTGAGCCAGACCGAGATCAAGGACCTCGGCAACCAGATCGCCTCCGCCGCCTCGACCACGCTAAGCACCAAGAAGCCTATCGTCTCGGTCTCGATCCTATATCGAGATCGCCCGATCCGCGCGCAGGTGATCCAGCCGCCGGCAGTCGAGGGCGGGTTTTCAATATCACTGCGGTTTTTCTCCTCCCTGCCGCTAGAGGCGATCCGGCTCGGATTTCTCTATGGCAAGGAGCGCAGCCTCGAAGGCCTGCGCCGCGAACGTAACGCCGCACTGCGCGATGTGGTGACATCCGGCGACATCGGCGCCGCGCTGCGGTTTTGCGTCGAGAACAAGCTCAACATGATCGTCTCGGGCGGCACGTCGACCGGCAAGACGGTTGCGGCGCGCAAGATCCTTTCGCTGATTCCGCCCGAAGAGCGGATCATCACCATCGAGGAGGCGGCCGAGCTGCGCCCCGAGCAGCCCAATGCCGTGACGTTGATCGCGGACCGGGACACGGATGCCCGCAGTGCCGATGTGCTCTTGGCCTCAACGCTTCGCATGCGACCCGACCGGATTGTCCTAGGCGAAGTCCGCGGTCGCGAGGCGATGACGTTTCTCGAGGCAATCAACACCGGCCACGGTGGATCGCTGACTACGCTGCATGCCGAGACCCCACAACTTGCTGTTCGCCGCCTCGCCATCGCCGCCCTGAAAACCGATGTGCCGATGACCTATGCCGACATGATCGATTACATTGAGGGCTCGATCGACGTGATCATTCAGGCAGGCCGCCATGAAGGCGCGCGCGGGATCACCGAGTTCTTCCTGCCGGGTCAAACCACAGATTTGAACCTCGACACGGTCGACGGCAGAGGCAACAAGAGCCCCTCCGTTGCCGCTGAGTAAAAAAGGAATCTCCCAGATGCGAAAACCAATTCTCGCACTCATGTTTGCCGCCTTGGCGGGCCCCCTTGTGGCGCAGACTTCGCCTCAGGTTTCAAACGATCTCACAGTGGATATGTCGCCTCAACAATACCGGATCTGCAACGATCGTCCGGCGCGACCGACCTGGATGGACGAAATCAATCCGAGGGAGGCCTACAAGGCGCGGACCTTGATGGATCTCTATGAACTGAGGTCATGGCAGGCAATCAAGGAAACTGGTGATTGCAACTGTGACGTTCGCTTCCCGGCTTGGGACGCCGCGTCAGCTGAATACGAAGAACGGTTCCAAGCGATGTCCCAGGCTGAACAAACCCAAGCCCGCCGTTCAATCGCTGAACAGCGAGATAATATTTCAAGAGAGGTTCAGGACCTCTGCGAAGCGCAAGATAACTGGTAATGAGTGTCGTCAGTTGGATGGTCGGAACCGCAGACGCGTTCCTTGTCGATGCGGCCGAGTCCCAGTTCGGGGCAGTGGCCAGCAATACCGGCACGATCGTCCTGCTGATGGTTACGCTTTCGTTGATCGGCGTCTGCATCAACATGGCCTTCCAATTCCGCAGCATGGATGGGGCCAGCTTCTTCTGGTACCTGATAAAGCTGACTTTGATTGGCCTGTTCGCCTTCAACTGGGCCAACTTCAACGCGGTTGCGAATGCCGTCATTGGTGGGCTTGACTATGTTGCGGGCGCTCTCATCTCATCAGTCGGTGGCGGCGGAGCGGGCGCTACCTATTTTGCCTCTGAATTTGATGATCTCATCACAAAGTTCAGCCAATACCTGAACGCGATCGGCAACAACCTGAACTGGATGACCGGCGCGATCCTCGGAGGCATTGGCCTGGTGCTGCTGAGCCTCCTTGGCTTCATGACCGGCATCGTTCTCATCTTCGCCAAGATGATGCTGACCCTCATGCTTGGTCTCGCTCCGATCATGATCGCTCTGTCGCTCTTCGACGCGACCAAGGATTTCTTCCACAGATGGGTCTCGACGACGATCAGCTACGCCTTCTACCCCATCGTCATCGCAGCCATGTTTTCGACCGTCGTCGGCATGGCGAATTCGCTGCTGGCCCAGCTCGGTGATCCGAACTCGGCAACCAACATCGGATCGCTTGTGCCGTTCTTCGTCATGGTTTTCCTCGCCAAAGGATTTGTAGCAGCAACACCCCTGATCGTTCGCGGCATCTCGGGAAACCTAATGGTGGCGGCGGCACCGGCGATCGTCAGTGGGTCCGCCGGGGTGCTGAGAGGGCTGGCTAACACGTCTGGTGTGCAGGGCAGGTCGCGGATCGGAGCGCTCACGACGGGTGAGGCGATTGGACGTGGAGCTGTGCAGGCTCCTGCTGCGGTAAAGAGCGCCGCGGCGACGGCGAGCGCGCAGGTGGTCAGGATGGCGGAGAGGGCGAAGCGGTTGGCGCGGTAAGCTTATGCATCATCAGGTGATGAACCTGTAGATGCAGGTTCAAATCCCGCCGCGCATATTTTCGCAAATTGTCAAATGCTTGAACGCCGCCCTCCGGGGCGGCGTTTGGGCTTGAGTCACCTGTGGAAGCGAAAGGGGCCGAAGTCCTTCGTGCTTCCGCATGAGTTGCTGAACTCAGCGCTCCTCGATGAAGACACTGCACTCCTTCGAGTGGGACATCAGATTGTCGATCCCGGCGGTCACGTCCCATCTCAGGTTGACCCTCGGCCCGTCATCGACGGTCTGGATCGTCACAACGCGGTCATGGAAATGGCGGTTGCGTGCAGAACGGTGATGAAGCTCGGGCGTAACCGTTACGCCAGCAGAACGCAGCTCGGCGCGCAACGCGTTCGATTGCGATTGCGGCGTATCCGGCTCGCCATGATCAGGATTCCACACGACTGCGAGTCGCTCGATGTCGACGCCCGCTGACCCAGCGGCAGCGACAAAGCTCGCTAGGCGGCGACGGTTGTGTGGGCGAACGCCGCACCAGGGATCCTCGATTTCGAGCGCGACATGGCGCCCTGCTACGCCTTGGAAAAGTGGTGTGAGCGCTCGGGCGGTGCCCGGTCGGAAGCGGAAGACGCGCAAGCGTTCTGTGAGCCCGGCCAACGGACCCGGCAGCGTTCGGACGCTGTCCTGCACCGACGCAAGCCAGCTGTCGCCTGCTGAGCATGAAAAAAGGTGACTGACCCCCTCTAGTGGCCCGGCAAGAGCCGCCGCCGCGTCCTGCGATGCGTAGAACGCATCCACAGAGGCCTCTGCCCCGAAACCCTTCAAAACAGACAGGCGAGGCGCATTCGCCACGGCCGAACCGTCAAGCGTGCCAAAGCGAAGTTGACCGGATCGCTCGTATGGCGCCAACGCATAGGCAATCTCACGATCGAGGCCGGTCGGTGTACCCGCATCAACCGCACCCGGTGGAAGTAGATAGAGGGCATGCCTGTTCGAGGCTTCATCGAGCCAGTTTCGCAATGCCCGCGCACTTGTGAGGGCCTCGGACCGATCTTCGGCTCCCCAGAGATCTGGCGAGGAAACGGCCACCAGCCCCGCTCCCTCGAGACGCACCCGCAGCGTCGCCGCCGAAGTCTGCGCTACCGGGACCGCAGCGTCGGGGGCATGAGCGGGCCGCGGTGTCGACTCCGCAAGTAGGCCGCGCAACCAGCCAAACACAGGATGACGATCGAACTGATCCCAATAGACCTGGTTGGAGTAGTCATTCAGGCACCGCGAGCAGCTCGTCTCGCAGGCTGCGCCACGAGGGCAATCCAGGACCGCGATCGCTCGACCCAGCAGCACGCGGGCCGAGAAGCGAGAATCGTCGAGCAATCGACGGCAGTAGCCGGCACCGCCTGGGACTGAGTCCGATAGGATGACCAGTGGGGCCGCACCGAGAAGCTCAACGGTCGCGCGAAGGTCTCTTGGGTCGGTTTCAAGAATATCCGCTGCCGCAAGTCTCAGTGCCTCTGCCAGCGTTCTAAGGAAGCCATCCCGAGCCGCCCGCCGTTCAGTCTCCGTAGGGCGATCAGAAAAGTCTGGGACCGGCTGATCGATACGAATCCCCCGAAGATCGGTCTCGAAAACATGTGCGAGGTCCACGGGCCAGCGGAGGGATTCAACCCGGCACCGATCTCCGGTCCGCGGGTTCTCATGCACTGCCCGAATCTCGGCCCCGCCAAGCGCCTCTTGGGGCGCAGGTCTCGCGTGCTCGCACGACGGGCACCAAAGATAGCCCGCCCCCAGCGGCCCGCGATTCAAGACGAGCATTCGTCCAGGCTGACTCCCCTCTGGTGCGATAGCCGGCGCGAAGAAATGCGTGACGCGTGCTAGGTCTGAAACCTGGAAGTCTTCAGGGCGGGCTCGCGTTAGGAGGCGCGCTTCGTCGACGGGTCGAACTCTCAAGCGTGTTGCGCCGGGGTCTCTACCCTGCCGGTCGGCATATGATGTCAGGAACCCGACGGGTTCAACGAAGGCACGGCGCGGGCCACTGGCCCGTGCGCCGCACTGAGGGCAGTTCTCCCCAAAATCATCCCGCTCGTGATGTGTTTCTGCATGCTGGCACGTCGGACAAACGCGATGGAAACCACGTTCCATCCAAGCATCGCCGGTGCCTACCGTGGCTCTCCGTGCAATGCCTGCGGACGTCCAAATTCGGCCACCGGCCACGACTTCGGCCCCCGGCGCATACTCAGCGATCGCCATTGCCGCGTCTCGATCGAGCTGCAACGCTCGATCATCCGAGGCGGTGCGAGCGCCTCGTTCCGTGACAATCTCTAGGTGAATCGAGTGAACTGGGAAGCTGTAAGTCGGTATGACGGCAGCACGCGACAGTGCCTCAACCAGGAATCGATCAAGATACCGACGCATGTCGCCCAAACGGCCATTCATGCGACCGGCAGCGCGGGAGCGGGCCTGCTCGTTCGCATCCGGATCATCGAGCGCGGCACGTGCATTTTCGTAGGCGTCATTGAGCTCGCGCCAGCGAGCGCAAGTAGCCCGGATCCAGCGCGTTATCTCTGCGCGCGCGTGCTCAGACAGTTCGCCCGCGACAAGGCCGACATGATCAAGTCTTGCCGGGAGAGTGGACGCCATTCGCTCGGCAACCGTGCGTGCGGCAACACCGGCCTCCGAAGCGAGCCATGCTGAAAGGTCTGCCAGAAGAGTTGTCTCGGCAGCCTCGTCCAAGCGCTCGCCCAGCACATCACGCAGACGTGGAGCTCCGGTGCGCTCGTGGCCTGCCAAGCGATGATCCAGCCAACCTGCCAACAGGCATGAGACCTGGTGCCGTCGGAAGAAGCTCGGGTTATCCAATGTCAGATATGGCGCGGGGGGGAGCGCCTCGAGATAGCCACGCAGATCGTTGAATTGTGCTTGGTCGTATCGGCCGGACCTCGCCATCATCAATGCAACGGGCGCAGCCTGCGCGCGGCGGCCAGCGCGACCGGCGCGCTGCTGATAGTTCGCAATGCCTGGCGGGACGTTCCGGCAGAAAACCGCTTCCAGCTCGCCCAGATCGACACCCATTTCCATTGTCGTGGTGCAGCTGAGCAAGTTGATTTCACCCTGCCGGAACCGCTCCTCGATCTCGGATCGTTCCGTCGTCGATATGGCGGCGGTGTGCTCCCGAGCGATCCCGCTCAGCGGCTGCCCTTCATATCGAACGAGGTAATGGTTGCGCCTGCGCATCTCGTCCCGTTCTTCGGCTGAAACAGGAACTGTGCGTCCAGTGCAGCGCCAGGCGGTACACACACCCCCGAGATCGATCTGGCTGGACGCACCGCAACTTTCACAGCGGCGCAGTTCTCCTTCCGGAGTCGCAGCGAAACGCATGGCCGCCAAGTTCAGCACATGACCGTGTCCCCCGGGTAGAAGGAGACGGTGACGGGGCCGCGTCGCCTCTTCCCAGAAAGCCGAGAGAATGTCTCTCGCTTGGCCGTCTGGGATTCCAAGCCTGTCGATCAGCACCCACAGTGGCCGATTGGGCCGTCCAGGTTCTGAGAGCAACGTTCGCAGTCGGCGGCTCTGGTGCGTCCGCGACAACGACCACGAAATGTCCGCGCTCGCCAACCCCTCGCCCCAAATGGACTCGTCTGTTAGGTCAATGTTCTCCAGCGTGTTGATCGCACGCGATTGCCGAATGAGGTCGAGCAGAAAGCGGACCAAGGCCGGGACTAGGCCTCGATACTCAGGCGGAACCCTTTCTGTGAGTCGCTGAGCAATCCTCGCATCTCCCTCATATTGCACGGTGATTAGGCCGAGGGATTCGAGTGATAGCCGCAAAGGCCCACCACAGAGTTCAGCTGCGATCAGGGCCATCAGGCGGTCTTTCGCGGCGCTGCTGCTCAAAGGTTCTGGATTGCGGCGATCATATAGCTTGAAGCCGGATCGCCTGAGCTGCGTCCAGACACCATCGCGCAGCCCCATGAGGTCCAAAGCTTCGTAGGTCTCTCGGCGCAACGCCTGGACCATGGCTGCACGAAGTGCTTGATCGCGAGCCGTACGCTCGAAGAAAGGGGCGAAGAACGCCGCGTCCTGCCGGTTGTCCGCAAAGACGAGAAGGTTCCGCCCTTGCATCGGTGCTTCCGATGACCGCCCCTGCGGCGGAGGCAAGGCCTCAAGCAGCGACTGCGCCGTTACCGACGCGAGCGCATCATCACCTGGATGGATCGGAGTAACAGGCTCAGCGAAGCGGCCGCCGGTCGCTCCGCAAGAGAGGCATTTCCGGACGTAGCTGCGGCGTTCCTCGGCATCGTCGCGCATCGGTGCTTCGGCAAGGGAGAGGACGCCCTCCTCAGGGCCGTCGGCCAACTCGCCAGTGTCGGCGAAGAATTCGAAAGGAGGCTCCTCCTCGGGTTCCTCGTCCAGTTCGTCAGGGTCTATCTCTGTCGCGGCCTCTCCCGCCCTGATCAACCTCAAGACCCGGCGCCTCGCTCCGGGACTGATCTCGGGACGCGGGTGAAGCATTGTTCCATCGTCCCAGCCCTCGACGTAGGGCTCGCCGCAGTTGCGGCAGACGAGAAGGGGATAGGCCGGGGCACTAGTGATATGCATTCCATTGCGCGAAAGCCGAAAGTCTGACCAATTCTCTGCGTCGCTTGCGGAAAGCTTCAACGCGACACCCTCCACGCCTGAGGCGGCGAGATGAAAGCGTGCCGGGAGAAGTGGAAACGCGCCTGGGACGGAAGGTCGAGCCAGAACGCCCAGTGAGATCAGAGCGGTAAGAGCTGTCCGCGCCGTCTCTCCAGACTCTGACGCAAAAACCCGCGCCGCGAGATCGGCGAATGGCAAAGCTCGCTCCTTGAGCGCACTGGCTACGTCGCGAACCTGTTTGATTTCGGCTAGCCGCGCAATAAGCGCTTCGCCGAACGGTTGCGCAGGGTCGAGGAGTAGCGCATCGAGGCCAGCTTCCTGCATCGCCTCGTTCCAATCCTCGGTCAAATAGTCGACATTTTCAGCTGCAAGGCACCCTTGCTCTCGTAGCTCCGAGAGTATTTGCCCCGCTCTAACCCAATCGGGCGCGGAGAGTTCTTGTGGTTCCACGCCGTCGGTAAGGGCTGGATGCAGTCGTCGTTCGGCGGTGATGACCGCGCCGTCTCCGCTTGGGAACGGTTCCCCAAAAAGGTCTTCTGCGAAGCGTGCGAGCTCTTCGCGCTTCGCTGGATCGAGGCTTGCGGATGTCCCGACACAACGGATTTGCCCTTGGGGTATGCCGAGCCGCGCCTTCAGCTTTCGCAGAAGGAAGGCGACTTCGATGGCTTGAGCCCCCGTATAGGTATGGACCTCGTCGAGGACGAGCCAACGGACGTCCGCCCCGGCAAGCAATGCTCGGTTTCGCGGCAAGAGCAGGATGTGCTCGAGCATGGCGTAGTTGGTGACGAGGATGTGCGGCGGGGTCTGAAGCATCTCACCCCTAGCGAGAAGCCAGTTGCGCGGAGCGTGGCGCGCATCGGGAAAATCGGCCTGAAAGGTGGGCGTGGCGGTCAGCCGTCCTTCTTCGTCTGATCTCGTGGCATCAGAGCGCACCTGTCCGGTAAAACGCCCGAGCGTGACTCCGGGGTCTCCAAGATCCCGAAACAGTAGTCGGGCGATACGATGCATCTGGTCGTTTGCGAGGGCGTTGAGAGGATAGACCAGAATTGCGCGGACACCGGGCCGCTCCAGCTCTCCCTGACGCAGGAGATCATCGATCAATGGGAAGAGAAAAGACTCTGTCTTGCCCGAGCCGGTGCCCGTTGCGACCAGGTAATTCTCGTCGCGACCTATTGCTGCGGACTGGTGTAGGTGAAGCCGCCGACGCCAGAGGGATTGCCCCTCTTCGCTTTCGGAGAGTGCCGACCAAGCACCGTGCAGTGCCCCATTGCTCACCAGTTCTTCAATGCTGCCGCCCTTCTCGAAGTCTGGCAGGCTCTCGACGAATGGGCCGCGCACCAATGCCGCGCGTGCGCATGCGTCTGCCACGGCGCGTGACAGACGGGGCGCCCGCGCTGATGACACTGCAGCGGCAGTTGTGATGTACCGCGCCAGCGTCGCACCGAGGTTGTCCTTGAAACGGATTGGGTCGAGTTCGGTCATGGACGTTCCTTGGCGATTTGCCAGAGCAATAAGTGGAAGGCGAAAAGCTCAGGGGCGAGGCGCAACATGAAGGCGATGCTGGTGAGAGCTTGTGCTGGCGGCATGCCCGCCCGAGTGGAGACGGTATCAACATACTCTGTCACCTCATTGAGGCGGCTTGCACGTGCAAAGCCAGAAAGCAATGCCGAGCCCCATAGATCCACCTGAGCCGGCTCCTCAGAGTCCTGACTGCGGCGCGGAGCAGGTGGACGAAGCTTTTCGGGTGCCAGGGTCCAGGCTGCATGCATCAACCGTTGCAGGGATCCTTGGCGCCGGCTGTTCGGTCCCTCTTCGGCCGTGTCATCGAGGAAGAGGCCGGCTGCGTCGAGCCGCTCGACTAGCCGGAGATGCGCAGCGCGCCAATGGTCTGGCCCGAGCAAAGGCGTCCCACGCCAGAACCATCCCGCCGATGGGTCACCGTCGACCAATGGCAGATTTCTGAAGAAGCGTGCTGGATCGAATCCCTCCAGCCTCGAGCCCTTGTCGCGCGCCGCCTGCAGGTTTCGGAAGGCGAGGTAGACTGTGGGATGGAGATGAGACAGCTCGCGCAGGCGCGCTGTATTGAGTGTGGCGAGCGCAGCCATCTCGGCGACACCAGGATCAACGGACGCCGCCAGAGCCGCGAATGCCTGCGGCGCTGCAGTGTATAGATCCGGAGCGAACTGCAGAGGGTGGAGGGTCGGCACCCAGCCAGGTGCCGCATGGTCGGGAGGCGGCAAGCACGCCGCTCGCATAACTGCTCCATCGCCACCACGAAGTTCTCGCAGCCGACATCCGAGTTCCTGCCAGCGTGGCACCAGTGTGCGCTCCAGCGTCGGCCAGCACTCTGCTGCGTAGCAATCCGACAGCCAGCGGCTGAGAGCCTCGAACCGACGCTGAAGCTCTCCGTCCAGCACGAATCCGTCTGCCGCCGAGTTGGCAATGGCGACGGCGAAACTGTCGCCTCGCGAATTGCGCAGCGGTCGCCATCCATCGCGTCCTTCGGGCCGGATCAGGAGCCGTGCCAGACAGGGGCCGTCATCAATCCAATCGGCATCGAGGGTCAGTTCGAGGCCGTGTGCGTCGTTGTCGCTCACCTCGGCATGGAACCAGTCTGGCCGACGCGTTGCCACCGGCCGATGCCGAAGGGCGGCTTCGGCGAAAACGACTGCGCCCGTTTCGTCCTCGACCTCAACAGCCACTGCATCGACCGGCTCTCCGAATTTCAGCTGGAGTCGGATCGCGTTGCGAGCGGGCAGGAGGTTGATTGCCTGGGGGGCCAGTGCCGCGACCAGTTCGAATAGCAGGACTTCCGAACCGTTTTCGCGCTGAAGAAGCACCCGTTCATCGGAGGCGGGAGCCAGAAGGTCCCGAACAGCAAGGCTGCGTGTCAGCCCCCCATAGAATGGCCGTTCTTCGCGTCTTCCACGAATGATCAGCTGTGCCTTCTGGTCAGGGCATCGGATGCTGATCGTATCGAAGCGGTCGTCTTCACCAACCGAGAGGCGCGTGCCAAGCGGAAGCGGGGCGACACTTCCCTCAGCACGGCGCCTTGATACGGTGACATCGGGCCAAGGCAGATCGAAAGGAACATGTACGCCTTCGATCTCGAATACGACCCGTGCGACGCTGTATCCGCCGCCGGGCTCAAGGCATAGACGCCCTTGGTCGTCACGACCGACGTGGAGGCATTCATCCTCGACGAGGTTGCGGACTTGGCGTTCGCTGTGGAACACGATGCCATCGGAGCCGCAGAAGCCAGGCCACACCCATGCGGCAAGCGCGATCCCGGACCCATGAGCGGCGGCACCATCGGCGCTTGGCGCCATCAGTTCCATCCGGAGGCGCACCGGGTCTGCTGCCTCAGCCTCTGCAAAGCCAGCGAGCACCTCTTCCATCCCGACATCACCAAAACCGTCATCTGAAATCGGTACCTCGATGAGGCGCGACTGCAAGCCGAGTGTGACCCTTACCGCTCGTGTCTCGGAGCGACCCAATCCAGTTTCGATCCGAAGGCGTGCAGAACGCCCATGAAGTGCGCCCCGTGGTCCGCTTGCGATTTCGTCTCCTGCCAAGGAAAGGCGTCTTCTCGGACGGGCCTTGAGACCCGTTTGCAGGCCGTCAAGTTCGAGCACTAGGGGGCGCGGTCCGAGTACTGCGAAGCCGACGAAACTATCGGCTTCCGGTTCAAGAGCGGGTTCGCCTGCTATCGAGAATGGCGTCCGCGCCAGGAGAACGATGTCCGTTGAGTCTAGTTCGATATCGACCGAACCCCGTGGGATCTCGCGCAGATAGTGACCGGTGATCCTGTCGAACGCGGCACATCCCCCTTGAGTGAGGAGCTCGAGTTGCCCGGTCTGGCCAGAGATTTCCCAACGGAGCTCGCGGGGCCAGGGCTGAGGTAGTGTCCAGTCCTCACCTCCGCGCAAACGGAGCGGTCGTTGCGCGCCATCGAGCCAGAGGCGAATTCGCCCCTCGCTTCGAGGCAATCTCAATACAAGCCCACCAGATTGCCATTGGAGCCGCGGCCTCGGTGCCAGCGCCTCGCTTCCTCCTCTGCTCGATGTTGGCCGTGTTTCTTTCAGTCTTTGGTCAAAGACTTCCTTGAAAGATCTCTCGAACTCGATTGCAGGAACGAAGGCCTCCGGGTCTTGGCGTATCCGTGCAAACAGGGCTGCATGCCACGCAGTCTCGTCCCAGAGGATTGCACGGCGAAGCACGTTGACCGCAGGAGGGAGAAAATACAGTGCATCGTCTTCCCAGCGGTTTAGCAGAACGGTCGTTTCGACAGGGGGCGGGCCAAAAGCTGCTTCCTGTCTCAGAAACGCGTCGATCAGGTGTGGAAGCTGCGCTTGGCTTACGCCGGCATGAAGAAGGTAGACGTCGACATCGCGATCAAAGCCTCGGGTAGGTAACCCGAACCGGTCGCAAACCGCGCAGAAAGAGCGGAACAACTCCTTGCGATGCGGCTGGTAATCCAGCGGAATTTGGAGAATGTCGGCGATGTGTGGGTATACCGCATGACCGGCGTCTCCATATCCTTCGCTTAGCGAATGGGTGACAAGCCATCCCGCGAGGTTTGGAAAATCGCGGAACAAAGCTTTCAGCCTGTCGGGCCGACCGCCCAAGAACTGTCGCGTGCGCTCAACGGCTCGCTCTTGCGCTGTCTCATCTAGCGGAATGAGCCCAATGAAGGGCGGTGCACCAGCTTCTTGGCGACGTCTGCTGATCAAGAAGTCCGCGGTCCTGCAACCCACAGCACACCTTTCCCTCTTCCTTGCCCGCTGGCCGCGAGCCCGCTTCATGGTTGATCCCCTTGTGGATAAGGAGTAACAACTCGCAAATCCGCGAACAAGCGGATTGACAGGGAGATGAAGCGATGAACCGGCCATGTCGGCGGACGGTGTGACTTTCGGCCAGGCGATTTCGAAGGCCCGCAAGGCACTCGGTCTTAGCCAGAAGGAGCTCGCAGCGCGCGTGATGAAGGAAGAGGGCGGTGGGTCGATATCCCCGCAATACCTCAACGACATCGAGCACGACCGACGCAGCCCCAGCTCGGGGCACCTGATCCGCCAGTTCGCCTGCATCCTGAACATACCTGATGATTACCTTTTCGCCCTTGCAGGCAGGCTGCCGGACGACGTGCGGCCAGATACGGTCGACCAGGACAAGGTCGTCGAGGCCTTCGCAAATTTCAGGAAGACGTTGAAGGAGTAGGGGAGTTGGCTTTGTGCAGGTCATCTGCATACTCCGCAAGAAGCGATCTAGTCGTCTGAACGGCGGATTCCAGCGCCGTCCGGTTTGCACCTCTGATCCCCAATCCTTCAAAATTCAGCGCCAGTTGACCTTGGCCACCTCCGCTTGCAGCAGCACGAGCCGCGCGGCCGCGGGCCTTCGCTGCGCTGACAGGGTCAGTTTTCGATGCGTTAGGCGCATTGTGGCCGACTTCCCGCGGTCCCGCAGCCGCCCGCACTTCCTGCAGTTCTTGCTTCAACCTCTCCACCGTTTCCCGGGTCTCAGACATCTGCCGATCCCGCCGCAGGCCGTCCTCGTCCGGATACGGGAAACTCCCCGATTGACCGGCGTGCAGAACCTTCAACACTGGGTCCTCGAAATACTTCACCCTTCTTGCCCGGATCGGCATCTGCGCGTCGATCACGAGGATAACCTCGTCGAGGTCCATTCGTCGGGCCTCATCCTCGGTCAGGAGCGGGGTATCCTCGGTTCGCTCGGAAACGCTGCGCCCTTCGAACGGATTGCGTCCAACAGCGCGGGAGCGGGTCACCACGCGCTTGGTGGTCTTGCCAACGGCTTGGCTCAGCTCCTCGATGGTCTTCTGCTCGGACGGGGTGAGGTAGAGCTTCACGCCGGCGCCGCCTTGAAGCGACCTGCGGGTATTCTCGCCATAGATCTCGTCCAGCGCGGGAATCGTCTGGGTCACGATGGCGAGGTTGCCGCCGAAGGAGCGCAGCGTCTTGATGCTCTCGGCCACGATCGGCATTTTCCCGAGCCGGTCAAACTCGTCGAGCATGATCATGACCGGCCAGGGCTCGTCATCGCCGGGTTCCTGTGCTTGCAGCGAGGCAATCAGGTCCGAAAAGAAGAGGCGGATCAGCGGGGCAAGCGGGCGGATCATCTCGGATTCGACCACAAGATAGATCGCATGTGGGCGGCGGCGGATATCCCGGAATGAGAAGTCAGAGGTCGCGGTGGCCGCGTCGATCGCGCGGTTGTCCCAGGTGTCGAGACCCGATGTCATCAGGAGGGAGAGGTAGGAAGTGAGGGTGTCGTTGTTGGTCGATGCCATACGCTCGAAGATCAGTTTGGCCGACTTGTTCTTCACCTCCTGCGAACGCTTCAGGTATTCCTTCTGCTTGTCGCCCCCCGAGGCTGTGATGCGATAGATCTCGCCGATGGTCGGCACGCCGCGCTCGAAGGCCAGCATACCGGCCGCCACGAAGAGGTCGATACCCCCGGCCAAAAGCCCGCTCAGCTTTTCGTTGTCGGTCTGCAGGAAGAGCTTCGCGGTGAGTTTTAGCTCCATCTGCTGCCGGTCAGGGTTGGTCATGGCCGCGATGCGCGCCAGCGGGTTGTAACGGTGGGTCGGTCGATCCCAGTCGGTCGGCGCGAAGCGGAAGACCTTGTCACCCATGCTGGCGCGGAAGCGCGAGGTCTCGCGGAAGTTCTCGCCTTTCACGTCGAGTACCACGGCAGAGCCTTTGTAGGTGAGCAGATTCGGGATCACAAATCCCACGCCCTTGCCGCGGCCCGTGGGCGCCACGATCAGTGCGTGGGGGAAGGTTTTTGAGACAAGGAACGGGCGCTTGGACTTCGGGGAGCCAAGCTTGCCCAGAAGGAAGCCGCCACCGGGCTTGGCAAAGAAACCGTTCCTCTTCATCTCGCTGCGGGTCTGCCAATGCGTCGTCCCGAAGCGGGTCAATGCATCCCCCAGAAGCGTGACGCTCAGCATCAGCGATGCCAGGCCGAAGCCGCCAAGGATGAGGTTCACCCAGAGGAAGTCCTTCGGCGCAGACTGAGACAGACCCCGATATTCGCGGGCGAGTAGGGTGACGTCGAAACGCGTGGGTGAAAGCCCATAGCGGAACATGACAAAGCCGGTCGCCACGACATAGCCCATGGCGAGACCGACCAGCACGAGGCTCAACACACCGAGGGCAATCTTGCCTTTATCCATGGGTGATCCCCTTCTCACCATGTGCCGCGGCGTGGCGCGCGCGCTGCGCCTCGATCTGCTCTTCGGCCAGAGCATCGAGAACGCGCTCCATGGCCGGGCCATGCGCGGTGACCTCGCTGCCTTGAAGATAGGTCTTGGCGAGTTCCAGCTGGCGCAGCGGATCCTCGGTGAATGTGTCCAGGACGTCCGCGTTACCGGCCCGCAGTGCGTCGATTGCGTCGGGGCTTAGCCGTTCGTTGACCTGCCGGACGATGTCCTGCTGCTCTGACTCGGAGAGCGGGCCCTCGACGTCGGCGTTTTGCACAAAGGCCATGACCGTTGGCGCGGTCTCTTCCAGATAACGGCGCTCGGCGTAGTCTTGTCGCGCCTGGTCCTCGATAATGAGGCTGCGCTCGCTGATATAGGCACGCGACGCGCCGAGCGAACGAAGGTGGTTGATTTCGTCCTGGACGGCCTGCCCGAACTCGTCATCCGGCATCTCCGTGCGATAGCGGGCGAGGGTGCGGAGCTCTTCGGTGATCGGACCGAGATGATCCGAAGGATCCCGCAAGGAGAGGTCCATGTCGCCAGCATGAAGCGTGCGGTCCTGCTCCGATACCGCATATTGCGGCGGCATTCGACTGTCAGTCATCTGTTCCCAAGCCATCGAGGCCAATTCGGCATGTTGCGGAGATCTCTGCGCATAGGCGTCGAACGCGACGCGGGCCTCTTCAACCTCCACGGCGCCGGCCCGCCTTACAGACGGGTCGTCGGAGAACGGATGATCGAAATCCGTCCGGCGGAACTGCGCCACCAGCGCTCTGAACGCCTGCCGCTCCGATGGGGCAAAGATGTCGGACCCATCTTGCGCGAGATCACTCCCAGGTGTCGTCAACCGCTCATCAAGCGCTGCCTCAGCGTTATCCACCTCGTCGACCTCGGTTGGCGCACGCAGGACGCGTACATCGGTCAGAACATCGCCCAACCGAACATGCGTGGCTTCCAGCCGGTCGAGCGCTTCTTCCCGGTCCGCAGATTTCTCCAGATCAAGGCCACCTTCTTTGGCAATCGCCTGAAGATCCTGTGCCAGCCACTGGCGTTCCAATGTGGCATTGCCTGCCCCCTCCCGCAGCCGCGCGGCCACAGCCTCGGCATCGATGCCTGTGCCTTGCAACGCCTCGGCCAGCTTTGGTGCCACCTCTCCATCGTCAAGACGCGCGAGGTGATCTTCACTTAAGTTCGGCCTTGCATAGATGCCGTCCCGGGACGGGGCATCGACCAGGGCGGCGGAGCGATCCCCGAGCGGGTTCAAATGCGCGACCGAGGCCAGCACGTCGGTCAGCTTGCGCTCGATCACCGGCCTCTCGGCCGCCGGCGCCCTGTCGATTGCCGCCTCGATCTGGCGAATGTTCTGAGAAAACTCGGTGATCAGCGTGTCGAACGCTGGCTCAACTTGGGACATGTAGATGGCTCCGTCAGATTGAATCTGACCGCCACTGGCAAGGATGGTGCTGGCCCTCTCAAGCGCATCGGCCACGTCGTCGAAATTCGAACGTGACGCCTCCGCCGCGAGCCCGTGGTAGATCAAAGCGTTGCTTCGGACAGTTTCCAGCGCAGCCGCCAGGTCAGCGCCGGTTCTCTGGCGCTCGACAGGGGGACGACCTTCGTCGCGAGCCTTGTAGATTTCATCGATCTCGGCGCGGTAGGTCGTGACGCCGCGATCCAGACGACGCGTCGCCTCAAGGCGGATCCCATGAACCCGGGCCGCCTCGACCATCGCCTCGCGAAAGGCGTCGTAGTTGAAGTGATGATCCTTCCCGAGAAAGAACATTTCGCCATCCTTGCTGCGGCGGTTCAGAACGATATGCGCATGTGGATGCGCGCGATCTTGGTGTATTGCAGCAATATAGTCGAATTGCGAGCCCTCACCTTGAAAGAACTTCTCGCAGACGGCCTGGGTGATATCGCGCACCTCTTCACCACTGGTCCCAACCGGGAATGCCATCAGCAGATGCGACGTATGGCCAAGCTTGGGGCTGTAGCGCTCTTTCCACTGGTTCTCGAACCGCCGCGCCACTCGGTTGATCTCGGCTTCCGAGAGTTGCTTCTTCCCGTCATGGGTGCCGCGGCTGTCGAGGATATGGGTCGACTTCGTCGTAAGATAGGTGAGCTGCGCCCGTAGCTGCGCCCCGGTGTGACAGCCCCCTTTCGAGATAGCCTTGAAGATCGCTGGCGAATGGCCGCGCGCGGCCCGAACCATCTGCGCGCCCTTGGAAAGCCCCTGCCAGGATCCCGAAACCCGGCTCCAGCCGCGGTCAAAGAGCGCCGGGTCGATGCCACGGACCCGGTCACTCCGCGCCATTCTCATCCCTACCGGCGAAGCCCGCCAGAGCAGAACTGATCTCAAGGTCCAGCACGCTGCGCCGAGCACGCGACATCTCCTGGACCTGGTCGGCCAGATCGAAGACCAGACCCGCAAGGGCGCGGACGTCACGGTGACTTGAGGCCGGGTAGGACAGTCTCTCGCCCCGCACCTTGGCCTCGTTCAGACGTCGCGCGATCTGGTTCACGTTGTTGCCGACCCGGTTGAGCGCGGCGCCGAGGCTGCGCAACTCGTCGCACATCTCGTCGTCGGGCAGGAAGACACCTTCGGCCGCCAGCATCAGGCGGCGCATCGCATTCGAGCGGTGCGCAATCCCGCGCCGCGACAGCGCCGCGTCGAACCGGCGCAGGTCGTCGTCCGAGACCCGGATCCCCACAACCCGCGATCGGCTGCCGTTCGCTGTCTGACGCTCGTCCCGGTGGTTCACCACGTTGTAGATCGTCTTCAGGCTGACATCGTAGCGCGCGGCCAATGACGCCGCGGAGACGCCGTTCCGGCGCTCCTGGGCGATGGTCAATCGCTCGATCTCTGACAGTCTGCGGCGGCGGGGCATTTTGAAGTTAACGTTCCTATTTCTTGCCAACTTCGTACAAGCCCGCCGACTCCCAACGCAAGTGGAGTCGGCTATAAGGGCTTGTACTCAATGTAGAAAATCGCCCTGCAGGGGCGATTTCCCGTCCTTTGTCAAATGGATCGCGCTTCGCGCTCATGGCACCACGCGATGCGGTCCCCGCATCGCGTATCGCGTCTTTGGCGCCCCGTCCCTTGCACCCCGCAAGACGGGTTTTGCCGCGTGCTGACCGTCTCGCGTCACCCGCGTAACGACATACGCGAGACTGCCTCCCGTCGTCTGGCGCGCGCTATCCGTCACCTGCATTCCGTCCGCAGTACATCGCCGAGCGCATCCCGACATTTGGAGGGTGTGTCGTGCCCCGCGACGAATGCTGAAGGCGCCACGGCAGACGTCGCACGGTCATCGCACAACGCCGCCCGCTGCATGCCAAACGCGGGTCGCATCCCGACTTCTGCTTGACCCCTCCGCCTCATGCGTTTAGCGACACTTTAGCATTATCGTTGCGATTCACTATTTTTGCCGAGGGTCAGAATGCCGAACGAAAATCTTGTGGTGATCGCAGCGATGGCCCGGAAAGGGGGCAGTGGCAAAACGACGCTTTCGCGCGCCTTGATCAGCGCCGCGATCGCCGCCGGACGCAGAGTGATGTTGATCGACACGGACAGCACGAGAGTACTCGGTGCCTGGCATGCTCGGGCGGAAGCCGGTGGGCTGAGTTCGCCGCTTCTCTGCTCGGCCACCGTCGAAAGCGTGGCGGGTGTCGAGGATCAGATCGATCAGGTCTACATGGCAGGCACGGCAGACTTCATCTTCATCGATACCGCAGGGGTCGGTGCCGAATGGTCAGACGGCATCGCGGTGCTTGCGGACCACATTGTGACGCCCGTCATGCTGTCGACGTCTGATTTCGATGTCGGCGCGCAGACTGCCGATTGGTATGAGAAGCTGAAATCCCGTGTTGACGACCCCTCCAGCCTTCCGCGCCACCACGTTGTCCTCAACATGGTCGACCCGAAAACGACCCGTGCTGACGCCGCCCTGATTGAAGAAGCGCTCACCCGTTTTCCGGTGATTGAGACCGTCATGATGCGACGGAACACTTACAAGGAGATGGACCAGAAGGGGCTTCTCCACGCCTTGGCGCTGGAAAAGCAATCCGATCCGAACCCCCTTATGCGTCCACATGTACGTCATGTCGTCGAGGCGCTTGAGGAGGCGACGGACATTCTCAACAACATTCTTGCTGCGTGAGGACAGTCGATTGCGCAAGAAGATCCCGACCATCACCAGGCCCGACCCAGCCTACGCCGCCACCCTGCAACAAGGTGACCGCGAGATTCCCGGGAAGGAAGATGAGGCACAGGTCACAGCAACAAAGACAGGCACCCCAGTCGCTGACGTTGGCGCTGATCGGCACGAGTCGGAGCGTGCGCCGAAAAGTGCCGTGGCGCCGCACCATGTCACCGCGGAAAGCTCTGACCCGCATACCAGCCTGAGAGCTCCCGTTTCGGCACGCGCTTTGAGCCCGACCCGGAAGATCGACATCAGGGTCAACGCACTCGAGCGACAGGAAGGGGCGCTGGAGGCTTGTGGTGTTGAACCCGCCCATGTGGTGCGTGCCGCCCTGCGCCGTGCAGTCAAAGGCTGGCAACTGTCGCCGGTCTTTGCGCCAATTGCTGAGGAGCGGCGCACTCGAAACACGCAGTGGCAGGCCCGTACATCTCTGGCAGTAGATGCGGCCAGCCTGGGTGTCCTCCTCCGGGACCACGACCCCCTCGACGTCTTGAGTAAATGGGCTCTGATCCGCGGCCAAGTGGAACCACGCATATGGGGCGAGATCGACAAAATCTTGGAAGAAATTGCGGTTCGCGCTGCATCGCCGCATGAACCGTAAGATACCTATCTGAAAAGATAACTTGCGTTTCGCCGGTGGATTTTCGCCCACCGGCGGAAGCTCGCCTTGCAGTTGCGGAAAGCGTGGCGCTAATGAGCGTCATAGGGAATTTCAGACCTCAGTGGTGACGAGTTACGAGGTCCATTTTGGAGGAACGCATTATGAACACGAAGCCCCGCCTGACTGGCGAACCGATCATGCGCATCCTCTGCAAGACATCTGAAAATCTGGTTGGCTACCTTTACCAATGGAACAATGGTGACGTGCAGCCTGCCTGGTTCGACGGTGCCATGGCGGACGTTCGCTATGAGCCATTCATTCCAGCGCCGGAACAGAACCCTGTCGATCCAAAGATCCCCAGACCGCGTCAGCAAGATCTGACGCACCTTGAAAAGGCCTAGCTCAAGGCCTCGCGTCGGTTTGTGGGTCATACCATCCCGCAGGTCCTTTGAGCGATAGAGTTGACTTCTATGCCTCAGAGGTGATCTAGATATGAGTTATAGAAAGGATGTCTATAACTCATGGCTTGGAACTGGACGCTGCCCGATTGGCCGGATTTCCGGTATGACGCCTCCGCTCTGGAGGCGTTCGAGCAGAAGTTTCTGCTGTCGTCCGGAGAAATCCTCGGCGCGGTCCATCATGTCAGCCAGCCGGAGCGCGAGCAACTCCGCATCGAACTTCTCAGCGAGGAAGCGATGCAGACGAGCGCCATCGAGGGTGAAATCCTCGATCGGCTCAGTGTCCAGTCTTCGCTGCGCCGCCATCTGGGCCTCGATCCGGACAGCTACCCTGCCAAACCGCGCGAACAGGGCGTCGCGGAAATGATGGTCGACGTCTATTCCAATTTTGCAGAGCCGCTGACCCATGAGACACTGTACCGCTGGCATCGGATGCTCCTGTCCCATGATCGTCGGTTGGAAACCATCGGGGCCTACCGACAACACGCCGAGGCGATGCAAATCGTTTCCGGCCGCCTTGACCGGCCCACGATACATTTCGAAGCGCCACCCTCGGAGCGGGTCATGCCTGAGATGGAGCGATACGCGGATTGGTTCAACAAGACCGGGCCGGGGGGAGCAGAGCCGCGTCCAGCGCTGACGCGCGCAGGGCTAAGCCACCTCTATTTCGAGAGCATCCACCCATTCGAAGACGGCAACGGTCGCTTGGGTCGCGCCCTCGCTGAAAAGTCGCTGGCGCAGAACATTGACCAGCCGACCCTCATCTCGCTCGCCTTCACCATCGAGAAGGAGCGCAAGGCATACTACGACCAGCTCGAGCAGCATCAAAAAACGCTCGACGTGACCGATTGGCTCGTCTGGTTCGCAGAAGTTGTCTTGAAGGCCCAACAGGCAACACTCGACCGCGTCGGCTTCTTCATCAGCAAGGCACACTTCTACGATCGTCACAGAGACCACTTGAACGAACGCCAGGCCAAGGCCATCGCTCGAATGTTTCAGGAAGGCCCTGGCGGTTTCAAAGGCGGCCTTAGCGCCGACAACTATCTCAAGATCACCGGAACTTCACGCGCAACCGCGACCCGCGATCTGCAGGACCTGGTCGAGAAAGGTGCGCTCAGCCGGACCGGTGAGCGACGCCATACGAGGTACTGGTTGAACCTCAACCAAGATGCTTCAAAATTGTAATTAAAACCGTGGCTTACCAAAAATCCGATAATCCAATTTATGTAAGATCAGATAGTTCAATAGTTACTCGGGATCACCAGGCTTTTCTTCCATTTCTTTCTCCCTGTCCGGGTCGAACCGGTCAGCTTGACGAATGCCTTCGGCAAACGCGTTGAAAATATCCTCCGTCGTCCTGAAGATTGGCTTGGTTCGGAAATGCTCGGCGACCTCCGAGCGAATACTCTCTGTGGACTTGGCCTCTGGATTCCCCGCTGCCCACGCTCGACCTGGATGTATCGTATCCCACGGCGATTTGTTGTTCGCACGGGTGGACGCGGCGTCACCATGTTTGCCGATCCCGAAAAGTATCTTGGTTTCGTTGTTCCATATCGGCCAGAACAGACGGATTAGATGGTTCTCGGCGGCGGCTTGGTAACCACTTTGCACGGCCAAGGCTCGGCACTCGAAGTCCTTGAGATCGATCCCCGCCACTTTCTCGATGTTTTTACGATGCTCGTTCAATCGACTAAAGAGTCTTGTCTCCTGCTCCACAACAGTTTTCGCACCGGTCGGGGGATCGGCCTTCCCAACATAGATGGGAGTCTCGGTGCCGGAAATCGGCGCGTAAATATCGGCAGGCCCCCTGTAGTAAATCGCATACACACCGGACCCATAGAAAGGCGTGATCGCTCCGAGCGGCAAGCGTTCTTGCGATAGCAGGGCCAAGGCCACAAAATGCCCAATCAAACGCGGTTCCGAGGGATCAAAAAACGCATCCGGCAATCGTATCGGATCAATGTTCCGCTCCAGTTGGAGTAAAGCCTCCTTCATATCGGAGATGGCCGCCAGAACGCGCTTGCGCGAAGGTGCGGTCATCTCCGCTACCCGCACCATTTCTGCGAACTGCTCCAAAGCAGCCGATGTCTCATCCGCTTTCTCGAGCTCAGGTCGGCGTGCCATCGCTAAGCGGCCTCGGACTCGTTCAGCCTCGCGGCAACGCTGTCGCCGACAACTCTCGCAAGCTCTGCGGGAACGGCGTTCCCCAGTTGTCGCATGCATTCAGTCCATGCGCCGTGAAATTTGTACCCATCGGGGAATGTTTGGATCCTGGCACCTTCGCGAACCGTGAAATATCGGACAGAGCCATCTGCCCGGCGCAGCATGTTCTCTCCGCCGGGCACACCGTGAACTCCGGCCTTAAGGGTTTTGGATGGCTCATCGAGATAGCTGCCGGTATGGCCTGGATAGACCTTCGCGTTGGGTTGGAAGCGATGATCCAGGACCTGGTGCGAACTCTTAGCTCCCTCCGGGTCCGGCAGGTCTCCAATCGCGTCCCGCGTCGTGCGCCACGGCAGGCTCTCCGGCTTCTCTTCGACCGATAGGCGCTTTGACAACTGCAGTGCCCGTCCTTCGAGAACTCGGTCTTTCTTGGCAACGCTATGACGCTCCCAGTAGTCACCGAACATCTGGTCCCAAACGAGTGCCTCTTGTGTGAAATCGCCCGGCCCGAATGACCACCTCGCGTCCACGTCGTCTCGAAAACCAACGAAGAGCACACGCTCGCGCTTTTGCGGCACTCCATAGTTCGCCGAGTTCAGAAGCTTTGTGACCACCTGATAATGCAGTCCGGGGCGTCTTGTGGAGGTATGATGTTGCTCGAGACGGCGAAGGTGGTCCTGCCACTCCTCGTCAGGACGAGCGACTAGCTCGGGGTGTTCCATCTGGAGCTTCACATATTCAAAGTAACTGAGAAATGACGCCCGGGTCAGTCCTTTTACGTTCTCGAAGACAAATGCCCGAGGCCGTGCCTCCCGAACCGCCCGAACCGCTTGTGGAAACATGTCGCGAGCGTCATCGTATGCGCGGTGACGCCCACCAAGGCTGAAGGGTTGGCATGGTGGACCACCTGAGATCAGATCGAGTTTTCCCGCCAACGGTCTGAAGTCGACCTTGCGGACATCGCCCTCAAAAACCCGCCACGGGCTCTTACCATCTGACCGACCGTCATCGCCAAGGATTCCGTGATTGTCGCGGAGTGTGTCGCAGCACCATTTGTTGTACTCGACCACCATCTGTGGAACGAAACCCGACTGCGCAAGCCCAATGCCAAGACCGCCCGCACCAGCGAAAAGCTCCACCGATTTCCGTATCAAGGGCTTGACAGGCTGCTCGCTCGACATGCCGTTCCTCCTGCAGGTGTTTTCACCGACTTAGACCAAAGTCCGTGTCAAGTATCAAGAAAAGATTGACAACATCTGGTTAAACCCCTAACAAGCATCCCCCACAGATTGGTCTCCACTTCGATCGCCGTTCTGCCCTTCAAATTCTTCGAAATTCTTACCCGAGACCAACCAAGCGCCGACTGCGTCAAGCAAGGCTTCCGGTTTCCATCGACCCTTGCCCACCATGCAACACTCCCAAACAATCAGAACTCGCCAACCGGCCTGAACAAGAAGGCGCTCGTTTTCCCGATCCCTCTCGCGATTTCGGTCGATCTTTGTATTCCAGAAATCCTGGTGCGTGTTGGGCCGTCGACCGCAGCCGTCATGCCCATGCCAAAAGCACCCTCTGACCTCTATTACGGCCCCGTGCTTTTTAAGCACTACATCGGGAGTTCCGGGCAGGTTTTTCTGGTGCAGTCGATAGCGATAGCCTCGAGCATGGAGCCCGCGCCGTATAAGCATCTCGGGTTTCGTGTTCTTGGATCGAATCCGCGACATCTGCTCCGATCGCGTCAACAGCGTTCCCCGTCGCTTCACGTCAATAGCCCGCCGAGTGACCGATTGGAGACGGCCAAATCGCCTCCGTCGCCAAGAACTCATGGATGACTGAACGCACAACAAGCGCGCCCTGATCGACAAGCTGATAGCGGTATGCCCCCTCCTGAACCGTGATCCATCCTGTCGATAGTCCGTAGAGTCCTTCCCTCACCGCGTAGGGCAAATTCTCAAGCACGCAAATGGAGATCTTAGACGGTCGCGGAGCAACCCCGAGAGCGAGAAACATGTGGCCAACCGCATTCTTGGACACGACACGCCGGAGACGCTGTTCATCTGGCTCGAGCGCAATGCGTTGCTTGGCATCCGACGTAACGATGAAAAGGCTATCGTCAAGATCGTCCTGAAGAACCCAATTACTCTCGAGAATTCGCTCCAGCTGTGACTTCGGTTCGTCCCCGTTCCAGAGCAGCGTCCCAAGGAACGCCGCCATATACTCCTCGTCCTGCGCGAACGATCTGTTGCATTCGGTGCAAACCCGGATCGTTTCAATGTTGTCAGGGTAAGGGTGAACAAGGAGGAACTTGGATGGAATATGATCACGGGAGCTGGTCGAGCGCGTAATTGCTCGAGCGCAGTGTATACAGCGTTTCTCAACCAAATCGGTCTTCATCGAACGATCTCCTTTTGCTTTTCACCCTACCACCAGACTACGAGACCCCACGCGCAAGCGTTGGAATTACCGGTATTTCCTGGCGCTTTCACTCTATGCACCCCTAAGCAACAGAAAAGGGGGCTCACGCCCCCTTCTCGAACTTCATGACTGGGATACCCAGCTTCGTGGCCTTGTCGGCTAGGTTTTCCTGGATACCGGTCCCGGGGAAGACGAGGACTCCGACCGGGAGCACATCCAGCATCGCATCGTTTCGTTTGAAGGGCGCGGCCTTGGCGTGTTTGGTCCAGTCAGGCTTGAAGGCAACCTGCGTCACGCCCCGGGCTTCGGCCCATTTGGCGGCGATGAGTTCTGCGCCTTTGGGGCTGCCACCGTGTAACAGGACCATGTCGGGATACTTGGTCCGGACCTGGTCGAGCTTGCCCCAGATCAGGCGGTGATCGTTGAAGTCGGTCCCGCCGGTGAGGGCGACCTTGGGGCCTGCGGGCAACATCACCTCGGTTTCCGCGCGGCGCTTCGCGGCCAGGAAGTCGCGGCTGTCGATCAGCGCAGCGGTCATGTGCTGGCAGTTCACCATCGAACCGGTGCGAGGCCGCCAGGTCGATCCCGTGTGATGGACGAACTCGGTCGCGGCGTGATCGCGCATCATGTCCATGCAGTTGCGCCGTTCGATCAGCGTCAGGCCTTCGGCCGTCAGACGCTCGAGTTCGGTGGATTTCACCTCGGAGCCGTCCTGCTCACGCTGGAGGCGGCGCTGCGCCTGCTCGTTCTCATCGAGCGACCGCTCGATCCGGGCCGTGGCGCGGTGGAAGAGGTTGACCTGGCCCCAGAGCACCTCTTCGAGGTCCGGTTCCATGCGGGTGTCTTCCAGCGTCGCGACGAGGGCGTCGAAGATGTCGGCGACGGCGACCGCGAGGCGCTGCCCATCGGGCATCGGGCGCGGATCGGGCTCGTCAAAGGGGCGGTAGCCATAGAGCTGCAACTCGTCGAGCGCGTGAGCGGTATGGGATGCGGTGTGAGCGGGTTCATACGCGTCGTCGTTGGTGTGGATCGTCATCGGTTTTCTTGCCTCCGGGCCTGTCTCGTCCGTGCGTCATCCCGCGCGGCCTTCATGGGCAGACCCGAGCCGTCGGGGCGGTTGCCCCTTCACCCCGGCTTCACCGGGGCCGGAACAGCGTGGAGGAGGTCGTCAGGGAAGCTATTTGTCTCGCGATGCAAAGGCGGCTTTGCCGCCGGCGGAAATAGCTTCCCTTCCGACCTTGCAGGGGCAACCGCTTTGACGGCCTGCCCATCTCTTGAAGGCCGCGCAGGGCTGACGGGTGGATGCGCAAGGCCCGGGATGGGGTGAGGACGACGATCCAGAGCCACGACTTGGATGCAGCCCCCTGCCCCGCACTCCCAGACCCCCCTGCGCGATGCAGCTCAGCCCAGCAGGCGATGCCGATCCTCTAGCCCGATCTGACCTGCCAGATGCTGGCGCAGCGCGTCCTTGCCGTTCGCCCGAAGATCATCGTTGAAATCCCCGAGCCGCGGTTCCAGCACCCGCACTGTCACCCCGAACTCGGTTGCTCTTGCGCTCAACCTCTCTGCGGCGCGTTGCCCGGCCGGATCGCGGTCAATGGCGATGTAGAGGCGCTGCAGCCCCTCCGGCAGCAGGACCGCCCCGAGGTGACCGGACGAGAGCGCAGCCCAGACGGGAAGGCCGGGCACAGCCTCGACAAGGGACAGCATGGTCTCGATGCCCTCGCCGACGACGAGGATGTCGTCATGCGGGATCAGCCTGACAGCATTGCCCAGAAGGTGACCCATGGCACGCCGCTGCGCTTTGAGCGCCGCCTTTCCCTGTCCGTCAGGCGCCAGCCAGGTGCGATGCACGCCCTGCACGGCCCCCACCCCATCGGTGACCGCGGCGATCAGTGCCGGTCTGGGGATGCTCCGGGTCTGACCCTCCTCCCGATGCCAGCATTTCGGATGAAAGCGAAGGGCGCTCATCTCCCCGCCTTGGGTCAGGCCGCGGGAGCGGAGGTAGGTGTCGGCAAGCGTGCCTGCGACCGGCACCGAGGCTGCGAACAGACGCGCCGCTGCCGCTGGTGTGCCACCGGGGGCTTTGGCCTTCCTTTGAACTGGTTTATCCGGGAGGACCGGCTGCGGACGGCCAAGATGCGCCCTGGCCTCGGCCAGAAGATTGGGAAAGCGGGAGATCCCGGTTCGCTCGCGGATGATGTCGAGAAGATCGCCATGCTCGCCCGTGGCGCCGTCGGTGAACTTGCCGGCCGCGCCCGGTCCCGACGTGGGCCCAGTCAACCGTACAAAGAGCGACCGGCCAGGGTTGTTCTGCAAATCGCCCACGATCCAGTAGGATCCTTCCCGCCGTCCGGCGGGAAGGTAAGCGCGACAGACGCCTTCAGCATTCTCCGCCAGTGCGCGGATCACATCTTCGGTCTCGGAATACATGGCTTAGCAACCTCCGCGTGCATGTAGTCCCGTCACAGGACAACGTGCAAGCAGACGATCCAGCACGGCGATACCGGTAGGATCGGTCGGGCAGAAGAGGCGCAGCTTCCAGCTGATGATCTCCGAGAAGAAGCCATCGGCCTTGAGCCGGTCCTTCGCCGCTTCCGAGAAGCCCGAGAGTTCGATCCGGTTCGCGCCCATGACACGGGAGCGGTGAAGCTCCATCCCCTCGGCGAGCCGAACAACGGTCTTGCCCTCCAGAACGAGGGCATGGACCTGCGCGGCTGTCAGTTTTGGTGCGTCATTTGCCAGCGTGGTTGTAACCCAAGACGGCGGAACCCGGCGGCCGATGATGCGCTGACCGTCGTCGGTCTGCAGCCGGTAGACGCGGGTTTCATCTTGGGGAAGCTGCTTCCAGATCGGCAGCAGCAGACCTGCCACGATGTGCAGCGTGGCTTCGGAGAACTCCGGCACCTCAGCCAGTTCCGCGGTCCACGCGGCAGCGAAGGCCGCGCGGTCGGCTTCCAGCCAATGCGTATCTTCCATGATTTTCGCCGGGACCGTGCTAGCATCAAGCGGCCGGATCAGCCGCAGGCGCGGCTCGATGGTGCCATCGTCCAGCATCAGGCTGGTGGCGGGCACCTGCACAGCAGCCCGGCCCGAGCGGCTATTGACCAGAAGCCGCGCTTTAGGGTCATCCAGCCAGTCGAGCGCATCGGCCAGAGACAGCGGTGTATTGCGGCGCTTTTCGGCGATGGTCAGCAGCTGGGTTTCCGCGCCGGAGCCCGGATGGGTATGGATGACGCGTGCGTCGGTCACCCGAAAGCTCTCGGCACGGAGTGTCTCGAGCCCGAGGTCGTAGACCCCGGCGGCGATGGCGCCCTCGATCCGCTGGTCGAGCAGCTCCTCGAATGCCGAGAAGAGCACGGCCTGCATGTCGATCGTCAGCGCCAGCAGGCGATTGAGGAAGGTCGTGATCGGAGGAAGGTCGTCCTTCAGCCCGTTGTCGTCGGTCAGGCTGAGGCCAGTGGCATCCTCGAAAGCCCCAAGCGAGCATCCCGCCAGATCGCCGCGATAGATGCGGCGGTAAAGCTGGCGGAGGGCGTCGCGGGCGTAAGGCGACTCGAGGTTGTCCTCCGGGCGGAACAACCCTTGCCCGCCAGTCTGGCGCTGGCCGCGGGTGATCGCGCCAAGCGTGTCGAGACGACGCGCGATGGTCGACAGGAACCGCTTCTCCGCCTTCACATCGGTGGCCACCGGACGGAAGAGCGGCGGCTGCGCCTGATTGGTGCGATTGGTGCGCCCGAGGCCCTGGATCGCCGCATCTGCCTTCCAGCCGGGCTCCAGGAGGTAGTGGACCCGAAGGCGCTGGTTCTTCGCGCCAAGATCAGCGTGATAGCTGCGGCCGGTGCCACCGGCATCCGAGAAGATCAGGATACGCTTTTCGTCATCCATGAAGGCTTGGGTTTCCGCGAGGTTCGCGGCTCCAGCCCGGTTCTCCACCACGAGCCGTGCCGAATGCCCTTCGCCCTTGCGCACGATGCGTCGTGAACGCCCTGTGACTTCGGCCACGAGATCAGTGCCAAAGCGCTGCACGATCTGGTCGAGCGCGCCCGGCACGGGCGGCAGCGAGGCCAGCTTCTCGATCAGCGCGTCACGACGCCGGACGGCTTCGCGGCACTCCACCGGTTGGCCGTCGCGCGTGACGGGGCGCGACGAAAGATTACCTTCGCTGTCGGTGAAAGGCTCGTAGAGCTGCACCGGGAAGGAATGGGCGAGGTAGTCCAGAACGTATTCCCTGGGTGTGATGTCACAACGGATATCCTTCCATTCGTCGGTTGGGATCTCCGACAGGCGGCGTTCCATCAGCGCCTCACCCGTCGAGACGATCTGGATGACCGCCGCGTGACCCGCAGCCAGATCTGCATCGATGGATGCGATTAGCGTGGGGGTCTTCATCGAGGTGAGCAAATGGCCGAAGAAGCGCTGTTTCGCGCTCTCGAAGGCTGACCGCGCAGCGGACTTGGCCTGGCGGTTCAGCGTGCCCGACCCGCTCGGCCCGTCGACCGCGCCGGAAATGTTCGCCGCCTCCAACGCAGCAGTCAGGTTGTTGTGGATGATAGCGAAGGCCTCGGCATAGGAATCATAAATGCCTCGCTGCTCCGGGGTCAGCGCGTGTTCCAGCATCTCGTACTCGACCCCGTCATAGGACAGCGAGCGCGCAGTGTAGAGGCCGAGCGCCCGGAGGTCGCGGGCCAGAACCTCCATCGCCGCGACACCGCCCGCCTCGATGGCTTCGACGAATTCCGACCGGGTCGCGAACGGGAAATCCTCCCCGCCCCAAAGACCAAGACGCTGCGCGTAGGCCAGGTTGTGGACGGTCGTCGCGCCCGTGGCCGAGACATAGACCACGCGGGCATGCGGAAGCTTGTGCTGCAGGCGAAGACCCGCCCTGCCCTGCTGCGAGGCCATTGTATCGCCCCGCTCGCCTTTGCCCCCGGCAGCATTCGCCATGGCATGGCTTTCGTCGAAGAGGATCACCCCGTCGAAATCCGCCCCGAGCCAGTCGACGATCTGGTCGACGCGGGATTTCTTGGCACCCCGCTCTTCGGAGCGCAGCGTCGCATAGGTGGTGAAGAGAATGCCCTCGGCAAGCGGGATTTCGCGCCCCTGCGCGAAACGCGACAGCGGCGTCACCAGAAGCCGCTCCTGGCCAAGCGCTGACCAGTCGCGCTGTGCGTCCTCGAGAAGCTTGTCGCTCTTCGAGATCCAGAGCGCCTTGCGTCTTCCTCGAGCCCAGTTGTCGAGCAGGATCCCGGCCGACTGGCGGCCCTTGCCCGCTCCGGTGCCATCGCCAAGGAAGAAACCCCGACGGAAGCGGACGGCATCCGCGGCATCCTCAGGTGCGGCCGAGACCATCTCGCCGGTCTCATCGACCGTCCAAGACCCGGCGAGGTATGCGCCATGCGCGTCTCCCGCGTAGATGACGGTCTCAAGCTGCGCGTCGGACAGCGTGCCGTCGCGCAGGATGGCCGCTGGCAGCTTGGGCCGGTACGTGGGTTTCGGCGGTGCGACCGAGGCCATGGCCGCCGATTGCACAAGCTTGGTCGGGTGTTGGGCCGCGCCGGGGATGTCGATGGCCTGCAGTCGGAAGGTCTCGTAGATCGCGTCGGACAGCCGTGCGGCATCTTCGTGTTCGGCGGCGTCGCGGAGAGCGTAGTCCAGGTCCTCGGCCTCAATCTGGGTTTCAGGCTTCGCCGGATTGACTGCAGAGATCGCGTGCGATCGGCTGGCGGGTTTGCGGGTGGTGAGGTGAGAATTTCCCGGAAAGGGGGAAGAATGGCCCTGCCCCGCAGCAGGAGCTGGATCCAGTTCGAGGCGCGGCGGAACCTCGGCAGTGACCCGGGACATCAGATGTGCCACGTCCGGGGATCTGGGTTGGCGCAGGTCTGCGGTGATGCCTCCCGGCTCGCCGCCGCGGCATTTATCGAAGACAGAAATCCGCGTCTCGAAGCTGGTGCCGTGCTTGGCGAAAGCTGCGCCCGACACCGCGCCGGTGAAAATGAGATGGGCCGTCTCGGTCAGACGGCCGAAGGTCTCGGCCCAGGCCGGCGCATCCGGCGCGAAACCGGCTCCGGTGATGGCGACGAGCCGTCCGCCGGGGGCCAGACGCGCGAGGGCCGAGCGCAGATGCCGCGCCGTCGCCTCGGTCGTCCGACCATCGACATGTGCAACCGCCGAGAAGGGCGGGTTCATCAGGATGACGCTCGGGCTTGAGCAGGCATCGAGATGATCGTCGATCTGCGCGGCATCGAACCGGGTGACCGGTCGGGCCGGGTACAGCAGGCGCAGAAGATCGGCGCGGGTGTCCGCCAACTCGTTCAGAGCCAGAGTGCCGCCGGCGATCTCGGCGAGGATCGCCAGAAGCCCGGTCCCGGCAGACGGCTCTAGGACAAGATCACGGGGCGTGATCTGTGCTGCCGCCACAGCCGCGAGCCCCATGGGCAGCGGCGTCGAGAATTGCTGAAAGCGCTCCATCTCTTCCGACCGCCGGGTGTGCGTGGGCAAGAGGCCTGCCACCTTGGCGAGGATCGGCAAGAGCGCCGCAGGCGAGCCGGCACGCGCAAGCAGCGCCCGACCGAACTTTCGCAGAAAGAGGATCAGCGCCACCTCGCCCGCCTCATAGGCGAGCTTCCAGTCCCAGGTACCGGTCGCATCGGAACCGCCAAAGGCATGTTCCATCTCGCGGCGCAGGCGCAGCGCGTCGATCTGAAGCCCTTGCGCCAGATCGGGCTGCAGCGCTTCGGCAACAGCAACGATCGCAGGGGCAGGATTTGCTGCCAACGGGACAATGGGCGCAGGCAAGGACGCCTGCGCAACAGGGGCAAGATGGGTCATCGGGAAACTCCGGAATGAAGGACAGGATCAGGCCCGTACACCCTCTCTCGGGCAGCCTCGGACCTGATCTTTCCCGGCCCCTCTCTCCCTCTCGCACCAAGTTGTTCCCGACGCTTGGCTTGATTATGTTCTTGTTATGTTCTATTTTCAGAACCAGCCAGAAAGGGAGTTTCCCAATGGAAAGCACCACGCACGCCCTGCCCGCGACGCCCAAGCAGATCGCCTATGCGCGGTCGCTCGCCCTGCGCAACCGGACGCTCCTGCCCTGGGAGGTTCAGCAAGACCGGCGATCTTTGAGCGCTTGGATCGAGGCTCAGGCCCAGCTGAAACCGGTATCGGACATGGACCGGCTGCCCACGTCCAAGCAGGTGGCCTTCGCTGAAAAACTCGCCCGGATCAAAAGGCGCGCCGTTCCGGACGAATGCTTCCGCGACAGGGGGCTCATGTCGAAGTGGATCGACGGGAACAGGTGAGAACGGCACCGGCTGGCTCCGACCTGCCGGAGATTCTGCCATACCGCGGTTTGGCAAACCGAGCGCAGCTGCCAAGCTGTAGGTTGGCAGACTGGACCTTCGGGACATCAGCCTCGGTCAAGCTCCTGTCCGAAGGACCAAGGTCTGGTTCCGGCGGCACGCCGGGAGGTGCACCGCTGCGACCTTCGGTAACCACCGCAAGTCGTAGCCGTCTCTCAACCCAGCGTCTTCAGATCTCACACCCCTTGGGGCTAGTCCCTCAGTTCTTTGGAAATGGTGAGATAGAAGCGTCCATAACGCTGGAAAAACATTCTCATCAAAGAAACCTGTAGATGTCTCTTTGAAAATCTGTCACTTTAGGCATCATGGACACCGCAAGGTCACAGAATCTGAAGAAACTGCTCGATGCCGTACCCGCCGGGTATCTGGTCGATGCGGCATGGCTCGTCTCGCAAGGCATCGCCTATGAGAGCTTCCGTGACTATGTGAAACGCGGCTGGCTGGAGCGCATCGCACGCGGCGTCTTCCGCCGGCCAGTCCCGAATATGCAGGCGTCCAACAGCATCGACTGGAAGACCTGCATCCTTTCGATGCAACATATCATGGGTCATGATTTGCATGTCGGGAGCACGACGGCACTCGGTGAACAAGGACATGCCCATTACCTCCGCCTGGGGGAAAGCGCTCCAGTCTGGGTCTACGGGGACAAGGTCCCGAACTGGCTGATCAAACTGCCGACGGATGCCCCGATCAATATCCGCCCCCGTTCCTTGTTCACCGATCAGAAGCTGGGTGTGATCGAGGGCAAAACGACAGGCCAGCCATGGGACTGGGGTCTGACAATGTCGACGCCGGAGCGCGCAATCCTGGAAGCCATGGACGAGTTGCCCCACCATGAGAGTTTCCACACGCTCGACATGGTCTTCGAGAGCCTGACAACCCTGCGCCCAAGGCTGATTTCCGACCTCCTACAAGCGTGCCAGAAGATCAAGGTAAAGCGTCTGTTCTTCGTCTTCGCCGACCGCCACGATCATCCCTGGCGCAAACGGATCGACCCGCAGGCCTTCGATCTCGGAAGCGGTGACCGAGCCCTAGTCCGAGGTGGCAAAATCCACCCGCGCTATCGGATCATGGTGCCGGAAGATTTCGTGAAACCGGAGGTCGACAGTGGCGCGTGAGACCTATGAAGCCCAGGTTGCACTGCTGGTGCGCGTTCTGCCACATGTCGCGGACGAGAACGTCTTCGCGCTCAAGGGCGGGACGGCCATTAACCTATTTTACCGAGATCTGCCACGGTTGTCGGTCGACATCGACCTGACCTATCTTCCGATCAAGGACCGCGCCGAGAGCCTGGACGAGATCAATGCCGCGATGGATCGCATCGCGGCCGCCATCGAGACCGGCATTCGCGGCGCGAAATCTCAGCGCATCCAAGGGGGCGGCGGCGGGGCCACGCGGCTGCTGGCACGCTTTGGGAATGCCGAGATCAAGATCGAAACCTCGCCTGTGACCCGTGGCGTCGTCCACGACCCGGAGATCCGGACCGTCTCTGCAGCCGTGGAAGATGCCTATGGCTATGCCGAAATGCAGATCGTCTCGTTCGAGGACCTGTTCGCTGGCAAACTGCACGCTGCCCTCGACAGGCAGCATCCACGGGATCTCTACGACGTCACGCTCCTTTACGAAAACGAGGGTGTGACGCACGACCTCTTCCACACCTTCCTGATCTATGTCGCCAGTTCGCCACGACCGGCGCATGAGCTTCTCGATCCGAACCTGATCGATCTCGAGCAACCCTACGCACGGGAATTCGAGGGCATGACCAGAACACCCGTCCCTCTCACTACACTTTTGGCGACACGCCTGAAGTTGGTCGCCGATCTGCAATCGAGGCTCGATGACAAGGCGAGGCAGTTCCTCCTGACGCTTCAGGACGGCGAGCCTGACTTTGCGGCGATCAACCGCTCGCAAGCCGCTGAGCTACCGGCCGTGAAGTGGAAAGTCCTCAACCTGAACAAACTGAAGCGCGACAACCCCGAAAAACATGCCACGCATCGCGACGCCTTGTTGAAGCTCCTGGGCTGAGCCACGCCCAGCACCGTCGCGAGGGGCGCTTTGCGTTGGCCATCCTCATCGCGTCGATGGAAGGCGCCGAAGACGGGTGAACTCAGTCGGCGCTTCCAAGCCCTGCGTTTCGCTGAAATGACCGCGTTTTCGCCCGACGAAAGGCAGAGCGCAGTGCTTCGGTCGGCAAAGGCGGCGAGTCCATCGCTTCAAAGAAGTGCGCATGGTCGATCTGCTTGAGATCGGTGCGGTCAGGGCTTTCAATATCAGGCGTTGCCATCCTTATAGGCCTCCGGGGCAATTACGGTTTTGCGGATTAGCTGACAGCCGCAATCGAGTAGTGCGGTGTCCCATCCCAAACAAGATCCCAAGACGCGCCCGGACGAACGTTCTGAATTGCGTGGGGCTCGAAGCAGACCAGGCAATTCCCGCCCGGTGCAGGAGCCCGGACCGAAGGGTAAATCAGGCCCTTGGATCCGCCCCGACGCAGATGCTGTGCCAGGCTTTGGCCCTCGGGATACCCGACAGCCGGATCCGGATGCAGCGCCGGATGACCTGCCTCATCGGTCATGTCGTTGAAGACGCCGATGAAGTCGGCCAGCAATTCCACATAGCGGGCGCTGTCGTGGAAGCTGCCGGTAAAGCCGAGTTCGCGTGTGCGGTGCCAGGCCACTTCGCTGACAGAAACCATCACATCCCATGCGCAGTACCAAGCGCCGCGCTCCTCGGCGTTGAAGCGGTTTCCGCCGGCGCGGGTGTAAGTGAAGGCTGCGTTGACGTGACTGTCCCCATAGATGCGCAGATCGCGGCTACGGCGTTGCCAAGCGAGTTCGCGCGGGTCCAGATGTGGGTTGCGCCCGCGTTCGGCCTGTAGACGTCCACTGGTCAGGCCCTCGATCTCTGCCAAGATCTCCATCTCGTCATCGGTATCGACGAGACCGCGCAGGGATGGCGGCTTGTGGTAGGTGGCAGGCAGGAGACGAACGAGACCGCGATCTGAAACCTCGGTCTGCTTCATGCCCCACCACGCAACGCATCGAGATAGGTCCGCACCGCGAGGATCTGCGGCAAGCCACCTTCGATGGCGGTGTCAACCGGACGGCTGCCCCCGAACAGCGGGCCGGTGTTCGGTCGGGTGAACCAGCTTCGCGCGAGCGGCTCGGAGAAGTAGAGTTCGAGCGACTTGTAGATGCCGATCACCGCACTGAGCCGCAGCAGTTGGTCCTTGGTGAGCTCTCCGGCGAAATCCGGCTTCTTGGCGCGCTTCCACGTGCTCTCTGACATGTCGGCAAGGCCAGCTGCTTCCTTGAGACTGAGACCCCAAGCATCGGCTACGCGTGCATAAGCTTTCAACGCGACGGCGTTGATCTGTGCGGGTTCCCGGATTTTCTCTGCAACGTACATGGCGTCCTCCATTGGCCTCAATATAGTCCATATGGACTTACTGTAAAGATCAAATGAACCTTACGCTTTGATCACTGTTATCCGAACCGCCGCCCTCCTTCCGTGAACGTATACGCGTTGACGATGATCCCCTCCTCGATGGCCTCGTCCGAGGTGAGGTGGTCGAATTCGGCTTCAAGCTGGCTGTAGAGCCAGCGGGCCAGATCGCGCAGGGCCTCGGTCACGACTTTTTCCGCGTCCTCGGTCGGCGGCTGCCACGTCGGACTGTCGCGCGTCACGTCCACGGACATGCAGTATTCGTGGTAGTAGCGGCCGCGGTGGCTGGCCTCGGCGGCGAGTTTGTAGAAGTTTCGCCGCTGGATGGCCTGCAGGCGGTCGGCGATGCCGTGCAACGTCGCGTCCTTGGGCGCGTAGTCCCGAATGCGCGCGGCCGCGCCCTTGGCGTGGGACCAGTATCCTTCGAAACAGGCCCCGTCGCCCTGACTCCAGAACCCGGAGAACCAGATGCAGGGCTTTTGGCGCGTCCCGCCGCTCATCAGGCGGACGGGCGTGGTCTTCAGGCTGATGCCGAGTATCTCGCAGACCCGCTCGAAATCTTCATAGACCGCGTCCCACCAGTCGTCGTGGGGCCCGAGGTCGCGATACCAGCATCGTGCCTTCTCTTTGGCTGCATCCGAGAGCTCGGAGAACTGGTAGACAGTGGTGCAGATGATCTCAGGCATCGACGTCCTCCCCGTTCAGCGCCGCGACCAACCATTCTTGCGTGCTGGACCAGCCGATGGATTTACGAGCGCCAAGATCGATGGCATGCGCACCGCCGCCAAAGGCGTCGAGCCGCGGCCGGGAGCAGGTCAGAGCATACTGGAACCCCCAAAGGCCGGTGAGGTCGAGGTCTTCGGCGAGCCGCAAGACGAAGCGGATGACGGCTTCGACATCGCCGTGTTCGTCGTCATGGATCCAGAGGCTGCTGCCCTCGGGGGCATCCTGGTGCACGAGATCGAAGCCAGCGACATCTGGGTCGTCAGCGTCCTGATCCGCAGCGCGAAGTTCCTGAAACAGCACGAGCGCGCGGGCGGCCTTGTCGGGGCTGCCGACGTCGATCAGGCATGAGAAATGGGTGAAGCAATCCGCCATGGGGACCTCCTTAATGGGGAAGACCCGGCCAGGAGGCCGGGCGATCGATTGGGATGAAGGGGTAGTTGGGAACGATCAGCCGGTCGGCGTGTCGCCCGCCGCCTGCCGTGCGGCATGAGCGCAGAGCATCTGCCGGTAGAAGCGCTTGCGCGCCAGCCGGAGACTGCAAACAGCGCGCGTGTCGGGGTGTAGCGCCCGGACCGCCGCGCGAACCACTGCCAGTCGCGAAGCGGTCGGCGGCAAGCCAAGACGTCGATAAGTGGGATCGGTCATGTCACATGACCTCGACCACGGGCGAAGCGAGATGCGGATCGACCTTTGCCTCGATCCGTTCGGTCCGACCCATCCAAGGCTCGGGCCGAATGGCCTTCACCCAATCGGCGAAGCTCGGGATGAAGCCGAGGTCCTCCTTAACATGCTGCTCGCCGACCCACCGGGTCGGGATGATGCGTCCGGTGGAGAGCGTAAGCGTCGGACCAAAGATTGTCTCGGCCATGAAGATGCCCTCAGCATGGTGGCGCAACGCCCGGTGCCGAAAATCGGCTGTGATCTCCTTGCTCTGGTCGAACCAGGAATGCACGGCGAGGTAATCCTCGACCGTGCCGCCCCATTTCTTCACCGAGGACAGGGCGTGGTGGTACGGATGTGCCATCGCCGCCCCCTCAGAAATCGTGTGTGTAGAGTTCGGACGAGGTGAAGCGCTCGTTGAACTCGAGGTGGATGGTGCGAGCGAGCGCGTCGAAGCAGAATTCGCCGTAAGCCCCGTCGTTTTTTTCCCAACCGCCATGGGTGTCGGAGAGCAAGTCGTAGGCCAGTTGCTCCACGGCATCCTCGAGCGAGAGCGCCCGCATCTCGACCTCCGGGTCGTCCCAGGTCAATGCGGCATAGGCGATCTCGGTCTTGGGGAAAGCAACCTCGGTCTCGCCAGCGTAGAATTCGATGCTTTCAACCTGGCCGCTATCGCCATAACCGTCGAAGCTCACGGTCACATGGGTGATGCCCGCGGCAGTCAGGCCATCGAAGAGGCGCTCCTTGTTGGCCGGACGCAAAGCTGCGATCCGCGCGTCGCGCTCGGCCTGCCGAGCCAGCACGGCGGCGAAATCAATCCTGGACGGCGCCATCGGCGCGGCCAAGGTGGGTTCGATCTTGGACATTGGAAACTCCGAAATGAGGGAAAGGATCTGAACCCCGAGGCTCTCTCTCGTCCTCCTAGGCTCACATCCTCCCCTGCCCTTCTCTGACTCTCGGGCGTCACGCCGCGATCTGCAGGGCGCGAGACGCGAAGACACGCCAGAGCGGATCGACAAGACGGGCATCGAGAACGTCGGCGTGGTGCCGCAGCCGTCGCGCGAGGCTATGTTCATGCCACTCGGCCGCCCGCATGGCCTGCGCGCGGGTCTGGCTGGCCTCGGACACGACGGCGCGGGCTTCGGCGGCATCCGAGACCGGGTGGCACCATGCGACCCCGCCATCACAGGTAGCTCCGGCCAGAACGAGACGGCCCTCCCGATCGAGGATTGCCAGGATGCGCGGAGCGTCTTCAGGTGTGATATCTTCGGCGTGAACGATTGCCCCCTGCATGGCCTCGGCCAGCGTGGCAAACCGCTCCAGTACCTTGGGGTGTGCCTGCCCGGACATGAGAGCTGCGGGCGCATGGCAAGCCGTCGTGAGTGCGAACGGCAAGTCTTGATCTGCAAAAACGGTCAGGAGGCTCGGCGGCAAACCTGTTTTCTGCGTTTCCGGCTGAGTTTGGAGAGGAAGGTCGAACATGGGCATATCTCCGACGGTGCGGAGAGCCTCTCTCCCCGCTTCAAACCGTCAAAGACCAAACCACCCCCTCGGACTCTCTGTCGCTGAACGGGTCGATCATTTCGGCGTTGGTAAATCGCTCCATCGAACCCGCAAGTAGCGCCCTTCGCGCTTTGGGAGATCTTTTCGGTCGATCATCCGACCCGAGACCTGAAAATCCTCGTTGATCTTTACAACCAAGAGCTTGTTGAAATGCCCATTTGTATCGACCACAACCACATCCTTTGTCTTGAATGGCGTAATGGTTTTGACCTCGACATGATCATTGCCAAGTCTTCCGTCAGCACCCTGGGCATAGGTCTTGTTCAGCTTGATACCATACGTGATAGCACCAAACAGCTCACCGATATCGCCGTAGACAGAGAGGTGAAGGCCGGTCTCGAGGTGGTAGCTTTCCGCGAGGGACAGGAGATCCTCAAAATATGGGATCATAGACCTAATCGCGTTCGGGTATTTTGCGCCCCACTCCTTGTAGCGAAGCTGCTCGTCGATTTCCGACCAGGTAACCCATTCGCCGTCATCATAAAATGCACGATCTGACCAATCGATTTCTTCCATGCGCGTACTTCCAACACCTAAACATTTCGGGCACGGTAGCAGATCGATGAAACAGGAACGAGACCGGAGGCGATATCGCCTCCGGTCGCCACATTAGCCAACGCGGTCGAGGAGCTTCTTGGCGCGCCCTTCCATGTCGAGGCGTGCATCCTGCTGAGTCTTGTCGCGAGCGAGCCGCGTGATGCCCTGCACGAAATCGAAGATGCTCTCGGGCGGGCGGCCTTCCTCCATCAGCACCTTCTCGATGATCTTGCCGGATTCGGCCTTCGAGAAACCGCGCTTGCGCAGGAAATCCGCGCGGTCCGCGTCGCTGCGCGCCACGATCTGCTGGCGCGCCGCCTTGATGCCGTTCACGAACCCCTGCGGCGAGGAATTGGCAAACCGCGTCAACGCGGGCGCGGCCTCATGTGCGAAGCGCGAAGCGGCGTATTTCGAGTGACGGATCTTGATCTCCTGGAAATCCTCGACGCCCCAGAGGTTGCGGTTCTGGCACACCGCCCGCAGATAGAAGCTCGCCATGCCGAGGGTCTTCGCGCCCACCTCGGAATTCCAGCAATAGAAGCCCCGGAAATAGAGATCGGGGGAGCCGTCCGCCAGCTTGCCCGCCTCGATCGGGTTGCGATCATCGACCAGGAACAGGAAGACATCGCGGTCCGAGGCGTAGAGCGTGGTCGTGTCGCGGCTGATTTCGACATCGGGGTTGTAGACCCCGGTCGACCAATCCAGCACACCCGGTACCTTCCAGCGCGTATCGCCCGTGCCATTGCCCGCGATGCGCTGAACCGCCTCGACAAGCTCGAAGTCATGGATGCGGCCGTAGTCGGGACCGGTCACGGCGCGCAGTTCCGTGCGGCCATCCTCGGTCTCGAAGGTCTTCACCTGCTCGGCGCGGTGGTTGGTCAAACCGTATTGCAGGTTGATCCCCGCCAGAGGCGCGGGAAGCTGCCGCAGGTAGGATGCCGGGGCACCGACGATGCTGGCAAGCTGGCCGAAGGCCCAGTGCGTGGGTGCGATCGGCTCATGCGCTTTCGGCAGGACCAAGTGCAGCCGCTCTGCACTGTCGCGCGCTGCCTCGACACGGATGTCGGCGGTTTGCACCACCCGGCTGCGGCTGCGCTCAGAGCGACCCTTCACATTGGCCCAGAGATCGTCGAGCGACAGGTACCGCTCGTCATCCGGCCTGTTGAACCATTCGGACGACACCCGCCCATTCCGGTCACCCCGGCTCACATCCACTTTCCAGCCACCAGCCCGCGTCGGCTGTACCGCATCCAGAACTTCCACAACGCCCATCGGCATTCCTCCGCGACAGGCGCCGGGAGCCACTCTCCCAGCCCTCAACCCGTCACCGGGAAACCGGCCAACCTCAAACTCTCTCGGGCAAACGGCGCTAAGTCGGAGGCGCCGCACGCCCGCAACTCGCTGGTGTTGACCTGCGTTCAAAAATGGCAGAGGTTAAACAAGGCCTTTCTCGCAGGCCGGTGTGCCCGCCACGCGAAGCTTTGCAGCGATCTTAATTTCGAACAGCAGACCTCATGCCATCGGCGGGTCTGATTAGCAGCGGGCACCTAGTCAGATCCGGCTTGGACATGGATCATGACAGAGAACACTAAGCTCAAGACTTTGAAACTACTGGCGAAGCGTTACGCTAGGGCGACGGGTCAACCACAGCACGTAGCGCTCGACTTTGTTGCCAGTCGAATGGGCTTTGCTCATTGGAATGCGTTGACAGGCAGCGCCAAAGGAGAGTGGGTTCCCTCCGAAGCACAAGTTGCCACGATCAAGGCCTTCGTGGAACGGATCACTTCCTACGAGGGTGCGACCTTCGACCATATCTTCGGAAGCCCCGATGCCGTCACTCGAGGAGAAGTACGGGGGCATCCATACGAACTGAAAACAATGCTTGGTGACGTCCGCATGGATGGTGAGGGTTGGCAGATCGTGCTGCCAGAAAACCCTTTGGCCGCCCCTCGTGTCGAGATCGACATCAAGCATGCCCAGACCAGCCCGATGAACGATCGCGTGCTACGTGAAGAAGCCATCGGGATTGCGAGGGAATTGATGCAGAGCGTCAAGGCGCGGCGATTTGCCGATTGGCCACGGCGCGCCACAAAGCCGGATGCGGAAGGAAATGTGCGGCACCCGTTCTTGGAGATGGAGGAATCGAACCTCTGGTACTGCCTTCACTGCAACTCAGAGATCACCGGCCCACAGATCGCTGGAAACCAATGGCACTGCCCCAGCTGCGGCGCATCACCAATCAACATTTTTCCAGAAGCCTTCTGGCTGGAACCGACCGATGAAAAACCAGTGCCAGTCCAATCCCGCGCCGAAAGGCAAGAGATTGAACCCATCGTGTCAATTATAGATCCGCGGCCAAGGCTTGACCTCAACAGTGACCAGGTGACCCATTTGATCCGGGCTGCCCTGTTCGAGGATGCGACCAATGCCAGCGAGCGCATGGGAGCGAGTCTGGCCGAAATCTGGGTTGATGACGATCTCGACGTGGTTGTTTCCTTCGAGGATCACTACTGGCCCGAGGACAAGGAGCCGACCGCTGCGATCAAAGTGGCCGCACTGCTTGGGATCGAGATTGAGTTGGAAGTTACTTGGTCGGATCCGTTGTTCGCATGGCCCGGTTTGGGCACCGTGACCCAGAGCACGGCCGAATATACGCGGTTGATGCTCGACGCGTATCGCAGTCACGGCGCGACCAGAACCAAAGACGAAATCTAGCTCGTGCGCATGTTGAACAATTAGGCGCATTCAAGGCGCTCAGCACCGGAAGGCAAGCGTGGGTGCCTTTTCCAGTGGCCCGAAGAGACTTTTAGCCCGGCGGTTTAACCCGCCGGGCCCGAGGGGGAGACCCCGTTCCTCAGAACGGGATCTCGTCGTCGCGGTCGACCAGCTCGGGGTTTTCGTTCTCGGCCGACTTCGGACGGCTCAGGAAGTCGACCTTCTCGGCGATGATCTCGCAGCCGTAGCGGTCGTTCCCCATGCTGTCGATCCACTTGGTGTAGTGAATGCGACCGTGGACGAGGACCTTCATGCCCTTTTCGCAATGCTCCGCGACCGTCTTGCCGAGACCGTTGAAGCAGGTGATGCGGTGCCATTCGGTGTCCATGACACGGTAGCCGTTCTCGTCGCGCATCACACGGCCTTCCGAGAGGCGGGGGCGCGAGGTGGCGAGGCTGAAGTTGGTGATCTTGGTGCCGCTCTGGGTGGTGCGGACTTCGGGGGTCTGACCGATGTTGCCGGCGAGGATGACGATGTTCTGCATGATAAGCTCCTGTGTTTCCTGTCTTCGGGACCGTCCCTTCGACAAGACCCTGAAAAAGCCCGTCGGGTGACGCGTGCACGGTGGACAGCATGGACACCGGACACCCCCAGAGGACCGGGGTGGAGCGGGCAGGACGCCAAAGGCGGCCAACACGGCCCGGACTGACGCGGGGTTGCGCGCAGGAGATCGAACGGGATTAGGGGATTGTCAGTCGAAGGGATGGCCCAGGAGACAGAGAGATACGGGGAGCCCATGCCAGACCATGTCCCCTTGCCCATCGGGACTGTTTGACCCAAAGCCCAGCACGCCGCTAGCGGCCCAAGTGGCTATCACCGGCTCTCGCCCCCCTGCCCTTCCGTGCTGCGGAATGCAGGGCCTTGCCGCGACGGGCTATCGATACCGGAATATTCAGGACACGGACCGCACCAACGGCTGCTTTCGATCTCGACGTACTGTCGCTCAGCGAGCTGAAGAAAATGCAGAATGACGTCGCCAAAGCGATTGCCACATTCGAAGATCGGCACAAGGTGGAAGCCCGCGCCAACGTGGAAGCTTCCGCCCGAGACCTCGGCTACTCCCTAGCCTACGGCGACCCCGAACAGCGCACCGACTCCAGCGGTCGCCGCCATGGCGAGTGCACCCCAGAGCGTGACCCTTGCAGCACCTCGAATAACACCAGCACCGCCAGCAGAAGCGCCTAATCCACCAAGAACCGCGAGGCCGAGGATCGTCGACACGGCGACCAAGAAAACGATCCGTGCATCCGGGACGACCAGTACGACGATCAAGGGCAGCACCGCACCCACGGCGAAGGTCAGCGCCGACACCAAGGCGGCCTGGATCGGGCGGGCTGTCACGGTCTCGGAGATGCCAAGCTCGTCGCGGGCATGCGATCCGAGCGCGTCACGTTCGGTCAGTTGCACGGCCACCTTTTCGGCAAGGTCTCGGTCCAGCCCTCGCTCGACATAGATTTGGGTAAGTTCTTCGAGTTCGGCCTCGGGTGTTTCCGCCAGTTCGCGGGTCTCGCGCGCAAGGTCAGCGTTTTCCGCGTCAGTCTGAGAACTGACTGAGACGTACTCGCCTGCCGCCATGGACATCGCGCCGGCCACGAGGCCAGCCAGCCCCGCTATAAGGACCTCCGGCTTTCCCGATCCTGCTGCGGCGACGCCGACCACGAGGCTTGCCGTCGACACCAGCCCGTCGTTCGCGCCGAGAACGGCGGCCCGCAGCCAGCCGATGCGATGCACCATGTGGATTTCGGAATGCGAGAGGCGGCTCATGGCGTGGCTCCTTGCGCGATGTCATCCTGCCCGGAGGAGACAGCCTTTGGTTTCGGAATAGTGGGTTCATGGGGCGCGATGCGCAGCGCGCGGAGGGCGTTCAGGATCACTGCAACGTCGATGACCTCCTGCAGGAGCGCCCCCTGCACCGGAGTGAGATAGCCGAAAGCCGCCGCGATCATGCCCATGACCGAAAGGCCGATCCCGGCGACAACGCTTTCGACAGCGATGCGGCGCGCGCCGCGCGCGATCTCGATCCCTGGCCCGAGGCGGTCGATACGGTCGACAAGCAGCACGACATCCGCCGCCTCCGCCGAGGCCGCCGCGCCCCGTGCGCCCATGGCGACGCCCACGTCTGCCGCTGCGAGCGCGGGCGCGTCGTTGACCCCGTCGCCCACCATCATCACCGGGCCGTTCTTGCGCTCGGTGAGAACGAGCAACACTTTCTGGTCCGGTGTCAGCCCGGCCCGCAGACCGTCGAGCCCAAGCCCTTCGGTGACACGCTCGGCCACGTCAGCGCGGTCTCCGGTCGCGAGCAGGATACGCGCGATCCCCTCGCGCCGCAGCCCGTCCAGCATCTGGCCCGCGCCGTCGCGCAGGGGATCGGACATGACGAGATGCCCTACCATGTGCCCGTCGACCGCGACAGCAACGAGGACCGAACCAGCGGCGATGGCGGAATGATCGCCGGGCCGCCGTCCGACGCGGGATGCGACGAAGGCATCCCCGCCGACGATGATCTTCCGGCCTTCGACATAGCCGACGACGCCTTCGCCCGGAATCTCCGCCACGTCTGACGGAACGGGTAGAGAGAAGCCCCGCTCCTTCGCGGCGGCGACGACGGCCTGTGCCACTGGGTGCTTGGAGGCCTGATCGAGGGATGCCGCAAAGAGCAGGATGTCGTCCTCGTCCATGCCATCCGCACTATTTATCGACACGATCTTCGGGCGGCCATCCGTCAGCGTTCCGGTTTTGTCGAGGATGAGCGTGCGGATCCGCGCCATCGTTTCGAGTGGCCCCGCGCCCTTGATCAGCACGCCGAAATGCGCGGCTCGCGACAGGCCCGCGACCAGCGCCACAGGAACGGCGAGGATCAGCGGACAGGGCGTCGCCACGACCAGAACGGCGACGGCCCGGATGGGGTCGCCGGTGAACCACCAGGCAGCGAAGGCTATGGTCACGGTGACGGCCAGGAATCCCAGAGACCATCGGTCGGCCAGCCGTGACATCGGTGCCTTGGACGCCTGCGCCTCCTCGACCAGTCTGACGATTCCGGCATAGGTGCTGTCCTTGGCCTCGCGGGTCGCCGTGACGTCGAAAGCCTCGCCTGCATTGGTAGAGCCGCTCATGGCCTCGGCCCCGCGTGCAAGCCGCACCGGTAGCGACTCGCCGGTCAGCGCCGAAGTATCGACAAAGGCCGCGTCAGAGGCCACCGTGCCGTCCACCGGCACCACGTCGCCCTGACGGATCAGCAGCCGATCGCCGGGAGCGATTTCCTCAAGCGGTATATCTTCGAGGCCGCCATTGCGATGCCGTGTCGCTGTCCGCGGAACTCGGGACAACAGGTCGTGCATCTCGTGCCGGGCGCGGCCTTCTGCGAAGCTTTCGAGGAAGGTGCCACCGGAATACATCACCGCGACGACCGCCGCGGCGAGAGTCTCACCGAAGACGAGCGCGGCAGTCATCGACAGCGCTGCGACGATATCGAGGCCCACCTCGCCGCGTCCAATGCTGCGCAGGATCTCGACTGTGAGCGCGGCAAGGGCTGGAACAACCCCGGCGAACCAGACGATGTTCGCGATGTCGCGCCTGCCAGCGAAATAGAATGCAAGACCCGCGATCAGACCAATCACGGCCAGAAGCAGAATTGCGGTCTTGAAGCGATCGGTGCGGGTCTGGTCCATTCGGCTTATCTCCCCTCTGCTGGGGTCATCGCCGCTGGCTCTTCGGAAAAAAGTCGTCCGACTCCTACGCCCCTCGCGCTCCCTGCATCATCGCGCAGGAGGAACAGGGCGTCAAGCCCTTGTTTTCTTGCGAGTTTCGCTCCTTTGTCGAGACCGAGCACCATAAGCACCGTTGCCCAGGCATCGGCCTCGGCACAGCTGCGGGCAACGACGGTGACGGAGGCAGGCGACGCGATCAGCGGCGCGCCGCGTCTCGGATCCATTGTGTGCGAGAGACGGCGACCCTGCACCTCGACCCAGTGGCGGTAGTCGCCCGAGGTCGCGACGGCCGCGTCCTGCAGCGCGAGGATTGAATGCGGCCTTCGGCGCTCGGAGTCCGGCGCCTCGACCGCGATGGTCCAGGCCTCGCCGTCTGGCCGCACACCCATCGCCCGCATCTCGCCGTCAATCCCTATGAGTCCGGCGGAAATCCCATGATCGCGCAGGGTCTCGGCCAGGCGGTCGACGCCATAACCCTTGGCGATACCGTTGAGGTCGAGCGCGACGGGCGCGGTCTTGCGAACGTGGTCGCCGTCGAACTCCAGGACTTCATGCGCCGGGCAACGAGGGTTTTTCATCGCTGCGCGGATGCCATCCGGCGTGACGTCTCCTGGCCCGAAGCCCCAAGCTTTAACCGCGTCGCCCATGCCGATATCGAAGGCCCCGCCGGAGGCGCGCCCGATCTCCAGGCCGAGGCGTATCACCTCGCGCAATCGCGCGGGAACAGCGATCCATTCGCCGACCGGCGCCGCATTGAGCCGCATCAGGTGGCTATCGGGTTTCCAGGTGGACATCTGTGCGTCCACCTCATCGACAGCCGCCTGAAGCGCCACGCGGACCGTGGCCGGGTCGAAGTCCGGTTCCGCGAAGAACAGCGTGGACCAGCGTGTGCCCATGGTCGGTCCGTTCAGCGCGACCTTCACCAGCTCAGTAGACATCTTCGACATACCGCCCCTCCGCCTTCAGGACTGCCGGCGTGAGCCCGGCCGGCGCGAGGATCTCGGCCAGCGTATCGGCCACGCCCGCCGCCATTTCACGACCGCCGCAGACCATCACGCGCGCCCCGTCACGGATCAGTCTGGTGACCTGGGCCGCGTCGTCCCGCAACGCGTCCTGCACGTAGTGCGGATGCTCCACCCGCGAGACCGCCATGACCAGACGCACCAGGCGTTCCTCATCCTGCCAGGCGGGCAGTTCCTCGCCGTAGAAGAAATCGCTTTTGGGATGCCGCATCCCGAAGAAGAGGTGGATGGGCCTGCGGCGCGTGTTGCCGCGCACAAAACCCGCGAGCGGCCCGATGCCGGTCCCCGCGCCGATCAGGATCAGCGGTGCCCGGCTCGGCCCCGGACGGAAGCCAGGGTTGCGGCGGAGGAAGGCGGTGACCGTATCGCCCGGCTCCAGGGCCGTGAGCTGACCCGAGCAGAGACCGCCGGGGTGCTTTTTCACGACGATCTCGATGAAGCCGTCGCAGCGCGCGGAGGCGAGCGAATAGAGCCGCGGGACGGCGCTTCCTTCCGGCAGGACGCCGATCAGGTCACCGGCCTCGAACCGCGCGAAGCCCGCCCCGACCAGCCGCTGCCAGAGCGTGACGCGCGGAAGCGCGAAGCGGAGGATCGCGGTCGGGGCCTGCACCTCGGCGCCGTAGTCGCGGCGCGAGACGAGGGTCAACGTTTCAGTTTTCGGCAAGACGGGCTGGTGCGACAGCTCGAGGTCGACCCTGAGAGCGTCGCCCAGTGCGCGGCCCCAGCGGGCGAAATCCTGCGGCGACTGGCGGTCGATTGTGTCGAAAGCCAGCAGTTCGGGCCAGCCCTTCGCCTCTGCCGCAGTTGCGACGGACTCCGCGTAGGCGCAATAGGCCGGAAAGCTTCTATCGCCGAAGCCGAGCACCGCAAGAGGGATGTCCGCCGCCCGGTCGCACGCGTTCAGCCGGTCGAGAAAGCCCTTCGCCGAGGCGGGCGCCGCGCCGTCGCCATAGGTTGCGGCGAGCAGGATGATCCGCTGGGCCATAGCGTAGCGTTCTGGCGCGAAGGCCGACATCGGTGTTGTGTGTACCTTCTGCCCGGCTTGCGTCAGTGCGGTGTGGAGCGTGGCCGCAAATCCCCAGGTGCTGCCGCCCTCGCTGCCGACGAGCAGGATCGTCTCGGCACGTCCCGCGGGCTGATTGCCTCGGATGCGCGGCCGCCCCCTCCGTCCCGCGAGCCAGACGACAACGCCAGTCACGCCCATGGCCGGGACGCCGAGCGCCATCAGGCCCAAAACGAGGCCAAGCGTCGCCGCGCCCTGTCCGGTGTGCAGCATGTAGATGGTTTCCGAAACGCGTTCCCACCCGGTCAGGTCAGTCCAGGCCAGCAGCGCCCCGGTGCCCTGATCGAGATACCCGGTCCCACGGTCGGTCTTCAGCGTGAAGACGTCCGTAGCGTCGCCGGGATAGGGAAAGCTCAGTTCGCGCAACTCGGCGACGGGCGTCTGCTGCAGCGTGGCCATCCGGTCCAGCGCAAACCCCGTCGCTCCACTGACCTCGGTCGGCATGGCCGGGATGGCGCCGCCATCCGGCAGGAGATCGAAGGTCGACGCCGTCATCCAGAGGGCGGTCGTGGAAGACAGAACGAAGCCGACGACGGCGATCCGGGCGATCTCGACGTGCAGCCGCCCGGCAAGCGGTCCGCGCAAGCGCGCGAACCAGTGTCGCCAGCCTCCCGCCCGCCGCGCGACCAGCGCCGCGCCGGAGAGCGAGAGGATCAGCATCGCGGCCGCCCCTGCGGCCATGGCGATGCGGCCGCCGTCCCCGAGGAACAGCGAGCGGTGCAGGTTGGTGAGCCAGCGTTCGGCCTGGTTCGGGTCGGCCGAGGCCACGCCCTCACCCGTCGCCGGGTCGATCACGGCGGCCCCCGGCGCGCCCTGATCGAACCAGTAGGCAGTGATCCGGCCCGAGGGCGACCGGCGGATCTGCTCCACGCCCGGATGGACCGCCCGAATGCGGTCCGCGAGGGCGGCGACCGTGAGCCCGGTCTCCGGCTGCAGGGCGGCAAGCCGTTCGGCCGCAGGGAAGACCGACAGTGCCGCGCCACTCAGCGCGAGAATCGTGACGAGCGCGAGGGCCAGAAGACCCGGCCAGCGATGGAGTGCACGGATCATGGCCCCGATCCTCACATGTCGTAGGCGAAGCTGGCGACGTACCGGCGCCCGCGCACCGGCGTGCCCGCGCCGTCGGTCGTGAGCGGCACCGCCACCTCGTTCGGACTGTCGCGCATGTCCTCGACGGCCGCGTCGATGTGGAGCGTGTAGCCCGCATCGAACAGCGCATCAGCCAGATCAAGCGTGATCTCAAGACTGCGGCCCGCGCCGACGCTGGCCCCGGTAATGCCGTTGACCTGCGCAGTATCGCCGCCCGTGGCACGGTACCAGTCGCTCAGATGCTCGTAGTATTTGGACTTGCCACCAGCCATCCAGAGACTGCCGACATAGGCTCCAGAGGTATCTGTGACGTAGAGCGCAAGATAGGCGCCGTCGCCGCCGTAATTATTGAGCGTTGCGGTCAGTGTCACCGGCCGCGCCATGGCGAGGCTGGGGAGCGTTAGCGCGGTGGTGAGAGCGAGCGTTGCGAGAAGCGATTTCATCGGATGTATCCTTATTCGGAGAGGGGCTTCGGAGCTGTTCAGTTCACCTGAACCTGCGGAGGGGCGCCATTTCCGAAGAGGCCGTTCTGAGGAGGAGCGACCGTTCCAGCGGGCGCGGGATTGCGGGCGCCGCCCCGACAATCGTCGTCGTCATCATCGTCGTCACAGTCATCATCATCATCGTCATTGTCGTGTCCGCGACGCGAACCGTCCCGCCAGCGGTCGTCATCGTCGCTTGCGAGAATGAGAGGCATGTCTTGTGAGGCGTCGTCAAAGAGCGCGGCCACGGGCCGAAGCATGCTGTCGGCCGGGGCCTGCATCGCGCTCCAGGCAGGAACGCCGATGGCGGCGGTCAGCGCCGTTGTCGCTGCGAGAAGGGTCAGGGTCTTTTTCATGGCAAGGTCTCCTTTCGTCTGATGAGACAAATCTGGCGCGTCGACCTGAGGGCTTCCTGACGCCCCAGCGATTCCTCCTTCAGCTTGCCGTCAGGAAAAAAATGGCCCCGCCGATGATGGCGGGGCCAAAAAGATGCGAGCGCAGGCTACAGGGCTGGCATGGCTATGCGCCCTGCCCCGCGTTCAGGCGAATTCGAACTGCTCGAAGCGGACACGGCGAGGCGTTTGGCCTTGTGCTTTCAAGCCCTTGAGAATCCCGTCCTTCAGACCGGTTGGGCCGCAGAACCACAAATCGGCTTGCCGGATCGCGAAAGGGACCGCGCCGATCAGGCGCTCGGCCGTGAGCCTGCCATCGCGCGCCGTGACGACCACCTCGAAACTGAAACTCGGATTGCGGGCGGCCGCAGCGCGCAGCGTCTCCAACCCGATCGCCTCGTCTTGCGTTCGAACACAGTGGACGAGGTGAATGTCGCGCCTTTCCGCCTCCGTCAGGCTTTCCGCCCAGGCGAGGAACGGCGTGATACCTATACCGCCGGCCAGCCAGATCTGGCGCGCACCGCCCTTGCGAAAATCGAACCGCCCATAGGGGCCTTCGACCTGCACGCGCGTTCCGGTCCGCAACGTCGCCGGAAGGCTCCGTGTCCACCCACCCAGAGCCCGGATGGAAAACGTCAGGGAGCCATCAGGGCGCGGGGCACTGGCGATCGTGAAAGGGTGCGGCTCGGACAGTCCAGCTTCCGGCGCTCGAACGAAAGCGAATTGCCCGGGCCGCCACCGCATGGCACGGCCTTTGGGAGTGAGCATCAAGGTGGTCGTGTCACCGGTCTGGCTGATCTGGCTGACAGTGAAGTCTCTACGCCGTAGATGCGGAGCGAGCAACTCGGTGAAGATCCAGGCGACAACTCCGGCGATTCCGAAAGCATTCAGCACCAACATGAATGTCGGGTCCACCCCAGCAGGCATGTCGACAAAAAACTGGTGAAACACCACGATTGCAAAAAGGGCTCCCATGAAACGATGGCTGAACCGCCAGAGCTGATAGGGAATCTCGAGCCCGATGAAGGGCAATCTCCGGAACCAGCTGACAGCGACTAGGGCGAGAAGTGCGTTGAAGGCAAGTTCGCCCGCCTCTTCACCTAGGTCCCCAAGGGAGGTTTCACGCACCAAACGCTCGAAATCCGGCTCTATCTGCTGGTGCAGTATCATCAGGACCATCGCGGAAATGCCGAGCCATTTGTGGACCCGGTACATTCGATCGAGACCGCCGAACAATGGTTCCACCAGTGGCGGCCGTGCGGCGAGGATCAAGGTCTGTGCCATCGCGACAACTGCCGCGGCCCCGACGGCAATACCAAATGCTGCATCCGCACCATAAGGCGCATAGGTGTTCATCCCGAACAGAGCCGCCAGCAGGCATGGCAGCGCCACCAGCACCGGGCCCGTCAGGGCCAGAGGAGAGTTGAGGGAAAGCCGAGGGAGTGTGGGAAGGCCCGGCGCAGAGACATTACCATCACGATGCGCCGTATCAGTCATCGTCGCGTCTCTCGTGATCGCGGTCGCGACGATCATCATCGTCGTCCTCAAACTCGAACTCGATTACTTCCAACGTCGCCGGGTGGACCGTCACCTCGATCGCACGCCCTTGGGCATCCCGGCCGTCAATTTCGTAGCAGCCATCGTCGATCTTGATGCGGCGCACCGCCCAGCCATTTTCCTCGGCAAGACGGGCAACCGCGTCGCGCGGCTGCCAATCAGCCATCGGAACGAAGCAGTCGTCGTCAGCCAGCGCCGCGCCGGCCGGGAAGACCGCGAGAAAGCCGATAATTGTCAATGTCTTCTTCATGGGGCACACTCCTAGTGGCTCGCCTCTTGATGCACTTCATGCGCTGCGAAACTGACGACAGCCTGAACGGGCGCGACCCACAGGCTTCAGCTTCGTGTCAGCCAGACGGATCATGCAGGGACATCAGACAAGAACGGGTACGACCATGCGCATATTGCTGATCGAAGACGACACGACCCTCGGCGCTGCCGTGCGCGACCAGATCGCAGCCGATGGCCAGTCAGTGGATTGGGTTACGCGGTTGGATGCGGCAAGCGATGCCATGGCTGCTACGTCCTACGACTTAATCCTGCTCGACCTGATGCTGCCGGACGGGCGCGGTATAGGGTTTCTCAAGGGCTTGCGCACGCGGGGCGACGTGACACCGGTCATCATTCTTACCGCACTCGACCAGGTGTCCGATCGGATCGACGGGCTTAATGCAGGCGCTGACGACTATCTTGTGAAGCCTTTCGACCTGTCGGAACTGTCGGCGCGGATCGGATCGGTCGCGCGGCGCTACAGCGGCAACCCCAACCCGATCCTGACCCACGGACCGCTCGACATCGACCTTGCCGCGCGCAGCGTCCATCGGGATGGCAGACATGTGCCGCTGACGGCGCGGGAATGGGCGCTCTTCGAAGCCTTCCTCGCGCGTCCCGGGCAGCTCCTGTCCAAGGCGCAGTTGGAGGAGAAGCTCTACGCTTTCGACGCCGAGGTCGAGAGCAACACCATCGAGGTCCATGTCAGCCGCCTGCGGAAGAAACTGGGGAGCGCAATCATCGAGACCGAGCGCGGCATGGGCTACCGCCTGGGCAGGCCATGAAGTGGCCCGTCAGCCTAGAGGCACGGCTCGGCCTGTCGGTGGGGCTGGTGCTGACGGTGCTGTGGCTTCTCGCAGCGACGGTGACGGCCGTAATCGTCCGGGCCGAAATGGACGAGGTCTTCGACAGCGCGCTCCGTGAGACAGCGGAGCGGATCCTGCCGCTGGCAGCAACCGACATCGTCGGGCGGGAAGATCAGGGTGTGACCCAGCGGCTCGCCCCGATCCGTGAGCACGACGAGTTCTTCACCTATCTCGTGCGCGATGCCGAAGGCCGCGTCCTGTTGCAATCGCATGCGGCGGACCCCACCGTGTTCCCCTCCTATGACGGGCCCGGGTTTCGCCAGACCGCGACGCACCGTCTCTACAGCGACGCGGCGCTTCAGGACACGATCCGCATCACAGTGGCCGAGCCGCTGGCCCACCGCATGTCGGTGGCTCGCGAAATCCAGATGGGTCTCGGCCTGCCCTTGCTGATCGTGCTTCCAGTGGCCTTGATCGCGATCATCCTGGCAGTTCGCTTCAGCCTTGATCCTCTGCGCCGGTTCCGCGCGCGGCTGGAAGCACGTGGCGCTCGCGACCTTTCGCAGGTTCCTCACGAGGGGCTTCCAACTGAAATCGGCCCGCTGGCTGACACCCTGAACAGCCTGCTGGCCAGATTGCGCGAAGCGTTCGAGGCCGAGCGAAGCTTTGCTGCGAATGCCGCTCACGAGCTACGCACACCACTCGCGGGAGCGATCGCGCAGGCGCAGAGGCTTAGGTCAGAAACCAAGGACCGAGCGGCTGCACAACGTGCGACCGACATCGAGGAGACGCTGAAAAGGCTGACGCGACGCACAGAACGCATGATGCAACTCGCGCGGGCAGAAGGCGGGCGATTGAGGATGGACAAAAGCTCGGATCTGAGGGGCGTTGCGAGAATTGTGGTGGACGATATTGGCCGCACGGGCACGCCAGATCGTATCAGGCTAAATCTTCCCGACATGGCTGTCATGTCAGATCTTGATCCCGACGCCTTCGCCATTCTGTGCCGGAACCTCGTGGAAAACGCTCTTCGTCATGGGGGACAGACTACCCCGGTCGACGTCACGCTGACCGCATCTGGCCAGTTCACCGTGGCAAATGACGGCCCTGTCGTGCCAGGCGAAACGCTCGACCGGCTGACAGCGCGTTTCGAGCGGGCCTCTGCCACCTCCGACGGCAGCGGCCTGGGTCTTGCCATCGTCGCCGCAATCGCAGAGCGGATCAGCAGCCGCCTTGTCCTTCAATCGCCGCGGCCGGGCCGGACCACAGGTTTTCAAGTATCGCTCAGGTTGCCGATAGACGACAGCGAGTGACAGCGACATCCACTTTGGTTCCCAAAGGGTCAAATGCAGCCTTGGGATCAAGATCATCAGGGCCTGGCCTGGCGCGTCGGTTACCGTGCTATGCAGCGTGACGCTCGGAAAGGCAGCGCACAGCGCCAGCAGCCTGTTCGGAATGGACCCCGCGCTGATGAACGTCATGTAACCAGCGCTCACCATGGGGGTGACCGCTGTTTCCAGCATATAGGGATGATCGACGAAAAGGCTTCCCGAACATGGTAGAAGCAGACTGTCGGAAGCGATTGTTAGCCGACTGACTATCCCCGGTCACGGGGACATTACTAGGCCCAAGTGCACACCTGTGCCACGCCTGGGCCCTCGGGAAGTGAGGCCGAAGCCTCACCCGAAGGGATCGTATTCCGAGACGATCACGACCTCGTCTCCGTCGATTTCATCAGCGGGGACGGCGCCATAGGTTCCATCACCGGCCTGGAAGACGACGATCGAGACCATGAGCGTGGCGGCGAGAGAGGCGGCGAAGGCGTGAGCATCTTTGCGGGACATCTGTTTGGCTCCTGTCTTGGAGGCGGAGGACCATCCCCCGCGCGACAGGACCTCGCAGGCCCGAAGACTGCCTGACATCACCGGGTGCGTTCGGCCCGAAAAAGTGAAACGGGGCCGAATCCACCCGGCGGCACGGGCTCGCCCGTAGTCCGACCCCTCGCGGGTTGATCTCGAAGACGGGATTCGGGGCAAGGAAGGGAATGGCGAGCGGGGGATTGTGCGACCGCTGACTGGAGCCGGGTGTCCCGCTGATGCCATCGGTGCCAGCCTCCCGGGCAGGCTTTTCAAGGAATACGTCATTCCGTGTTGGAATGGATCCTATGGTGCCCCGCGATCTCGCAGGACAGGATCGTGATGGGTGAGAGGCCCGCGCTCTGGCGGGCCCCTTGGGTTCTACATCGGCTCAGGCGGCAAAATCCGCGTCCCCTGCCCTGTCGCCGTCCTCGCTGCCGACGATCTCCAGCCGCGCGTTGCGATAGCCTTCTCTGGCGATCCAGAGTTCGGCAGCCGTGACAGACTCGGCCAGGTGGAGCAGCTCCGTGCAACCGCCGAAATCCAGCAGGACACGCACCTGCCCAGGCTGTGGTTCCTCAGCGACCTCGAAGGTCAAGGCGCTATCTGCCGAATGGGTCCGCATGATCGTCACGAGAATGACCCCGTCCGAGGAGAAGTTCCCCTCGTGCAGCGTGAACGAAGCCGGCGCCGTCCAGGTTGGATAGGGTCGCGGCGGCTCCTTCTTGACGAGACGGCCGACGCCGTTCGAGCGCTCCCAGGCCGCGAGCTTCTTGGTGAACCGCGCAGGCGGTTTCGGACTGTTGTCGGTGTAGCGAATGAGCGCGCCCAGGGGCGCGTCATCGAGAATAGTGGTTGCAGACATGATTCCTCATCCTGAATGCGTCACTTTGCATTCATCATGTTGATATTATTTGGTTTTATGTGATTGAGGGCGGGTTTCCCCGCCCTCGGATGGCGCGGATCACTCCGCAGCCATCATCGACGCATCATCACCCGGCAGGTCAGCGGCGAGGAAGGCGGGAAGGTCGACATCTTCGGCCTGCTCAGCGTCGGAAACGAGCTCAGGCGCCCCCTGCCCTTCCGCGCCATCGAGTGCTGCCAGATCGTGACGGCGAAGAACCTCCGGCAACCAGCCGCTGCCTTTCAGCAGACGCTCGGCTTCGGTCGCCATCTCGCCCTTCTTCAGGTGATCGAGGAGTTGCGCCGTCCCTTCCCCTTTCGCCTCGCGCACAGCCTCGAGTATCCGTGCCTTGGGCACGCGGTTCAGGTAGGTATCGGCCGTCGGCTCCCAACCCGCCTCGACCATGTCGAGTTCGACCGCCTGTGCAACCAAGTCGGACTGGGTCATCCGCTTGGTCAAGCCGCTGGCGGAGATACCGGCACCATAGGGGTTCACCTTCTCATGGAGCGCGTTGATCCCGAAGCTGAGGCAATGCGCGAGCAGCGAAAGCCGGCTCCCTTGATCGAGGGAAGCCAGGTAATCCCAGAGAGCGGCATCGTCGCCGAGCGGCAGGTCGGCCTCCCACTCCGCATGACGATCGTCAACCAGCTTGGCTACCACGCTGTCCTTCAGATCGCTCGCCTGCGCCGACATATAGACGTGACGCACCGAGGCCTCGAGGCAGCTGCCGGCCGAACTGGACGTCCGGAAGGTGTCATTGACGAGCTTCAGGAGCAGCAGTGTCAACGCGACGTCAGGTGAGCGCCCGACAGCTTCCCGCAGTGCCAATGTCCGGTGCGCCGTCAACTCCATGATCAGCCGCTCAGGCAAGGGCTTCAACGCACCATCGTCCTCGTCGTCGGGCATAATTCCGCCAAGCGCCTGACCGGCAGAGGTGATCACCGTGCCATGGCCGACACCGTCCGCGCTGCGCCCCGCTGAAAGCTCAACGCCCTGCCCGTCTGCCGCCTGTTCACCGCTGTGGACGTCGGCATCTTGCCGAGGTTCATCCTCGGGCCGGACAAAGCCCCGATAGACGGAAAGCTCGCCATAGCGGTCAAGCGTCACGAAAGCCCCTGCCCGTACGATCTCCTCCGCGTCGAAGATCAGCGGCCTAGCCTCCAGCTTCTCCATCGCGACTTCCAACTCGCCAAGACGCGCGTCGATCTCTTCGGGGAATTCATCCTGGCCCTCGTATTCCTCCTCGAGCGCCCGGTACTCGGCAAGCAGCTTGGCATGGGCCGTGCCTTCGTCATCTGTCATCGGCGCCGGGTCTCCGCTCAGCCGGCGGAAGCCGTGGCTGTAGCCATAGGGCAAGTCGAGAGAGACCTCGATCCACTTCCAGCCCTCGGTCGCGATCGCTTCGGCTTCAGCCTGAAGCTTCTCGCTAACCAGACGATCCAGCAGGGCCGGGTCTTCCAGCCAGCCGCCGTCATCGCCCTGGAAGAGGTCGTGCAACATGGTGCCGCCAGCAGCCTCATAGGCATCGACGCCGACAAAGACGGCACGACGATCGGAGGCCCGCACCGAGGTTTCGGTCAGCATGCGTCTGATCTGATAAGGCTCCTTGTTCCAGGACGACTTGATCGCCTCCCAGACCTGAACCTGACGCTCGTGATCCGGATTGACCGTGAAGGCCATCAGCTGCTCCAACGTCATCAGATCCTCGGCGTAGAGATCGAGCAGGGCAGGGGCCACGGCGGCGAGTTTCAGGCGCTGTTTGACCACCTGCGGCGTGACGAAGAAAGCGGCAGCGATCTCTTCATCGCCCTGACCCTTATCCCGAAGCGCCACGAAGGCGCGGAACTGATCGAGCGGATGCAAGGCTGCACGCTGCATGTTCTCAGCGAGCGAATCGTCTTCGGCGAGGATCGCGGAAGTGGCATCTCGCACGATGCAGGGAATGGGCGTCGTCTTGGCCAAGCGTTTCTGCTTCACCAGGAGAGACAGGGCCTGGAAGCGCCGACCGCCAGCGGGGATTTCGAACTTGCCGGTCTCGGACCCGTCATCCGCCAGAACGGGTCGAACGCTCAGGCTCTGCAGCAATCCGCGGCGGGCGATGTCTTCGGCCAGTTCCTCGACCGAGATGCCGGCCTTGATGCGCCGGACGTTGGACTGGCTCAGCACGAGCTTGTCGAAGGGAATGTCCCGGGACGGGGACAGGGTGACTTTCTGGGCAGATTTCGCCATCAAATCTTCTCCACGACGGGCGCCGGAAGCCACTCTTCCGATCTCACTTCCCGTCACCCCTCAAACCAACAAACCTTTCCCTCTCTTATTCTGACGCTCCCGAGACAGGACCTTAACAGCTGTTAAGTCGTCAGTTCCGATGTCGCGGAACAGTACGCAGTCTCTCAACCTTAACAGCTGTTAAGCTGCAGATCGTCGCCCAATCAATGCCATGACCATCGGCCCACAGGAAAACTCACCGGCCGCAGCTTTGGCAGTTAGAGCTCGCAAGTATCCACCAGGCGATCTGATGTCCTCAAAGCGTTCCAGCATGGCAGCAACGACGATCGACGCTTGCTCCGGACCCATGAACCGCTGAGCTTCTTCCCATGCAGACGCACTGATCCCCATAGCTGGCCGCACATGGCATGCCGCGTCAAAAAGCTGATGCCAATGTCGGATTTCGCCTTGGTAGAAGGTATTGAGCGAGGGACATGCCGCGATCACCAGGTGCAGCGGGATCTTTGGCAGGTGTCTTGTGTCCTGTTCATCGACGTCAGCCACGGGCTCATCCCTGTCCACATCTGGCACGCCGGCCGCCGCCCCGCTTTTTTCTAAAGCAGGTTCAAGATCTATAGATTCTATATTTGAACTCTGATGGTGGCGCTCAGATCGGGCATCATTGGTGTTCATTCCTTCTGTTTCAGAGCCATCAATGATGTTGCGTGCCTGGTCGAGGAGAGCTTCAAGATCGGCTCGATAGGCCACGAGGTCCTCAATTGAAAGCTTGCGGCGAAGCGCGCGCGCTGTGAGGATAGCCTTGTCACGAAGCTGGTCCCAGATGCCGAGGCCTGGCTGCATCTCGCCTCCGAACTCCGCGAGAGCCGCGAGATCACGCCGCATGAGGCTTACAACCTCTCTCAGACGCCTGACGCGCTCCTCAGCCTCACGTACGGCCTCTGCGGCCCGTGCTATCTCCTCGGACTGGCAGTAGAGCGGGGAAAGATCGAAGCCAAAGGCGACGCGCTCTTCGCCGTGCTTGCGGACGTAGCGCTTTCCATTGGGGCTATCACGCCGCTGGAGCAAACCAGCATCGACAAGACGCGCGAGGTGACGACGCATCGTGGAGCAGGGCATACCATTCAGGCGCTCACAGATCGCCTTGTTCGAGGGGAAGACTACCATCTCGGCGTTCCCGCCAAGTGCATCGTCTGGAAAGAAGCTGAGGAGCCCCTGCAAAACAGTCAAATCACGTTCTGACACGCCAAAGGCCGCTTGCGCCTTGGAGAGCTCGCGCAGGAGTTCCCACTTGTTGACGGGTCTGCCCGGAACAGATGCCTCGGGGCGCTCGATCACGCGCAGATGGGCGTGCGAGATCGGCCGCATAAACGGCGAAATCGGTGTGTACTCCATGAAAACATTCACGAAGGCAAAATTTCTGCGGCCCGCGAATCGCTTTGCGCTTGCGGGGTAGGGGCCAGAACGCTACATTCAGAAGTGCGAAAACTGAGATTTTGTAGCGGGCTGATCCCGGTGCGAAACCTTACAAAGGTCTCGTGAAGCTAGCTTCTCGGGGCCTTTTTCTTTTTTGCCTGTATCGTGCCTCCTTCTTGTTGGTTGCTCTTCCTCAGTCTTCTGAACGCTTCCAGCGCTCATGAAGCTCGGTAATCAGCTTTGAGGCATTGCCCTCCAACCAGCTGACAAATTCAGGTTCATCCGTAGTCAGATCGAGTTTTAGCTGCTTGCCTTGGCGACCGGTCCTGACTGTCGCAGCTCCGACACCGGGGATCGCCAAAGCAGGCGCGCCCTTGCGAGACGGACTTGCTTTCCTCTCCGCGCTCTTCGCAGCTTCCAGAACTGCGAGAAACGCACGATCAGAAACCTCATCGACCGAGCCGGAACTTTCGGACTTAGCTGTATGAGCTGCGGCTTGCAGTTGGTCTCGATCACCGTCGTAGGCACCCAAGGCCTTTTTGAGTTCTTCCCATCTTGGGCGACCAATCCCAGGAGCTGCACCAATTGCCTGGATGAGTTCCTCGCCGACTGTCCGAACGACACTCAAGAGTTGTGAAACCCCAGCTTCGTGGAGGTTAAGGACTTCGGCGACACCTCGATTGGTGCGCTCAGCCCCTTCCAAATGGTCACCGTCCAGAAGCGCCGTTGCAACAAGCGCGCGTTCAATAAAGCTCAGATCACGACGCTCTTGGTTCTCGAGAAGCTGATCTCGAAGCGCTTGATCACCCTCAACTTCCGTGACGATGGCTCGAACTTTGATACCGAGTTCGCGACATGCTTCTAGGCGCCTGCGGCCATAGATCAGGTTGTAGCGATCGCCTTCCAGTGGGCGGACCAAGACAGGCACACGCTGACCGTTCTTGGAGATAGAGTTCTTCAGGCCCTCAACTTCAATCTGAAGCCTGTCATCCAACCGTCCTTCGGTAACAATCTGCGCCGGATCGATCTCAAATACACCGCCACGCAGTCGGCGTCCTTCAAGAGCGTCAGGAGCGTTGCGAAGGGTCTGCAGCGGCAGGCCAAGTTTAGGCTTTCTTGCCATTCCGCCCCCATGTGTTCTGGATGATTTCAGCGATCTCATCGTTCACTGCGTTCATGGATTCGATCGCACGATCAAACGTCTGACGCGTGAAGTCCTTCTTGTCAGCTTCGTAGAGCGTTTGCTTGGTCAAGCCGGCATCAGAAATTGCGGTCGATTCAACCATGTGATTGGTCAGGACCGACCTCCCGAACAGCCCGCGAATGAAAGCGATGACTTCGGTTTGTGGCGCGTCGCCGACTTTGTATCGCGTTGGCAAAAAGCGCAGCCAATCGAAGCGCAGATTTGCGCCTGCATCCCTGATCACTCCCAGGAGATCCGCAGTCATTCGCAGGAATTGGGACATCGACATGAGGTCAAGCATCTGCGGGTGAACCGTCACGAGTACACCCGAGGACGCGGAAAGTGCTGACATCGTCAAGAAACCAAGCTGCGGCGGGCAGTCGATCACAACAACGTCGTAGTTTGCTTCAACACTATCGAGAGCATCATGAACTCTCGCAAAGAACGCCTTCGCTCCTCCTCGCTGGATAGCAGCAGGCGTCTCGTGCTCGAACTCCATGAGTTCAAGGTTGCCCGGGATGAGATCAAGGCCGCGGATGTAGGTCTTGCGGATCACTTCGCCGATCGGAACCGGATCGTCATAGCGAACTGCATCATAGAGGGTTCCGCCCTCCATAAGGTCGAGTTCCGGCTGGATTCCATGAAGAGCTGAAAGGGATGCTTGAGGGTCGAGATCGATCGCAAGAACCCTGTACCCCTTAAGCGCCAAGCGTTGAGCGAGGTGAGCAGACGTCGTCGTTTTGCCGGACCCGCCCTTGAAGTTCACCACTGAAACGACTTGAAGCTCGTCACCGTCGCGACGCCCAGGCACGTAAGTTCCAGACTTTTTTGCGTTTCCTTCAAGCGTCTGCCGGATTTCCCAGATATCGTCGAGCGTATAGCGACGATGACTTCCAGCCGTCGTCTCAACGTCAACGATCTTTCCTTCTCGATGAAGCTTCCGAAGATAGGTATGGTCGACGCCAAGGAGCTCAGCAGCTTCGCCGCTAGTCAAAGTGCGCATCACCTTCTTTGCATCCGGAGGGAAGTGTGCGGCGCGCTGAGCATGCAGGTTCGACGCGAGAAGTTCCGCGTAGTGCCCGATGGCGATGTCTAGATCCTGCTCTACTTCGCTCATGTCTACCCCGATCCGTGGGCGCGTTTTTTATGTGACCGCGCGTTATTTTTCGAGACTATTGCCCGACCAACCAGATTCGTGCAAGCACTTTCTAGATTTAGTGGAAATCGGTTAGGCCAACACAAGTGTGATCCTCAGAGGAGCCCCAGCTTTTCAGCACGCTCCAGCAGCATTCTGACTGAGGAAGGCTGCCAGCTGGTGCGACCGCGAGGGGTGCGCTCACGCATGGATTCCAGTCGGTCGCAGATTGCCTGCAAGGTGATCTCGGGGTCAGCACCTTTGATTGCGGCGACAATCGCAGGCAGGCGATCGTCGGTTTCGCGACGTCCAGCGCGTCCAAGCACTTCAGCAGGCAGGAATCCGTCCGCCACGTATGCCTTCACGGCGCGAAGCAAGCGGCTTTGCGTCCAGCGCCGATCATGGGGCAGGGGGCCATTGATGATCCGCAGGACGTCTTCCCAAGCCAGATCGGGGCGCAAACGGCGCACATGGGGCACCCAATCCTGCGCAGTTTCGTTCAAGCGCTCCATGTAGCCGTCCTGTCGCGCCAGCCGCACCTTGCGCAGCGCTTCAGGGTCCTTGGCGCGAAGACCTGGGTTGCCGCCGACGCGGCCCTTTGAGCGTGCCGAGGCAAGTCCGGCTTTGGTACGCTCGCGGATCAGAGCGCGTTCGAACTCAGCCGCAGCGCCCAGAACCTGCAACGTGAACTTGCCCTGGGGCGAGGCAGTGTCGATCGGGTCCTGGAGCGAGCGGAAGAACGCCCCCTTGCCCTCCAGTTTTTCGATCACCTCAAGTAGGTGCGACAAAGACCGCGCAAGCCGGTCGATCCGCACGACGACCAGCGTGTCGCCCTTGCCAATCCGCTCCAGCACACGTGCAAGCACGGGCCGCGCGCGATTGCCGCCCGAGGCGTGCTCTTCAAAGATCTCGGTGCATCCCGCAGACTGCAGTGCTTCAGACTGGGGCAGGGGGGTCTGATCCTCGGTGGAGACGCGCGCATAGCCAATCAGGGGCATGAAACTGGGCCGTTTGCAATTTAATATATCGCCAATAAACGACCGTTTGTAAACGAATGCAAGTAGGTGCTCTCTCGTCGCGTTCATCCTAAGACCCTTGGTTCCCTAGCGCTGAGCGCGATCTGAGAGGTTCCGCCGGCAGTCGCGCGAGCGTGCTATATAAAGGGCGTAGGCAACCGCCACAAAATCACTTGGGTAATGTGCAAAAAATAAGTATTTTGCACATATGAATACGAGAGCCTCTATTTTGACTGATGGTTACGACGACCCCCTCATCACTACCGAGGAGGATGCAGAGGCTCACGAAAAGGATCTCTGGTTTCTGCCGGGACCATTCGAAGAAGAACCAGATGATTTGCCTCCCGGGCCGCGTGCAGAACCGCCGGACACTGCCGTCATCGAAGACTGGGCAAAGGCAGAAGGCGTTCACGCTGCGCGGCTAGCAAAGGTGGCTGGACGCCTGGGAGCTCTGGATGACCGGCTGCTGCGCGGCCCGGAAGGCTGGCGGCATCGCCTCGCTCTTGTCGAGGCAGCGGCCCTCAGCTGGGTCGCAGGAGATCGGGTGAGTACTGATCGTCTGGCGCTCTGGGTATCCATGCGGCTGTCAGGTGCACAGGATGACCCAAATGCCTTGGCACGCGTTGGATGGGCTGTTCGGCGCTTGACAGGCGGTCCCGGACCGATGGCTGACCTGGCCGCTTTTCTGGATCGCCGCGACCCCGAGAACATTGAAGACAGCGCTGAGCGTTTCGAGGATCGCGCGGGTGGGTGGCTGGACGTCATGGCAGCCGCAAAGGGTCTCCACCCGATCACGCGGGCGTGCATGGGGTATCACCTGTGGAGCTTGGCGGGCCTCGGACGCCACGGCGACCAGATCGAAGCTGCCGTCACCGCGTCTAGGATCGCGACCAGCGATGGAAGCGGTGCCATCTTCGCGCCGCTCGCTATGGCCGGGGCCGGGGGGCTGCGCGTTTCGGGCTTGCCACCCGAGCGTTTGGCCCGCTGGTTGGATGGGATGAACAGCGCAATTCTAACGGCGATGCGAACACTTGATGATATTGAAGTGTGGATCGGGCGGGCAGAAAACGTCATGGCGCAATTATCTGGCCGCACGCCGGTTGCCTTGCGAAAGGTTTTCACGGAATGGCCCTTGGTCTCCGCCCCGATGGCTGAGGCCATGACCGGAGCCAGCCGCGCCGCCGTTCAGCGCAATCTCGCATGGATGGAGGCAAGCGGTTTGATCCGCGAGGTGACGGGGAACGGGAGGTATCGCATGTGGAAAGCTGACCTAATATAGGTCATTTGTCGAGGCTGACACCGGCTTGACCTGGCACGCTTTAGTGCCGCCCCAGATGATCGTTTAAGCCACTTTCCGTTCGAATGCGACAAGGCTTTTCCAGCCCAAAGCGTTCGTTAGCCATTCGTCTCACGTTTTTGTGACAATTGATCGCTTGAAGCTCCAGTGGGTGAAGGTTGTAACGGGGCGAAATAACGGAATGAGAGCCGGAGCCAGAGATGGCATCGTAGCATTTGCGAGTGGCGCAAGTTCCCTGTGCCGTGACGTTCCCGATCTCATGGTCGCGATATCGAAGCCGCTGTGCCTAAATTTCCAGACAATCTGCGACTTAACGAATTGTCGCTGCGCAACTTCGGACCAGGTATTGTGCGAGCAGTTTTCTCCTCCCTAGCAAACTGGAAACTGCAAGGATCGCATGTCTACTTACGAAAATTTGCCCTTGAACCTCTAGCCACTAGAAGTCCTATCTGTTCAAGGAGAACACATACCGTTCTTGCCATCAATCGCCGGTGAGAACCGAAAGGGTACGAAATGCTGACAAGACGACACTTCATTCAGACAACAACGGCGCTTTTTTCGGTGACCGGTCCCGGTATGGCTTTTGCCGACACTTGGCCCACCGAGGCTCAGAAGGCTGAATGGGACGCACAGGTGACGCCTCAGGGTTATGTTGCCGAGACTTCCAACCCATGGGGATTGCACCCGCGGTTCCTACCGCAACGTGTGGTCGCGAAGGCCGGTCTCGTGCCGGGAGATATCCATGTCGACGCGGTCGCACGATATCTTTACCACATTGAAGAGGGTGGAACCGCGATGCGCTACGGCGTGGCCATCGCGCGGGGGAACCTCTACGAGCCGGGTGTCTATACCATCAAGCGCAAGGTCAGGTGGCCGCACTGGCAACCGACACAGAGCATGATCAATCGCGACCCCGAACTTTATGCTGACATTGCCGATGGCATGGAACCGGGACCGGAAAACGCGCTTGGATCGAGGGCGCTGTATCTCTACGTCGGGGATCGCGATACCCTTTTGCGCATCCATGGCACTCCGAGCCCACGGAGTATCGGTGGCCGCGCAAGTTCGGGCTGCGTACGGATGGTCATGGCTCATATCAATGATCTTTACCCGAACGTCGAGACCGGCTCTACCGCCTATCTTTACTCGGCGGAGGACAGCGTGACTGCCCGCAGCTAAGCCAAGCAGCGGACGGCAAACGCAATTAAGTTTCGCGAGGGGTGCAGATACGATTGCCGTTCGCCGTGCGCAGCGGCAGCAAGGTTGTTTCTACGGGGCCGCTGTGTTTGTACCAGTAGCACCCGTCCTCGGGCACCAAGCGCGCGGTTGCAACATCCTGATCCGGGGCAGCCATTGCAATCACGGCTTCGGGAACTTTGCCCCGCCGGTCTGCCGAGTCGCCCGGTCCAGTCGGCTGGATTGCGCACCCGGCCGTAAGAGACAGCGCCACTGCAACAATTATTTTTTGCTTCAGCATCAAAACCCGCATCAAGCTTCCTTTCGTGTCTGTTTTTCTTTGCATCGGCTTTTCATGCCTCAAGGCGTGATGGAGCCGGTCGCCGCATCCTCTAGCAATAAAACAAACTGAAATACCACCGTATTTTGCTCTTGAAGCTCTAGCTACTGTAGGGGCTATGTCATGGTAAAGCACCCGAATCCAGAGGTCCATTCATGCCGCCCGACACCCATCGTCACGACCACGATCACGCCGAAGATGCCCAGACAAGCGGCGGCAGCTGCTGCGGGAGCGCCGGAACGTGCGGCGACATCGTTCCGGCGACCCCCGCGCCAGCGGGCGGGCGCAGTTTTCAGGTGTCCGGCCTCGATTGCGCCGAGGAGGTAGCAATCCTGAACAAGGTGGTCGGCCCGAAGATCGGCGGGGCCGAGCATCTCGCGTTCGACGTGATCAATGGGCGGATGACTATTCTCGACAGCGCCAAGAGTTTATCGGACGGCGAAATTGCAGAACTGGTCGCAAGCACCGGCATGACCGCCAAGCCTTGGGATGCCGAGAACGCGTCGGTCGACCAGGCGGCCCATCTTGCAAGACAGCGGCTGTTTACGGCGCTCAGTGGAGGCTTCTGGGCCGCGGGATTTCTGTGGCACATCATCGAGACCGGCATGGGCGGGGCGCTCGGCCTCTTCGCGGGTCACGGCGAAGCGCCGATGCCACTGGTCGAGGCAGGGCTGTTCGCGGTTGCGATCCTGTTCGGTGTCTGGCTCGTGGCACCCAAGGCATGGTCGTCCGCTCGGCGGCTGTCGCCCGACATGAACCTGCTCATGGTGGTCGCCGTGGCCGGTGCCATCGGGCTTGGCGAATTTTTCGAGGCGGCGACAGTCGCGTTCTTCTTTTCGCTCTCGCTCTACCTCGAAAGCTGGAGCGTCGGGCGTGCGAGGAATGCGGTTTCAGCTCTGCTCGACCTCGCGCCGCCGACGGCAAGAGTTCTTCATGATGACGGCTCGGAAGCGGACGTTCCGGCTTCTGCGGTTGCTATCAACGCACGTTTCATCGTGCGCGGCGGAGACCGCATCCCATTGGATGGTGAGGTTGTCGATGGGGCAGGGGCCGTCGATCAGGCGCCGATCACCGGAGAGAGTGCGCTGGTCCCAAAGGAACGGGGCGACGAAGTCTATGCCGGTACGATCAACGGCGAAGGCACACTGACGGTGCGCGCCACGAAGGCCGCCTCGGACACCGTGTTGGCCAAGATTATCCGCATGGTCGGCGACGCCCATGCCCGCCGCGCGCCGGTGGAGCAGTGGGTGGCGAAATTCGCCCGCATCTATACGCCTATCGTCATGGCTCTCGCCATTGCAATTGCCCTGCTGCCGCCGCTCATTTTCGGGGGGGCCTGGGATTATTGGTTCTACAATGCACTCGTGCTGCTGGTGATCGCTTGCCCATGCGCTCTGGTCATCTCGACACCGGTCTCCATCGTCGCTGCACTCACCGCCTCAGCGCGGGCCGGGGTGCTGATCAAGGGCGGTGCATATGTTGAGGCACCGGGCAAGACCACTGCACTGGCCATGGACAAGACCGGCACGATCACCATGGGCGAGCCCGAGGTGGCGGCGGTGCATCCGCTGGGCAAAGCATCGGCGCAAGATCTGATGACCCTCGCCGCTGGGCTGGAGGCACGTTCCTCGCATCCCTTGGCGCGCGCCATTCTTGCGCGGGCAGAAGCCGACGGCATCAAGGTATCCGCCGCGGAAGATACCCGAACCGTTCCGGGCAGGGGACTTGAAGGACGCACAGACGGCCGGTCGATCTGGCTGGGGTCGGACCGGTTTGCCGAGGAGAAGGGTTTCGGCGACGCCATTCCGAAGGATTTGCGCGACCGCATCGAAGGGGCTGGCAGCACCCTTGTTGCCGTGGGCGACGACACCGGTGTCACCGGCATCTTGGAATTGCGCGACCGTATCCGCCCGGATGCCAAAGGCATCGTGGCGCAGCTTCACGCGCAGGGTGTGAAGACCATCGTCATGCTGACCGGTGATAACGAGCGGACAGCGCGCGCTGTTGCAGCCGAGGTCGGCATCGACGAGGTCCGTGCCGAGCTTCTGCCCGAAGACAAGGTGACTGCCATCGAAGAACTGGTCGAAACGCATGACATGGTGGCCATGATCGGCGACGGGGTCAACGACGCCCCGGCCATGGCGCGCGCGCATTACGCCATCGCAATGGGTGCCGTTGGTTCGGACGCGGCAATCGAGACGGCGGATATAGCCCTGATGACCGACGATCTCGGCAAGGTGCCTTGGCTGATCGGTCATTCGCGCCGGACAATGTCGATCATTCATCAGAACATCGGTATTTCCTTGGCGACCAAGGGCGTTTTCGTTGTCGCTACCGCGTTCGGACTGGCATCGATGTGGGGCGCGATTGCAGCCGACGTAGGAGTGTCATTGCTGGTGGTGGCCAATGCCCTGCGCCTGCTGAACAGCCAAGAGGCCAAGGCGCCGCCGTCCGGCGGTGAGCAGGTTGGCCCACAGATGGCAAAGGCCGCGCTTGCCCACGGACATTGATCACGCAGCATTTGCAAGGTAACGTAATGTCCATAACAGACCTCACGAAAGAGGCATCGAGCAGTGAAAACCATCCGATTTCCCCGCCGCGCCGTCCTGTTGGGCGGGCTGGTAGCGTTTCTGTCCGGGTGTGCCAGCAAGTTCCGCAGCTATGACGGACCCGAAGTCACCCGTGTTCGGCTTTACAAGGGACAGCGCTTGCTTGTTCTCGACGGAGCCGATCGCGTCTTGCAAACCTATCCGGTCGGGCTGGGTTTCGCTCCTGAGGGTCACAAACAATTCGAGGGGGATGGCCGGACTCCGGAAGGAGTTTACACAATCGACAGGCGAAACCCCAACAGCACCTACCATCTTTCGATTGGCATCTCTTATCCGAACGAGGCCGACATCGCCTTTGCCGAAGCGCAGGGCCTTTCCCCCGGCGGCGACATCTTCATCCATGGTGGCCCACGCCCCGGCATCGACCCGACAAATGTCCGCGACTGGACAGCTGGCTGCATCGCGGTCACGGATCGGGAGATCGAGGACATCTATGCAATGGTGAAGGACGGGACACCTATCCACATCTTTGCATGACGGTCTTTCTCATGCGGCGGTAGTGAGCCGTCGCATTGGCGCCATTGCCCAGCTCCACGAAGCCAAGATGAGCGCCAACAGCATCCAGTCCCCGAAGCTCGCGTAGAGTGTCGGCGGTCGCGCGGAGGGCAGGCTAGCGTCGATGATGCCCGTTTCGCCGGTATCGAGCCGCGCAACGATCTCTCCGCTCGCGTCGATGACCGCAGAGATGCCCGTATTCGCGGCTCGGATGACTGGAAGGCCTTCCTCTACGGCGCGCATACGTGCGGAAGCCAGATGCTGCTCGGGTCCGATGCTGGTGCCAAACCAGGCATCGTTTGTCGCGTTGAAAATCCAGTCCGGCCGGAACAGGTCGTCGACCACATGCCCTGGGAAGATGATCTCATAGCAGATCGCCACGGCGACCAGCGGCACACCCGGAAGCGCAAGCGTTCTCGGGCCCGGTCCGGGCGTAAAATCGCCCAGACCCGCCGTGAGCCGCTCGATGGGCAACCAGCCGCGGAATGGCACATATTCGCCGAAGGGCACGAGATGGTGTTTCGCGTATCCGGTCAGGATCTCGCCGGTCTCGTCAAATGCCTGGACCGTGTTGAAATATCGGGTGCCATCCTCGCTCGGTACACGGTCCGGCACACCGGTAAGCAGCACTCTGCCGTCTGGTAGCGCTGCGGCAATGCGGGCCCGTGCCTCCGTATCCTCATCGAGGAAACCCGGAAAGGCGGTTTCCGGCCAGAGAAGCACGTCGAAATCGCCGGGCCGGGTTGAAAGCTCAAGATAGCGCGCGAAGGTCGCCTCGCGGTTCTCGGGAGCCCATTTCTCCTCTTGTGGAATGTTGCCCTGGACGATGCGCAGGTCGACACCGGGTGGCTGTTGTGCATCCGACTGGAGGCGCAGCGTGCCGACAGCCCACATCGTCGCGATTCCGGCCAGCGCCATGAGCGAGATGGTCAATCGTTGCCGCCCGGACGCCATAGCAGCCGCGCCAGGGAGTACCGCGACGAACACGGTGAGAAAGCTTAGCCCATAGCTTCCGACCCAGGCGGCGGTCTGGCGAAGGGCGGCGTAGTCTACAAGTGCGTAACCGGCCAGGTTCCAGGGAAACCCTGTCAGAACGTGACCACGCAACCACTCGGCCACGGTCCAGGAGGTCGCGAACAGGAGGCAGGCCAAGAGACTGCCCATGGCTCCGCGCCGCGCGATTTCGGCAAAAAGCGCAGCGGCAATGGCTGGGAAAATCGCGAGACCTGCGGACAATCCCGCGACCGCCGGAATCGCCATCGTCCCAAACCGCTCGGCCTCGACGTAGAAACTTTCCGCGATCCACCAAATCCCGAAACCGAACTGGCCGAGACCAAACGCCCAGCCGACGAGGAAAGCGCGCCCGAAGGAGAGATCGCGAAGCCCGACAAACAACGCGGAATAGGCAACGGGAACGAGCAGGAGAATCGAAAGAGGCGGGAAAGTCAGAACGGTCATCGCCCCGGCGGCGAAACCAAGCGTCATCCGCGAAAGCAAACGGTGGCGCAGAGCGATGCGGTTCAGAATTTCCGGCTTCACGACTTGATCGAACGCCGCGCGCTGATCCATGGCGCGGCGAGCAAGAGCCCCACGCCACTGACGACAAATACATCGGCCAAGTTGAAGGCAGGCCAATGTGTTGTGCCAATGTAGAAATCGAGAAAGTCTGTTACAGCCCGATACCGCACACGATCGATGACATTGCCCAGGGCTCCGCCAATGATCGCACCGTAGGCAAGCGTTTCCACCGCATTGTCGGCGCGAAACAGCATAACCCCCAGCCAAACACAGATGGCAAGAGCGAAAGCGATGAGGCTCCACCACGGCGCGCCGCCCAACATCCCGAAAGTCACGCCGTCATTACGATAAAAGACGAGGTTGAATCCCGGAAACACGGGAATTCCGGCGCTTAAAGTGACGGCATTCGCAACGACAATGGCTTTGGTGATCTGATCGATCGCGAACGCAGCAAGTGCTGCGAAGACGCCGATCATCGGAGATACCTTGTTTAGTGACATTGCCTCATCCCAACCAGACATCAAGGAACAGCATCAGAACGAGCCCGACTGCGAGACCGAGCGTCGCCCTGTTCTGATGGCCGCTGCGATGGGTTTCGGGGATGATTTCGTGGCTAATGACGTAGAGCATTGCGCCCGCGGCAAAGGCCAGACCCCATGGAAGCAGCGGTTCCGACAGTGTGATGATGCCGGCCCCGAGCAAACCGCCAATCGGCTCGATCATGCCCGTCAGCGCCGCGATGCCCCAGGCGCGCAGCTTCGGATATCCCTCGCCCAGCAGAGATACAGCGACGGCCAATCCTTCGGGCGCATTCTGAAGCCCGATGCCGATGGCGAGCGGCAGACCGCCCTCCATACCTCCGGATCCGAAGCCGACCCCAACCGCAAGGCCTTCGGGGAAGTTGTGGATCGTGATTGCGATGATGAACAGCCAGACCCGCCGCAAAGACGCCGCTTCGGGCCCTTCGCGTCCCGTCTTGAAGTGCTCGTGCGGCAGCTTTTCGTTCATCAGGGCGACAGCCCCCATGCCCAGAAGAATCGAAACGCATACGATGGCCGCAGGCATCGCGCCGTTTTCGAACATCGGCTCCGCCGCATCCAATGCCGGGATGATCAGCGAAAAGAAAGAAGCGGCGAGCATCACACCGGCAGCGAAGCCGAGCGACAGATCGCGTGTGGCCCGAGACGGGATGCGCCCGAACAGCACGGGAACTGCTCCGACTGCTGTGAGCGATCCGGCGGCAAGACTTCCGAGAAAGCCGAGCATTATCGGAGACAGATTTTCCATGGGCGGGCCAGATTATCCTTCGGCGTAGCTCGAAAAGACTTCCGTCGACCCGTCCTTGCGGATGAGGAAGACATCATAGGCCTCGCGGTCGTCTTCTGGCCCCATGCCGGGCGAGCCATAGGGCATCCCCGGAACAGCGAGGCCGACGGCGTCCGGGCGCTCCTCGAGAAGGCGGCGGATGTCAGCGGCCGGTACATGGCCCTCGATCACGTAGCCGTCAATGAGCGCGGTGTGGCAGGAGACCATGCGCTGCGGCACGCCGTTGTCTAGCTTGAAGCGCACGAGAAGCCCGCCGAACATGTCCTGGCCGGTCGGCACAAACCCGTTCTCTTCGAGATGTTTCATCCACGAGAGGCAGCAGCCGCATCCGTTGGTCTTGCGGACGTCGATCGCCGTTGCCTCTGCGAGGGCCTGGGCCGCTGGGAACAGGGCGAGCGTGATGGCAAGAACTTGTGTCATGCGTTTCATGGGTCAGAGCCTTTCGGTTGTCGTTTTGGCAATCTCGCTGCCGAGGTTTTCATTCAGAAGCGCCCGCGCCTCGGCCAGACGCGAGAGCGCGGCGGTATCATCCGCATCGCTCTCGGCCGCTTCGGCGAGCCGGTCGTCAGAGAGGGGGTCAGTCGGGCGCCCATCCACGAGCACCTCATAGTGCAGGTTCGGACCTGTCGCCGTGCCAGTCGCGCCGACGCGGCCGATCACGTCTCCCGCCGCAACGCGTTGGCCTTGTGCCAAGTCTTCCGGCACGGCGCTCAGATGCGCGTAGCGCGTCATGGTGTCGGAGCCGTGCAAGATTTCGACCACGCGACCATATCCGCCGCGCCAGCCGATGAAATTGACCCGCCCCGGTGCCGTCGCTTGAACCGGTGTCCCACGTGCCGCTGCAAAATCGACGCCGGTGTGCATCCGGACGTTGCCAAAGACCGGATGCGTGCGGCGTCCGAACACCGAGCTGAGGCGCGCACCCTCTACCGGCTGTGCGAAGACGCGCAGCACCTCGCCATCGACGTAGATCGTCGCCTGACCGCTGCCGTCGTCCGGCCATACGATCTCGTAAAGCGAACCGCCGATCTCCAGTGCGGCGAAGGCGAGTTCGGGCTGTCCGATCCTGTCCTCTCCGACCCGCGCCTCACGCCAGAGAAGCCTTAGTGTTTCGCCACCGGCCATCTCGCGGCGGAAATCCACGGTCCCACCCAGCATCTGCGCAAGGTCCACGGAAAAACGGGCGGGTATGCCGGCTTCGTCGAGTGCCGCGAAGATCGAGCTGTCGATCATGGCTTCGCCGGCAAGGGTTACGATTTCCGGATCCGGAGCCACGACCTGCGTGGACATCTGCTCGCCGAAAACCACCTCGATCCGAACCCCGTCCTCGACGGCGAGTGAGACGGTGCGGGGGCTGCCGTCCACGGTCGAAGCGACAGTGACCGAGTGCCCCGGCCGCAGCCGTCGCAGATCGTATTCCGCACCAAGCGCGAGGGCAACTTCGGCTCTGTCAGGTGCCGCAAGACCGGCCTCTGACAGCAAGAAATCGAGCGTTTCGCCCGGAGCAATGTCGCGCGACCACGTCGACAGGGGTGGCTCGATCGCTTGCACCGGCCTGTCGGCAAACGCGGCCTGCAGAAGGGGCAGCGGGCTGAGGTCGGGTGCATCGTCTGCCCATGCCGCCGCGGGCAGCGTCACGGGGATGTCAACGTTCTGGGGGGCTTCAGGACCTTGGGGCATCCAGCTACCTGCCTGGGCAAGTTCCGGCGGCACGGGTTCTTTCGACATGGAATCAGAGATGGCGATAGCCGCTCCCGAAACCGTCCCCGCAATTGCGACACAAGCCGCCAAAGTTCTGAGCCTCATGTCGCCCCCTCCATTTCTTCTTCCAGCGCGCGGCGGATCTTCGGCACCGCGAATTCTTTGGGCTCGTGATAGTCGATCATGGTGACGAATCGCCCAGAGGCTGCGAACAGGAAGACGCTCGCGGTGTGGTTCATCGTGTAATCGCCGCTCTCCGCCGGTACTCGCTCGTAGGTGGCGCGGAAGCCGTCCGCGACGCGCGCTATCTGCTCTTCCGGTCCCGTCCAGCCGCGGATCGCCGGATGGAAGTAGCCGACATATTCGGCCATCGTTTCGACAGTGTCGCGCTCGGGATCGACCGTGATGAAAACCACGTTCATCTCGTCGGCCTCGTCTCCCAGATCGTCGAGCCATCCCGAAATGTCAGAAAGCGTGGTCGGGCAGACATCGGGACAGTAGGTGAAGCCGAAGAACGCCATCGTCGGGCGACCGATCAGGGTTTCCGGCCCGACCGCGTTGCCCTCATGATCCGTCAGACGGAAATCCATCTCGGTCAGGGCCACAGGCCGCTGCCCGACAGGTTCGGGTCCACCGGGTCCATCGACCTGCCACCAACCGACGAAGAGCATCAGGGCGACCGCCCCGACACCAGCCGCGCCGTACCCCAGGACCGCCCGTCGCCGCATCAGTCCTCTGGCCCCCGCGCGGCGATTCCGAGGATCGGCACCTTGACCGTCACTTCGCCTCCGTCGTCGAAAAGCAGGGTCAGCGGAAAGGTGTCCCCTTCCGTCATCGGTTCTTGTAGCCGCATCAGCATTGCGTGCAGGCCCCCCGGTTCGAGCGCGACGCTCTCGCCCGGGGCGATCGCGATCTCCCCCGCCGGGCTCATGGAGCTCACACCTTCGGCATTGGTCTTCGTCTCGTGGATTTCGGGCATCATCGCGAGCGGTGTTGTAAGGCCGATCAGCGTCACCGGCTCGTCGCCAGTGTTGCGGATCGTCATGTAAGCGGCCCCGGGACGGTTCATCCCGATGGAGGCGCGGGACCACGCGTTCTCGACGACAACATCCTCGGGTCCGGCCAGCGCGGGCACCGAGAGCCCTCCAAGGGTCAAAAGCGCGGCCAGTGTGCCAGTCAAAATATACTTTTTCATCGTTCTGATCCTGCCCTTTCCATTCAGCTTTGCGCGGCAGCGACTTCGGCGGCCACCAGACGACGCAACTCTGCCTCCCCGAATGGATCGAGCGGCTTGCCGTTCACAAAGAATGTGGGCGTCTGGCGAATTCCCACGGCCTCGACGTCAGCACGATCCTGGTTAAGGATCGCCACGACACCGGGTGCCAGCATTTGCGTGCGCGCGGCTTCGGCATCGAGTCCGGCCGTGGCGGCGATCTGAAGGATCAGGCCAGGCGCCGGGGCACCGTGCGACGCCCATCTCGGCTGTTCCCGCAGAACGGCCTCGAGCACCGGCACGTAAACGTCCTGCATGCGCGCCGCTTCGAGCACGCGGATGGCTTCCTCGGATGCCGCGCCGTGGAAGGGCGTGTAGCGGATCACGACGCGGACAGCTTCCCCATGCTCGGCCATGATGTCCTTCACGATGGGATGAAAGGCGCGACAGGCCTCGCAGGCCGGATCGAAGAATTCGACGATCGTGACGGGCGCATCCGCAGGCCCGAGGATGGGCGAGTAGGGGCGGATCATCGCCTCCGCAAGTTCCGGAGCAACGGGCTCCGCTTCGGCCACTGGGCCGGGGCGGATTGCAAACCAGGTGGCTCCGCCGAAACCGGCGGCGCCGAGGGCAAGAACGGACAGGATCAGGCCGCGTCGATTCATGTTCGTGTGTCCTTCAATGAAAGGGCCGACAGCGCCCCGATCAGCGCGAAGGCGGCGAGCGCCATCAGCGGGATAGGGATGCCGAAGACCAGTTGGTTGTCATCGGTGCAAGAGGGGCCGGTGGCCGTGCAGGGCTGGACGCGTTCGGGAACAAGACCGACGTACAGCCCCATGTGCCAGAGGGCGATTGCGCCGCCGCCAAGCGCCAATGCGATGCCGTAGCGCCCCACGCGGCCGTCCCGCCACCAAAGGCCGAGCCCGAGGACAATGGCCAAGGGGAACATGAAGGCGCGCTGGAACCAGCACAGCACACAGGGCGTCTGCCCCAGCACCTCGCCGACAAAAAGCACGGCAAGCGAGGCGACGAGCGCGATGATCCACGCCAGCCCGAGGGCTGTTTCTCCGGACATACGGTTCATGTCGGTCAGAACCTCTCTTCCAGATCGGCGAGTATCTCTTCGGCGGAGGTGCCGTAGGGCCACGAGTCGGCGAAGCCCGCGTCGGGATCGAAGAGGAACAAATGCGACGTGTGGCCCATCGTGTAACCATCCGGCGCCGCAGCCTCTTCGACGCGTTCAAAGAAGATCGGAAACGTCTCGGATGTGGCGGCGATCTGTTCCGGCGTGCCGGTCAGACCGATGATGCCCGCATCGAACAGCGGGACGTATTCGGCGAGTGCGGCGGGCGTGTCCCGTTCGGGGTCGATGGTGATGAAAATCGGCTGGACCTTGGCGGCATCGTCGCCCAGACCGTCCATCACCGCCGCGACCTCAGATAGGGTCGTCGGGCAGACGTCGGGGCAGTTGGTAAAGCCGAAAAAAACCAGCATCCAGCGCCCCGCAAAGTCCTCCTCGGTTTGAACCATACCCTGGTGGTCCGTCAGTTCGAACTCAGCGAAAAAAGGCGGCTCGGCGTCAGTTCGGGCGCTATCGGCACGATAATCGGACCATAGCAAGAGCCATACGAAGGCAAGCGCTGCCACGCCTGCCAAAACCCAAAGAAACTTCTGTGCCGATGTAAGGGACAATCCTGTTCGCCTGTTTTTGATTCTTATTGCAAGTGCGGATACATCCTCTAGCCGCTAGAGGTTCAAGCACGAAATCATGGTATAGCTTGAACTCACGCGTCTGTGAAACCGACACTTGTTTATTCCGACGGCAAAACCTACACAAACTGTATCTTTTTCATGGAGGCGAAAATGCTCACGATCGGTACTCTGTCAAAGAAGACTGGCACGAAGGTGCAGACCATCCGGTACTACGAACAGATTGGGCTCATGCCCGAACCTGGCAGGACCGAAGGCGGGCAGAGGCGCTACGACAATGCACAGCTCGACCGGCTGTCCTTCATCCGCCATTCGCGACAACTCGGTTTCTCGCTCGATGCGATCCGCGAGCTGCTCGACCTCAGCGACCATCCCAACCGGCCCTGTGATGAGGCTGATGCCATCGCGCGTCGCCAGCTCAAACAGGTGGAGCAGCGCATGGCCCGCCTGAAGGCGCTGCGCACGGAACTGAAACGCATGGTTCACGAATGCAGCGGCGGGCGGACGGGAGATTGCAAGGTGCTTGAGGTGTTGCGGGACCATTCGGAATGCTTGACCGAACACGAGGAAATCGGGGCCTGAAGGAATTCAGCCAACATTCCGGCTGGAACGCAGATCTGCCGCAGAAGTTAATGTGTCGTACAACACAAGCTGGAACCACAAAATGGCCGCTAGACAAGATTCAATGGAGAGACGGACGCTTTGGATCGTTCTGGCGCTCAATATCGGTTTGGCCGTGGCTTTTTTCGCAACAGGCGCCTTCGGCGACTCAAGTGCCCTGATCGCCAACGGGCTCGATAACCTCTCCGACAGCTTCGTCTACGCGATCAGCCTTTTCGCTTTGTCCCGATCCGCCAAATGGAAACGCGGGGCGGCGAACGTTTCCGGCGGGCTGCTGATCCTGTTCGCTGCAGGCATCCTCTACGATGCGTGGCGCCGCTACATCGGTGGGTCAGATCCGCTCGGGACGATCATGATTGCAATGGCCCTGATCGCGGCGGCTATCAACGCAGTCTGCGTTTGGCTGCTCGCTAAGCTCAAAAATCCAAACGTCAATATCCGCGCGGCCAACACCTTCAGTTACAACGATTTCGCCGCGAACCTCGGGATCGTCGTGGCCGGTGGCCTCGTCGCTTGGCTAGGAACCAACTGGCCGGACCTTGTCGTCGGTGTGATCGTCGCCGGGATCGCGGCCTGGGGCGGTATCGACATCCTGCGCGACGCACACGGCGAACACCACAAAGCGGTTCACACGGACAAATAGTTGCGGGAGATTCTTTCTGAAAGAAAGGATTGAAGCTATAGTGACTATAGCAATTAGTCTTGTTCCAAGACGATTCGAGGAGCGACCCGTTGCAGATGATCGACCCCCTACTTGTACCCACCAAACTACTGGATTTTGATGCCGCGCCTCTTGCGCGTCTAATTGAGAACCGCAGCTGGCGCGGCTTATCCGAATACGATCGGATCGGAGCTGCCTATGATTTCGTTCGGAATGAAATCGCGTTCGGATACAATCGAGCTGACGACATCCCCGCATCCGAAGTGCTTTCCGACGGCTATGGGCAGTGCAATACCAAAAGCACGCTCTTGATGGCGCTGCTGCGTGGTGTCGGCATTCGTTGCCGGTTGCATGGGTTTACGATCCACAAAGGCTTGCAGCGCGGTGTTGTCCCTGAGCTGGTGTATCCGCTTGCTCCGCAGGAAATTCTCCACTCATGGGTCGAGATCGAATTTCAAGGTGCCTGGATCAACCTTGAAGGCTTCATCCTGGATGACGCTTTCCTCGATGTCCTGCAAACGTCATTCTCGGACACAGAAAGTCTCTGCGGTTATGGCGCGGGCACGGATTGCCTTGGCGCGCCTCCCGTCGCCTGGAACGGAGAAGATACCTACATTCAGAAAACCGGCATCGTGCAGGATTTCGGCGTGTTTGATACGCCGGACGCCTTCTATTTTTCCCATGAGCAATCCTTTGGATGGCTGCGTGGTGCCCTTTACCGTCATATCATACGCCACTGGATGAATGCGCGCGTTCGTGGTTTCCGCAGCGACCGCCTCAAGACTGACCGACGCGCGACACACGCGCATGAGGAGCCTGCCAATGCCACATGACCACGGGCACGCGCATATCGATCCGGATTCTGGCGATCGGCGGGTTGCCATCGCGATCTGGGCGAACGGGCTTCTTACCGTTGCGCAAATCGTCGGGGGCATATTGTCGGGCAGCCTGGCACTGATCGCCGATGCGCTGCACAACTTTTCCGATATGGCCTCGCTTGTCATTGCCTTTGCCGCACGCAAGATCGCGCGCCGCCCGGCCGATGAGCGCATGACCTTCGGCTATGGCCGGGTCGAAATCGTCGCGGCCCTGATCAACTACACCACCCTCATCGTGATCGGCTTCTATCTGATCTACGAAGGTGGCATGCGCATGATTGATCCACCCGAAGTCATGGGGTGGACCGTCGTCATTCTCGGTGGAATCGCGCTTGTGGTCGACACGCTGACCGCAATGCTGACCTATTCGATGCAGAAGGGGAGCGTGAACATCCGTGCGCTTTTTCTCCACAACCTTTCGGATGCGCTTGCTTCGGTCGCGGTTATCGTCGCTGGGTCGCTGATCATCCTTTACGACATGCGTTGGGTCGATCCTGCCATCACCATCGGCATCGCGACCTACATCCTGTATCTGTCTTTCACTGAAATAGGCGGCCCAATCCGAACCCTGATGCTCGGGAGCCCGCCGGACATCGACAACGAGGCCGTCGTCGAAGCGATGCGGAAAGTCGAAGGCGTCGCCGACGTCCACCACGTCCATCTCTGGCAAATGCAAGAGCACGAGGCTGCGCTCGACTGTCATGTCGTCGTGGCAGCCGAGGGATGGTCGAAGATCGAAGAGATCAAGAGCGCGATCAAGGAGCGGCTGAAGGAAGAATTCGGCATCAGCCATTCCAGCCTCGAATTCGAGCACGAGGATCGCGCTCATCAGAACGCCGATCTCTACGGTCACGGCAACGCAAGTGAAAAGGAGAAGACCAATGTTCAAGGAAACGCTGACCGAGCGTGATGATGTCATCGGGCTCGTCTGCGAAGGCAAGTTGACGGAGACAGAATTCAAGTAAATGCACGCGCTGCTTCATGAGCGTCTTGGAACAACCGATAATCCGGGTCTGGTTCTCGACCTTACAAGTTTCGAGGGCTACGAAGAGCCTTCGGCGATGCTAGAAGATCTGAAGGTCGACACCGCCCACGCGAACGATTTCGGTCGCATAGCGGTTGTCGGAGAACGCAGATGGATGGAATGGGGCGCACGGGTGGTCAACCTATTGACGGGCTCCGAGATGCAGTGGTTCGAATCCAGCGATACCGAGTCCGCAATTGCGTGGGCGCGTGACGGGTAGCCAGCGATTCTGCAAGAAAAGGACTCTGGCCTGGAAATTGACATCACATCAGATGCTTCACGATTAATGGAGGAACGGAACGATCTAAATGTAGTCAGCAACATTTGTCTGCTCGGATGAAACAATCCGATGCAGTTTGATGTCGACTTTAGGCTGCATAATAAGTCCCTACGCGCTGAATTCTTCGAAATTTAACATAAACTTCATTATGCGTCTTTATACTTGGTGTTGCGATAGTATAATATCGTATGTATGCTGGACTCCTGTCGCGTAGCCCTTAATTGTGAGATGGGAAATCCAACGAAATCAACGGCTGAGCTTTGCCCTTAAATATGAGATTTTGCCTTTAATTCTGATATTTTTGCCCTTAAACCTGAGACAGGGTTCACAGACATTTGCGGCAAATATCGATGGATGGTGATGGCGAAGACTGCGTTGCTGTTGGTGCTGAAGAGGCGCGCAGGGCCGCGGTGCTGCGCCCTCTTGTTCAGGCATATCTCAATGGGACTGGCAGCCTGGAACGTGGCATCAATGACGCCGTTTGGGAGCTTGGTGTCAGCAGGGCGACGGTCTGGCGTTGGATAAAACGGTTGGCGGAAGAGGGTGGGCGCACCAGCGCTCTGGCTCCGCGGAAACGGGGCCGCCCGACCGGGACGATGTTAATATCCAGCAAAGTCGAAGCGGTAATCGAGGAGCACCTTCGCCGCTATTTCTTGCGCCGGGAGCGTTCGAGCTTGTCGCGCGTCGTGACAGAAATCCGCAGCGCTTGCTGGCAGGAGGGCTTGCAACCGCCGACACGGCGAACGGTTCAGCGTCGTCTGGATGCGATGGATGCCCGCGAAGTTGCGAAGGCACGAGAGGGCGCAAAGGCGGCCCGCCAGAAATTTGCGCCGGTCACAGGTGAGAACAAGGCCAGTATGCCACTGGAGATCGTCCAAATTGATCATACACCGGCGGACATCATTCTTGTCGACGGCTTTGAACGCAAACCAATTGGGCGGCCTTGGGTCACGCTGGCGATCGACGTCGCAACGCGGATGGTGACCGGATATTACACCTCTCTCGAGGCACCTTCGCGTCTGTCAGTGGCGCTTTGCCTGACACAGGCGGTGGCCCTCAAGGAGGAACTTCTTGCGGAATTGGCGTGCGATGTTCCTTGGCCGGCACAGGGCAAACCGCACAGCATCCACGTCGATAACGGTCGCGATTTCCGGTCGCGCGCCTTTCGGTCGGCCTGTGCGGATTGGGGGATCGATCTGGTCTATCGACCGCCAGCAAGTCCTCACTTCGGTGGTCACATCGAACGGTTGATCGGCACCATGATGGGGGCCGTTCACCTGTTGCCGGGAACAACGCAATCCTCGATCGCGGCAAAGGGCGACTATGACGCCGAAAGCAAGGCCACGATGACGTTGAGCGAATTCGATCGCTGGTTTGCTCTGGAAATCTGCCGTTACAACAACAGCATTCATTCAAGTCTTGGCTGCACGCCCGTTGCCAAATGGGAGGCGCTCTCAGAGCAAATGACAGGCGACATCCCCTTCGAGATGGAAGCCTTTCAGGTGAGCTTCCTGCCGAGTGAACTGCGCAAGATCAGGCGTGACGGCATCCATCTGTTCCAGATAAGGTACTGGTCCGATGCCCTTGCAGGCCACATTGGGCGCGGGGATGGAAAGGTGGTCGTTCGCTACGATCCTCGCGATATCTCAATGATCTGGGTCGAACTGGACGATGGCCGGTATGTTGAGGCGCGGTACAGAAACCTGGAAATTCCGCCCGTCTCGCTCTGGGAATATCGCGAAGCGATGAGGAAGGCCCGTGCCCTTGGCAAGTCCGGGTCTAATGAGCTGGTGCTGGCTGAGCTGATCCGACAGCAACGCCAGATCGAAGCTGAAAGCCGGGGCCTGACGAAGGCCGAACGCAGAACCCGTGAAAGAAAAGGGACATTGAAGGGCACGAACTCGGCCGTCTCGACAACCGAAGGGCTGCGCCCGATCGATACGGGTGATACATCGCGCCCATTGTTCAAGGTGGAGAGATGGTGAATTGAGGGCAGGGACAACTGAAGAAGACGGCCGGATCGCCCTCATTCAATCGGATATCTGGATCGGCTTTCCTCGGGCGGAACAGGTGTTGGACCGCTTGCAGGGCATGATCGAAGCGCCACGACAAACCCGTATGCCTGGGCTTCTTGTGCATGGCGCCTCCGGGATCGGAAAGACGATGATTGCCCGAAACCTGTCGCGCAAGTACGCACCAGAATACGATCCGGCGTCGGGCATCACCCGCACACCGCTTCTGCTGTTGCAAGCGCCGCCCGCACCTGATGAACGGCGGTTTTACCTGCACATCCTGGCCGCCGTCGGCGCCCCGGCGACGGCTCTTAGCGCCCGCGCTCAAAATGTGGCTTCCCTCGAAGTCCGTGTCATCGCGCTCTTACGCGACCTTGGCCTGCGGATGATCATGATCGACGAGGTCCACAATCTCTTGGCCGGGACCCACCGCGAACAGCGCCGATTTCTCAATGTCCTGCGGTATCTCAGCAATGAACTCGAGGTGTCACTGGTCTGCCTTGGGGTCAGCGAGGCCGTCGATGCTATTCGCGGTGATATCCAGCTTGCCCGACGGCTGGACGAACATCATCTGCCAAACTGGCGCGACGATGCCGAGTTCTCGGACATGATCCAGACCCTTATTGCTGCCATGCCACTGGAAAAGAAGTCCAACCTGAAGGTCAAATCTCTCAAGCAGGTCTTGGCACTGACCGGTGGGGTGACCTCGCGCATCTTCGCTCTGGTCAAGGATCTTTCCATCGACGCCATTATCACAGGCGAGGAATGCATCACCGATGACGCAATCGCAAAATGGACGCCGGTTTGGTCGCGCCATGCGAACCCCCATCGGCGGCTCCAGAAGTCCCGGGTGTGAAGCCGCACCCGCTGCCCAAGACTGTCGCGCCGCTGCCAGACGAGTTGTTGTCAGGTTGGTTGTCTCGGCTGGCGGCGGCCAACTACTGTGATGATGCGGAACTACTGGCTCATCTCAGAATCGATACCGCGCATGGCACCGCCTTGGACTTCAACGTCGACGCGGCTGCGGCGGCGAAGATTGCCAACGCCGCACGGGTTAACCCAGATGTTGTTCGATCTTTGACCTTTCCGGCAATGACGCCACGAGAAGCCTCGCTGACGGCTCAGATGCCATTCCAGCATTGCATGCAATGCGCCAGAGAGGGTCTTTCGCTCAGGCATTGGAGGCGGGCCTGGGCATTTGACTGCCAAGTTTGCGGGACGAGACTTGTGCAGACCCTTGGCAAACTCCGTGAGGAACAAATATCTGGAAAACTGATATACCGAGCGCGCCGCGGGGCAGAGATGCTTGAGTGCGCCGCGCGCTCGCGCGGCCCCAAGCAACTTCGGCGCGCAATGCGCGCAGTCACCTTTGCCATGTCACTCAAAACCTTCCGCGGGGATCCGTCGTTCGCTGTCCAGAACCCCAGATCGGAAGTTAGGCTGTTCTGCCTCGCCGCAATCGCCGCCGCTCGATCTCATCCCTTGGCTAAGGCAGCCATCGTCAGCAAAAGCATCGACGACTATGCAAGGGTTGCTCTCTTGCGCGCCTTCGAGAAGGAGCCTCGATTGCTTGCCGCGGTTGATCACATCGCGCAAAGGTGCGCGAGAAACAGGGGCCCCATGACAGCCGTATCTCACAATTAAGGGCAAAAATTGTCGCCAAACGCGTCGCGTCTCAGATTAAAGGGCAACGCGACAATGGCCTTCACATCCTGGCGCCGCCCGCGCAACGCGCTGTGGAACTCGTCGAATATCAAAAGGCGCGGCTTCAGGCGCTCGAGAAGATGATCGACCTGATCGCCGGCGCGGGACAGGCTGCGCCAGCCAGCGGCTTGTGGTGCGCGCAATCCGGACAGGATGCTGGCATAGAAATGCGACAGCCCTGCACCTTCCCGGGTCTGGATCACCCACACCTTTTGTTGGTCGGCGGCACGCAGATGTTCGACGGCGAAGCGTTCGGCGATCATGGTCTTGCCGTTGTGGTAGGGACCGGCAAGCAGCAAACCGCGTGGGCGCAGGGATCGCGGTCGCTCGAGCAGCAGTCGCATCGCGTCATGCGCCGCGCCGGCCGCCGGATGGCTGATCCAGCGCGGCGCGCGCACATGGGCGATCCGCACTGCGTCATCGGCCTGCAAGAGTGGGACGGTGGCGGACATGAGGTGGTCCGGCACCTTACCAATCCTCGACCGGGAAGACGCGCCGCGGACGATCCGGGTCGAGCTTTGCCTGGGCCGAGGCGGAAGGCGCAGCGAAGTCGGCATAAGGCTTCTTTGCCTCGGTGGCATGCCGGGCGCGGGTCATCTCCTTCAAACGGCTTTTGGGGGTTTTGGCGGCGGCAACAGTTGCGGCGATTTCGCGTCGGATCGCTGATGCCTCCTGCACAGGGCGCCGCTGGATTTCGCGCCGCCTCTGTCGATCCGCCTGGTGCTGCCAGAGCGTGATCGGCTCGGCCAGTCCGTCCCGTCGCCTGACCGGCCGCCAGGCATGGGTATCCGGATCCTTGACGTAGACATGGCTGATGTCGCGAGGATCATAGCACAGATCCAGCGGCTCCAGCCGGTCACGACGCGCGACCAGCGGGCCCAGCCAGGGCTCGAAATAGTCGATGGCGAAGAGAGTGATGCCTTGAGGTGAAATTTTTCGCGTCTTGCGCGGCAGGAAATTCAGCAGCACATCGACAGGTGCATCGATCGGCTGGTCTTTCGGCTGGAACCGATCTTCCCACTCCTTCTCCGGAACGGTCAGCTTGCGCGCATTCTGGCTCAGGTTGTGGTCGATGATCGCGAGCGCGATGCAGCGTTCAAGATCCGCGAAGCTGAGCCGTGCCCGCGCTTCCGAGGCATAGTCGCCCCGATCCGCGATGGAACGCCCCGTCTTGCCCGGCAAAGCCCGCAGCGCCGTGTTCACTTTCCCCAGCAGGCGTTCGACGACTCCGCCCCGATGCACGGTGCCCTTGTTCCGCATGCGAATGGAAATGCCATAGTCCGCGCATCCTCTGCTGAAGGTGCTGCTTTGGAATTCCTTGGCGGAATCGACGACGATCTGCTTTGGGCGACCGTGCATCGGCCAAGCATGATCGATACTGCGTTCTGCCAGCCAGTCAATCTTGCAGCACATCGCGTGCGCCAGACAAAGTGCCACAGACAGTCGCGACGGCCGCTCGAGGGTCAGGCAGAAGCCGATGATCGCGCTCGTCGCCACATCGGCAGCGATGGTCAGGTATGGCCGCCCGACTAAGACACCGTGGTCATCAATAACCTCGACAAACTGGATGTCTGCCGGCGTGTGATCGATCTGGACAACGTCGAGCGCGTGGTTAGCCCGGATGTAGCCCGGTCGCGGCTTCAGCCGGTGCAGGTGTTTACTATCCGACAGGCGGCGGCGGGCAATTTCTTCCGGGGTGAACAGGATGGGAATGCGCCGGGCGACAGTGACATAGGCGGGCGGAGTGTGCCCTTCCTCTGCGCAGCGGGTGCGGATCTCTTCAACGATCGGTGCAAGGTCCGGCTGCTCCGGGCGCAACCACATCTCCCGCAGGGTCACCGCGATGATGTTCTCGACTGCGGGGTTGATCCTCGGTTTAGCAGTCGCACGATGGCTTTTGTGTTGACCGTCGCTTCCAGAACGATCTCGTCCTCCACATTTAGCCGCTTTGCAAATTTCAGGATATGCTCGCGCTCAAGCTCCAGGCGACCGGCATCCCTGATCTTGCCGTTCTCCAGGATCGCCACTTGTGCGAAGGTACGATGCACATCGAGGGCAATGATCTTCATGATTGGCTCCTTTCAATGTTCAAAAACAAGGGAGCCAGCGGGCCACACGACAACTACGGATCCGCGCTCGCAGCGCAACCGGGCAAGTCGAAGGGGCGGCCAGATAACAACTCGAGCTCTCAGCTCATGAGATACTTCGGCCTGCCCGCCATTCGTGCTCCCAACACCCCAATCCCGGTGGGTCAATTCTAACCCACATCGAGGTATTATAAACCTCCGATTGGGGTGCCGAGATCATTCATGCCGGATAACAACATCGTTGAGCAGGATCACCGAGGCGTAAAACGGCGGATCAGGCCGATGTTGGGCTTCAAGTCATTCAGATCAGCAACTGCAACTTTGGACGGTATAGAAACGGCACACATGATCAGGAAAGGAGAGTTGGGAAGTGGTTGCCCCTTCGAGATCTATGCCAGTCTTGCCGCGTGACGCGCAACCGAGGAAGCGTCTTTCTTGGCCACACTGAACTTTGCGACGGAACCCCCTCTGTGACTAGCGCGTCGATCCAATCTATCCGGGTAGGGTCGTCAGTCGGACTCAAGTAGAAACTTGAAAAGCCGGGCCGCTGGGCCGGTCTCGGCGCTTGATGTGATTTGCGCGATGAAAAACTGCTTTCTCAAAGGCATTCCTTCGAGCCTTGCTCGTGCCAGCGAGCCCGAAGCAATTTCGCCTCGCACCGCCGTCTCCAGCACGATGGACGCGCCCAGACCGGCGGCCACGCTGCGCTTAACTGCCTCGGTCGAGCCCACATTGCCGATGGTGTCGACATCTTCTGCTTGGGGCCCTAGTGCTTCTGTCAGAAGGGTGCCGGTCCCGCTGCCGCGCTCGCCGCCCAGCATCTTGAGCGTCTTGAGTTCGGCAAAGCTGATCTCTTCGCGCGTGGCAAGTGGATGATCGCTTGGCAGGATGACGATCATTTCATCGCTGAGCCAAGGAGCCACCGTTACGGCGGGGTGGGAAATTGGCCACTCCATCGCGGCGATGTCGATCTCTTCGGCCAGCAACATCTGCGCAACGCGAGGGTTTGGGGCTGAGATGACCTCCCATCGCATCTGCGATGATGTCTGTTTGAGAAAGGATGCCAGCGCATCCGGCATGAAGTATGATGCGATGTTGCCGCTGCACCCGATCTTGAGCGACTCGGATAAAACGGCGGCCTGTGCCCTTTGAGTGGATGTAAGAATCTGCTGTGCATGTGGCAGGAGTCGCAGCCCGGCGTCGGTCAGGCGGCTGCCGCTATGGCTGCGCTGGATCAAGGGCGCGCCTAAGTCCTCCTCCAATTTCTTGATATGTTGCGACAGGGTAGGCTGCGCGATGCCGATCCGGACGGCGGCAGTCTGGAAGCTGCCGAGTTCGGCCAGCGCGACGAAGCTTTTGAGAACAGTCGGGTTCACGTCTCGAGCACCTCGGGATTGACGGCGTGGCGCGGCCGCTTGCCAGAAAGAAAGGCGATGATCTCATCGGCGGCCTCGGCTGCAATCTGGCGGCGCACCTCGCTGACTGCCGATCCGATATGCGGTGTCAGAACCGTTTGGTCACAGGCGAGGAGCGCTGGATGAACTTGCCTTGGCCGATCCGGGCGATGCCAATCCTCCATCTCGAACGTGTCCGCGGCATAGCCGGCAAGGCGGCCTGTGTTCAGCGCCTCCACGACGGCGGCCTCATCCACCAACGATCCGCGCGCGGGATTGACCAGATAAGCCCCTTGTTTCATCGCTGCTAGAAAAGATACATTCACGATGTGCTTGGTCTGGTCCGTCAATGGCAGCGCAAGGATGATGAAGTCAGACAGGCGGGTGAGATCATCGAGCGGAGCGTACTGCGCATCGAGAGCTTTTTCCGTCGTGGGGTCGAGGCGATTTTCGTCGAAGTAGATGCGCCGGCCTCGAAAACCCGAAAGGAGCCGCATTGTCTCGCGGCCCACTGCACCGCCGCCGATGATGCCCACGGTCGCGCCTTGCAGGCTGCCACCATAAAAATTGGGCCGCCACCCGGCGAACGTTCCTGACCGTAGATGCGCGTCTCCCGCACGCATGTTCCGTGCGAGCGCAATGCTGAGGCCAATGGCCAACTCGGCCGTCGGCTCGGTCAAAAGGTTCGGAACATAGGTCAACAGCACCCTGGCATCTGTGCAGGCCCGCTGATCAAGATTATCGAAGCCTTTCAATGCGCCGGCAATAATCTTCAATTTGGGGCAGGCGTCCAGAAATGGGCGGTCGACGCACTCGGTCATGAAGGCCATCAACGCCGATGCATCCGCGCAAGCCGCACGCAATTCGTCGTCGGCGAGTGGATCGCGCCCCTCGCTGGTCACGACATCCCCGTGCGCTGAAAGGCGTGCCAGCGTCTCATCTTCGATCCAGTTGGGCACTACAATTTTGACCATTATCCAACATCCTTAGCTGCGATTTTCCAATCACTAACAGCAAGGAACATATATCGCAATATGTAATAAAACTGTCATATATATTGCGTATCAAAGAACTAACAGAAGGAGAATCGGTGCGATGGATGGGTCAATGAGTATTATGGGACGTGATATTCTGAGCGTCGACGATGTCGAAGTCGTGTACCCGAACGGCACACGCGCACTCAATAAGACCACCTGCCAATTCATGGACGGGGAAGTGACCGTCCTTCTTGGTCCGTCGGGCGCCGGTAAGTCTACGCTTCTTCGCACTCTCAACCTGCTGACCCAGCCAAGCGCAGGACATATCGTGACATCGGCGGGCCAGCAGTTGAAGTCGCGCCGCGATATCCGGTTTCATCGGCGCGACACCGCCATGATCTTTCAGCAGCACCAACTGATCGGCCGCCTGAGCACTCTGCGCAATGTCCTCATGGCGCGTCTCGGTCGCCATTCTGTCTGGAGCAGTTTGGCAGGCTTTTCGCGCGCCGAGAAACACCTTGCGCTGGAATCTCTCAGCCGCGTGGGCCTCTTTGACAAGGCGCTGACACGCTGTGACAGCCTTTCGGGTGGCCAGCAGCAGCGCGTCGGCATTGCGCGCGCGCTCACGCAGGAGCCAAAGCTGATCCTCGCGGACGAGCCTATCGCATCGCTCGATCCAGCATCTTCGGACCGGGTGATGAAAATCCTCCGCGACGTATGCCGCGAAGACCGAATTCCCGTCATTGTCAGCCTTCACCAACTCGATTTTGCCAAGGCCTATGCCGATCGCATCATCGGCCTCTGTGATGGTGACATCGTTTTTGACGGACCGCCCTCGGCACTGGATAACGCCGCGCTGTCGCGCATCTACGGCGCGCCGGCCGATACGACCAACTGATCTTTCAACTCTTGGAGACTGCCATGAAGAATATCGCAACTCTCACCGCCATGCTGCTGGCCTCAACAGCCGCATTCGCAGCAGGCGATTATGATCCGGACACTTTGCGCGTCGCGCTGCTTCCTGATGAAAACGCCTCGACCGTGATCCAGGATAACAAGCCGCTGGCCGCGTATCTTGAAGAGAAGCTCGGCAAGGATATCGAACTGATCGTCACGACCGATTACTCTTCGATGATCGAGGCGATGCGCTTTGGCCGCGTGGATGTCGCGTATTTTGGGCCGGCCTCCTACACCATCGCCAAGGCCAAGATGGCGGATGGCGATCTGGACATCGAGCCGTTCGCCGCGCGCGTGACGGATGGAAGCACCACCTACCAGTCTGTCCTCATTGCCAATGTCGAAAGCGGTATCGACTCGATCGACGATATCGAAGGGTCGGGCATCGATGTGGCTTTTGGCGATCAGGCATCCACCTCGAGCCACTTCGCGCCGAAATACACGATGATGCTCGAAGGCGTGACGGAGGGCGATGACTATACCCAGAACTTCACGGGCGCGCACGACGCGGTGGCGCGCAACGTCGAGCTGGGCAATGCCGCTGTCGGCGGTCTGAGCCGTCCGATCTACGAGAGCCTGCTGGCCAAGGGGTCGGTTGATGCATCGAAGCTGATTGTCATCGGTTACTCCGCCGATATCCCACAATATCCTTGGGTTATGCGCACCGACATGACCGAGGCGCTTGAAGACTCAATCAAGGACGCCTTCCTGACGCTGGAGCCAGGGACCGACGCGGGCGATGCAGTCCTGACGCCGTTCAAGGCCGACGGGTTCGCAGCAATCACGGATGCCGACTACGACATCATCCGTGACATCCGCAAGAACCTGCAAGCCGACTGAGAATGCCCGAACTAGGAGACCGCCATGACCCGCCTCTTGACTGCCCAGCCTGCGCTGACCAACGCTGAAGATGTGCTGGCCGAGGACAGCAAGGGGCGGCGAAAGCTGCTCCTTCAAATCGCCGTAGTCGCCGCGATCGTCATTGTATCGCTATGGATGACCGGGATGCTAGATCGGAGCCGGTTGACCAGCGGCTTGCCGGCTATCGGTATCCTCGGCACTGAGATGTTCCCGCCGGATTTCGGCCGTTGGCGCGACTGGGTAGGACCCCTTGTCGAGACGCTGGCTATGTCTATCGCCGGCACGGCGCTGGCGGTCGCTCTCTCTTTGCCACTGGGCTTCTTGGCCGCACGGAACACATCGCCCAACAAGGTTATCTACCAAGTCTCGCGGGTCGTCCTGAATACGCTTCGCTCGATCCCAGAATTGATCATGGGTATAATTTTCGTTGCAGCTGTAGGGTTTGGCATGTTGCCTGGTGTTTTGGCCCTTGGCCTCCATTCGGTTGGAATGGTCGGAAAATTCTTTGCGGAGGCCATCGAGCACGCGCATCCTGCACCGATTGAAGCGACCGAGGCGTCAGGAGCCACGTCAATGCAAGTCATCCTGCATGGCGTCCTGCCTCAAGTCTTTCCGCAATTCGCAGATGTGAGCATGTATCGCTGGGAATATAATTTTCGAGCCTCGACCGTCATGGGTATGGTTGGTGCAGGCGGTATCGGCACTGAGCTCGTCGGCTCGCTCCGCCTTCTGGACTACCCACAGGTGTCAGCGGTTTTGCTGGTCATCCTCGCCTGTGTGACCGTTGTGGATATACTCAGCAATATGCTCCGTGCGAAGTTCCGGTGATTTAAGCAGATGCCAAGGTGATTTGCTCGAACAATGAGCCATCACCTCAACGGTTCAGTTTTCTTTCATGCCAGCTTGTTGCATGGGTCAAAATATGGGTGCAGGCGCCCCTTTCCCCGAACGACTATGCGGCACGTTTGAAGACCGCATGACCGAGGCGGGTCATGCGGTTGAGGGTCTTTGTGGCGCCCGATCTGGGCTTCGACGAGGGCTCTGCGATTGTATCCCGTTGCTGACTACCCTGCCATTCGGCCATGCTCGGCGATATGCTCTATGTGAGCGTTGCGCCCATCGCGTAGGCCGGGAACAGCGGTAATTAGTGGCGGGATGGTGATCTCGACATCGGGTCAGAACTTTTGGGTCAAGCAATCGGAAACTACGGTGCCATCATAAGCGGCGTCCGCCAGAACGCGGGTCACCTAGCTTGCGATCCCCACGATGAGGTCGGGCAAGGCGGTTTCGTCGCCGATCTGGTCTGTGGTCAACAGTGAGGCGACGATCTCACCGCTGTCCGGGTCATACCCGATGTGCAGTTGACGCCAGGATTTGCGGGTCTTTCACGTGCCATGCTTTTCGTCCTGCCAGCCCGAACCGCGATGGATCTTCAGGCCTGTGCTATCCACGATCAGCGTGGTGGGGCCACTGGATTGTGGCCTTTCGTCCACGACCGAGAGGTCAATCGCCCGCCGCGATAAGGTCGAGAAGTCTGGAACCGGCAACTCCACGCCCATCAGTCCAAGTAGCGACCGGACGAACTCTTGGGTCTGATGCAACGGCTGGTGAAAGATCAGCCCCCGCGTCAGACACGTCTCAATCGCGAAGTCCGAATATTTTGGCTGACCACCGCGACCCTTTCGCTTCGGCGCTGACCATCGCCCGGCAGCCCCGGCCTCAAGCCAGATCGTAACGTCTCCGCGACGGCGCAGAGCCTCGTTGAAATCCGACCAATTCGTCACCGTGTATTTCGCCTTGGAAAACTTATCGCGTCGACCAGCGTTGAATATATGCGGCATAGGGCGCTACCTTGAGGATATCAGAACCGGCGTCTTCGCCAAAATCCGCGACCCATGCAACAAGCTGTCAAATCACCACACCAAGATCACTCAGCGCGCGAAATCCCTTCGGAATGTCCGCATTATCACGCAGTTCCAGCACGAGGTGCGGGTCGCTTTCGCAAGCAGCCAAGGCACGGAAGACAGCTGTCCATTCGATTTCCCCTTCCCCCGGGGCTGTCGCGTAGCCCTTAATTGTGGGATGAAAAATCCAACGAAATCAACGGCTGTGCTTTGCCCTTAAATATGAGATTTTGCCTTTAATTCCGATATTTTTGCCCTTAAACCTGAGACAGGGTTCGCAGCTTCGTATGGCAAATATTGATGGATGATGATCGCGAAGACTCCGTTGCCGCTGGTGCTGAGGAGGCGCGCAGGGCGGCCGTTCTGCGTCCGCTTGTTCATGCATATCTCAAAGGAACTGGCAGTCTGGAAAGTGGCATCAATGATGCTGTTTGGGAGCTTGGTGTCAGCAGGGCGACTGTCTGGCGCTGGATAAAGCGTCTGGCCGAAGAGGGTGGGCGCACCAGCGCTCTGGTACCGCGGAAACGGGGCCGCCCGACTGGTACAACCTTGATATCCGGCAAGGTGGAAGCGGTGATTGAAGAACATCTTCGCCGTTATTTCTTAAGGCGGGAACGTCCAAGCCTGTCGCGCGTCGTGACAGAAATTCGCAGCGCGTGCTGGCAGCAGGGCTTGCAACCGCCGACACGTCGGACGGTTCAGCGCAGGCTGGATGCAATAGATGCCCGCGAAATTGCCAAGGCACGCGAAGGCGCAAAGGCGGCCCGCCAGAAGTTTGCGCCGGTCGTAGGCGACAACAAGGCAAACCAGCCACTGGAGGTCGTGCAAATCGACCATACGCCTGCGGACATCATTCTCGTCGACAGTTTTGAACGCCAACCAATTGGGCGGCCTTGGGTCACGCTGGCGATCGACGTCGCAACGCGGATGGTGACCGGATATTACACCTCTCTCGAGGCACCTTCGCGTCTGTCGGTGGCGCTTTGCCTGACACAGGCTGTGGCCCCCAAGGCGGAACTTCTGGCGGAATTGGTGTGCAATGTTCCTTGGCCCGCGCAGGGTAAACCGCATAGGATCCACGTCGATAACGGGCGCGATTTCCGGTCGCAAGCCTTTCGGTCGGCATGTGCGGAATGGGGGATCGATCTGGTCTATCGGCCGCCAGGCAGTCCTCATTTCGGAGGGCACATCGAACGATTGATCGGCACGATGATGGGGGCCGTGCACCTGTTGCCTGGAACAACGCAATCCTCGGTCGTGGCCAAGGGCGACTATGACGCCGAGGGCATGGCCACGATGACCTTAAGCGACTTCGATCGCTGGTTTGCTCTGGAAATCTGCCGCTACAACAACAGCATTCATTCAAGTCTTGGCTGTACGCCCGTCGCCAAATGGGAGGCACTCTCAGCGGAAATGATGGGCGACATCCCCTTCGAGATGGAAGCTTTTCGGGTGAGCTTCTTGCCGAGCGAACTGCGTAAGGTCAGGCGTGACGGCATCCATCTGTTCCAGATACGGTACTGGTCGGATGCTCTTGCAGGCCACATTGGGCGCGGCGATGGGAAGGTGGTCGTTCGCTACGACCCTCGCGATATCTCAATGATCTGGGTCGAATTGGACGATGGCCGATATGTTGAGGCGCGTTACAGAAACTTGGAAATTCCGCCCGTGCCGCTCTGGGAATATCGCGAAGCCATGAGGAAGGCCCGTGCCCTTGGCAAATCCGGGTCCAATGAGTTGGTCTTGGCTGAGCTGATCCGACAGCAACGCCAGATCGAGTTTGAAAGCCGGGGCCTAACGAAGGCCGAACGCCGATCCCGTGAAAGAAAAGGGACATTGGAGGGCACCAACTCGGCTGTCTCGAAAACCGAAGGGCTGCGCCCGATCGACACGGGTGATACATCGCGCCCATTGTTCAAAGTGGAGAGATGGTGAATTGAGGGCAGGGACAACAGAGGAAGACGGTCGGATCGCCCTCATTCAATCGGATATCTGGATCGGCTTTCCGCGGGCCGAACAAGTTCTGGACCGTTTGCAGTGTATGATCGAAGCGCCAAGGCAAACCCGTATGCCTGGCCTTCTTGTGCATGGCGCATCCGGGATCGGAAAGACGATGATCGCCCGCAACCTGTCGCGCAGATATGCACCGGAATATGACCCAGCATCGGGAATTACGCGAACGCCGCTCTTGCTGTTACAAGCACCGCCAGCTCCCGACGAACGGCGGTTCTATCTGCACATCCTGGCGTCCGTCGGGGCACCGGCCACGGCACTGGGCGCGCGCGCTCAAAATGTGGCCTCCCTCGAAGTCCGTGTTGTTGCGCTTTTGCGCGACCTTGGCCTGCGGATGATCATGATCGACGAGGTCCACAACCTCTTGGCCGGGACCCACCGCGAACAGCGACGCTTTCTCAATGTTCTTCGTTATCTCAGCAATGAGCTCGAGGTGTCACTGGTCTGTCTTGGGGTCAGCGAGGCCGTCGACGCCATCCGTGGTGATATCCAGCTTGCCCGACGGCTGGACGAACATCATCTGCCAAACTGGCGCGACGATGCCGAGTTCTCGGACATGATCCAGACCCTTATTGCTGCCATGCCACTGGAAAAGAAGTCCAACCTGAAGGTCAAATCTCTCAAGCAGGTCTTGGCACTGACCGGTGGGGTGACCTCGCGCATCTTCGCTCTGGTCAAGGATCTTTCCATCGACGCCATTATCACAGGCGAGGAATGCATCACCGATGACGCAATCGCAAAATGGACGCCGGTTTGGTCGCGCCATGCGAACCCCCATCGGCGGCTCCAGAAGTCCCGGGTGTGAAGCCGCACCCGCTGCCCAAGACTGTCGCGCCGCTGCCAGACGAGTTGTTGTCAGGTTGGTTGTCTCGGCTGGCGGCGGCCAACTACTGTGATGATGCGGAACTACTGGCTCATCTCAGAATCGATACCGCGCATGGCACCGCCTTGGACTTCAACGTCGACGCGGCTGCGGCGGCGAAGATTGCCAACGCCGCACGGGTTAACCCAGATGTTGTTCGATCTTTGACCTTTCCGGCAATGACGCCACGAGAAGCCTCGCTGACGGCTCAGATGCCATTCCAGCATTGCATGCAATGCGCCAGAGAGGGTCTTTCGCTCAGGCATTGGAGGCGGGCCTGGGCATTTGACTGCCAAGTTTGCGGGACGAGACTTGTGCAGACCCTTGGCAAGGACGGTGGTGAACAGATGCCCGAAAAGCTGATAAATCGTGCGCGCCACGGCGCAGCGCGGCTTGAATACGCCGCGCGATTACGCAGTCTCAGGCAACTTCGGCGCGCAATGCGCGCGGTCACCTTTGCCATATCATTAAAGGCCTTCCGCGGAGATCCGGCATACGCTCTTCAGAGCCACAAACCAGAAGTGAGGCTGTTCGGCCTTGCTGCCATTGATGCCGCCCGATCACGTCCGCTGGTCAAAGCGGCCATCTCAAGCTCCGGCATCGACGACTATGCAAGGGTTGCTCTATTGCGCGCCTTCGAGAAAGAGCCACGTCTGCTTGTTGCGGTTGATCATATTGCGCAAAGGCGCGCAAGAAGCACAGGCCCGACGAAAGCCGAATCTCGCAATTAAGGGCAAAAATTGTCGTCAAACGCGCCGCGTCTCAGAATTAAGGGCAACGCGACACCTCGGTCTGAATCTGCTCCGTCCATGGTCATACCTCCTCGATCTGGCGGATGAACGCGGTAACCAGGGTCGAGCCATCGGTCAGCGCATAGGGCGTGAACCCTGCTTCTTTCTTGAAAAAGCCCTCATCGGCTGAGGTATTCAGCACCACCCGGCCGGCCCCTAGCTGCGCCAGCCGTTCAGCAAGCATTGCAACAGCCGCATCATTGACCGTGTCGCCCATGTCGCGGGCGGGCGATCCTTCTGCAGGTACAAACCCGGAGGTCAAGAGCCCACCATCATTCATCAGGTGATAAGCAATCCCCACCTTTCGGCCGATCAGAGGGTCCATCCCGTCGCCGTCCCTCCGAAAAGGACGGGCGAGCATGTCACGGTATAGCCCTGCTTGCAGATCCCACCCGGCCTCCATGCGCCTGCGGCGGGCCGATGTGCTGCTTTTCTTGTGATCGACGACAAGCAGTGCACCGTCAGGCAACTCAAGGATCGCATCGGCCTTGCCGTGCAGGTTGATGCCATGCGCGTCACCTGCCAGCCAGATTTCGTTGCCGATGATCTTTGCGCCAAGCGCCAGCAGATGTTCGCGCCAGCGCAGTGCCGCTTGAAGTATCTCACGCTCCAGCCCGCTACGCTCCATTTCCCAGGATGCGCTGCGCAGAAACCCCGCGTGGCGGGTGAGCGCACGATCATAGGCTTGCGCCACAGCGTCGGTTAGTTCCGCAGGTTCTGGCACGGGCTGATCTTTGAGGAATACATGTTCAAACACGTCATGGGCAATGTTGCCTTTGGCCATGACATCGAGGTCCTCTGCCGACCAGGACATGTCGCCAGCCCCAACCTCGTCCAGCAGCCATGCCAATGGGCTGACCAGAAGCGTTTCCAGCCGTGAGGGTGATTGGGGTTTGCTCGTCCCGTCATCCTTACGACGGAGCGCCAACAGATCGAGGCCGGGGAACGAAAGAGCCTCGGGGAGGTCGTCCGGTTCCGGCAAGGGGGGAAGACGGTGATGTGCCAAAGGCCAGTCGCCGGGCGGCAGGCGCGACAGGTCGAGGATCAGATCATGAGCTTCTTCTATATCCGATAGTGCGCGTGCGACCAGCGATAGCCCAGCTGAAGGTTGCTGCCGCGCGCCCGACAGATCGCGCCAAGGGATCAGAAACGTCACAGACTCCGCGACCGCCTGAAGCTGCTGGTCAAAGAGGGAGAGGCTTTCGGCCAATCCCTCAGCCCGGCCGCGAAGCCGCAAACCGGTGGAGGTTCGAATTGCAGTGATTTCGCTGTCCAGAAACAGCGGGTTTGCGCGGGGCCGGGTCGGATACTGACCGTCGTTGAAATCCGCGATAATCAGATGTCGGCACTGCCGCCACGGAGTTTCGTGCGAAGCCCACAGGCTGACGCCTTCAAGGTTGCGGTCTGCATCGGCGCGCGGCGGCGACGCAATCTGAATACCGCGCAGGATAGCTTCCCAATCTGGGCTACCCTCGCCGGGCGGGATCGACAGACGGGCTCGAACCTCGTTCCCTTGCGCTATGCGCTCACAGATCCGGTCGAGCAGGAAACGCAGTTGCGCAAGGCTGCCGGCGGATGCCCGAATATCCGTCCAGAGGTCTTTGTATGCGGGGGTGGGTGAGAGGATATCACCGCGAAAGTCACCACTCATAATGCTTTCGGCAAGGTCGCGCCCGGTTTGGGCTGACCATGGCATCAGCGGTGACAAAGCCAGACTCGCAAGGACCATCGCCGGTGTGGGTGTGCGCTTGGCTAACCCCAGTTGAAGTGCTGCTTCACCAACGAGGTCGCGCTCTGGCAGGCTGCCAGGAAGTCCTGAAATCGGCACGCCTTGATCGGTAAAGGCGCGCGCGATCTGGCGCGTATCACCAGCGGCCAGTACGGCAATCTCGCGCGCCGGGATACCACTTTCGATCAGGGCACGCGCACGGGCCGCCGCAAAATCAGCGCAGGCAGCCACATCGCGCAACCCATAAAAGGCGAGGCTGTCATCCTTTGGCGCGGCCTTGATTGCGCCCTCGGCTACCCCACCCTGCAAAGCGTACAGCCGCGATCCTTCACGCGCCGCGCGCGCCTTGGCGGGCGCAGCCACAGCCCCGAATTCATCCTTGAGTCTTCCATAAAGCGCCTTCATCGCGGCTGGTGCATGCGGGTCAAGGGACCCTTCAACAACCGGCAATGGGTCAAGAAACCGCCCATGCGGCAGGTCCAGAACATGGCGGACCGCAGCCAGCCCATCGGGCAAAGCGTCACCCAGCTTGCGCCAAAGTGCGATCAGAGCATCCAGATGTCGCCCTGCACGGCTTTCGCCCATAGCGCCCGCTGATGGAATGCGCAGATCGGCAGTGGCCAGCACCAGACCATCCAACGCCGCGCTGACGGCCGACATTGTCTCGACCGGTGCATTGGCCAAGCTCTCTTGCCAGACCGGGTGAGGGTCTTCCGCAATCACTCGTCCCGGCGCCCACTCTTGGGCTTTGGGGGCGAGGGATAGCTCTGCGAGACCGGTATCGGTCAGACGATACTGCAGGCCGGAGCGGGGATCGGCGACGAGAAAAGGGTAGAACATGGGTTTCGGGCTCACTGCGCAAATTGATACTGTATTGGGATAGTATTTTGAATCAATGGTTTGTGTGGCTATTGCCATTCTCTTTCGAACTCTCAATCGATGCATTTCGGATATATCCCCATGTGTCTAACCGCCCGGATAGACCTCGAAGAGATCCTCTGCCGCACCACTGTCAGATGAAAGCGACCTTGTTGCACTAATCGGACGCCAGGATGATCAGCCCCTTTCCCCGCCTGTTTCAGGCGATGGCTTCGATCTCGGCCCGTCCCAGGGCCGAGCAGCGGTTCATGATGGCGATACGGATCTGGATTTCGGCGGTCTGGCGGTCGGGATCTCGTGACATGATCCGGTCGCCGAAAAGCTTGAGGCGGTTCATTTGGGCTTCGACACGACTTCGGGCGTGATAGCCGGCCCATTTCTTCCAGATGGACCGACCCAGACATTGTGTCGCTTGCAGGATCTCGTTTCGAGATATCGCGGCGGGACAATCGGGTTTCCAGGCGCGTCCATTGCGGCGGATCGGTATGATCGGGTCGGCTCCATGCTCGAGGATCGCGGCATGGCAGCGGCGCGTGTCATAGGCGCCGTCGGCGGTGACAGTGTCGATTTCTTCGCCCGCCGGGATCTGCGCCAGCAGCTCCGGAAGGATCGGCTGTCACCCTGCCTGCTCGAGGTGAATTCGACCGCACGGATGTCGCCTGTGGCCGTGTCCATCGCCAGATGGACCTTGCGCCATTCGCGTCTGCGCGTCGCGCCATGCTTGCGCGACAGCCATTCGCCGTCGCCGCGAAAACGGATGCCTGTGCTGTCGATTAGGAGGTTCAGTGGCTGGCCCAAGCGCCGATACGGGATCTGCACCTGGATCCGTGCCTGACGCCGGCATAGCGTCGAATAGTCGGGCACAGGCCAGTCGAGACCGGCCATCTCGATCAAGCTCGCAACGAGGCCGACGGTCTGCCGAAGCGGCAGGCCGAACAGGACTTTCAGCGTGAGACAGGTCTGAATGGCGCTGTCGGAGAAGGTCTCGGGATGGCCACGCTTGCCGCTTCGGCCTGCCTTCCAGGGCATTGCCGGATCGAACCAGATGGCCAGCGATCCTCGCCGTTTCAGGGCGGCGTTATAGTCGGACCAGTTCGTCGTGCGGTAGCGGGTGTTGGCAGGCTTGGGCATGCCATCGATCTAACCATCAGGATTCCCGAGATGAATCCCTCTCACCGATATGTGCAACAAGCCCACCCGCATCAGCCCGTTGGGGCTGTTGCAGACCAGCAACCGCCCATCGGGCAGCGGCTCCAGCCCGAGCGGGCGGCCCGGCACGGTCGCCACCGTTTTCACCGCCTCGGTGTCAGGGTCCAGTTGCAGGATACGGCCATCTTGCAGCCCGCAATACAACATCCCGTCGGGACCGGCGATGATGTCCTCGGGCGCGGGGCCGGGGGTCGGGATCAGGCGGCGGCTGGCAATGATATCGTTCATCTTATGCGCTCCTCTCGCCCCTATCATGTGATCTTGCTGACCAGCGGCAGCGGCAGCACGCGCATCAGCGCGCCGAGCGGCGCCCAGGGCCAGCGCGGCACGAAGGCGGTGGCGGGGCGGCGCGCAATGGCATCGACGAGGAGCCGCGCGCCCTTGTCGGCACCGATGATCCACGGGGTTTTCGAGGCCGGGACATGGGCGTTCAGTTCGGTGCGGATATAGCCCGCGAAGATCGTGGTGACGTCGATGCCGGGCTTGTTCAGGCACTCAGCGCGCAGCCCCTCGGCCATCGCCGCGACGCCGGCCTTGGAGGTCGCATAGGCGGTCATCGCCCCGCGCATCCCGCGGATTGCGCTCATCGAGGACATGACGACGAGGTGGCCCTTGTTCTGGTCGCGGAAGGCGGCCATCGCGGCCTCGGCCTGCGCGAAGGCGGCGATCAGGTTGGTTTCCAGCGTGGCGCGGTTCTCGGCCCAGCCGCCCTTGCCGACCGGCGCCCCGCGCCCGATCCCGGCGTTGATGACGACGCGATCCAGCCGCCCCATGCGGGCGCGGAAATCGGCGAAGGTGGCGGCTACGGCGTCGGCATCGGTCACATCGAGCGCGGCGATCTCGACCCGGCAGGCGGGACGGGCGGCGGTGATCTCGGCCTTCAGAGCCTCAAGCTGTTCGATGCGCCGCGCGCACAGCGCCAGATGCCCGCCGCGCGCCGCGATCTCGCGCGCCATGCCGGCGCCGAGGCCGGAACTGGCGCCGGTGATGAGGGTGATTTCGTCCTTAACGGAATGTGACAAACCCGTCCTCCTGCAAATGGGTCTGGGCGTTCAGCGCCAGAAGCTGCGGGCCGCGCCGCCCGGTCGTGATCGTGGTGATGCCCGCATTGACCAGCACGCGGTCGATGCGGCGCGCCGCCGCAGGGGTCAGGTCCAGCAGCCCCGCGACAAGCGCCGAGATCACCCCGCCCGAGGTGAACACCACCGCATCGCCCTTGCCCGACGCGCGCTCCAGCGCGCCCTCGACGCGGGTCACGAAATCGCGGCGGGATTCGCGGTAGCTGTTTCCGTCGGCCTCCATCCAGCGCGCGACGGCCTCTTCATACAGCGCCTGAAACGCCTGCATGGGGGCGGGCTCATGCGCCAGATGGGCGCGCAGGGCGGGCATGTTGCCCAGGCCCGGATGGGCAACGGCGATGATGTCGAGATAGTCGAACTCGTTCCACGCCGGGTCGGCCTCGGCCCCGGCGAACCCGGCCGCCGCCGCACTGTCGCGGTGTCGGCGCAGGGTGCCGCTGATCGCATAGGCATCGCGGGGCAGCACCGCGCCCGCCCGCGCCGCCTGACGCGCCCCCAGATCGCTGAGAACGTCATAATCATCCGCCCCAAAGGACGCCTGCCCGTGCCGGACCAGATGCACCCGCCCCATCAGCGTGCCTGCCGCATCAGCCGGTGGCAACGCCAGTGAAGGTAATGCACGATGGCCCAGAAATTGCGGAACGCCGGGTTGCGGGTCTGGCCCTTGTGATAGCGATAATAAATCTGCTGCGCGATCGCCGACAGCCGGAACAACCCGTAGACCTGATAATAGATCATCTCGCGCGGGTCGCGCCCGGTGGCCGTGCAATAGTAATCGATCACCTCGGCGCGGGTCATCATGCCCGGCAGCGTGGTCGGCTGTCGCCGCGTGGCCCGCCCGATGCGGTCGTCGCCGGCCTCGACCCAATAGGCCAGCAGGTTGCCCAGATCCATCAGCGGGTCGCCAATGGTGGCCAGTTCCCAATCCAGCACGCCGATGACGCGGGTCGGATCGTCGGGGGACAGCACCACGTTGTCAAAGCGGAAATCGTTATGGGTCAGGCACAAGGGACCCTCGGCCGGCAGGTTCTTGTCCAGCCAGCGCATGATCCCCCGCCCGCGCGGCACGTTCCATGTGCGCGCATCGGTATAGCGCCGCGACCAGCCGTCGATCTGGCGCCGCGCATAGCCGGTGCCCGCGCCCAGATCGGTCAGCCCCGGTGCGCCGATATCGACGCGGTGCAGCGCGATCAGCACCTCCAGCACATTTTCGCACAAATGCCGCACCTGATTGGGCGGCAAGACCATGCCGCGCGGCAGGTTCTTGCGCGGGATGATGCCCACGATCCGGTCCATCAGGTAGAATTCGGCGCCGATCACCGCCTCATCCTGACAATAGGCGCGCATGTTCGGCACCAGTGGGAAATGCGGCTTCAGCGCCTTTTGCAGCCGGTATTCGCGGCCCATGTCATGCGCCGATTTCGCCCGCGTCCCGGCGGGCGGGCGGCGCAGGATCAGGTCGGCATCCTTGTAGGCCAGCCGATAGGTCCAGTTCGAGGCCCCGCCGGTGAACTGCGTCACCTCGGGCTGGCCGGTCACACCGAGATGGTTGGCAATCCACGGCACCAGCCGATCCAGCGGCAGCGCCTCGTCAGCGCGCACCTTCGCGGCGCGGTCCAGAAAATCGCCGCTCATGGCCGGGCCTCGGCGTATTTTTTCATCTCGCGCCTTGCGACCTGCGCCAAATGCACCTCGTCCGGGCCATCGGCATAGCGCAGCGCGCGGGCGACGATGAACAGCTCGGACAGCGGCACATCATGGGTCAGGCCCATGCCGCCGTGGATTTGCATGGCGCGGTCCACGACCTCTTGCAGCATCGAGGGCGCGACGACCTTGATTGCGGAAATCTCGGTCATGGCGGCGCGCACGCCCTGAGTGTCGATCTTCCACGCGGCATAAAGCGTCAGCAGCCGCGCTTGGTCGATGGCGATGCGGGCGCGGGCGATGTGGTCGCGGTTGGCGCCCAGATCAATGAGCTTGCGGCCAAAGGCCTGCCGCGAACTGCCACGCCGGATCATCAGTTCCAGCGCCCGCTCAGCCGCCCCGATGGCGCGCATACAATGGTGGATGCGCCCCGGCCCCAGACGGCCCTGCGCGATCTCGAAACCGCGCCCCAGACCGAGGATCAGGTTGTCCCTGGGCACGCGGACATCGGTGAAGGTGACCTCGCCATGACCCAGCGGCGGGTCGTATTCGCCGAAGGTCGGCAACATCCGGTCGATGGTCACGCTGGGCGTATCCAGCGGCACCAGCACCATGGAGTGTTGCGCGTGGCGCGGGGCCTCGGGGTTCGACAGGCCCATGAAGATGGCGATCCGCGCATGGGGGTGGCCGATCCCGGTCGACCACCACTTGCGCCCGTTCAGGATCAGCTCGCCCCCGTCCTCGGTGATCGTGGCCTGCATCGTGGTGGCGTCGGACGAGGCGACCTCGGGCTCCGTCATGCAGAAGACAGAACGGATGCTGCCCTCGAGCAGCGGCTTCAGCCAGCGGTCCTTTTGCGCGTCAGTGCCGAAGTAATGCAGCACCTCCATGTTGCCGGTGTCGGGGGCGTTGCAGTTGAAGATCTCGGCGGCAAAGGGGATGCGGCCCATTTCCTCGGCCAGACGGGCGTAATCCTGCAAGCCGAGGCCGGCGCCGTGTTCGGCATCCGGCAGGAACAGGTTCCACAGCCCCGCGGATTTCGCCTGCGCCTTCCAGCCCTCCATCAGCGGGCTGACCTGCCATTGCGTCCAGTCCGCGCCGGGGCAGAGGCGGCGGATTTCGGCCAGATAGTCCTGTTCACGCGGGATCACCTGCTGCGCCATAAAATCGCGCAGCTTGTCCAGCATCTCTTGCCCCTTGGGGCTTGGCTCGAAATCCATCTCGGGTCTCCTTGGCGTCAGGCGTCGCGCAGTTTGCGGCGCAGGATCTTGCCCACCGGGGTCTTTGGCAATTCATCGACAAAGATCACTTCGGCGGGGCGTTTGTAATTGGTCAGGTTCTGGGCGCAGTGATCGCGCACCTGCTGTTCGGTCAAGGCGGGATCGGTGCGCACCACGGCCACGCGCACGGCCTCGCCCGTCTTGTCGCTGGGGATGCCGACGGCGGCGGCCTCAAGCACACCGGGCAGGTCGGACAGCACCTCTTCGATCTCGTTGGGATAGACGTTGAAGCCCGACACGAGGATCATGTCCTTCTTGCGATCCACGATATGCACGAAACCTTGTGCATCCATGGTGGCAATGTCGCCGGTCGCCATGAATCCACGGTCGTCAAACGGGTCTTCTTCGGGCTTGTTCCAGTAACCCTTCATCACGCTTTCGCTTTTGATCCAGATTTCGCCGGGGATATCGGTTGGCAGCGCGGTGCCGTCCTCATCGCGGATCTCGATGATGGCTGAAGGCAACGGCAGCCCGATCGAGGCATTGAAGCCCGGCACCGGAAACGGGTTGCAGGTTCCCGCGCCGCAGGTTTCCGACATGCCCCAACCCTCGGCGATCCAATGGCCGGTCAGCTTGTGCCACGCCTCGGCGGTGTGACGGTGGGTCGAGGTGCCGCCGGCGATAAAGGTGCGCGCCGACGACCAGTCGACACTGCCGATATCGGGATGCACCATCAGCCCGGCATACAGCGTGTTCAACCCGGTCATCAGGTCAAACGGCTGCGCCTTCATCGCCGCGATCAGCGATCCCAGATCGCGCGGGTTCGGCACTTGAACCGAGCATCCGCCCTTTGCCAGCAGCATCGCCGTCGTATAGAGCGTATAGACGTGATACAGCGGCAGCGGCATGATGCCGACCGGGGCGGCGACTTTTGGCGCGGCCTCCAGCGCCGGGGTCAGCCAGGCCTGCGACATCCGCATCGCGGCCAGCACATTGCGCTGCGATAGCATCGCCGCCTTGACGATCCCGGTCGTGCCGCCGGTATATTGCAGAACCGCGGTATCGCCGGGCGCAGGGTCAGGGCGCTGCCATGGCGCGGATTTGCCCCGCGCCAGCAGCGCCCTCAGCCGCAAGGAACCGGGCAGGCGATAGGGCGGAACCGCCTTGTCAATGTGGCGCAACTTGAAATTCGCAACCGCGGCTTTCAGCCCCCCGAACACATCCCCGACCGAAGTCAGAATGACATGGCGCACCGGAGTCCCGGCCCGGATCGATTCAAAACCTGCCGCGAATTGTTCCAGCAGGATGATCGCCTCGGCACCGCTGTCGACCAACTGATGGTGCAACTCGCGCGGGGTATAAAGCGGGTTTACGCCGGTGGCGACAAAGCCGGCGCGCAAGACCCCGATCAACGCCACCAGATATTGCGGCAGTGACGGCATCATCAGCGCCACCCGCGCGCCCGGTGCCAGCCCCAGTGCCTGCAACCCCGCCGCCATTGCGCGCGACTCCACGTCAAGACGGGCATAGGTCATGTCCGTGCCCAGACAGCGCACGGCCACGCGACCGGCGAAACGCTCCATGCTGTCCTCGACCGCGCTGAGAAAGGTTTCATCCTCGCCCAGCGTCAGGTCGGGCGACACCCCCTGCGGATAGCTGGCCGCCCAGATCGGTGCGGCGGTCATGCACGCGTTTCCCTGTCAATCATCTGTGAACCCTCCCCGGTCCATGTGTGGGCCGGCCCCCACCCTGCCGGACCTCGACAAAACTGCCTCGGCATGGGAATGAATACAAATGATGAATATTAAACGATCCCAATGAACAAAATTCATTCACGGTACGACAGGCTGGACCTGAACCTGCTGCGCGTCTTTGCGATGGTCTGGCAGGAACGGCACCTGACGCGCGCGGCCGATGCGTTGTCGCTGACGCCATCGGCTGTCAGCCACGCGATGCGGCGGCTGCGCGATCATTTCGGCGAGCCTCTGTTCCAGCGGCAGGGCCACCGGATGCAGCCGACGGCGGCCTGCGCCCGCATGGCCCCGGAATTGCTGGATCAACTGACGCGGCTGGATGCGCTGATCAACCGATGGGGTGCCTTTGATCCGCAGGCCAGCCAGAGCAGCTTTCGCATCGCCCTGCCCGAGGCGACCGAGACGATCCTGCTGCCGGTGCTGATGTCGCGGCTGGCGGCTGAGGCACCGGCGGTGACGGTGCATTCGGTGCGCGTGGCACGGGCGATGATGGCTAAATCGCTGGCTGCGCGCAGCATTGATCTGGCCGTCGATGTGCCGCACCCGGTGCCCGAGACGCTGCGCCATGCGCCATTGTTCAGCGATGATTTCTGCGTTGTCAGCCGCGCCGGGCATGGCTTTGCCGCCACCCCCACCTTTGCCGCCTACGCTGCGACGGATCATATCGCCGTGTCCACGCGTCACGATGGCGCGGTGATCGAGGATGTGTCGCTGCTGGCGCTTGGAATCAGCCGCCGGGTGCGGCTGCGCTGTCAAAGCTATGGCACCGCGATGACCGTGGCCGAGGGGTCCGACCTGCTGGCCACGATTCCACGTCGCATTGCCGCGCGCCTGCAACCGGGCCGGGCGCTGGTCCTGACTGATCCGCCCGCCGCGCTAAGCCCGGTCAAACTGCATCTTTACTGGCACGCCGATCAGCATACCGACCCCGCAAGCCAATGGCTGCGCGGGTTGTTGCGGCCCTGAACCGACCCGCCACATCCATGGCCGCAGATTTGCCCCCTAACCATGGGTCACAGCCCGGAAATAGGCCATTTGCAGATCGGCAACGCTGGCTGTCCCGGCTTCGCGGTTCTGGACGATCTCGCCGAACCAAAGCGCCAGCATCGTTTCCGCGATCTCGGCGGCGGGCTGGCGCGGGGTCAGGTGATGACGGGCGATCAGGGCCTCGGTAATAGCGGTGAATTCCCGCCGATAGCTGGCCGTTACCTCGGCAAACTGCGCGGCAAAATCCGCATCGCGCTGTGCGTGCAGGTTCATCTCGATAATCAGCCGCGACAGCACCGGGTTGCGCGACAATTCACCCAGCCGCGCGCCCAGACGGATCAGGCTGTCGTCCAGACCCATGCCCTCGGTCGCCTGCACCAGATCGACCAGATCGCGGGCGATGCGGGTCATGTGGGTGGCAACCAGCGCCAGCAACAGGTCGTCCTTGCTGGCAAAGTTCGAATAGAACGCGCCCTGGCTGAACCCGGCGCGTTCGCAGATCCCCCGGATCGAGGCCGCACCGACGCCCGCCTCGGCAATCAGGTTCAGCGCCGCGTCGATCAGACGCGCGCGCGTTTCCTGCTGGGCCTGTTGCCGGGTCAGGCGTTTCGGTGCGGCCATCGGGTCATCCTTCTTTCGTGTCGTGCCCGCCGGACAGCTTGTCGCGCAGCCCGGCGATCTGGTCGATCAGCGACTGCACGGCGCGCTCGCCCTTGCCGAACAGCCCGCCAAGCTCTTCCTCGATGCGGCGCATCGTGCCGGGCTCATCCTCGGGCAGCGGCGGCAGGATATGGGCAAAATAGGTCTTGTCCAAGACCCTGTGCAGCAGCCGCTCGCCGGGGAAGGGCTCGCCGTTATTGATCGCCCGCGCGGCCTTCAGCAGGTTGCGGATGTCGTATTGCGTGGGCGCGATATCCGGCACCTGCTTGGGCAGGTTCAGCAGGCTATAGACCCCGATCCGGGCGGTGCGCACGCTGCTTTCCATGGTGAAGACCACATCGTTCGCGGTCTCCACGAACTGCCCCAACAGGGCAAGGTTGGTGCAGCCTTCGGGCACGACATGCGGCCGGTCGCCCGCCGCGCGCGGCATGAATTCGGCGGTGATATAGGGCATCAGCGCCAGCCGCACCTTGGTCGCCGCCGCGATCTGGTCGAGGTGTTCGGACAGCCCCAAATGGTGGCACAGCTCGGCCAGAATCTCGCGCCCGGTGCAGTCGGCCATGGTCTTGCCGGTCACATCGCCCACGCCGTCCATGTCCAGCCCGTAGGCCCACAGCACCAGCACATCATCGGGCTGGTCGCGAAAATGCGGCTGGCGGTTGGCGGTCACGCTCATCACCCAGCCGGAATCGGTGAATGTGATGACCCCGCCGGTCGCGGTGCGGCCCGAATAGGGGTCGTTGACCGACAATTCGGCGATCTTCTCGGTCAGGGGCGAGGGCTTGCAGGTCAGCGTCACCGATTCCCAGATCGAGCGGTTCACGTCGCCATAGAATTTCTGCGGCTTGCCAAAAACCGGCGATTTCGCGGCGAGGTTCTTCCACAGCAGCCAGTCGCTGTCCGGCCCCGGCTCGGCATTGCCGCGCGCCAGCACCGGCACCGTGTCCATGTCGCCGTAAGCCGTGCCTTCGGTCATCGACCCCGGCAGGGCAAAGACCAGATCGCCGTCGCCGACCGGGATCACCTGCGCCGTGCCGTCAACCTCGGCATGGATCGCCGTGACGGTGCGCTGGCCGCCGCGCTCGGTCATCTCCAGATCGGTGACGCGGGTGTCATAGCGGAAATTCACGCCGCGCGCTTTCAGCCAGTTCACCAGCGGCAGGATGAAGGTCTCGTATTGGTTATAGCGCGGGAACACCAGCGCCGACATGTCGTTCAGCCCGTCCAGCGCATCGAGGAAACGGTGCATGTACAGCTTCATTTCCAGCAGGCTGTGACAGTTCTTGAAGGCGAACATCGACCGCCAGAAGAACCAGAAATTGCTTTGCAGGAAACCGGGCGAGAACCAGTCGGTGATGGTCTTGTCGTCCAGATCCTCCTTGCGGGCCAGCAGCAGGCGCACCAGTTCCCATTGCTGGGGCTTGGTCAGGCCCAGGGTCGAAAAATTGCGGATCTGGCCCTGCTTGTGCATCAGCCGCGCCTTCGAGACGTTGGCATCGGCGTCATTCAGCGCGCGGTATTCGTCCAGCACCGAATGGCCCTCGGGCATCTCGACGGCGGGGATGTCCTGAAACAGGTCCCACAGATTGTCATAATTCCAGTTCATCTCGCGCCCGCCGCGCACGATATAGCCGTCCTGCGCGTTGCCGGCGCCGTCCATCGACCCGCCGGGAACCGACAGCCCCTCGATCACGGTGATGTTCTCGCCCGGCATCTGGGCGTCGCGGATCAGGTAAAACGCCGCCGCCAGCCCGGCGATACCGCCGCCGACGATGGTGGCGCGGCGCTTGGCGATGCCTTCGGGTGCCAGCGGGCGGTGGCGCCGATAGGTGCCGGTCATGTCGGGCGGTGGCAGCGTGTTGGTGGCGTCATTGCGCCAGAAAGCAGCCGTCGCATCGGGTTCATGCGACATTGGCAGGCTGGGCGGGAAGGGGCGGTTTTTCGGGGCCATGGGGATCTCCTGTTCAAGAGTAGTGGCACGTCTTGCCTGCTGGCACAGATGGCCCCTTGCATTGCGGATTTCAAGTGTTATCTGAATAACGAAAGAAATCTATAGCAGGAGGTCCCCATGGCCATCAGCAGGGTTACAGTCATTGGCGCGGGGGTTCTGGGCATCCAGATCGCGCTGCAAACCGCCCGCCACGGGTTTGAGGTGATCGCGCAAGACGTCTCGGACGAGGCGCTGGCCAAGGCGCGCGAGGCGTTGGATGCGATCTCCGCGCAGATGCAGGCCGATCTGAAGCTGGGCGACGATGACATTGCCGGCGCCCGCGCGCGGCTGTCGCTGACCACCGATCTGGCGCAGGCTGTGGCCGATGCCGATCTGGTCATCGAAGCGGTGCCCGAAAACCCGCAGATCAAGCGCGGTCTTTACGCGCGGCTTGCCCCGCTGATGGAAGACGGCGCAATCCTTGCCACCAATTCCTCGACGCTGCTGCCCTCGGAACTGGCTGGTGCGACCGCCCAACCCGACCGCTTTCTGGCGCTGCATTTCGCTAACCATATCTGGCGCCACAACATTGCCGAGATCATGGGCCATCCCGGCACAGATCCGGCCGTGCGCGATGAGGTTCAGGCCTTTGCCAAAGCCATCGGCATGGTGCCGATCGTGCTGGAGAAAGAGCAGCCCGGCTATGTGCTGAATTCGCTACTGGTGCCGTTTTTGCAAGCCGCCGCCGCGCTGCTGGTCGATGGCGTGGCCGCCCCGCAGGACGTGGACAAGGTCTGGCGCATCGCCACGGGCGCGCCGCTTGGCCCCTTCCAGATATATGATATCGTGGGGCTGAACACGGCCTGGCATATTTCGTCCGCGGGCGGCCCCAAGGCGCAGGAGTTTGCGCGGCTTCTGAAGCGCGACTTTCTGGACAAGGGCAAGCTTGGCGTCGCCTCGGGCGAAGGCTTTTACACGTATAGCTAGGGTATTGCGATGACGGACATTCCCCCCACCACTGCTCCGCGCAAGGCGCGGCTGGCCTATGCCGTGCTGCTGGTCATCGTCGCGGCGGTGGCCGTGGCGATCTGGGCGCTGACACGCCCCGGCCCGGTGGTCATTCAGGGCGAGGTCGCCGCGCCGCGCGTCGATGTCAGTGCCCGGATTTCGGGGCGCGTGGCCGAAATCGGGGCGGATACCGGCGATAGCGTAACGCAGGGGCAATTGCTGGTGCGGCTGGAAAACCCCCAGCTTCTGACCGCCTATGGTCAGGCCGAGGCCGCGCTGGCCGCCGCCGACAGCAACGCCGCCGCCGTCGCTGTCATCCGCCCCGAAAACGTCCGCGCCGCCGAGGCGCAACTGGCGGCCGCGCAGGCCGATCTGGCGCTGGCCCGCGATGCCCAGCAGCGCAACATCGCGCTGGAATCGCGTGGTGTGCGGTCGCAGGCGGTGGTCGAACAGGGCATCCGCAACCTCGAAGCCGCCGAACGACAGGTCGATGCCGCGCAGGCACAGCTTGATCTGGTGCGCGCAGGTGCCACGCCCGAACAGCGCGCGGCGGCCAAGGCACAGGCCGAACAGGCGCGCGCCGCGCTGGCCCAGCAACAGGCCAATCTGGACGACTTGCAGGTCTATGCCCCGATGGATGGCCAGATCACCGGCCGAATGATCGAGATGGGCGAAAACATCGGCCCCGGCGCGCCGCTGTTCACGCTCGTGCAGCCGGCGGATGCGTGGTTCACCTTCAACATTCGTGAAGACCTGCTGCATGGTGTCGAGGTCGGCGGCACCCTGACCGTGCGCGTCCCGGCGCTGGATCGCGATGTGGCCGCCACCGTCACCCTGCTGAACATACAGGGCGATTTCGCAAGCTGGCGGGCGACCGGCGATTTCGACCTGCGCAGCTTCGAGCTGCGCGCGACCCCCGACGCCCCGGTCGAGGGCCTGCGCCCCGGCATGTCGGCGCTGCTGCCGGACGGTCTGTGACGCCATGCGCGGCATCGCCCATGTCGCACGGCGCGAGCTGTCGCTGATCGCCGGGCATCCGGCGCTGATCTGGCTGACGCTGATCCTGCCCCTGCTGCTGCTGGCGGTGCTGGCGGCGGTGTTTCTGCGCGGTATCCCGACCGACCTGCCCTTTGCCGTCGTCGATCTGGACCGGACCGAGACCAGCCGCTCGCTGTCGCGGATGCTGGAGGCAACGCCCGAACTGACCACCCACCCGGCGCTGAGCCTGCCCGCGGCCAGCGACGATATCCGCGCCGGGCGGGCGCGCGGGGCGGTGCTGATCGCGCAGGGCTTCGAGCGTGACTTGCTGGATCGCCGTCGGCCGGAAATCGTGCTGTTCTATGACAATCAGCACATGACCGCCGGGGCCATCGCCGCGCGGGGCGCGCGGGGCGCGATCAACAGCTTCATCGCCGGCGCGCAGATGGGGATGCTGCGCGCGCAGGGCACCGATGCGACCGCCGTTGCCGCGCTGGTGCAGCCGATCCCGATGCAGATCCATGCGCTGTTCAACCCGGCCTTCAGCTATATCGACTTTCTGCTGTCGGCGGTGGTGCCCGCGGTGGTGCAGATCATGGCCGCCGCCGCCGTCACCTATGCGCTGGCGCTGGATTTCGCCCGCCCGGCCACCGGCGGCGCGCCGCCGATGCTGGCCCTGTCGCGGCAGGCGGGGGGTGTACTGCCCGCGATGCTGGGCAAACTGATCCCTTATACGCTGATCTTTCTGGCGGTGATCGGGCTGGCCGATCTGGTGCTGTTCGGCGTGCTGGAGGTGCCGCTGCGCGGGTCGGTCGCGCTGCTGCTGATTGGCGCGGTGCTGTTCGTCGTCGCGGCGGCGCTGATCGGCGGGCTGGCCTATCTGCTGATGCGCGATTTCGGGCTGGCCATCAGCGGGGTTGCGATAATGCTGGCCCCGGCCTTTGGCTATATGGGCATCGGCTTCCCGCGCGAGGCGATGCCCGCGCTGGCCAGGTGGTGGAGCGATCTGCTGCCCGGCACATGGTATCTGCAATTGCGCATCGACCAGACCCTGCGCGCCACGCCGCGCGACCTGTCGCTGCCGCCGCTGCTGGCGCTGCTGGCGATCACCGCCGGGCTGGCCGTGCTGGTGCTGGTGCGGCTGGCGCTGATGCAGCGCCGCGCACTGGACGGGGGTGCGCCATGATCCGTGCCTTTCGGGCCGAGATGGCCGGCATCTTCCGTGATCGTCAGGTGCTGATGATCGTGGTGCTGGCGCTGGCGATCTATGGGCTGATCTACCCCGCGCCCTACCGCCCCGAATTGCTGCGCGTCGTGCCGGTCGTGGCCGTCGATCTGGATGGCGGAGAAAGCGCGCGCGAGGTGCTGCGCAGGATCGACGCCAGCGAAAGCGTGACGCTGGCCGCCCGGCTGACCGACATGGCCGCCGCCGACCGCGCGGTGCAATCGCGCGACGCCTACGGCATCGTGCTGATCCCGCAGGGGTTCGAGCGGGACCTGCTGTCGGGCCGGCCCAGTCCCATCGCTGTCTATGGCGATGCCAGCTATTTTCTGGTCTATCAAAAGGTGCTGTCCGGCATGGCCATTCCCGTCCGGCAGATGGGTGCGACCATCGCCGCCGGGCGTCTGATGGCGGGCCAGCAGCTTGACGCCGAAACCGCCACGGCGCTGGCCAGCCCGGCGCAACTGGTCGAGGTGCCGCTGTTCAACCCTTCGGGTGGTTACGCGACCTATGTCCTGCCCGCTGCCTTCGTGCTGATCCTGCACCAGACCATGGCGATGGGGCTGGCGCTGGTGGCGGTGCGCCGCCGCCCCTCGCCTGCACCGGTCGCGCGGCAACTGGCCGGGCGCGGGCTGGCCTGGCTGGTGATCTACGCGGCGCTGCTGCCGCTGTTCCTCGTGGCGCTGCCGCGCGCCTACGGCCTGCCATGGCTGGGCGATCTGCGGCTGGTGGCGGCACTTGGCCTGCCCTTTGTGCTGGCCACGGGGCTGATGGCGCAACTGATCGCCGCGCTGCTGAAACGGACCGAGGTGATCCAGCCCGTGCTGCTGGCCATGGGCCTGCCGCTTTTCTTCCTTTCGGGCTTTTCCTGGCCGATCGAGGCGATCCCCCCGGCGCTGCAAGCGATCGCGGCGGCCATTCCCGCCACGCCGATGATCGACGCCTATACCCAGCTGGCCAGCATGGGCGCCACCGGGCCAGAGCTGGCGACCGCGATCCGGCATTTGTGGATTCTAGCGGCGCTGTTCGGACTGGGCGCGGCGCTGGCCGCGCGGTCGGCCCGGCCCTCACAGGGCTGAGCCGCACTGCCAGCGCGTCTTATCCCGGCATCCCGTCGCCAAGACGATCCATGCGCGGCATCGCGGCGATCAGCTTGCGGGTATATTCGGCCTGCGGTGTGCGGAACAGCGTTTCCGAGGGCGCTAATTCCTGCGCCTGGGAAGTGCTGGCCTTCGGAGGTGCGACCACGGATTTCACCTTGGCGGCGTTCGACGGCGTTGTTGCGCAAATCCGGGAGGATTCATGTTGTGAATCCGGCATGCTAGCTGGGCAGCAT
>NZ_AQRC01000010.1 GCF_000737065.1 Thioclava atlantica | reverse complement strand
GACAGCACCTAATGTGGCACAATGCGATGCCGGGAGCGGGAGCCATCCACTCCATCAATGGCGCAACAATGGCAACTTCATGAGCCTTGCCGACGCCCGGGAAAAGTTGGAAGCTTGGCGTAGACACTACAACGAAGACCGACCTCACAGTGCGATCGGATACAACGTCCCGATTGCCATGCATTATCCCGATGGCGTCACCAGCCCGTCATCGTGAAACAGCCGGGAAAATCCAGCTTCCGGCGGTCCAACGTTGGGGAGCAGGGCAGGCTCATTGGGTGACTACCTCACCCTGAACACGATCATCGGAAGCTACGCCGATAAAGAAGATATCGAGGTTCCTGATGAACTGCGGGATATTGAGTTTCTTCACCGCCTCGCGACCGCTGCCGCGTTCCGATGGGGATTGGTTTTCGAAATCGTGCTCGCTGCCCTTCAAGTCGCTATCGGTCGTGGGGCTCGCGAGTTGACGCGGCGGGATTTCGATAAGGCTTGGGCTAAGAAGACCGGAACGGCGGAGATCGCCTCACCCTTCTCAAGCCCGAATTACAGAAGCATCTACCGTCGGGATCGCCCCTTCGAAGAGGCTTACCTCGACTGACACTCACCACCACTTCATCTCGCATGAACCCGCGCCTCGGCGCGGGTTTTCTTTTGTCCGGACCTTCTACAAAAGGGCTGCTTGAAAGTTGGGTTTCCCCGCGCAGCTTTATGGTTTTCCGCGTATGGATATGGTTTCTAGCGTGGCTTGTCGGCTTCGTAAGTGTATGTAAGTTAATGGAAATATTGCGACCTCGAATCGGCGCGGTGAATTCTTGGGCACTCTTTTGGTTTCTCTGGCTGCATCGCGCTTGAGCCTCGCGGCTCGCTGACGGGCTGGAGCGGATCATGAGACCACCGGGGGCCTCCCGGTGGTCTTTTTTTGATCGCGCCCCGGTTGAGGGGCTGCGGCGTGACCAACTTTTCGTTGAACGGGGCGGCGGGCTTTTTCCTAGTCAGCGAGATGGAATTGGGCTACTCTTTTTGTCAGACCCGGAAAACGGGCGATTTGAGGCAGTAACGGCAGTAGGCCCCATGACAGAAATGGCATTCGGCACCGTCCCCGTGCGGGCCGGTGAACCCGTCCTCCCGAAATGGTGGCGCACCATCGACAAATGGGCGCTCGGCTCGATCCTGATCCTGTTCGGTCTCGGGATGTTGCTGGGGCTCGCGGCTTCGGTGCCGCTGGCCGAGCGCAACGGGCTCGAACCCTTCTATTATGTGAAGCGTCAGGCGGTGTTCGGGGCGCTTTCGCTCGGGGTGATGCTGGCGATCTCGATGCTCGACCCGCGGCAGATCCGGCGGCTCGGCGTGGCGGGCTTCGCGCTCGCCTTCGTCGCGGTGATGCTGCTGCCGGTGCTCGGGACCGATTTCGGCAAGGGAGCGGTGCGCTGGTACTCCTTCGGGGTCGCCTCGATCCAGCCCTCGGAATTTCTCAAGCCCGGCTTCGTCATCATCTCGGCCTGGTTCATGGCCGCCGCCGACGAGGTGGGCGGGCCGCCGGGGCGGCTCTATTCCTTCCTGCTGGCGGTCATCATCGTCGTCGCGCTGGCGCTGCAGCCCGATTTCGGCCAGGCCTCGCTCGTCCTCTTCGCCTGGTCGGTGATGTATTTCGTGGCCGGGGCGCCGATCGCGCTTCTCTCGGCCATCGGTGCGCTCACCGTCGCCGGGGGCTTTTTCGCCTATAATTTCTCGGAGCATTTCGCGCGCCGGATCAACGGGTTCCTCTCCACCGATGTCGACCCGCGCACGCAGATCGGCTACGCGACCAACGCGATCCAGGAGGGCGGCTTCTTCGGCGTCGGCGTGGGGCAGGGCTCGGTGAAGTGGTCGCTGCCCGATGCGCATACCGATTTCATCATCGCGGTCGCTGCGGAGGAATACGGTCTCATTCTCGTGCTGTGCATCATCGCGCTCTACGCGACGGTGGTGATCCGCTCGCTCTTGCGCCTGATGCGCGAGCGCGATCCCTTCACCCGTCTGGCGGGGGCAGGCCTGGCCTGTGCCTTCGGCGTGCAGGCGATCATCAATATGGGGGTTGCGGTCCGGCTCCTGCCCGCGAAAGGCATGACTTTGCCGTTCGTGAGCTACGGTGGGTCTTCGGTCATTGCTTCGGGGATCGCGGTGGGTATGTTGCTCGCTCTGACTCGCACCCGGCCGCAGGGGCAGATTTCCGATATCCTCGCCCGGCGCGGCCGCTAACCCTGAGGAGGGCGAGATGGCCAAGGACAACACCCCGCTGCTGCTGATCGCCGCGGGCGGCACCGGCGGGCACATGTTCCCAGCCCAGGCGCTCGCCGAGGCGATGGTGCGCCGGGGCTGGCGGGTGAAGCTCTCGACCGATGCACGCGGCGCGCGCTATGCGGGCGGCTTTCCCCATGTGGTCAAGGTCGAGCAGGTCGCCTCGGCGACCTTCGCGCGGGGCGGAGCGCTCGGCAAGTTGCTCGTCCCGTTCCGCATTCTCGGCGGCATCTTCTCGGCGATCATGCGCAACCTCTCGGATCGGCCCGCCGTGGTCGTCGGCTTCGGCGGGTATCCCACCATACCGGCCCTGTCCTCGGCGCTCGTTCTGCGCATCCCGCGCGCGATCCACGAACAGAATGGCGTCATGGGTAAGGTGAACCGCGTCTTCGCCAAGCGGGTGGACCGTTTCGCCTGCGGCACCTGGCCGACCGACGTGCCCGAGGGCGTGCAGGCGCAGCATGTCGGCAACCCGGTGCGCTCGGCTGTGCTCGAACGCGCGGGCGCGGGCTACATCCCGCCCGGCGACTACCCGATGTCGGTGCTGGTGATCGGCGGCAGCCAGGGCGCGCGGGTGCTCTCGGACACCGTGCCCGCGGCGCTTGCGAGCCTGCCCGAAGCTGCCCGCGCCAATCTGCGCGTCGCGCATCAGGCACGGCCTGAGGATCTCGAGCGCGTCGTGGCCGCCTATGAGGCCGCAGGCATCGCCGCCGAGGTCGAGCCCTTCTTCAAGGATGTGCCGCGCCGGCTTTCCGAGTGCCAGCTCGTGATCTCGCGCGCCGGCGCCTCTTCGGTCGCCGATATCTCGATCATCGGACGCCCCGCGATCCTGATCCCCTATGCCGCGGCCGCGGGCGACCATCAGAGCGCCAATGCGCGCGGGCTGGCCAAGGCGGGCGGGGCGATCGTGATCCCCGAGAAACAACTGACCCCCGAGAGCCTGCGCGACCAGATCGCGCTCGTTCTGGACAATCCCGAAGGTGCGTTGCAGATGTCGCGCGCCGCCCTTTCCTACGGGGTGCCTGACGCGACCGAGCGTCTTGTCGCCCTCGTCGAAGACCTAGCAGGACCGATTACATGAACGCCACAAAACTGCCCGGAGAACTCGGCCCCATCCATTTCGTCGGCATCGGCGGGATCGGCATGTCGGGCATCGCCGAGGTGCTGATGACGCAAGGCTTCACCGTGCAGGGCTCGGATGCGAAAGCCTCGAAGATCACCGACCGTCTGGCGAGCCTCGGGGCCACGATCTTCGAAGGTCAGCGCGCCGAGAATATCGGCGATGCGGGCGTGGTGGTGATCTCGACCGCGATCAAGCCGGGCAATCCGGAGCTTGAAGAGGCGCGCCGCCGCGGCCTTCCCGTCGTGCGCCGGGCCGAGATGCTGGCCGAACTGATGCGGTTGAAGTCGAACATCGCGGTCGCGGGCACGCACGGTAAGACGACCACCACCACGATGGTCGCGACGCTTCTGGACAAGGGCAATTTCGATCCGACCGTGATCAATGGCGGCATCATCCACGCCTATGGCTCGAATGCGCGCGCGGGCGCGGGCGAATGGATGGTGGTCGAGGCCGACGAGAGCGACGGTTCGTTCAACCGTCTGCCCGCGACGATCGCGATCGTGACCAATATCGACCCCGAGCATCTGGAGCATTGGGGCTCCTTCGACGCGTTGCGCAAGGGGTTCTACGATTTCGTCTCGAACATTCCCTTCTACGGGCTTGCGGTCTGCTGCACCGATCACCCCGAGGTGCAGACGCTCGTGGGCAAGCTCAATGACCGCCGTGTCGTGACCTTCGGCTTCAACGCGCAGGCCGACATTCGTGCGGTGGGGCTGCGCTACGAGCGGGGCGTCGCGCATTTCGACATCGCGCTGCAGGGCGAGGAAGACAAACCCGTGATCGAGGGCTGTACGCTCCCGATGCCGGGCGACCACAACGTTTCGAACGCGCTGGCGGCGGTGGCGGTGGCGCGTCACCTGGGCATGAAGCGCGAGGAGATCCGCGACGCGCTGGCCAATTTCGGCGGCGTGAACCGGCGCTTCACCAAGGTGGGCGAGGTGCTCGGCGGCGTCACGATCATCGACGATTACGGCCATCACCCGGTCGAGATCGCCGCCGTGCTCAAGGCGGCCCGTCAGGCGGTGGCGCCGGGAGCGCGGGTGATCGCGGTGCACCAGCCGCATCGCTATTCGCGCCTGCATTCTCTGTTCGACGATTTCTGCACCTGTTTTAACGAGGCCGATGTCGTGGCGATCGCCGAGGTCTATGCCGCGGGCGAAGAGCCGATCGCGGGCGCGACCCGTGACGATCTGGTGGCCGGTCTCATCGCGCATGGCCATCGTCATGCCCGTGCCATCTTGTCGGAGGATGATCTCGCGCGGCTGGTCAGGGAACAGGCGCGGCCCGGCGATATCGTGGTCTGCCTCGGCGCGGGCACGATCTCGGCCTGGGCGAACAATCTACCCGCGAAGCTGGGGGGCTGAGCGGGGGCGGGTGCGGCAAACCGCCGGACCTGCTGGAACGACGATCGAATTGCGGCGCTGCCACGCCGTTGGCTTTGGCTGGTAAGGCGAGAAATGCGCAGCGATCCTCCCCTCAAGCGACGCCTCGGGATGGGGCTCCTGACCGGCTATGGTGTCGGGGTCATGGTTGGCGCGGGGATCTATGTCCTCGTGGGCGCCGTGGCGGCGCAGGCCGGGATCTGGGCGCCGCTGGCCTTCGTGCTTGCCGGCGTCATCGCGGCCCCATCCGCGCTCTCCTATGCCGAGCTGTCCTCGCGCATTCCCGAAGCGGCGGGGGAGGCTGCCTATATCGAGGACGGGTTGCGCAGCCATGCGCTCGCCATCGCGGTGGGTCTCGCGATCGTGGTCGCGGGCACCGTCTCGGCCGCGGCTGTCTTGCGCGGCGGCGCCGGCTATCTCGCGCTCTTGCTGCCGTTGCCGCAAGAGGCGGTGATGGTGGGGTTCGGGGTTCTGCTCGTGGGCGTGGCCTGTCTCGGGGTGCTCGAATCGGTCGGGCTCGCCACGGTGCTGACGCTGGTCGAGGTGGTGGGGCTCGGGCTGGTGATCTGGGCCGGGTTCTCGGCCCCGCCGAGCGTCGATCTAGCGACGCTCCCCGCGCCCCACTGGCCGGGCATCGCCGCCGCCGCCTCGCTCGCCTTCTTCGCCTTCATCGGTTTCGAGGACATGGTGAACATGGCCGAGGAGATGCGCGACCCGATCCGTGACATGCCGCGCGCGATCCTCGCCGCGCTCGCGATCACCACCGTCCTCTATCTCGGCGTCTCTTGGGCGGCGGTACGCGCCGTGCCGCTTGAGCAGCTGGGGCAGTCCGAACAGCCGCTCGCCCTCGTGTGGCAGGCGGCGGGGCACAAGCCCCAGCTTCTCGCGGCGATCGCCGTCGCCGCGGCGCTGAACGGGGTGCTTGCCCAGGTGGTGATGGCAGCACGCGTGCTTTACGGGCTCGGACGCCGCACGCAGGCGCTGAGCGTGTTTCACCATGCCCATCCGCGCTTCGGCACCCCGGTGCTCGCCACCTCGATGACCGGCGGGGCGATGATCGCGCTGGCGCTGAACGCGCCGGTCGAGCGGCTCGCCGGGGCGAGTGCGATGGTGCTGCTCGGTGTCTTCCTTCTCGTCAATCTTTCGCTCGTTGCGCTCAAGACCCGCAGCGATTTCGCGCCATTCCGCGTACCCATGGCCGTGCCGGTGATCGGCGCGACGGTCGCGGGTGCCGCATTGATCGCCGCCCTTGGAGGGCTTGCATGACCCTGTCGCTGATCTTCGCCTGCCTCTGGGCTCTTCTCGCCACCCTGATCGCGATCGGTCCGTCGCGATGGCACTGGCCCGCCGCGCGGGTCCTGATCGTGCTCGGGGTGCCGCTTCTGGGCTGGGTCACCTATGAGAACGGGCCGATCGTCGGGCTTCTGGTGCTGGCCGGGGGCATCTCCGTACTGCGCTGGCCGGTGATCTTTCTCTTCCGGGGCCTGCGCGGGCGGGGGCGCAAACCCGCTGAATGAGCACGCAAGCCGCTTGCTCCTGCCCTGACGCGCCGCTACGAGAGGCGACATGACCGACAATCCCTCCACCTACACGCCGCGCGGCGTTTTGACATCCAACCGGCCTCTGGCGGAGCTGACCTGGCTGCGCGTGGGTGGGCCCGCCGACTGGTTCTTCCAGCCTGCCGACGAGGACGACCTCGCCGCCTTCCTGAAAGGTTTGCCGGAGGAGATCGCGGTCTTCCCGATGGGGGTGGGGTCGAACCTGATCGTGCGCGACGGTGGCATCCGCGCGGTGGTGGTCCGTCTCGGGCGCGGCTTCAACGGGATCGAAATCGAAGGCGACACGGTGATCGCCGGGAGCGCCGCGCTCGATGCCCATGTCGCGCGCAAGGCCGCCCAGGCGGGGCGCGATCTGACCTTCCTGCGCACCATTCCCGGTGCGATCGGCGGGGCGGTGCGGATGAATGCCGGGTGTTATGGCACCTATGTCGCCGATCACCTGATCGAGGCGCGGGCCATCACGCGGGCGGGCGAAAAGGTAACCCTCACGCCCGCGGATCTGAACTTCGCCTATCGCCAGAGCGATCTGCCCGAAGGCTGGGTGCTCACCGGCGCGACCTTCCGCGCCGAAGCGGGCGATCCCGAGGCGCTCGAAGCGCAGATGGCAGACCAGCTCGCCAAGCGCGACGCCACGCAGCCCACCAAGGACCGTACGGCCGGCTCCACCTTCCGCAATCCGGCCGGGTTTTCCTCGACGGGGCGCGAAGATGACGTGCATGATCTCAAGGCCTGGAAGCTGATCGACGATGCCGGAATGCGCGGCGCGCGCATCGGCGGAGCGCAGATGTCGGAAAAGCACAGCAACTTCCTGATCAATGCCGGTGACGCGACCGCCGCGGATCTCGAAAATCTCGGTGAAGAGGTTCGCAAAAAGGTTGTGCAATCGAGCGGAATATCGCTACAGTGGGAAATCATGCGCGTAGGCGAATTCGGGGCGTAAGATCCCGCAACCACGGCGCAAATTCTAAGACCAGACGGGGGAACACCCCCGCATGAGGCGAGAGTGGCGGGTATGTCGAGCAGGGCATCCCACCGTGTAGCGGTTCTGATGGGCGGCCCTTCCGCGGAACGGGAGGTCTCCCTCTCCAGCGGGCGCGAATGCGCCAAGGCGCTGCGCACGGCGGGTTTTGATGTGATCGAGATCGACGCGGGGGCGGACCTCGTGGAGCGTCTGGCCGACGCCAAGCCCGCTTGCGTCTTCAATGCACTGCATGGCCGCTGGGGCGAGGATGGCTGCGTTCAGGGCCTGCTCGAATGGCTGCGCATTCCCTATACCCATTCCGGAGTTCTGGCCTCGGCGCTGGCGATGGACAAGGCCCGTGCCAAGCAGGCCTTTGCCGCGGCCGGGCTGCCGGTCCTGCAATCGGTGATCGCCTCCAAGGACGAGGTCATGGCGCGCCATGTCCTGCCCGCACCCTACGTCGTCAAGCCGAATAACGAGGGCTCCTCGGTCGGCGTCTATCTGGTGATGGACGGTGCAAACAGCCCGCCGAATCTCTCCGAGCAGATGCCGGACGAGGTGATGGTGGAGACCTATGCGCCGGGCCGCGAAATGACGGTCTCGGTGATGGGCGATCAGGCGCTTTGCGTGACCGAGATCATCACCGAGGGCTGGTACGATTACGACGCGAAATACCGTCCCGGCGGTTCGCGCCATGTCGTGCCCGCAGAGATCCCTTCCGAGATCACCGAGGTCTGCCTCGACTATGCGCTGCGTGCCCATCGGGTGCTCGGCTGCCGCGGGCTGTCGCGCACCGATTTCCGCTGGGACGAGGGGCGGGGCCTTGAGGGGCTCGTGCTGCTCGAGACCAATACCCAGCCCGGGATGACGCCGACCTCGCTCTCGCCGGAGCAGGCGGCGCATTGCGGGCACGACTTCCCCGCGCTCTGCGCCTGGCTGGTGGAGGATGCCTCATGCGACCGGTAGGCCCGCCTGCGCCGCGCGAAGCCTCGGGCCACAGGGGGAGCCCCGGCGGTCACGTCTATCAGCGCGGACGGGCGCAGCGCCGCGATCCCGCCCCGTCGCGGCTGTCGTTCCGGCTCCAGCGCCTCTGGCTCACCCCCTCGGTGCGCGCCTTCGCGCGGATCGGCCTTCCGGTCTTCGTCGTCGTGCTCGGCGTCGCGATCTGGCTGGGCGATCAGGGGCGGCGGGCGGCGCTCATCGCCAAGGTCGAGGAGATCAAGAGCGCGATCGAGCATCGCCCCGAATTCATGGTCAAGCTGCTCAAGATCGAAGGCGCGAGCCCCGAGGTCGCGCATGCGGTGCGCGCGATGATCCCCGTGCAGCTCCCGGCCTCGAGCTTCGATATCGACCTTCAGGGCTATCGCGACACGATCCGTCGCCTCGATGCGGTGGCCGATGTGAGTCTGGTGATCCGCCCGGGCGGGGTACTCGAGGCGGATGTGACCGAGCGCGTGCCCGCGCTGCTCTGGCGCAAGCCGGGCGGGCTCGAGATGCTCGACGAGACCGGGCACCGGGTGGCGACGCTGCTGACCCGCGAGGCGCGGCCCGATCTGGCCGTGGTTTCGGGGGAGGGGGCCGACAAGGCGGTCTCCGAGGCGCTCCAGATCCTCGCGGATGCCGGCCCGATCCGGGCACGTCTGATCGGGCTCGAGCGGATCGGCGAGCGCCGCTGGGACATGGTGCTCGATCACGGTCAGCGCCTCATGCTGCCCGAAAAGGATCCCGTCGCGGCGCTCGACCGCATCCTCGCGCTCAATACCGCCGAGGACCTGCTCGCACGCGACTTCACCGTCATTGATTTCCGCAACAAGGACCGCCCGACGATCCGGCTGAGCGATCAGGCGCTCTCCGAGTTCCGGCGGGTCCAATCCGACATTCTTCAGGCGAGGGCTGCAAGATGACCGATCTCTACGAGTCCCAACGCGCGATGCGCAACATGCGCAAGGCCGCGATGCAACGCGGGGTGATCGCCCTTCTCGATATCGGCACCTCGAAGATCGCCTGCCTCGTGCTGCGCTTCGACAGCCCGAACGGGACGGAGGGCGAGGGCTCGCTTGCCGGTCACGCCTCGGTGCGGGTGATCGGCGCGGCGACCACGCGTTCGCGCGGCGTGCGCTTCGGCGAGATCGACGCGATGGCCGAGACCGAACGCGCGATCCGCACTGCCGTCCAGGCCGCGCAGAAGATGGCCAATACGCGGGTCGATCACGTCATCGCCTGTTTCGCGGGCGCACAGCCGCGCTCCTACGGCCTCGCGGGCGAGATCGACGTGCAGGGCGAGCAGGTGAGCGAGGCCGATGTCGGCCGCGTGCTGGCCGCCTGCGACGTGCCGCCGATCGGAACGGGGCGCGAGGTGCTCCATGCCCAGCCGGTGAATTTCGCGCTCGATCACCGCTCGGGCCTGTCGGACCCGCGCGGTCACGCGGGGCATCGCCTCGCTGTCGACATGCACCTGCTGACGGTCGAGGAGACGGCGATCCAGAACCTGATCTACTGCATCCGCCGCTGCGATCTGGAGCTCGCGGGGATCGCGAGCTCGGCCTATCTCTCGGGGATCTCGAGCCTCGTCGAGGACGAGCAGGAGCTGGGCGCGGCCTGCATCGACATGGGCGGCGGCGCGACCGGTGTGTCGATCTTCATGAAGAAGCACATGATCTATGCCGATGCGGTGCGGCTGGGCGGCGATCACGTCACCCGCGACATCGCGGCCGGCCTGCAGGTTCCGATGGCGGTGGCCGAGCGGATCAAGACCTTCCATGGCGGCCTCGTGGCGACCGGGATGGATGACCGCGAGATGATCGAGCTGGGCGGCGATTCCGGTGACTGGGAAAAGGACCGCCGCCAGATCAGCCGCGCCGAACTGATCGGGATCATGCGCCCGCGCGTCGAGGAGATCCTCGAGGATGTGCGCGCGATCCTGGACGGGGCAGGGTTCGAGCATCTGCCCTCGCGCCAGATCGTGCTCACCGGCGGCGCGAGCCAGATCCCCGGCCTTGACGGGCTGGCGGCGCGAATCCTCGGCCAGAACGTGCGACTCGGACGCCCCATGCGGGTGCAGGGTCTGCCGCAGGCCGCGACCGGGTCGGGCTTCTCCTCGGTGGTGGGGCTCGCGCTTTTCGCGGCCCATCCGCAAGACGAATGGTGGGATTTCGAAATGCCTCCCGAAACACTGGGCGGGCGCAGCCTGCGCCGGGCGATCCGCTGGTTCCGGGACAACTGGTAAATGTAGAAAAAGTGAAATTCCGGCGTTCACAGCACCCTGTCATGCGAAGTTCATGTTCTCGCAGGGGCAGTTGAGGCACGCGCAACGGAACACAATATCCTGAGCAATGCGCGAAATGCCGCTTGTCACGCAATCGGGAACTCCAGATTTTGTGTGCTGGGGCGGTTTTTTGCGTGACGATCCAATGAATCATGGCTAAAATTGGTGTAATTTCCATTCATTTCGGTCTGGGACAGGGCCGGGCAGCAACAACAGGCGGACACAGGACATGGCGTTGAATTTGATGATGTCAGAGCAGCACGACCTCAAGCCCCGGATCACGGTTTTCGGTGTCGGCGGCGCAGGCGGAAACGCGGTCAACAACATGATCGAGAAACAGCTTGAGGGTGTCGAGTTCGTCGTTGCGAACACCGATGCCCAGGCGCTGCAGCAATCGAAATCGCAAGCCCGTGTCCAGATGGGGACGAAGGTCACCGAGGGCCTCGGCGCCGGTGCGCGCCCGACCGTGGGCGCCGCCGCCGCCGAAGAGAGCATCGAGACGATCGTCGATCACCTCGCAGGGGCGCATATGTGCTTCATCACCGCGGGCATGGGCGGCGGGACCGGGACCGGTGCCGCGCCGATCATCGCGCAGGCCGCGCGCGAACTCGGTGTCCTCACCGTGGGCGTCGTGACCAAGCCGTTCCAGTTCGAGGGCTCGAAGCGGATGCGCCAGGCCGAGGAAGGGCTCGAAGCGCTCCAGAAGGTCGTCGATACCCTCATCATCATTCCGAACCAGAACCTGTTCCGTCTGGCCAACGAGAAGACCACCTTCACCGAAGCCTTCGCGATGGCCGATGATGTCCTCTACCAGGGCGTGAAGGGCGTGACCGACCTGATGGTCCGTCCGGGCCTGATCAACCTCGACTTCGCCGACGTGCGCGCGGTGATGGACGAGATGGGCAAGGCGATGATGGGCACCGGCCAGTCCGATGGCGAGGATCGTGCGGTGCAGGCCGCCGAGAAGGCGATCGCCAACCCGCTCCTCGACGAGATCTCGCTCAAGGGTGCGAAGGGCGTCCTCATCAACATCACCGGCGGCTACGACCTCACGCTGTTCGAGCTCGACGAAGCCGCGAACCGCATCCGCGAGGAAGTCGATCCGGACGCGAACATCATCGTCGGCTCGACCCTCGATCCGGAAATGGAAGGTTCGATGCGGGTTTCGGTTGTGGCCACCGGCATCGACGCGCTTTCGGCGACCGCCGAGATCCCGGTTCCGCGCCGCTCGCTGGCCGAGCCGCTCAAGCCCGCCGACGCGGCGGGCGAAAAGGCGGTGGAAGCTGCGCCCCAGCCCGCCCCGGTCCAGCCCGCGCCGCAACCGGCCGCGCAGCCCGCCGTGGCGCGCGAAGCCGCGCCGCATGCCCAGCCGCACCACGCCCAGCCGCATCAGCCCGCTGCCGAGCGCACGCTCTTCGATGCGCCAACCGCGCGTGCCGCGGCCGAGCCGCATCCGCAGGTCCAGGCCGACGATCTGCCCCCGCCGGCCTATCGTCCGCAGCCCGCGCCCTCGCAGGATCTCTATGTCGAGGATGAAGCCGCCGGTTACGTCGCGCCCCGTCCGCGCCAGCCCGGCACCCCGTCGCCCGAGGCGCTGCGTCGTCTCGAAGCGGCCGTGAACAAGGCGCCGCCCGCAGCGCAACGCCCGATGGCGGCCAGCCGCCCCGCCGCGCCGGCTCCGCAGCCGCAGGCGCATTCGGACAAGCCGCGGTTCGGGATCAACTCGCTGATCAACCGGATGACCGGTCATGGCCATGCCGAACAGCCGGCGCCGCAGCCCGCTCCGCGTCAGCAGGCGGCTCAGCAGCCGCGGGCCGAGGCCTATGATGACGAGCAGACCGAAGACCAGGACCGGATCGAGATCCCGGCTTTCCTGCGCCGTCAAGCAAACTGAACTGTCAAAAAGAGTTCACAAAAAGTAAGAGAGGGTCGGTGAAAACCGGCCCTTTTCCTTTATTCTGCAAGGGCTTGCGTGGCCCTGCGCAATGTTCCGCCCGGGGCGCGGTGCAATGTTTCACTCCGTTACAAAGAGTGAGTTGAGGTGACCCCGCACTCTGACTAACTGAGGCTGCGGCACCGGGATTTGAGATTCCGTTACCGCCAGAGACAAGAAACTGTGAGGTCCATCGTGCAGACGACGCTTGCCAGAACCGTCGCTTTCTCCGGTACCGGGCTCCATTCCGGGGCCGAGGTCGAGATGCGCGTGCATCCTGCTCCCGCCGGGCACGGGATCGTGTTCCGCCGCACCGATGTCGCGGACCGCAATCCGCGCATCCCCGCGCTGTGGGACAAGGTGCCGCATGCGACGCTGTGCACGCTGATCGAGAACGAGGACGGTGTCCAGGTCTCGACGATCGAGCACCTGATGGCGGCTCTCGTCGGTTCGGGCATTCACAATGCGCTGATCGAACTCGATGCGCCGGAAGTGCCGATCCTCGACGGGTCCTCCGCGCTCTTCGTCGCTGCCTTCTGCGAGGCGGGTCTGCGCGAGCTGGCCGGTGAGCTGCGCGCGATCCGCATTCTCGAGCCGGTGGAAGTGCGCCACGGCGAGGCTGTCGCGCGCCTTGAGCCTGCAGGTTCGCTCGAGATCGATTTCCAGATCGACTTCACCGACGCGGTGATCGGACGTCAGCGCAAGCGCCTCAAGATGGCCAATGGCGCCTTCGTGCGCGAGCTGATGGACAGCCGCACCTTCTGCCGTCAGGCCGATGTCGACGCGATGCAGTCGAACGGGCTCGCGCTTGGCGGCACCTACGAGAATGCCGTGGTCGTCGATGGCGACAAGGTTCTCAGCCCCGGGGGGCTGCGCCATGCGGACGAACCCGTGCGCCACAAGATGCTCGATGCGCTTGGCGATCTGGCGCTGGCCGGCGCGCCGATCCTTGGTCGCTACAGCGGCCACCGCGCGGGTCACGCCATGACGAACAAGCTCCTGCGGGCGCTTTTCGCCCGTCCCGACGCGTGGCAGTGGGAGACCTGCTCCGCTGCGCAGGCCTATACCCTGCCGGGTGCGGGAGTGTGTCAGGCCGAGCAACTGGCCTCCGCCTGAGGCCGGAGCGGCTTTCGGCCTTCATCCGGGGGCGCTTCCAATCCCTGCCGAAAACCGTCAAAGGCATTTTGCGCCCCGGATTTTTCTGTGCTAGGACAAGCCGAACGGCCCCCGAGGAGGGGCTCAGGAATACGGGTCCGGGGCCTTTCCCCGGTTGCGAGAAAGGGATGGGGCAGGGCATGGCGCGCGGCAAAACGGCGGCAGCGAAACTCGGGGCTCTTGGTCTTGTGACGGCGCTGGCCGCCTGCGGTCCCGACCCGAACGCGACGCCCAATCTCGAGAATTTCACCGCCAAGCAGATCTATGAGCGTGGCGAATACGAGCTTGAGGTCGGCAATCCGCGGCGTCCCAACACCGCGCTGAAATATTTCTCCGAGGTCGAGCGGCTCTATCCCTATTCGCAATGGGCCAAGCGCGCGCTGATCATGGAGGCCTATGCTCAGCACCGTGCCAAGAAATACGAAGAGGCGCGGGCGTCGGCCCAGCGATTCCTCGACACCTATCCCGGCGATGAGGATGCGGCCTATGCCGCCTATCTTCTGGCGCTTTCCTATTACGACCAGATCGACGAGGTCGGCCGCGATCAGGGCCTGACCTTCCAGGCCCTCCAGGCCTTGCGCGACGTGATCGAGAACTATCCCGACAGCGAATATGCGCATTCGGCGATGCTGAAATTCGATCTCGCCTTCGATCATCTGGCCGGCAAGGAAATGGAGATCGGGCGCTACTACCTCAAGCGCGGCGATTACACTGCGGCGATCAACCGCTTCCGCGTCGTGGTCGAGCAGTTCCAGACGACCACGCATACGCCCGAGGCGCTCGAGCGTCTCGTCGAGGCCTATCTCGCGCTCGGCATCACCGATCAGGCGCAGACGGCGGCCGCGATCCTTGGCCACAACTTCCAGTCCTCGCCCTTCTACCAGGATGCCTATAATCTGCTGGAGAAGAAGGGCCTCAAGCCCGAGGCGAAAGGCGACGGGTGGCTCGCGAAGGTCTACCGGCAGGTGATCCAGGGCAAGTGGCTCTGATCGGGGCCTCGGCGTTCACATGCTGCGATCGCTGGATATCCGCGACATCCTGATCATCGAACGGCTGGAGCTGGATTTCGGCCCCGGCCTCAACGTCCTCACCGGCGAGACGGGGGCGGGCAAGTCGATCCTGCTCGACTGTCTCGGTTTCGTCCTGGGCTGGCGCGGGCGCGCCGAGCTGGCGCGCCGCGGCGCCGATCAGGGCGAGGTGACGGCGGTGTTCGACCTGCCGCGGGATCACCCCGCGCGCGCAGTGCTGGACGAGGCGGGGATCCCGGTTTCGGACGAGCTGATCCTGCGCCGCGTCAATGCGCGTGACGGCCGCAAGACCGCCTGGATCAACGACCGGCGCGCGAGCGGCGATGTGTTGCGACAGGTCTCGGCCTCGCTGGTCGAATTGCATGGCCAGCAGGACGATGGCGGGCTCCTGAACGAACGGGGCCACCGCGCTTTGCTCGACGCTTTCGCAGGTCACGACGATCTGCTGGGCGCCGTGCGCACGGGATGGAAAGCGCGGGCGCAGGCGGCGCGCAAGCTCGAGGCGGCGCGCATCGCGCTGGCCGAGGTCAAGCAGGAAGAGGAGTTCCTGCGCCATGCGGTGACGGAGCTCGACGCGCTCGATCCGAAGCCCGGCGAGGAAGCGGAACTCGATGCGCAGCGCCGGCTGATGCAGGGCGCTGCGAAAATCCGTGAGGATGTCGCGCGGGCCTTCTCCGCGCTCGGGCCCGAAGGCGCCGAAGGCGCGATGCGCGATGCCGATCGCTGGCTGCAGGGTGCGGCGGATCGGGCAGAGGGGCGCCTCGACGCGCCGCTGGAGGCCTTGGAACGTGCGTTTCTCGAGCTGGGCGAGGCGGCGCAAGGGGTTGAAGAGGCGCTCGATGCGCTCGATTTCGACCCGCGCGCACTCGAGGCCTGCGAAGAGCGGCTGTTCGCGATCCGGGCGCTGGCGCGCAAGCATGGCGTGCTGCCCGACGAGCTGGGCAGTTTCGCCGAAGGCCTGCGCGAGAAACTGGCCGCGCTCGATGCGGGCGAGGAAGGGATCGGAACGCTCGAGGCCGATCTGAAATCGGCGGGCGCCGCCTATGACAAGGCAGCCGCTGCCTTGTCGGCCGCGCGCCAGGAGGCCGCGATCCGGCTCGATGAGGCGATGGCCGGGGAGCTCGCGCCGCTCAAGATGGAGCGGGCGGTCTTCGAGACCCGGTTGTCGGCGGGCGAGCCCGGCCCCGAGGGCACCGACAGCGTGGCCTTCACGGTCGCGACCAATCCCGGCGCGCCGGCCGGGCCCTTGAACAAGATCGCCTCGGGCGGGGAGCTTTCGCGCTTCCTGCTCGCGCTCAAGGTGGTGCTCTCGCGGGGTGCCGACACGCTCACGATGATCTTCGACGAGATCGACCGCGGCGTGGGCGGGGCGACGGCGGATGCGGTGGGCCGGCGTCTCGCGCGGCTCGCCGAGGGCGCGCAGGTGCTCGTGGTGACCCATTCGCCGCAGGTCGCGGCCCGTGGCGCCACGCATTTCCGCGTCGCGAAATCGGTGAGCGAGGGGATGACCACCTCCGAGGTGCGCGCCCTCGCCGAGGCCGAGCGCACCGACGAGATCGCCCGGATGATCTCGGGGGCCGAGGTGACGGCCGCCGCGCGGGCCGCCGCGCAGGATCTGCTCAAGGGCTAGGGCAGGCGGGGCGCATCACGCGACGTTTCGGTGCGAACAGATGTCGAACATGACCCTTTTCCTCCTGCGGCGAAGCGGGTAGATTGCAGCCATGAGCTGGATGGAAGACGACGATCCCTATGAGGGTGCGGTGAGCCTCTCGCAACGTGCCATGGCGGGTGCCGCGCAGGCGCGTGCGGCGGCCTATCTCGACAAGCTGAATGCCGAACAGCGACAGGCGGTCGAGACGCTCGACGGACCGGTCCTGATGCTGGCGGGCGCGGGCACGGGCAAGACCTCCGCGCTCACTGCCCGGATCGCGCATCTGATCCATACGGGCCGCGCGCAACCCAACGAGATCCTCGCCGTGACCTTCACCAACAAGGCCGCGCGCGAGATGAAGGAGCGGGTCGGCCGCCATCTCGGCGGCGCGATCGAGGGGATGCCCTGGCTCGGCACCTTCCACTCGGTCTGCGTGAAGCTGTTGCGCCGCCATGCCGAACTGGTCGGGCTGAAATCGAATTTCACCATTCTCGACACCGATGACCAGATCCGTCTGCTCAAGCAGCTGATCAGCGCCGCGAATATCGACGAGAAACGCTGGCCCGCGCGTCAACTCGCAGGCCTCATCGACGGCTGGAAGAACAGGGCGCTGACGCCCGAGAAGGTCTCGGGGCGCGAAACGGCCGCCTTCAACAATCGCGGATCGGAGCTCTACGCGGCCTATCAGGACCGGTTGAAGACCCTCAACGCGGTCGATTTCGGCGATCTGCTGCTGCACATGGTCACGATCTTCCAGACCCATGCGGACGTGCTCGCCCAATATCAGCGCTGGTTCCGATACATCCTCGTCGACGAGTATCAGGACACGAACGTCGCGCAATATATGTGGCTGCGGCTGCTGGCGCAGGGGCACAAGAATATCTGCTGCGTGGGCGATGACGACCAGTCGATCTATGGCTGGCGCGGGGCCGAGGTGGGCAACATCCTGAAATTCGAGAAGGATTTCCCCGGTGCGGCGGTGATCCGGCTCGAACAGAATTACCGCTCGACCGAGCATATCCTTGCCGCCGCTTCGGGGCTGATCACGGCCAATGAAGGACGATTGGGCAAGGAGCTCTGGACCGAAGCCCGGGGCGGCGAGAAGGTGCGCCTGATCGGCCATTGGGACGGTGAGGAAGAAGCCCGCTGGATCGGTGAGGAGCTCGAGGCCCTGCAACGCGGCACCCGCGGCAATCCGCCCGTCAGCCTCAACGATCAGGCGATCCTCGTGCGCGCCTCGCACCAGATGCGCGCTTTCGAGGACCGATTCCTGACGATCGGGCTGCCCTATCGCGTGATCGGTGGACCGCGCTTCTACGAACGCCTCGAGATTCGTGACGCGATGGCCTATTTCCGCCTCGTGGTCTCGCCCGACGACGATCTGGCCTTCGAGCGGGTCATCAACACCCCGAAGCGCGGGCTTGGTGACAAGGCGCAGCAGCGCATTCAGGTCGCCGCCCGCGAAAACGGGCTGAGCCTGCTGGATGGTGCACGAATGCTGATCGCCGAAGGCACGCTCTCGGGCAAGGCGGCCGGACAGTTGCGCCTGTTCGTCGAGAATATCGGACGCTGGCACGAAGAAATCGTGCAGGCTTCGCCCGCGACCGCGACGACCCGCGCCGAGGATGACGACCTGCTGATCGAGCCCGCCGAGGATGGCGTGGCGCCCGCGAATGACCAGTCCCATGTGCGCCTCGCCGAGCGGATCCTCGAGGAATCGGGCTATGTCGAGATGTGGCAGAACGACAAGACGCCCGAAGCGCCGGGACGGCTCGAGAACCTCAAGGAACTGGTGAAGGCGCTCGAGCAGTTCGACAACCTGCAAGGCTTCCTCGAACACGTCGCGCTGATCATGGATAACGACAAGTCCGAGACCGAGGACAAGGTCTCGATCATGACGCTGCATGCGGCGAAGGGGCTCGAGTTTCCGGTGGTCTTCCTGCCGGGCTGGGAGGATGGCCTCTTTCCCTCGCAACGCTCGATGGATGAGAGCGGGCTCAAGGGCCTCGAGGAGGAGCGCCGCCTCGCCTATGTCGGGATCACCCGCGCCGAGGAACTCTGCACGATCTCCTTTGCCGGCAACCGCCGCGTCTACGGCCAATGGCAAAGCCAGATGCCCTCGCGCTTCATCGACGAACTGCCGGTGCGCCATGTCGATGTGCTGACACCGCCGGGCCTTTACGGCGGCGGGATGAACGGTGGCGGGTTTTCGGCGGGCGGCTTTGGCGGCTCGACCGCGATGGATGACCGCGTGGCGCGCGCCGATGTCTACAACTCGCCCGGCTGGAAGCGGCTGCAATCGGCGCAGTCGCGCCCGGTCAGCCAGCCCCGCGAGGTGCGCCGGATGGCGGTCGATGCGCAGGGCGAAAGCGATTACGAGATCGGCGACCGGGTCTTCCACAAGAAATTCGGCTATGGCGAGGTGATGGGCACCGAAGGCGACAAGCTGATCGTGGAATTCGACAAGGCGGGCGAGAAGCGCCTGCTGGCGGGGTTCGTGGTGCCGGCGGCTGAGGCGGATGACGTGCCGTTCTGAGGCGCTTGGTCCGGTCGCTGTTGCGCCGCGCGCCCCTTCCCCTTGATCCAAATATCCGGGGGTGAGGCCGAAGGCCGAGGGGCAGAGCCCCTCCGCCGATCCGTGACCGCGATACCCTGCGGGTCTCTTATTCCGCCAGCCCCGGCACCGGCAGTCCGGCCGATTGCCAGAGCAGCACGAAGTTCAGCGCCAGAACCAGCCCGGCCCCCAGGACCGCAAGCCACAGGATCGGCCCGCGCACCGCGAAACGGCCCATCAGGTCGGGGCGCCGCGCGAAGAGGAGCAGCGCCACCATCGGCACGGGCAGGGCGATCGACAGCACGACCTGGCTCATCACCAGCGACTCGGTCGCATTCGCCCCCATCGCGACCACCACGAAGGCCGGCACCATCGTGATCAGGCGCCGCAGCCAGACCGGGATGTGGCGGCGGATGAAACCCTGCATGATCATCTGCCCGGCCATCGTGCCCACCACCGAGGACGAGATCCCCGAGGCGATGAGCGAGGTCAGGAAGGCCGCCGCCGCGAACCCGCCCAGAAGCGGCGTGAGCGTGTGATAGGCGGTCTCGATCTCCGCCACCTCGGCATGGCCCTGATGGAAGGCCGAGGCCGCCATGATCACCATCGCCATGTTGACCATGCCCGCCACCGCCAGCGCGATCACCACCTCGCGGTTGGAGAACTTCACCAGCCGCGCCTTTTGCGCAGGGTCGTTTGTCAGGGCGCGGCTCTGCGTCAGCCCGGAATGAAGGAAGATCGCATGCGGCATGACGGTCGCGCCGATGATGCCGACCGCGATCGTCAGCGCGCGGGCATCGGGCAGGGCGGGCGTCATGAGCCCCTCGACGGCACCCGTCCAGTCAACCGGGGCGATGAAGATCTCGGCGAGGTAGCACGTGCCGATCAACGCGACGAGTGCGCCGATGACCAGCTCCATCGGCCGGAAACCGCCGCGCTCGAAGAGCAGGATCGCATAGGTCACGATCGCGGTGACGACCATGCCCCAGATCAACGGCCAGCCGAACAGGAGCGACAGCCCGAGTGCGCCGCCGAGGAATTCCGCCAGATCGGTAGCCATCGCGGCAATCTCCGAGACGACCCACATCACGAAGGTGACGGGCTTGGGAAAATTCTCGCGCGACAGCTCGGCGAGGTTCTTGCCGGTGACGATGCCGACCCGCGCCGAGATCGCCTGAAACAACATCGCGATCAGGTTGGCCGCCAGAACCACCCAGAGGAGCGCATATCCGTAGCCCGCCCCCGCCTCGATATTCGTCGCGTAATTGCCGGGGTCCATATAGGCCACCGAGGCGATCACCGCGGGTCCGAAGAACAGCAGCATCGCACCGCGACGAGGCGAGCCCGCGAGCACCTCGGCCATGGCTGAGCGTGTACGTTCGGTCATTCCGCGCGGACGGGTGAGGGGAGTCATCGGGGGGCGCCTCGGTTTAGAGTGATTCCAGTTCTGCACCTGCGAAATGTAGCCTCGGCTACAAATTTGGCAAGGGGCTAATATTCGTTGACAGGGCACGGAGGCTCAGGCCACGCTGGGCCTTGGCTTCCGGGGCATGGCGCGATATTGCGGCCCTTCTGGAAAGACGAGAGCGATGAGCGAGACAGATCCCACCCAGATCAAGGGCTTCAACCGGGCCCGCGAACGCGCCGCCCGCGCGCTGCTCGAGGATTACGTCGAGATGATCTCGGATCTGGCGGCGGAGTTCGGCGAGGCGCGGATCACCGAGATCGCGGCGCGCCTGGGCGTGGCCCATCCCACCGCGACGAAGGCGGTGTCGCGGCTCAAGCGCGAAGGGCTCGCGGTGTCGCGGCCCTATCGCGGCGTGTTCCTCACCGAGGCGGGCGAAGCCCTGGCCGAGAGCGTGCGCGCCCGTCATCGCACGGTCGTGGCGCTCCTGCTTGCGATCGGGGTGCCCGAAGAGGTGGCGGAGCTGGATGCGGAAGGAATCGAGCACCACGTCTCGCGCCGCACCCTCGAAGCGTTCGAGGCCTATCTGGCGCGCTCAGAGCGCGGCGAAAAGGGCTGAGAGCCGTTCCGCCTCGCCAGCTAGGCCGAAGGGCGGATTCACCACGAACATTCCCGACCCGAGCATTCCATGTCCGGCGCGGGCGGGTGGGAAGCGGACCTCGTGGCTCAGCGCTTCAGGAAAGTCCCTGCGCAAAGCGGCCACCATGCCCTCCTGCGCGCCCGACGCGAGTACCGGATACCACAGGGCGATGATCCCGACATTCCACTTCTTCGCGATCTTCGCGATCAACTTGGGCAGGGTGGCATAGTCGGATTTCACCTCGAAGGAGGGGTCGATCAGCATCATCCCGCGCCGCGGGGTGGGCGGGGTCAACGCGAGCGCCTTCTCGTAGCCGTCGGCCTTGTGCAGAACCGCTTCCTTGCGACCGATCACCGAGCTCAAGGCGTCGAATTCCTGCGGGTGCAACTCGCACAGCTGGATCGTGTCGGATTCGCGCAAGAGCGAGAGCGCGACAAGCGGCGAGCCGGGGTAGGCTTGCGGACCGTGCAGCAGACGGACCGTCGCGAGCGCGCGCGCATAGGGATGATCGGCGTCGAACCAGCCCAGTTCCTCGACGCGGGTGATGCCGGCCGCGGCCTCGCCGGTCTTGAGCGCCTCGGCCGCATCGAGCGCATAGAGCCCGCGCCCGGCATGCGTCTCGATATAGCTCAGCGGCTTGTCCTTGTGCGTGAGGTAGTCGAGCGCGGTGGCCAGAAGCGCGTGCTTGTGCACGTCCGCTAGATTTCCCGCGTGATAGGCGTGTTGATAGGACAGCATGGGCGCACCTCCTGAAGGGCCTTCCTGCCCGCTCGGGAGGGCGCGCGCAATCCCCTTCGCAGCAACGAGGGGCGAGGTCGCAAGGGGGGGGGGCGGAAAAAGAAAACGGCGGCGCCCAGGGAGGAGGAGGGGCGCCGCCGTCTCTGTTACCTCGGGCCCCAGGGAGGAGGAGAGGGACCCTTCGGTATTTCGGACGCTACCTCAGGGAGGAGGAGAGAGGCAGCGTCGCACCCTTAGGCCCAGGGAGGAGGAGAGGGCCCTCGGTATCTTGCGGCGGCGCCCTCAGGGAGGAGGAGGAGGAGGGCGCCGCCGTAGTGATGCGACCCAGGGAGGAGGAGGGGTCGCTCAAAGCGATTTGGGGCTTGTGCCCCGGCATTCAAGTGCTGCGGTGCAGCATGCGACAGGCTGTCGCAATTTCTTGCCGATGATCGGCGGCGCCCTCAGGGAGGAGGAGAGAGGTCGCCGCCGGATCGGCACGGTTCCCAAGGGAGGAGGAGGAGGGAACCGGATCGGGTATCCGGCATCGAAGCGTCGCGCTTCGCGGGGCCGGTATGTCTGGCTGGCGGCGCCCTCAGGGAGGAGGAGGAGGGCGCCGCCGAGTTCCTAAGCCCCAGGGAGGAGGAGGGGGCTTGGGAATTCAATCACTTGCCGTAAGCTGCCTCGTAAGCAACGCGGGTGATCATCGAATGGTTCAGTCCGAGATCAGCGAGCTCGCGGTTGCTCAGCGTACGCAGCTCGTTGAGGGTCTGGCGGTACACCTTGCGGCGGGCCAGAGCTTCGGAGAATTTCGCTTTGAGGGCGGTGAAGCCGCCTTCGGTCAGTTGGATGTCTTGAACGAGTGCCATGTTGTCAGCCTCATCTTTCTGTCTTGGGCCGCCGCGATCTTTCGCTGTCCGAACCCGAAATTGTGTCTGCGCTTTCTTTCGCGTTGGCCCTAACATGAGCCTGATGCTGCGCTTGCACAATGGTTTTGGCTGACAATGCCGCCATGCAGAAATCGCATAAATCATTCTGACCCATTTCCGCCTGATCCGCGCAAGATATGTTCGCCTGCGACCCGGTTCCGCAGGGGAACCCCTCTATTTGCACGGAACTTCGGCTTGCAACCCGCGGCAAAAACGTCACAGTCGGCGCGAATTGCCGCCCGGTCGGGCGCTAACATTCCCGGGAATCGGAGGGTTTTATGGCTTTGAGCAAGGAACAAGTGCTTGCGGCTTTGCAGGAAGTGGAGCTGCCGGGCGGAGGAAATGCCGTCGCCCGCGACCTCCTGCGTGCGCTGGCCGTGCATGAGGGGGTGGTCCGTTTCGTCCTCGAGGGCGCCCCGCAGGCCGAGCTGGAGGCGAGCCGGCCGAAGCTCGAGGCTGCGGTCAAGGCACTTCCCGGCGTTGCGAGCGTGACCGTGATCGTCCCCGCCGGCCCCCCGCGCGGGCTCGGGGGCGCCCAGCAGGCGCCGCGCGCGCCCGCGATCGGCGGCCACCCGACGCCGCAGGCCGGACCGCAAGCCGTGCCCGGAGTGACGAAGATCATCGCGATCGGTTCGGGCAAGGGCGGCGTCGGGAAATCGACCGTCAGCTCCAACCTTGCGATTGCGCTCGCCCGGGCGGGCAAGCGGGTCGGGCTTCTCGATGCGGATATTTACGGCCCCTCGCAGCCGCGGATGATGGGCGCATCGAAACGCCCGTCCTCGCCGGACGGTCAGACGATCCTGCCGCTGCAGGCGCATGGCGTGACCTTGATGTCGGTCGGCCTGATGCTGAAGGAAGATGAGGCGGTGATCTGGCGCGGCCCGATGCTGATGGGCGCGATGCAGCAGATGCTGTTCCAGGTGAAATGGGACGAATACGGCCCGCTCGACGTCCTGCTCATCGATCTTCCGCCCGGGACGGGGGATGTTCAGCTGACGCTCGGGCAGAAGACCCGGCTCGACGGCGCGATCGTCGTCTCGACGCCGCAGGACGTCGCGCTGCTCGACGCCAAGAAGGCGGTCGACATGTTCCGCCGGCTCAACGTGCCCCTGCTCGGGCTCATCGAGAACATGTCCACCTATATCTGTCCGAACTGCGGTCACGAGGCGCATCTCTTCGGTCATGGCGGGGTCGAGGCCGAGGCCAAGAGGCAGGATCTGCCCTTCCTCGGCGCGCTGCCGCTCGATCTCGAGGTGCGGCTCTCGGGGGATGCCGGGACGCCGGTCGCGGGGGGCGAGGGAGCCGCTGCGCAAAGCTATGCCGCGCTGGCGCGCCATCTCTCTGAAAGCGGCGCGGTCTGAAGTCGCGTCTTTCTCAGGCGAAACCGTTTCGATCAGGCGCCCCGCGGGGCGCCTTTTCCGTTCCGGCTGTCGGGATTTCGCAGGTCGTGGGAATTCATGGGACGCGGTTACGGGAAATCACGGGACCGCGATGGTCGCGCGACCGCGTCGCTGCATGGCGCAGGGGCATCATCACGCCCGTATCGCGGCAGATCGAGCGTGATCAACTCGCCGTAAGATCCTGTCTGGGCGTGCTTTGGCGCGCAATAAGGGGGATGCTGGCCGGGTTCCATGATCGGACGAAAAAAAATGGGAACATATGGGAGAAAAATCCTCCGGTGAAAACATACCAGATTTAGATATGCTTCCTCCCAATTTATCTATGAGTGGTATTTGTGGGGGGCTCTGACCTTCTCGTGGTGTGCTCTTTTGCCGAATCCCGCCGGAGAATCGGCAATTTTTTTCTTGCGTGCCATGAAATCCCATGGCATCCCTTAGACATCGGAAGCGAGGACAAAAGAGGCACTAAGACCTCACGGCGAAAAGCAGGTTTCATACAGGCTCCCGCTTCACGAAAAAAAGAGAGATCCGGCGCGCGAGCGAGCAGACATCCCCCCCCCCCAGGTGGCGCGCGTAGTCGGACATACCCAGAGATGGGAACGAGGGCGGCGGATCGGGCAGTGGCAGCAGCCCGATCCGCCGTTTTCATTCCGGGCCGCCGGCCCGGTGGGACAGGTGATAGGAGCGCGCTTTGGCGGGCATGTTCATAGGCGAATACACCTTCAAGGTGGACAGCAAGGGTCGCGTGTCGATCCCCGCGCTGTTTCGTCGTGAGCTTGAGGAGGGCGATCCCGCTCGCCCCAATGCCGACCGCCCGCGCATGGTCATCGTCTACGGTGCCGATACCCAGAAAATGCTTCAGGTCTACACGCAGAGCGCCTTCGAGGCGCTCGCGGCCGATATCGCGGCGCTGCCGCGCGGTTCGAAGCAGCGCACGATCCTGCAGCGGCTCGTGCTGTCGAAATCCCACCCGACGGAGGTCGATCCCGACGGTCGCCTGGTGCTCCCCGCGGCCTTGCGCACGAAGATCGGTCTCGACAAGGAGGCCTATTTCTCCGGCGTGGGCGAGACCTTCGAGATCTGGAATCCCGAGACCTTCCTCGCCGCGGATGAGGCGAATATCGATCAATGGGTTGCCGAACAGGGCGAGGATTTCGATCCCCTCAGCCTTTTGTCAGAGGGATGAGCCATGAGCGATCGGGACGCCCTGCCAGACGCCCCCCACATCCCGGTTTTGCTGCGGCCGCTCCTTCGGGCGGTCGCGCCTGTCTCCGGGGTCTGGCTTGACGGAACCTTCGGGGCGGGCGGTTATGCGCGCGGGTTGCTCGAGGCGGGGGCCGACAAGGTGATCGGCGTCGACCGCGATCCGGCGGTCTTCGAGATGGCCAAGAGCTGGCGCGCCGACTATGGCGACAGGCTGGAGCTGGTCGAGGGCACCTTTTCCGAACTCGACACCTATTCCGACGTCCTTCTCGACGGGGTGGTGCTCGATCTGGGCGTCTCCTCGATGCAGCTCGATCAGGCCGAGCGTGGCTTTTCCTTCATGCGCGAGGGGCCGCTCGACATGCGGATGTCGCAGGAGGGCCCCTCCGCGGCCGATCTCGTCAACGAGACCGACGAGGCGGAACTGGCCGACATTCTCTATCAGTATGGCGAGGAGCGGGCCTCGCGCCGGATCGCGAAAGCGATCGTCGAGGCACGCAAGACCCGGCCGTTCGAGACCACGCAGCAGCTCGTTCAGGTGATCGAGCGCTGCCTGCCTCGCCCCAAACCCGGTCAGAGCCATCCCGCGACCCGCAGCTTCCAGGCGATCCGCATCGCGGTGAACGACGAATTCGGCCAGCTCATCGAGGGGCTCGAGGCGGCCGAGCGTGCGCTCAAGCCGGGCGGGCTTCTGGCGGTCGTGACCTTCCATTCGCTCGAGGATCGGGTGGTGAAGCGCTTCTTCGCGGCGCGGTCCTCGACGGGCGGGGGCGGTTCGCGCCATGCCCCCGTTCAGCAGAGCCTCGATCCCGCCTTCGACATCATCGTGAAGGGCGACGGCCCCGACGAAGAGGAACTGGTGGAGAACCCGCGGGCACGCTCGGCGCGGCTTCGTGTCGGACGGCGCACCTCCGCCCCCGCGGGGCAGGCCGATCGCCGCCAGCTCGGACTGCCGGCGCTCGTGACCGGAGAGAAGAAAGGGAGACGCCGTTGAGACTTCTTGCCTATCTTGCCGCCTCGCTCTGCGTCATGGGACTCGCCTTCTGGGCCTATCACGTCAATTACGACACCCAGGGCAAGCTCGACGAGCTGCGCGACCTCAACCGCGAGATCGCATCGCTCAACGAAGGGCTTTCGGTGCTCAATGCTGAATGGGCCTATCTCAACCGTCCCGACCGCCTGCGCGACCTGGTCAATCTCAACTTCACCTCGCTGCACCTGCTGCCGATGACGCCCGAGCAGTTCGGAACGGTCGCCCAGATTCCCTATCCGACGCCGCAGACCGAGACCGCACTGGGCGATCAGGTCTCCAAGCTGGTCGAAGTCAAGGCCGACGGGAAGGAGGGCCAGTGATGCGCACGCCGCTTCGCCCGCTCCCCCGCATTCTCGACGCCCGCGCCAAAGGCGAGAACCCCGATGCGATCGAGCGCGAGAACCGGCGCCTTCGCGGCGAGGCTACGCGCGACAAGTCCCGCCAGCGCGCCGAGGGGCGGCTGCTCGTCATGTCGGTGCTCTTCCTCGCGGCGTTCCTGACGGTGGGGCTGCGCATGGGGTCGTTCGCCGCCGCGCGTCCCGAAGAGCCCCAGACCGACGCTTCGAGCCAGCAGATCTATTCGCAGCGCGCCGATATCGTGGACCGCAAGGGCCGGGTGCTCGCGACGAACCTGCTTACCCATGCGCTCTATGCGCAGCCGCCGATGATGATCGATCCGACCGGCACGGCCGACAAGCTGGTGAAGATCTTCCCCGATCTCGACCGCGACCGGCTGATCAAGGATTTCACCGGCGCGCGGAAATTCGTCTGGATCAAGAAGCGGATCAGCCCCGAGCAATTGCAGGCCGTGCATGACATCGGCGATCCTGGCCTGCTGTTCGGCCCCCGCGAGATGCGGCTCTATCCGAACGGCCATCTCGCCTCGCATATCCTCGGCGGCGCGCGCTACGGCACCGAGGGCGTGAATTCGGCCGAAATCCTCGGCGTGGCCGGGATCGAACGGGAATACGACAAGTGGCTGCGCGATCCCGCGAACGGGGGCAAGTCGCTCAAGCTGTCGCTCGACCTCACCGTGCAGTCGGCGCTCGAGGATGTGCTCTCGGGCGGGATGAAGCTGATGAACGCCAAGGGGGCGACCGCGGTGCTGATGAAGGCGCGCACCGGCGAGATCGTCGCGATGGCGAGCCTGCCCGATTTCGACCCCAACGACCGCCCCGCGCCGCTTCTCAAGGGCGATCCCTCCGACAGCCCGCTTTTCAACCGCGCGGTGCAGGGCGTCTACGAGCTCGGTTCCACCTTCAAGATCTTCGCTGTCAGCCAGGCGATGCAGATGGGGCTGGTGACCCCGGAGACGATGATCGACACGAAGGGCCCGCTGCGTTGGGGCAAGTTCCGCATCCACGATTTCCACGATTACGGCAAGCAGCTCTCGGTCACCGATGTGATCGTGCACAGCTCGAACATCGGTACCGCCCGGATCGTCCAGAAGATCGGCCCCGAGAAGCAGCGCGAGTTTCTCGGCAAGCTGGGCCTGCTCGAACCCGCGCCGGTCGAGCTGATCGAGGCGCCGACCGGGCGTCCGATCCTGCCGCAGAACTGGTCCGAGCTTTCTGCGATGACGATCGGCTACGGTCACGGCCTGTCCGACAGCCCGCTGCAACTCGCCGCCGCCTATGCGACGATCGCCAATGACGGCAAGCGGGTCCTGCCGACGCTGATCGCGAAGGGAGGTCCGCGCGAGCCGGTGAAGCAGGAATTCGGCGCGGCCGAAGGTGCGCAGGTGGTCTCGCCCGAGGTGGCGCACAAGGCGCTCGCGATGATGCGGGCGGTGGTGACGCGCGGCACGGCAAGCTATGGCGATGTTCCCGGCTATCAGGTCGCGGGCAAGACCGGCACCGCCGACAAGCCCGACCCGCAGGGCGGCTATTACAACGACAAGGTGATCTCGACCTTCGCCGGGGTCTTCCCGGTGACCGATCCGCAATATGTTCTCGTGCTGACGCTCGACGAGCCGACCGACACGTCGGGCAACGAGCCGCGCCGCACCGCGGGCTGGACGGCGGTTCCGGTCGCCGCCGAGACGATCCGCAGGGTGGCGCCGCTCCTCGGGTTGCGCCCCGAGCCGACGACGCCCGACACGCTCGACGGGATCCGTCTCGTCAAGAAGGATTGAGCCCCGCGCGCGCCCCTTGCGCGAAGTCGCCCATCTCCTTGTGAGGCACGGGCTCGCGCCTTGACCTTGCCGGGCGGTCACCCGATAAACGCGACAGTTGATTGAGGGACGAAACGACATGGCCGCGAGCAGCAAGATGCTCAGTGAATTGGGGCTCACGCCCCTGATCGGGGCCGATCGTTCGGTCTCGGGACTTTCGGTGGACAGCCGGCAGGTGAAGCCGGGCCATCTCTTTGCAGCCCTTCCCGGCACGCAGATCCACGGTGCGGAATTCATCCCCTATGCGCTGCGGATGGGCGCGGGCGCGGTTCTCACCGATCGCACGGGCGAGGCTCTCGCGCGAGAGGCGCTCGCGGGCACCGATCTGCCGATCGTCATCACCGAGGACCCGCGTCAGGCCCTGGCCTTCGCCGCCGCTCTCTGGTTCGGCCACCAGCCCGAGACCCTGATCGCGGTGACCGGGACCAACGGCAAGACCTCGGTGGCGACCTTCACCCGCCAGATCTGGCAGTTGCTGGGCTATGAGGCGGCCAATATCGGCACGACCGGCGTTGAGGGCAGCTATTCCGCGCCGTCCCCGCATACCACGCCCGAACCGATCACGCTGCACCGGCTGCTGTCGGACATGGCGGGCGTGGGCGTGACCCATGCCGCGATGGAGGCCTCCTCGCACGGGCTCGCGCAGCGTCGGCTCGACGGAGTGACGCTGAGCGCCGCGGCCTTCACGAATTTCACCCAGGACCATCTCGATTACCACGCCAGCTTCGAGGAGTATTTCGCGGCCAAGGCCGGTCTCTTCACCCGCGTGTTGCCCGAGGACGGCGCGGCGGTGATCAATCTCGACGATCCCAAGGGCCGTGAGCTTGCGAAATATGTCGTGGCGCGCGGGCAGGAACTGATCGGGGTCGGTCATGACGCCGAATGCGAGATGCAACTCCTCGGCCAGCGCTACGACGCGACCGGGCAGGATGTGCGTTTCTCCTGGGAGGGCTGGACGCAGATGGTCCGCCTGCCGCTCATCGGCGGGTTCCAGGCGATGAACGTGCTCACCGCCGCAGCCCTCGTGATCGCCTGCGGGGCCGAGCCCGAGGAGGTCTTCGCCACGCTGCCGAGGCTGACCACGGTGCGCGGCCGAATGCAGCTCGCCGCAAGCCGCGAGAACGGCGCGACCGTCTTCGTCGATTACGCCCATACGCCCGACGCGGTGCAAACGGCGCTCAAGGCGCTGCGCCCGCATGTGATGGGGCGCCTGATTGCCATCGTCGGCGCGGGGGGGGATCGCGACGCCACCAAACGTCCGCTGATGGGCAAGGCGGCGGCGGAAAATGCCGATCTGGTCATCGTGACCGACGACAACCCGCGCTCCGAAGATCCCGCCGTGATCCGTGCGGCGGTGATCGAGGGCGCGCCCGGGGCGCTGGAAGTCGGCGACCGGGCCGAGGCGATCTTGCGTGGCGTCGACGCGCTCGGTCCGGGCGACGCGCTTCTGGTGATGGGCAAGGGCCATGAGAGCGGGCAGATCATCGGCTCCGACGTCTATCCCTTCGACGATGCCGAACAGGCCTCGGTCGCGGTGGCCGCGCTCGACGGGAAGATCTGATGGGCGTGTTGTGGACTTCGACCGACGCCGCGGCAGCGACGCGCGGCCAGGCGACGCAGGCCTTCGCCGCGACCGGGATCTCGATCGACACCCGGAGCCTGCGCCCCGGCGACCTCTTCATCGCGCTCAAGGATGTGCGCGACGGCCATGAATTCGTGCGCGCCGCACTCGACAAGGGAGCGGCGGCAGCCCTCGTGAGCCGCATACCCGAAGGATGCTCCACCGACGATCCGCTGCTGATCGTGCCCGAGGTGCTGCCCGCGCTCGAGGCGCTTGGCCGGGCCGGGCGCGCGCGCAGCCGCGCCCGGGTTCTCGCGGTGACCGGCTCGGTCGGAAAGACCTCGAGCAAGGAGATGCTGCGCGCGGTTCTCTCGGCGCAGGGCACGGTGCATGCGGCCGAGGCGAGTTTCAACAATCACTGGGGCGTGCCGGTCACGCTGGCCCGCATGCCGGCCGATGCCGATTTCGCGGTGATCGAGATCGGGATGAGCAATCCCGGCGAGATCGCGCCGCTCGCGAAGCTGGCCCGGCCGCACGCCGCGATGATCACGACGGTGGCGCCCGCCCATCTCGCCGCGTTCGAGAGCATCGAGGGGATCGCGCATGAGAAGGCCTCGATCTTCGAGGGGCTCGAACCGGGCGGCGTCGCGGTGATCCCGACCGGCCTCGGGGTGTCCCCGATCCTGCGCGAGGCCGCGCAGGCGGCGGGCGAGATGCTCACCTTCGGTCCCGATCCCGGCTCCGATTACCGCCTGGTCGAGGCCCGGATCGCGGGAGATGCCACGGTGGTGCGTGCCGAGCATCGCGGTCGCCCGATCCTGTTCAAGGTGATGACGCCGGGGCGCCATTTCGCGACCAACGCGCTCGGCGTGCTCGCGCTCGCCGAAGCCGCAGGCTGCGATCCGATGGTCACGGCGATGGATCTGGGCGCATGGGAGCCGCCCGCGGGGCGCGGCCAGCGCGAGCGGATCTACATGGATGTGGTGGACGAGGGCGAGAGCTTCGATCTCTTCGACGACGCCTTCAACGCCAACCCCGCCTCGATGGAGGCGGCGCTCGAGGTGCTTGCAGGGGCGAGCCCGCGCGACGGGGTGGGGCGCTGCGCCAAGGGCCGCCGGATCGCCTTCCTGGGCGACATGCTGGAGCTGGGGGCCGACGAGGTCGCGCTCCATGCCGCGATCGCCCGTCACCCGGCGATGGAGAAAGTCGATCTCGTCCATATGGCGGGGCCTTGCATGGTGCATCTGCGCGACGCGCTGCCGCGCGCCAAGCGGGGCGAATGGCACGAAACCGCCGCGGCGCTGGCCGAGCGCGCCCGCCATCTCGTCGATCCGGGCGACGTGGTTCTGGTGAAGGGCTCGAAGGGCTCGAAAGTCAGCCTCGTCGTCGACGCATTGAAAAAACTGCGCCAGCCCGGCGCAGCCGAAGCCCATAAGGGAAAAGAGTAATGTTGTATTGGCTTACCGACTTTGCCCATGGCGGCGGGGTGTTCAACCTGTTTCGCTACATTACTTTCCGGGCGGGCGGGGCCTTCTTCACGGCGCTTCTCGTGGGCTTCCTGTTCGGACCGTGGCTGATCAACGTGCTGCGGATCAAGCAGGGCAAGGGGCAGCCGATCCGCGATGACGGGCCCGAGGGCCATCTCGCCAAGGCGGGCACGCCGACGATGGGGGGGATCTTGATCCTCACCGCGCTTCTGGTCGCGACGCTGCTCTGGGCGCGGCTCGACAACGGTTATATCTGGGTCGTGCTGATGGTGACCTATGGCTATGCCGCGATCGGCTTCGCCGACGATTACGCCAAGGTCTCCAAGCAGAACACCAAGGGGGTGAGCAGCAAGATGCGGCTCGCGCTCGGCTTTCTGCTCGCGCTTCTCGCCTCGCTCGCGACCTGGTACCTGCACCCGGCCGAACTGGCGGGCCACGTCGCCATCCCCTTCTTCAAGGACCTGATCGTCAATCTCGGCTATTTCTACATCCCCTTCGCGATGTTCGTGGTGGTGGGCGCGGCGAATGCGGTGAACCTCACCGACGGGCTCGACGGGCTGGCGATCATGCCGGTGATGATTGCCGCCGGCACGCTGGGCGCGATCGCCTATGTCGTCGGCCGGACCGACTTCACCGATTATCTCGGCGTGCAATTCGTTCCCGGAACCGGCGAGCTCGCGATCTTCACCGCCGCGCTGATGGGGGCGGGGCTGGGCTTCCTGTGGTACAACGCCCCGCCCGCCGCCGTCTTCATGGGCGATACCGGCTCGCTCGCGCTCGGCGGGGCGCTCGGCGCGATCGCGGTCTGTACCCAGCACGAGATCGTGCTCGGGATCGTCGGCGGGCTCTTCGTGGTCGAAGCGCTCTCGGTGATCATCCAGGTCGCCTATTTCAAGCGCACCGGCAAACGCGTCTTCCTGATGGCGCCGATCCACCACCATTTCGAGAAGAAGGGCTGGTCGGAGCCGCAGATCGTGATCCGGTTCTGGATCATCTCGCTGATCCTTGCGCTGATCGGTCTGGCGACGCTGAAGATCCGCTGAGGCGATGCTTCTCCTCCTCCTGCCGCTGGTCTTCGCCATCCTGCTCGGCCTGACCATCGCGCGCCACCGCCGCGCCCTCGCGGCGCAGGGCGCCCGGCAGGCGGGGCGGGCAGACTATGCCCGTGCGATGGAAGAAGCCGCGCGCGCGGCCTCCCCCGCGCAGGCCGCCAGCTGCTACGACGAGGCCGCACGGCTCGCCGCGCTCCATTACGGCGCGGCGGCCGCTGAACTCATCGAGGCCCTGGCAGGAGCCGCGCAGGCGGAGGCGGCAGCCGGTCACGCGCAGGAGGCCACCGCCCGGTTCGACGGTGCGATCGGGATCGCACGCGGAAACGGAACCGATCCAATGCGCCTCGCCGAGCTTCTCGCGGCCCGCGCCGAGATCCACCCCGATCCGGCCATCGCCGCGCGCAGCGCCACCGAGGCGCTCACCCTGATCCGCCGCGCGCGCGGGCAGGGCGATCCCGCCTATGGGCGCCAGGCGCTCGCCACCGCCGACCTGCTCGCACGCAACGCACGCCGCCCCGAGGCCGAGGCGCTCTATCGCGAGCTTGCAGCCCCCCGCAGCCCGGTCGCGCCCGAGATCGCCACTGCGGCCCGCGATACGCTCGCGCAGCTGCGCAGCCCCGGTCGTGGCGTTCGCTGACCCTTCCCCTTTCCAAATGCATCAAATATCCCGGGGGTGCGGGGGCTGGCCCCCGCTGAGGTGACAGGAGACTTCGATGATTCCGGTTCAGGGCTATGACGGACAGAAGGTTGCGGTGCTCGGGCTCGGCCGGTCGGGCCTCGCGACGGCGGCGGCGTTGGAAGCGGGCGGGGCGGAACCGGTCTGCTGGGATGACAGCCCCGAGGGCCGCGCGCGCGCCGAAGCGGCGGGCTATGCCTGCCGCGATCTGACCCGTCCGGATGCCTTCGACGCGATCGCGGCGCTCGTCGTCTCGCCGGGTATCCCGCATCTCTATCCGAAACCCAACCCGGTGATCGCGGCGGCGATGGCCGCGGGCGTGCCGGTGGACAACGATATCGGGCTCTTCTTCCGGTCCTGGGCGAGCGCGGCCTTCGCGAGCTATGACAGCGTGCCGCGCACGATCTGCGTGACCGGCTCGAACGGGAAATCGACGACCACCGCGCTCATTCACCACATTCTGCGCGAGGATGGCCGCCCGACCCAGATGGCGGGCAATATCGGGCGCGGCGTGCTCGATCTCGACCCGCCCGAAGAGGGCGAGGTGGTGGTTCTGGAACTCTCCAGCTACCAGACCGATCTGGCCCGCGCACTCACCCCCGATATCGCTGTCTTCACCAATCTCTCGCCCGACCATCTCGACCGGCATGGCGGCATGGGCGGCTATTTCGCGGCCAAGCGCCGGCTCTTTGCCGAAGGCGGTCCGGACCGCGCGGTTATCGGGGTGGACGAGCCCGAGGGCGTCTATCTCGCGAACCAGATCATGATGGGACGCAACGATGACCGGCTGATCCGGGTCTCGAGCGCTCGCAAGCTCGGCGATTGGGGCTGGTCTGTCTTTGCGCGCAAGGGCTTCCTCTCGGAATGGCGCAAGGGTCGCCAGATCGCCTCGATCGATCTGCGCGAGGTCACCGGCCTGCCGGGCGCGCATAACCACCAGAACGCCTGCGCCGCCTATGCCGCGACCCGCGCGCTCGGGGTCGCGCCGCGGGTGATCGAAGCCGCGTTCCATTCCTTCGCTGGGCTTCCCCATCGCAGCCAGACGGTCGCCGAGAAGCGCGGCATCCGCTGGGTGAACGATTCCAAGGCGACAAATGTGGACAGTGCCGCGAAGGCGCTCGAGGCGTTCTCCAATATCCGCTGGATCGCGGGGGGGCTGGGCAAGGATGGCGGCGCGGGCGCGCTCTCGGGCCATCTGGGCGCGGTCCGCAAGGCCTATTTCATCGGCCATTCGGCACGCGATTTCGCGTTGGAACTGGCACCGCTCGAGCATGAGATCTGCGAGACGATGGAGGCGGCGGTGGCGGCCTGTGCGCGCGATGCCGAGGCCGGCGACACGGTGTTGCTCGCCCCGGCCGCGGCGAGCTTCGACCAATATCCCAATTTCGAGAAGCGCGGCGAACATTTCACCGCGCTGGTCGAGGCGCTGCCCGGCTGAGCTTCAGGCGCGCGCGGCGATGTAATTCGCGATCATCAGATCGAGATGCGCGCCGCCGCCATTCTTGAAGATCGTGATCTCGTCATCGGCGCTCCGCCCTTCGGCGGCCCTACCGATCAGGTCGTAGAGATCGCCCAGCACATCCGCTTCGGAGATCACCCCCGCCGCAAGCGGGATCGTCAGCTCGCCGATATGGCCGAGCGTCGTCTCGCGGCTGTCCACGAAGAGCCGACCGCCCGCGATCAGCGCATCATCGGCTTCGCGCATATCCGTCTTGAAGGCGCCGATCAGATCGACATGGGTGCCCGGACGGATCCAGTCGCCTCTCAGGACCGGCTCGCGCGCCATCGTGGCGCAGGAGACGATATCGGCGCGCCCCGCGGCCTCGGCCAGATCTTCCACGGCGACCAGCGGGATCGGGCTGGCGATCTGCTCGACCAGCGCCCGCGCCTGGTCCGGCCGCCGCGTCCAGACCGCGATTTCCTCGAGCCCGGGAAAAAGCGCTCCGTAGGACGAGACGAGCGAGCGTGCTACCGTCCCGCCCCCGACGATCAAAAGCCGCTTGCTGTCGGGTCGTGCCAGAAGCTGCGCGCCGAGCCCGCTATCGGCGGCGGTCTTGATGTCGGTCACCAGCGGGCTCTCGACGATGGCTTGCAAGGCGCCGTGCTCGGGTTCGAAGACCAGCATCGCGCCCTGCACCGTCGGCAGGCCCGCCTTCGGATTGGCGCCGAACACCGTGAAGCTTTTCACCCCGTAGCCCAGCCCGTCGATATAGGCGCTGCGGCTCAGCAGCGTGCCCTCGGCGGGGCCGAGGAACGTGTCGCCGATCTCAGCTCGGGCCAGGCGGTGGCCCGCGCGCAGGGCCGCGACCGCGCCGTGCCAGTCGAGCCGGTCGATCATCGCGTCATAGGTCAGGATCGGGGTCGTCATGAGGGTCTCCTAGAGAGGGTCGAGCCAGCGAGCCTGCGCCGAGACATCGCGGCAGTCGCGTTCTTCGCGGGTGATCGCCTTGGCGAGCAACTCCGCACTTCCCGCTGAGGCGGTCCAGCCGAGCGCCCCGTGGCCCGCATTGATCCAGAGATTGCCGAAGCGGCGCACCCGGCCCAGATAGGGCGCGCTGGCCGGGGTGGTGGGGCGCGATCCGGTCCAGAATGTCACATCCTCCAGATCGACGAGATCGGCGAAATGCCGGGCCACATAGTCCTTGAGGACGGACAGGCGCGCCTCGGGCAGGCTGTCATCCCCGCCCGCGAACTCGGCCATCGCGGTGATCCGCAGGATGCCGCTATAGCTCGAGACGGCAAGACGGGCGGCCTCGTCGAGATAGGGCAGGGTGGGCGCGCGGGCGGGATCGCGCAGTCGCCAACTGCCCGAATAACCTTTCACCGGGTAGATGCGGGGCACGAAGCCCAGAGGCCGGGTGAGCTTTGGCGTCTCGACCCCGGTTGCGAGGATGACATGATCGGCCGCGATCCGCTCGCCGCCCGCGCGGATGCCGATGATCCGCCCGCCCTCGCGCTCGATGTGATCGAGCTCGGTTTCATAGCGCAGATCGACATGGTCGAGCGTGCCGAGATGCGCGCCGAGCCCGGTTGCGAAGCGGTGGCAATCGCCGACGCTGTCATGCGGGCTGAAGAGCGCGCCCGCGAACCGCGCCGCAATCGGCGCGAGGGCGGGGTCCTTCGTTACGATCTCGGAGGGAGACAGCAGGCTCATGCCGGTTTCGCTGGTCTGGGAATGGGCGTGCTGCCATGCCTCGACCGCGGCCCTGTCGGGCAGCAGGTAGAGCGCGCCGTCATGACGCAACAGGTCCGAAAGCCCCGCTTCCTGCGCGACGACGGGCAGGCGGTCGCGGCTGTAAAGGCAAAGCCGCGTCAACCGCGCCGAATTCGCGTCATGCGCTTCGGCGGAACAATTGCGCAGGAAGTCGAGCCCCCAGCGGATCAGCGCGGGATCGGCCCAGCGGCTCACCTTGATGCCGGGATCGCGCCCGAGCGCCGCGCGGAGCAGGGTGCGCGGCGCGTCGGGTCCCGCCCAGGCCTCGGCATGGCCGATCGACACCACCCCGGCATTGGCGCGGCTGCACAGCATCGCGGGAGCCGGCGCGCGCTCGACCACGGTGACGCAGAGGCCGCGGCGGGCAAGCGCATGAGCGCTCTGAATCCCGACGATGCCTGCGCCAATGACGATGACACGCTCAGCCATCGGAGCTTCCGGAGCGGGCTGAAAGGAGACGGGCGAAAGGGGGTAAGCGCATGATTTCCCTTGCTCTGGCAGATGAGCCGAACGCTATCGGCGGCCCGTGAAAGCGTCAAGCGACGGCGCGTCCCGAGGTTCCGACTGGACTGCCGCGGCTCAGGAGAGTGGCGGGGCGGTCGACCGACCTCGCCCTTCACACGAGAGCCACGGGTCCGCTTTCGGGCTTTCAGAAAACTCTAGGGAAAACCCGCAATTGGAGGTAACGTAAATGTGAGGCGCTTTGCGGGAAGGGTACCGAGAGGGCGCTGACGATAAATAGAGATAGTCTTTAGGGATGGTGGGGGCCATGAAGGACTATGCGATTGCCGGGGAGCCACCCGGCCGGATGCGTGCGATTGAAGCAAGCATGATCGGGGCTGTCGCACAATGGTGCGAATGTCTGCACGGAACCAATCCGTTGCGAACGTCACTGAGATATCTGACCGACAGTATCGGGGCGGAAGCCGTGATCTTGGCGCGCCATTGCCGTCCCTCAGAGGCGCCAGCCAAGGTGCTCGTCCATGATCGCGCCCGCTCGGGCTGCCGGGTCCCGATCGACCGGAGCCACGCAGCGCTCCTGCTCGGCCGTTTTCTCGAGACGGCCAAGCCGGGCTCGACCTGGTACGGTTCGGTGCGCGACGCGGAAATGCATCCTGTCCTTTCCGCAGCGCTCGCACGGCGTCATCTTCAGGATATCGTGGTGATCCCGCTCGAGATCGGCGAGCGTTCCATCGACACGCTCGAGCTGTATTTCACCGAGAAGGTCCGCCATTACCAGCAGGCGGTTCTGAGCACCCTTGCGGAGACGCTCAGCCGGACCTGGCAAAACCGGGCGCGAGGGCTGTTCACCGATACGCTGCTCAAGGCGGTCGCCGCGCAGGTTCCGGTCACCGCAGGCGCGCCGATCCTGAGCGCGGACAATCCCGCACGTCTGAGCCGGGCGGAATATCGGGTCTGCCTGCTGCTGAGCCACGGCCATTCGCCAGAGCGGATGCGCTCGGAGCTCGGGATCAAGGAATCGACCTTGCGCAGCCATCTGAGCAATCTCTACGCGAAGACCGGGGCGCGGAACCTCGCGGAGCTGACCTTCCAGCTGGTATCGGATCTGCCCTTCGACCTGGCCGGCGGCCCAGGAGGACGGTTGGCATGAGCGCGCAGGAGCTCGCACTGGTTTCGAGGGCAGGCGCGCGCGCGGTGCAACCTCCGATCGGTATGCCGACTTTGCTGCCTCTTTGTCACCCCTTCGCGGCGCGGTTCCGCGCGGCAGGATTTGCGCCGGCCCCGGAGGTCTGTAAGGTTTCTCAGTGATTTGTGCCGGATCAATGTGCTACACTTCGATCCGAGCGACAGTTCTCGGGTGCAAGACGAAAAGGGGATAGGCGATGTGGATGCGGTCAGACCGTGTGCTGGTCGGAGGGGTCATTCTCGGGGCAGGATTGCTGTTCGGAACGGTGGGAACGAGCATCGCCCAGGATGCCGGGTCCGCCGTCGCGCCCGCAGCCTCGCAAACTGCGGCGCCAAGTGCCGATCAGCGCTCCGCGCGTGAGCGTGGCGAGGCGAAGATCTGGGGCCTCGACGGCGAGGCGAAAGACCCCGCAGCCGGGGTCGCCCTCCTCGAACAGGCGGTTGCCGAGGGCGATGTGAGCGCGATGCGGACGCTCGGCGATATCCTGATGTGGGGCGGGCCGGTGCCCGCCGATCCGCAGCGTGGCGTCACATTGCTGGAACGGGCGGTGAAGGCGGGAGACGGCCGGGCGCGCACCATTCTGGGCAAGCATCTGCTGGGCGGCTGGGTCATTCCACGCGATGCCGCGCGGGGCAGGGAACTGCTCGAGGAGCGTGTGGCCGCGGACGATCCGGACGCCCAGACCGCGCTTTCGCAATTCTACCTCTACGGCACCGGCCTTCCGAAGGACTGGACCAAGGCGCGCGCGCTGGCCGAGGCCGCCGCCAAGGCGGGCAAGGGCGAGGCGCTGTGGAAATTTGGCGAGATGCTGATGTGGAGCGAGCGCGATCCGCAGGCAGCGCAAGCAGCGCTCGAGCGTGCGGGCGAGTTGGGAGAGGCCGGCGCTTGGGCCACGCTCGCGGAAGGGGCGATGTATGGTTTTCTCGGCGGGAGATCGACCTCGCGCGCGAAATTCGCGGGGTATGCCGCGAAAGCGAGGGCGGCCGGCAATGACCGCATCGAGGTTCTCGACGCGATCCGCCAGATGTGGGGCATCACTTTGCGCGCGAGCGGCCCGAAGACGATCGAGAGGCTCACTGAGGCGGCCGATGCGGGAAATGGTGAAGCCGCGCATTACCTCGTCGCCTTGCTGCGCGACGGTAACCAGCTCAATATCCGCAAGGACCGCCCCGCCGCGCAAGCGGCGCTCGACAAGTACAAGACGCTTTTCACCGATGGCGATTACGAACGCTATGCGCTCTCCATCGAGGCTGCGCGTCGGCGTGACCCGGCGGGGCTTGCCGCGATGGCGGAGCGGGTCCAGGCGGAGCCCGGTGCGCTGAGCGGCGACGGGGCGAAGCAGCTCTACGCGGCCAATCCCAATCTCGCGATCTACCTCATCCAGCAGGATCTGAAGAAGCAGGGCCTCTATTCCGGCCCGCTCGACGGGTTGGCCGGAAAGCGGACAATCCGGGGGATGGCGCGCGTGTGCCGGACGCTGCCGGGCGATCTCGATTGTCGCGAAAAGATCCTCTCGCCCTCCGTCGTGGGTGCAATTCTGACACGAGAATGACCGATTTTCGCCCAGCCCTTGCGGTAGATCATTTCAAGATGTTCACATAGTTGTTAACTTTATTAACGGCGAATGGGACAGGGCTGTTCCTGCCTGCGCAATCGGTGCGGGTGAGGAGAGGGTGGCGAGAACGAGGATTTGTATGTCGGACAAGCGCGCTTTGGAGGCTCCGTTCCCGCGCAAGGGAGCGGCGAGCGGTGACGATCTCCCGACGGGGCGCACCGTCCTGATCGCGGGCGGCGCCGGGTTCATCGGTTCCAATCTGTCCCGGCGCTTGCTGGCCCGGGGCGATCGCGTGATCTGCGTCGACAATCTCGAGACCGGGCGGACCGAGAACATCGCGGGGCTTTTGACCAACCCCTCCTTCGCCTTCATCCTGCATGACATCATCGAAGCCTTCACGGTCCACGGCCCGGTCGATCGCATCTACAACCTTGCCTGCCCTGCTTCGCCGCCGAAATATCAACGAAATCCGCTGCATACGCTCGAGACGTCGTTCATCGGGGCGCTCAATCTGCTCGACATCGCCGAGAAGAAAGGCGCGCGTATCCTGCAAAGCTCGACCTCCGAGGTTTACGGCGACCCCGATATCTCGCCCCAGGCGGAAGACTATCGGGGCCTGGTGAACACGGTCGGCCCCCGCGCCTGCTATGACGAGGGCAAGCGGGTCACCGAGACGCTGTTCTACGAGGCGCATCACAGCAGCGATATCGACGTGCGCATCGCGCGGATCTTCAACACCTACGGTCCGCGGATGGACCCGGAGGACGGGCGCGTGGTGTCGAATTTCGTGGTCCAGGCGCTGCGGGGCGAGCCGCTCACCGTCTATGGCGAGGGCACCCAGACGCGGTCCTTCTGCTATGTCGACGACATGGTCGACGGTTTGATGGCGCTGATGGAAGCCGATGAAGTGGAGCCGACGATCTTCGACCCGGTCAATCTCGGCAATCCGGGCGAGTTCACGATGCTCGAACTGGCCGAGCTTGTGCTCGAATTGACGGGCTCGGCCTCGACGCTCAGCTTCCATCCCCTGCCGCAGGACGATCCGCTCCAGCGCCGCCCCGATATCAGCCGCGCCAAGGCCTTGCTCGACTGGGAGCCCAAGGTGTCGCTCTACAAGGGGCTCGCTCCGACGATCGCGTATTTCCGCGAGGAGATCGCCCAGCGACAGCAAGAGCTCGGGCGCACTGCATGAGCAAACCCGCGGTCCTCGTCACGGGCGGAGCGGGCTTCATCGGCTCTCATTGCTGCAAGGCGCTGGCCGCGGCGGGGCGTGTCCCGGTCGTCTATGACGATCTCTCGCGCGGACATGCGGATGCGGTGCTCTGGGGGCCGTTCGTGGAGGGCGATCTGCGCGACCGGGATCTGCTCGCGCGCACGCTGGCCGCGCACGAAATCGGCGCGGTGATCCATTTCGCGGCCCTCGCCTATGTCGGCGAGAGCGTGGGCGCGCCCGAGCGCTATTACGACAACAATCTGTGCGGGATGGTGTCGCTTCTCGGCGCGGCCGAAGCGGCGGGCATCGACAAGATCGTCTTCTCCTCGAGCTGCGCGACCTATGGCGTGCCCGACAGGCTGCCGATCTCGGAAGACCTGCCGCAAGCGCCGATCAACCCCTATGGTCGGACCAAGCTCGCCTGTGAATGGATGTTGCGCGATGCGGAGGTGGCGCATGGCCTGCGCTTTGCCGCGCTGCGCTATTTCAATGCCGCGGGGGCCGATCCCGCGGGCGAGATCGGCGAGCGGCACGATCCCGAGACGCATCTGATCCCGCTGACACTGATGGCAGCCTCGGGGCAGGGCGGGCCGCTGAAGATCTTCGGCACCGATTACCCGACGCCCGACGGCACCTGCATCCGCGACTATATCCATGTCGATGATCTCGCCCGCGCGCATCTGCTCGCGCTCGATCATCTCGAGGGCGGCGGGGGGAGCCTCGCGCTCAATCTCGGCACCGGGCAGGGCGCCTCGGTTCATCAGGTCGTGGCCGCGGTCGAGCGGGTGACCGGGCGCAAGGTGCCCGTGGAACTCGCGCCGCGCCGGCCCGGCGATCCCGCCGAACTGACCGCCGATCCCTCCCGCGCGGCCGAGGAACTGGGCTTCACCGCGCGCTACCGCGATCTCGACGAGATCGTCGCCCATGCCGCGCCCTGGTTCGGGCATTAGCGCGCAACTGACCAACCGTCATCCGGGCTTGAGCCTCGCGCCGCGACCTCTATCTTGCCGGTAAGTCAAATCAGGAGGCATTCATGGCAAGTGACGGCATCGACGCGCAAACTCTCGACAAGCTCGCGGAGGTCGCGGTCCGGGTCGGGCTCAACCTTCAGCCCGGGCAGGATCTGGTCCTCACCGCCCCGGTCGAGGCATTGCCGCTCGTGCGCAAGATCGCGGCCATCGCCTATCGCGAGGGTGCGGGCACCGTCACGCCGCTCCTGAGCGATGCCGAGGTGACGCTCGCGCGCTTCGAGAACGCGCAGGACGAGAGCTTCGACCGCGCACCCGGCTGGCTCTATCAGGGCATGGCCAAGGCCTATGAGAGCGGTGCGGCGCGCATGGCGATCGTGGGCGAGGATCCGATGCTGCTCTCCGAGCAGGACCCCGAGAAGGTCTCGCGCGCGGGCAAGGCCAATTCCATCGCCTACAAGCCGGCGCTCGAGAAGATCTCGAATTTCGATATCAATTGGTCGATCGTGAGCTATCCGACCCCGGCCTGGGCCAAGCGCGTCTTCCCCGACCTGCCCGAGGATCAGGCGGTGGCGAAACTGGCCGCGGCGATCTTCGCGGCCTCGCGCGCCGATCAGCCCGACCCGGTCGCGGCCTGGGAGGCCCATAACGCCGCCCTGCGCACCCGCCGCGAATGGCTCAACGAACAGCGTTTCGCGGCGCTGCATTTCAAGGGCGCGGGCACCGATCTGACCGTGGGTCTCGCTGACGATCACGAATGGAACGGCGGCGCCTCGGTCGCCAATAACGGCGTGACCTGCAATCCGAACATTCCGACCGAAGAGGTCTTCACGACGCCCCATGCCGCGAAGGTCGAGGGCGTGGTGTGCGCGACCAAGCCGCTTTCGCATCAGGGCAGCCTGATCGAGAATATCGAGATGCGGTTCGAGGGCGGGCGCGTCGTCGAGGCGAAAGCGTCGCGCGGCGAGGCGGTGCTGCAAAAGCTGCTGGAGACGGATGAAGGCGCGCGGCGGCTGGGCGAGGTGGCGCTGGTGCCGCATGGCTCGCCGATCTCCAAATCGGGCCTGCTGTTCTACAACACGCTCTATGACGAGAATGCCGCGTGCCATATCGCGATGGGGCAGTGCTATTCGAAATGTTTCCTCGGCGGTGGCGAACTGAGCCCCGAGGACATCGCCGCGAAGGGCGGCAACAGCTCGATGATCCACGTGGACTGGATGATCGGTGGCCCCGAGACCGATATCGACGGGATCACCGCCGATGGCGCGCGGGTTCCGGTCTTCCGCAAGGGCGAATGGGCCGTCTGAGCGCGGCCTTTCACGCTCGACCGACACCGGCAGGAGGCGGCGCTTCGCGATTCGACGGAGCGCCGCCTCTTTCACATCTGCGTGGCGACTGAAATTTCGGCGCTGTGGGTGGGCGTGATGAAAATTTGGGCGTTTCGTCCGGACGAGGCCCGGTTTGCGCTCCCCCTCGCGAGGCGCGTTTCAGGCGAGGATTGACGCTGAAACCGCGACGCGAGAACCTTATTCTACAGGGGCAGAAAGGGATTTGCTCCGAATTCAGATTTGAGCTCGCGTTCATTCCTGCACACAAAGCAAACCGCTCGGCCCGGCGCCTCTCTTCCTCCTCCTCCCTTGGAAGCGCGCCCTGGCTGAGCGGTGTTTTGTTCGACAGGGCGCTTTGCGTCACATCCCGCCGGTTCCGAGGCTCCGCGAGATGAGGGCCGCCCGCCTGTCGCTCAGCGAGGGATGCAGCAGGGCGTTCTCGATCGCGGCCACCTGTTCGAAGCTGAGATTGCCGAGCGAGGCGTTGCCCGCGAAGGGCTGAATGCGCGACTGATCGAGCAGGCTCAGATGCGGATCGGCGGGCAGGTAATAGGCCGGGTTCGGCCCGGACGGTGCCTGAGCTTGGGTATTGGGCATCAGTTCCGGAGGGCGCAGGCTCGCGGCTTGCGCCGCGGTGGCAGCTCCCGCCGCGAGGGCGAAGGTCAGGAAAAGACCGCTCATGGTCGTCATGGTCTTCATTGGCATCCTCTCTTCCGTGTAATGCGAAGGTGGGGACCTTGGATTCGGGGCCGGCGGCGCTCTTCGCCATCCGGGCCAGCGGTTTCGCAAGGTCTTCCATCCCGCAGGCGGTGTCTGCCTGAAGAAATACGGCCAGAACCGGCAAGCGGTATAGTCCAAACGGGCCGGCCGAGCACACGAGGCCCGCAACTTCCGGTGAGGTCACCTCGCAATCAGTTTCCCTTAAGGTCAATCATGAGGGATTCCCTTTGCCGGTTTGTTTTGGTACATACGAAAAAAAGGAGCTGAAAAAGCTTCCAATAAAACAATCGGGCAGGATGGGGCAGCATGAAGGCCGGCTATCAGGGCACCTTCGTCATTTCTTGGGGCCAGACCGAAATCGACGGCACTTCCGCGCCGCCGCCTGAAATCGTCACCGTGGGGGCGTGCTGGCGGTGGTCGGGAAACGCGGTCTGCGTCGACGGGCCGAACGACCGGCTGATCCTGCGCAATGCGCGCGGCGAGGAAGAACGGCGCGTCAAGGCCGCGCGGGCGGTACGCAAGCTTCTCGGCGAGGTGGTGGGGCGGCGCTCCTCTGCGTGGGAAGCGGATGAAGGCCAGACCCCGGACCAGAGCTTCACCGTGACCGACGGCTATCACGCCTATGTGGTGACGCTGCTCGAACTGCCCGAAAGCGGCACCCGCATCCTGATGTTCGCAAGCCGGATGCCGCCGGCCGATACCGATCTGTGGGTGGTCGAGCGAGCGCTCGACCTGCGCCCGAAGAGTGCCCGGAAAGGGCCGGCCGGGGTGATCTGCTTCACCCCCGGCACGCTGATCGAGACCGAGCATGGCCGCCGCCCCGTCGAGGCGCTGCGCGAGGGCGACCGGGTGCTCACCCGTGACGACGGCGCGCAGCCCGTCTGCTGGATCGGCCAGCGCCGGATCTCCGGGGCACGGTTGCATGCCTTGCCGCATCTGCGCCCGGTGCGGATCTCCGCGGGAGCCTTCGGGATCGAGCGCCCCGACCGCGATCTCATCGTTTCCCCGCAGCATCGGATGCTCGTGCGCGGCCAGGCCGCCCGGGCACTCTTTGCCGAGGAGGAGGTGCTCGTGCGGGCTTGCGACCTCGTGAATGGTCGCCAGATCCGTTTCGAGGCGCCGCTGCCAGAGCTGCATTACATTCACCTGATGTTCGAGCGTCACCAGGTGCTGCGGGCGAACGGGCTCGAGACCGAGAGCTTCCACCCGGCCTCGACACGGCTCGAGATGATCGCACCGGCGCAGCGCGCGGGGCTCGAGGCGCTCGTCCCCGAAGTGGCGCAGAACCCGCTCAGCTATGGCGCCTATGCGCGGCGTGCGCTCAAGCCCTCCGAGGCGGTGATCCTGCGCCATGATCTCGCGGCCTGATCGGCGCGCCGGAGACTCACCTCACGCACAGGGTGATGCGCATTATGCGCCTTTTCTCACGGGCTTCCGCGGCATAGCTTCAGGCGTAAGGAGAGTTTCATGACCAGACCCATTGTCGGCATCATCGGAAACCGAGGCCTCGTGAATGACCGCTACCCCGTCCACGAGGGCGGGCAGCTCAATTCCGAGGCGGTGAGCAAGGTCTCCGACTGCATCCCCCTCCTGATCCCGGCCGATCCGGAATTCGTCTCGATCGACGAGCTCTGCGAGGTCTGCGACGGCTTCCTGCTGACCGGCGGGCGCCCGAACGTGCATCCCGAGGAATATGGCGAGGCGCCGACCGAGAAACACGGCACCTTCGACCGCGCCCGCGACGCGATCACCCTGCCGCTGGTGCGCCGCTGCGTCGAGACGGGCCAGCCCTTCTTCGGGATCTGCCGCGGCTTCCAGGAGGTGAATGTCGCGATGGGCGGCACGCTGCATCCCGAGATCCGCGAGCTGCCGGGCCGGATCAATCACCGGATGCCACCCGAGGGGACGCTCGAGGAAGGCTTTTCGAACCGTCACAAGGTGCATTTCACGCCGGGCGGGAAATTCGCCCGTCTTCTGGGTGCCGAAGAGGTGATCACCAACACGTTGCACGGGCAGGGGATCTGCCAGCCCGGTCCGCGGATCGTGATCGAGGGCCGCGCCGAGGATGGCACGCCCGAGGCGATCTGGGTCAAGGACGCGCCCGGATTTACGCTTTCGGTTCAATGGCATCCTGAATGGAAAGCCGCCGAAGACCCGGTGTCGCGCCCGCTTTTCGAAGCGTTCGGCGATGCCGTGCGCGCCTGGGCGCGCGGTGAGCGCCCGGCCGCCTGCGTGGCTTGACCTCGCGCGCCCGACGCGCCATTCACATCCCGTCCGCAAGAAACCGGGGGAAGCGATGAAACGCTCGCGCGTCAACGAGATCATGGCCCAGGCCGAAGAGATGATTCAGGAATTCGGCTTCCGCCTGCCGCCCTTCGCGTGGTGGAGCCCCGCCGAATTCAAGGCCCGCCTGCCGCAGGCGCAGCGCATCGTCGAAGCCGCGATGGGCTGGGATATCACCGATTACGGGCAGGGCGATTTCGACAGGCTCGGCCTGTTCCTCTTCACCCTGCGCAATGGCGATCTGCGTGACCTCCAGGCCGGGCATGGCATGGCCTATGCCGAGAAGCTGCTGATCTCGCGCCGGGACCAGATCAGCCCGATGCATACCCATGTCATCAAGGCCGAGGACATCATCAACCGCGGCGGTGCAAATCTCGCGATCGAGCTTTACGGCTCCGACGCGGAGGGGAATTTCGACGAGACGGCCGGTGGTCGGGTGATGTGCGACGGGGTTCCGCGCATCTTCACCCCCGGCGAGGTGCTGATCCTGCGCCCCGGCGAGAGCGTGACCCTGCGCCCCGGCGACTGGCATGCCTTCTGGGGCGAGGGCGGCGACGTGCTGATCGGCGAGGTCTCGACCGTCAATGACGACAAGACCGACAACATCTTCCGCGACCCGATCGGCCGCTTCTCCGAGATCGAGGAAGACGAGGCCCCGCGCCACCTGCTGGTCAGCGATTACGACAAGTTCCTCTGATCAGAGGAACCTTCCGGCCTCCTTGCGGGCGAAGGGCTTGAGTCTTTCGCCATGCTCGGCGAGCCAGGCCCGGACCCGCTCGGGATCCTTCTTCGACAGATCGCGCAGCCACCAGGCGATCGCTTTCTGGATGAACCAGTCGCGATCCTCGGCAAGCTGTGCCGCCCAGCCCAGAACCTCGTCGCGCACCGCTTCGTCTTCGGGCTTGGGATTGCGCTGCTTGGTCCAGGGCAGGGTGAAGACGAAAGCCGCGCGCCGGGTCCACATGTGATCCGAGCGCACCCACTCCGCGACCTGATCGAGCCGTGCAGGCTCGGCCATCAGTCGCCGCCCGCCCGCCTTCGCCACATGATCGGCGATCGCCCAGGCATCGAATTGTGGCACCCAGGACGCGATCAGATCCCAGGCGGCCTCATCGGGCTTGAGCCGTGCCTGCGTGAGCAGCTTCGCCGCCGCGATCCGGGCCTCGTGAATGTCGCTGTCCCAAAGCCCGCGCGCCAGTTCCACCCGGCCCGGCACGTCCAACTGCCCGCGCCAGAGCGCGACCATGTCGTCGATCGCGGGCACCGAGCCCCCCAGATAGCGCCGCTCGGCCTTGTGATAGGCGGCCATCTCGGCGGCCTTTTGCGGATCCTCCCAAGCCTCGAGAGCATAAAGCGCATCCTCGAGAGAGGGTGGGGGCGCGAGTGTCTCTTCGTTCTCCTCGGCCTCCGCATAGCTTTCATAATCCGCATCCGAGGCCGCATAGGCCTCGGCCTCGGCAGTCAGCCGGGCCTCTTCCTGCGGGTCGAGCGGGGCGAAATCCTCGGTGCGGGGCCGGGCGATCCGCTTCTTGCCGCGCTTGCGGCTCATTCGACCGTCACCGATTTCGCGAGGTTGCGCGGCTGGTCGACATCCGTGCCTTTCGCGACCGCCGTGTAATAGGCCAGAAGCTGCGCGGGCACCGCATAGAGGATCGGCGCGAAAGGCTCGGCAATCTCGGGCAGCTGCAGCGTCGCCCAGGTGCCTTCGCCCGCCACCGCAAGCCCTTTCGCATCCGAGGCCAGCAGCACCATCCCGTGGCGCGCCATCACCTCCTGCATGTTCGACACGGTCTTGTCGAAGAGCCGGTCATGCGGCGCCATCACGATCACCGGCACCATGCGGTCGATCAGCGCGATCGGGCCGTGCTTAAGTTCGCCAGACGCATAACCTTCGGCATGGATGTAGCTGATTTCCTTGAGTTTCAGCGCGCCTTCGAGGGCGAGCGGGAACATCGGCCCGCGCCCGAGGAAGAGAATGTCCTGCGCCTCGGCCAGTTGCTCGGCCAGCCGCGCGATCGGCTCGGAAAGCGTGAGCGCCTGGTTCATCAGGCCGGGCAGGGTGAGCAGCGTATCGCTATGGGCGGCGATCTGCTCGGGGCTGAGCGTGCCCCGGTCGTTCCCCGCCTTGAGCGCCATCACCGCGAGCACCAGAAGCTGCGCGGTGAAGGCCTTGGTCGAGGCCACGCCGACCTCGACGCCCGCGAGGATCGGCAGCGCGATATCGGCCTCGCGCGCGATCGAGGAGGTGGGCACGTTCACCACCGCGACAGTCTTGGCGACGCGCTCGGAGCAATAGCGCAGGGCGGCGAGGGTATCGGCCGTCTCGCCCGACTGGCTGACGAAGACAGCGAAACTGCGCTCCGAGAGCGGCGGCTCGCGGTAGCGGAATTCCGAGGCGACGTCGATTTCGACCGGGATCTGGGCGAATTGCTCGAACCAGTATTTCGCGACCGCACAGGCGTAATGGGCGGTGCCGCAGGCGATGAGCGTGATCCGGTCCACGCCCGAGAAATCGAGGTCCGCGGGCAGGTTGAGCCCGGTCTTGGGCAGGTAATGGCGCAGGGCGTCGGCCAGAACCACCGGCTGTTCGGCGATCTCCTTGGCCATGAAATGCTTGTAGCCGCCCTTTTCGACCTGGGCCTGGCCCAGATCGATCCGGCTCTCGTCGCGATTGGCGCGCCGGCCGGCATGGTCGAAGATATCGGCGCCTGCGCGGGTGATGAAGGCGTAATCGCCCTCTTCGAGATAGGTGATGCGGTCGGTCATCGGCGCCAAGGCGATGGCGTCGGAGCCTACGAACATCTCGCCATCCCCGTGCCCGATGGCGAGCGGCGAGCCCTTGCGCGCCGCAATCATCAGGTCGTCCTCGCCATCGAAGAGCCAGAGCAGCGCGAAGGCCCCCTCGAGCCGGCCCAGCGTTTCCACCGCCGCCTCGCGCGGGGACATGCCGCGCTCCATGTAGAGGCGGGTCAGCAGCGCGACGGTCTCGGTATCGGTCTCGCTCTCGGGGGAGATCCCGGCCTCGGCCAGTTCGGCGCGCAGGTCGCGAAAGTTCTCGATGATGCCGTTATGGACGACCGAGACGGGCCCCGAGCGGTGCGGGTGGGCGTTGACCGCGGTCGCCGCGCCATGCGTCGCCCAGCGGGTGTGCCCGATCCCCGACTTGCCCGCCAGCGGCTCGTGTACCAGCAGGTCGGACAGGTTCCACAGCTTGCCCACCGCCCGGCGGCGGTCGAGCTTGCCATTGTTCACCGTCGCGATCCCGGCGCTGTCATAGCCGCGATATTCGAGCCGCTTGAGGCTCTCGACCAGAAGCGGTGCGACCTCGTGCTTGCCAAGAACGCCAATAATTCCACACATTTAATCTGCTTTCTTCATGCGCCGTGCTTTCTCGGCGCGCAATTTTGAGAAAAGTTTCGTCGCCACGCCGGGACGGTTCACCTGCTTGGAACGCTCCACAGCGATCGCCTCGGCGGGGACGTCCTCGGTGATCACCGAACCCGATCCGGTCAGCGCACCATTGCCCACCGTGACCGGCGCCACGAGCATCGTGTCGGATCCGATGAAGGCGTTCGCGCCGATCGTGGTGCGGTGCTTCATCACCCCGTCGTAATTGCAGGTCACGGTGCCCGCCCCGATATTCGTGTGCTCGCCGATATCGGCATCGCCCAGATAGGTGAGGTGGCCGACCTTCACGCCTTCGGCAAGGATCGAGTTCTTCACCTCGACGAAATTGCCGATATGCACATCCTCGGCCAGTTCCGCGCCGGGACGCAGGCGGGCGAAGGGACCCACGGTCGCGCCGCGCGAGATGTGGCAGCCCTCGAGATGGCAGAAGGCCTCGATCACGGCGCCGGATTCGATGGTGACGCCGGGGCCGAAGACCACGTTCGGCCCGATCACCACGTCGCGCCCGATCCAGGTGTCGAGCGCGAACCAGACGGTGGCCGGTTCGACCATCGTCACGCCGTTCTCCATCGCCTCGGCGCGCATCCGCTCCTGGAAAAGCGCCTCGGCGCGGGCCAGTTCGGCGCGGGTGTTGATGCCGAGCGTCTCGGTTTCGTCGCAGGTCACGACGCGCGCCGAAAGCCCCTTGGTCCGGGAGGCCGCGACGATGTCGGTGAGGTAATATTCACCCGCCGCATTGTCATTTCCGAGCCCCGCGACGAGCTCGCCCAGAAGTACCGCATCGCAGGCAATAACGCCGGAGTTGCAAAGCGTTATCGCGCGTTCCTCATCCGTTGCATCCTTGAATTCGACGATCCGTTCAAGCGTGTCGCCCGTCGCCACCAGCCGCCCGTAGCGTCCCGGATCGGCCGCCTCGAAACCAAGCACGGTGACGGCGGCGTCGGACGCCGCGAGCCGTTCGAGGGTCTCGGGGCGGATGAAGGGCGTGTCGCCGTACAGCACGATGACGCGGCCCTCGAACCCGTCGAGCGCGGGCAGGGCCTGGGCCACCGCATGGCCGGTGCCGAGCTGCTCCTGCTGCAGCACGATCTCGGCCTCGGGGTCGATCTTGGCGACGGCTTTTTTCACCAGATCCGCGCCGTGGCCCGCGACGACGACCACCCGCTCGGGCTCGAGCGCCCGACCGGCCGCGAGCGCATGCGCCACAAGGGGCGCGCGACCCACCTGATGGAGCACCTTGGGCAGGTCCGAATTCATGCGGGTGCCTTGCCCCGCGGCGAGAGTGATCAGTGCTGTGGCCATGAGAGATGCCTTTTCTTCTGCTCGCCCCCGTTTTACGCATTGGCAACCTTGCCGCAAGTGGGGCGTCTTCACGCTTCCTTTCGCGGTGTTACGGGACGCAAATTCAGGCCGAAGGAGAGCCCATGCGCACGGTGGTATTCGATCTCGACGGGACGCTGGCGGATACGTCGGGGGACCTGATCGCCGCGGCCAATGCCTGCTTCGCCCTGCGCGGGCACGAGGCGTTGCTCGATCCTGCGGGTGATGCGCTGATCGCCTTTCACGGCGGGCGCGCGATGCTCAAGGCCGGCTATACCCGGCTCGGGCTTGCCGCGGCGCAGGTCGAGGATCTGGTCGAGGCCGATTACCTCGCGCTTCTGGCCCATTACGGCGCCAATATCGACCGCCATACCCGGCTCTATCCCGGCGCTGCGAATGCCGTGCGGACGCTTCGCGATCAGGGCTTTGCGACCGCGATCTGCACCAACAAGCCCGAGGGGCTCGCGCGCGATCTGGTCGACCGGCTCGGGGTCGCGCCGCTCTTCGATGCGCTGATCGGCGCCGATACGCTGCCCCTGCGCAAACCCTCGCCCGATCCCTATCTCGCCGCGGTCGAGCGGGCGGGCGGGGCGGTGGCCTCCTCACTTCTGGTGGGCGACACGAATACCGATCGCGAGACCGCGCGGGCGGTCGGGGTTCCCTGCATCCTCGTGACCTTCGGCCCGGAGGGACAGGGCATTTCGCGGCTCGCGCCCGAGGCGCTGCTCGATCATTTCGACGCGCTGCCGGAAATGGTCGTGCGGATGCTCGGCTGAGCGCGCTTGACAGGGGCGCGCCCGCGCCGCAGCTTGCGCGCGCATTGCCCGAGGTCTCATGGACAGCCCGCCTCTCGATCCCGTTCGCCGCCATGCCATCGCCTTCGTCCTGATCGCGGTGTTTCTCGACATGGTCGGGTTCGGGCTCATCATCCCGGTCCTGCCTTCGCTGATCGCGCAGGTCGGCCATCTCGATCTCGCGCAGGCGAGCCGGATCGGCGGCTGGATGTTCGCGGCCTTCTCGCTCGCGCAGTTCCTTTTCGCGCCGCTGATGGGAACGCTCTCGGACCGGTTCGGACGCCGGCCGCTGCTGCTGCTCGCGATCGGCGGGCTTGGTGTCGATTACGTCCTGCACGCCTTGGCGCCGACGCTGGCCTGGCTCTTTGTCGGGCGGATCATCGCGGGGATATGCGGCGCCTCCTACGTGATCGCCAATGCCTATCTCGCCGATATCACGCCGCCCGAGGGTCGCGCGCGGGCCTTCGGCCTGATCGGCGCGGCTTTCGGCTTCGGTTTCATCGCGGGACCGGCTCTCGGGGGCTTCCTCGGTGAGCTGGGCCCGCGCGTTCCCTTCTTCGCCGCGGCGGGGCTCTCCGTTCTGAACCTGGTCTACGGCATCTTCGTTCTGCCCGAGAGCCTGCCCGGCAGCCGCCGCCGTGCGATCCGCTGGGCCTCGTGCAACCCGTTCGGCACGCTCACCGTGTTCCGGCAATATCCGGGCGTGCTGCCGATGGGCGCGGCGCTTGGCGTCTATCTCTTCGCCTCCGCGGTCTATCCCGCAATCTGGCCTTATTGGGGCATGGCGAAATTCGGCTGGTCCGAGGGTGTGGTCGGGATCACGCTCGCCGCCTACGGCATCGTCGCGGCGGCCTTCCAGGGCGGTCTGGCCGGGCCGCTCGCGCGTCGTTTCGGCGAGGCGCGGGTGGCGATGACGGGCCTCTGGCTCGGGGCGGTGCTGGCCGTCGCGCTCGGGCTGTCGCAAAATCTCGCGATGGTGCTCATCATCCTTGCGGTGACCGGGATCGAGGGGCTGGTGCAGCCGATGGTGGGGTCGCTGATGTCGAATGCGGTTCCCGAGGATGCGCAAGGCGCTTTGCAGGGCGGGATATCGGCGGTGATGAACCTCGCGATGCTCGCGGGCACGCTCTTCTTCACCCAGATTTTCGGGATCTTCCTCGCCGAGGGCGCCCCGATCCGCACGCCCGACATGGCGTTCTACGTCTCGGGCGCTATTTTGCTGGTCGCGCTGGTCCTGTTCCAGCGCGCGCGAAAGGTCTGAAAGATGGCAGAGAATTTCACCGGCAATTTCACCCAGCAGGAGCCGATCCCCGAAGAGGCGATCGCGCGCGCCGTCGAGGTGATGCGCTCGGGCCGGCTCCATCGCTACAACACCCTGCCCGGCGAGGCGGGGGAGGTGGCGCTGCTCGAGGAGGAATTCGCGGAGTTCACCGGCGCGCGCTACTGCCTCGCGGTCGCCTCGGGGGGGTATGCGATGGGATGCGCCTTGCGCGCGCTCGGCGTTCAGCCCGGCGACGCGGTGCTGACCAATGCCTTCACGCTGGCCCCCGTGCCCGGCGCGATCGCCTCGGCGGGCGCGCGGCCGGTCTTCGTCGAGACCACTGAGGGGCTCACGATCGACCTCGACGATCTCGCCGCAAAGGCCGAACAGGCGCGGGTCTTGATGCTGTCGCATATGCGCGGCCATATCTGCGACATGGACCGGCTGATGGAGATCGCGCAGGCCCATGATCTGAGCGTGGTCGAGGATTGCGCCCATACGATGGGGGCGAGCTGGGCCGGTGTGCCCTCGGGGCGGCATGGGGCGATCGGCTGCTACTCGACCCAGACCTACAAGCACATGAATTCGGGCGAGGGTGGGCTGATCGTCACCGATGACGCGGAGCTGGCCGCGAAGATGGTGATCCTGTCGGGCAGCTACATGCTCTATGAGCGCCACCGCGCGGCCCCCGGGCCGGAAGCGTTCCAGCGGGTCAAATACGACATGCCCAATGTCTCGGGCCGGATGGACAACCTGCGCGCCGCGATCCTGCGTCCGCAATTGCCGACGCTGCGCGACCGCATCGCGCGGTGGAATGCGCTCTACCGGGCGATGGAGACGGGGCTCGAGGGCACGGAGGGGCTCGCTCTGATCGCGCGCCCGCAGGCGGAAGGCTATGTCGGCTCGTCCTTCCAGTTGCGACTGCCGGGCCGAGACGGGGCGGCGATCACGGATCTCGTCGCGCGCTGCGCGGCGCGCGGGGTGGAGTTGAAATGGTTCGGCGCGCCGGAGCCCGCGGGCTTCACCTCGCGCCATGACAGCTGGCGCTATGCAGGGCGCCAGGACCTGCCGAAGACGGACGAGGTGCTCGCGACGCTTCTCGATCTGCGCCTGCCGCTGAGTTTTTCCGAGGCCGATGTCGCCCAGATCGCGCGTATCATCCGCCAGGAGGTTCTGGCCTGAACCCGCGCGCGGAAGTCGGGCTCAGTTGAACCGGTGGAGCGCCTCGGCCGCAGGCTGCTTTTCATGCCCCTGCCGATAGGCCATGACCGCGGCGACCCGGTTCTTCACCCCGTATTTCTGCATGATATTCGTCATGTAGAACTTCACCGTCCGCTCGCTGATCGAGAGCGTCGAGGCGATTTCGCGGTTGGTCCGGCCCTGTTCGAGCTCGTGCAGAACCTGAAGTTCGCGATGGGTCAGCGACGCATCGCTGTCATGGCGCTCCGCGTTCGACTGCGCCGCGCGCAAAAGGGCGGTCGCGAAACTGGGCGAGACAAAGGTCCCGCCACGCAGAACCGCCTCGATCGCCGAATCCAGTTCGGCAATGCCGACGCCTTTCAGGATGTAGCCGCGCGCGCCGATATTCATCGCCTCGATCGCTGTGTCCGGCGCGTCGCAGGCCGTGAGCAGCACGCAATGCGTGCCAGCGTCCGCCTGCGAGATCGTGCGCAGCGCCTCGAGCCCGCCTCCGGGCATCGTCAGATCGAGAAACAGGATGTCCGGCCGATGCCGGGTCGCGATTTCGAGCGCGTCGCGCGCGCTCGACCCTTGATGAACCGTCGCGAAGCCGAAATCCTCCGCGAGGATCGTCTGCAGGCCCTGCCGGAAGATCGGGTGATCATCGACAATTCCGGCGGTAAATTCCCCATAGTTACTCATAAATCCAAATCCCACATAAACGGGGGCGCCGGAATCAGTACAAAGATGACAGATACAATGTCGGCCGGATGAAAACCCCGACAACGAACGGAAGCCCCCACTTCCCCTGGGAATCAGGGTGAACGAGTGGCGGAAAAAAGCAACGTGAAACGCCTGAGGGCATTTTCAACCTGAGCGCGAGTGCTGCGCCCAAAGAGGTATCGTAGATGCAGCTTAGGACGCGCGCGCCGAGGTCGGGATATGACAGATCACCTCGGTGCCGCGCGGCTCGCGGGGACGGATGATGAGCGTGCCGCCAAGCGCCTCGGCGCGAAACCGCATGCCCGGGATGCCCAGACCGTCCTCGGTCTCGCGCAACGCCTCGGCCCCACCGCTGCCGCCATCGTCCGAGACGGTCAGAACAAGCTCGTCATCCTCTTGCTGCAAAAGGATTTTCTGCGTGGATCCTGGGGCGTGTTTGGCCGCGTTGTTGAGCGCTTCCTGCACGATCCGGCCGATCGTATGGCGCACCCCCTCGGTCAGCGGGAGATCCGGACCATCGAGCTCAAGCGAGACCTGCGCACCGTTGCGGCGCCGGTGCTCTGCCGCGACCATCTCGAGCACCTGATGCAGGCTGCGGGCGCTCGCGACCTGGGGGGAGGAGAGGCCGCGGGAAACGGCACGGATTTCTTCCATCGTCTGATGTGCGGCACTGCGGATATCCTCAACAATCCTGGCCGCTTTCGCGCGATCGGTGCTGGTGGAGGAACGAATCAACTCCGCCAGCCGGTCGGTCTCGAGCGCGAGAAAGGCGAGCAGCTGGCAGGCGCCGTCATGCAGTTCCGCTCCGAGACGCCGTTTCGCCGTCTCGTCGATCCGGGCCGCGTTCTGCATCGCCTCGCTCGCGCGTCGGCCCAGATCGGCATTGGCCAGCAAAAGCGTCTCGCGCTCGGCGAACTGCGCGCGCAGCGCGCGGTTCTGCTGTTCGATCGTCAGACTGCCGCGTCGCACGATGAGAAACAGCATCGCGAAGACCGCCAACGCCGCCGGGGCCACGAAGAGCCATGTCTTCTTCGCCGACTGGATGAGCGCGGAGCTGATCACATCGGCGTTTTGGTAGAATTCGCCGACTGCGAGGATCTTGCCCGTCTCGCGGTCGAAGAGCGGTGCGTAGATCTCGTAGAGGCGCACCCCGAACGCGCGCTCGGCTCCGTGTTCCCCGTCCTCCAGATCGGGATAGCGCCCGATGATCTTTCCGCGCATCACCGCGGCGATCTCGTCGGGCGGGTGGGCCTCGACCAGCGAGGTGCTGGGCGCGAAGATCAGTGAGCCGTCCGGTCGCCAGATCTTGATCGCGAGGAAGTTGCCCTGATGGCGGAACCCGTCGGCGAGAGCGCCGAGCGCGTCGAGATCCGCCGCGGAAAGCCGGGGCGAGGCGGCCAGGGTCTGCACATGCGGCTGGAGCAGGTTCTGCAGGTAGTAGGCGGCGGTTTCCGCGCTCGCATCGAGAAGCCGCGTCGTCGCGCGGCTGTTGAGCCAATAGGCAAGCGAGGCGAGGGCGAGACTCAGCACCAGCCCGAGCACGAGGAGGAATTGCAGCGACAGGCTGGCACCCAGAAACCACTGGACGGGACGGCGCAGAATTCCCGCCCGCCGGCCATTTTCCCCAACCTTCGTTCCGGTCGTACTGGACCAAAGTCGCATGACCACCCCCGTCCTAAGGCCATGTGCATCCCCAACCTTAAGGGGAGAAAATCGTTCGACCTAAGACAATTTTGCCCGACCCCCCGCTGTGGCCTGATGGACTCAAGGAAACGTGCCGTGCGCTTGTGGGGGGCAGCGGCATCGCGGAAGGGGGCGCCATCTGGCGCCCACCTTCCAGCGAGCCTCCCGAACCTGACAGGCGATCGGCCTCGATCTCTAACCGTGCTGCGCGCGATGCGCCGCCAACGAGCCCGTCGGGGGATACCATGATCAATTTGTCACAAGCCGATCTCAACTACCTGCTCCAGCAGGTGAACATTCTCAACGACTATTCCCGCCTCACGAGCGCGCTCGATCCAAGCGGCGTGCGCGAGGTCTCGGGCTCGAACAACAACCTCGTGGGCGGCTACACCGTGGCGGCCGACGGCACGATCGTCTGGGAGGGCGGCAATGTGCATCCCGACTGGGGGCAGGCCGACACCGCCTTCCTTCGGATGTTCACGACGAACCATCCTGACGAGCTCGCTTACGGCACGACTTATGGCACCGTCCAGAAAATGTGGGTCACGCTCAACCTGCCCGATTCCGAGGGGCGGATGCCGGGCGAGGCCGATTACGTGGCCACCACCAAGCAGGTGCTGGTCGACAATCCGATGTCGATGTCGCCGGCGATGTTCGTCGCCGATGCACAAGGCCGGGCCCCGGGCGATGCGGATTATGTGCCCACGCTCGATATGGGGCCTTACATGGCGGCTCTCATGGAGAACGCGCCGGCGGAATATCAATATGCGGGCGACGGCTCGACCCTCGACGGGCTGAGTTCCTCGATCGTGGTGGATTCGACGCCGCGCCTGATCTCGGAGCTCATCGCGAGCTCGAATGTCGATCTCTCCGATCCGAACCACAACCCGGCTGCGGTCGCGGCGATGAACAATCTGGGCGGCGAGGCGGTCGGCGTCTCGAATTCCGTCGTGGGCGACATCTCGACCGCCTTCATGCCCAATCCCGGCATCCTCGGCGGCGTGACCTATAACGAGTGGTTCGTCGCCTTCGGGCAGTTCTTCGATCACGGGCTCGACTTCATCCAGAAGACGGGCGGGGTGGTGATGATCCCGCTCAGCCCGAACGACCCGCTCTGGATCGACCCGGCCGATCCCGCCTACATCCCCGGCGTATCGAACATGATGATGCTCAGCCGGGCCAAGCTGTCGAACCCGGACAGCGATTTCGACGAGCAAGGCAACCTGCTGCCCGGTGTCACCCCGGTCTACACGAACAATACCGGTCTCATGATCGATCAGAGTCAGACCTACGGCTCGCATGAATCGACCAACGTGCTGGTGCGCCAATACGATGCGACCGGCGGCGTGACGGGCCTTCTGATCACCGGGGCCGAGGACGGGATCGTTCACCGTTTCGACGCGGCGGGAAATCTCGTCGAGGTCGATGTCTCGATGGGGGCGGCCGCCGCGCCCGACGGGTCGATGGTCGACGGGACCGAGGAGCTTGCGACCTGGGCCGACATGAAGGTCAATGCGGCGCGTCTCGGGATCGGCCTGATCGACACGGATGTGCTCGACACCCCGTGGATCCGCGCCGACGCGATCGGGCGCATCGAATTCACCGCGCAGCAGGACTTCCTGTTCAGCTCGGACCAGAGCATCGCCGATCTCGAGGCGATCGGCGCGACCACCGGCATCGAGATCGCCGGAACCGTCTATGGCAGCTATGCCGAGATCGCCGAATACGACCCGTTCCTGCGCTGGAGCCTCGAGGACGCGATGGCGGGCGAGTGCTCCGCCGCGCAGATCGGCGAGGTGCGGTTCACCAATCAGGCGATCCTGATCGACATCGCGCATGGCGCGGCTCCGGGGACCGATGCTCAGGGCAACGAACTCGACCCGGCCTCCGATCCATATGCGGGGGGCTTCACCTATGACGATGCGCTGCTCGCCCGCCACAAGGTTTCGGGCGACGGGCGGGTGAACGAGAATATCACCCTGACCTCGGTGCACCACGTCTTCCACGAGGAACACAATCTCCAGTCCAACGCGATCAAGCTCGCCGCGATCCGCGATGCGGCGGCGCGCGGCGATCTGACGGCGCTCAACGGCGACGGCGCCGATGTGGGCGGCTGGCTCGCCCAAGATGTCGATCAGGCCACGCTCGCTGGCTGGATGGCGCAGGATCTCTCGGACGATGCGGTGGTGCAGGCGATCGCGGATGGGCTGAGCTGGGACGGCGAGAAGCTCTACCAGGCGGCCCGGATCATCACCGAGACCGAATACAACCATATCGCCATCGACCAGTACGTCACCGGCCTCTACCCGGCGCTGCCCGAATTCGTTTCCTACTCGGCCGATATCAATCTCGATATCTCGCTCGAATTCGCGCAGGCCGTGTTCCGGCTCGGCCATTCGCAGCTGCGCGAAACCGTGCAGCTTGCCGTCGAGGATGCGAACGGGATCAAGCCGGGCGAGCCGGGCTATACGCCCACCTATGTCGAGAAGGGGCTTTTCGACGTCTTCCTCAATCCCGACCAGTACGACGCCTATGGCGCGGCCGGGATCGCTGCGGGTCTGCTGACCCAGGAAGGCAACGAGATGGACGAGTTCGTCACCGCCGCGCTCCAGCAATCGCTGGTCGGCGTGCCGCTCGATCTCGCGGCGCTCAACATCGCGCGCGGCCGCGATGTCGGCCTGCCCACGCTCAACGAACTGCGCCAGGAGGTGTTCGACGGGCTGACCCAGAACACCGCGAACAATGCCAACGGTTCGGGCATCGCTCCCTATCATAGCTGGGAGGATTTCGGCGCCCATCTGAGGACCCCGGAATCGCTGGTGAACTTCATCGCCGCCTATGGCCGCGACGCGGATGGCACCTTCGGCCTTCAGGCCGCACGCGACGCCTATCAGGCGGGTACGGGCGAATTGTGGCAGATCCGCGAGATCGCGCAGGGCATCATCGACGCGGCGGCCGATGCGGCCGATCCGATGCATGACGCGGCGGTGATGTTCATGCGCGGCTCGGGCGAGCCCACCTACACGCCGGGCGTCGGCTGGACGATCAGCGGCGGCGCGGGCGATCAGGGCTTCTGGGATATCGATCTCTGGATCGGCGGGCTGGCCGAGCAGCCGCTCTTCGACGGGCCGCTGGGCACGACCTTCAGCTTCATCATCCTCGATTTCGCGCAGCGCCTGCAGGATGGCGACCGGTTCTACTACCTCTACCGGATGCCGGTCGGTCACCATCTGGGCGACCAGATCATCGGCGAGCAATTCGCGGATCTGATCATGCGTGCGACGGGGCTGGAGCATATTCCCGATGCCTTCGGCAAGCCCTCGGCGACCTATACGCTCGACGGCACGACCTCTTCGGGCAGCTATCACGAGGATGCCCGCGACAATGGCAGCGGCGATCCCTATGGCGATAATGACTATTTCAACGCCACGCTGGAGCGGCTGCCCGACGTCGTGACCCGGATCGATGTCGGCAATGGCAGCTTCGAGGCCCCGGCCATGGGCGATGGCGTCGGCACCACGAATACCAACGGCACCTATCTCAACGGCGCGCCCGAGGGCTGGACCCTGACCGATGGCGGCACGTGGGCGCCCGAGACCGAGGTGCTCTCGGCCGATCCGAACCCGCCCGTGGACGGTGCGGTGCTGACCGGGGATCAGGTCGCCTATCTGAACGGCGGCGCGATCCTTGCCAAGACCGTCTCGATGGCGCTGGTCGAGGGCGCGACCTACACGCTGAGCTTCGACGTCATCGACCGCTTCGATCGCGAGGCGACCGGCGGCGAGGCGAAGCTCTTCGACGAAAATGGCGTGCTGCTCGGCTCGGTCATCTTCGATCCGCCCGCCGAGAATGGCGGCAAGATCACCGTCACGCTGGTCACCGGGGCGATCCCGGCCGGCTCGGCGGGTCTGGATCTGCGCATCGTGATCGAGAAATTCGACCTCGCGGGCTCGAACGACCAGATCCTGATCGACAATGTCGAGCTGACCGAGACCGTGCCCGGCGGCCCAGCCAATGACGGCCATATCACCGTGATCGGGCTCTCGGGCGACGACTTCATCGTCGGCGCGCTGGGCGATGACGTGCTCTATGGCGACGAGGGCAATGACGTCATCGAGGGCGCGCAGGGCAACGACCATATCTATGGCGGCGACGGCGACGACTACATCACCGATTACGAGAATGACGATTTCATCTCCGGCGGGGCGGGCAATGACACGATCTTCGCCGGGCCGGGCGTTCTCGACACCGCGCATGGCAACGCGGGCGATGACGAGGTCCATGGCGGCGACGGGATCGACGAGGTCTTCGGCGACGATGGCGACGACCGTCTCTATGGCGAGGGCGACACCGACCTGATGATGGGCGGAGACGGCAACGACTACATGGAGGGCGGCGACGGCGTCGACGAGATGTTCGGCGGGAACGGGTCCGACTGGATGGTCGGCGGCGTCGGCGATGACAATATCAACGGCGGCTCTGGCAATGACCTGCTCGAAGGCGGGCTCGGCCCGACCGCCAATGATGGCGACCGCCTGAACGGGGACAGCCCGGCGCAGCTCAACCCGGTGATCGAGTTCAATGGCGACGGTACCGAGGGCGATATGGATATCGGCTCCTATGAGAACGCCTTTATCAACATCATCGCCAGTCTCCAGACCTCGAACAACGCGGGCACCGGGTCGAACCTGATAGACCAATATGCCTTCCTAGAAGGGCTCGTCGGGTCGCAATATAATGACGATCTGACCGGGGCGGACGCCAATGCCGTCGGCTCGAACGGGCCCAACAACTACCTCGTGGGCGGTGGCGGCGATGACCGTCTCACCGGTCTGGGCGACGAGGGCGATCAGGCCACGGGCCGCGTCGATTACCTCTTCGGCGACCGCGCGATCGTGGACAGCAACCTCTACTGGATCGGTGATGTGCGCCATGACCCGGCGGTGACCGTCGAGGGCTTCATCGAGAACTGGTACGGCACGGGCGACACCCGCGTCCTGTTCTCGGATGGATCGCTCGGCCATATCCTGGGCGAAACCGGGGTGGAGGGGAGCGATACGGCGGTCTATCGCGGCAATCGCGACGATTACCGGATCGAGATGGTCATGCTCAACGGCCAGCAGGCGATCCGCATCACCGACCTGCGCCCGGCGACCGACGGAAACGGCAACGCGACCGAGACCGACGGGGTCGACATCCTCGTCGGCATGGACCGGGCCGAATTCGCCGATCAGACGGTTTCGCTCGATGTCGGGCCGATGTCGGACATCTCCTGGGAGGCGCTCTCGGCGGGCGGAAGGATCGCGCGGCTCTCGACCGATGCGCCCTTCGACACCCAGGCGAGCTTCGAGCTGCTCTCCACCAGCAATGCGTCGATCACGCTCACGCCCGGCGACGGGACGAATAACGAGGTCCGGCTGCAGAGCGGGCTTCCGGGCGGCAATGTCGAGACGGTCGAGATCCGCGCCACCGACATCGGCGGCACGCAGGTCACCGAGACCTTCGAGATCGTCACCGGGCGCGCCACGGACGACGTGATCGACCGGTCGGCGTCCAGCAATGACAACGTGATCTATGGCCGCGCCGGAAATGACACGATCACCGGCGGGTCGGGCAATGACGCGATCCTCTGGAACGTGACCAATCCGCGTCCCAACCGGCCCGCACGCAGCGATGGGCGCGATTTCGTCGATGGGGGCGGCAATGGCGCGGCGGGCGACCGTTTCACCATCACCGGCAACCGCACCAGCGAGACCTTCGCGATCTACACCGTCGCGGCCGCGATGGCGGCGGGCCTCAGCGTCGAGAATGCGGCGGCCGAGATCGTCGTCACCCGCAATGGCGAGGTGATCGCAGAGCTCGCCAATGTCGAGGAAATCACGATCAACACCCGCGACGTGACCGCGAATGACAATAATGGCGGTCTCAATGGCGGGGGGGGCGGCGGACGCGGCGATACCGTGCAGATCGTGGGCGATTTCAGCGGCACCAGCCTCAACTACTCCACGATCACCGTGAATGGCGACGAGGGCGACGACACGGTCGATATCTCGGGGCTCGCCTCGGACCACCGCATCGTCTTCCACGGCGGCGGCGGCGACAATGTCGTGATCGGTCAGAACCGGACCCAGGACGTTCTGGAAAATGCCCGCCACGAGGCTTCGTCCGCGCAAGAGGGCGAGGATGGCGATGATGGCGATGACGCTTCCGCGCCCGATGCTGGCATGCCCCAGACCGACGGGCTGGTGTTCGTGGGCGACGCGACCGGAGAGACCTTCATCGGCGCGGGGATGAACGACGTCGTCTTCGCAGGCGACGGCGCCGACAACGCGCTCGGCAATGCGGGTGACGACCTTCTCTTCGGGGATGGCGGCAATGACCGTCTCTTCGGCGGGGATGGCGATGACGTGATCGAGGCCGGGGCAGGGGACGATATGGTCTTTGCCGATGACGGCGACGATCTCGTGATCGCGACCGAAGGGGACGGGCGCGACAGCTACTGGGGCGGCGAGGGGACCGATACGATCGACTACGCCGCGGTCTCGGCCTCGGTCGAGGTCGATCTCGGGCACGGGGCGATGGGGCATGGCCAGGTGATGATCGGAACCGAAGCCGACCAGATCTACAGCTTCGAGAACGTGATCACCGGCAGCGGCGACGACAAGATCACCGCCAATGCCGCGGTGAACGTGATGGATGGCGGGGGCGGCAACGACACCTTCGTCTTCGGCTCGGCCGCGGATGCGGATGGCGACCGGATCCTCGGCTTCGCGCCGGGCGACAAGATCGACCTGAGCGGGATCGACGCCGATCAGGGCACCGCGGGGAACCAGTCCTTCGTGCTCTTCGCCGCCGGCGATTTCAGCGCCGCGGGCCAGCTCCGGATCAGCCACGAGATGCGCGGCGACGGGGAGCACACGCTCATCACGGGCAATGTCAACGACGACCCGGATGCCGATTTCGAGATCGATCTGCTGGGGCATCACGACCTCGACGGGTCGGACTTCAACGGCCTGAACTGACGCGACGCGCCCGGGGCGTGGACCCCGGGCGTGCCGCTTGCCTGATTTGCTCGCAACCTTGCCGATCCGAAGGGGGATCACATGAGCACCAAACGCCGCCGCTTCCAAGCCAGCGAGGAGATCGTCTCGCAACGTCTGGGCCGATATCGCGGTCTCGTCACCTTCCTGCTGGCGCTGTCCTTCCTGATCAGCCTGCTGGCGCTGACGGGGTCGTTCTACATGCTCCAGATCTATGACCGCGCGCTCACCAGCGGCTCGGTGCCGACGCTGCTCGCGCTCTCGGTGCTGGCGATCGCGCTCTATCTGTTCCAGGGGCTCTTCGACGTGCTGCGCAACCAGATCCTGGTGCGGATCGGCGCGCGGATCGACACCCGCCTCGCCCCGCTCGCGCACCGGGTGACGATCGAGATGCCGCGCTTCGGCTATTCCTCGGCCGAGGCGCTCGAGCGCGGGCGCGACGTGGACACGATCCGCAGCTTCGTCTCGGGGCCGGGCGCGGTGGCGCTGCTCGACATTCCGTGGATGCCGCTCTTTCTGGGCTTCGTCTACATGCTCCATCCGCTTCTGGGTCTGCTCACGCTGGGCGGTGCCTGCGTGCTGATCACCATGACCGTGATCACCGAGATCCTGTCGCGCCGGGCCGGCCGCGAATTGCAGCGCGCGAGCGTCGCACGCTCAAGCATCGCCGATACCAATACCCGCAATGCCGACGTTCTCCAGGCGATGGGGTTCGGTCAGCGCGCCGTTGCCCGGTTCGATGCCGCCAATGCCGAACACCTTCAGCTCCATGCGCGCACCAGCGACATCACCGGAACGCTCAGCGGTCTGTCGAAGGTGATGCGGATGATGCTGCAATCCGCGCTTCTGGGGCTCGGCGCCTATCTGACGATGGTGGGCGAACTCTCGGCCGGCGCGATCATCGCCTGTTCGGTCGCGGCCTCGCGCGCGCTCGCGCCCATCGAGCTGGCGATCGGTAACTGGAAAGGCTTCGCCGCCGCCCGGCGCAGCCTGACGCGGCTCAAGGACACGCTCGCCACGATCGCGGAGGATGACGAGATCGTCGAGTTGCCCGCACCGCGCGTCTCGCTCAGCGTCGAGGGCGTCACCATCGTCGCCCCGGGCAGCGGGGCCGTCCTGATGAGCGACGTGAATTTCGCGCTGCGCGCGGGTGATGCGCTCGGGTTGATCGGACCGAGCGGCAGCGGCAAGACGACGCTCGCCAAGGGGCTCGTGGGGGTCTGGCCGCTCCTGCGCGGGCATGTGCGCCTCGACGGGGCCGCGCTCGATCAGTGGCGTGCCGATCAGCTCGGACGCCATGTCGGCTACCTGCCGCAGGAGGTCTCGCTGATGGAGGGCTCGATCGCGGAGAATATCTGCCGCTTCGAGGAGGGCGTGGCGCCCGAGAAGATCGTGGCGGCTGCGAAGGCGGCGGGCGCGCATCAGACCATCATCCATCTGCCCGACGGCTACCAGACGCAGCTCGGCCCGCATGGCACGGCGCTCTCGGCCGGTCAGCGGCAGCGGGTGGGGCTGGCTCGGGCGCTTTTCGGCGATCCCTTCCTCGTCGTGCTCGACGAACCGAACTCCAATCTCGACGCGAACGGGGAGGCGGCGCTGACCGAGGCGCTGAACTCGGTGCGCGCCCGGGGCGGGATCGTGATCGTGATCGCGCATCGGCCGCGCGCGCTCGAGGCGGTCAATCTGGTGGGGTTCATCCAGGGCGGCAAGCTGGTGGCCTTCGGCCCGAAGGACGAGATCGTCAATCGCGCGGTCTCGCTCAAGCCGCTGCCGAAACGTCCGGGCGAGGACGGGCCGGGCGAAGAGGTGGCGGGCGCGCCGGCCGGAGAAACCAGACAGGCTGCGGGGTGAGGCATGGACGACAAGCTCAAACTCGGAATTCCCGATGACGAGGCCGCGAGCGCGCCGCGCCAGCGCTTCCGCAGCGACGAGCGGGCCTCGTGGCTGGCGCGCGCACTCCTTCCCTTCACCGCAGTGCTCTGGGGGGGGCTTGCCAGCCGGTTCTTCGGCGGCGAGGAAGCGCTGGCCGATACGCGGGGCGAGGATCGGGGCGCGCCGCCGCACGAGCCCGAGGCGCCAACTGGGCCGCGCCATCCACCCGCGATGCTCGATGCGCCCGAGATGGCGCCCACCCGCGCGCCCGAACAGGAAGACGGCCCGCCCGGTTTCGCCGAGAATGTCGTGCCTTTCCCGATGCAGCGTCACCTCTCGCCCTCCCGCGCTCTTTCGCGGGTTCATGAGCGCGAGGCCGTCATCGCAACCGACGACGAGACCTTCTTCTTCCCACAGAATTCGGCGGGCCGCCCCGAGCGCGGTCAGCCGGCCCCCCCGGCCACGCCCCCCGAGATCCCCACTTCCGCGGGAACGGGGTCGGGGGTGGAACGCGCAGCGGCCGAGAATGCGGACGCACAGACCGAGCGCAACCATCGTCCCCAGCTCCGCGGCCCCGTCCGGCTCGCGCCGGGCCGGAGCGACGAGGCGGTCATCCTCACGGCTGCGGTGCTGCTGGCGGGCGCGATCGATCCCGATGGTGACCCGCTCCATGTCGAGGATCTCGCTGTCGAGGGCGGGACCGTGCTCGCGCGCGGGGACGGAAGCTGGCTCTTCACGCCCGAACAGGGCTTTGCCGGCGAGGTCACGTTTTCCTATCGGATTTCCGACGGCGAGGAGTCTGTCGCGCAGATCGCCCGCGCGGATTTCCTGCCCGCGCCGGGACGCGATGTGAGCGGCGGGCCGGGCGACGATCTGCTCACCGGAACGCCTCGGGGAGATGCGATGCGCGGCTATGGCGGGCACGACATCCTCTACGGGCGCGAAGGCGCCGACATGCTCGATGGCGGCGACGGGAATGACGTTCTGCTCGGCGGCGCGGGCGATGACGTGATCTATGGCGGGACCGGCGATGATCTCGTCTTCGCGGGCGCGGGCAATGACATCGTCTTCGGCGGGGCCGGGGATGACACGCTGCATGGCGGGGACGGAGACGACCTGCTCGACGGGGGCGCGGGTGACGATGTGCTCGCAGGCGATGCCGGGTCGGATACGCTCATCGGCGGGGAGGGCGACGACCGGCTCGACGGCGGCGCGGGGGCGGATGCGCTTTCCGGCGGAGCCGGTGAGGATCGCTTCCTGATCGCGCAGGCCGAGGAGTGCGACGGCGACAGCTATGACGGCGGGGAAGGCGAGGACACGCTCGACTTCTCGGCGATCGCGGCCGATGCGCGCGTCGATCTGCGGTCGGGGACGTTCGAGGTCGAAGGCGGGCAGGGGACGCTGGTGGGGATCGAGCGCGTCGCGGCGGGCGCGGGCGACGATTGCCTGATCGCGGACGAGGACGCCAACACCTTCTCGGGTGGCGCGGGCGAGGACCGTTTCGTCTTCACCAGCGTCAGGTCTCTCACGAATGACGGGGCCGGGAACGACCGGATCACCGATTTCGAACCCGGCGACCGCATCGATTTCTCGCAACTCGACCCGGGCGGGGAGGGCTATGCCGCGCGCAAGCTGTATTTCGCGGGTGGGGGGGATGCCCCGCCGGAAGCGGAGGGCGCGGTCTTCTGCGTCTACGAACAGCAGGACGGGGACGGCTCGGAGCTGACGCTCGTGCGCGGGCGGCTCGGCCCGGGCGGAGAGGACGAGGACGCCTATGACTTCGAGATCGAGCTCGAGGGCCACCACGACATGACGGAGCAGGACTTCGTCTTCGATGGCGACGCGCTGAGCTGACACGCATCACGGCGGGAGCCGGGAGGATAAGATGGGACATGCAACACAACCGGATATTCAGCTGTTCTCGGTCCGCTCGCGGATCGTCTTCGCCGCGCTCTTCGTCTTTACGCTGGTGGCGATCTGCGGCGGCTGGGCGGCACAGGCGAAGCTGGCGGGCGCGGTGATCGCGCCGGGTCAGGTGGCGGTGCGCGCGCAGCTCAAGAAGGTGCAGCACCCCGATGGCGGCATCATCCGCGAGATCCTGGTGGAGAATGGCGATCTCGTGGCGGCGGGCGATATCGTGATCCGGCTCGATCCGACGCAGCTGAAAGCCGAGCTCGGCATCGTCGAGACCCAGATCCGCGAACTGACCGGGCGGCGGGCGCGGCTCGTCGCGGTGCGCGACATCGCCGAAAAAATCACCTTCCCGACCGGGTTTGACGCCACGCCCGAGGGCGCCGCGATCGCCGAGGGCGAGCGCCGGTCCTTCGAGCATGACCGCTCGATGCTGGAGTTGCGCCGCGACCAGCTCCTGCTGCAGATCGAGCAATATGACGACGAGGTGCACGCGCTCGAGGCGCAGGCGCGGGCCAACGGGATCGAGCGCAAGCTTCGCGAGGAGGATCATGCGCGGCTCGCCACCCTTCTCGGCAAGGGGCTGACCGAAAAGGGCGCGATCAGCGAGACCGAGCGCGACATCGCCCGGCTCGAAGGCGTGGGCGGAGAGATCGAGGCGAATATCGCCCGTGTCCGGGGCCAGATCAACGAGGCGAACCTGCGTATTCTCGAGCTCGATCACCAGATGCGGACCTCCGCGCAAAAGGAGTTGCGCGAGATCGAGGCGCGGCTTTCCGAGCTTCATGAACGCGCGATCGCCGCCCGTGACAGGCTCTCGCGCACCGAGATCCGCGCGCCGATCGGGGGCGTGGTGAACGAGCTGGGCGTGCATACCGTCAATGGCGTGGTCGCGCCGGGCGAGACGGTGATGGCGATCGTGCCCGATGGCGAGCTGCTGATCGAGGCGGAGCTTCCGATCACCGATATCGACCAGGTCGCGCCCGGCCAGCCCGTCCGGCTGCGCTTCACCGCCTTCAACCAGCGCACCACTCCCGAAGTCGCGGGCGAGGTGCGGGTCGTGGCCGCCGCCGCCAGCAAGGACCCCGCGACGGGCCGGCCCTATTACCTGTGCAGCATCCTGATGACCGAGGAGGCGCAGCTTCCGGGCGGGCGCAAGCTGGTGCCGGGCATGCCGGTCGAGGTCTTCTTCCAGACCGGGGAACGCACCGCGCTTTCCTACCTGCTCAAGCCGGTGACCGACCAGATGCAGCGCTCGATGCGCGAGGAATGAGCCCGGGTTCGCGTCGCGCGATTGTCAGCCTCTGGCAATTGCGCGGCGCGCGGCACTCCCTATATCCATCTCGGTTTCGACGATCCCGAGAGGATGGAGGTTGCACGCGATGGGCTATGTCAAGACGGCCATGCTGATGGCGGCGATGACCGCGCTGTTCATGGGGCTCGGCTACCTGATGGGGGGCACGGGCGGGACGGTGATCGCGCTCGTGGTCGCGGCCGGGATGAACGCGTTCTCGTGGTGGAATTCCGACAAGATGGTCCTGCGGATGCACAATGCGCAGCCGGTGGGACCGAATGACCGCTCCGGCCTGTCCGATCTGGTGGCGGGGCTCGCGCGCAATGCCGGCCTGCCGATGCCGGCGGTCTATCTGATCGACACGCCCCAGCCCAACGCCTTCGCGACCGGGCGCAACCCGGAAAATGCCGCCGTGGCGGTGACGACGGGGCTGATGCGTTCGCTCTCGCGCGAGCAGCTCGCGGGCGTCATCGCGCATGAACTCGCCCATATCCGCAACCGCGACACCGCGATCATGACGGTGACCGCGACCTTCGCGGGCGCGATCTCGATGCTGGCCAATTTCGCGCTGTTCTTCGGCGGCTCGCGCGAGCGCATGGGGATCGTCGGCACGCTCGCGATGATGATCCTCGCGCCGATGGCGGCGGCGCTGGTGCAGATGGCGATCTCGCGCACCCGCGAATACGCGGCCGACAAGACGGGGGCGGAGATCTGCCGCAATCCGATGTGGCTGGCCTCGGCTCTGGAGCGGATCGAGGCGGGGGCCGCGCGCGTCGACAACATCGCCGCCGAACGGCATCCGGCCACCGCGCATATGTTCATCATCAACCCGCTGCACGGGCAGGGGGCGGATAATCTCTTCGCCACGCATCCCTCGACCGCGAACCGCGTCGCGGCGCTGCGTGCTATGGCGGGCCCCCGCGCCGAGCCCGCGCCCGCCGCCGCCCCGTGGGGCGCGCCCGAGCCGCGCGATCCGTCCGGCCCCTGGGGCTGAGACGCGTCGCGCATGGCGGGCCGCGCCTGCGCAATTCACCTCCCCGTGTGCCTCTGGCCCTTGACGCGACTCGCTTTGCGCGCATAAATGAACGGGCGTTCAATAAAGCGGGGGAGGAGATCCGATGTTCGCAGGCTCGATGGAGTTCGATCTGGGCGAGGATATCGCGGCGCTGCGCGACATGGTGCGCCGCTGGGCGGCCGAACGTGTCGCGCCGATCGCGGCGAAGACCGATCTGGACAATGAATTCCCCAATGAGCTCTGGACCGAGATGGGCGAGCTCGGTCTGCTGGGGATCACCGTTCCTGAGGAATATGGCGGGGCAGGGATGGGCTATCTCGCCCATGTGGTCGCGACCGAGGAGATCGCGCGGGCCTCGGCCTCGATCGCGCTGTCCTATGGCGCGCATTCCAACCTCTGCGTGAACCAGATCAAGCTCAACGGCTCGGACGAGCAGAAGCGCAGATACCTCCCCGGCCTGATCTCGGGCGAGCATGTCGGCGCGCTGGCGATGTCGGAATCGGGCGCGGGCTCGGACGTGGTGGGCATGAAACTCAAGGCCGAGAAGCGCAACGGCTACTACGTCCTGAACGGCCACAAATACTGGATCACCAACGGCCCCGATGCCGATACGCTGGTGGTCTATGCCAAGACCGACCCGCAGGCGGGCTCCAAGGGGATCACCGCCTTCATCGTGGAAAAGGATTTCAAGGGCTTCTCGACCTCGAAGCATTTCGACAAGCTCGGGATGCGCGGCTCGAACACGGCGCAGCTCTTCTTCGAGGATTGCGAAGTGCCCTTCGAGAACGTGCTGGGCGAGGAAGGCCGAGGCGTGCGCGTGCTGATGTCGGGGCTCGATTACGAGCGCGTCGTCCTCTCGGGTATCGGCACCGGCATCATGATGGCCTGCCTCGACGAGGTCGTGCCCTATTGCAAGGAACGCGAGCAATTCGGCCAGCCGATCGGGAATTTCCAGCTCATGCAGGGCAAGATCGCCGACATGTATGTCGCCATGAACACCGCGCGGGCCTATACTTACGAGGTCGCCAAGGCCTGTGACCGGGGCGCGGTGACACGGCACGATGCGGCCGCGACCGTGCTCTATGCCTCCGAACAGGCGATGGTGCAGGCTCATCAGGCGGTGCAGGCACTGGGCGGGGCCGGGTTCCTGAGCGATTCCAACGTCTCGCGCCTGTTCCGCGACGCGAAGCTGATGGAGATCGGCGCGGGCACCTCCGAGATCCGCCGGATGCTGATCGGTCGCGAGATCATGGGAGGCGCGTGATGCGCTGGCTGATGCTTGCCCTTCTGCCGCTCACGGCCGCGTATCCGGCCGCGGCGCAGGACCTGTCGGTCGATCCCGACACGGTGCACGCCTGTCTCAAAGATGCGACAGGCGTGCTGCCCGATTGCATCGGCGATGCGGCCAAGGCCTGCCAGTCGCAGCCGGGCGGCGAGACGACGCCGGGAATTTCCGCCTGCCTGCAGGGCGAGGCGCAGGTCTGGGACGATCTCCTGAATGCCCAATACAAGGGCGCACGGGCGCGGATGCTGGCACAGGGCGGGACCGATCTGGCCGATCAGCTGCTCGAGGCGCAGCGGGCCTGGATCGCCTTTCGCGACGCCGATTGCGGCCTGACCTACGCGGTCTGGGGCGCTGGCTCGATCCGTACGGTGATGGCGAGCGATTGTTACTTGCACAAGACTGCGCAGCGCGCGCTCGAACTGCGTGATCTGGGGAACATGGAATGAAACTGACTTCCTCTGCCTTGCCCTCATCCGAGGGCTTCCAGGCCAATCGCGCGGCGCATCTGACCGCGCTCGAAACGATCCGCGAGGCCGCCGACGCGGCCGCGGCGGGCGGCGGGACCGCGGCGCTCGAACGCCACCTGGGCCGCGGCAAGATGGCGCCGCGCGAACGCGTGGCGGGGCTTCTCGATCCCGGCGCGCCCTTCCTCGAGATCGGCGCGACGGCGGCGCATGACATGTATGGCAATGCCGCGCCATGTGCGGGCGTGATCGCGGGCGTCGGCCGGGTGATGGGGCAGGAAGTCATGGTGGTCGCCAATGACGCCACCGTGAAGGGCGGCACCTATTACCCGATGACGGTGAAGAAGCACCTGCGCGCGCAGGAGATCGCGGAGGAATGCAACCTTCCCTGCATCTATCTCGTCGACTCGGGCGGGGCGAACCTGCCCAACCAGGACGAGGTCTTCCCCGATCGCGACCATTTCGGGCGCATCTTCTACAATCAGGCGCGGATGTCGGCCAAGGGCATCGCCCAGATCGCGGTGGTGATGGGCTCGTGCACCGCGGGCGGCGCCTATGTGCCCGCGATGTCGGATGTGACGATCATCGTGAAGGAACAGGGCACGATCTTCCTCGCCGGCCCGCCGCTGGTGAAGGCCGCGACCGGCGAGGTGGTGACGGCCGAGGATCTGGGTGGCGGCGACGTGCATACGCGGCTCTCCGGTGTAGCCGATTACCTGGCCGAGGATGACGCCCATGCGCTGGCGCTGGCGCGGCGGGCGGTCGGCTCGCTCAACCGGAGGAAACCCGCGGGCGTGAACTGGCAATCGCCCGAAGAGCCCGCCTATGATCCCGAGGAGATCCTCGGCGTCGTGCCCGCCGACCTCCGGACCCCCTACGACATCCGCGAAGTGATCGCCCGTCTGGTGGACGGCTCGCGCTTCGACGAGTTCAAGCCGCGCTTCGGCGAGACCATCGTGACCGGCTTTGCCCATGTGAAGGGCTGCCCGGTGGGGATCGTGGCCAATAACGGTGTGCTGTTCTCGGAGGCCGCGCAGAAGGCCGCGCATTTCATCGAACTGTGCTCGCAACGCGCGATCCCGCTCGTCTTCCTGCAAAACATCACCGGCTTCATGGTGGGGCGCAAATACGAGAACGAAGGCATCGCGCGCCACGGCGCCAAGATGGTGACCGCCGTCGCCACCACCTCGGTGCCGAAGATCACGATGCTGGTGGGCGGCTCCTTCGGGGCGGGCAATTACGGCATGTCGGGGCGCGCCTACAGTCCCCGTTTCCTCTGGACCTGGCCCAATTCGCGGATCTCGGTGATGGGCGGGGAGCAGGCCGCGGGTGTGCTCGCCACTGTCAAGCGCGACGGGATCGAACGCAAGGGCGGCCAATGGTCCGCCGAGGAAGAGGCCGAGTTCAAGCGCCCCACCATCGAGATGTTCGAGCGCCAGTCGCACCCGCTCTACGCCTCGGCGCGGCTTTGGGATGACGGTATCATCGACCCGCGCAAATCGCGCGATGTGTTGGCGCTGTCGCTTTCGGCCGCGCTCAACGCCCCCATCGAACCGACCCGCTTCGGCGTGTTCCGGATGTAAGTTTTTTGCCTCCGGCGGGGATATTTGAAGCATTTGGAAGAGCTCCGTTTCTTCCTTCCAAATGCCTGAAAATATCCCGGGGGCACGGGGGCAGAGCCCCCGCCGTTTTCACAGGGAGACCGACATGTTTTCCAAGATCCTGATCGCCAATCGCGGGGAGATCGCCTGCCGGGTGATCGACACCGCGCGCAAGATGGGCGTGGCGAGCGTCGCCGTTTATTCCGAGGCCGATGCGGGGGCGCGGCACGTCGCGATGGCCGACGAGGCCGTGGCGATCGGCGGGCCGGCGCCGAAGGACAGCTATCTGCGCGGGGACGCGATCATCGAGGCCGCTTTGCAGAGCGGCGCGCAGGCGATCCATCCGGGCTACGGCTTCCTCTCGGAAAATCCCGATTTGGTCGAGGCGGTGGAAGCGGCGGGGCTGACCTTCATCGGCCCCTCGGCCGAGGCGATCCGGGCGATGGGGCTCAAGGATGCCGCCAAGGCGCTGATGGAGCAGGCCGGTGTGCCGGTGGTGCCCGGGTATCACGGCGAGAACCAGGATCCCGAGCATCTGGCCGGCGCGGCCGAGACGATCGGCTATCCGGTGCTGATCAAGGCGGTCGCGGGCGGTGGCGGCAAGGGGATGCGCCTGGTCGAGAAACCTCGGGATTTCGCCGAAGCCTTGGCCTCGGCCCGGGGCGAGGCGCAGACGGCCTTCGGCAATCCCGCCGTTCTGATCGAGAAATTCATCGCCAGCCCGCGCCATATCGAGGTGCAGGTCTTCGGCGACGGGACGCAGGCGGTGCATCTCTTCGAACGGGACTGCTCGCTCCAGCGCCGCCACCAGAAGGTGATCGAGGAAGCGCCTGCGCCCGGGATGACGCCGGAGATGCGCGAGGCGATGGGGCAGGCGGCGGTGCGCGCGGCCGAGGCGATCGGCTACAGGGGTGCCGGCACGGTGGAATTCATCGTCGACGGCTCGGCCGGGCTGCGGCCGGACCGGTTCTGGTTCATGGAAATGAACACCCGTCTTCAGGTCGAGCATCCGGTGACCGAGGCGATCACCGGGATCGACCTCGTCGAATGGCAGTTGCGGGTGGCCTCGGGCGAGGCGCTGCCCTGCGGCCAGGACGATCTGACCATCACCGGTCACGCTTTCGAGGCCCGGCTCTATGCCGAGGATGTGCCGGCAGGTTTCCTGCCTGCGACCGGCACGCTCTCGCATCTGCGCTTTGCCGAAGGCTGCCGCGCCGATACCGGCGTGCGCGCGGGCGATACGATCAGCCCGTGGTACGACCCGATGATCGCCAAGATCATCACCCACGGCCCCACCCGCGACGTGGCGCTCGGACAGCTGGCCCGGGCGCTCGAGCAGACGCAGGTGGCGGGCACGGTGACGAACCTCGCCTTCCTCGCCCGGCTGGCCCGCCACGAAGGTTTCGGCGCGGGGCAGGTGGATACCGGCCTGATCGGGCGCGAGATCGACACGCTCGCCGCGCCGGCCGAGCGGACCGAGGCGGCGCGCGCGCTTGCGGTGATCGCGGCGGCGGGGCTTTGGGAGGGTACGGGCGAGGGCTTCGCGCTCTGGGCACCGCTGCGCCGGCCCGTGCCCTTCGAAGAAGAGGCCGCGCTCCGCGTGATCGGGCCGGGCCATGTCTCGGTCGAGGTGGCGGGCGCGTCGCATGACTGCCTGCGCGGTCCCGATGGCTGGCGGGTCGATGGCGCCAAGACCGGGGCGGCGATGCATCGCGATCCGGGCGCGGTCACGATCTTCATGGACGGGGCGCATCGCTTCGAGATCCCCGATCCGCTCGAGCGCGGCAGCGCGACCGAGACCTCGGATCTCACGCTGGCGCCGATGCCGGGTCTGGTGAAGGCGGTCTTCGTCGCGGAGGGCCAGAGCGTGGCGGCGGGCGACCGGCTCGCGATCATGGAGGCGATGAAGATGGAGCACACCATGCGCGCCGCGCGCGACGGCACCGTCGCCGAGGTGCTGGTGGCCGAGGGCACGCAGGTCGAGGCGGGCGCGGCACTGATCCGGTTGGAGGAGGAGGCATGATCACCCTTCACCACGTGCCGGGCTCGCGCTCGATGCGGGTGCTGTGGCTGCTCGAGGAGATGGGGCTCGAATACGCGCTGCGTCACTGGTCGCTCACCGATGGCGGGCTGCGCGGCCCCGAGTTCCGCGCGCTCTCGCCGGCGGGGCGGATCCCGGCGATCGAGATCGACGGGCGGACGATCTTCGAAAGCGGCGCGATCATCGAATATCTCACCGAGACGCGACCCGAGGCGGGGCTCGCGCCTTCGCCCGGCGAGCCCACGCGCGCCGATTTCCTCGAATGGGTCCATTTCGCGGAAACGCAGGCGAATATCCTGCAAAACCTCAATATCCACCACATCTTCCTGCGCCCGGTCGAGGCCCGCTCGCCGGTGCTGACACGGCTCGACACGAAGCGGCTCGAGGTGACGATGCGGGCGCTCGAGGCGCATCTCGACGGGCGCGAATACCTGATCGGGCCGTTCTCGGGCGCCGATTGTATGCTGGGGTTCAACATCGACGCGATGTTCCGCTTCGTGCGGCCCGAGCCCTTCCCGAACATCTCCGCCTATCGCCAGCGCGTGCAATCGCGCCCCGCCTATCGGCGCGCGGTCGCGAAGGGCGGGGGCGACAGCATCTACAGTCAGGATTTCTACGAGTTGCCCGATGTCTGAAACGGTCGAGATCTTCGAGATGGCCCCGCGCGACGGGCTGCAGAACGAAAAGCGCGCGATCCCGCTCGATGAGAAGATCGCGCTGGTCGATTGCCTGAGCCGCGCGGGGTTCAAGCGGATCGAGGTCGGCTCCTTCGTCAGTCCGAAATGGGTTCCGCAGATGGCCGACTCCGCGGCGGTGTTCGCGGGGATCACCCGCAGGCCCGGCATCTCCTATGCCGCGCTCACCCCGAACCTGAAGGGCTACGAGGCGGCGAAAGCGGCGCGCGCCGACGAGGTGGCGATCTTCGCCTCGGCCTCGGAAGGGTTCTCGCGCGCGAACCTCAACTGTTCGATCGCGGAAAGTCTCGAGCGCTTCGCGCCCGTCGTCGAGGCGGCGAAAGCCGACAATGTGAAAGTGCGCGGCTACGTCTCGGTCGTCACCGACTGCCCCTTCGACGGGCCGACGCCGCCCGGAAACGTGGCGCGGGTCGTCGCCGCCCTGCGCGAGATGGGTTGTTACGAGATCTCTCTGGGCGACACGATCGGCCAGGGCACGCCCGAGAGCGTGACGGCGATGCTGGAGGCGGTGATGAACGAGGTGCCGGCCGCGCGGCTCGCCGGGCATTATCACGACACGGCCGGGCGGGCGCTCGCGAATATCGAGGCGAGCCTCGCGCTCGGGCTGCGGGTCTTCGACGCGGCCGTGGGCGGTCTTGGCGGCTGCCCCTATGCGCCGGGGGCGGCCGGCAATGTCGCGACCGAGGCGGTGAATGCGCGGCTGATCGAGCTGGGCTACGAGACGGGACTGGATGCGCAGGTGCTCGCCGAAGCGGCGGGGCTGGCGCGGAAGATGAAAGGGCAGGGCGATGTTTGAGACGATCCGGATCGGCAAGGACGACCGCGGGATCGCGCGGCTGACGCTCGCGCGCTCGGAGAAGCACAACGCGCTTTCCGAACAGATGATGGATGAGATCACCCGGGGCATCGGAGCGCTCGGCGAGGACGCGGAGGTGCGCGTGGTCATCCTCGACGCCGAGGGCCGCAGTTTCTGCGCCGGGGGCGATCTGAAATGGATGCAGGCGCAGATCGCGGCGGGGGCCGAGGAACGCGCGGCGGGTGCACGCAAGCTCGCGGGGATGCTCAATGCGCTCAATACTTGTCCCAAGCCGGTGATCGGGCGGGTGCAGGGCAATGCTTTCGGCGGCGGGATCGGGATGATGTCGGTCTGTGATGTCGCGGTGGGCGCCGAGGGCGCGCGCTTCGGGCTGACCGAGACGAAGCTCGGCCTGACGCCCGCGACGATCTCTCCCTATGTCGTGGCGCGGATGGGCGAGGCGCGGGCGCGCCGGGTCTTCATGTCCGCACGTCTTTTCGACGCGCAGGAAGCGCGCGATCTCGGCCTGCTGGCGAAGGTCGTGGCAGCGGAAGATCTCGACGCGGCGGTGATGGCCGAGGCCGAACCCTATCTCGCCTGTGCGCCCGGGGCGGTGGCCGAGGCGAAGGCGCTGGTGCGCGCGCTCGGGCCGCGGATCGACACCACCACCATCGACATGACGGTCGAGGCGCTGGTGACGCGGTGGGAGTCGGAGGAATCCGCAGAGGGCATCGCGGCCTTCTTCGAGAAGCGCGAGCCGAACTGGAAACGGTGATTCTGTGCGGAACCTGCGCGGCCAAACCGTTTTGACCGCTTGGAAAAATGCATAATCGATGCAGGAAACGCATGAACTAGGACGCATCGTCGCAGTTCGGTCTCAAATCGCATGCATCGGTATACAAAATCGCTTTCGGACCCGCTCCGAGGCGATTTTCCCGCACCGCCTCGGTTGACCCGCCCGGGGCACGGGTCTATTGCTCCCCTAGCCGGAACCTGCGCGACGATGCGTCGCGATCTTAGGGAGCCAAAGCCCATGCATGACATGCTGCGCGAATATCTTCCCATCCTCATCTTCCTCGCCATGGCGACCGCTCTGGGCCTTGTGCTCATCCTCGCCGCGGCGGTGGTCGCAGTGCGCAACCCCGATCCCGAGAAAGTCTCGGCTTACGAATGCGGGTTCAATGCCTTCGACGACGCGCGGATGAAGTTCGATGTTCGCTTCTATCTCGTCTCGATTCTCTTCATCATCTTCGACCTCGAAGTGGCGTTCCTGTTTCCCTGGGCGGTGGCCTTCGGAAAGCTCTCGATGGTCGGTTTCTGGTCGATGATGGTCTTCCTCGCGGTTCTGACCGTAGGATTTGCGTATGAGTGGAAGAAAGGGGCGCTGGAATGGGCGTGATGACCTCTGCCAATACTGCGGGCGCTGACCGTGAAGTCGCGACGCAGGCTCTGAACTCGGAGCTGCAGGACAAGGGGTTCCTGCTCACCACGACCGAAGACCTGATCAACTGGGCGCGCAACGGCTCGCTGCACTGGATGACCTTCGGTCTCGCCTGCTGCGCCGTCGAGATGATGCAATGCTCGATGCCGCGCTATGACCTCGAACGGTTCGGCACCGCGCCGCGCGCGAGCCCGCGCCAGTCCGACGTGATGATCGTCGCGGGCACGCTCACCAACAAGATGGCGCCGGCGATGCGCAAGGTCTACGACCAGATGCCCGAGCCGCGCTACGTGATCTCGATGGGCTCCTGCGCCAATGGCGGCGGCTACTATCACTACAGCTATTCGGTGGTGCGCGGCTGCGACCGCGTCGTGCCGGTGGATATCTACGTGCCGGGTTGCCCGCCCACGGCCGAGGCGCTGCTCTACGGTATCCTCCAGCTGCAACGCAAAATCCGCCGCACCGGCACGCTGGTACGCTGAGGAGAGGCGATGATGGACGTGAATGCCCTTCAGGAACTGGCCGCCCATATCGAGATGAAGCGTCCCGAGGACGTGGTCTCGACCGAGATCGCCTATGGCGAGCTGACGATCACGATCACCACCCAGTCGGTCACGGGGTTCGTGGAATTCCTGCGCGACGATCCGAACTGCCTGTTCTCGTCGCTGGTCGACATCACGGCGGTGGACTGGCCCGAGCGCCCGCAGCGCTTCGACGTGGTCTGGCACTTCCTGTCGATGTATCGCAACCAGCGCATCCGGGTGAAAACCCCGATCCGCGAAGAGGACATGGTGCCCTCGATCGTGGGCATTCACCCATGCGCGAACTGGTTCGAACGCGAGGTGTTCGACATGTTCGGGATCCTCTTCTCGGGGCACCCGGATCTGCGCCGCCTGCTTACCGATTACGGCTTCCGCGGCCATCCGCTGCGCAAGGACTTCCCGACCACCGGCTATGTCGAAGTGCGCTACGACGAGGTTCTCAAGCGCGTCGTCTACGAGCCGGTGAAACTCACGCAGGAATATCGGCAGTTCGATTTCCTCTCCCCCTGGGAGGGCGCGAAATACATCCTTCCGGGTGACGAGAAGGGAGAGGCGAAATGATGGACGGCGATATCCGTAACAATGTCTATGATGACGGCTCGCGCGACCAGCTGACCGACGAGCAGCGCATCCGCAACTTCAACATCAACTTCGGTCCGCAGCACCCCGCGGCGCATGGCGTGCTGCGCATGGTGCTCGAGCTCGACGGCGAGATCGTCGAACGCGCCGACCCGCATATCGGGTTGCTCCATCGCGGCACCGAGAAGCTGATGGAGAGCCGCACCTACCTGCAGAACCTGCCCTATTTCGACCGCCTCGACTACGTGGCGCCGATGAACCAGGAACATGCGTGGTGCCTCGCGATCGAGCGTCTGACCGGCACCGTCGTGCCGCGCCGGGGCTCGCTGATCCGCGTGCTCTATTCCGAGATCGGCCGGATCCTGAACCACCTTCTCAACGTCACCACGCAGGCGATGGACGTGGGCGCGCTCACGCCGCCGCTCTGGGGCTTCGAGGCGCGCGAAGAGCTGATGGTCTTCTACGAGCGCGCCTGTGGCGCACGCCTGCACTCGGCCTATTTCCGGCCCGGCGGCGTTCACCAGGATCTGCCGCCGAAGCTGCTCGACGATATCGAGGAATTCTGCGGCCGCTTCCCGAAACTGCTCGACGATATCGAGGGGCTGCTGACCGAGAACCGGATCTTCAAGCAGCGCAACGTCGATATCTGCATCATCTCGGAAGAAGAGATCCAGCAATGGGGCTATTCGGGCGTGATGGTGCGCGGCTCGGGCCTCGCCTGGGATCTGCGCCGCGCGCAGCCCTATGAATGCTACGACGAGTTCGACTTCCAGATCCCCGTCGGCAAGAACGGTGACTGCTACGACCGTTATCTGTGCCGCATGGCGGAGATGCGCGAGTCGACGAAGATCGTCCTTCAGGCGATCGAAAAGCTCCGGATGCCCGAGAACCAGGGCGACGTTCTGGCGCGCGGCAAGATCACCCCGCCGTCGCGGGGCGACATGAAGACCTCGATGGAGAGCCTGATCCACCACTTCAAGCTTTACACCGAGGGCTTCCACGTTCCCGCGGGCGAGGTCTACGCCGCGGTCGAGGCGCCCAAGGGCGAGTTCGGCGTCTATCTGGTGGCCGACGGCACGAACAAACCCTATCGCGCCAAGATCCGCGCGCCGGGTTTCCTGCATCTGCAATCCATGGATCACGTCGCCAAGGGCCACATGCTCGCCGACGTTTCTGCAATCATCGGCACGATGGACATCGTGTTCGGGGAGGTTGACCGCTAATGCTCCGTCGTTTGCATCCCGAGCAACCCGACAGTTTCGAATTCACGCCCGCCAATCTCGAATGGGCCCAGGCGCAGATCACGAAATACCCGGTGGGCCGTCAGGCCAGCGCCATCATCCCGCTCCTGTTCCGTGCTCAGGAACAGGAGGGTTGGCTGAGCCGCCCGGCGATCGAATATGTCGCGGACATGCTCGACTTGCCCTATATGCGGGCGCTCGAAGTGGCGACCTTCTACTTCATGTTCCAGCTCGCCCCGGTCGGCTCGGTGGCGCATCTGCAGATCTGCGGCACGACCTCGTGCATGATCTGCGGCGCCGAGGACCTGATCGGCGTGTGCAAGAAGAAGATCGCGCCCGAACCGCACCAGCTTTCCGCGGACGGCAAATTCTCGTGGGAAGAGGTGGAATGCCTCGGCGCCTGCGCGAACGCGCCGATGATGCAGGTCGGCAAGGATTACTACGAGGATCTGACCGAAGAGCGTCTGGCCGAGATCATCGACCAGATGGCCGAGGGCAAGGTGCCGCGTCCCGGGTCGCAGACGGGGCGGTTCTCCTCGGAGCCCGCGACCGGTCTGACCGCCTGTTCCGAAACGGGCGGCGCGAAGGAAGAGCATAACGGCTCCGTCGCGCTCGCGGTGTCGATCGGTGACACGATCAAGCGCATCGACGGGACCGAAGTGCCGCTCACCGCGCCGTGGCAGAGCTCGGGCCAGCACGGCCCGATCGGTACCATGGGCACCGAACGCCCCCGTTCGGCCGCGCAGCAGGACGAGGCCCGCAAGGCCGCCAAGAAGACCGAGGCCAAACCCGCCGCGGGCAAGCCCGCCGACAAGACCGGCGTGACCGAGGCCGAGGCGCAGGCCGCCTCGAAGGCCAAGCCGCGTTCGAAATCCGAGCCCAAGGGCGTGAGCGCCGACGAAGCTGCCGCCACCGGCGAGAAGCCCGCGATGCTCGATGCTCCGCGCGAGGGTGGGGCGGACGATTTGAAACTGATCAGGGGGGTCGGGCCGAAGCTCGAGCAGATGCTCAACGCGATGGGGCTCTATCACTTCGATCAGATCGCGGCCTGGAGCGAGACGGAACTCGCCTGGGTCGACGCGAACCTCGAGGGCTTCAAGGGCCGTGCGAGCCGCGACAACTGGATCGGCCAGGCGAAGAAACTGGCCAGCGGGGAAGAGACCGAGTTTTCGGCCCGCGCGAAGAAAGACGGTATCTACGAGTAAATCAACGGTAACGGGGACCCCCAAGGTTGGGGAAATGGAGTGACGGGAATGGGAGATCAGATGCAAGGCTGCCGCGGAAAGGCGGGGATCTGGGCGGGGATCACGGGGCTTATCGTGGCCGTGTTCCTCATGGTCGTGGCACATGAGCCGTTCTATGTGGCGGTCTTCATGGGGCTGCTCACCGTCCTGCTGTTCGGCGGCTTCCTGATCTGGGCCTTCTGCACGGGCCGCGACGTGCCCGAAGCGGCGCGCCCCTCGTCCGCGCCTGCGAAGGAGCCCGCCATCCCCGAAAGCCCGGTCGAGACCTTCAACGCGCAATCGCCCGAAGGCGCGGCGGCCCACGCGCAGGCCGCGGCTGCGGTTCCGGCCTCCGAACCCGCAGCGGCTGCGCAACCTGCGCCCGAACCGAAACCCGCGCCCGCGCCGGCGCCTGCTGCGGCGGAAGCGCCTCAGGTCGAGGTGAAGGCCGAGGCGGCCAAGCCCGCGCCGGTCGAAGAAACCGCTCCGAAAGCCGCCGCACCGGCTGTGGGGCAGCCTGCCGCGGCCGAGGGGCCCGGAAAGAAACCGCGCGGGCTCAAGGCACCGCGCAAGGCCGGGGCCGACGATCTGAAGAAGATCGAGGGCATCGGGCCGAAACTCGAAGAGACGCTCAATGGCTGGGGCATCTACCATTTCGACCAGATCGCGAAATGGGGCCCCGAGGAAGTGGCCTATGCGGATCAGAACGTGCCGCGCTTCAAGGGGCGCTGCACCCGAGACAAATGGGTCTCGCAGGCCCGGATCATCGTCGAGGACGGCATGGATGCCTTCCTCGAGCGGGCAAAGACGAACGACTACTGAGCGGGGGTAAATGAGCGAGAACCGTGACACGGATCGGCGAGAGGGGCGCAAGGCGGCCCTGATCATCGCCCTCACGACGGTTCTCTGGCTCGCCCTGCAATGGGTCGGAAGACAACAAGGCTGGTCGGCGCAGGTGGCGCTGCTCGGCGATTTCGCGGCGCTGGCCGCCTATATCTACGCGCTGGCTCTGGTCTGGCGCATCTGGCGCCGGGGCTCCGGCAAGTGAGGGAAGCGATATGCTGAAGGATCAGGACCGGATCTTCACCAATATCTACGGGATGCATGACCGCTCTCTGGCGGGCGCCAAGGCGCGCGGCCATTGGGACGGAACCGGCGAAATCCTGTCGAAGGGCCGCGATTGGATCATCGATCAGGTCAAGGCCTCGGGGCTGCGCGGCCGCGGCGGCGCGGGCTTCCCGACGGGGCTGAAATGGTCCTTCATGCCGAAAGAGAGCGATGGCCGCCCGGCCTATCTCGCGATCAATGCCGACGAATCCGAGCCCGCGACCTGCAAGGACCGCGAGATCATGCGCCACGACGCGCATACGCTGGTCGAAGGCGCGCTGATCGCCGGCTTCGCGATGGGGGCGGCGGCCGCCTATATCTACATCCGCGGCGAATATATCCGCGAGAAGGAAGCGCTGCAGCGCGCGATCGACGAAGCCTATGAAGACGGGCTGATCGGCAAGAACGCCTGCAAATCGGGCTTCGATTTCGACGTCTATCTCGCGCATGGCGCGGGCGCCTATATCTGCGGCGAGGAAACCGCGCTTCTGGAAAGCCTCGAAGGCAAGAAGGGCATGCCGCGCATGAAGCCGCCATTCCCGGCCGGCGCGGGCCTCTATGGCTGCCCGACCACGGTGAACAACGTCGAATCCATCGCCGTTGTCCCGACGATCCTGCGCCGCGGCGCGGATTGGTACGCCTCCTTCGGCCGGCCGAACAATACCGGCGTGAAGCTGTTTGCGATGTCGGGCCATGTGAACACGCCCTGCGTCATCGAGGAGAGCATGTCGATCTCGATGAAGGAACTCATCGAGAAGCATGGCGGCGGCGTGCGTGGTGGCTGGAAGAACCTCAAGGCCGTCATTCCGGGCGGCGCATCCTGCCCGGTCCTGCCCGCGCATCTGTGCGAAGACGCGATCATGGATTACGACGGCATGCGCGAGCTGAAGTCCTCCTTCGGCACCGCCTGCATGATCGTGATGGACCAGCAGACCGACGTCATCAAGGCGATCTGGCGTCTGGCCAAGTTCTTCAAGCATGAGAGCTGCGGCCAGTGCACGCCGTGCCGCGAAGGTACCGGCTGGATGATGCGGGTGATGGACCGCCTCGTGCGCGGCGAGGCCGAGATCGAAGAGATCGACATGCTCTTCGACGTGACCAAACAGGTCGAAGGCCACACGATCTGCGCATTGGGCGACGCGGCCGCCTGGCCGATCCAGGGCCTGATCCGTCACTTCCGCGAAGAGATCGAAGACCGCATCAAGGCCCGCAAGACCGGACGCATGGGGGCGATGGCCGCGGAATGATGCGTGCGGGCGTCATATCGGCCGGCGCGCTGGCGCTGGCGGGTTGCGCGGCGGTGCCGGGCGGCAACGAGGCCTCGAAAGGCCCCGAACGCCTGACGCCGATCGTCGGCTACACGGCCGCGCAAGATGCGGCAGGGGCGCTTGTCGTGACCCGCGATGCGACGCCTTTCGCCTATGACGAGGGGGCCGAGGCCAAGCGCGCCGCGAATGCGATCTGCGGCGGGGCGGTGGCCTCGTCGATCGACGACAGATACCGGGAAGGCGCGTGGATCTTCCCCCGGGGCTGCGCCTGAGCGCGCCCGCAACTGGAATAACCGCGCCGGGGCAGGGCCCTTGCGCCCGAAGCAGAGTGACGGATAGCCATGGCTGACCTGAGAAAGATCATCATCGACGGCCACGAGGTCGAGGTTGACCCCAACCTGACGCTGATTCAGGCGTGCGAACAGGCCGGGATCGAAGTGCCGCGCTTCTGCTATCACGAGCGGCTCTCGATCGCGGGCAACTGCCGGATGTGCCTGGTGGAAGTCGTGGGCGGCCCGCCCAAGCCCGCCGCTTCCTGCGCGATGCAGGTGCGCGACATGCGCCCCGGTCCCGAAGGCCAGCCGCCGGTGATCAAGACGAACTCGCCGATGGTCAAGAAGGCCCGCGAGGGGGTGATGGAATTCCTGCTCATCAACCACCCGCTCGACTGCCCGATCTGCGATCAGGGCGGCGAATGCGATCTGCAAGATCAGGCAATGGCTTACGGGGTGGATTTCTCGCGCTACCGCGAGCCCAAGCGCGCCGCGACCGAGCTCAATCTCGGCCCGCTGGTCGAGACCCACATGACGCGCTGCATCTCCTGCACCCGCTGCGTGCGCTTCACCACCGAAGTCGCGGGCATCACCCAGATGGGCCAGACCGGGCGTGGCGAGGATGCGGAGATCTCGAACTATCTCAACATGACGCTCGACAGCAATCTGCAGGGCAACATCATCGACCTGTGCCCGGTCGGCGCGCTGGTCTCGAAACCCTATGCCTTCACCGCGCGTCCGTGGGAGCTGACCAAGACCGAGTCCATCGACGTGATGGATGCGGTGGGCAGCAGCATCCGCGTCGACACGAAGGGCCGCGAAGTGATGCGCATCCTGCCGCGCAACCATGACGGGGTGAACGAGGAGTGGATCTCCGACAAGACCCGCTTCGTCTGGGATGGCCTGCGCCGCCAGCGTCTCGACCGGCCCTATATCCGCGTTGACGGCAAGCTCAAGCCCGCAAGCTGGGGCGAGGCGCTCGCCGCCGCGGCCGCGGCGCTGACGGGCAAGAAGGTTGCCGCTCTGGTGGGCGATCTGGCCTCCACCGAGGCGGCCTTCTCGCTCAAGCAGCTCATCGAGGGGCTGGGCGGAAATGTGGAATGCCGCACCGATGGCGCGCGGCTGCCGGCGGGCAACCGCTACGGCTATGTCGGCAACGCGGCGATCGAGGATCTCGACGGCGCGAAAGAGGTCGTGCTGATCGGCACCAACCCGGCTGTCGAGGCCGCGGTGCTCAATGCGCGCATCCGCAAGGCCTGGACCAAGGGCGCGAATGTCTCGGTGATCGGCGAAGCCTGTGACCTGACCTATGACTATGCGCATCTGGGCAGCGACCGCGCGGCGCTCTCGAAGCTTGTCGCCGACGCGGCACCGGTCGAGGGCGGCGTGGTGATCGTGGGGCAGGGCGCGCTGAACGAGGCCGATGGCGAGGCCGTTCTCGCGCATGCGATGAAGCTCGCCGAGGCGATGGGCGCCAAGCTGATGGTGCTGCACACCGCCGCCGCCCGCGTGGGCGCGATGGATGTGGGCGCGGTGACCGAAGGCGGCCTGCTCGCCGCGATCGATGGTGCCGAGGTGATCTACAACATGGGCGCCGACGAAGTGGAAATCACCCCGCGCGCCGAAGGCGGCCCCTTCGTGATCTATCAGGGCAGCCATGGCGATCGCGGCGCGAACCGCGCCGACGTGATCCTGCCGGGCGCGGCCTATACCGAGGAGCACGGCCTCTTCGTGAATACCGAAGGCCGGCCGCAGCTTGCTTTCCGCGCGGGCTTCCCGCCCGGCGAGGCGAAGGAGAACTGGGCGATCCTGCGGGCGCTCTCGGCCGAGCTGGGCGCCAAGCAGCCCTGGGACACGCTTGCCGGTCTGCGCCGGGCGCTGGTCGAGGCGGTGCCGCTTCTCGCGCAGCTCGACCAGGTGCCGGAAAACGAGGTCCAGCCGATCGCCGCGCGCGACATGGGCAACGCGACCTTCCGTCTTCCGATCCGCGAATTCTACCTCACCAACCCGATCGCACGCGCCTCGGTGGTGATGGCCGAATGCGCGGCGCTGGCGAAGGCAAGGGCGCAAGCCCCGGTGGCGGCGGAGTAAGACGCATGGCCCCGAACCTCTCCCGGATCGCCCCGCTCGCTCCCGGCCTTCTGGCCGGGCTGGCGGCCTGCGCGCCGAGCGAGGGGCACAGCGCCAAGGCCGATCTCGCGAAGATCGACTATCGCGGGGTCGATACGCGGCTCCTCGACAGCGATCTCGTGGAGTTCCGCGCCGCCCTGTCGGGCGAGGGCGCGGGCGAGGAGGCGGCCACGGAATACGCACGATGCGCGGCAGCGGAATATGCGCTGATCCGCGGCTACGGGTTCGCGCGCCATGTGCGCACGAATGTAACGCAAGAGGGTGGCATCTGGCGGGCGGATGCGGTCTACACCATTTCGCCCGCCCTGCCGCAAGGGCTGAAGACGATCGACGCTGAGGTGACGGTCGGCGACTGCGCGGATCGGGGAATTCCGACGGTTTGAGGATATCAGGGAAACATGGCTGACTTTCTGGCAACACCTTTTGGCACCTTCCTGCTCATCCTTGTGCAGGGTCTCGGCATCATCGCCTTCGTGATGATCTCGCTGCTGTTCCTTGTCTATGGCGACCGCAAGGTCTGGGCGGCGGTGCAGATGCGGCGCGGACCCAACGTGGTCGGCCCCTGGGGGATCCTGCAATCGGTGGCGGATGCCCTGAAATACGTGGTCAAGGAGATCGTCGTGCCCGCGGGCGCCGACAAGTTCGTCTTCTTCCTCGCACCGATGCTGAGCTTCGTGCTCGCGGTCCTCGCCTGGGCGGTGATCCCCTTCGCCGATGGCTGGGTGCTCGCAGATATCAACGTCGCGATCCTCTTCGTCTTCGCCGTCTCCTCGCTCGAGGTCTATGGCGTGATCATGGGGGGCTGGGCGTCGAACTCGAAATACCCGTTCCTCGGCTCGCTGCGCTCGGCCGCGCAGATGATCTCCTACGAAGTCTCGCTCGGCCTGATCATCATCGGCGTCATCATCTCGACCGGCTCGATGAGCTTCGGCGATATCGTGAAGGCGCAGGAAGGCTCCTACGGGCTCTTCAACTGGTACTGGCTGCCGCACCTGCCGATGGTGGTGCTGTTCTTCATCTCGGCGCTGGCCGAGACCAACCGCCCGCCCTTCGACCTGCCGGAAGCTGAATCCGAGCTCGTCGCGGGCTTCATGGTGGAATATTCCTCGACGCCCTACCTGCTGTTCATGGCCGGCGAATATATCGCCATCTGGCTGATGTGCGCGCTGATCTCGCTGCTGTTCTTCGGTGGCTGGCTGTCGCCGATCCCGGGGCTTCCCGACGGGGCGCTGTGGATGTTCGGCAAGATGGTGGTGTTCTTCTTCATGTTCGCGATGGTGAAGGCGATCGTGCCGCGCTACCGCTACGACCAGCTCATGCGGATCGGCTGGAAAGTCTTCCTGCCGCTGTCGCTGGGATGGGTCGTGCTGGTGTCCTTCCTCGCGAAATTCGAAATCCTCGGGCATTTCTGGGCCCGCTGGACGATGGGGGGCTGATCATGGCTTTCGACTATACCCGCGCCGCCAAGTATTTCCTGCTGGTGGACTTCATCAAGGGCTTCGGACTGGGGATGCGCTACTTCTTCGCGCCCAAGCCCACGCTGAACTACCCGCATGAGAAGGGCCCGCTCTCGCCCCGCTTCCGCGGCGAACATGCGCTGCGCCGCTATCCCAATGGCGAAGAGCGCTGCATCGCGTGCAAGCTGTGCGAGGCGATCTGCCCGGCCCAGGCGATCACCATCGACGCCGAACCGCGCGCCGACGGCTCGCGCCGCACCACGCGCTACGACATCGACATGACCAAATGCATCTATTGCGGCTTCTGCCAGGAGGCCTGCCCGGTCGATGCGATCGTCGAGGGACCCAATTTCGAGTTCTCGACCGAGACCCGCGAAGAGCTGTTCTACGACAAGCAGAAGCTTCTCGACAACGGCGCCCGCTGGGAGGCCGAGATCGCCCGCAACCTCGAACTGGACGCGCCCTACAGATGAACGAGGATTTTCAGAAGCTCTTCAACACAATGATGGAGCAGGGGACCGAGATGGCCCGCCTGTTCAATCCCGCGCTGGAGAGTTTCAACCCTTCCGCGCTGGAGAAGCTCTTCCCCACCATGTCGAAGGACATGATGGAGATGTGGTTCGGCAAGACCTTCAACCGCGAAGGCCTCGACGCGCGCACCCGGCTTCTGGTGACCATCGGGGCGCTGACGGTTCTGGGCGCGCAGGCCGAGCCGCAGCTGCGCCTGACGATCCGTCACGCGCTCGAGGCGGGGGCCACGCAACGCGAGATCGCCGAGGTGATCTTTCAGATGAGCATGTTCGGCGGCGTGCCCGCCATGACCAAGGCGCTTGAAATCGCGCAGACGGTCTTCGATGAGAATTCGGGAGAGAACGCATGACGGTGTTTGCTTTCGCCTTCTACCTCTTCGCCGTTGTGGCGGTGGTTGCAGGCTTGATGGTGGTGATTTCCAAGAACCCCGTTCACTCGGTTCTCTGGCTGATCCTGACCTTCCTTTCGACCTCGGGGCTGTTCGTCCTGCTCGGGGCGGAATTCGTCGCGATGCTTCTGATCATCGTCTATGTCGGCGCGGTCGCGGTGCTCTTCCTCTTCGTGGTGATGATGCTCGATGTCGACTTCGCCGCGCTGAAAGGGGAACTGGCGCGCTACATGCCGCTCGGGCTCCTGATCGGCGTCGTGATGCTGATCCAGCTCGGCGTGGCCTTCGGGGCCTGGCAGACCTCGTCGATGGCCGAGACCCTGCGCGCGGCGCCGATGCCCGCGGGCATGAGCAATGCCGAGGCGCTCGGGCTGCTGATCTACGACAAGTATCTCTACCTGTTCCAGGCGGCGGGGCTGATCCTGCTGGTGGCGATGATCGGGGCGATCCTGCTCACGCTGCGTCACCGCACGAACGTGAAGCGGCAGAACGTGGTCGGGCAGATGCACCGCGATCCGGCCAAGACGATGGAAATGGTGGACGTCAAACCGGGGCAGGGGCTGTGACCGAGAAAGCGCAAGCAAAAGAAGCGGAGCGGAACCAGAGGGTGAGCACATGATCGGATTGGAACATTACCTAGGCGTTGCCGCCGCACTGTTCGTGATCGGCATCTTCGGGATCTTCGTGAACCGCAAGAACGTGATCGTCATCCTGATGTCGATCGAGCTGATGCTGCTCGCCGTCAATATCAACCTCGTGGCTTTCTCGGCCTCGTTGGGGGATCTCGTCGGGCAGATCTTCACCATGTTCGTCCTCACCGTCGCCGCCGCCGAGGCCGCGATCGGTCTCGCGATCCTGGTGGTCTTCTTCCGCAACCGCGGCTCGATCGATGTCGAAGACATCAACGTGATGAAGGGATAAGAGACCATGGAAACGATCATTCTCTTTTCGCCGCTCGTCGGCGCGATCATCGGCGGCTTCGGCTGGCGCGTGATCGGCGAGAAAGGTGCCATGGTTCTGACCACCGGGCTTCTCTTCCTCGCCGCCGCGCTGAGCTGGATCGTCTTCCTCACGCTGGGCGACACCACGCAGCACATCCATATCCTCAACTGGATCTCCTCGGGCGATCTGGACGTGAACTGGTCGATCCGGATGGACCGTCTGACCGCGATCATGCTGATCGTGGTGACCACGGTCTCGGCGCTGGTTCACCTCTATTCCTGGGGCTACATGGCCCATGACGAGAACTGGACCGAGAACGAGAACTACAAGGCGCGTTTCTTCGCCTACCTCTCCTTCTTCACCTTCACCATGCTGATGCTGGTGACCTCGGACAACCTGCTGCAGATGTTCTTCGGCTGGGAGGGCGTGGGCGTCGCCTCCTACCTCCTGATCGGCTTCTACTACAAGAAACCCTCCGCGAACGCCGCGGCGATGAAGGCCTTCATCGTCAACCGCGTCGGCGATTTCGGGTTCCTGCTGGGCATGTTCGGGCTGTTCTACATGACCGGCTCGCTGAAGATGGACGACGTCTTCGCCGCCGCTCCGGCTCTGGCCGACACGCAGCTTCATTTCCTCTGGACGGACTGGAACGCGATCGAGCTGATCGGCGTGCTTCTCTTCGTCGGTGCGATGGGCAAATCGGCACAGCTCTTCCTGCACACCTGGTTGCCGGACGCGATGGAAGGCCCGACGCCCGTGTCGGCGCTCATCCACGCCGCGACCATGGTGACCGCGGGCGTGTTCCTCGTCTGCCGGATGTCGCCGGTCTACGAATACGCGCCGCATGCGAAAGAGTTCATCCTGATCATCGGCGCGACCACCGCCTTCTTCGCCGCGACCGTTGGTCTGGTGCAGAACGACATCAAGCGGGTGATCGCCTACTCGACCTGTTCTCAGCTCGGCTACATGTTCGCGGCGGCGGGCGTGGGCGTCTATTCGGCCTCGATGTTCCACCTGCTGACGCATGCCTTCTTCAAGGCGCTGCTGTTCCTCTCGGCGGGCTCGGTCATCACCGCGATGCATCACGAGCAGGACATGCGCAACTATGGCGGCCTGCGCAAGAAGATCCCGCTGACCTTCTGGGCGATGATCATGGGCACGCTCGCGATCACCGGCGTCGGCATCCCCTTCACCCATCTCGGTTTCGCAGGCTTCCTCTCGAAGGACGCGATCATCGAGAGCGTCTGGGCGGGCGACGCCTCGGGCTACGGTTTCTGGATGCTCGTGATCGCGGCGGTGTTCACCTCCTTCTACTCGTGGCGCCTGGTCTTCATGACCTTCTTCGGCAAGCCGCGGGGTGATCATCATGCCCATGAGCATGCGCATGAGAGCCCCTGGGTGATGACGGTGCCGCTGGTGGTGCTGTCGCTGGGCGCGATCTTCGCCGGGATGATCTGGTACAACGCGTTCTTCGGCGATCATGCGAAGCTGGTGAAGTTCTTCAACCTGCCCGCGCATGAAGAGAGCCAGGCGATGGGCGAGGCGGCCGGTCACGGCACCGAGACGGCGGCAGCGGCGGATCATGGCGCGACCATGACCGACACGCAGGCCGAACAGGTCCAGGTCGAGGAGGCGAAGGATTCCGCAGGCGTCGGCCCCTCGGCCGCGGTGCTCGCGGAAGCCGGCGGGGCGCCGCAGGGCGCGATCTTCATGGGGGCGGAAAACGACGTGATCGATGCCGCGCACCATGCGCCGGCTTGGGTGAAGATGTCGCCCTTCTTCGCGATGCTCGCAGGGCTGATCGTGGCGTGGCTGTTCTACATTCGCGACGTGTCGCTGCCGCGGCGGCTCGCGGAAGCGCAGCCCTCGCTCTATCGCTTCTTGCTCAACAAGTGGTATTTCGACGAGCTCTACGACCGGATCTTCGTGCGTCCGGCGCTCTGGCTCGGGTACCAATTCTGGAAGAAAGGGGACGGTCAGATCGACCGCGCCATCGACGGCATGGCAGTCGGCATCGTCCCCTCGTTCACGAGGTTCCTTAACAGAATGCAATCGGGCTATCTGTTCCACTACGCCTTCGCGATGGTGATCGGGATCGTGGGTCTCATGTTCTGGGTCGTCCTCAACGGGGGGGCGAACTGATGCAACACCTTCTCTCCATCATCATCTTCGTCCCCGCCGCTGCGGCGCTCATCCTCGCGCTGGTGCTGCGGGGCGGCTCCGAGGCCGCCGACCGCAACGCGAAATGGGTGGCGATGACCGCGACGTCGGTCACCTTCCTGATCTCGCTCTTCCTGCTGGCGGGTTTCGATCCCTCGAATCCCGGCTTCCAGTTCATGGAGCATTACACCTGGATCATGGGCTTCCAGTACCGGGTCGGCGTTGACGGGCTCTCGATCCTCTTCGTGATGCTCACGACCTTCATGATGCCCTTCGTGATCGTCGGCAGCTGGAACGTGAAGGACCGGGTGAAGGAATACATGATCGCCTTCCTCGTCCTCGAGACGCTGATGGTGGGCACCTTCGTCACGCTCGATCTGGTGCTGTTCTACCTGTTCTTCGAAGCCGGTCTCATCCCGATGTTCCTGATCATCGGGATCTGGGGGGGCAAGCAGCGCGTCTATGCCGCGTTCAAGTTCTTCCTCTACACCTTCTTCGGCTCGGTCTTCATGCTGGTGTCGATCATCTACATCTACTTCCACACCGGGACGACCGACATGCCGGGGCTCCTGATCTACGAGTTCCCATACACACCGGTGCACATACTCGGGATAACGATCCCCGGCGGGGTGCAAACGCTGCTCTGGATCGGCTTCTTCATCTCCTTCGCGATCAAGATGCCGCTCTGGCCGGTGCATACCTGGCTTCCTGCCGCGCACGTTCAGGCCCCGACCGCGGGCTCGGTGGTGCTGGCCGCGATCCTGCTCAAGCTCGCCGATTACGGGTTCCTGCGCTTCTCGCTGCCGATGTTCCCGGTGGGCAACCTCGTGGTGGGACCCTGGGCGATGTGGCTTGCGGTGATCGCGATCATCTACACCTCGCTCGTGGCTCTGGTGCAGAGCGACATCAAGCGGGTCATCGCCTACAGCTCGGTCGCGCACATGGCCTATGTGCTGCTGGGGATCTTCTCGGGCACCCAGCAGGGCATCGAGGGCGGGATCTTTCTCGTGGTCAGCCACGGCTTCGTCTCGGGCGCGCTGTTCTTCTGCGTCGGCGTGATCTACGACCGGATGCACACCCGCGAGATCGAGGCCTATGGCGGCCTGGTGAAGCGGATGCCGGCCTATGCGCTGATCTTCATGTTCTTCACCATGGCCAATGTCGGCCTTCCGGGCACGGGCAACTTCGTGGGTGAATTCCTCACCCTCGCGGGGACCTTCCAGGTCAATACCTGGGCGGCGATGCTGGCGACGACCGGCGTGATCCTCTCGGCGGCCTATGCGCTGTGGCTCTATCGCCGGGTCGTCTTCGGCGACCTGATCAAGGAGAGCCTGCGCACGATCGACGACCTGAGCACCCGCGAGAAGTGGATCTTCGGTCCGCTCGTGGCCGCGACGCTGATCGTCGGGATCTATCCCAACTCGGTGACCGACATCATCGGTCCGTCGGTCGCGAACCTTGTCCAGAACTACCATGACGCCTTGCCGGACCACCTGCTGTCCGACCTGGTCGAACACTGAGGAGCATGAGGAATGACTTCTGCGGATTTCTCGACCATCCTTCCGGAATTCCTGCTCGCGCTCTATGCGATGGGCGCGCTTCTGGCGGGCGTCTGGTTCGGCAAGGACAAGCTGGCGCTGACCCTGCTCTGGGCGACTGCCGGTGTGATGCTGGTCTTCGCGGCCTGGATCGGGCTGGGCGATATCGGGGCGCATGTAGCCTTCGGCGGGCTCTTCATCGATGACGCCTTCGCGCGCTTCGCGAAGGTGACCATCCTGATCTCGGCGGCGCTCGTGATGGTGATGAGCGCCGATTACATGCTGCGCCGCGGGCTGCTGCGCTTCGAATATCCGATCCTGCTCACGCTCGCGGTGATCGGCATGATGATGATGGTCTCGGCGGGCGACCTGATGTCGCTCTATATGGGGCTCGAGTTGCAATCGCTCGCGCTCTATATCGTGGCCGCGCTGCGCCGCGAGAGCGAGCGCTCCTCGGAGGCGGGCCTGAAATATTTCGTGCTCGGCGCGCTCTCCTCGGGGCTGCTGCTCTATGGCGCCTCGCTGACCTACGGGTTCGCGGGCACCACGCAATTCTCGGGCATCGTGCAGGTCGTGCAGCACGGCCAGCTCCCGATGGGGCTGCTCTTCGGCATGGTCTTCCTGCTTGCGGGTCTGGCCTTCAAGGTCTCGGCGGTGCCGTTCCACATGTGGACGCCCGATGTCTACGAGGGCTCGCCCACGCCGGTTACCGCCTTCTTCGCGACCGCGCCCAAGGTGGCCGCGATGGCGCTGATCGCCCGGCTCGTTTTCGACGCTTTCGGCCAGGTGCCGGGCGAGTGGAGCCAGATCCTCGCACTGCTTGCGGCGCTGTCCTTCGTCTGGGGCTCCTTCGCCGCGATCGCGCAGCGCAACATCAAGCGCCTGATGGCCTATTCGTCGATCACCCATATGGGCTTCGTGCTGCTGGGGCTCGCCGCGGGGTCGGCCGAGGGCGTGCAGGCGATGCTCACCTATATGGCGATCTACGTGACGATGACGGTGGGCGTGTTCGCCTTCATCCTCGCGATGGAGCGCGACGGTCAGCCGGTCACCGACATCCGGGCGCTGAGCCTCTATGCCCGCGCCGAGCCGGCGAAGGCGATGGCGATGATGGTGCTGATGTTCTCGCTCGCGGGCGTGCCGCCCTTCCTCGGTTTCTTCGCGAAATTCGCGGTGCTGCAGGCGGCGCTGAACGGCGGCTTCATCTGGCTCGTCCTGCTCGGTGTCGTGGCCTCGGTCGTGGCCGCCTTCTACTACCTGCGGATCGTGTTCTACATGTATTTCGGCAAGGAAGTGGAGCCGCTCGACGGACGGATGCCGGCGGTGCAATGGGGCCTGCTGATGGTCTGCGCGCTGGCGATGCTGGTGGGGATCTTCAACCTCTTCGGGATCGAGGGGGCCGCCGCGGCGGCGGCCGCTGCCCTTGTCAACTGACCGCGACCCCTGGCCGGAGGGCGTGGCGCGCCACGTCCTTCTCAAGGTGGACAGCACGATGAACGAAGCGGCCCGGCTAGCGCCGGGCCTCTCCGGTCCTGCCTGGATCTTCGCGCATGAGCAGACCGCGGCGCGCGGGCGGCGCGGACGGGACTGGCGCGCACCGGCGGGGAATTTCTCGGCCACGCTCGTATTGCGCCCGAGAGAGGGGCTCGCGCAGGCCGCGCTCTATTCCTTCGTCGCGGCACTCGCGCTCGAGGCGGCGCTTGCCCATGTCGGGGGGCCGCATGCGCGGCTCTCAATCAAATGGCCCAATGACGTGCTTCTCAATGGCGGCAAGATCGCAGGCATCCTTCTGGAAAGCCTCGCTTTGCCCCGGGGCGCCCATGCGCTCGCGATCGGGATCGGGGTCAACCTCGCCGCGGCACCGCCGCGCGACGCGCTCGAACCCGAAGCGCTGCCCGCCGTCAGCCTGGCGGGCGAGACCGGGCTGAGCGTCGAGCCGGTGGAATTCCTGCCGATGCTGGCGCAGGCCTTCGCCCATTACGACCGCCAGTTCCAGGATTACGGTTTCGACCCGATCCGGAATGCATGGCTTGCGCGCGCGGCGCGTCTGGGCGAAGAGATCACGGCGCGCACCGGTCATGAAACCCATCGCGGCACCTTCGAGACGATCGACGCGACCGGCGCGCTGATCCTGACCGGCCCTCACGGCCGCCGCGCCATCTCGGCCGCGGATATCTTCTTCTGAAGCGGGAAAGGGAAAGCCCCATGCTTCTGTGCATCGATTGCGGCAACACGAATACCGTGTTCTCGATCTGGGACGGCGCGGATTTCATCGCGACCTGGCGGATGGAGACGAACCACAAGCGCACCGCGGACGAGTATTTCGTCTGGCTCACCGGGCTGATGCGCCTGCAGGGGGTCGATGCCGAGATCTCCGAGGTGATCGTCTCCTCGACCGTGCCGCGCGTGGTCTTCAACCTGCGCGTCCTCGCGAACCGCTATTTCAACTGCCGCCCGCTGGTGGTGGGCAAGCCCGAATGCGCGCTCCCGGTGGATCCGCGCGTGGATCCCGGCACCACGGTGGGGCCGGACCGGCTGGTGAATGCGGTGGCGGGTTTCGAGCGGCATGGCGGCGACCTGATCGTGGTCGATTTCGGCACCGCGACGACCTTCGATGTCGTGGCGCGGGACGGGGCCTATATCGGCGGCGTGATCGCGCCGGGCGTGAACCTCTCGCTCGAGGCGCTCCATGCCGCGGCGGCGGCGCTTCCGCATGTCGATGTCACGATGCCTGAGAAGGCGATCGGCACCAATACCGTCGCCTGTATCCAGTCGGGCGTGTTCTGGGGCTATATCGGGCTCGTCGAAGGCATCGTGCGCCAGATCCGGCTCGAGCGCGACCGGCCGATGAAAGTGATCGCGACGGGAGGGCTGGCGGAACTCTTCAGCCAGGGCTTCGACCTGTTTGACAGTATCGATTACGATCTTACCATGCACGGTCTGCGCCTGATCAACGATTATAACAAGGACCATAGAGCGTGACTGACAGACTGATTTACCTCCCCCTCGGCGGCGCCGGCGAAATCGGCATGAATGCCTATGTCTACGGCTACGGCCCCGCAGGGAAAGAGCGTCTGATCGTGGTCGATCTCGGGGTCACCTTCCCCGATATGGACGGCACGCCCGGCGTCGATCTCATATTCGCCGATCTGGCATGGCTCGAGGAGAATGCCGATCGTATCGAGGCGATCTTCATCACCCATGCCCATGAAGACCATATCGGCGCGCTGCCCCATGTCTGGAACAAATTGCGCAAACCGGTCTATGCGCGGGCCTTCACGGGCCGGATCGGGCAGCTCAAGCTCGAAGAGGCGGGGATCCCGCCCGAGACGATCCAGATCGTCGAACCGCGCCCGCAGGTGATCGAGGCGGGTCCCTTCAAGCTGCAATTCGTGCCGATCTCGCATTCGATCCCCGAAAGCTCCGGGCTGGTGATCGACACGCCGGCGGGACGGATCGTGCATACGGGCGATTTCAAGCTCGACGGCAATCCGGTCGTGGGCGAGGCCTTCGATCCCGAGCTCTGGCACGAGATCGGCCGCGAGGGCGCGGGCGTGAAGGCGCTGGTATGCGACTCGACCAATGTCTTCTCGCCCCAGCCGGGCCGCTCCGAGGCGACGCTGGCCGGGCCGCTGGCCGAGCTGATCTCGCAGCAATCGGGCATGGTGGTCGCGACGACCTTCGCCTCGAACGTGGCGCGCCTCAAGACGCTGGCGGAAGCCGGGCGGGCCGCCGGCCGCTCGGTCTGCCTTCTGGGCCGCGCGATGAAGCGGATGGTGCAGGCGGCCGAGGAAACCGGCGTGCTCACCGGGATGCCCGGAACGATCTCGCCCGAAGAGGCGGCCGAGGTGCCGCGCCAGAACCTGATGCTGATCGTGACCGGCAGCCAGGGGGAACGCCGCGCGGCCTCGGCCCAGCTGGCGCGCGGGAAATATCTCGGGCTCGAAATGAAGGAGGGCGACACGTTCCTGTTCTCCTCGAAGACCATTCCGGGCAACGAGCGCGGCGTGATCCGCATCATGAACGCGTTTTCCGAAATGGGCGTGGATGTGGTCGACGACCACGGCGGGCTCTATCACGTCTCCGGTCACGCGAACCGGCCCGACCTCGAGGCGGTGCATGATCTGCTCCGCCCGCAGATGCTGATCCCGATGCATGGCGAGCACCGTCACCTGCGTGAACATGCCAAGATCGGCAACGAGAAGGGGATCGCCTCCGAGGTCGCGACGAACGGCATGATGATCGAGCTGAGCGGCAAGGCGCCGCGAGTCGTCGAGCATGTCGAGGCTGGCCGCACCTATCTCGATGGTTCGGTGCAGATCGGGGCGCTCGATGGCGTCGTGCGCGACCGGATCCGGATGGCGCTCAACGGGCTTTGCCTCGTTACCGTGATCATGGACGAGGATGACAAGCCGCTCGGCGAGCCCTGGGTCGAGCTGATGGGCCTGCCCGAGCGCGGCCGCTCCGGCGCGGCGCTGACCGAGCAGATCGAGGACGAGATGGCGCAGTTCCTCGACCGGGCACCCGCCAAGCTCGTGTCCAATGACGACAAGCTCGACGAGGCCCTGCGCCGGATCGCGCGGCAGGTCTCGATGGAGGAGATCGGCAAGAAGCCCGAGGTCGTGGTGGTGACGAGCCGGCTGATGGAGTGATCCGCGCCGGCGTCACGCGCCCGCCCGACGACAAAGAAAAACCCCGCCCGAGGATGCCTCCGGCGGGGATATTTCTGTCAAGAGGAAGGGGGATCAGCTCTCGGCGCCGTCCTCGGCCGGTTCCTCGGTCTTGCTGGGCCGGAAGGAGCGGGTCAGGAAGTCGGGAACATGGTCGCCCATGCCCACCACCGCCTGGCCGTGGTCGCGACGGTTGCGGCCACCACGCGCGCGGCGCGCCCGGCTGTCCTGGTCCGCGCCGGCATCGGCTTCGGGGGCAGGGGCGGCGGGTGCGGGTTTCGCCTCGCTCACCTCTGCGGCCGGAACCTCCTGGGCCTCGACATCCTTGTCGCGCCGGCGCTCGCGCCCGCCGCGTTCCTCGCCACGCTCGCGCGACCGGCCACGGGGACCGCGCGCGCGGCCGCCCTTGCTGTCCTCGCGCTTGCGCGGCGGCTCCTTCGCGCCTTCGGAGAGCTCGAAGCTCTCGGGCGTCTCGGCGCGGGGGATCTCCATCTTCACGAGACCCTCGATCTGGGACAGGTATTTGTCATCCGTCGGGGTCGCGATCGAGATCGCGGTGCCCTTGCGCCCCGCGCGGCCGGTACGTCCGATCCGGTGGACGTAATCCTCGGCATGCATCGGCAGGTCGTAGTTGAACACATGGCTCACCGCCGGGATGTCGAGACCGCGCGCGGCCACATCCGAGGCCACGAGCACCTTGAGCGACCCGTCGCGGAAGCTGTCGAGCGTGCGCATCCGTTGGCTCTGCTCGAGATCGCCGTGGATCGGCGCCGCGTCGAAGCCGTATTTCTGCAAGCTCTTGGCGACGATGTCCACATCGACCTTGCGGTTGCAGAAGACGATCGCGTTGGTGCAGGTCTCGCCCTCGGCCTCGATCAGCGCGCGCAGCAATTCCCGTTTCGCCTTGGCGGTCTGGTCGCGCCGCGCGGGCGTGATCTCCACGAGCCTCTGGGTGATGTTCTCGCCGGTCGTCGCCTGCCGGGCCACCTCGACGCGCACCGGCGCGTGCAGGAAGGTGTTGGTGATGCGCTCGATCTCGGGGGCCATGGTCGCCGAGAAGAACAGCGTCTGGCGGGTGAAGGGCGTGAGCTGGAAGATCCGCTCGATATCCGGGATGAAGCCCATGTCGAGCATCCGGTCGGCCTCGTCCACGACCATCACCTTAACATCGGTGAGGATCAGCTTGCCGCGCTCGAAATGATCGAGCAGGCGGCCGGGCGTGGCGATCAGCACGTCGACGCCCTTGTCGATGAGCTTGTCCTGCTCGCCGAAGGAGACGCCGCCGATCAGCAAGGCGCGGGTCAGCTTGGTGTTCTTGGCGTAGAGATCGAAATTCTCCGCCACCTGGGCGGCCAGTTCACGCGTCGGGCACAGCACGAGCGAGCGCGGCATCCGGGCGCGGGCGCGGCCACGGCGCAGAAGCGTCAGCATCGGCAGGGTGAAGGAGGCGGTCTTGCCGGTCCCGGTCTGGGCGATGCCCAGCACGTCCTTGCCCTCGAGCGCCGGAGGGATCGCGCCCGCCTGGATCGGCGTGGGCGTTTCATAGCCGGCATCGGCAACGGCGGAGAGGACCTTGGGGTCCAGTTTCAGATCGGAGAATTTGGTCATCAGAGTCCTTGGGATCGTCCTGTTTCGCGTCCTGAAGCGGGCCACGTCGGGCGGCTGCCGCATACGGGCGCTGAGGAGACCGGGCGCCCAGACTGCCCCCACCGGATTGCGGGGTTCGCATTCCCCTAGCCGATCGCGGCGTAAAGGTCAATCTTTGCGGTCCGATATATCGCAGGCGAGCCTCTTGCATCCGCGGGTGGAACCTGACCTTCTGAAACGGGGTTGGCCCGCAGAACCGGAAGAGGGACATCAATGGCAGTTGCGGAAAGCGCGGGGCTCGGCCCCGTCCTGGCCTTCGGGCTCGTGGGCGTCTTCGGGGTCGGGGCGCAATGGCTGGCCTGGCGTCTGCGCATGCCCGCGATCGTCTTCATGCTGGTTGCGGGGCTCATTGCGGGGCCGGCGACGGGCCTGCTCGACCCGGCGCGCGATTTCGGGGATCTGCTGGGGCCGCTCATCGCGCTCGCGGTGGCGGTGATCCTGTTCGAGGGCGGGTTCTCGCTCGATCTGCACCGGCTGGGCGATGCGAAATCGGGGGTGGCGCGGCTCGTCTTCATCGGCGCGCCGCTGGGATGGCTGCTCTCGACGCTGGCGCTGGTCTGGGGGGCGGGGCTGAGCTGGGAAAGCGCGACCGTCTTCGGTGGCATCATGGTGGTGACGGGGCCGACGGTGATCGCGCCGCTCCTGCGCACCGCGAAGCTGGCGCGCCGGCCCGCGCGGCTTCTGCAATGGGAGGCGATCGTCAACGATCCGATCGGCGCGCTCGCGGCGGTCCTCGCCTTCGAGGTCGTGATCACCGCGCGCTCGAACCTGCCCATGGGGGAGGCAATCAGCCATCTCGCGCTCGGCATCCTCTTCGCGGCGGCGATCGGCGGGCTCGTCGGCTGGGGGATCGCGCGGGCCTTCTGCCGCGGGCTGGTGCCGGAATTCATGAAGGTGCCGGTGCTCTTCGCGACGCTTCTGGCGACCTTCGCGCTGACGGATTCGGTGTTGCACGAGAGCGGGCTTCTGGCGGTGACGGTGATGGGGCTGGTGATCGGCAATGCCGATCTGCCCTCCTATGAGGAGCTTCGCCGGTTCAAGGAACATGCGACAGTGCTGCTGGTCTCGGGCGTGTTCATCCTGCTCGCGGCGAATATCCAGATCGACCAGATCGCGGCGCTCGACTGGCACGCCTTTGTCTTCGTGGCGCTGGTGGTGCTGGTTGCGCGGCCGCTGACCGTTCTGATATCGCTCATCGGCTCGAGCCTGCCGCGCAACGAACGGTTGCTGATTGCGCTTACCGGGCCGCGCGGGGTGGTCCTCGTGGCGGTCGCGGGCCTCTTCGGGCAGCGGCTCGCAGAGGCGGGCGTGATCGACGGCGTGCGGATCGGGCCGCTGGCGTTCGTGCTGGTGTTGATCACCGTGATCGTGCACGGCTTCACGCTGGCGCCGCTGGCGCGCAGGCTGGGGCTTGCGAGCGTCGACAAGCCAGGACTGCTGATCGTGGGCGGGTCGCGGTTCACCACCGCGCTGGCCGAGGTGCTGACCAGGGCCGAGGTGCCGGTCCTGATCACCGATCCCAACCCCGCCCACCTGATCCGGCCGCGGGCCAACGGGATCAAGACCTTCTACGGGGACATTCTGGGCGAGGCGGCGGAGGACACGGTCGAGCTGATGTCCTATTCGACGCTGCTCGCCGCGACCGACAACGATGCCTACAACACGCTCGTCGCGACCGATCTCGCTCCCGAATTCGGCCGCGACAAGGTCTGGCAACTGCCGCGGCAGAAGGACGATCGCGAGCGTCACGCCTTGCCCACGCAGCTGGGCGGCAGGCGGTTCGGCGACGGCCGCACGCTGCAGGGCTGGGAAGACCGGCTCGCCGAGGGCTGGCGTTTCCGGGTGACGCGGATCACCGAGGAATACGGGCTCCCCGAGTGGCGTGCGAAACGCCCGCGGGCCGAGCCGCTGATGGTGGTCTCGCCGAAGGGCGATCTGCGCTTCGTGACTGATCCCGAGGCGTTGAAAGTGGAGCCGGGCGGGCGGATCATTTCGCTCCTGCCACCCGAAGCGGTCGAGGAAGAGGTGACCGCGAACGCCAATGCGGGGGAGAAACCCTCGGGCCAGCCGGGGCCGGCCGCGCGCATTCCATAAGACCGGTTCAGCGCGAAACGTCGGTCTCGGCTTCTTCGACCGCGAGCGTTTCGCCCTTTCGGATCAGTGCCGCACGGGTGCGGTAATGCCCCGCCGGCCAGCCGCCGGGCGGCGTCTTGCGGCCCGAATAGCGATAGAACAGCGCCTGACTGCGTTCGACCGGGGATGCGTGGCGGAGGATCTCGCCGCGCGGGCCGTCGATCGTGATCTCGATCTCGTCGCCCGCCTGCGCGCCGAAGCCATAGACCCAGACGAGGAGCGCGGGGCCGGAGCTTGGCAGGCGCGTGTCCACCGGCACCCCGGCTTTCACCGCCTCGAAGCTTGGCGGTGTCGTGGTGAACCCGATCCCGAGGAGCCCCGAGGGGGTATAGGCGAGCGGCGGAGACCAAAGGCTGTCCCGCGCGCCGCCGCGGTCGCAGGCGCGTGTCGGGTCGGGGTCGAAAGGGTCGACGACCGCTCCGTCGTGGCGAAGCGCTAGGTGGAGATGGGGAAAGGCGGCCTTGCCCGACTGGCCGACGAGGCCGAGGGGCTGGCCCGCCGCGACCGTCTCGCCGGGCCGCACCGAGACCGAACCCTCGCGCAGGTGGCAATATTGCGTCTCCCATCCATCGCCGAGCGCGATCACGATCCCGTTGCCGCATTCGCGCCCTGTAACCGGGGCGCCCTCGATGAAGGCGCGGTCGGGTTCGCCATCGCGGATCGCCGTCACCACGCCGGGGGCGGCGGCGAGAACCGCCACGCCCGCACGCATCCCGGCGAGGGTCGGCAATGCGAAATCGGTCCCCTTGTGCCCGTCATAGGTGAGCGTGCCGCAGCCCGCATCGCGCGCGCCGGGGCCGGGATCGCGATCGACGTAATTCTGGATGTAGCAGTCCTGCCCGAGCGTGCACTCCACCGGGAGCTGCAACGAAATCGTCCCGGCCATGCAGGGCAGGGCCGGGACGATAAGGCTGATCAGGCTCGCGCGCAGCACGCGCGGATCACTCGGCGGTCAGAAGCCGCGGCTTGGAGCCCGAGATCCGCTTGCGGCCCGGCTCCTCGATCTTGATGACGATCTTGTCGTCCTTGACCGAGACCTTCGCCACGCCGCCCTTGGTGAGCTTGCCGAAGAGAAGTTCCTCGGCGAGCGGTTTCTTGATGTGCTCCTGGATCACGCGGCCGAGCGGTCGCGCGCCCATCTTGTCGTCATAGCCGCGCTCGGCGAGCCAGTTCGCGGCGGCCGGGGTCAGCTCGATATGGACGTTGCGGTCGATCAGCTGCGCCTCGAGCTGGAGGACGAACTTGTCCACGACCTGCAAGATCACATCGCGCGAGAGCGGTGCGAAGCTGACCACCGCATCCAGACGGTTGCGGAATTCCGGCGTGAAGGTCCGCTCGATCGCGGCCGTGTCCTCGCCCTCACGGCGGTCGCGGCCAAAGCCGATCGCGGCCTTCGCCATGTCGGAGGCGCCCGCATTCGAGGTCATGATCAGGATCACGTTGCGGAAATCGACGGTTCGGCCGTTATGGTCGGTGAGCTTCCCGTGATCCATCACCTGCAGCAGGATGTTGTAGACATCCGGGTGCGCCTTCTCGATCTCGTCGAGCAGCAGCACGCAATGCGGGTGCTGGTCGACGCTGTCGGTCAGCATCCCGCCCTGATCGAAGCCGACATAGCCCGGAGGCGCGCCGATCAGGCGGCTCACCGCGTGCTTCTCCATGTATTCCGACATGTCGAAGCGCAGCAGTTCCACGCCCAGCGTATCGGCGAGCTGCTTGGCCACCTCGGTCTTGCCGACGCCGGTCGGGCCCGCGAAGAGGTAGTTGCCGATCGGCTTTTCGGGCTCGCGCAGACCCGCGCGCGCCAGCTTGATCGCGGAGGACAGCGCCTCGATCGCCTTGTCCTGGCCGAAGACCACGCGCTTGAGGGTCTTTTCGAGATCCTTGAGCACCTCGGCATCGTCCTTCGAGACATTCTTCGGCGGGATCCGGGCGATCTTGGCCACCACGGCCTCGATCTCCTTCGCGCCGATCGTCTTGCGCCGCTTGCTCTCGGCCACGAGATGCTGGGCCGCGCCCGCCTCGTCGATCACGTCGATCGCCTTGTCGGGCAGCTTGCGGTCATGCACGTAGCGCGCCGACAGCTCCACCGCCGCCTTGATCGCGTCATTGGTGTAGCGGATGTCGTGATGCTTCTCGAAATAGGGCTTCAGCCCCATCAGGATCTTGATCGAATCCGGCACCGAGGGCTCGTTCACGTCGATCTTCTGGAACCGGCGCGACAGCGCGCGGTCCTTCTCGAAGTGCTGGCGGAACTCCTTGTAGGTGGTGGAGCCCATGGTGCGCAGCTTGCCCCCCTGAAGCGCGGGCTTCAGCAGGTTCGAGGCATCCATCGCCCCGCCCGAGGTCGCGCCCGCGCCGATCACGGTGTGGATCTCGTCGATGAAGAGGATCGCGTCGGGATGCTCCTCGAGCTCCTTCACGACGGCCTTCAGGCGTTCCTCGAAATCGCCGCGATAGCGGGTGCCGGCCAGCAATGCGCCCATGTCGAGCGAGTAGATCGTGCTCTTGGCGAGGATCTCGGGGGTTTCGCCCCGGGTGATCTTGAGCGCCAGACCTTCCGCGATCGCGGTCTTGCCGACGCCGGGATCGCCCACGAGAAGCGGGTTGTTCTTGCGGCGGCGGCACAGCACCTGGATGCAGCGCTCCACCTCGTGTTCACGCCCGATCAGCGGGTCGATATCGCCCTTCTCGGATTTGGCGTTGAGGTTCACACAGTATTTCTCGAGCGCGGAGTCCTTGGCGTCGGCCTGCGGGGCTCCTTCGGCCTTCGCCTCCTCCTCGGCTCCGGAAACCGGGCGCGTCTCGCCGTATTCGGGATCTTTCGCGACGCCATGCGCGATGAAGTTCACCGCGTCGTAACGCGTCATGTCCTGCTCTTGCAGGAAATAGGCCGCGTTGCTCTCGCGTTCGGCGAAGATCGCGACGAGCACGTTGGCCCCCGTGACTTCGGACCGTCCCGAGGATTGCACATGGATCGCGGCGCGCTGGATCACGCGCTGGAAGGCGGCGGTCGGCACGGCTTCGGACCCCTCGATCTCGGTAACGAGGGTCGAGAGTTCGTCATCGATGAACTCCACCAGCGTCTGGCGCAACTCGTCGAGATCGACCGCGCAGGCCTTCATGACCCGCGCCGCGTCCGGCTCGTCGATGAGCGCGAGGAGCAGATGTTCGAGCGTTGCCAGTTCGTGCTTGCGCGCATTGGCAAGCGCCAGAGCACCGTGGATGGCCTGTTCGAGCGTGTTGGAAAACGACGGCATGGTCTGCTCCTTTCCTGCGAGAGAGCGGCGAGGGAGAGCCCCGGCACCGATCCTGACCTCATACAATTAAAGTTCGGTGGAAATGGCCGCGCTTCAAGTCTTTTCATGCCCAAAATCTTCTCAACGCCTGATTCGTGCGAAAAAAGTCATCACGCGGCGAAAGAAGAGGGGCGGGAAGGGCAGCGCCGTCCGAACGAGCGCGATATCGGGGAGGGTCGCGTCGGTTCAGCAAATGGGGTGCGCGCCCATGCTTTCAAGGGCGGGGCGCAGGCGCGCGAGATCCGGAGGCGCATGCGGGCCCGTCCTGCGACACGCACGCCCTTGGCAATGGGTGCTTGACCCTCTAGACGATGGACAGGAGGGCTCCGATGGATCGAAAAAGCATTTCCCGTATCGCCATGCTGCGCCGTTCGCGTGCGATGGTGACGTCACGGAGGCTTTGGAAGACCCGTCTTGTGTTCTGGCTCGGCGCGATCACCATCGGCGTCTTCAGCACGGCCTTCGCGTATTCCGCCGATTACGCCCATCGCGTCTTTACCCATCTCGACGGGCTGCTCCCCCACCATACCTTGCCGCTACTCCTGACACCGGCCGCCTTCGTCATGATCGCGGTCGTGACCCGGCTCTATTTCCCCGGTGCGCAAGGCTCCGGCATTCCGCAGGCGATCGCGGCGCGCCAGTTGCGCGACGACCCGGACCGGGGCGGGCTCCTGTTTCTGAAAATCGCCTTCGGCAAGGTCCTCCTGACGCTGCTGGGCCTCGCCTGCGGTGCCTCGATCGGCCGGGAGGGGCCCACCGTCCAGGTCGGCGCGGCGATCATGATGAAATCGGGGCGCCTCGGCGGAATGGTCCAGCGGCGCGGGTTGATCCTCGCGGGCTCGGCGGCCGGGATCGCCGCCGCCTTCAACACGCCGCTCGCCGGGATCGTCTTCGCGATCGAGGAGATGAGCCGGTCCTACCAGGTGCGCACCAACGGGGTCGTGCTCTCGGCGGTGATCCTGGCCGGCATCGCGGCCGTCTCGATCCTCGGTACCTATACCTATTTCGGGGTCTCCTCCGCGATGGCCACCGATCTCTGGGGCTGGCTGACCGTGGTCGCCTGCGGCCTTGCGGGCGGTCTCACGGGGGCGATCTTCAGCCGCTCGGTCATCCAGATAACCCGTGCGATCCGCCGCTGGTCGCCCGCCCGCCCGATGCGCCGCGTCGTCATCGTCTCTCTGGTGGCCGGGATCGTCACCGCGGTGATCGGTTTCCTGATGGATGGCGAGACCTTCGGTACCGGCTATGACCAGGCGCGCGCCGTCGTCGAGGGACAGGCGCAACCGCCGCTCTATTTCCTGGGCAAGCTGATCGCGACGCTCGCGGCGACCGTTTCGGGCATTCCGGGCGGGTTGTTCGCGCCCTCGCTCTCGGTCGGGGCCGGGCTGGGTTCGAGCATCGCGCTGCTGATGGGGTCGCAGGTGGCGCTTGCGGCCCTGGTCGGGATGGCGGCCTATTTCGCCGCCGTGACCCAGGCGCCGATGACCGCCTTCGTCATCATCTTCGAGATGACCGGCAACCACGATGCCTTCGGGCCGATCATGATCGCGGCGATGCTGGGCTACGGCACGTCACGCTTCATCGCCCCCGAACCGCTCTATCACGTTCTCTCGCGCCTCTTCATCGCCGATGCGATCCGGGGCGCGCGCCGGGCCGAGAACGCACGGCGCGAAGAAGAGGGCGAGACGGTGGTCGCCCCCTCGAAGGGCTGATCTCTCAGAACCGGTCCTTGCGGGCGCGCGCCTCGGTGAAGACGGCGAGCGGGCTGGCATCGTCGGCCAGGCCGAGCGCACGGCGCATCGCAGGATCGCCGCCGCGCAGGAAGGGGTTCGTCGCCTTCTCGAGCCCGAGTTCCACCGGCAGGGTCGGGCGCATCTGGGAACGCGCCGCACGCACCTCCTCCATCCGGGCGAGCAGGTTCGGATTGTCCGGCTCGATCGAGAGCGCAAACCGGCCATTGGCCTCGGTATATTCGTGCCCCGAGCAGACCAGCGTTTCGTCCGGCAATTCGGCAAAGCGCGTCAACGTGTCGTGCATCTGCGCCGCCGAGCCCTCGAAGAGCCGTCCGCACCCCCAGCTCATCAGGCTGTCGCCCGAGAACAGGAGCCCCGCATCGGGGAAGTAATAGGCGATATGGCCCACCGTATGGCCCGGTGCGTCCATGACCTCGACCTTTTCCATCCCGATCGGGAGCATCTCGCCGGGACGGACCTCCTGATCGAGCGCAGGCAAGCGATGCGCATCCGCAGCCGCGCCGACGACCTTCGCGCCGGTCGCCGCGGCTAAGGCCTGCACGCCCTCGATATGATCGGCATGATGATGCGTGATCAGGATCAGGTTCGCCTTCCAGCCGCGTTCGGTGAGCGCCTTGAGCACCGGCGGCGCCTCGGGGACGTCGATCACGGTTGTCGTATCGGTCGCGGCTTCGTGCACGACATAAGCGTAGTTGTCCGCCAGGCAGGGGACGATCAGCAATTCGACGGCCATGGTCTTTTCTACCGCATTGATTATCCTGTCGCATAACTAAGCCCAAGGAAGCGGAAGGCGCAATGCATCTGGACGTGCTCGACTTGCGGAACTTCTACTATCGGACGCAGCTCGGCCGTGCCGCGCAACGTGCGATCCGCGATCGCATGCTCGCGCTCTGGCCGGCGACGGGGCCGCAACTGGCGGGGCTCACCGTCGCGGGCTTCGGCTTCGCGGTGCCCTTGCTGCGACCCTATCTGGAATCTGCGCGCCGGGTGATCGGGTTGATGCCAGCGGGGCAGGGGGTGATGCCCTGGCCCGCGGGGATGCCGAATGTCTCGGTGCTGTGCGAGGAGGCGCGCTGGCCGCTCGAGACGGGGCGCGTCGATCGTCTCGTCGTGATGCACGGGCTCGAGACCTCGGACAATTCCGAGGCGCTGATGGAGGAATGCTGGCGCGTGCTGGGCCCCGGCGGGCGCGCGCTCTTCATCGTGCCCAATCGCGCCGGTCTCTGGGCCCCGCGCGAGACCACGCCCTTCGGCTTCGGCAAGCCCTACACGCTGGGACAGCTCGACCAGCTCGCCCGGCGCTCGGGCTTCGTGCCCGAACGCCATTCCGGAGCGCTCTACATCCCGCCCAGCCAACGCCGCTTCTGGCTGCGTTCCGCCGCGATGTGGGAACGGGTCGGCACGCGGGTTTCAGGCGCGCTCGCGTCGGGCGTGATCATGCTCGAGGTCTCCAAGCAGGTCCATGCGCGGCACAATTCGGGGCTGGGCGCGCGCGTGCGCAGGCCGCTCTCGATTCTTGAAGGCGCCGTGAAGCCGGTTTCCGACCCGGTCTGAGCCTCGCGGCCCGCAAGGATCGCGATGCCCCGTGCGGCCGCCGCGCAATCACCTGCCGGGTGCAGGGCTGTCGGGGAAAGAATGCGGCGCGCGGTCTATCTGGCGCGCAATCGGCGGGTGAATCACCTCGCGCGGCAATGCGCCGCGCCGAGCGGAAATATCTGTTAGCGCCCTCATTTTCCTTCGCTCTCTGTCACCTTCTCGCGACGAGACCGGAAATGCTGCGCTTCTGCTCACATTCTCGTGCTTAAGATGGTTGCGAGGGGGGGATTGCTCTGCTACTAGCCTCCCCGATAAGCGACGTAGAGGCCTCGACCTTCCGCGTCGGGGGAGACCCTCCGCAAGACCTGTTCCGGGTCGCGCGCGGAGGACAACAAGCATCGGAAGGGTGGACGTGTCCGAACCAGCTTCGATTTCCGCAAGCATCGCCGGCCGCTACGCGCTGGCCATTTTTGAACTGTCGCGCGAGGCCAATTCCCTGCCGGCGCTCGAAGCCGATGTGACGGCGCTCTCGGAGTCGCTGGCCGGTTCGGCGGAGCTGCGCGAAATGATCTCTTCGCCGGTCTATGGCCGGGACGCTCAGGCCGCCGCGATCGGTGCGCTTGGCGCGAAGATGGGCCTGTCGGAGCCGATGTCAAACGGCCTCCAGCTGATGGCGGCGAAGCGGCGTCTCTTCACGTTGCCGCAACTGCTCAAGTCCCTCTCGGAGCTGATTGCCGAGGAGAAGGGCGAAGTCACGGCGGATGTCACTTCCGCTTCCGAGCTGACCGCCGCTCAGGCTGCCAAGCTCGCCGAAACCCTGAAGAACCAGACGGGCAAGACCGTCAAGCTGAACACCGCGGTCGATGAAAGTCTCATCGGCGGCATGATCGTCAAGCTGGGCTCGCGCATGGTCGACACGTCGATCCGCTCGAAGCTCGCTTCTCTCAAGAACGCCATGAAAGAGGTTGGATAAATGGGCATCCAAGCAGCTGAGATTTCTGCGATCCTCAAGGAGCAGATCAAGAATTTCGGGCAGGACGCCCAAGTGGCCGAAGTTGGCCGCGTGCTTTCGGTCGGTGACGGCATTGCGCGCGTCTACGGCCTCGACAGCGTTCAGGCCGGCGAAATGGTCGAATTCCCCGGTGGTATCCGCGGGATGGCCCTGAACCTCGAAAGCGACAATGTCGGCGTCGTTATCTTCGGTTCGGACCAGGACATCAAAGAAGGCGACACCGTCAAGCGCACCAACTCCATCGTGGACGTGCCGGTTGGCAAGGGCCTTCTGGGCCGCGTCGTCGACGGCCTCGGCAACCCGCTCGACGGCAAGGGCGCCATCGAGGCGGCCGAGCGTCGCGTGGCCGACGTGAAGGCGCCGGGCATCATCCCGCGTAAATCGGTGCACGAGCCGATGGCGACCGGCCTGAAATCGGTCGACGCCATGATCCCGATCGGCCGCGGTCAGCGCGAGCTGGTCATCGGCGACCGTCAGACCGGCAAGACCGCGATCGCGCTCGACACGATCCTGAACCAGAAGTCGTATAACGACGCCGATCCCGAGAACAAGCTGCACTGCTTCTACGTGGCCGTCGGCCAGAAGCGTTCGACCGTGGCGCAGCTCGTGAAGAAGCTCGAAGAGACCGGTGCGATCGAATACACCACCGTGATCGCCGCGACCGCGTCGGACCCGGCTCCGATGCAGTACCTCGCGCCCTATACCGCGACCGCGATGGCCGAGTATTTCCGCGACAACGGCATGCACGCGCTGATCATCTATGATGACCTCTCGAAGCAGGCCGTCGCCTATCGTCAGATGTCGCTTCTGCTGCGCCGTCCGCCGGGCCGCGAAGCCTATCCGGGCGACGTGTTCTACCTCCATTCGCGCCTGCTCGAGCGTTCGGCGAAGCTGAACGAGGATTTCGGTTCGGGCTCGCTCACCGCGCTGCCGATCATCGAAACCCAGGCGGGCGACGTGTCGGCCTATATCCCGACCAACGTGATCTCGATCACCGACGGTCAGATCTTCCTCGAGACGGAACTCTTCTACCAGGGTATCCGTCCGGCCGTGAACACCGGTCTGTCGGTGTCGCGCGTCGGCTCCTCGGCCCAGACCAACTCGATGAAGTCGGTCGCCGGTCCGGTGAAACTCGAACTCGCCCAGTATCGCGAAATGGCGGCTTTCGCCCAGTTCGGCTCGGATCTCGACGCCGCGACGCAAAAGCTCCTGAACCGCGGTGCGCGCCTGACCGAGCTGATGAAGCAGCCGCAGTATTCGCCGCTCACCAACGCGGAAATCGTGGCCGTCATCTTCGCCGGCACCAACGGCTATCTCGACAAGATCCCGGTCTCGGAAGTCGGCAAGTTCGAGAAGGGCCTGCTCGACTACCTGCGCAACTCGCGCAAGGACATCCTCGAGTGGCTCACCAATGACGACCCGAAGATCAAGGGCGAGGCCGCCGACAAGCTGAAAGCCGCTATCGACGAATTCGCCAAGACCTTCGCGTGATTGGCCTGAAAGGACAGGGACATGCCCAGCCTTAAGGACCTGAAAAACAGGATCGGAAGCGTCAAGAACACGCGGAAGATCACCAAGGCGATGCAGATGGTCGCCGCGGCCAAGCTGCGCCGCGCTCAGGAAAGCGCCGAAGCCGCGCGCCCCTATGCCGAACGGATGCATGCCGTGATGGCGGGGCTCGCGGGCTCGGTGAAGGGAGCGGACAATGCCCCGCTCCTGCTGCGCGGCACCGGCTCGGACAGAACCCAGCTTCTGGTGGTGATGACCGCCGAGCGGGGCCTGTGCGGTGGCTTCAACGCCAATATCGCCAAGCTCGCCCGGCAGCATGCCGACAAGCTTCTCGCCGAAGGCAAAGAGGTGAAGATCCTCACCGTCGGCAAGAAGGGCCGCGACGCGCTGCGCCGTGAATACGGCCAGTATTTCGTCGGCCATGTCGACCTGAGCGAAGTCAAGAAGCTGAGCTATGACGACGCGCAGCGCATTGCGCGCGATCTGATCGGCCGCTTCGACAACGGCGAGTTCGACGTCGCGACGATCTATTTCTCGATTTTCGAGAGCGTGATCAGCCAGAAGCCGACGGCAAAGCAGATCATCCCCGCTTCCTACGAACAGGAAGAGGGCGAAGAGCATGTGCCGACGGTCAATTACGATTACGAGCCCAGCGAAACGCAGATCCTCACCGACCTGCTTCCGCGCGGGATCGCCACGCAGATCTTCACCGCTCTGCTGGAAAACGGTGCCTCGGAACAAGGTGCGCGCATGTCCGCCATGGACAGCGCGACGCGCAACGCGGGTGAGATGATCGACAAGCTGACGATCGAATACAACCGCTCGCGTCAGGCCGCGATCACCAAGGAACTCATCGAAATCATTTCGGGCGCCGAGGCGCTCTGACGGAACCGGAGAAAGACAGTCATGGCAAGCAATGGCAAGGTAACCCAGGTCATCGGCGCCGTCGTGGACGTGCAGTTCGACGGCGAGCTGCCTGCGATCCTCAACGCGCTGGAAACGGAAAATAACGGCAAGCGTCTGGTGCTCGAAGTGGCCCAGCACCTCGGCGAAAGCTCGGTGCGGACCATCGCCATGGACGCGACCGAAGGCCTCGTACGCGGCGCCGCGGTGAAAGACACCGGCGCGCCGATCTCGGTCCCGGTGGGCAACGCGACCCTCGGCCGCATCCTCAACGTCATCGGCGAGCCGGTCGACGAGAAGGGCCCGGTCGAGTCGACCGAGACCCGCGCGATCCACCAGCCCGCCCCCGATTTTGAATCGCAGGCGACCGCTTCGGAAATCCTCGTGACCGGCATCAAGGTCATCGACCTGCTCGCGCCCTACTCCAAGGGCGGCAAGATCGGCCTGTTCGGCGGCGCCGGCGTGGGCAAGACCGTTCTCATCATGGAACTGATCAACAACATTGCGAAGGTGCACTCGGGCTACTCCGTGTTCGCCGGTGTTGGCGAGCGGACCCGCGAGGGCAACGACCTCTATCACGAGATGATCGAATCCAACGTCATCAAGCCCGACGATCTGTCGAGCTCGCAGGTGGCGCTGGTCTACGGTCAGATGAACGAGCCTCCGGGTGCGCGTGCGCGCGTCGCTCTGACCGGCCTGACGCTGGCCGAGCAGTTCCGCGACCAGTCGGGCACCGACGTTCTGTTCTTCGTCGACAACATCTTCCGCTTCACCCAGGCGGGTTCGGAAGTGTCCGCACTTCTGGGTCGTATTCCCTCGGCCGTGGGCTACCAGCCGACGCTCGCCACCGACATGGGCGCGATGCAGGAGCGCATCACCTCGACCAAAGCCGGCTCGATCACCTCGATCCAGGCCGTCTACGTTCCGGCCGACGACCTTACCGACCCGGCTCCGGCCACCACCTTCGCCCACCTCGACGCGACGACCGTTCTGTCGCGCGCGATCTCGGAACTCGGCATCTACCCGGCCGTGGACCCGCTGGACTCGTCCTCGCGGATCCTCGACCCGGCGATCGTCGGCGAAGAGCACTACAAGGTGGCGCGTGACGTGCAGGAGATCCTGCAGCGCTACAAGGCCCTTCAGGACATCATCGCCATCCTCGGGATGGACGAACTGTCGGAAGAGGACAAGCTCACCGTGGCCCGCGCGCGCAAGATCCAGCGTTTCCTCTCGCAGCCCTTCGACGTTGCGAAAGTGTTCACCGGCTCGGACGGCGTTCAGGTTCCGCTCGAAGACACGATCAAGTCGTTCAAGGCTGTGGTCGCCGGCGAATACGATCACCTTCCCGAAGCGGCCTTCTACATGGTCGGCGGCATCGAAGAGGTGAAAGCGAAAGCCGAGAAACTCGCCGCTGCGGCGTAAGGAGGCGTTATGGCCGACACGATGCAATTCGACCTGGTCGCACCCGAGCGCAAGCTCGCCTCTGTCGAGGAAGCGGTCGAGGTCATGGTGCCCGGCGCGGATGGTGACCTCACGGTCATGCCCGGCCACGCACCGATGCTGACCACGCTGCGGCCCGGCAAGCTGACGCTGGTGACGCGTTCGGAAACCCAGAGCTACGCGGTGACGGGTGGCTTTGCCGAGATCAGCCCCGAGGGCGTCACGGTTCTGGCCGAGCGCTCGCTTCCGGCGGAAGAGTTCACCAAGGAAGTCCACGATCGCCTGATCGAGGAGGCCCGCCGCGTTCATGACGAGGCGCATCCGTCGGTGGCCGACATGACCGCCAAGCTGCTGGCCGACATGGAAGCGCTCGGTTCGCATATGCTGGGCTGAGCCCCCGCATCACGAGATTGAAGGAAGCCCCGGTTTTCCGGGGCTTTTTTCTTGGCTAACTCGCGCGTAGATTGTCCGGGATGCGGGGAGAGGCACTTTGGGGATGATTACCGTCGAAAGCCATCGTCTGGGAATGCAGCAGGGTTCGCTCGTGCTGTTCTCCGATTTTCAGGATGGCGGCGAGATGTGGGACGGCGAGGGGCCGCGCGCGCTGCGCAAGCCGGTTCGTTTCGCTGAGGGCTTCCGGTCCGCGCCGATGGTGCATGTCTCGCTGTCGATGTGGGATCTCGATTGCAACCATAACGGGCGCATGGACGTCGCCGCGGAGAAGGTCACCCCCGAAGGCTTCGAGATCGTGTTCAAGACCTGGGGGGATACGCGCGTGGCGCGGGTGCGGGCGGATTGGATCGCGCTCGGCGGCGTGTCGCACGAGGACGACTGGGAGATCCTCTGACGCGAACGCCCCGCCGTTTCGGGCGGGGCGTTGCGGTTCGTCCGTGGCAGAGGCCGCCGAGGCGGCCGCCGCCGCAAGGCTCAGTCGAGCGCCTTGAAGTTGAAGCTCGCGCCATCCTTGATGCCCGAGAACCAGCGCGCGGTGACGGTCTTGGTCTTGGTGTAGAACCGGAACGCGTCGGGGCCGTACTGGTTGAGATCGCCGAAGGCCGATTTCTTCCAGCCGCCGAAGGTGTAGTAGGACAGTGGCACGGGGATCGGGAAGTTGATGCCGACCATGCCGACATTCACGTTCGAGGCGAAATCGCGCGCGGTGTCGCCATCAGCGGTGAAGATCGAGGTGCCGTTGCCATAGGGGTTGTCGATCACGAGGTTGAGCGCGTCGTCATAGTTCTTCGCGCGCACCATCGACAGCACCGGGCCGAAGATCTCTTCCTTGTAGATATCCATCTCGGGGGTGACGTTGTCGAACAGCGACGGGCCGACGAAGAAACCGTCCTCATAGCCCTGCAGCGAGAAGCCGCGCCCGTCGCAGACGAGTTTCGCGCCCTGCTCGACGCCCGAGGAGATCAGGCCCTCGATGCGCTGCTTGGCCTGCGAGGTGATGACGGGACCGTAATCCACGTCCTCGCCGCCGGTATAGGGGCCGACCTTCAGCTTTTCGATCTTCGGCACGAGGCGCTCGATCAGCGCATCCGCGGTCTCGTCGCCCACCGGAACCGCGACCGAGATCGCCATGCAGCGCTCGCCCGCAGCCCCGAAGCCCGAGCCGATCAGCGCGTCGGCAGCCTTGTCCATGTCGGCGTCGGGCATGATCAGCATGTGGTTCTTCGCGCCGCCGAAACATTGCGCGCGCTTGCCGTTCGCCGCCGCGCGACCGTAGATGTATTGCGCGATCGGGGTCGAGCCGACAAAGCCGACGGCCTGGACGGTTTCGTGGTCGAGGATCGTGTCCACGGCTTCCTTGTCGCCGTTGATGACCTGCAGCACGCCGTCGGGCAGGCCCGCTTCCTGTGCCAGTTCGGCCAGCATCAGAGCGGTGGTGGGCACGCGCTCGGAGGGCTTGAGGATCATCGCGTTGCCCGCCGAGAGGGCCGGGCCCATCTTCCACAGCGGGATCATGGCGGGGAAGTTGAAGGGCGTGATGCCCGCGACCACGCCAAGCGGCTGACGCATCGAATAGAGGTCGATGCCGGGGCCCGCATTGTCGGTATATTCGCCCTTGAGGAAGGACGGCGCGCCCATGCAGACCTCGATCACCTCGAGGCCGCGCTGCACGTCGCCGCGCGCGTCGGGCAGCGTCTTGCCGTGCTCGCGCGAGAGCGCCTCGGCGAGCTTGTCCATGTCGCGCTCGATCAGCGCGCCGAATTTCATCATCACCCGGGCGCGGCGCTGCGGGTTGACCTTCTGCCATTCGAGCTGTGCCTTCGCGGCATCCGCGATCGCGGCGTCGATCTCTTCCGGGGTGGCGAGCGCCACGCGCGCCTGCACCTCGCCGGTGGCCGGGTTGTAGACATCGCTGAAGCGGCCCGATTTGCCCGCAACGCGCTTGCCGTTGATCCAATGGCCGATTTCTTCCATGGGAACCTCCTCCTGAAAAGACTCGTGTTGCGCGGACTCTAGCCTTGCGAAAATGCGCAAAAAAGAGGAAGAAACTCAAAAGCGTTTTGCAATTTCGCAAAGGTGGTCGAGCGTGGACTGGGATGATCTGCGTATTTTCCTGGCCGTCGCACGCGCCGAGAGCCTGTCCGGCGCCGGACGCGGGCTGAAGCTCGATGCGGCCACGGTGGGGCGGCGGATCGCGCGGCTCGAGGAAACCCTCGGAGCCAAGCTCTTCGTGAAATCGCCGCAAGGTTACGCGCTCTCCGAGGCGGGCGATCGGTTGTTGCCCCATGCGGAACGCGCCGAGCAGGCCTTCGCGGGGGCCGAGGAGGAGCTTTCGGGGATCGCCGGCCAGTTGTCCGGACAGCTCAGGATCGGTGCGCCCGATGGCTGTGCGAATTACCTCCTGCCGCAGGTCTGCGCGCGGATCTCGGATGCCAATCCGGGTCTCGAGATCCAGGTGGTCGCGCTTCCGCGGGTCTTCAACCTGTCCAAGCGCGAGGCCGACATGGCGATCGCGGTGTCGCGTCCCACGGCGGGGCGGCTCACGGTGCAGAAGCTCACGGATTACCACCTCAGCCTGGCCGCGCATCGCGACTACCTTTCGAAATCGCCCTCGATCGGCACCAAAGCCGATCTGCGCGCGCACCGGATGATCGGCTATATCCCCGACATGATCTTCGACAAGGAGCTCGACTATTTCGCCGAGACCGAGGCGGAAGTCGTGGGGCTCGCCTCGAACTCGGCCTCGGTCCAGATGCACATGATCCAGGCCGGGGCAGGGATCGGCATCGTGCATGATTTCGCCATTCCCTTCGCGCCGGGCGTGGTGCGTGTGCTCGCCGACGAGGTGAGGCTCGAGCGCTCCTTCTGGCTCATCCGCCACGCCGATGATCGCCGCTCGGAACGACTCACGCGGTTTGCCGAAGCCCTGGGGCAGGGTCTGCGCGACGAGGTGGTGCGGCTCGAACGCGAGGCCGCCCAAAGCGGTCTTGCGCCGCCGTGAACGCAACTGTGTTGACAGAGCGCGCATCCCGGTGAGACGCTTGATAAAACGCGATGTTTCAGGGAGGCCGCGATGCAGGTGATGCAAATTCTCAAGGACAAGGGCCCGTCCGAGGTGGTGACGGTCACGCCGGAGACGACCCTCGGGGATGTGACGACCCTGCTCTCGTCCCACCGCATAGGCGCGGTCGTCGTGTCGTCGAATGGCACGGAGGTCATGGGCATCGTCTCCGAGCGCGACGTGGTGCGCGAGATCGCCCGGCGCGGGCCCGCCTGCCTCACCCTCAAGGCCGCCGACGTCATGACGCGCAACATCAAGTCCTGCGCCCCCGGCGACAGCACCGATAACGTGATGGAGCACATGACCGAAGGGCGTTTCCGTCACATGCCGGTCCTGCGCGATGGCGAAATGATCGGGCTGATCTCGATCGGCGACGTGGTGAAGGCGCGCCTGAGCGAGCTTCATATGGAGAAAGAGGCCCTTCAGGGCATGATCATGGGCAACTGATGCTGCATTGCGGCAGCTTCCTGCTTGCATTCCGACACGCAATATAGTTGCGTGCGCCAACCCTTGGCGGGGAACGATGGGAGGATGCCATGCGGATCGGTCTTTACCCTGGAACCTTCGACCCGGTGACGCTGGGCCATCTCGACATCATCGAGAGGGCGATGGCGCTGGTCGACCGGCTGGTAATCGGGGTTGCGATCAACCGGGACAAGGGGCCGCTCTTCCCGCTTGAGGAGCGCGTCGAGATGATCAAGGCGGAATGCGCCCCGATCACCGCCCGGCGCGGCGGCGAGATCGTCGTCCACCCGTTCGAGAACCTGCTGATCGATTGCGCGCGCGATGTCGGGGCGGGCGTGATCATCCGCGGCCTGCGCGCCGTGGCCGATTTCGAATACGAATTCCAGATGGTGGGGATGAACCGCGCGCTCGATCCGCAGATCGAGACCGTGTTCCTGATGGCCGATGCGCGTCGGCAGGCCATCGCCTCGAAGCTGGTGAAGGAAATCGCGCGGCTCGGCGGGGATGTCTCGAAATTCGTCACCCCCGCCGTGCGCGACGCGCTGATCCGCGCCTACGCGGATCGCGCCTGACGCTCAGCCATTGCTCTTGGTGCCGGCCGGGCTCGTTTTCTGGGGCGTGGCCGAGGAGGTCTGGTGCGCGTGACCGGCCTGCTGCGGCACGTCATTGAGCGCCCATTGATCGATCACGACCCCGTCCTCGACCTTCTTGAGCGCGAGGTTGGCCTCGTAGAAATTGCCCGATTTGATCTTCTTCTCGGCATCCTGGAGCTGGGTCACGGACTGGCTCGCGGGCACCATCGCCGCGGCGACCGAGACGTTGATGTTGCTCGCCTTGAGCGTATCGGCGGCGCCTTTCGTGTCGCCCTTGGCCATCTGGCCATTCGCCTTGCCGACGGCCTTCTCATTGTCCGGGGTGACGGCGAAATCCTCGCCGAGCGCGATCGAGCTGTCGAAGGGTAGATAGGTCATGCCCTTTTGGCCCGACTTCGAGGGCACGCCCCATTTCGCCTCCGATTTCTGGGCCGATTGCATCTTGGCGAGCGCGTCCTGCGTCATCTGCCCGGCAAGCTTCGTATTGCCGTCGAAGATCGCGAGCCGCGCCGCGCGCACGTCACGCATCGCGGTATAGGCATCATCGACGGTGGTCAGAAGGTCCTTGTTCGCGGCGCTCGACGTGGTCTTGGCGACCGCGTCCTTTGCGGCGCTCGGAGCGGTGGGGGCGGCGGTGGAGCTGGAAGTGGCCGCGATCGCGGGCGCGGCGGTATAGGCCATCGGGCCCGCGACGAGCGCGCCGGACATCGCGAGGGCGAGGAGTTTGCGGTTCCGTTTCATGGGTCAAATCCCTTCTCTGAGACGTTGTGCGGATCCGGGTGGTGCGCAGCGGCGCCTCCCGGATATCGGCAGAACGCGAAGAGCGGGCAGGGGTTCTTTCAACCCCTTTCACCCCTTGCGGCGCGCGGGTGAGGGCGCGCGCCCGAGCCGCGAGATCTGCGTGATCGCGGAACGGAAAAAGGCGGCCCCACGGGGGGAGCCGCCTTTGGATGGTATTCACGGGCGCATCGCGCGCTGCGTGTCGTGGAGGGCGCGCGGCCCTTCGCGACCGCTCAGATCAGCTTGCCCATCGCGACCGCGGTGTCGGCCATGCGGTTCGAGAAGCCCCATTCGTTGTCGTACCAGCTCAGGATCCGGACCATGCGGCCTTCCATCACCTTTGTCTGGTCCATCGCGAAGGTCGAGCTATGCGCATCATGGTTGAAGTCGATCGAGACATTCGGGCGCTCGGTATAGCCGAGGATACCCTTCATCGGGCCGTCGGCGGCTGCCTTGATCGCGGCGTTCACTTCTTCGACCGTGGTGTCGCGCGAGGCTTCGAAGACGAGATCGACGACCGAGACATTCGGGGTCGGCACGCGGATCGCCACACCGTCGAGCTTGCCCGCCAGTTCCGGCAGCACGAGACCCACGGCCTTCGCGGCCCCGGTCGAGGTGGGGATCATGCTCATCGCGGCCGCGCGGGCGCGATAGAGATCCTTGTGCATCGTGTCGAGCGTCGGCTGATCGCCGGTATAGGAGTGGATCGTGGTCATGAAGCCTTTCGAGATCCCGATGGCGTCGTTGAGCGCCTTTGCGACCGGCGAGAGGCAGTTCGTGGTGCACGATGCGTTCGACACGACGAGATCCTCGGCGGTCAGCACGCCGTCATTCACGCCGAAGACGATGGTCTTGTCGGCGCCCGAGGCGGGGGCGGAGACCAGGACGCGCTTCGAGCCGTTCTCGAGGTGGAAGGCCGCCTTGTCGCGCGCGGTGAAGATGCCGGTGCATTCCAGCGCGATATCGACGCCGTCCCAGGGCAGTTCCTTCGGGTCGCGGATCGCGGTCACCTTGATCGGGCCGCGGCCGACGTCGATCGTGTCGTCGGTGGTGGTCACTTCGCCGGGGAAGCGGCCATGCACCGAGTCGAAGCGGATCAGGTGCGCGTTGGTCTCGACCGGGCCGAGATCGTTGATCGCGACCACCTCGATATCGGTGCGACCCGATTCCACGATCGCGCGCAGCACGTTCCGCCCGATCCGTCCAAACCCGTTGATGGCAACCTTGACCGTCATTTCCGTCTCCTCTGGCTGGCTGCCCGGCAGGGAGTTGCTCGGGCAGAATTCCCGTTAACGCTAACAAGCGCGTTTGCGCGCGAAGGTCAACCTCCACGATAGAGCGTCAGCGCCAGAAGGCGACATATTCGATCAGATCGGCGGTTTCCTTCGCCAGAAAAAGAAGGATGCGCCCTTCGTCGAAGAACGCATCCGCTGCGATCAGGATGATGATGATGGCTGCCAGCCAGAGCGCGATGCGATTGGTCATCCGTCCCTCTCGCGCGCCTGTCATCGGCGCGTCAGTGCAGGAGCCGCCCCATCGCGCCGGCCACATCGGCCATCCGGCAGGAGAAGCCCCATTCGTTGTCGTACCAGGCGAGGACGCGCACCAGCTTGCCCACCACCTTGGTCTGGTCAGGGGCGAAGATAGAGGATTGCTGGGTGTGATTGAAGTCGATCGAGACCTTGGGCTCGGGATCGTAGCCGAGCACCATGCCCATATAGCCCGCCGCGGCTTCGCGCACGATCTCGTTCACCTCGTCTCGGGTCACCGTCTTCGAGGCTTCGAAGGTCAGGTCGACGGCCGAGACGTTGGGCGTGGGCACGCGCAGCGCGGTGCCGTCGAGCTTGCCCTGCAACTCGGGCAGCACCTCCGCGATCGCCTTCGCGGCCCCGGTCGAGGTCGGGATCATCGCCATTGCGGCGGCGCGGGCCCGGTAGAGATCCTTGTGGCGGCGGTCGAGCGTGGGCTGATCGCCGGTATAGGAGTGGATCGTGGTCATCACGCCCGACTCGATCCCGATCGCGTCATTGAGCACCTTGGCGAGCGGCGCGAGGCAGTTGGTGGTGCACGAGCCGTTCGAGACGACATGGTGCTCGGGGCGCAGTTCGCGGTGGTTCACGCCATAGACGATCGTCTTGTCGGCATCGGTGGCGGGCGCCGAGACGAGGACGCGCTTGGCGCCGCGGCCCAGATGCACGGCCGCCTTGTCGCGGGCATTGAACTTGCCGGTGCATTCGAGCACGACATCGACCCCGTCCCAGTCGAGTTCTTCGGGATTGTAGGTGGACATCACCTCGATCGGGCCGCGGCCGAGATCGAGCGTCTTGCCCTCGACCTTCACCGGGCCGCCGAAACGGCCATGCACGCTGTCATATTTCAGCAGATGGGCATTGGTCTCGATCGGGCCGGTCGCATTGATCTTGACGATCTGCACGTCATTGCGCGCGGCCTCCGCGATATGGGCCAGAGTGCAGCGCCCGATCCGGCCGAAGCCGTTGATGCCGATGGTGACGGTCATGGTGATCTCTCCCGCAAGGATCGATGGGTTGGGCGCGGGATACCATCGTATGCATATCGGGAAAAGCTTTCAGACCAGCATGTTAGCGAAAACATCGGGTGTTTGCGGTAACGAAGCGGGTCGGGTGGCTATTCCTCGTCCTCGGCGGTGAGCACGATCTCGCCCGCAGCCTCCATTTCCCGGATCGCGGCGACGACCTCGCTGAGCGCTTCCTCGGCATCCTTCTCCTTCACCTTGCCGAGATTCTCGATCTCTTCACGCAAGGTCTGCGCCATGCGCTGCGAGATGTTGGAGAGGATGAATTCTCGGGACGGTTCGAGCGGGCCCTTCGCCGCGGCGAGTGCCGTGACCATGCGGGCCTGATCCACCTTGCGCAGGATCTTCGGAATGTCGCGCGGGTCGATGCGGGCCGGGATGTTGGCGAAGGTGAAGATCGCCTTGCGCACCTCTTCGGCAAAGGCGCTGTCTTCTTCCTCGAGGCCCTGAAGGACGGAGTCGCGCGTGGCCGAGGGGGCCGAGTTCAGGATCGCGCCCACACGCTCGACCGGGCCGCTGTCAAAGGCCTTGGGCGGCTGCGCATCGAGCTGCCCTGCGAGCGCCTGACCGATTCTCAGCACCGTCTCGGGGGCGACATTGCCGGTCAGGGAGACCGCATAGGCGACGCGGCGCGCCTTGTCGCCGGGCAACTGCCCCAACAGTTCGGCCGCCTTTCCGACGGAGAGCTTGGACAGCATCACCGCGCCGACCTCGGTGCTTTCCTCCGCGATGACGGGCAGCAGAACCTCGGTGGGCAGGCCGGCGATCCGCTCCCACGGGTCGGCGCGGGATTTTCCGGCCGCGAGCCGGCGCAATCGCGAGGTCGCCGCGGGGGAGATCTGGCCGTCGAGCAGCGTCAGCGCCCCGTCGAGCCCGCCCGGAAAGGCCACGCCCACCGCCTCGAGAGCATCGCAGAACTCCTCCACCACGGCGGCGAGGGTCTCGCGATCGACCAGACGCAGCCGCCCCACCTGTTCGGTGAGTTCGGTCTGGTGATCCTCGCTGAGATCGGAAAGCGGGAGTTTCACCCCGTCGGCGGCGAGCAGCCGCACGATCAGCGCGGCCTTTTGCTTGCGGGTCAGGCTGTCGCAGGAGGGGAGCGAGGTTTCCGGCCCCTCGTCGAACCCCGACAGGTTGCCGAGCCCCGTCATCGGCGCAATCGCGTTCACCGGCATCTCCATCCGCTGCTGCCATCCGTTTCGGAAGGCAGCCTGACACGAGGCCGGTTAAGGAGCGCTTAGCGCGCTCGGGTCAGCTCGATTGCACCACGCAGGCGCCGGCATCCTTGTCCCAGATCTGCCCCTGCGGGCAGGACATCGAGGCCTGATGCTCACGCGAGCATTGCGCTCCTGCGGCGAGCGGGGCGAGGATCAGTACGGCGGCTGCGAGAATAGTCCGGGTCATCACGCAAACTCCCTTTGCCAGATGACCCAGCGTAAGCCGAATCGATGCCGCCGCGCTATAGTCAGATGACATGCGCGGCGGCAGAGCGCTTATTCGCCGAAGACGCGGGCGAAGATCGTGTCGACATGCTTGGTGTGGTAGCCCATGTCGAATTGCGCGTTAATCTGGTCCACGCCAAGCGCTTCGACCACTTCCGGATCGGCCAGCAGCTGCTCGCGGAAATCGACGCGGTCTTCCCAGACCTTGAGCGCGTTGCGCTGCACCATCGCATAGGCGTCTTCGCGCGACACGCCCGCCTGGGTGAGCGACAGCAGCACCCGCTGGCTCATCACGAGGCCGGGGAACTTGTTCATGTTCGCCAGCATGTTCTCGGGGTAGATGATCATCTTGTCGACGACGCCCGCGAGGCGGTTCAGCGCGAAGTCGAGCGTCACGGTCGCATCGGGGCCGATCCCGCGCTCGACCGAGCTGTGCGAGATGTCGCGCTCATGCCAAAGCGCCACGTTCTCCATCGCCGGGATCACGGTCATCCGCACGAGGCGCGCGAGGCCCGTCAGGTTCTCGGTCAGGACCGGGTTCTTCTTGTGCGGCATCGCGGACGAGCCCTTCTGGCCCATCGAGAAGAATTCCGCGCCCTCCAGCACTTCGGTACGCTGCATGTGACGGATCTCGATCGCGACATTCTCGATCGACGAGGCGATGACGCCGAGCGTGGCGAAGAACATCGCGTGACGGTCGCGCGGGATCACCTGGGTCGAGATCGGCTCGGGGCGCAGGCCCAGCATCTTGCAGACATGCTCTTCCACGCGCGGGTCGATATTGGCAAACGTGCCGACCGCACCCGAGATCGCGCCGGTGGCCACTTCTTCACGGGCCGCGGCAAGGCGCGCCTTGTTGCGGTCCATCTCGGCGTAGAAGCGCGCGAAGGTCAGGCCCATCGTGGTGGGCTCCGCATGGATGCCGTGGCTGCGGCCGACGCGGATCGTGTCCTTGTGCTCGTAGGCGCGCTTCTTGAGCGCGGCCAGAACCTTGTCCATATCGGCCAGCAGGATGTCGGCGGCGCGCACCAGCTGCACGTTGAGGCAGGTATCGAGCACGTCCGAGGAGGTCATGCCCTGATGGACGAAGCGGGCCTCGTCCGAGCCGACATGTTCGGCCAGATGGGTCAGGAAGGCGATCACGTCATGCTTGGTCACCGCTTCGATCTCGTCGATCCGCGCCACGTCGAACTCGACGTTCTTGGCTTTCCAGACCGCTTCCGCGTTTTCCTTCGGGATCACACCCAGCTCGGCCTGGGCGTCGCAGGCATGGGCCTCGATCTCGTACCAGATCTTGAACTTGGTGGCGGGTTCCCAGATGTCGACCATCTCTTTACGGGCATAACGCGGGATCATCGGCGGGCCTCTTAGATTGCAGGTGGTTGAGGCGGCTTCTAGACTGCACCTGCCTTTGGGGCAAGGGAGGGCGCATGCCGGAGCTGTCGGATTTCGCGGGTGAGTGGGCGCTGACGCGGGAGATCCGCCATGCGGACGGATCGGAGGCCCGCTTCGAGGGCGCGGCGCGCTTCGTCCCAGAGGGAGAAGGGCTGCTTTATCTGGAGGAGGGCGCGCTGATCCTGCCCGGCGGGCAGCGGATGCGTGCCGAGCGGCGTTATCTCTGGCGCACTGAAGGGGGCCGGATCGCGGTCTTCTTCGAGGATGGGCGACCGTTTCACAGTTTCGCCCCCGACGCGCCCGAGGCGGCGCATTGGTGCGACCCCGACGATTACCGGGTCACCTATGAATTCGCGCACTGGCCCGATTGGCGCGCGGAATGGCGGGTGCGCGGGCCGCGCAAGGATTACGTCATGATCTCGGACTATCGACCGGCCTGAGCCCCGCGCCATGCACTCTTGCCTCGTCGCGGAAACCGGCGCAGGTTTGCTGTCATGAAGGACATCAATCGCCCCGCGATCTTGCAGAAACGCCTGAGCTTCGCGCCCTGGACCGATCCGCGCACGCGGCGGTTGCCCGGGGTGATCCCGGTCGGCTACGCGGACTGGTTCGAGGTCGACGACGCCTATGGCGCGCAGATGGCGCTGCGCGATGAACTGATCGCGGAGCAGCCCGAGCTGGTGCTCGGGCTGTCGGAGGGCGCGCGCTCGGCAGCCGCGGAGCTATTCGATCTGGTTCTGGATCTGTTGCCTCCGCTCGGGTTCGCCGTCGAGCCGGAGGCGGTGCGCCGCCCCGACGGGGTGCGCGTCGCGTTCGATCCCTCCGATCCGCTGCGCATGCTGGGGCGGCTGGTGCAATGCGACCTATGCCTGATGCAATCCGACCCGGAGGGGCAGGGGCATGGGGAGCATGTGCTCACGGGCGGTGTCTTGTGTTTTCCCTCGGGCTGGCGGCTGCCCGAGAAATTCATGCGCCCGATGATGCGCATCCACGCGCCGATCGAGATCTATAGCGAGGATCTGGCCAAACGCGTGCAGCGGCTCATGGACGGGGTTCAGGAAGGCCGCGGGCTTATGCGGGGCACCGCGGCCCATTCCCAGGCGCATCTGCACGATCCGCGCTCGGAATACGAATTCGACCACGCTCCCGAGGATGCGCCTTTCATCCGTGTCGAACGGCAATGCCTGTTTCGCCTGCCGCGGACCCGCGCCGTGGTCTTCTCGATCCACACCCAGATCGTGCGGCTCGAGAACCTTACGCCCGAGCAGGCGCAGGCCTTGGAAGACCACCCGATCCGCCGCGCGGATTGAGCCTCAGCTCTCCTGCATCAGCCGCCAGCGCGTCTCGGCCATGCCCTGCGAGATCATGCCGGGGATCAGCAGCGCGTCGATCAGCCACCAGAGGCCGACGAAGGCGAGCGGGATATATCCGATCAGGACCGGCGCGAAGAGCGTGCCGAGGCCGGTGAGCAACAGCATGATGATCCCCGAGCCGACGCGGCCCAGATACATGCGGTGCACGCCGAGCATCGGCAGCAGGAACCACAGAAGGTAGGCGGCGAGCGCGGATTTCTTCTCATTGGCAACGCGCTGCTCGATATAGAGGGCGCGGGCGTCATCTCGGGTCATGTTAATCTCCGTAACATCTTCCCTCTCGATATGGAGATGGCGAGGCGGAGATCAAGAGAGGCCCGATGCCGAGCGTCGCTGCCCGTGCGGTGGAAGGAACTTAGGCAAAAGGGCGGGAAACATGGCGGTATCCATGTCTTATGCCAAATTTGTAACAAAATCCGCCCTCTACCAAGGGTAGAAAGCCATTAAAAACAGATACTTGCAGAAGATGTATCTGCGAGTCGTCATTTCTGTAAAAGTTTCGTGTCGCGAAACGAACTCAAGATCTGTCGCCTTCCGTCACAGATTTGGACGAATTCGTCGCGAGAAAGACTGCCCAAGGACGGTGTGCATCCTGCCGCCGGTTTGGAAAGAATTTCGCGGAGCAGTCATGACGAATTTCTCGACCAATATCGACCAGCTGGGCCTGACGAAAAACGGGGCTCTGAGCACCGAGGCGATCAGCTACGAGGGGCTTGGGAAGCGCCTCTTCGATCTGGTCGCGGTGCTGCTGGCGATGCCGGTCCTGCTGCCGCTGATCGGTATCCTCGCGGCGCTCGTGCGCCTCGATGGCGGGCCGGCTTTCTTCGCTCAGGAGCGGATCGGCCGCGGCGGGCGGCGCTTTCGCTGCTACAAGCTGCGCACGATGCATGTGGATGCCGAAGAGCAGCTCGCCCGTCTGTGCGCCGAGAATCCCGAGATCGCCGAGGAGTGGGAAGTCCACCAGAAACTTCAGCATGATCCGCGCGTGACCTGGATCGGCCGCATCCTGCGCCGCACGAGCCTCGACGAACTGCCGCAGTTCTTCAACGTGCTGCTGGGCTCGATGAGCCTGGTGGGCCCGCGTCCCTTCACCGTCGAGCAGGAAGGGATCTACCGCAATGCGATGGGCATGGCCTATTTCCGGATGCGCCCGGGCATTACCGGCCCGTGGCAGGTGATGGGCCGCTCGACGACCACTTTCGTCGCCCGTGTCCGCTTCGACGAGCGCTACTATGTCGGGATGTCCCTGATGAACGATCTGTGGCTGTGCATGAAGACCTTCGGCGTGGTGCTGCGTCGCACCGGCTGCTGAGGTCTCGTTCTTTCACGACGAAAGCGCCCCCTTGCCGGGGCGCTTTTCGTTTCAGCGCTGAACCTGAAGGAATTTCAGCCCCTTGCGGTCGATCCATGCCGCGCTGAGCACGCCCGTGTTGAACGCACCCGTATCGAGTGCGATCCTTCCCTCGCCGGCGAAAGGCTGTTCCACGATCCAGTGGCCATAGGCGATCCAGACACCGTCGCGCCGGGGCGCGGTCGCGAAGCGCGGGTGGCCCCAGAGCAGCGCATCCGGGCTCTGCCGTTCGAGCGGGTGATAGGGATCGGCCCCGGCATGGGTCGCCGCGATCCGCCCGTCGCGCCAAACGAGCGGGCGGGCGTCGACCCAGGCCAGCAGGTCCGGCCCGATCGCGCGCGCAAGCTCCATCCGCAACTCGTCGAGCACGCCCGGGTCGGGATGACCGGGATCGGGCGGCGTGATGCCGAAGCTCAAAAGCGTCTCGGCCCCGCCCGCGTTGAGCCAGCGCACCGTGTGTACGTCAGGCGAGATCAGGAAATCGAGCATCATCCGCTCGTGATTGCCCATGAGGCAGACCATCCGCGCGGGGTTTTCGCGCTGCGCTGCATGCAGCAGAGACAGGACCTGCGCCGAATCCGGCCCGCGGTCGATCATGTCGCCAAGCGTGACGATACGTGCCCGCGCCGCCTCCGGTTCGGCCGCGATCCGCGCGAACATCGCGTCGAGCAGATCCGCGCGGCCGTGAATGTCCCCGATGATGCAGACGGGAGCATCGGGGCGCGGGAGGCCATCGGGGGAGGCGCCGGGTTGGGAAAGGCGTGAGAGTATTGATCGCAACATGTTCGGAAATCCGGGTTTGGGCGGGGTAGAAACCGACGCTCGACTGCGACATAACCCCCGGGAGAGCCGAGCAAAAGGGGCTCACGCGAAAATGGGCGGCGAACCGCTCGCGGGGCAGGGAGCGATGACGCTGGGACGGATCCTGATCGTGGTGGAGAACCTGCCCGTGCCGCTTGACCGGCGCGTCTGGCTGGAGGCGACGACACTCGCTCAGGCGGGCTATCAGGTCAGCGTGATCTGCCCGATGGGGCGCGGCTGGGACGCACCCTACGAGGAAATCGACGGCATCCACATCTACCGCCACCCCGCGCCGCCCGAGGCCCATTCCGGCGCGCTCGCCTATGCGCGCGAATATGGTCACGCGATCCGGCACTGGTTCCGGCTGGCGCGGATCGTCCGGCGCGAGCGCGGCTTCGATGTGATCCAGGGCTGCAATCCGCCCGACCTGATCTGGCTGCTGGCGCTGCGCTACAGGCTCTCGGGCGTGCGCTACATGTTCGACCATCACGATGTCTGCCCCGAACTGTTCGAGGCCAAATTCGGCAAGAAGGGACTTCTGTGGTGGGTGATGCGGATCTGGGAGAGGATCACCTTCGCCTGTGCCGACGTGTCGATGGCCACGAATGAAAGCTTCCGCCGGATCGCGATCACCCGCGGCGGAATGGCCCCCGAGGATGTCTTCGTCGTGCGCTCCGCCCCGCGGGTCGAAACATTCCTTCCCGGACCGGGCAATCCCGATTATCGCCGGGGCGCGAAAACCGTGCTGGGTTATATCGGCGTGATCGGCCAGCAGGAGGGGATGGACCTGCTGATCGAGGCGGTCGAGATCCTGATCCGCGAGGTGGGCCATGACGATCTGCATCTGGTCGTGGTGGGTTTCGGGCCCGAACTTCCCAATGTCGAGGCCGACGTGGCGGCGCGGGGCCTCTCGGATCACGTCACCTTCACCGGCCCGCTCTATGGCGACGAGATGCTCGCCGCGATGAATGCGATCGATATCGGCGTGGCGCCCGATCCGAAAAACGCGATGAACGACATCTCCACGATGAACAAGGTCATGGAATACATGACGCTCGAGAAGCCGCTCGTACAGTTCGAGCTGACCGAGGGCAGGGCTTCGGCGGGCGATGCGGCGCTCTACGCCCGTGCGAACGATCCGCGCGATTTCGCGGCGCGCATCGCCGAGCTGATCGAGGCGCCGGAGACCGGGTGCGAGATGGGCCGCAAGGGGCGTGAACGGGTGCTCGAGGCGCTGTCCTGGGACTTTTCGGCGCGGCGGCTCCTTGCTGCATATCGCCGCATTTTCGATAAGATGGGGAAATAATCCCTGCTTCGCAGAGGGGATTGTTTCCGGCGCCCGCGGCTTTTCGCATTGAATCGAGTTTTGCCTTGATCGGGGTCCCTTTTCCGCCACAAATCAATCCAGTGGCCTCGCAAGGCGGGGCGTGGAGTTTTGAGGCCGATGGATACTCCTCAAGTGGTTCGGATGGCAGGGAAGTCGCGGCGGGTCCTCGGCGCGATGGCCCTTGTCCTTGGCGCGCTGGGTGCGGCGGCCGCGTCCGCCGGAGAACTCCGCGAGGTCGCCCCCGTTGCGGCGCCTGCCTTCGCCACGCAAACGCCTTACGATCCGGTCACCCACGCACTCGCCCTCGGGCTGACACCGGCGCGGGCCGATGCGCGCGTCGATGCGGCGCTCAAGACGGCCGAAACCTGTGCTCTCGTCTTCGACACGCGCCAGCCGATCCCGCATTGCTGGGAAGGCGCTCCCGCGCTCGGCTCGTAAGCCTCAGTCGGGAATATAGGCGTCGAGCCGCGGCAGGGAACTTGCGATGAAACGGGTGAGGCGGGCATCGGCCCCCTCGATCTCCTCGTCCCGCGCGATCGGTGTCACATAGCGCACCAACGCCCCGTCGGTTCGCCCGCGCATCGCCCCGTCCAGGATCACCGAGAGCTTCGCGCGCCAGTCGCTCGTCATTGGCACGCCGCGTTCGTCGAACCAGTAATAGACAAGCGATCGGCTGAGGCCCTTCGAGATGATCGCCCGGTTCACCGTGAAAGCGGCGCGGCCGGGCAGGGCGAGACGGTGGGGGGCGAAGGCGCTCACCTCCCATCCGCCCGCCGGCAGGCAGACATCCGGCGAATGGATGCCCTCGCCATTGCTCTGATCCGCATACCAGGCGACGAAGAGGTTCACCGCGTGCTCGCGCGCGCGATCGGCATAGACGGTATTGAGGTAGTCGGAGGCGCCGAGCACGGCCTCGGTTTCCGGATCGAGAGGCCGGCGCTCTCCGTTCCAGTCGTCGATCCTGCCGGGGAAGTCCGCGAAACTCAGCCGGTGCGGCAACTCGGTCCGTAGCCCCGGCAGGCTGGTGAGTGCGGTGGACGCCAGCAGCGCCAACCCGATCGCCGCGAGGAGCATCCGCGACGGGGCCAGCGAAAGCACCCGCCGCGCCTCGGGTGCGAAGCGCCGGTAATCGAGATCGAGCGCTTCGGGGAGCGGCAGCGGATCGGGCGTCAGCCGCTGCAGCATGATCGCCGCGAGGCTGAGGGTCGCGATCGCCGCGCCGAAGATCGCCCAGCCCTCGAAGACATGCAGGAAGCCCTCGGCCTGACCGATCCCGTAGGCGTTGACGAGGATCGCCACCACGCCGATGCGCAGCGCGTTCAGCAGCACGGTCAGCGGCGCGGCCATCGCGAAGAGCACCGCCTTGTGCCAGAACGGGCCGCGATAGAGGATGCCGAAGAGATAGGAGAAGCTCAGGATCGGGAACAGGTAGCGCAGCCCGGAACAGGCCTCGGCCACCTGCAGCTTGAAGACCCCGAGGTCGATCACGTTCCCTTCGAGATAGACCGGGATATCCGCCAGCCGCACCAGCGCCACGCCCAGATTCGACGAGACGAATTGCAGGAAGATCGTCAGCTTCCAATAGAGGATCTGCGGCAGCGGCAGCATGAAGATCAGGTGCAGCACGGGCTTCCAGTGCCGCCGTCCGGCGTCCCAGCCCATGCTGAGAAGGACCACGCCCATCACCCAGACGATCAGCCCGTAGGTCACGATGTCGGCGATCTGCGCGAGATTGCCGAAGCCCGCGATCGCGAAGCCGAGTGCGAGGACCGCAAGGCCGGGCCAGCGCCGCGCGGGCCGGGCCGTGGCAGGGGGCGCCCGGTGCAGTTCGCGGGCGAAGAGATAGAGCGAAATGAGCGGGATGACGGGGCCGTGGCTGTATTCGGGGGTCGACCATGCCGCACCGAGGCTGCGCAGCCCGAGGGCGAAGACGGGGGCCGAGGCCGCGGCGAGCGCGATCAGGCCGAGCGCACCCCAAGGCAGGGCGCGCACCGCTCGGAGATTGGTGCTCGTCGTGCTCATACTGCTCGCCTCTTGCCCGTCTCGTGCGGAGCTTTGGCGGCAACATTATCCGCGATGCCCTTCGATCCAAAGCACAAAGGCCGACGGATGGCGCTCACGCCGCGGGCTGTGACTTTCACGCCCGCTCAGTCCGCCTTGCCGAGGGCCTCGAGCTCGCGCGCCGCGTTCGTCATCGCTTCGGGCGGCTCGCCCCCGGCGCGATCGACGGCATGGCGCAGGACACGGGCCGCGCGGTCGGTCTGCCCGAGCGCGAGTAGCACCTTGGCATAGTGGTACTGCGCGAGCGCGTTGTCGGGCAGGCCCGCGGCGGCGGCGGCCAGCAGCGGTTCGGCGAGCTTGTAACGGCCGAGCCGGTATTCGGCCCAGCCATAGGTGTCCTTGAAGGCGGGCTCGGGGCGCTCGCGGAACCTCTTGGCGATCCGCGCGGCGCGCTCCAGGCTCTCGGGATCGTCGCGCCGGGTGCTCAGAAGCGTCGCGAGGTTGTTCGCCACGACGAGGTTGTCCCCGTCCTGCGCGTAGAGCCTCCCGTAGCTGGCGATCGCGTCTTCGTATCGTCCGGCCTTCTCGAGCGCCCGCGCGCGATAGAGCTGCAGCAGCGTGTCGGGGTGCGGGGTCTGCGCGAGGGCGGTCTCGACGACCGCGAGGGCTTCGGGGTCGCGCCCCTGAGCCGCCAGCAGGCGATAGAGCTGGCGCGCGGGGCGCGGATCGTCCGGGGCATCCGCGGCAAGCGCGCGCAGGCCGGCCTCCGCTTTGGCGTTCTCGCCACGCAGCGCCGCGAGGTTGGCGGCAAGAAGGCGCAGCCCGTGCGACTGCGGAGCCTTTGCGAGCTGTTCGTCGAGATACTGGGCGGCGGCCTCGTCGCGGCCCGCGGCAAGCTGCGCCTCGATCACCGCCGCGACCGAGGCCGCGCCGCCGTCATTGGTTTCCGCCAGAGCCTTGAGCGTCTCGATCGCGTTGTCGGTGCGCCCGCGTCCCATGAGAATCGCGGCCCGGATCGATTGCGCGAGGCTCCGCGCCTCGGGCGTGCCGCTCGCGTCGAGCCGGTCGGCGATCGAATGGGCCAGGGCCCAGTCGCCTTCCTTCAGCGCCAGATCGGCCTGCCGTTGCAGCAGGCCCGGAGAGTCGGGATTATGCTCGACCGCATCGGTCAGGAGCGACCGCGCAGCACTTCGGCGATCATGGGTGAGGAGGAAATCGGCATAGCGGATCGCCTCTTCGGCGCCGCGATCAGAGGCCTCATAGGCCTGCGCGAAACGGCCGCGCGCGAGATCGGGTGCCCCTTCGCGCAGATCGGCCTCGCCCATGAGGGTAAGCGTCTCGGGATCGTCGGGCGCCTGCTGCAGCGCGGTGCGCAGCGCGACGAGCGCGTCCTCGGGGTGGTCCTCCGCGATCATCCAGCGCGCCTTTTGCTGCAAGGCGGGCACGTTGAGCGCATCCGCCTTCAACACCTGCTCGATCTGAGCCTGCGCCGCCGCCTTCTCCCCGGTCTCATCGAGCATCCGGGCATAGGCGACCCGCAGCCGTCGCGACTGTTCGTCGTCGCGCAACCGGGCGAGAAGCGTCTTCATCCGCTCCAGCGCCGCTGACCGTTTGCCGGTGGAGAAATCGAGATCGGCCCGCATCGCCGTGAAGATCGCCTCGTTGGACTGTCCGCGCGACTGCGAGATCAGGGTGTCGAGCTCGTCGCGCGCGGCCTTCGTCCCGCGCGCCCGCGCCAGGAACCGGACGAGTTCGATATACCCCTCGGTCTGTCGCTTGGGCTCCGAGGCGAGCTTGCGCAGGAAGCGCGCGGCACCTCCGGGATCGTCGCGCAGCACGAACCAGGCGACCAGCGCGGTGCGGGTCTTCTGGTCCCGGGGAAAGAGCGCCTGCATGGTCTCGAGCTGCGCCCCGATCGCCGTCTGGTCCTGCTCGGCGCTGATCAGCCGGAGCTTGAGGACCTGCAGCCGGTATTGCGCAGGGTTGCGCGCGAGCGCCCCGTCGATCGCGGTCAGCGCCTGTGCATCCTCGCCCTGCGCGGTGAGCGCGTCGATCAGCACGTGCCAGCCGGTCGCGATCTCGGGCGATACGCGGGTGAGGCCGCGCGCATCATCCGCGATCTGGGGGTAAGCGCTCTTGTCATTGCGCTGCATCGCCTCGCGCAGGTCGAGCGCGAGCAGGACCGCGCGCGCGCCGGGATCGTCGGGCCGCAGTTCGAGCGTGGCTTGGGCCTGCTGACGCGCTTGCCGAAGATTGCCGGTGCGCAGCGACAATTCGGACAGCAGGCGATGGACCTCGACAAGATCGGGATATTGCTCGACCAGGCGCAGATATTGCGAATAGGCCTCCTGCAGCCGACCCTGACGCAAAAGCAGATCCGCATAGAGCCGCCGCGCCTCCCGGTGGCTGCCGTCATAGTCGAAGACGTTGCGCAGCTGGACCATCGCGCGCTCGGCATCGCCCTGGCTCAGCAGGGTCTCGGCCGAACGGAAATATTCCTCCGCCTTCTCCTGCTTGCTCTTGCAGCCCGCAAGTGCGAGCCCCGCGCAAAGCACGAGAGCGGTGGTCCGCATCGCGAAGGGTATGGGCATCTGCTCCGGCCTGTCTCATGGCGCTCTCGAGGGCGCTTTGCGATAGATTAGCCACATCGGGCGCTTCGATAAAGGCTTTCTCTTGGTGGGGCAGGGGGCGTGAACCACCCAGGGTTGCGCGGGGAGCCCCGATCTGCGGCAGATGGGCGTCATCTTGTCGCTTTTGCCAACGAATTCTTGAGATTTTCGCCGCTTTCCGCTTCACTTGCGCGAATTCAAAGAGGCCAAAGGCCCGGATACAGGCATGGACGACATCTATACAGGTTTCTTCGGGCTCGCGGAGCGTCCCTTTTCGCTGCTGCCCGATCCCGATTTCATTTTCTGGTCGCCCGAGCATCGTCATGCCGCGACCATGCTCGAATACGGGCTCTTCTCGCGTGCGCCGATCACCTTGATCACCGGCGAGGTGGGGGCGGGCAAGACCACGCTGCTGCGCCATCTCATGACGACGCTGTCGGAGCATGTGACGATCGGGCTGGTGTCGAACGCACGCGGCGGGCGGGACGACATGATCCGCTGGATCATGCTCTCGCTGGGGCAGCGCATCGAACCCGGCGAGGATTATGTCCTGATCTATGACCGGTTTCAGCAGTTCCTGATTTCGGAATATGCCGCCGGGCGGCGCGTCGTGGTGGTGATCGACGAGGCGCAGAACCTCGAGGCGGGCGTGCTCGAAGAGCTGCGCATGATCACCAATATCAATGCCGACAAGGACGAACTTGTCCAGCTCATCCTGATGGGGCAGCCGGAACTGCGCGACCTGATCGCCCGGCCCGAGCTGCGCCAGTTCGCGCAGCGGGTGTCGGCGGGCTTCCATCTCGGTCCGCTCCCGGACGACTGCGCCCGGCCCTATATCGAGCACCGTCTCGAGGTGGCGGGCGCGCGGCGGCAGATCTTCACCGCGGAGGCAGCCCAAAAGGTCCATGGCCATTGCGGCGGCATTCCGCGGCTGATGAACCAGCTGGCCGATCTCGGCCTTGTCTATGCCTATTCCGCCCGCTCCGAACTGGTGACCGGGGAGATCATCGACAAGGTGATCGAGGACAATGTCTTCTATCTGCCTGTCGAGACGCAGCGCGAAAGCCCGCAGCAGGTTCCGCGCGCGGGCGCCACGCCGGGGCAGGGAGGGCGGGATGCGTGATCTGCGCTTCTATGCGGCTTTGCTCGGGCGGCGGCTGCACTGGCTGATCCTGCTGACATTGCTCGGCACGATGGCCGGGCTGATCATCGCCCGAGCGATCACGCCGATCTACCGGGCCGATGCGTTGATCGTGGTCGAGGGCGACCGGATCCCGAACCAGCTCGCCAGCTCGACCGTGCGAACGGAAACGCGGGCGAAGCTGCAGGTGATCCGCAAGCGGGTGCTCGCCCGCGAGAGCCTGCTCGACATCGCGCGCCGGATGGAGCTCTACCCGCTCCTCGTCACCGAGTCCGGGGCGCGCGACCCCGACGCGATCTTCGCGGCGATGACGAATGATATCACGATTTCGATCGACGGGGCCGCCGGGACGGGCGGGGACACGAAGGACGCGACCTTTCTCAACATTTCCTACCGGGCGGGTGATCCGACCCTCGCGGCACGGGTGGCCAACGAGCTGGTGACGCATGTGCTCAAGGAAGACAGCGATATCCGCACCCGCACCGCGCGCGATACGCTGGATTTCTTCGCGCGCGAGGTGGAACGGCTGTCGATGGAGCTGTCGAAAGCCTCCGCGGCGATCCTCAGGTTCAAGGAGGATCACGCCTCTGCGCTGCCCGAGCGCCTGCCGCTGCTGCGCGACCAGCTCAACGCCCTCGAGGCGGGCAAGGCCGAACGCGCGGCTGCGATCGACGCGGTGAAGAACGAGCAGGAGCGCCTGGTCCGGCGCCGCGAGGCCTCGGGCGCAACCGTGGATCTCGACGCGATCTATCCGCCCAAGGCGCGCGAGCGGGCCCGGCTCGAAGCGCAGCGCGACGCGCTCAAGCTTGTGCTGCCCGAGGAGGATCCGCGGCTCGCCTCGCTCGGGGCGCAGATCGCGTCCCTGGATGCCGAGGCGGATGCCGGGGCGACCGCTTCGCCCCTGGGCTCCGCCTTCGACCAGAAGCTCCGGGAATACCAGAACGAACTCTTCGCCGCGCAGGCCCGCGAAGAGGCGGCGCAGGCCCAGATCACGCAATTGCGCGACGCGATCGCCCAGGTTCCCGCCAATGCGGCCTCCCTCGAGGCGCTGCAGCGCGATTACGACAATCTCTCCGAACAATATGACCGAGCGGCCAAGTCGCGCTCCCTGGCCGAGACCGGCGACACGATCGAGTCGCTGGCCAAGGGCGAGAAGCTGACGGTGATCGACCAGGCGGTGGCGCCGCTCGAGCCGATCAAGCCCAACCGCAAGACAATCACGCTGGCCGGGCTGGGGGCGGGCTTCGTGCTCGGCCTTATGCTGATTGCGGGACGCGAGTTCCTCAATCCCGGGATCCGGCGCCCGGAGGACCTCTCGCTGCGGCTGGGGATCAGCGCCTTCGCGACGCTGCCCTATATCTCGACCCCGGCGGATGTCGCGCGCAGGCGGCGGAAGATCCTGATCTCCTCGGGAATGATCCTCGCGGCGCTGCTCGCCGTGGTCACGCTGTTCGGCATGCTCTACATGCCGCTCGACTTGCTGTTCTGAGGGGGAGGGTCCGATGGCGGAACGACTGCGCGACGCGATAGCCAAGGCCCGGGCCGCACGCATGGTGGGGCTGGCGCGCTCGGCTGGCGATGTGATGGTGAACCAGCGGGCCGGACACGTGGGCGGTGCCTGGAATGCGCTCAAGCCCTTCGAGCCGAACCCGGTCCAGCTGCGCACGAGCCGCGTGGTCGCGCGCGAGGGCGGGGCGGAGGCCGCGCCTTTCGACCTGATGCGAACCAAGATCCTGCAGCAGATGCGCACCAATGGCTGGACGCGTCTCGCGATCACCTCGCCCACGGCGGGATGCGGGAAATCGACCATCGCGCTCAATCTCGCCTTCAGCTTCGCGCGCCAGCATGAGCTCTATTCGCTCCTGATCGAGGCGGATCTGCGCCGACCTACGCTGGCCCGTCTCCTTCAGATCGAGCAGAGCGAGCCGCCCGGGCCGCAGATGTCGGACGTGTTCACGGGAGCGGCCGAATTTGCCGACCATGCGCGCCGGATCGGCGACAATTTCGCCCTCGGGGTCAATTCGCGCCCGGCCGGGCGCCCCTCGGAGCTTCTCAACGCGAGCACCACGCCGCAGGCGCTCAAGCGGATCGAGGCGATCTATGCGCCCGACCTGGTGATCTTCGATACCGCCCCGGTGCTGGTGAGCGACGACACGCTGGCGCTGGCCGAACACGTGGATTGCGTGCTCATCATCGCCGCTGCCGAAGAGAGCACGATCAAGCAGATCGACCTTTGCGAGCGCGAACTGGCGGAGCGGACCAATGTTATGGGCGTGGTGGTGAACAAGTTTCGCTTCGCCGCGCCCGAATACGGGTACGGATACGGCTACGACTACGAGGCCGAGGGCTGATACCGGCTCTTTGCCTTCCGTCACGCACATGCCATATAGCCCGGGTAATGCGGCGCGGGCCCATCGGGGCCGCGCGCCGACCGCGCGCCCAATTCTCGTTCCGAAAGGCAGCCATGACCCGCATCATCCAATCGCTCGCTGAAATCTCCAAACCCTATGACGTGCTGTTCTGCGATCTCTGGGGCTGCCTTCACAACGGGGTGGCACCGTTCCCGGACGCGGTCGAGGCGCTGCAGGACTTCCGCGCGCGCGGCGGCAAGGTCGTGCTTCTGACCAACGCGCCGCGCCCGTCGAAATTCGTGATGCGCGCGCTCGACAAGATGGGCTGCCCGCGCAACGCCTACGACCTCGTGGTCTCCTCGGGCGATGCGGCGCAGGACGCGATGTTCGCGGGCGCGGTGGGCCGCAAGGTCTGGCATCTCGGGCCGTCGAAGGATGACGGGTTCTTCACCGAGGTGCCCGAGGAATGGCAGGGCCAGGCCGATATCGAGCGTGTCGATTTCGAGCAGGCCGAAGGGATCGTCTGCACCGGCCCCTTCGAGGAAGAGACCGAGGTGCCCGAGGATTACCGGGCGAAGTTCCTCCTCGCGAAGCTGCGCGAACTGCCGATGCTCTGCGCCAATCCCGATATCGTCGTCGATATGGGCGACAAGCGGATCTACTGCGCGGGCGCGCTCGCGGCGCTCTACGAGGATATGGGCGGCGAGGCGATGTATTTCGGCAAGCCGCATCCGCCGATCTACGACCTCGCGCGGCGTCGCCTGTCGAGCATCGGCGGGGCCGAGGACAGCCGCATCCTGGCGATCGGCGATGGCGTGAACACCGATGTGCCGGGCGCGGCGGGCGAGGGGATCGACTGCCTCTTCGTGTCCGGCGGTCTCGCGCATGACCAGTTCGGGCCGGACCGCGAGAATCCCGATCCGGAACTGCTGCGCGGCTGGCTGGGTGCACGCCAGGTCGATCCGCTCTACACGATCGGCACCCTGCGCTGAGGGAAATTCACGCGGCAACTTTGTTGCGTATGATATTCGATTGAGGTAAAAAAGTTGCGCACGCATATTGTGTGCGCGATGCTGCATGTGCTATGCCGCGTTGCAATATGGACCTTCCGGCAGGGATCTATGGACATGCTCGACAATATCCCCCGCGGCACGATCTGCATCGAGGATCTGGAAATCGGGATGGTGCGCTACCTGCGCAAGGAGATCGCCGACCGCGATATCGAGATGTTCGCCGAGGTCTCGACCGACCGAAATCCCGTTCATCTCGACGACGCCTATGCGCAGGACACCATCTTCGAGGGTCGAATCGCGCATGGGATGCTGACCGCTGGTCTGATTTCCGCGGTGATCGGCGAGCAGCTTCCCGGCCATGGCACGGTCTATCTGGGCCAGTCGCTGAAATTCATGGCTCCCGTGCGTCCCGGCGATGTCGTCTATGCCGAGGTCAAGGTGATCGCGATCGACCATTCGCGCCGCCGTGTCACGCTTGAAACCCACTGCGCGGTGGGCGATACGGTGGTGCTGAAGGGCGAGGCGCTGGTTCTGGCGCCGTCGCGCAAGTTCGACTGATCCGGCGGACCCCGCCGGAAGGCGGGGTGATGAAGCACTACACCGACTGGAAATCGCTCGAGACCGCGGCCCGTGGCGCCTCTGTCGCGATGGGGAATTTCGACGGCATCCATCTGGGGCATCAGTCGGTCATCGACCACGCGCGCGGGCGGCACGCCCCGCTCGGGGTGATCACCTTCGAACCCCATCCGCGGGAATTCTTCGCCGCCCGCGCGGGCAAGACGCTCGCGCCGTTTCGGTTGATGAACCCCGAAGCACGGGCGAACCGTCTCGCCAAGCTCGGCGTCGAGCGGCTGTTCGAGCTGCCCTTCGCGGCCGAACTGGCCGACATGACCGCCGAGCGCTTCGCCCGCGACGTGCTCGCCGAGGGGCTTGGCATCTCGCATGTCGCGGTGGGGGGCGATTTCCGCTTCGGCAAGGGGCGCGAGGGGGATGCGCAGACGCTCGAGGCTCTCGGGCGCGAATACGGCTTTGCGGTCACCATCGCGCCGCTTCTGCATGTCGACGGGGTGGAGGCCTCCTCGACCGCGATCCGCACCGCGCTCAGCGAGGGCCGTCCGGGCGACGCGACAGCGATGCTCGGGCACCTGCACCGGATCGAGGGCGAGGTCCTGCATGGCGACAAGCGCGGGCGCGATCTGGGCTATCCGACCGCGAACATGTCGGTCGCGGGGCTGCACCTGCCCAAACTCGGGGTCTACGCGGTGAAATTCGACGTGCTCACCGGGCCGCATCGGGGCCAGTACCGGGGCGCGGCGAGCCTCGGCGTGCGTCCGATGTTCGGCGAGAACGCCCCCAATCTCGAAACCTTCATCTTCGATTTCGACGGCAGCCTCTATGGCGAGCATGTCTCGGTCGCGCTGGTCGAATACCTACGCCCCGAGATGAAATTCGACAGTCTCGAAGCGTTGACCGAGCAGATGGCCGCCGATTGCGCACGCGCGCGTGACGTGCTCGCCGCTGCGTGACCCCTTTCCATTTCCCGCCCCTTCGGTCAGTTTCCGCGCCATGACCAAGTTGCGCCCCGAATTCTGGACCTTGCCGCTGCAGAAGCTCACGCCTCCCGAGTGGGAGGCGCTGTGCGACGGCTGCGGAAAATGCTGCCTGAACAAGCTCGAATACGAGGATACGGGCGAGGTGGTCTTCACCCGCGTCGCCTGCCGTCTGCTCGATGGCGAGACCTGCCGCTGCACCCAATACGACATCCGCCACCAATTCGTGCCCGAATGCGTGACGCTGAGTCCCAAGACGATCCACAAGATCGCCTATTGGATGCCGGCGACCTGCGCCTACCGGCTGCGCTACGAGGGCAAGCCGCTCGAAGACTGGCACTACCTGATTTCCGGCTCGCGCGAGAGCGTGCATGACGCGGATCAGAGCGTACGCGGCTGGACGGTGCCCGAATTCGAGGTGCCGGAAGAAGAATGGGACGAATACACGATCGAGGACCTCTCATGAATTTTGCCTCCGACAATACATCCGGCGCGCATCCCGCCATTCTCGACGGGCTCGCCGCCGCCAATGACGGCCATGTCCATTCCTATGGCGACGACCCGATCACCGAAGGCGTGCAGGCGCGCATCCGCGAGATCTTCGAAGCGCCCGAGGCGCGCGTCTATCTGGTTGCGACCGGCACGGCGGCGAACGCGCTCTCCTGCGCGATCCTGACCCAACCCTGGGGCGCGATCTTCTGCCACCGAAACGCGCATATCGAGGAAGACGAATGCGGCGCGCCGGAGTTCTACACGAATGGCTCGAAGCTGACGCTGGTCGATGGGCCGGATGCGAAGATGGACCCGGAACTGCTCGCGCGGACCATCGCACATACCGGCCGGGGCGGCATCCATAACGTCCAGCGCGGCATGGTCTCGATCACCAACTCGACCGAGGCAGGCGCGGTCTATTCGCCCGCCGAGGTCGCGGCTTTGACCGAGGTCGCGCGCCGCTTCCACCTGCCGGTCCATATGGACGGGGCGCGCTTTGCCAATGCTCTGGTCGCGGTGGGCTGCACGCCGGCCGAGATGACCTGGAAGGCGGGCGTCGACGTGCTCAGCTTCGGTGGGACGAAGAACGGCTGCATGGGCGTCGAGGCGGTGGTGATCTTCGATCCCAAGCGTGCCTGGGAATTCGAGCTGCGCCGCAAGCGGGGCGGGCATCTTTTCTCCAAGCACCGCTTCCTCGCGGCGCAGATGAAGGCCTATCTCGAGGATGACCTGTGGCTGAAGACCGCCCGCCATGCCAATGACATGGCGCGCAAACTCTCCGAGGGCATCCGCTCGGTTCCGGGCGCGAAGCTGATCCATCCGACCCAGGCCAACGCGGTCTTCGCAGCCTTCCCGCGCGGGGCGCACAAACGCGCGCATCAGGCCGGGGCCTATTACTATCTCTGGCCCTTCGACCAATCTCTGGAAGGCCCCGAGGACGAACTGCTCGCCGCTCGCCTCGTCTGCTCCTGGGCCACGACCCCCGAGGAAATCGACGCCTTCCTCGGTCATCTCGCCTGATCAGCGCCGCCCGGGCAGGTCGCGAAAGGCGAGTTTCTCGGGCGGGCCGTCCCATTCGGGATGATCTTTTTGTGCGGCCTTCAGAGCCGCGCGAAAGCGCCGTATCGCGCCAGGCCCTGGGATGCGCGGAATATGCGCCAGCTCCCAGTGAATCCCGTTGATCGGATCGTCGAAGAACACCGCGTAATAGCCCGGCGCATAGACGGAATATTCCTGCGGCGCGTCCGTCACCGGTAGCCCGCGCGGGATCAGGAAGTCACGGTGAAACGCATCGACCTCGGCCCGCGAGCGCGCCCAGAGTGCGACGTGATGGATGCCCACCGCCCGCGCCTCGTGATCCAGTTTCCCGCCCGAGCGCGCGGGCTGGATGCCGATATAGGAATGCGGCATCGGGAAGCGCGCCATGTAATAGGTCGAGCGATAGCCGATATCGAGCGTCCAGAAACTGCGATAGCCGAGCCAGCCGAACATCGCATCGTAGAAGGCGATGGAGTTCTCGTAGTCGAGTACCGAGAATTCGACGTGATTGACCCCGCGCCAGCGCATGATGATTTCCTCCAGCTCGCTCAAAGCTAGAGGGCGTGCGCGACAGATCAGTGACCGCTCACGCAGACGGGACGAGGTAGGGCGGATGCCAGGGGTCGGCGGGGCCTGCCTGCTGCACCGTTCGGGGCGAGACGTCGAACAGCACGAGATGGCTCAGATCCGGCCGGCTGCGCGAGGCATAGATCAGCCCCTGAGCGCCACTGGCCCGCACCCGGTCCGAGAAGGTCCAGGTGGGCGAGGGCACGCCAGTCGCGCGCATATCCTGCCAGACCACCGAGGCCGCAGCCTGGTCTGGCGTGTCGCGCAGGCCTGCCATGATCTCTGCCCTGATCTGCAGGGGCACGATCACCCGCGGCGGATCGCCCACGCCTACATAGCGGCGCAGGGCGACAGCGGCCCCTTCCGCGCTCGGCGAGGCGTAAAGCGCCACCTGCCCGGAATGATGAAACCGGCCCTCCGGATGGCGGGCCGGTTCACATGCATTGCCTGCGCGGTCGGCAGAGAGGATCCGCCAGACCGTGCCCTGATATGGGATCACTCGGCCTCGCCCTGCTCGGCCAGCCAGCGCTCGGCATCGAGCGCGGCCATGCAGCCCATGCCGGCCGAGGTCACCGCCTGACGATAGGTGTGATCGGTCAGGTCGCCCGCGGCGAAGACGCCCGGCACCGAGGTGCGGGTCGAGCCCGGCTCGACCCAGACATAGCCGCCTTGCTGCATCTTGAGACTGTCCTTGACCAGTTCGGAGGCCGGCGCATGGCCGATCGCCACGAAGAACCCGTCACAGGGGATCACCTTCTCCGACCCGTCCACGGTCGATTTCACCCGCACGCCGGTCACGCCCAAAGGCGCTTCCGTGCCGAGGATCTCCTCGACCGTGTGGTTCCACTCGATCTCGACCTTCGGGTTCTTGAACAGCCGCTCTTGCAGGATCTTCTCCGAGCGCAGCGTGTCGCGGCGATGGATCAGCGTGACCTTGGAGGCGAAATTGGTCAGGAAAAGCGCCTCTTCGACCGCGGTGTTTCCGCCGCCGATCACCACCACTTCCTTGCCGCGATAGAAGAACCCGTCGCAGGTCGCGCAGGCCGAGACGCCGAAGCCCTTGAATTTCTCTTCCGACGGGATCTCGAGCCACTTCGCCTGCGCGCCGGTGGCGAGGATCACCGCGGAGGCCTCGTAACGCGTGCCCGAATCGCCGGTGGCCACGAAGGGGCGTTTGGAGACGTCGAGATCGGTGATCGTGTCCATGATGATCTCGGTGCCCATCGCGCGGGCGTGCTCTTCCATCTTCACCATCAGGTCGGGGCCCTGGATCTCGGATTCGCCCGGCCAGTTCTCGACCTCGGTGGTGATCGTGAGCTGCCCGCCCGGCTGGATGCCCTGCACCAGCACCGGCTCGAGCATCGCGCGCGAGGCGTAGACCGCCGCGGTGTAGCCCGCCGGGCCCGAACCGATGATCAGAACCTTGGTTTTCTTCGTCTCGGACATCCCCGTCTCCTTCAGATTGCGCCTGTCGGATATAGTCGGCTCCCGCTCCGGCGAAAACCCCCTCCGATACCCCGCGAATTGCCCTTGCGGAGAGGCTTGCGAAATATTATTGCGCATCCTCTCTCCCGCAGGTAAGTTCCGCAGCAAGTCACGAAGGATTATTTCAAGATGCCCACTTCCCGGCTCGACGACATCGACCGCAAGATTCTCGCCGAGCTTCAGGCGGACGGCCGGATGACGAATGTCGAACTCGCCAAGCGGGTGGGGATCTCGGCGCCGCCCTGCCTGCGCCGGGTCCGCACGCTGGAAGAAGCCGGGTACATTCGTGGCTACCATGCCGATGTGAATCCCCGCGAACTGGGTTTTGAAGTGCAGGTCTTCGCGATGGTGCGGCTGCACAGCCAGGCCGAGTCGGATCTCTCGGCCTTCGAGGCGCGCTGCCGGGCCTGGCCGCTCGTGCGCGAATGCCACATGCTCAATGGCGAGATCGATTTCGTGCTCAAATGCGTGGCGCCCGACCTGTCGAGCTTCCAGAGCTTCCTGACCGGTGAACTGACAGCGGCCGAGAATGTCGCGAGCGTCAAGACCTCGCTCGTCATCCGCTGCGCCAAGGACGAGCCCGGCGTGCCCTTCGACGTGCTCGAGGAGCGCATCGCCAAGCTCGCCTGAGCGTTCTCCGGCCCCCAGTGCGGGACAGAGGGGCGCTGCCCCTCTCTTCGCGAACGCGAATTCACGCCCCGGGATATTTGATGAGGCCCGACGGCGAACCGCGTCGCTTCATCTAGTCGAAAATACCCCGGGGGAGCGGCGCAGCCGCGGGGGCGGAGCCCCCTTCAGCGGGTATCCTTGGGGCGCATCGTCAGCCAGATCAGCGCGCCGCCTGCGAGCGTCAGGAAAGGCAGCATGGCGATATTGACCGCCTGCCAGCCCGCCTGCGCATTGCCGCCCTCGAGGCAGTTCATCAACCCGCCGGACGAGAGCGAGGCGAGGAAGACGCCGCCGAAGACCACGAAATCGTTCATTCCCTGAACATGGCCGCGTTCCTCGGGCGTATGCGCCGAGGCGAGCATCGCGGTCGCGCCGATGAAGCCGAAATTCCAGCCCAGGCCGAGCAGGATCAGCGCGAGGTAGAACTTGTCGAGTTCCACCCCGGTCAGAGCCACGGCGCCCGCGCCTGCGAGGATCACGAGGCCCAGTCCCACGATCGTCTGCTTGCCGAAACGCGCGATCAGATGGCCGGTGAAGAAGCTCGGGATATACATCGCGAGCACATGGGCCGAGACGATATTGGCCGCGTCCCCCTGTTCGAAACCGCAGCCGACCACGGCGAGCGGGGTCGAGGTCATCACGAGGTTCATCAGTGCGTAGGACACCATCGCACAGATCATCGCCACCACGATCACCGGATCGCGCAGCAATTCGCGCCGTGTGCGTCCCTGAAGCGGGGCGCTCTTGTCGCGCCGGCCCGGGGCGGGAATGTCGAGGAAGGCGAAGAGGAACGGCCCGAGCGCGTTGATCGCGATGATCGCGAGATAGGTCGCGAGGAAGGGAACCAGCATCGCCTGGCTCGTGAGCTTCACCAGTTGCGGGCCGAGGATCGCCGCGAAGAGGCCCCCGGCCAGCACATAGGAGATCGCCTTGGGCTGGAACTCGGGGCTTGCCGTGTCGGTCGCGGCGAAGCGGTAGAACCCTTGCGCCGACATGTAGGTGCCCGTCAGCAGCGACCCCAGCATGAAGAGCCAGAAGGAGCCGATATAGAGCGCATAGGCCGCGATCGCCGCCCCCGTCGCCCCGAAGCCATTCGCGAGGATGAAACCTGCGCGCCGTCCGCGCGCGGCCATGAATTCCGAGAGCGGCTGGGCGGAGAGGACCGAGCCCAGCACGATCATCGAGATCGGCAGGGTCGCGAAACAGGCATTGGGCGCGAGCATCTGACCCGCCAGACCGCCCACGGTGAAGATCATCGGCATCTGCGCGCCGAGGATCGCCTGGGCGAGGACCAGGATGATCGTGTTGCGTTTTTCGCGCGGGGCCAGAGGGGCGGTGATATCGCTCATGAATGCTTGCTAGCCCGAGCGAAGGGGGCTGGCAAGCGCGCGCGCGATGGGGCAGGGTGCGGCACATGGTCGGACGTATCATCACTTGCGAAGACGACATCGCGGAAGGCACCGAGTGGCTCTGTCGCGCCGAACCGCGGTTCGCGCAGGTATGCGAGCTGACCGGACCCTGGCCGCTGCGCCGTCGCGAGGACGGGTTCGCCGCCCTGCGCGATGCGATCATCGGCCAGCAGGTCTCGGTGGCGGCGGCCAATTCGATCCGCGCCAAGGTGATCGATGCCGGCTTCGCCGAGCCCGCGGCGATCGCGGCAGCCTCGGAAGAGGCCCTGCGCGGCTGCGGCCTCTCGCGCCAGAAGGTGCGCTATCTTCAGGCGCTCGCCGGATCGGGCGTCGATTTCGACGGGCTTCGCAGCCTGCCTGACGAAGACGTGATCGCCGCGCTGCTTCCGATCCCCGGCATCGGGCGCTGGACGGTCGAGATGTACCTGATCTTCGCGCTCGGGCGCGCCGATGTCTTCGCCGTGGACGATCTGGCGCTCGCCGAAGGGGCGCGGCTTCTTCTCGGCCTCCCCGAGCGGCCCAAGCGCAAGGCGTTCAACGAGATTTCGGCCGCCTGGTCGCCCTGGCGCGCGGTTGCCGCGCGCGGGCTCTGGGCCTATTACGCGGCCTGCAAGCAACGAGAAGGAGTGGCGCCATGACGCGCGCGCTGGAGGCCGGCCGCAAGGCGCCGGAATCGGGGAAGGTCAAATCGGCCGTAGTTTTCCTGCATGGCTATGGTGCGGATGGGGCGGACCTGCTGGGGCTGGCCGACCCGCTCGCCCCGCACATGCCCGACACGCTCTTCGTCGCCCCCGACGCTCCCGAGGCCTGCCGCGCCGCGCCCTATGGGCGGCAATGGTTCCCGATCCCCTGGCTCGACAATTCCAGCGAGGCGGAATCGGCGGAAGGGCTGCGCCAGGCCGCGGCGGATCTCGACGCCTTTTTCGACGGGCTCCTCGCACAGGAGGACCTCGCGCCCGCCAATCTCGCGGTGATCGGGTTTTCCCAGGGCACGATGATGGCGCTCGAGGTTCTGCCGCGTCGGCCCGAACCCGTTGCCGGGCTCGTCGCCTTCTCCGGACGGCTGCTGCGCCCCGAGGCGCTCGGCGCGGAGGCACTGAGCAAGCCCCCCGTCCTGCTCGTGCATGGCGATCAGGACCCGGTCGTGCCCTTCGCGGATATGGGCAAGGCGGGCGACGCGCTGGTCTCGGCCGGGTTCGATACCTATGCCCATGTGATGAAGGGGACGGGCCACGGGATCGCGCCCGACGGTCTCTCGGTGGCGCTGGCCTTCCTGCGCGACAAGCTTCCCGGCTGATCCGTCATTTCCCTGTCATACCGCTTTGCTAGCCATGCCGCAGGGCAGAATTTTGCGACATCAAGAGGCTTGCCAGATCGCGAACGCCATATATAGTTAATTTCAGGCAGGGGCGGTCCCCCGCCCCTGGGCCAGAGGCGGCAACAGGGCGAGGACGGAGTCACTCATGCTGGACGAGTGCGACAGGACCGATTTTCGAACGCAATTCACCCGTGAACCCGCGGCGCTGAGAAATTACCCCGCGCTCGTGCTCAACGCAGATTTCCGACCGCTTTCCTATTATCCGCTTTCGCTCTGGCCCTGGCAGGAGGCGATCAAGGCGGTCTTCCTCGACCGGGTCACGATACTCGCCGAATATGACGATGTGGTGCGCAGCCAGAGGCAGGCCTTCAAGATCCCCTCCGTCGTCGTCCTGAAAGAATATGTCCGACCCCAGAAGCGCGTGGCTTTCACGCGCTTCAATCTTTTTCTGAGGGACGAATTCCGCTGCCAGTATTGCGGCGCCAAGGGCGATCTGACCTTCGACCACGTCATTCCGCGCTCGCGCGGCGGGATCACCAGCTGGGAGAACGTGGTGGCTGCCTGCGCGCCGTGCAACCTCAAGAAGGCGAACAAGCCCCTCGATCGCTGCGGGCTGAAACTGCTCAAACCCGCACGCCAGCCCGCGCCCGAGGACATGCTGCGCATCGGCCGCCGCTTCCCGCCCGGCTACCTGCACGAGAGCTGGATGGACTTCCTCTACTGGGACACCGAGCTGGAGGCCTGAACGGGGCAGGGGGCCTAACCCGACCGATAGTTGTCAGCGGAGTGCCTCTGCGGTGCTCAATTGGCTGATCGCACCGGACTGCGCCGGTGCATTTCGATCGCTGCCCAGCCAATGAGTAGCCCGTGATAACGAGAAAGGGCGCGGATTGCACCGCGCCCTTCTCATGTTCGTGTTGGGTGATCTAATGCCGGTCAGTCTTCGCCGGCATGGTCCGATTTCCCGAGCGCAGCGCGTGCAACGCCTTCGTTGCCACGGGTAGCGGCAGTCTTTTCGATCCGCTGCGCGATCTCGTCGCGCACGACGCTCGGGCAGTCGGGGTGGTTTGCAATCCGCTTGGCGTTCGCCAGCGTGGCGGTTTCGCTGAACAGGCGGAAAAATTCGACTGCCTTGGGGGTACCCGCCAGCTGGGCCAAGACGCTCTCGAGGCTTGCGAAGAGCGCTTTGTTCGCGCGGTCATGTTCCCGGTGCTGGTCGACAGCAATCTGTGCGGTGAGGTTTTCGGCGCGGGCTTTCATTTGCCGTTGGCGGTCGGTCATGCGGTTCCAGTCGATGACGGGATGTCGGTTTTTCTGTGCCATGTGGTCCAATCCTTTCGTGGCGGTCATTGCAGCGTCCGCCTCGCGCCTGTCGCGAAGCTTCTTGGCCGCTGATGATGAGGTGGGTTCATCGCGCTGAGCGCGGAAATCGAATTCGCGAACTTTTTTAGGTTTTCTCATCCGGGCCTCGATCGGTGTCGTTCGAGTGGACGCGCGACAAGCGGCGGCGAAGCGCATTCAGCGGCAACGAAAGCGATCTGCGCGCTTGAGCGAGACGCTGCCGGGCTTTGTCGGGCAGCGTTTTCGCGATCTCGAGAAGCGCTGCGTCCGCCGCGGCAATCTGCGCGAACTCATCTGCGAGTTCGGCGCGTGCTTCTTTGCGTGCTCGTTGTCGGAGAACCTCGAGCGCGCGCCCAAAAAGGGTCTGCACCGGCAATGCCGTATCGGCTTGAGTGTCCTGTCGCGCCGTCTCGTTCAAATCGGACACGATATCCACGTAGCCATCGGCCACCGCAGCGGCGACTTCGAGCACTGACTGTGCGTCTTGTTGCTGCTGCGTGACGGTACGCTCTTGATCTGCGAGCGCCGATTTTTCGGCAGCGAGGGTTTCCTCGGCCTTCTTCACCACCTTGTCGCGAGTGGCGAGTTCAATCTCCTGGCTCTCGCGCCATCTTCTTGGGCTGACGTGATCGCGATGTTCTGGCAACGCGACCTCGGCTCCAGGATCGACCGTCCCATTCGCGCGCGCTTCGCGGACTTTCCTGTTGTGCTTAAGGGCCTCCCGCAGGGCTTGCTTGCGACGCTCGCCGCGCCGGAGCCCAATCGCCGCGAACCATTCACCAACGCTATCTTGCGCTTTCTCGTAACTGCGGATCAGCGGATGGACCGCCGGCTGCAGCATACGCCGACCATCCGCTGTCACTGCGCGGGGAATGATCACAGCGTGGATATGATACGCTGTTTCGTCGAGGTCGGCGCGTGCATGAACGCAGTCGTCGCCGAAGTTGGTCAAGAGCCACTCCTTGGCCCGAGTCTCGAATTGCATTTCTCGCGTCGGGCCGCTTTCTCCAAGAAACTCTGTCAGATCTTCATCGAACCATTTTTTGTTTACGGTCAGAATGATTTCGCGCAGCGGACCGTGCCGGGTTGCGCGCCAAGGGTCGCGCGGCCCGCGGAAAAGCGCATTCTTAAGCTCCGTTTTCCGGCGTCGACGGCGCAACTGCTCGAGTTCGAGGAGATGGTTCGCATGGCGCATGTCTTGAATCTCGTCCCAAGCATCTTGTGCCCAGGTTTCCGAGCCGATCAGGCGCCGGTTTTGCGCCATCAGGCTGCTGTCACAATGGCCGTGATCACCCCCACTGCGCGTCCGGTGCTTCTCGTAACCGGCGAGATTACGGGGGTGCATGCCCTGCATGCGCATGACGATTGGGTAGTAGGTTTTGGGTGCTGATGACATAGTCGATCTCCGTGTTTGTGAGATCGAAATGGGTTCATGTCATTCAGCGCAAAAATCGCTGTGAATTTCCCCCGGTATCTACTTAGAGGGTGCCTGCAAGGCGGGTGTCGGGGACGGCTAGGCGACTACGGGAGGCTCAGTCACAAAGGGTGGAGAGCGGTCGTTCGCTGCGCCGGTCACGAACAGTAACTATGCATAGGAAAGCGGACTTTGCATAGTCAGTCGCAGCCAGCTTGAAAACTGCGCAGGGTGAAGCTTTGGGCAAATTCTTGCAGGAAAGGTCGACGCCTAGAAAAAACCTACGCCATGGATTGCTTTACCAGTTCCGGCAGGCCGCGCCTTATCCTCTTGTATGAATTGGGAAGCCCTCGTGGTTGTAGCTCCCTGGTCGTCCCAAGGACGGAGTCCTGACGTTTCAGTTGCTTTCTGCGATTAACTAGAATGCCTTCAGATGAACGTTCCGCGGCGGGCAACCCCAGTCGATCAAATAGAATGGTCTTCGCCGTCTCTGAGCCGACAAGGTCAATGTCCATCGACCACCGGAAACAGAATACGCCAACGGCTTCAAGCACCTGCATGGCGCGCGAATGGTTAGAGAAAAAGTATTCGAGCAGTTGCTCCCTCGCCGCCACATCGGGCAACATTTCTTCAATAAGGCAGGTGCCCTTATATTCCCGCTTATATCGAGGGAAACCTTTGGTATCACGGCTTGTTGACAAATCGTCGTGCAGGCACCCGGAAGCGGCTTCACACGAGCGCATACGGCTACCGCAAGCGTGACGGCGACGACGGGCTCAACCGCGAGATCGACCCCGACGAGGCGGAGATCGTGCGCCGCATCTTTCGCGAGTTTGCGGACGGGCATTCGACGCAGGCGATCGTCAAGCGGCTGAACGGCGATGGCATTCCGGCCCCGCGCGGTGGCACCTGGGATATCAGTACCG